>NZ_PHSN01000025.1 GCF_002871005.1 Acidimangrovimonas sediminis
GGCGAGGACGCCTCGGACATCGAGAACGCCACCAACCCGGCGGAGCCCGCCTCCGGCGCCGCGTCGTCCAAGGCGGACACGGACGAGGAGAAGCCGAAGGCGAAGGACGAGGTGCCCGCCGCCTCGGCCCCGGCCGCGCCGAAGAAGGACGGCGAGCGCATCTTCGCCTCGCCGCTGGCACGCCGCATCGCCGCCGACAAGGGGCTTGATCTCAGCCAGATCAGCGGCTCCGGCCCGCATGGCCGGATCGTAAAGGCCGATGTCGAGGCCGCGAAACCGGGCGCCAAGCCCGCCGCGGCCGCCGCCCCTGCGCCCGAAGCTGCCAAGGCCCCCGCCGCCGCGCCTGCCGGCCCCTCCACGGATGCCGTCCTCAAGATGTACGAGGGCCGGGAATTCGAGGAGGTCAAGCTGGACGGGATGCGCAAGACCATCGCCGCCCGTCTCACCGAGGCCAAGCAGACCATCCCGCATTTCTACCTGCGCCGCGATGTCCGTCTCGACGCACTGATGAAACTGCGCGGCGAGTTGAACCACCAGCTTTCGGGCCGCGGGGTGAAGCTGTCGGTCAACGACTTCATCATCAAGGCCTGCGCCCAGGCGCTGCAGCAGGTGCCCGACGCCAATGCCGTCTGGGCCGGCGACCGGATCCTGAAGCTGAAGCCCTCGGACGTGGCCGTTGCGGTGGCGATCGACGGCGGCCTCTTCACCCCGGTCCTGAAGGATGCCGACACCAAGTCGCTCTCGGCCCTCTCGACCGAGATGAAGGATCTCGCGGGCCGCGCGAAGGACCGCAAGCTTGCGCCGCATGAATACCAGGGCGGCAGCTTCGCGATCTCGAACCTCGGGATGTTCGGCATCGACAATTTCGACGCCGTGATCAACCCGCCCCATGGCGCGATCCTCGCCGTCGGCGCGGGCGTGAAGAAACCCGTGGTCAACGACGCGGGCGAAATCGAGGTCGCGACGATCATGTCGATGACGCTTTCGGTCGACCACCGGGTGATCGACGGCGCGCTCGGCGCCGTGCTCCTCAAGGCGATCGTCGAGGCGCTGGAAAACCCGATGCTCATGCTCGCCTGAGCGCGCCACGAAACCACAACGCAGGGGCCCGCCTTTCCACAGGCGGGCCCCTTGCGTTCCGGCCCCGGTTTCGCCCCGGTTTCGCCCCGGGGGTGCGACGGAAACATTGGTAGACCGGCCCGCCATGGCGCCCCCTCAGTGCCCTGGCCATGGTGCCGCAGCCCTGGGGTGCGCAGCCATGCGCGCTCCGCCACCGGCGGGGCCGTCCCCACCTGCCCGACGCGTCGGGCAGCCTTCCCCGACTCCCCGCACCGTGCTCGATTCGGCGATGGCCGGGCCATTTCCGGCCACCATGCGGCAGTGCGGCATCGCGCCGGGTGCCGAGAGGTCGCCCGCCGTTTCGCGAGTGTCGCAAAAGGCCGCGTGGCGGGTCGCGATTTGGGGCCTTGTAGGGGCGATACGACCCGGGGCCGGCGCGGCCCCGGCCGCCCCTCCCCCTCCCCCCGAAGTCGGCGGCCGCTTCGGGCGACACTCTCAGGAGAAGACTGATGCTGCGCGATTCGGACGTCCTCTCGCTTCTCATGCGGCGCAAGCCCGCCCATTCGCTGGCACAGCCTTTCTACGGCGATCCCGGTGTGTTCCAGGTCGATATGGAAAAGATCTGGTACCGCGAGTGGCTGTTCACCATCGCCGCCTGCGAGATCCCGAAGCCCGGCGATTACGTCGTGCACGAGGTCGGCGCCTATTCGGTGGTGATCGTGCGCGGCAACGACCGCGAGATCCGCGCCTTCCACAATTCTTGCCGCCACCGTGGCTCCGTCCTGTGCAAGACCAGGAAGGGCCGACATCCGAAGCTTGTCTGCCCCTACCACCAGTGGACCTACGAGCTTGACGGAAAACTCCTCTGGGCGCGCGACATGGGCCCCGATTTCGACCCGTCGAAACATGGGCTGAAGCCGGTGCATTGCCGCAACCTCGCAGGTCTCGTCTACATCTGCCTCGCCGACGCAGCCCCCGATTTCGACCGCTTCGCCGAGACGGTGACCCCCTACCTCGCGGTGCATGACCTGGAAAACGCCAAGGTCGCGCACCAGTCGACGATCATCGAGAACGGCAACTGGAAGCTGGTCTGGGAAAACAACCGCGAATGCTATCATTGCGCGGGCAACCACCCCTCGCTCTGCCGCACCTACCCCGAGGATCCGACGATCTCGGGCGTGGCGGCCGACGGCAAGTTCCCCGACATCGTCGAGAAGCACTTCAACCGGCTCGAGGCCGCTGGCGCGCCCTCGCGCTTCAAGCTTGACCCGGGCGGGCAGTTCCGGGTGGCGCGCATGCCGCTGCTGGAGGGTGCGCAAAGCTACACGATGGATGGCAAGCTGGCCGTCGCCAAGCGGTTGGGCCGGGTCGGTGCCGACCAGGCTGGGACGCTGCTCATGTTCCATTACCCCACCACCTGGAACCACTTCCTGGGCGATCACTCGATCACCTTCCGCGTCACCCCGCGCGGCCCGCTGGAAACCGAGGTGCAGACCACCTGGCTTGTGAACAAGGACGCGGTCGAGGGGCAGGATTATGACCTCAAGCGCCTGACCGAGGTGTGGGAACACACCAACGACGAGGATCGCGAGGTGGTCGAGAACAACCAGCGCGGCATCCTTTCGCCCGCCTACGAACCCGGCCCCTATTCGCGGTCGCACGAGGACGGGGTGATCCAGTTCTCCGACTGGTACGCCGAGACGATGATCCGCGCGATCACCGGCACTGTCGCCGGCCCGGTCGGCGGCCAGGCCCGGGTCGCGGCGGAATGAGCGGCGACCAGGATCGCGTCGACCTGTCGGCGGCAGACGACGCCGGGATCTGGACCGACGCCGAACCGCTGGAATGCTGCTCGGTCGTGCCCGAGGCGCCCGAGACGATGACCTTCAGCTTCACCGCCCCCTCGGGGGCGCTGTTCCGCTTTGCGCCGGGGCAGTTCATGACGCTGGAACTGCCGGTGCCGGGCGGCACGGTGTGGAAGACCTACACCATCTCGTCCTCGCCCTCGCGGCCGCTGTCGATCTCGATCACCGTGAAGGCGCAGGAAGGCAGCGTCGGCACGCGCTGGATGCTCGACCAGCTCAAGCCCGGCATGCGGATCAAGGCGATGGGTCCCGCGGGCCTCTTCACCCTGCCGCCGCGCGAGCGCAAGAAATACCTGTTCATCTCGGCCGGATCGGGGATCACGCCGTCGCTGTCGATGACAACCTATCTTTACGACCGTGGCACCGACGTCGACGTCAACTTCATCCACTGCGCGCGGCGCCCGCAGGACATCATCTCGCGCCAGCGGCTGGAGATGATGGCCGCCCGGATGCCGGGCATCAAGCTGAGCTTCGTGGTGAAGGAGGACGATCCCTACCGCGTCTGGACCGGCTATCGCGGCCGGCTGAACCAGATCATGCTGGGCCTGATCGCGGGCGACTACCTGGAACGCGAGGTCTATTGCTGCGGGCCGGAAAGCTTCATGACCTCGGTACGCGAGATGCTGATCGCGCTGGGTTACGATATGGAACGATACCACCAGGAAAGCTTTTCCGCGCCGATCGAGGACGCGGCGGACGTGGCGGTGCCGGACGACGTGGTCCCGGACGAGGACGCGGCGGCCGAGATCGCCTTTGCCGCCTCGGGCGTCACCGCCTCGTGCCACGAAACCGACACCGTCCTGTCGGTGGCGCGCGGCGCCGGCATCGTGATCCCCTCGGGCTGCACCTTCGGCGTCTGCGGCACCTGCAAGATCCGCAAGACCAAGGGGCAGGTCGTCATGGTTCACAACGGCGGCATCTCCGAGGACGACATCGAGGACGGCTACATCCTGGCCTGCTGTTCCAAGCCGATCGGCCAGGTCGAGGTCGAGGTCTGAGAGACCGACGCAAAGCAAGCAGGGCAAGCGTCGGCCCGTGGTCTGACGCTCGTCCCCTTCGAACGGCAGCGCTTAATCCCGGCCAGGTTCCTCCAACGAATGAGCGTCTCGCGCGGGCGGCAAAGCGCCCGCCCGTCGGGACGGGCCGGCGCTGGCCCCGCGATCGCCATGGGCGACCGTGCACGGGGCCAGATCACCGGGCCGGATCACCGGGCCGGATCGGCGCAAATTCTGTTCCTTGGTGCCCCGAACGCACACGCACCGATTCGCACACCCCTTCGCGCAAAACCAGCGGTTTCCCTTCCTGAAGTTTCGGTATACAGCGGGATACCGTAGCCTCCCGCGCCGTTTCCGGGCCGGGGTTCACGTTGTTAGCGCTCGCGCATTGGACAGCGGCAATATAACGCGCTAGGTGCCCAAGCGACGCAATCGGGACAAGGAGGTCCAGATGACACTTCCCGCCAAACGCATCGCCGTCACAGGTGCTGCCGGCCAAATCTGCTACTCGCTGCTCTTCCGCATCGCCAAGGGCGATGTCTACGGGCCGGACCAGCCGGTGATCCTGCAGCTTCTGGACATCACCCCGGCGATGGCGGCGCTCAAGGGCGTGATCATGGAACTCGAAGACTGCGCCTTCCCGCTGCTCGAGGACATCGTCGCCACCGATGACCCGGCGGTCGCCTTCAAGGATGCCGATTGCGTCTTCCTCGTGGGCTCGCGCCCGCGGTCGAAGGGGATGGAGCGGGCCGACCTGCTGATGGTCAACGCCGAGATCTTCAAGGTGCAGGGCAAGGCGCTGAACGACGCCGCAAAGCGCGATGCCAAGGTGATCGTCGTGGGCAACCCCGCGAACACCAACGCCGCGATCCTGGCCGCCCACGCCCCCGATTTCCCGCGCGCCAACATCACCGCGATGCTGCGCCTCGACCACAACCGCTTCCTGTCGCAGCTGGCTGCCAAGGCCGGCGTCGCCGTGCGCGACATCGAGAAGGCGGCCGTCTGGGGCAACCACTCGCCCACCATGTTCCCCGACTGGTCGAACACCACCGCGTCGGGCAAGGCCATTGCGGACATGATCAACGACGAGACCTGGTACCGCGACACGCTGATCCCGACCGTGGGCAAGCGCGGCGCCGCGATCATCGAAGCGCGCGGCGCCTCCTCGGCCGCCTCGGCCGCGAACGCCGCGATCGACCACATGCACGACTGGATCCACGGCACCAAGGGCGGCTGGGTGTCGATGGGCATCCCGACCGACGGCAGCTACGGCATCCCGGAAGGCCTGATCTGCGGCATGCCGGTGACCTGCGAAGGCGGTGAATACAAGCTGGTCGAAGGCATCGAGATTGGCGATTACGCCCGCAAGATGATCGACCTGTCGGTCAAGGAACTGCAGGAAGAGCTGACGGCGGCGATGGGCAAGTAAGCCCCTCCGCCCTTCGACACGGAAGGCCCGGTGCAGCGATGCGCCGGGCCTTTTGCTTTGGTCTGGCCTGTCCCGGCGCCACATCAGCCAAATCTCGCCCGGGCGACAAGCCCGGGCAGCGCCCGACCCTTCCCCCGGGAGGGCGCACCGCAACGTCGCCACGCGTTCAATCGCCGGAGGAGTGTGGCGGCATGAAACGCTGACCACGAACGCGGCAAGGCGCCCACCCAGGGTCGGGCGCTGCCCTCCGCACCTCTGCGCACCATCGTGAGGGAACCGCCGCGCCCCGTGCCCGTTGCCCCCCAAGCAGCAGGAGGACACGCACATGGCCAGCCCCACCCCGCCCCGCCACGACGCCACGAAACAGGACGAGGGCCTGCCGCATTACGACCACCCCTCGGGCGGCTGGGGGTCGCTCAAGGGCGTGGCCGAGATCTTCGGCGAGGTCCACAAGGACAGCGAAGCCTTCCGCATCCTCTATGAGCTGAACAAGCCCAAGGGTGTCATGTGCTCCTCCTGCGCCTGGGCGAAGCCAGCCGATCCCCACGCCGCCGAATTCTGCGAGAACGGCGCGAAATCCGTGCTGTGGGAACTCGATTCCGGCCGCGTCGGCCGCGACTTCTTCGCCGAGCACACGGTCGAGGAGCTGAAAACCTGGCCCGATCACGACCTTGAGGCCGCCGGCCGCCTGACCGAGCCGATGCGCTACGACGCCGCGACCGACCGCTACGTGCCCGTGGGCTGGGACGAGGCTTTCATGGCCATCGGCACGGCCCTGAACGCGATGGACCCAAAGGAGGCCGTGTTCTACGCGTCGGGTCACGCGGGGCTCGAGGCATCCTACCTTTACGCGCTTTTCGCCCGCGCCATGGGGCACCAGAACCTGCCGCAATCGTCGAACATGTGCCACGAGACGACCAGCGTGAACCTGAAATCCTTCATCGGCACGCCCGTCGGCACCTGCACGCTGGAAGATTTCGACCATTGCGACGCGATCTTTTTCTTCGGCCAGAACACCGGCACCAACTCCCCTCGCTTCCTTCACACGCTGAAGGCGGCGGTGAAGCGCGGCTGCCGGATCGTCACCTTCAACCCGCTGCGCGAACGCGGGCTGATCGAATTCGTCGACCCCCAGAACCTGGGCCAGATGACCTTCGGCAAGGCCACGCAGATCTCCGAGCAATATTACCAGCTGCGCCCCGGCGGCGACATCGCGGTGCTGGCGGGGATGATGAAATGCGTCCTTGCCGCGGAGGACGCGGCCCCCGGCACCGTCCTTGACCGCGCCTTCATCGAGGGCCAGACCACCGGCTTCGCCGAGACAGAGGCCGCCGTGCGCGCGGCCCCCTGGGACGAGATCGAGCGTCACTCGGGCCTCACCCGCGCGATGATCGAGGAGGCAGCCGAGGTCTATATCAGCGCGAAGAATGTGATCGGCATCTACGGCATGGGGCTGACCCAGCATGTGAATGGCTGGCTGAACCTTGGCATGTACTGCAACCTTCTGATGATGAAGGGGAATATCGGGCGACTCGGGGCCGGCATCTCGCCCGTCCGCGGCCATTCCAACGTGCAGGGCCAGCGCACCGTGGGCGTGGGCGAGAAATCCGCGCACATGCCCGCCGACAAGCTGCGCGATCTGTTCGGGATCGAGCCGCCCGAAGAGGACGGGATGAATGCAGTGATGGCCTTCGAGGCGCTCCTGGAGGGCCGGGTAAAGGCGCTGATCTCGCTTGGCGGAAACCTCGTGCGCGCCATGCCCGACCGCGAGAGGATCGAGGCGGCCTATCCCCGGCTCGACCTCTCGGTGTCCATCGCGACCAAGCTGAACCGCTCGCACCTCGCCCCCGGCAAGGCCGCCTATATCCTGCCCTGCCTCGGTCGCGCCGATCGCGACGAACAGGCGGGCGGGCGACAGGCCACCTCGATGGAGGACACGTTCTCGCATATCTACGGCTCAATCGGGAACGCGCTGCCGCCGTCCGAACATGTCCGCTCGGAGCTGGCGATCGTGGCGGGGATCGCCAAGGCCACGCTGGCCCCCAACCCGCGGCTGGACTGGGACGGCTGGACCGCCGATTACGGCCGTGTGCGCGACCTGATCGCGGAAACCTTCCCCGACGACTTCGCCGAGTTCAACGCCCGCCTGCATCAGCCCGGCGGCTTCTACCGCGGCAACCCGGCGCGCGAGCGGGTGTGGAAGACCGAAAGCGGAAAGGCCGAGTTCACGGTGCCCGACACCCTCTCGGCCCTCGGTCAGGCCCCCGGGGGCGGCCGCGAGATGACGCTGATCACCCTGCGCTCGAACGATCAGTTCAACACCACGATCTACGGCTATTCCGACCGCCTGCGCGGGCTGGAGGGCGACCGGATGATCGTGCTGATGCACCCCGAGGAAATCGCCCGGCTGGGGCTGACCGAAGGCGCGAAGGTCTCGCTCAACTGCGCCGTGGCGGACGGGGTGGAGCGGCGGGTGTCGGGGCTCACGCTGACCGGCTACGACCTACCGATGGGCTGCGTCGCGGGCTATTATCCGGAACTCAACCCGCTGGTGCCGCTGGGCTATCACGAGAAGAACTCCAAGACCCCGGCCTACAAGGGCACGCCGGTAATCGTGGGGACGTGACGGAAGCCAGCAGAGGTCCGTACCGCCCGTGAGAATCTGAAGTCCGGGGCGACCAGCCCCTGGCAGCAGAAAAGCCCCTCCCGCAGCGCGGAAGGGGCCATGACGCGGATCAGCCCGGGGCGCCTCCCCCAAACCGATCCGAGGATTATTGCGCCATCTTGCAGCCGCCGTCCTTGAGCGAGGCATAGGCCTCGTCGCCCGGGATGGTGCGCACGACGTCGGCCACGTCCCACGGGTCCGACCCGCCCGACTTGACCTTCAGCAGGTACATGTCGTGCACCAGCAGGCCGTCCTTGCGGATCTGCCCGCCCTTGGCGAAGAAGTCGTCGATCTTCATCTTGCCCAGCTCCGCGCGCACCTTGTCGGGATCGTCGGTGCCCGCCGCCTTGATCGCGTTGAGATAGGCCATGGTCAGCGAGTAATCCGCCGCATGCACGAAGGTCGGCGCCTCGCCGCCCGAGAACTTCTCGTACTTGGCCTTCCACTCCTCGGACGCCTTGTCGCCCTTCCAGTACCAGCCGGAGGTGAATTGCAGGCCCGCCGCCACGTCGGTGCCCAGCGATTTCACGTCCGAGATCAGCACCAGCATGCCGGCCAGCTGCTGCCCGCCCGAGACGATGCCGAACTCATGCGCCTGCTTGATCGCGTTGACCGTATCCTGCCCGGCGTTCGCAAGCCCGATCACCTGCGCGCCCGACGATTGCGCCTGCAACAGGTAGGACGAGAAATCCGCCGTCGCCAGCGGCACGTCGGACGACCCCACCACCTTGCCACCCAGGCTTTTGACGACCGAGGCGGTATTGTCCTGCAGCGCGTGCCCGAAGGCATAATCGGCGGTGATGAAGTACCACGACTTGCCGCCGTTCTTGACCACGGCGGTCGCGGTGCCCACCGGCAGAGCGTGGGTGTCATAGCCGTAATGGATGCCGTATTTGGTGCAATCCGACCCGGTCAGCGCACTGGTCGCCGCGCCGGTGGCGAAGGTGATCACGTGCTTGGACGAGGCCAGCTTCTGCACCGCCAGCGCCACGGCCGAGTTGGTGAGATCCTCGATCATGTCGACGTGCTGCTCGTCGATCCACTGCCGCGCGGTGGCCGAGGCCACATCGGCCTTGTTCTGGTGGTCGCCCGAGATCACCTCGATCTTCTTGCCCAGGACGGTGCCACCGAAGTCCTCGACCGCCATCTTCACCGCGTCGACGGCGCCCTTGCCGCTGAAGCCGGTGGAATAGACGCCGGACATGTCGCCCAGAACGCCGATCTTCACAACGCCATCGGAAATGGCGTCTGCGGCATGGACGGTCGCCGCCGGCATGGCGCAGGCAGCGGCGACGGCCGCCGCCGAGATACCCAGTTTCAGGTTCATTCCTCTTCCTCCCTGTCCGCATGCGCGGACTCGTTTGCGGTTTTCACGTTGTCTGCCCGTGAAACCCCGGCCGGTTCCGGGTCTTGGGCCCGGTGCCGCGCCAGTCTTCTCCTCAGTTGCGCCGGGTCCTCCCCCGGCGCTGCTCCCTCCGCGCCTTCCGACGGTCCCGTCCTCCTTGCGGGCCCTGTTCCCGACCGCTCTGCAGTCGCCTGCAGGCCGCCCTCTGCGGGGGCGAGCCCCTGCCGGAAGACGCCGGTGGGTAACTTTGTTGCGCCGCTCACCGACCTGTCAACACCCCTGTCCGAAAGATCCTCCCGCCCTGCCCCCGCCAAGGCCGCGATCCCGCAACGCCGATGCGTACTCTGCGCTCCTTCCCATGCTCCCAAAGGCGCGATGGCGCGTGAGTTGCCGCACCCCGCGCGCGCGATATCTTTCCCGCATGTCCCTTTCACCGCAGTCCGATCCACGCCGCGACCGGCACTTTGCCCTTGGTGCAGGGTTGTGGATCTGCTGCCTGCAATATTTCGTCGTCGAACGGCTGAGTATCCTCGACTGGCGCGGGCAGTATTCGCTGTCGCGCAATGTGATCAGCGATCTCGGCGCGCTCGGGTGCCGGATCGGCGGGGCGCATCCTCTGTGCTCGCCGCTGCATCCGCTCGCCAATGCCTCGTTCATGGCGCAGGGCCTGCTGATCGCCGGAGGTGCCGCGCTGATGTGGCGCGGGCGGCGGCCGGGCATGGGGCCGGGCCTTGCCCTTGCCGCGCTGGCAGCGCCCGGCGTCACGCTGGTGGGCGTCTTCCCCGAGAACAGCATCCCCCTGGTGCACTATTTCGCGGCAGGCGAGAATTTCGTGGCCTTCGCCGCCGCAGGTTTCGCCTTCGCCTGGGGATTCGCCCGGCGCGCCGCCCCCTGGCGCGCACTGATGTGCCTCTTCGCCGGCGGGCTGAGCGCCGCCGGCACCATCCTGCTGGCACATCACTGGCTTCTGGGCCTCGGGGTCGGCACGCTGGAACGGATCACCGTCTATCCCCAGCCGCTGGCGCTGGGGCTCCTGGGTGCCGCCTTCCTGGCAGAGGGCCCCGCCCCGGCAAAACCCCGCGACCGCGCAGTGCCCGGGGTGGGCGGAACCGCCGAGACGGAGACGCCCGGGACAAGACCGTCACGCTGACTTGCCTGTCGCCTGTGCACCGCGAACTGTGGCCCTGCCGCACTAGTCGCGGCCCCGACCGCCCCGTATAAGCCGGTCGGGGGCAGAAAACGGGACAGGAAGACAGAGTGAAAGCGGCATTTCTTGCCATGGTCACCGGCATGCTGGGGCTTGGGGTCGGGCTTGGTCTGGCGAACACGGCGCAGGCCGAGACCGGGCGCAGCCTGATCGGCGTCGGCCGGATCTTCGACAACGACTTCCTCGGCGACGGCCACGACCGCTGGCGCTCGGGCAGCTACACGCTCAGCGCGATCACGGGACCGGACTGGGACGGGCAACTTCCCGCAAGCTTCGGCCAGTTGATCGAATACCGCCTGTCGGCCGAGATCATCACCCCCGGGAACCTGACGACGCCGCCCACCACCGATCGCCGCTATGCGGGGATCCTGACCTTCGGCATGCACACCCACTGGTCCATGGGCCGAACCGAGGCCAGTGCCGGGATCGACCTGAACGCCACCGGCCCGCAGACCGGGATCGGCCACTTTCAGTCCAGCGCGCACCGCGCGGTAGGCGATACCCCGCCCTCGACCCGGGTTCTCGACGACCAGATCGGCAACGCGATCTACCCCACCTTCGTGGGTGAGGTCGGCCGCAGCTACGACCTTGGCAACGCGATGTCGTTCCGGCCCTTCGTCGGCGCCGAGGCGGGGCTCGAGACACTTGTGCGCGTGGGCGGCGACCTCACCATCGGCCAGTTCGGGCGCGGCGACATGCTGGTGCGCGATGCCGTCACCGGCCAGCGCTACCGCGCGGTGCGGATGAACCGCACTCCAGGCCTCAGCCTCGTCGTCGGGGCAGACGTGGCGCATGTCGCCTCCAGCCATCTGCTGCCCTCGGACGGGCCGGCGCCGCTGGATCCGACGCGCACCCGGGTGCGGCTTGGTCTCCACTGGCAGGGCGAGAGGATGGCGGCGTTCTATGGCCTCACCTACCTCAGCCGCGAGTTCAAGACCCAGCCGGAGCATCAGCTTGTCGGATCGCTCCACATCTCGCTGAAGTTCTGAGGGCGCCTGTCGAGCCCGGGCCGCCCGTCAGAACGCCGACCACAGCGCAAGAGAGATCCGGGGCGACGATTCCCCTATCAACGGGATTTCGGGCTGAAGCTTGACCTGCGCCGACCCGACCCGCAGTACCACCGCAGGCCCGAGGCGCAGGCTGGCCCGCGCGCCGGGGTAATCATCGCCGAGAAGCTCCAGCATCAGGTTCACCCGCTCCGAGGGCTTGAGGCCGAAGATCACGTCGATCTTCGGCACCGCCTGGCGTGGCCTGGCCCAGACTTCCAGCTCCAGCTTGGCGGTGACCCAACCGGGCCAGCCCGAGGTGACGCCCGAGAACGCGCCGAGCCGGCCGTCCCCGCCCCCCGCGCCCCAGCCCCGCCCCCAGGCCAGCGCCGGGCGCAGGTAGGTCAGCCCCGCCGCCCCCGGCGTGGTGCGCCGCCCGACACCCAGCGCCCAGCCCCAGGCGGTGCCGTCGTCGCGTTGCGTCGCGTGGCCGAAGCCCAGAACGAAGTCGCTACCACCATCCTTGGGCAGCGTGGCGTCGAGGATCACCAGGTTGTCCCGCTTGAGGCCGATCTCGGCGTAGAAGTTCCCCTCCGTCACCGGCTGGGCCGCCCAACTGCGGTGACCGGTCGCGTCGCGCCCCTGGCCGAAGGTCACCCCGGTCGAGACGAACATCCCCCCCACCTCGCGCGGCCAGGCATCCGCAAGACAGCGGCTCGCCGGCAGGCCAAGCGCGCAGATCCCCCAAACCCCGGCCAGCACCGCCCTTTTCAACCGATACGCCATGACGCTCCTCTTCCGCGCCAGTCTGGGAGCAACGTGGTTAACGAACGGTTAAGCGCCACGGCCCCGTGCGCGCCCTTCGTCGCCGGCTCCGAAGGGCCCGGCCGGCAAAAACGGGGTCTGGTGCCCGCCGCCGCCGCGGGCTACGCCTTGGTCCGACCGGGGAGAGGCCAGCCAGAGAGGATACGACCATGACCGACATCGCGATGATCGAGGCCGCCGCGGCGCGGCTGAAGGGCCATGTGCTGCGCACCCCGCTCCTGTCATCGCCCTTCCTCGACGAGATCGCCGGACGCCGCCTTCTGGTCAAGGCCGAGTGCCTGCAACACACCGGCAGCTTCAAGGCGCGCGGCGCCTGGTCCGCCGTCTCGGCGCTGACGCCGGAGGTGCGGGCGCAGGGCGTGCTGGCCTATTCCAGCGGCAACCACGCGCAGGGCGTGGCCCGCGCCGCGGCGCTGCAGGGCGCGGCCTGCGTCATCGTCATGCCCTCGGACGCGCCGGCGCTGAAGATCGCGAACACGAAAGCGCTTGGCGCCGAGGTGGTGCTCTACGACCGCGCCACTGAGAACCGCGAGGAGATCGGCGCCGCGCTGGCCGCCGAGCGCGGGCTGACCCTGGTGAAGCCCTACGACGACCCGCAGGTGATCGCGGGTCAGGCCACGACCGGCCTCGAGATCGCCGAACAGGCCGCCGAAGAAGGGGTCACCGTGGCCGAGGTGCTGGTGCCCTGCGGCGGAGGCGGGCTAACCTCGGGGATCGCGCTGGCGCTCGAGGCGAAGGCCCCCGCGATGCGCGTCCGCCCGGTCGAGCCCGAGGGTTTCGACGACACGACACGCTCGCTCGCCTCGGGCAGTGTCGTCGCCAACGACCGGCTTGCCGGGTCGATCTGCGACGCGATCATCACCCCCCGCCCGGGAGAGCTGACCTTTCCGGTGCAGCAGCGGCTGAGCGGGCCGGGCCTCGTGGTGACCGAGGAAGAAGCACTGCGCGCCATGGGGCTGGCCTTCCTGAGGCTGAAGGTCGTGATCGAACCGGGCGGCGCGGTGGCGCTGGCGGCCGCACTCTTCCACGGCGCGGAACTGGCGGCCGACACGGCGATCGCCGTGGCCTCGGGCGGCAATGTCGACCCCGTGCTCTTCGCCCGCGCACTCGCCACCCTCGACGCCTGACGCCTGCCCCCCTCTCCCAGCCGCCGCCCCGTTTGCGCCCCCCGGCGCAACGCGCTATGCGGGGCGGGTGGCCTGCCCCGGCGCAGCGGCCGCCGGACGGAGACCCGATGCACATCCTCGACCTTGGCGACATCCGCCTTCACATCCGCGACGAGGGCCCGCGCGACGGCGCGCCGGTCGTGTTCTCGAACGGGCTGGGTTGCGACCTGCGGCTCTGGGACAAGGTGGTGCCGCTGCTGCCCCCGGGGCTGCGACTGATCCGCTACGACGCGCGCGGTCACGGCCTGTCGGATTGCCCGCCCGGCCCCTACGGCATGGGCACGCTGGTACGCGACGCCGAGCGCCTGATCGAGGCGCTGGGTGTCAGGGACACCGCGTTCGTCGGGCTGTCGCTGGGCGGGATGGTGGCGCAGGGGCTTGCGGTGAAGCGGCTGGATCTCGTGCGTGCGATGGTGCTGTCCAACACGGCGGCCAAGATCGCGACCCAGGGGATCTGGCAACAACGGATCGAGGCGGTCCGCCAGGGCGGGATCGAAGCGCTGGCCGACGCCGCGCTGGAACGCTGGTTCTCGCGCCGGTTCCGCCAAGGGGCCTCGACCGCGGCCGAGGTCGCACTGGTGCGCAACATGCTGGTGCGGCAGCCGGCCGAGGGCTACATGGCCACCGCCGCCGCGATCTCGGGGACGGATTTCTACACGCCGACCTCGGGGCTGGGGCTGCCGACGCTGGCGATCGCCGGATCCGAGGACGGATCGACCCCGCCCGACCTGGTGCGCGAGACGGCCGACCTGGTCCGCGGCAGCCGCTTTCACCTGATCCGCGGCGCCGGCCACCTGCCCTGCATCGAGGCGCCCGAGGCCTATGCCGCCGCCCTCTCCGCCTTCCTGCGCGACATCGGCCATGTGTGACCCCACGTCTGGCCTCGTGTCTGCCCCCTTGTCCCGATGCCGCCACCCTTCGCACGGTGTCCTGTGATGGGCAGGATCCTGCTTGTACACGGCGCCTGGGGCACCGGCGCCATCTGGGACCGGGTCGCGCCGCGCCTCAGCGAGGCAGGGCACGAGGTGACGGCGGTCACCCTGCCCGGTCATGGTGGTGAAAACGGCGGTGAGAACGGCGGCGTGCACGACCCCGGCGCGATCGGCCTCGACGATTACGTTGCACATGTCGCCGCGCTCGCCGTGGCGGGGCCGCCCGCGCTGCTGGTCGGCCATTCCATGGGCGGGATGGTGATATCGGGTGTCGCGCAAGCCGTGCCGCAGGCTGTGCGCAAGCTCGTCTATGTCGCCGCGCTCCTGCCCGCCGACGGCCAGTCGCTGATCGACCTGATCCGCAGCCAGGACAGCCCCGGCGTCGCCCGCGCCGTGCGCAAGGGTGCCCGCCCCGGCACCTCCGAGATCGACCCGGAACTGGCCGCCCCGATCTTCTTCCCCGAGGCCACCCCCGAAGAGGCGGCCAGCGTCACCTACGTAGCCCAGCCCAACCGCGGCCAGACCGAGGCGATCCGCCTCGGCCCCGCCTTCGACAGCGTGCCGCGCGCCTATGTCCACGCGCGCCATGACCAGGTCGTGACCTTCGCCTTGCAACAGCAGATGCGCGCCCGCACCCCCTGCGCCGAGGTCTTCACACTCGACTGCGGCCACTTCCCGCAGCTGACCCGCCCGGAGGAGCTTGCCGCGATCCTCGGCGGGCTGTGACCCCACCCGGAGGCCGGCGCCCGTTCCCCCCTTTCCTGCCCGGCGAAGCGCGGCTAGGCTCCGCCCGGTCGCCCGGTCCTGCCCGCGGGCGCCAGCGAGGGGAGGATCCGCAGGACATCATGGCAAGCCGTGCCGCCCTCATCTTCGTCGTGCTGACGGTGCTGCTCGATTCGGTCGGGATCGGCCTGATCTTCCCGGTGCTGCCCGACCTGATCGAAGAGGTCACGGGCGGCGACCTCTCGCATGCCGCACTCTGGGGCGGGGTGCTGACCGCAGCCTTCGCGCTGATGCAATTCACCTTCGGGCCGACCGTCGGCAACCTGTCCGACCGCTACGGCAGGCGGCCGGTGATGCTGGTGGCGCTGGTGGTGATGACCGCGGATTACCTGGTGATGGCGCTGGCGGGGTCGATCTGGCTTCTGATCGCGGCGCGGGTGGTGGCGGGGCTGTCGGCAGCCACCCACACCACAGCCGCGGCCTACATGGCCGACATCTCCACGCCCGAACGGCGCGGGCGCAACTTTGGCCTGATCGGGGCGGCGCTGGGGATGGGCTTCATCCTCGGGCCGGCGCTGGGGGGCCTGCTGGCGCAATTTGGCACCCGCGCGCCGTTCCTGGGGGCTGCCGCCCTCGCCGCGCTGAACCTCGGCTTCGGCGCGCTCGTGCTGCCCGAGACGCTTCGCCGTCCGCGCGCCTTCGACTGGCGCCGCGCCAACCCGCTGGGCGCCTTCCTCGGCGCCTCGCGGCTGCCCGGGCTGGGCCGGGTGCTGACCGTGTTTCTCCTCGCCCAGGTCGCGAACTTCGCCTACCCAGCGGTCTGGGCCTACTGGGGCGCGGCGCGCTTCGGCTGGGACACGACGATGATCGGCTTGTCGCTGGCCTTCTATGGCGGCGGCTTCATGGCGGTGCAGGCGCTCTGCGTCGGCCCCGCGATCAGGCACTTCGGCGAAGGCCGCACCGCCACGCTCGGCCTCGTCTGCGACGTGATCTCGGCGCTCTTCTTCGGCATCGTCTCGAACGGCGCGGCAGCCCTGGCCTTCGTCATCGTCTCGTCGCTGGGCGGCATCGCCACCCCCGCCCTGCAGGCGATCGGCGCCCGCCTCGCCCCCGAGGACGCGCAAGGAGAGCTGCAGGGCCTGATGTCGAGCCTCACCGCCGTCGCCATGATCGTTTCGCCGATCACGGCCACCACCGTCTTCTACGCCTTCACCGGCCCCGCGGCCCCCGTCCAGCTGCCCGGCGCGCCGTTCCTCGTCTCGGCGCTGCTGCTTGTCGCCGCCGTTCTTCTTCATGTCGCGCCCGCGCGCGTGGCCGCCGAGCCGGCCCCCTAGCCTGACCCAGAAACCGGAGGACCCCATGCAACAGATCCGCGCCGCCGTGTGCCACGCCTTCAACGAAAAGCTGAAGATCGAGACGGTCCAGCTCGCCCCGCCCGGTCCCGGCGAGGTCGAGGTCACGATCGACGCCGTGGCGATCTGCCATTCCGACATCTCCTTCGCCGAAGGCGCATGGGGCGGCACCCTGCCCGCGGTCTACGGCCACGAGGGCGCGGGCCGGATCACCGCGATCGGCGACGGCGTGACCGGCTACGCCCCCGGCGACCACGTGCTGGTGACGCTGATCCGCGCCTGCGGCACCTGCGAACCCTGCGCCTGCGGCGACCCCACGCATTGCGCCACCCCCTACGACCGCGACAACGGGCCGCTGAAGACGGCCGAGGGCAGCACGCTCTCCCACGGCCTCGCCTGCGGCGCCTTCGCCGAGAAGGCCGTTGTGCACCACAGCCAGATCGCACCCTACCCGGCCGAGATCCCGGCCGCCTCCGCCTGCCTGCTCAGCTGCGGTGCGATCACCGGGATCGGCGCCGTCGTCAACACCGCGCGCACCCGACCCGGCGACGTGGTGGTGGTGATCGGCGCCGGCGGCGTCGGCCTCAACGCAATCCAGGGCGCCCGCATCGCCGGCGCCGCCCGCATCATCGCCGTCGACATGAGCGAGGAGAAGCTTGCCGCCGCGCGCGACTTCGGCGCCACCGACGGCATCCTCGCGACCGAGGCGAAACCCTGGTCGGCAGCGAAGAAACTCGCCGGCCGCGGCGCCGACGCGGTCTTCGTCACCGTGGGTGCGATCCCCGCCTACGATACCGCCGCGCGCTACCTCGCCCCGGGCGGCAAGCTGGTGGCGGTCGGCATGCCCCATTCCGGCGCGAAATCCAGCTACGAACCGGTGATCCTCGCCGCCACCGGCCAGAACATGATGGGCTCGCTGATGGGCGACACGATCCTCAAGCGCGACATCCGCTGGATGGTCGACCTCTACCAGCAGGGCCGCCTGAAACTCGACGAGCTGGTGACGAAGACCTATCCCCTCGACCAGATCAACGAGGCCATCGCCGACACCAAGTCCGGCCGCGCGCGGCGCAACGTCATCACCTTCTGACCGCCCGCGCCGGCCTCCCGTCTTTGGCCTCTCCAGTCTCCGGCCTCCCCCCGTCTTTGCCCCTTTCTTCTGAGTACAAATATCCCGGGGGTCCGGGGGCTGGCCCCCGGTCCCGCCCCCGGCCAAGCGGCCCCGCCTCCGGGCAAGCGGACCCGACCCCCGGCAAGAGGACCCGACCCATGCGCCTTCAATCGCTCGAGATCCACACCGTCGCGCCCCCGCCCCCCGGCTGGGGCGGCCGCTACTGGACCTTCGTGAAACTGACCACCGACGACGGCATCACCGGCTGGGGCGAATGCTATGCCGCGACCGTGGGCCCGACCGCCATGAAAGCCGTGATAGAGGACGTCTTCGCCCGCCACATGGAGGGCGAAAACCCCGAGAACGTCGAGATGATGTTCCGCCGCGCCTATTCCGCGGGCTTCACCCAGCGACCGGATCCCACCGTGATGGGCGCCTTCTCGGGGCTGGAGATCGCCTGCTGGGACATCCTCGGCAAGGCCCGCGACCGCCCGGTCTGGGCGCTGCTCGGCGGCATGATGAACCCGCGCATCCGCTCCTACACCTACCTCTATCCCGATCCGGCCAGGCCCAGCCCCGACTTCTGGGTCGACCCGGCGCTGGCGGCCGAGGCCGCGGCGAAACGGGTGGCCGAGGGCTTCACCGCGGTGAAGTTCGACCCCGCGGGCCCCTACACCCTGCGCGGCGGGCACGAGCCCGCGATGTCCGACATCGCCCGCTCCGCCGCCTTCTGCAAGGCGATCCGCGAGGCCGTGGGCGACCGCGCCGACCTGCTTTTCGGCACCCATGGCCAGTTCACCACCGGCGGCGCGATCCGCCTCGGACAGGCATTGGAACCCTACAACCCGCTCTGGTACGAGGAACCGATCCCGCCCGACAACCTGCTGGAATTCGCCGAGGTCGCGCGGGCGGTCCGCATCCCCCTGGCCACCGGCGAGCGGCTCACCACCAAGGCGGAATTCTCGGCCCTCCTGCGGACCGGGGGCGCACGCATACTGCAACCGGCGCTGGGGCGCGTGGGGGGCATCTGGGAGGCCAAGAAAATCTCGGCGATGGCCGAATGCTTCAACGTCCAGATGGCGCCGCATCTCTATGCCGGGCCGATCGAATGGGCGGCAAACGTGCATCTCGCCGCCTCGATCCCGAACCTGCTGATGGCCGAGACGATCGAACAGGGCGGCGATTTCCACCTTGCTCTGATCCGCAAGTCGATCCGGTGGGAGGAGGGCTACATCCTGGCGCCAGAAGCCCCGGGCCTCGGGATCGAGGTCGACGAGGACTTGATCCGCGCCCACCCCTATACCGGCGACAAGCTGCATCTCGAGATGCAGGAGGCGCCCTGCGACTACGCGAAGGGCAACCGTTTCGAAGGCGGCGCGCCGTCTTCCGAAACCTGAAGGGGACGTGACCGGGGACCTGACGGGGCGACTCGTCCGCCTTCCCCTCCGCCGCGCCCGGGACGAGGATGGCCCGGAGGGGCGGAGGAGCCCCCCGCCCTCAGTGCCCGGCGCCGAGCGCGCCGGGACGAACGGTGTAATCGACCGCGACGCCGTATTCCGGATCGTCCGAGCTGTCGACCATCAGCTGCCCCGCGCGGTTCAGCAGAGCATGGCAGTCGCGGCTCAGGTGCCGCAGCACCAGCGACTTGCCATTGCCTTCGTACTTTACCGCCAGCGCCTCGATCGCGGCCAGCGCCGACTGGTCCAGCACCCGGCTCTCGGCGAAATCGACGATCACGTGCGACGGGTCGCCCTCCGGGTCGAACAGCAGGTTGAAATCCTCGACCGAACCGAAGAACAGCGGCCCCTCGATCTGGTAGACCTTGGCGCCCTCGGGCGTCATGCGGCTGCGGCCATGGATATGGCGCGCGCTTTTCCACGCGAAGGCCAGCGCCGAGATGATCACGCCGATCACCACCGCCATGGCGAGGTCGGTGAACACCGTCACCACCGTCACCAGAATGATCACCGCCGCGTCGATCCGGGGCACGCGGCCAAGGATGCGGAAGGTATTCCAGGCGAAGGTGCCGATCACCACCATGAACATCACCCCGACGAGCCCCGCGACCGGGATCTGCTCGATCAGCGGCGAGGCCACGACGATGAACAGGATCAGGAAGATCGCGGCGGCCACCGCCGCAAGACGGGTGCGCCCGCCCGAGGTCACGTTGATCATGCTCTGCCCGATCATCGCGCAGCCACCCATCGACCCGAAGAAGCCCGACGCCATGTTGCCCACGCCCTGCGCCACGCATTCCTGGCTGGCGCCGCCGCGCTTGCCGGTGATCTCGCCCACCAGGTTCAGCGTCAGCAGGCTTTCCAGCAGGCCAACGGCCGCGATGATCAGCGCAGTCGGGAAGATGATCCTCAGCGTCTCAAGCGTCATCGGCACCTGCGGCAGGTGGATCTGCGGCAGCCCGCCCTTCATGTGGGCAAGGTCGCCCACGCGCGGGATATTCAGGTTCAGCCCGATCACCACGACCGCGGCGATCACGATGCCCGCCAGCGGCGCCGGGAACGCCTTGGTCCAGCGCGGCAGCAGCCAGATCACCAGCATGCTGAGCACCACCACGCCCAGCATCAGTGCCAGCTGACCGCCCTGCATCCAGTGCTTTACGCCATCCGCGCCCGGCACCTTGAACTGGTTGAGCTGCGCGAGGAAGATCACGATCGCCAGCCCGTTGACGAAGCCCAGCATCACCGGGTGCGGCACCAGCCGCATGAACTTGCCCAACCGGAAGATCCCGGCAAGGATCTGCAGGATCCCGGCCAGCACCACGCAGGGAAAGAGGTATTCCACGCCGTGCTGCGCCACCAGCGGCACCATCACGATCGCGGTCGACCCGGTCGCGCCCGAGATCATCCCCGGCCGGCCGCCGAACAGCCCCAGCACGAGGCACATGATGAACGCGGCATAAAGACCCACGAGCGGGTTCACCCCGGCGACGAAAGCGAAGGCCACCGCCTCGGGCACCAGCGCCAGCGCCACGGTGAGTCCAGCGAGAAGCTCGGTTCGAATACCGGCGACCGAACTCGGCACTGCCGGCGCATGGTCGGGCGAGACGGCGCGGGCAAAAGCCGCCAGGGCCGATGTGGTCATCTCTTGTCCTATGGGTCGTTCGTGCGAAGGCTTCCCATACCCCATGCCCCGCTGCGGCGAAACCCTTCCCGCCCTGAAAACCGAAGCGCCCCACCATGTCATGGCCTCGCCGCTGTCCGACAAGCTCTGGCACCAGCCTTGTAGCCTGGGCCACGTGGATCAGGCCGTATCGCGCAGTACCCCGCCATCCCACGACTGCAGCCTCGCCACCGTCCTCGGCGGGGCTTCGGCATCTCCCGTGTCGCTCGGGCCGTGCGGCTCAGGCCGCGTCGTAGCGCAGGATCGCGGCCTCGGACATGGTCAGGTTGCGCCGCGCGAAGGCGCCGTACAGCTGCGGGTCGCGCGCCAGCTCGGGCAGCACGGCATAAAGCCGGGCGCGGTCCTCGTCCCCGACCGTCTCGAGCGAGGTGGCCGAGGGATGGAAACTCTCGGTCTCGAGGCCGTTGGCCCAGACGATCTGGTGCCGCTCGAGCAGGATGTGCACATAGGTCACCTCGCGCAGGCGCGTGTCGACCGTCACCGTGGACTCGTTCACAAGATCCTCTGCCGCGACCCGCACCTCGGGCTGGTTGAAAAGACGCCGCGCGGCGATACCGGTGACCAGCATGCGGTGCTGGGGCGAGACGAGGAGATCGGGCTCCGGCCGACCAAGGCCCATCGCGCCGGCGCGAAAGCGGATCGGGCGCAGGTGCGGCAGGGCATGCAGCCGCGCCCCCGAAAGCCGCCGCTGGCCGCACCACAGCACCTCCTGCGGGCCATCGTCCTTGGTGAGGATCCGCGCGCCCGGTGTCAGCGTCTCGATCGCCCGCGGCCCGCCCGGGGTCGCGATCCGGGTGCCCGGCGTGAAGCAGATGACCCCGGCGCGATTGGCGACCTCCTCCGCCGGCGGTACCATCGACAGGGTCGAGCGCACGACCCAGAGGTCGCGCCCGGCGGGCGGCATCTCTCCCACGAAGGTGAGAAGCGGCCCGGGTCCGCCGGCGGAGATCGGATCCGTCGCGGGCCGGGTACCCGGCGGGTCGATCACCACCGCTTCGAAGGTTCGCCGCCCGTCGGTCAGAACGAAACCCCGCTCGGGAAGCTCGTCGGCGGCCTCTTCCGTGGTCCGGGGGCCGGGAAAGCCGCCCCCAGAGTCGCCCCCGAAGCCGCTCCCATGTGCACCCCCGGCGCGCCCCTCCCCGGCGGGCCCGCCACCATCAGGCGTGGTGGCCAGCGCGGCCCCCATGAGACGGCGCACCATGCGCGCGGCGCGGCGGCGCAATTCGGCGGCGTCAGGATCTCCGGAAAGCAGCAACAGAGATTGCGGGCCGTCCACCCGGACCGCCTCTCCTGCCCATCGCCAGGTCGTCCCCACGGCCAGAAACTCCGGCGGAGCGGCCATGAGACCGTCCACTTCCGTCTGTGCCCATGAGATGACGAACGTGCCCCGAGTGCCCGTCTTCATGCCCGTATGCCTGCTGCCGTCGTCTTATTGTTTCCAACACGGTAACACGGACCGATTCGCGAGAAAAGTCTTTCCTCTCCCGGCGGATACCGGGCCGACCCCGCACCCCCGGGGGGCGCGGCGGCGACCGACCTACAGCGCGGCGATGAATGCCCGCAGCGCCGCCAGCGCCTCGGGCTCGTCGAGGAACGGGATATGGCCGCGACCCGGCACCTCGGCAAAAATCATGTCGGGGCGGCGGCGGCGCATCTCCCCCGCCGTCTCGGGCGAGAGAAGATCCGAATTGCCGCCCCGGATCAGCGCCAGCGGCAGCCCCTCGGCAGCATCGAACAGCGGCCAGGCATCCCCCGCCGCCGCGGGCAGCGCCACCTTGAACGCCTCGCGCAGCGCCGGGTCGTAGGTGATCCGCAGCCCCTCGGGCGTCACCCGGTAATGCAGCGCGGCCTCCTCCTGCCAGCGGCTTTCCGGCACGCCCTCGAACTCTGGCAGGCTCGACGGCAGGGCCCGCGCCAGCTGATCGAGGGTGCGCGCCGCCGGATTGCGCCCGACGTAATCGAGAATGCGGTGAAGCGCGCCCATCTCCAGCTTCGGCCCGACGTCGTTGAGGCAGAGCCCCGCGAGCCGGTCCTTCGACGTCGCCGCAAGGTACATGCCAATCAGCCCCCCGCGCGACGTGCCCAGCACCGCCGCCCGGTCGATACCGAGATGATCCATGAGCTGGATCGCATCCTGCGCCTCGCGCGGAACGGTATAGCTCTCGGCCCCGGTGAAATCGGAGGCCCCGCGCCCGCGGTAATCCATCCTGACCACGCGCACGCCGCTCAGATGCGGCAGCATGTAGCGGAAATCCTCCATCGTCCGGGTCAGCCCGGAGAGGCACAGCAGGACTGGCCCGCCCTGCCCCAGTGTGCGGTCGTCATAGGCGAGGCGGGCGCCGTCGTCGGCGTGGAAGTAATCGGTCATCAGCGGGTCGCAAGCTCCGGTATGCCAGTCAGGTCGCCTAGAACATGGGCCGGCCGCCAGGGAAGTCGATCCATCGGCAGGCCGGCGCGGTTCACCCAGGCGGTGACAAAGCCGTATCCCGCCGCCGCCGCCGCATCCCACCCGTTCGACGAGACGAACAGCACCGCCTCCGGCGCGCAGCCGAACCGCGCGCCCACCAGGTCGTAGACCGCGGCCGCCGGCTTGAAGACGCCGCAGCTTTCGACCGACAGCACCGCGTCGAGGCTGTCGCCCAGCCCGGCGGAGGCGACGGCGGATGCCAGCATCCCCGGCGCACCGTTCGACAGGATCGCCGTCGCCAGGCCCCGGCGCTTCAGCTCGGCCAGCATGCCGGGCACCTCCTCGTAGGCACCGAGCGTGTCGTAGAGCGTCATCAGCCGCTCGCGCAGCCGCGGATCGGACAGCCCCGCCGCCTCCATCGCCCAGTCGAGCCCTTCGCCGGTGACCTGCCGGAAATCGGCATGCGCCCCGGTGATCGCGCGCAGCCAGGAATATTCCAGCTGCTTGCGCCGCCAGTCCTCGGCCAGTTTCGGCCAAAACTCGGCCAGCACGGCGTTCTCCGGCTCGGCAGCGGCGTCGCGGGCCGCGGCAGCCACGTCGAAAAGCGTCCCATAGGCATCGAAGACGCAGGTGGTGATGGTCATGTCCGTATCCTCCCCGGGGCAAGCTTTGCACAGCGCGGACCGCGCCGGAAGCCCCCGCACCTTCCCCGCGTCTCCGGCGCAACCGGCCCCGCAATGAACACTTTCACCGGCGCGGCATTGCCCCTAGGTTGGCCCGGCTGGGCAACGTGGAGGCAGGCATGGAACGGGTGATCGGGGTGATCGGCGGCTCGGGCGTCTATGAGATCGACGGGATCGAGGACGCGCGCTGGCAGGCGGTCGACACCCCTTGGGGCGACCCCTCGGACGAAATCCTGACAGGCCGGATCGACGGCGTGAAGATGGCCTTCCTGCCGCGCCATGGCCGGGGCCATGTCCACACCCCCACCTCGGTTCCCTACCGCGCCAACATCGACGCGCTGAAGCGGCTGGGCGTCACCGACCTGGTCGCGATCTCGGCCTGCGGCTCGTTCCGCGAGGAGATGGCGCCGGGCGATTTCGTCATCGTCGACCAGTTCATCGATCGCACCATGGCGCGCGAGAAAAGCTTCTTCGGCCCGGGCTGCGTGGCGCATGTGGCCTTTGCCCACCCGACCTGCCCGCATCTCTCGGCGGCCTGCCTGACGGCGGCGCTCGATTCCGGCATCACCGTGCACGACGGCGGCACCTACCTGGCGATGGAAGGGCCGCAATTCTCGACCCGGGCGGAGAGCGAGATGCACCGCGGCTGGGGCGCCCACCTGATCGGGATGACCGGCATGCCGGAAGCCAAACTCGCCCGCGAGGCGGAGCTCTGCTACGCCTCGGTCGCCATGGTCACCGATTACGACGCCTGGCACGCCGACCACGAGGCCGTGGACGTGGCCGCCGTGATCGCCACGCTCAAGGGCAATGCCGGCAAGGCGCAGGCCCTCGTCGGCGCCCTGCCGGGCCTCCTCGGCGCCACGCGCCAGGCCTGCCCGGCGGGCTGCGACCGCGCCCTCGACTTCGCCCTGATGACGGCGCCAGGAAAACGCGACCCCGCGCTCACGGCAAAGCTCGACGCCGTCGCGGGCCGGGTGCTGGAGGCCGCGGCATGACCCCGAAAAAGACCGTCCGCGACTATATCCGCACCATCGTCGACTTCCCGCACGAGGGGATCCTGTTTCGCGACGTGACCACCCTCTTCGCCGATCCGCGCGGTTTCCGCATGGCGATCGACCAGATGCTCCACCCCTACGCGGGCGAGGAGATCGACAAGGTCGTGGGGCTCGAGGCGCGCGGCTTCATCCTCGGCGGCGCGATCGCGCACCAGCTGTCCACCGGCTTCGTCCCGATCCGCAAGAAAGGCAAGCTGCCGGGCGCCACGATCGCGCAGGAATACAGCCTCGAATACGGCGAGGCGATCGTCGAGATCCACGACGACGCGCTCAGACCCGGCGAACGGGTGCTGCTGGTCGACGACCTCCTCGCCACCGGCGGCACGGCCGAGGCCGGGATCAAGCTGATCGAGCGGCTGGGCGCCGAGGTGACGGGCTGCGCCTTCATCGTCGACCTCCCCGAACTCGGCGGCCGCGACCGGCTCGAGACGATGGGGATGGACGTCCACGCCCTCTGCAGCTTCGACGGCCTCTAGGGATCGTCCCCCTGGCTTCGACGCCCCGCGACCACAAGTCCGCCCCCCCGATACCCTCCCCCTGCAAGAAGAACAGCCGTCCCACCTGCTTTCTTCTGAGCGGAAATATCCCGGGGGGTTTGGGGGGCAGCGCCCCCCATCGCAGGAAATGTCTTGCGCGGCCAGGCCGCGCTCCGCCGGCTCAGCCGCGCAGCATCGCCCCCGGGTTGAGGATCCCCTTCGGATCCATCACCGCCTTGATCTGACGCATCAGCGACAGCTTGACTGGGTCGCCGTAACGCTCCAGATCGCACACCTTCAGCCGCCCGATGCCGTGTTCGGCGCTGATGGATCCCTCGTAGCGGGTCACCAGGTCATAGATCGCATGGGCGATCCCGGGACGCTGGGCGTCATAGTCGGACCGGTCCCGCCCCGGGGCGGGGAAGGCGTTGTAATGCAGGTTGCCGTCGCCCAGATGGCCAAAGCAGTTGATCCGCATCTCGCCGATCCCCGCCAGGACCTTCGGCGCCTCGGCGATGAAATCCGGGATCGCCGAGAGCGGCAGCGAGATGTCGTGCGAGGAGATCGCGCCGATCCGCCGGTTGCCCTCGGGCAGCGCCTCGCGCAGGGCCCAGAACTCCGCCCGCTGCGCGCCGGAGCGCGCGATCACCCCGTCATGGGCCAGCCCCGCCTCGAAGGCCGCGGCGAAGAGATCCTCGAGCGCGGCGTCGGGGGCGCCGCCCCGGGGCAGGCCGATGTCGATCAGCACCATCCACGCGGGCGGCTCGGCGAAGGGCTGGCGCACCTCGGGCATGGTCTCGCGCAGGAACTCGGGGCCCTGCCGGGCGATCAGTTCGAAGGCCGAAACCCCCTCGGCCAGCCGGTCGCGCGCCATCGACAGCAGCTTCAGCGCGGCGGCCGGGCTTTCCACGGCGATCATCGCCGCTCCCTCCTCCGCCGGCATCGGCGACAGCTTCAGGCTGGCCGCGGTGATGATCCCCAGCGTGCCCTCGGACCCGATGATCAGATCCTTGAGGTCATATCCGGTGTTGTCCTTGCGCAGCCGCTTCAGCCCGTGAAGGACCGAGCCGTCCGCCAGCACCGCCTCGATGCCCAGGCACAATTCGCGCGCGTTGCCGTAACGCAGGACGTTCACCCCGCCCGCATTGGTGGCCAGATTGCCGCCGATCCGGCAGGAGCCCTGCGCGGCCAGGGTCAGCGGAAACAGCCGCCCCGCCGCCGGCGCCGCCTCGTGCAGGCTTTCCAGGACCGCCCCGGCCTCGGCGATCATCACGTTCTCCTCGGGATGCAGCGCGCGCACCTTCGTCATGCGCTCCAGCGACAGGATCACCGGCGCGGGCCCGCCGGGCATCACCTGCCCGCCGACAAGCCCGGTACCGCCGCCGCGCGGCACGATGCCCACCCCCGCCTCGGCGCAAAGCTTCACCACCCCCGACACCTCCTCGGTCGAGCGGGGCGCCGTGACGACGCCGCCGGTGCCGAAATGCCGGCCGCGGGGTTCCTCGAGATAGGCTGTCGCGGTCGGTCGGACGATGCCGGGAAAGGCACGGTCCAGGCGCTCGGCAAAGCCGTCGTCCGCTGGGGTAAGTGTCATGCCGTTCTCCCTGCCGCTGCGCCCCTGATGAACCACGTGCGCCCCGGCGACGCAAGGCGCAGCCCCGCCCCCCAAGTCTGCGTGCAGCCCGCCCCCAGCTCTCTGTCTCTGTCCCGCCCCCGCACATGACGTCGGAGGCAGCCGCGGACCAGCGCGTCACGCCCGTTCGTCGGGCGCTCCCTGCCAGCGCCGGGCACCGGGGCCGTTGGCGCCCAGCCGGTCCTGCGCGTTATAGAGCGGGCAGGCGGTCAGCGACAGGCAGCCGCAGCCGATGCACTGACCCATCTGGTCCTTCAACCGCTGCATCAACGCGATCTTCTCTTCCAGCATCTTCTCCCACGGTTCGGCCGCGGCCGCCCAATCGGCGGCGCTGACGGGCCGATCGCGCGGCAGGCGGTCAAGCACCGCGCGCACCTCGGCCAGCGGCACGCCCACCGATTGCGCGATCCGCACGATCGCCACGCGGCGCAGCTCGCGCCGGTCATAGCGGCGGTGGTTGGCCGGTGTCCGCCACGACCGGATCAGGCCCTCCGTCTCGTAGTAATGCAGGGTCGAGACCGCGACGCCCGCGCGTGCAGCCATCTCTCCCACGCTCAGATCGTTCGGCACGCCGCGCCCTGCCATCCGCCGGCCCTCCCCTGCGCTTGACCTCAAGTGAGCTTGAGATCGGAGAGTGCCGTCCATGGAGCGATTCGACAAGGAGACAGACGATGAACCGCATTTCCGATCCCGACCGCCGCCCTGCCCGGCCCCCGGCCCTGCGCCCTGTCCGGCGCCCTGCCCGGCGCTGGCCTGACCCGCTGGCCGCGCTGCGCCGCCGCCGGGCGAGGCAGCGCCTGCTGGCGATCCTGGAAGATCCGCACATGGCCCGGGACATCGGGCTGCCGCCGCGCGAGCGGCGCGACAGGAGGCGGCCATGAGGGA
Organism: Acidimangrovimonas sediminis; assembly: GCF_002871005.1. Classification (GTDB taxonomy): domain Bacteria; phylum Pseudomonadota; class Alphaproteobacteria; order Rhodobacterales; family Rhodobacteraceae; genus Acidimangrovimonas; species Acidimangrovimonas sediminis. The sequence goes on from NZ_PHSN01000025.1 coordinate 27,941, forward strand.
CAAGCCAATCCACATCGCCCCGCAAGCGCCGCAGCCGGCCCTGCCCGAGGCCTTACGGCAGGAGATCGCGTCGATGTCGCTGGCGCGCGACCTGGAACGGCTGGCTCAGAAACGTCTGGAACGGACGCGACAGGCGGGCGACGAATAGCGCGTGGCGACGAACGCGCCCCCCGGAATGCAAAACGCGCCCCGGGGGGCGCGCCTGCGAAAGAATGGTGGGTGATAAGAGATTCGAACTCCTGACATCTTCGATGTGAACGAAGCGCTCTACCACTGAGCTAATCACCCGTCGCGCGGGGTATTAGCCTTGTCCGCCCGGCGACGCAAGAGGGGGTTTCAGCTTTCTTCGTCATCAATCTGCGGGGCGCCGTATCCGGTGCCATCGGAGGCGTCGTCGTCACCCGGACCCGACGCCGCGGCCGTTACCGGCTGGGCGCTTCCCACCCCGGTCTTGCGACGCAGCTTGAGGGTGAACACCTCGGCCCCGCCCCCGTCGCGCGACCTGACGATGCGCATCTTGCCAAGCGGCGGAAGGTTGAGCTCCTCCCCCTCCGACAGCGCCTGCCCGAGGATCGCCAGCGTCGCCTCGGCGATCAGGCGCGCGTCCTTCTTCTTGGCGCCGGTCGCCGCAGTCACGCGCTGGAAAAGCTCTTTCTTGCCCAGCGTCGCTTCGGCGGACACTGGCTCTGCGGCGGTGCCCGCCGGATCGGCGGGAAGGATGCCGGCGCCCTCGACCGCGGCAAGCCGTGGCTTGGCGTTGCTCGGCCGTTCAGCCGCCTTGCGCCTGCCCGATCCGGGCGTGGCGCGGCCTGCGGGGGATTTGGATTTGCTCTTCCTCGGCGTCGTCGCCATGCCTGCATCCTTTCGCGGATCATTGCCACACAGAATAGCCGATCTACGGGACGTTTTCCACAGGATCGCGCCGCAGTTCGGCGCGTGTCAGGTGGCGGTTTTCGGGGGCGTCCGATGGCTGCCCGTCCGCCCGCGCCGCAAGTCGGCAGGGCATGGAAATTGGCAGGCATGGGAAAAGGGGCGCGCCGTTGCCGGCACGCCCCCTCGCGTTCCTAAAGGACGATCCTGTCAGTGCGGCACGGAGGCCGACGGCCCCGCGCTGCCCGAGGCCTTGGCGGCGGCAAGAGCCGCGGCCTCCTCGGCCTCCTCGTCCCATTCCACCGGCTCGGGCATCCGCACCAGCGCATGCTTGAGAACCTCGCGCACGTTCGAGACGGGGATGATCGTCAGCCCCTCCTTCACGTTGTCGGGGATCTCGGGCAAGTCCTTGGCGTTCTCTTCCGGGATCAGCACGGTCTTGATACCGCCGCGCAGCGCCGCCATCAGCTTCTCCTTCAGCCCGCCGATCGCCAGCGCGTTGCCGCGCAGCGTGACCTCGCCGGTCATGGCGATGTCCTTGCGCACCGGGATGCCGGTCAGCACCGAGACGATCGCCGTCACCATCGCCAGACCCGCCGAAGGGCCATCCTTGGGCGTCGCGCCCTCGGGGACGTGGACGTGGATGTCGGTCTTCTCGAACTTCGGCGGTTTCACCCCCAGTTCGGGCGCAACGGAGCGCACGAAGGACGACGCCGCGTCGATCGATTCCTTCATCACGTCGCCAAGCTTGCCGGTGGTCTTCATCCGGCCCTTGCCCGGCAGCTTCAGCGCCTCGATCGAAAGAAGCTCCCCTCCGACGCTCGTCCAGGCCAGACCGGTGACGACACCGACCTGATCCTCTTTCTCGGCCAGGCCGTAGCGGAACTTCTTCACGCCGAGGAACTCCTCGAGGTTCTCGGGCGTGACCTCAACCTTCTTGACCTTGCCCTTGACGATCTCGGTCACGGCCTTCCGCGCGATCTTCGCGATCTCGCGTTCAAGGCTCCGCACCCCTGCCTCGCGGGTGTAGGTGCGCACCATCTCGGTCAGCGCCTCGTCGGTGATCGAGAATTCGCCCTTCTTCAGGCCATGGCCCTTGATCTGCTTCGGCAGCAGGTGCTGCTTGGCGATCTCGCGCTTCTCGTCCTCGGTGTAGCCCGCCAGCGGGATGATCTCCATCCGGTCCAGAAGCGGCCCCGGCATGTTGTAGGAGTTCGCCGTGGTCAGGAACATCACATTCGACAGGTCGTATTCCACCTCGAGGTAGTGATCGACGAAGGTCGCGTTCTGTTCGGGGTCAAGCACCTCGAGCATCGCGCTGGCCGGGTCGCCGCGGAAGTCCTGCCCCATCTTGTCGATCTCGTCGAGCAGGATGAGCGGGTTGGTCGTCTTGGCCTTCTTCATCGCCTGGATGATCTTGCCGGGCATGGAACCGATATAGGTCCGGCGGTGGCCGCGGATCTCGCTCTCGTCACGCACGCCGCCAAGCGAGATGCGGATGAACTCGCGCCCCGTGGCCTTGGCCACGCTGCGCCCGAGCGAGGTCTTGCCCACGCCGGGAGGACCCACGAGGCACAGGATCGGGCCCTTGAGCTTGGCCGACCGCGCCTGCACGGCGAGGTATTCGACGATCCGCTCCTTGACCTTCTCAAGCCCGAAGTGGTCCTTGTCGAGAACCTCCTCGGCCTTGCCGAGATCCTTCTTCACGCGGCTCTTCTTGCCCCACGGCACGCCCAGAAGCCAGTCGAGGTAGTTGCGCACGACGGTCGCCTCCGCGCTCATCGGGCTCATCGACTTCAGCTTCTTCAGCTCGGCATCGGCCTTCTCGCGCGCTTCCTTCGAAAGCTGCGTGGCCTCGATCCGCTCCTCCAGTTCGGCGACCTCGTTCTGGCCGTCCTCACCGTCGCCGAGCTCCTTCTGAATGGCCTTCATCTGCTCATTCAGGTAATACTCGCGCTGGGTGCGCTCCATCTGGCTTTTGACGCGGGTCTTGATCTTCTTCTCGACCTGCAGGACCGACATCTCGCCCTGCATCAGGCCATAGACCTTCTCAAGCCGCTCGGCCACGTCGAGGGTTTCCAGAAGCTCCTGCTTCTGCGCCACCTCGATACCCAGATGCCCGGCCACGAGATCGGCCAGACGTGCGGGTTCCGAGGTCTCGGCCACGGCGGCCAGGGCCTCTTCGGGGATGTTCTTCTTGATCTTGGCGTAGCGCTCGAACTCGTCGCCAACCGAACGGGTCAGCGCGGTCACGGTGTCGCCATCGCCCGGAAGCTCGGTCAGAAGCGCGGCCTCCGCCTCGAAGAAATCCTCGTTCGGAAGAAAGTCGGTGATGCGCACGCGCGCGCGGCCCTCGACCAGCACCTTCACGGTGCCGTCGGGCAGTTTCAGAAGCTGCAGGACATTGGCCAGCACGCCGGCCTTGTAGATGCCGTCGGTGCCGGGGTCGTCCTCGGCGGGGTCGATCTGGCTGGACAGCAGGATCTGCTTGTCGTCCGCCATCACCTCTTCCAGCGCCCGCACCGATTTCTCGCGCCCCACGAAGAGCGGCACGATCATGTGCGGGAAGACCACGATGTCGCGCAGCGGCAGCACCGGGTAGCTGGGCAATAGGGTCTCGGTCATGTGCGTTCCTTTCTGGCGGAAGGGTCCGGCCCCGACATTTCGGCGACCACCGCCCTCCCCTGGTCCTGCCATCTAATTTGGGTGTCGCGGGGGTGGGGTTCAACCTCGGCCCCGCGGCTTTGAACCACAATGGACTGTGGAGAGACAGGGAGCAAGCGGACAATATGGCGTATCCTCCGGGCCCTGACGGCCCGGGGAATACCTGTACCGGGAAGTCATCCGGCCCGCCGCGAAACGCCGGGCCGGGGAAAGCGCGCGGCCTCAGGCCGCGTCGAGGGCCGGATAGTCGGTATAGCCCTTGGCCCCGCCGCCATACATCGTGTCACGGTCGATCTCGTTCAAGGCCGCGCCAGCCTTCAGACGCGCCACGAGGTCGGGGTTCGCGATGAACGGCCGACCGAAGGCCACAAGGTCGGCACGCCCGCTCTCGACGGCCTCTACCGCCATCTCCCGGTCGTAGCCGTTGTTGGCCATGTAAGCGCCTTGGAACAGGCCGCGCAGTTCCGCGATGCTCTGTCCTTCGGCCAGCTCGCGCGAGCCGCCGGTGGCCCCCTCGACCATGTGAAGATATGCCAGGCCGAAGCGGTTCAGCCCGGGCACCACATAGCGGAAGGTCCCCATCGGATCGGCGTCGTCGATTCCGTTGGCGGGGCTGAAGGGCGACAGGCGCAGACCGGTCCGGTCGCCGCCGATCTCGTCGGTCACCGCCTCGAGCACCTCCATCAGGAGCCGCGCGCGGTTCTCGACCGGCCCGCCGTAATCGTCGGTGCGGGTATTGGCTCCGGTCTTCAGGAACTGGTCGAGAAGGTAGCCGTTCGCGCCATGCACCTCGACCCCGTCGAACCCGGCCTCCATCGCCAGCTTGGCCGCGCGGCGGTAATCCTCGATCGTCTCGGCGATCTGGTCGAGGGTCAGCGCCAGCGGCATCGACGTCTCCTCGAACCCCTTGTGGGTGAAGGTCTTGACCCCGGCCGCAAGGGCCGAAGGCGCGACCGGTGGCAGCCCCTCGGGCTGGATCGAGACATGGCTGATCCGGCCGACATGCCAGAGCTGCACGACGATCCTGCCGCCCTCGGCATGCACCGCGTCAGTCACCTGCTTCCACGCCGCGGCCTGTGCCTCGGTGTAGATGCCCGGGGTCTGGATATAGCCCTTGCCGCGCGGCGAGATCTGGGTCGCCTCGGTGATGATCAGCCCGGCAGACGCCCGCTGACGGTAGTATTCGACATGCATCTCGCCGACCTCGTCGGTCTCGTCGTCGGCACGGTTGCGGGTCAGCGGTGCCATCACGATGCGGTTCTGCATCTCGATCGCGCCCGCGGTGAAGGGCTGGAACAGCTTCTCTGTCATGGGATCTCCTTGCGGGTCTCGTGGTTGCCGTCTCGGGCACGTGGATCGCGCCCGGTCGACACCAGAGCTAGGCGCCCCCCGCGATGCGGCAAGGTCCCGCGTCGGCGCGCCACACCGGGCCTGCCCGGGTGACGTCGTGCAAAGCGGTCAGAGCCGCTCGATATCCCCCTCGGCACGCAAGGCGTGGAACTGCACCACGAAACTGTCGAGAGTGTTGCCTGCAATGGCCCCGCGCAGCCCCGCCATCAGTTCCTGGAAGTAATGCAGGTTGTGCCAGGTCAGCAGCATCGAGGCGATGATCTCGCCCGAGCGCACGACATGGTGAAGATAGGCGCGGCTGTAGCCCCGACAGGCCGGGCAGGTGCAGTCTTCGTCCAGCGGGCGCGGATCCTCGGCGTGGCGGGCGTTGCGCAGGTTGACCTGCCCCCGCCGGGTCCAGGCCTGGCCCGTGCGCCCCGAGCGCGAGGGCAGCACGCAATCCATCATGTCGACGCCGCGCTGCACCGCGCCCACGATGTCATCGGGCTTGCCCACCCCCATCAGATAGCGCGGCCTGTCGGCGGGCAGCTGGCCGGGCGCATAATCCAGCACGCCGAACATCGCCTCCTGCCCCTCGCCAACCGCCAGCCCACCGATCGCGTAACCGTCGAACCCGATCTTCACCAGCGCCTCGGCGCTTTCGGCGCGCAGCTCCTCGGTCACCCCGCCCTGCTGGATCCCGAACAGCGCATGCCCCGGCCGGTCGCCGAAGGCATCGCGCGAACGCTGCGCCCACCTCATCGACAGGCGCATCGCCTCGGCCACCCTCTCGTCGGTGGCGGGCAGCGCCGGGCATTCGTCGAAACACATCACGATGTCGGAGCCCAGCAGGCGCTGGATCTCCATGCTGCGCTCCGGCGTCAGATGGTGTTCCGACCCGTCGATGTGAGAGCGGAACTTCACCCCCTCCTCGGTCATCTTGCGCAGGTCGGAAAGGCTCATCACCTGAAAGCCGCCGGAATCCGTGAGGATCGGTCGCTCCCAGTTCATGAACCTGTGCAACCCGCCCAGCCGCGCCACCCGCTCGGCGCCGGGGCGCAGCATGAGGTGATAGGTATTGCCCAGAAGGATGTCGGCCCCGGTGGCCCGCACGCTTTCGGGCATCATCGCCTTGACGGTTGCGGCGGTGCCCACGGGCATGAAGGCGGGGGTGCGGATCTCGCCCCTCGAGGTCGAGATCACGCCGGTCCGCGCCCGTCCATCGGTCGCGTCGATGCGAAAGCCGAATTTTCCCGTGCTGCCGTCCATGCGATACCCTTTCCAATCCCGCGCCCGCTTCTGCGCCAACCCGCATCAAAAGCCAAGCCCGGCGCCGACACCAACCAGACCGATGTCTCGTAGACCGCGGCGCCCACCAGACCGGCGCCGCTCTCCAAGGCCCCATCTGGTGCCCCCAACCGGGCCATCCAGATCGCCAAAGCCTCAACCCGATGCCCCTCCCCTCTCGCGTCGCCGGGAAATTTCCACCCGGAAGACCCAGCCCACCCCATCCCGTCCCACTTTCTGCTCGAAAATATCCCGGGGGGTGCAGGGGGCGGCGCCCCCGCCGGCGCGCGCGCAGCCACACCGCCCCCCTTCACCGGGGGCCGAAACCTCGCCCGCGTGCCCTGCAACCCCGCCCCCGCTCTCCCGCCGCCGCCCTGGACCTCGGCGTACCGGACCTCGGCGCACTGGACCTCGGCGCATGCATTTCCTATATCTTCTCTCAACAATCGCGCGAGAGACGACATGACCGCAGAAGCTGCACAACCCGCCGAGGGCGATCCCCTGATCCGCCCCTCGACGACCGAGCACCCGCTCTACGACCAGGTGGTCGAGGCCTGCCGCACGGTCTACGACCCCGAGATCCCGGTGAACATCTTCGACCTCGGCCTCGTCTACACGGTCGAGATCAACGATGCGGGCGAGGTCGGCGTGGTGATGACCCTGACCGCCCCGGGCTGCCCCGTCGCCGGCGAGATGCCCGGCTGGGTCGCCGAGGCGATCGAGCCGCTGCCCGGCGTCAAGAGCGTCGACGTCCAGATGACCTTCGACCCGCCCTGGGGCATGGACATGATGTCGGAAGAGGCACGGCTGGAACTCGGCTTCATGTAAGACCGCCCCCCATGACCGAACGCGAGAAGATGCTTGCCGGGCTGCCCTATGACCCGGGCGACCCGGAGTTGCGGCAGATGCGCCGCCGCTCGCAGGCACTGGTGCGCGACTACAACGCCACGATCAGCGGCGAGACGGACGCGCGGGCGGCCGTGATGAGCCAGCTGCTGGGGACCTGGAACGAGGCAGTGATCCTTCCGCCCTTCCACGCCGACTATGGTACCCATGTCCATTTCGGCCCCGGCTGCTTCATGAACTTCGGCGGCATCATCCTCGACGTCTGCGAAGTCCGGATCGGCGCGCGCACCCAGATCGGCCCGGCGGTGCAGATCCTGGCCGCCGACCACCCGCGCGATGCCGAAAGCCGCGCCAAGGGGGTGGAGTTCGGACGTCCGGTGACCATCGGCGCGGATGTCTGGATCGGCGGCGGCGCGATCGTGCTGCCCGGCGTCACCGTGGGCGACGGCGCGGTGATCGGCGCCGGCAGCGTGGTGACGCGCGACGTGGCGCCCAACGCGACCGTGGGCGGAAATCCCGCGCGGGTGCTGACCCGGCGCGCGGACTGACGGCGCCCTCGCCGAAAGGCTGTGCAGGGCGGGGTGCGTCGCTTGCGTATTTGCGGAACAATGAAAGACGGGGGCCGGAAAGGTCGGCGGGCCACCCTTGAGAAATCGCCCCCGCGGGACTAAGTTGACTCCCGTACACAGGAATATCCCGCAGGTCCCCCAATGTTCGGCATCCCCGGCAAGCAGGCCGTCACCCTCACCCCCACCGCGGCCACCCAGGTTCGCAAGCTGATGCAGCGCGACAACACCGCCGGCCTCCGGATCGGCGTAAAGAAGGGCGGCTGCGCCGGCATGGAATACACCATGGATTACGTGGCCGAGGTCGACCCGATGGACGAGGTCGTCGAACAGGACGGCGCGCGGGTGATGATCGCGCCGATGGCGCAGATGTTCCTCTTCGGGACTGAGATCGATTACCAGACCTCGCTTCTGGAATCCGGCTTCCGCTTCAACAATCCGAACGTGGTCGAAGCCTGCGGCTGCGGCGAGTCGATCAAGTTCGCCGACATGTGACCAGGGGGGCGGGCACGTCATGGCGGCCGACCCCGAACTGATCGCCTACCTCAGGGACCTGTTCTCGGGCCTCGGCCCTATTTCGATGCGCCGGATGTTCTCGGGCGCCGGTCTCTATGCCGAGGACGACGCAATGTTCTGCCTCGTCGCCCGCGATACTGTCTACCTCAAGACCGATGCCGACACCCGCCCGCTCTTCGAGGCCGCCGGATCGGAGCCCTTCGCCTACGAGATGAACGGCCGCCGTCGCGCCCTCCCCTCCTTCATGACCCTGCCCGAGGCCGCGATGGACGATGCCGAGGAGGCGCTGCACTGGGCCCGCCTCGCCCTTCCGCCCGCCCGCGCCGCCGCCGCCGAGAAACGCGCCGAGAAGGCACGCAAGGCCGCCCGCCGCGCCGGCACGGGGCCGCGCAAGGCATCGCCCGCGGGCTGAGACGGTGAATTGGGGGCTTCCGGCCCCCGTCCGCAGCGGCTATCCCGGGGGAAATCAACCGGGAGAACCACATGCCGCGACCGAAGCTTGCCGCCGGGAACTGGAAGATGAACGGGGTCGGCGAAAGCCTGGCCGAGATCGACGCCCTCGCCAAGACCCACCCCGATCCGCGCTGCGAAGTGCTGATCTGCCCGCCCGCCACGCTGCTTGCGCGGATGGCCGACAACCTGGCCGAACACCCGATCTTCGTCGGCGGGCAGGATTGCCACTATGCCGCCTCCGGGGCGCATACCGGCGACATCTCGGCCACCATGCTGATGGATGCGGGCGCCGATTACGTCATCCTCGGCCATTCCGAGCGCCGCACCGACCATGGCGAGACCGACGAGGTGGTGCGCGCCAAGGTCGAGGCGGCCCTGGCCGCGGGCCTCGTCGCCGTGGTCTGCGTGGGCGAGACCGAGGCGCAGCGCGACGCTGAGACCACGCTCAAGGTCATCGGCGCGCAGCTTGCCGGCTCGATCCCCGACGACATGACAGCCGACACGCTTGTCGTGGCCTACGAGCCGGTCTGGGCCATCGGCACCGGCCGGACGCCGACGCTTGGGGAAATCGCCGAGGTGCACGACTTCCTCCGCGCCGAACTCGTCGGCCGGATCGGCCCCCAGGGCGACGGCGTGCGGCTGCTCTACGGCGGCTCGGTGAAGCCCGGCAACGCGGCCGAGATCTTCGCGGTGTCGAATGTCGACGGCGCGCTGGTGGGTGGCGCCTCGCTCAAGGCCGCGGATTTCGGCGCCATCATCACGGCGCTGGAACAGGCCTGATCCCTTGCTCTTGGCCCAAATACTCACGTCGCACCGGTCCAGCCGCCGCGACGTGAGTATTTAATCAAGAAAGAAGACAGGATCCGCGCCCCGCCGGGGCGGGCGCGGCTTTCCCCCTAGCCGTTCGCCGGGCCCTTGCCCAGGTGCTTCCGCAGCCGCGAGGGGGTGGTGTATTTCTTGGTCCGATAGGGGTTCTTGTCGCCCTGGCCGCGCAGCGTCAGGCGGATCGGCGTGCCCGGCATGTCGAAGCTTTCGCGCAGCCCGTTCACGAGGTAGCGCTTGTAACTGTCGGGCATTTCCTGCGGATGAGAACACATCACGACGAAGGCCGGCGGCCGCGTCTTCACCTGCGTCGCATAGCGCAGCTTGATCCGGCGGCCACCCGGCGCGGGCGGCGGGTGGGCCTCGGTCATCGCGCCCAGCCACTGGTTCAGCCGCGCCGTCGGCACGCGCCGGTTCCAGATCTCATGCGCCTTGAGGATCGCGTCGTGCAGCCGGTCGAGACCACGGCCGGTCTTGGCCGAGACGGTGACCAGCGGCGCGCCCTTGAGCTGCGGCAGCAGCCGCTCGAACTGCTCCTTCAGCTCGCGCAGCTTGCCCTGGCGGTCTTCCTCGAGGTCCCACTTGTTGACGGCGACGACGACTGCGCGGCCCTCGCTCTCGGCGTAATCGGCGATCCGAAGGTCCTGGCTTTCGAACGGGATCTCGACGTCGAGGAGCACCACGACAACCTCGGCGAAGCGGACCGCCCGGAGGCCGTCGGAGACGGAGAGTTTCTCCACCTTGTCGGTGATCTTGGCACGCTTGCGCATCCCCGCGGTGTCGAAGATGCGGATCGGCGTGCCTTCCCATTCGGTCGCCAGCGAGATCGCGTCGCGGGTGATCCCCGCCTCGGGGCCGGTCAGCAGGCGGTCCTCGCCGAGGATATGGTTGATCAGCGTGGATTTCCCGGCGTTCGGCCGGCCGATCACCGCGATCTGCAGGGGTTTGGCCTTGGTCGGCGCGGGCACCGGGGCCGCGGCGGCCTCTTCCTCGGTCATCTCCTCGGGCAAGTCGACGTCGACCTCGGGCGCGTCGGCTTCGGCCCGCTCGGCATATTTGTCGGCCAGCGGCTGGAGCAGGCGGTAGAGGTCATCCATCCCCTCGCCATGCTCGGCAGAGAGGCGCAGCGGCTCGCCCAGACCCAGCGCGTAGGCCTCGAGAACACCATCCTCGCCCGCCCGGCCCTCGGCCTTGTTCACGCCGAGGATCACGGTCTTGCCGCTGCGGCGCAGGATGTCGGCAAAGCCCTGGTCCGAGGCCGTCACCCCCGCCCGCCCGTCGATCAGGAAGAGCGAGATGTCGGCCATCGCCACTGCGCGCTCTGTCAGGCGCCGCATCCGGCCCTGAAGCGAATCGTCGGTGGCCTCCTCGAGGCCCGCCGTGTCGATCACGGTAAAGCGCAGGTCGCCGAGGCGCGCATCGCCCTCGCGCAGGTCGCGGGTCACGCCGGGCTGGTCGTCGACCAGCGCGAGGCGCTTGCCCACGAGGCGGTTGAACAGGGTGGACTTGCCCACGTTGGGCCGGCCCACGATGGCGAGGGTGAAGGACATGTCCCGCTCCGATCAGGTCGAAGCCGTCCGCCTACACGTTTGCGCGCTTAACGGAAAGCCCGAAGTTTGCCATCCGCCGTGACGACGTACAGCGTCCGGTTTGCCACCGCCGCGTCGGTCGTGGCTGGCGCGCCAAGCTCGATCTGCGACACCAGCGCGCCCGAGGCCGGGTCGAACATCTTCAGCGAACCATCCGACGAGGGCACGACCAGGTGGTTCCCGGCCAGCACCGGGCCGAAGTTCTGGTAGATGTCGCGCCGCTTCTTTTCCTTGCGGTAGGGTTTGTAATAGGGCAGCGGCGCCTTCCATATGGGGACCCCGGTCGAGGCGTTCAGCCGCACCAGCTTGTTCTCGTCGGAGATCAGGTAGAGCTGTCCGCCCGCCGGCCAGACGGGCCCCAGCGTCCCCTCGTCCGAGGTCCAGTCGGCCTCGCCGCTTTCCAGGCTGTAGGCGCCGACGCGGCCGGTTGCGTTGCCGGCATAAACGGTGCCGCCCACGATCACCGGATCGCCCGCGATATCGGGGATCTGGGCGTAGACATGGCCCAGACGGCTGCCCGCGACCGGGGTCGACCAGGTCACGAGGCCGCTCTGCGCCTTGGCGGCGACCATGTCCCCGCTGGAGAACGGGAAGATCACGGTGGAGCCCGAAACCGCCGGCGCCGGCCCGCCGGTCAGCGACCCGATGGAGCTGGTGCCCTGCAGGCTCCAGCGCAGCTTGCCGTCGGCGGCGTTGACGGCCCAGCCGACCGCATTGCGCGAAGCGACATAGACGGTGTTGCCCACCACGGCCGGGGCCCCGGTGGCCGGGGCGTCCAGCTTCTGGCGCCAGAGCACCTGGCCCGAAGCCGGGTTCAGCGCGATAAGCTCGCCATAGGCGGTGGTGACGAAGAGCTTGCCGTCACCGAAGGCCAGCCCGCCACCCGAAACCTTGCCGCGGCGGTCGCCCGGCGGGGTGATGTCGGTGGACCACAGCTTCTGCCCGGCGACCGAGACCGCGCTGACCGTGGCCTCGCTGTCGAGGGTGTAGACACGGCCCGCCGCGACCACCGGATCGGCGGTGATCTGGTGGCGCTTGTCGTCGCCGCGGCCGATCTGGACGGCCCAGAGCGGGCTTAGGTTCGTCCCCAGCGCGGGCTGGGTCATGGCATGGGTGGCGCCGCCGTTGCGCTGCGTCCACTCGGCATTGACCCGCGGCGCCGGCAGCGACACGGCCACCCGGTGCGGGCCCGGCGCCGGCGCCGGCACGTTGTCCTCGCCCGCACCGACGACGGCGCGAGGGTCGAGGCGTTCGCCCTTGAGGGGGATCTTCTTCTCGGCGCAGGCGGCGACTAGGGCCGCGCAGGCCAGAAGGAAAACCGCGTTCTTCAGCATCAAGGCCCTGCTCTCCTCGGTCTCGCGCCCGGGTTGGTCTCCGGCACGGGCCCCGTCGAGGCCCCCCGGATCCCAGGCTTCAGCCTGCCTTGGGCGTTGTCCCGCCCAAGGCTACAATCATCTGATGCGCACGCTGACGCAAGCCCGCCGTGGCGCCCGCGTCATCCCGAATCTGGGTGTAGGTGGCGATCGCGGTCTTGGTCTTGCCCTCGGCGACCTGCATCAGCGCCTGCTGTTCCATCGCCAGCAAGCGGAACGGCCGCCCAGGTTGCGCCAGCGCGCCAAGAACCTGTGTGCGCTGGTCCTTCGACATCAGGTCGCCTGCGATCGACACCTTCTTGAGCTGCGCAAGGTCGCGGTAGGCCTGCGGAACCGACTGGTCCTGCGCCACCTTGTCGAGCGCGGCCATGGCGGCCTTGGTATCGCCCGCCTTCTGGTACTCGGACGCGGCGAGCATTTCGACCACCGCCTTCTGTCCGCCCTCGGCCGCGATCCCGTCCAGCCCCTTGGCCGCCGCCCCCGGCTTGGCGTCGGACTGGGCGCCCAGAACCGCGTCGCCGAAGGCCTGCGCGGCGGAGCGGTGCTTGGCGATCTGCCATTCCTTCCACGCGGCGCCGCCCACCAGGACGACGATGACGAGGATCGCGATCCAGCCGTATTTCCGGAACGCCGCGAACAACTTGTCGCGGCGGACCTCCTCGGTCACCTCGTCGATGAAACTGTCGGAGTCGCTCACAAGTCCCGGCCTTTCGTCGTTTGGCCCCTCTTACACGCATCCCCGCGCGCTTGCCAAGCCCCGCCCCCCGGTGGCGCAATCCCCGTACCGACGGTACCCCGGCCGGGCGCCCCTTGCCCGGTCATCCCGGCAGAAATACGCCGGAGGCGCTGCTGTGGCGCACCATCGTGGTGCACCGTCGTGACGCGCTGCCGGACCGGCCGGCGCGGACCGCCGAAGGTAGGACCCCGGCATGCGCCACGGCACACCTGTCCCAAGGATCGCAAAAGCGTGGTTGCCTCAGTCCGCGCCGCCCAGCACGTCGATCGAGACCGTCCGCCCCGCCACCATGCGCTTTGCCACCGTGGGGTCGTCGAAGGCGATCCGGACCGGGACGCGCTGCGCCAGCCGGACCCACGAGAAGGTGGGGCTCACGTTCGGCAGCAGCTGCGAGGTCCCGCTGGCAGAGCCGTCGGGAATGGCCGCAGCAACCCCGGTGACATGGCCGTAGAAGGGCTTCGCCCCGCCCATCGGCCAGACCTTCACCTTGTCGCCCACCGCGATCCGGCTCAGCTTCGTCTCTTCGAAATAGCCCACGATGTAATAGGAATCGCGGTCGACCACGGCCATCACCGGGGTGCCGGCCCCGACGTAATCGCCCACGCCCAGCTGCAGGTTGGTCACATTCCCGTTCACCGGCGCCCGTACCTGGGTGTCGGACAGGTTCAGCTTGGCGAGATCGAGCGCCGACTTGTCCGCGTTCACCGCCGCCTCGGCCTTCTGCACCGAGGTCGAGGCCTGCTCGCGCTGCTGCGGCGTGGTCGCGCTGTCGTTGAGCTTCTGGTAGCGCGCGCTGTCGCGCCGGGCCTGCTCCAGCGTGGCGGAGGCACCTTCGAGCGCCGATTGCGCCTGCGCCACCGCAATACGGTAGCGCTGCGGGTCGATCTGGTAGAGAAGGTCGCCCTTCTTCACCGTCTGGTTGTCGCGGACGGCGATCTTCACCACCTCGCCCGACACCTTGGGCGCGACGGTCACGACGGTCGCGGCGATATGGCCGTCGCGGGTGCGCGGCGCGACCTCGTAGTAGATCCAGATGTTCCAGATCACGACGAGCGCCAGCGCGACAGCGACGGCAGTGATGAGGATTCGGCCGAGAAGTTTCATGGTCATTCCGGTTGGTCTTGTTCTTGTCAGGGGGCTGCGGGCAGGATCGGGTCGGTCGGTGCCCGGCTCAGCGGAAGGCGGCAAAGACCACGCCGGTCGCGATCACGATCACGGCAAGGTCGAACAGCGCGGGGTGCCAGACCAGGCGGTAGAGGCCCGCCACGGTCATCAGCCGCCGAATCCCCCAGGCCAGCACGAGGCCGCCCAGGATGTAGATCAGCAGCGCCGGCACGAAGACGCCGTAGATGTTCACGGAAAGATTCATCGCGCGGCCACCGAGGGTTTTCCGTCAATCGCCCCGGGCACCCCGGGGTCTGCGGGGCGCCGTGGCACCCCCGCGAAGGTCGACGCCCCGGGATAGAGCGCGCGGCGGATCCCGGCAAGCGACAGCACGATCGCGCGCCGGTCGGGCAACGCGCGATCGAAGGCCACCCGCCCCAGCAGGTCGTCGATCTGCGCAAGCAGGTCATCGGGCGCGTCCGAGGCGACGCCCCGGGTCCAGTGGCGGCGCTGCTCGCGGAAGTGGCGGGCGATGCCGTCCATCAGCCGCCCCATCCCCGCGTCGGTGCCACGGTCAAGCCCGCGCCGGGCCCGCTGCAACGCGATCAGCCCGAGGCCCAGCCGGGTTTCGGCCAGTGCTTCGACCGCCGCGCGCCCGGCCAGGTCGAGCACGGCAAGGCGCGGCGCGATCAGGCCCAGCCGGTCGAGCATCCGCGCGGTGAAACGCGCGCTCGCCTCGTCCATGGCGGAATCCGGCCCGGCGCCGCGGCGCGGCCCGGCGGTGGCGATCGCTTCGAGGTCGCGCCAGCCGGCCTGGCGGATCCGCCCGATCGAGATCTGCGCGCCAACCGCCTTGACCACCGAGTTCACGGCAAGGATCACGCAAACCCCGAGGAAGAGGCCGACCATCCCCTCGAGGAACGGGGCGAACGCGGTATAGGCGGTATCCTGCAACGACAGGAAGGCGATCGGAAAGAGCGCGATCATGAAGGTCGCGGGCTGGCTTGCCAGCAGCCCCAGAACCAGCAGCGCGGGGGCCAGCACCAGGATCAGCGTCGGAAAGCTGTGCACCTGCGGCAGCACGACGAACAGGTAGAAGGTGTCGAAGCTGACGGCGGCCAGCATCACCCAGACCAGCCGCCTGAGGATCGGCACCGGGTTGTCGAAGGCGCCGAAGAACAGCGACAGCAACAGCGAGATCATCGCCATCGTCGCCCCACCGGACCAGCCCGAGAAATACCAGAAGGTGGCCGAGATCAGGAACGCCAGCATGGTCGAACCGATGGCCCAGAACACCATCAGCCGGTCGAGGTGCGGCGCGGTCGCGCTTTCACGCTCCATCTGCAACAGGCGCGCCGGCACGCGGTCGCGCGGGGCGTCGACCTGCGCGCGCAGCGCAAGGCAATCCTCCCACAGCGTGACGAATTCCGTCAGCCGAGCGGCAAGGCTGATCAGCAGGATCCTGTGCCAGTCCGACCCCGGGACCGTGCGCATGTCCATCGCCTCGATCCGCGCAAGGAACCCCGCCGCCTGTCCCTTGGGAAACTGCCCCTCGACCCAATCGGCAAGGTCGTCCATCAGGCTGCGCAGCTCCGCCGGAAAGGCGGCGCCGTCACGGGTCAGTTCTTCTAGCCGGTCCTCGACCGAGGACAGGAGCGGCAGCAGGATCAGCATCCGCTGCTGCAGCACCCGCACCCAGCGGGCGCGCTGAGGGTTGTCCTGTGCCTCGTAGTCGAGGTGGACCGTCATCGCCGAGATCGCCGCGGCATCGGCGGCAAGCCTGGCACGGTCGGCGGCCGACCGCCCGGTCTTGCCGCGCAGGACGTCGAGGCTCCATGCCCGGGCGTCCTCGCCCCACTTGCGGATCGCGCCCTGCACCACCGGCCAGATCCGGCGCGGGAAGAAGATACTGTCAACGGCGACCGCGCAGGCGATCCCCAGCGCGATCTCCTCGGTGCGGGCGATCGCGTTGTCGAAGATCGGCCCCGAGGACAGACTGCTGTCGGGCCAGCCGATCAGCAGCGCGGTCATCCCGGCCAGCAGGAAGAAATAGAAGTTCGGCTGCCGGGTCGACAGCGCGAAATAGCCGCAGAACAGGAACCAGGCCACGAGGCCCGCCATCATCAGAACCTGATCGGCACCAAAGATCGAGGCCAGCGTGATCCCGGCCGCCGCCCCGCAGAGCGTGCCGCAGATGCGATAGGCCCCCTTGGACCGGATCGCCCCCGCGAAGGGCTGTGCCACCACGTAGACGGTCGTCATCGCCCAGTAGGGCCGCTGGAGCCCCAGCGCGAAGGAGATGTAGAGCGCCAGCACCGCAGCCACGAAGGCTTTGAGCGTGAAGACGATCTGCCAGCGTTCAGGCAGTTTCATCGTCGCCCCCCGGATGTGCGCCCGCCCGGGCGCCCAGAACGTCCGCCTGCTCCGAGATCCGGCACAGAAGGTCGATCGCCGCTTCCAGCTCGGCCCCGTCGAAGGTTTCCAGAAGGTCGCGCCGCAGCGCCTCGCCCTCATGCGCGACCAGCTCGGCCTGCTGTGCGCCCAGCTCGGTCAGCAGGATCAGGTTGGCGCGCCGGTCGTTCGGATCGGGCACCCGCGACACCAGCCCCAGCCCTTCCATCGTGTCGAGAAGCCGCCCGGTGGTCGGCTGCTCCAGCTCGAGGATGCAGGCCAGCGCCTTCTGGGTCAGGCCCTCGGGGTGATCGGCCAGCCAGCGCAGCGCCCGGGCACGCGCATAGGTCAGCCCATGGGCGGTCACCCGGCCGTTGAAAAGCGTGCGAACCTTGCGCCCGACCCTGACGAGGGCCTCGACGAATTCGCGGCGTGTTTCTGTGGTGTCGTCTTGCATAGTGCGCATATACTTAGTGCGCTTTCTAAATTTCCATACCCCTCGCCCCGAATTTTGCCGCAGCGCAGCAAAATGTGATCGGGCGGGATCGCCCTGCACAGGGCGACCTGCCCCCCCTGCAACCTATTGCCACCAAAGCCGTTTCATTCGCCGCCCGCATCCCGACACCCCGCGACAGGCCCGCGCCCGAGCCGCGCACCCCTCGCACCGCTCCCGACCTCGTGATCCTTGCGGCATCCTTGCGGCGGGCGCGAAGGGCGCCGCGTCACGATCGGCGCTCCAACCTGTGCCCCGCCAATGCCCCCGCCAGTGCTCCCGAAAAGTGCTTCGGCCAGCGCGCCTGCCGGAAACGCGCCCGCCGGGTGGTGGGCTTCCGCCCGGGCGGAGGGTGGCGTGGCCTTTCCCCTTGACCTTGCGCCCAAGGCTGTCAAAACCACGCCATGAGCAGCGCGACCCTTTCCATCGACCTCGACGCGATCGCCGCAAACTGGCGCGCGCTGGACCGCATGACAGACCCCGCCACCCAGACCGGTGCCGTGGTCAAGGCCGACGCCTACGGGCTCGGCGCCGACCGCATCGCCCGTGCCCTGGCCGGGGCAGGCGCAAGGCGCTTCTTCGTCGCCGTCGCAGAAGAGGGCGCGGTGGTGCGCAAGGCGCTGGGTCCCGGGCCGCAGATCAGCGTCTTTTCCGGGCACATGGCGGGCGATACCGACATGATCCGCGACCTCGACCTGACGCCGATGCTGAATTCGGTCGACCAGCTGACCCGGCACATGGAAACCCTCTCCGGCCACCCGTTCGGAATCCAGCTCGACACCGGCATGAACCGGCTGGGGATGGAGGCCGACGAATGGGCCGCCGTCGCGGGCATCGTGATGCAGGCCGGGCCGGAACTTCTGATGAGCCACCTCGCCTGCGCCGACGAACCCGACCACGCGATGAACGCCCAGCAGCTTGCCACCTTCGAGGACCTGACCCGGGGCACCGGCATCCCCCGGTCTCTGTCGGCGACTGGCGGCATCCTTCTGGGGCCGGACTACCACTTCGAACTGACCCGGCCCGGCGTCGGCCTCTACGGCGGCCTGCCGTTCGAGGCCGCGCGCCCGGCGGTGCGGCTGTCGCTGCCGGTCATCCAGACCCGCGAAGTGCTGGCGGGCGAGACCGTGGGCTACGGCAACACCTGGACGGCCGAGATCGACTCGACCATCGCCACCGTTTCCGCGGGCTATGCCGACGGCGTCTTCCGCGTCCTGGGCAACAACGCCACCCTTTGGGCCGGGGATGTCCCCTGCCCCGTGGTCGGCCGCGTCTCGATGGACCTGATCACCGCCGACGTCACCCACCTCAACGAAGTGCCCGACACGCTCGACCTGCTCGGGCCGCACCAGACGATCGACGACCTGGGCACCGCCGCGGGCACCATCGGCTACGAGATCCTCACCAGCCTGGGCGCGCGCTACCAGCGCCGCTATGCCGGGGGCGGCGCGTGAGCGGCGCCACGCTCGCGCTGGCCCCCGTGGCGGCGATCGGGCGGCTGGCGATCTTCGCCGTGCGCGGCGTGTCGCATGTCTTCCGCCCGCCCTACTACCCGCGCGAATTCGGCCAGGCGCTGATGCAGATCGGCTGGTACTCGCTGCCCGTTGTGGCGCTGACCGCGCTGTTCACCGGCGGCGCGCTGGCGCTTCAGATCTACGCCGGCGGCTCGCGCTTCAACGCCTCGTCGGTCGTGCCCTCGATCGTCGCCATCGGCATGGTGCGCGAACTGGGCCCGGTGCTGGGCGGGCTGATGGTCGCGGCGCGCGTGGCCTCCTCCATCGCGGCAGAGATCGGCACGATGAAGGTGACCGAACAGATCGACGCCCTCGTCACCCTGTCCACCAACCCGATGAAATACCTCGTCGCGCCACGCCTTCTGGCGGCGGTCATCGTGGTGCCCGCGCTCGTCGCCGTGGGCGACAGCATCGGGATCTGGGGCGGCTACCTCGTGGGCGTCTACCACCTCGATTTCAACGCCGTCGACTACCTCAAGAACACGGTGAACTACCTCGAATCGTGGGACGTCGTCTCGGGCCTGATCAAGGGCGCCGTCTTCGGTTTCATCGTGGCGCTGGCGGGCTGCTATCACGGCATGCAATCGGGCCGGGGTGCGCAGGGCGTGGGCCGCGCCACCAAGTCGGCCGTGCAGGCCGCCGCGGTCGCGATCCTCGCCACCGACTTCCTCCTCACAGCATTGTTCTTCACCTCATGATCGAGCTTACCGACGTCCACAAGGCCTTCGGGTCCAAGCGCGTGCTGCGCGGGGTGAACCTGACGATCCCCACTGGCACCTCGATGGTGATCATCGGCGGCTCCGGCACCGGCAAGTCGGTGACGCTGAAATGCATCCTGGGCCTGGTGACGCCCGACCGAGGCAAGATCACGCTGGACGGCCAGGACGTGACCAAGGGCGACCGAGATGCCTTTCTCGCCCGGTTCGGCATGCTGTTCCAGGGGGCTGCGCTGTTCGACAGCCTCTCGGTCTGGCAGAACGTCGCATTCCGCCTGCAACGCGGCGCCGCGCGGCGCCCGAAGGCCGAGGCGCGCGAGATCGCGATCGAGAAGCTGCGCCGCGTGGGCCTGACGCCCGAGGTGGCCGACCTCTTCCCCGCCGAGCTTTCGGGCGGCATGCAGAAACGCGTGGGCCTGGCCCGCGCCATCGCCGCCGACCCCGAGATCATCTTCTTCGACGAGCCCACGACTGGGCTCGACCCGATCATGGCCGGCGTGATCAACGAGCTGATCCGCGAGATCGTGACCGAGATGGGCGCGACCGCGATGACCATCACCCATGACATGACCTCGGTGCGCGCCATCGCCGACAATGTCGCGATGCTGCACGACGGGCAGATCAAGTGGACCGGGCCGGTCGCGGAAATGGATGATTCTTCCGATCCTTACCTCGACCAGTTCATCCACGGTCGGGCCGAGGGGCCGATCGCCGCGGTGCGCTGAGACGGCAAATCCCCGGCCAGGTACTGCATTGCCCCCGATTCGCGGACAATGCCCCGGCCGGCGCCCCCTGTGCACGGGAAATTCGCCCCGGAACCCCGCAATATCATTGCCAGAACGCGCAGACGTGTGGAATCGTCATCTACCTGGCGGGGGTAACGATGATGACGATTTCAAGCGAAGTCGCGCTGCGGCGCGTCCAATCCATTTTGCAGACACTTGCCCTGGGCGCCCTTCTGGCGCTGACGGCCGCGGCGATCGCGGCCAGCGCGATGGCCGCGCTGGGGCAATGGCCATGGCTGCAGTTCGAGGCGCGCTTCGGCGACACGACCTTTGCCGCGGCCGGCACCTGGGCACAAATCGGCCTGACCGCCTTCCTGGTGGGGCTGTGCTTCTTCCTGCCGGCGAACGGGAGGATGATGCGCCTGGAACGCAGCCACCGCGATTTCCGGATCTCGATCGATGACGTGACGACCGCCTACGCGGCCGCCCATGCCGCCGACCGGGACGGGGCCTTCGCGCTGTCGTCGGAATTCGAATCCATGCGGGCGCGGATGGAACACCTGCGCCACCATCCCGACCTCAGCCATCTCGAGCCCGAGCTGCTGCAGCTCGCCGCCGAGATGAGCCACATCTCGCGCGATCTCGCCCGGGTCTATTCCGACGAAAAGGTGGCGCGCGCCAAGACCTTCCTGGTCCAGCGCCAGCAGGAGGTCGACAGCCTGCGCGAGAAGCTGAAGCTCGCGCAATACGCCTGTGACGAGCTCAAGCGCTGGATGGCGGACATCGAGGCCGACGAGACCGACGCCGCGCGCCAGATCGCCCGGCTGGAAAGCGACCTGCGTGACGTACTGCCCGGGCTGGGCTATGACTTCGAGGATGTTCAGCACCCGGGCCTGCCGCCCGCCGACCCTAAAGACACCGCTCCGGGCACCCCCAATGTCGTCCAGATGCAGCCGAAGACCCCCTCCAAGTAGGTCCCGCGCGTGAGGGCCGTGCTGACCCTGGCCAACCTGGTGCTGCTGGTGGCCTTTCCGATCAGCTGGTTCGCGCCGCTGCTGCGGGCGGGGCTGCTACCACTGTTCGGCCTGTCCCGGATCTCGGTCGTTTCCGGGCTGCAGGCGCTTTGGGGCAGCGACGTGATGCTGGCGCTGCTGGTCACCTTCCTCGCCATCTTCGCGCCCTACCTGAAGACCATCGGCCTTGCGCTCCTGCACCTCGGCCTCCTGTCTCCACGGGTGCTGCCGGCGCTGACCCTGCTGGGCAAGCTCGCCATGGCCGACGTCTTCCTGATCGCGCTCTACATCGTCGTAGTGAAGGGTGTGGGACTGGCCACGGTGCGTACCGATTGGGGGCTTTACCTCTTCACCGGCTGCGTGCTGGCCTCGCTTGCCCTCTCGATCGCGTCGAAACGGGCGTTCCACGAGGGGTGACGTCGATTTTTTGATTATTTGCCAAGTTGAAAGGGGATTTCCGCCCTCTCTCATCCGGGCCAACCTGTCCCGGGGTGCCGGCGTGCCGTCAGAGCTGCGACACGATCCGCTTCGCCTCGGTCGCGCAGGGGGTGAGGTTGCTGCCCTCGCGGTCCTCGCCGGGGAAGAAGCGGGCGCGCACGGCGGTGGGCATGGGCGCGGGCGTTTCGATCAGGACGCGCGGGCCGGTCGAGGCGGTCTCGGCCTGCCAGGAGCGGGCGAGGGCGATCTGCGCGGCCTTGGTGGCGCCGTAGGAGCCGAAGAATTTCTGCCCGGCGCGGGGGTCTTCGAGGAAAAGCGCGGCGCCCTGCCCGTTCTGGTTCAGCAAGGGTTCCACCATGCCGATGAGCATGGCGGTGGCGCGCAGGTTGGTGCGGACGGAGCTGTCGATATCCTTGGCGTCCAGGTGGCCGGTGGGCGCCAGCGGGGCGGCGTGGATCGCCGTGTGGACCCAGAGCCCCGCCTGCCCCCAGCGATCGTGGATGGAGCGGCAGAGGTGGCGCATCGCGTCGTCCTCGGTCACATCCATGGGCGCGAGCGTGGCGGAGCCGCCGCGCGCCCTGATCGCGTCGTCCAGCTCCTCGAGACCGCCCACGGTGCGAGCGACCGCGACGACGTGCCAGCCCGCGGCGCCCAGTTCCTCGGCGATGGCAAAGCCGAGACCGCGGGAGGCGCCCGTGACGAGAGCCACGCGATCGGAAGTGGGCTGGTCGGTCATGGGCGGATCCTGCTGTGTGCCGCTTCGCGGCAGGCTTCCGACGGGCGTATCTTCACAAGAACCAGGGGGTTACGGGACGCCCCTGACATGGGGCCTATTCGGCGGCCTTCATCTGGAAGCCCTTCTCGATCATGTCGGACGGCGCCACGGGGTATTCACCAGAGAAGCAGGCGTCGCAGTAGCGCGGCGCGCGGGCATCGCGCCCGCCGCTTTCGCCCACCGCGCGGTAGAGACCGTCGAGCGAGATGAACTTGAGGCTGTCGATGCCGATCCACTGGCGCATCTCCTCCTCCGACATCGTGGCCGCGAGCAGCTTGGAGCGCTCGGGCGTGTCGACACCGTAGAAGCAGGGCCAGGCGGTGGGTGGAGAGGCGATGCGGAAGTGTACCTCGGCCGCGCCGGCGTCGAGGATCATGTCCTTGATCTTGCGCGAGGTGGTGCCGCGCACGACCGAGTCGTCGACCAGGATCACCCGCTTGCCGCGCACCAGGGCGCGGTTGACGTTCAGCTTCAGCCGCACGCCCATGTTGCGGATCTGCTCGGTCGGTTCGATGAAGGTTCGGCCCATGTACTGGTTGCGGATGATCCCCATGCCGTAGGGAATGCCGCTTTCGGCGGCGTAGCCGATCGCCGCGGGGGTGCCGCTGTCGGGCACCGGGCAAACCAGATCGGCCTCCACCGGGGCCTCGCGCGCCAGTTCCACGCCGATGGCGCGGCGGGTCTCGTAGACTGAGCGGCCGCCGAGGATGGAGTCGGGGCGCGAGAAATACACGTGTTCGAAGATGCAGAAGCGCGAGGGCCGACCCTCGAACGGGTGGAAGCTTTCGACCCCCTTGGCGCCGATCACCACCATCTCGCCCGGCTCGATCTCGCGGATGAACTCGGCCCCGATGATGTCGAGGCCGCAGGTCTCGGACGAGAGACACCAGCCGCCGTCGCCCAGCTTGCCCAGCACCAGCGGACGCACCCCCAGCGCATCGCGCACGCCAATGAGCTTCGTCCGGGTCATCGCGACGACAGAGAAGGCACCCTCGACCCGGCGCAGCGCGTCCTTCATCCGCTCGGGGATGTTCTTCTGGATCGAGCGCGCCATCAGGTGGATGATGCATTCGCTGTCCGAGGACGACTGGAAGATCGAGCCGCGCTCGATCAGTTCGCGCCGGAGCGCGGTGGCGTTGGTGATGTTACCGTTGTGGGCCACCGCGCAGCCACCCATCGCGAACTCGCCAAAGAAGGGCTGCACGTCGCGGATCGCGGTGTTGCCCTTCGATCCGGCGGTGGAATAGCGCACGTGGCCGATGCCGATGGATCCCGGCAGCGTGGCCATCACGTCGGCCTTGGTGAAGGTGTCGCGGACGTAGCCGAAACGGCGGGCCGAATTGAAGCCGGTCTCGGGATCGTGGGTTACGATACCGCCGGCCTCCTGCCCGCGGTGTTGCAGGGCATGCATGCCGAGCGCCACGAAATTCGCGGCATCCGCCACACCGATGACGCCGAAGACGCCACACTCCTCGTGCAGCTTGTCGTCATCAAAGGGATGGGCGGGGGGAAACTGCGGGTCTGTCGCAGGCATCGGGCGGTCACTCCGAATCCATGGCGGGGGCGTTTGCCCCCCCATGTAGTGCGTCGTCACCCAAGTGTCACGTGCCGACTTGGCCGCACCCCGCCCCGCCGGGTACCAACGCACGGGATCGGGGCCGTTGCGGCCCCGATCGGCGGTGTCGATGAGAAGCCTGGCGCTCAGTTCTTTGGGGCCGGCGGGGTCAGCGTGGTCGCGCCCGTTCCGGTGGCGCCGCTGTTGCCGGTGACGCCGTCTGCCCCCTTGGGCGGTGCGCCGCAATCGCCGACCAGCCCCTCGTAGGTGTTTTCGAGCCAGCGCGGCATCTGGTCGGGGATGTCCGAATTCAGCTTGGCCTGGAAGTTGGCGAAGATATGCGCCGACTGGCTTTGCGCGACCTGCGGGATCGCCTCGCCGGCCATGGCGCGGTCGTAGACGATCAAGGCCACGGCGACCAGAAGGATGCCCCGTGCCACGCCGAAGAGGAAGCCGAGCCCGCGGTCGAAGCCCCCGAGGACGGAATTCTGCACGGCCGAGGACAGGAGCGGCGTGAAGAACGCCAGCACCACGAGGGCCAGGGCGAAGACCACCGCGAAGGCCGCGATGATCGACAATTCGCACGATCCGGCCAGAAACTTGTCGAGCACGGGGATCTGCTTGATCAGCGGTTCGGCCTGGGGGGCGAAGATATAGGCGACCACGGCCGCCGCGATCCAGCCGGCGATCGCCATCACCTCCCGGACGAAACCGCGCGCATAGGCGAGGATCGCCGAGAGGATGATCACCACGATCACCACCACGTCCACGATGTTGATACCTTCCATGCCCGTCCTCTTTCGTTCCTTGTTGGGGGTCGCCCTGGCCGGCCCCGCACTACCTGTCGGGGGCCGGTCTCAGCCCGCCCCGAAGACCTCGCCCACGAATGCGGTCAGATCCTGCATCTGACGCACCCTCATCCCCTCGTCCGTACCGGCTTTCGTGCGCGCGGGCGCGATCGCCTGTGAGAAACCAAGTTTTCGGGCCTCTTTCAACCTGTTTTCCGTCTGTCCCACCGGGCGCAGCGCCCCCGACAGGCTGATCTCGCCGAAAAGCACGAGGTCGGGCGGCAGGGCCACGTCCTCGCGCGCGGACAGGATCGCAGCAGCAACCGCCAGATCGGCCGCCGGTTCCGAAACCCGCATGCCACCGGCCACATTCAGGAACAGGTCGAGCCCCGCGAAGGGGATGCCGCAACGCGCCTCGAGCACCGCGAGGATGGTCGAGATGCGGCCCGAATCCAGCCCCACGACCGTGCGCCGGGGCGTGCCCAGCGGCGAGGGGGCGACCAGCGCCTGGATCTCGGTCAGCACGGGGCGCGTGCCCTCGATCCCCGCGAAGACCGCCGATCCGGGGCTTGCCTGCCCGCGTTCCGACAGGAACAGCGCCGAGGGATTGCCGACCTGGGCGAGGCCGCCGCCGGTCATCTCGAACACGCCGATCTCGTCGGCCGCGCCGAAGCGGTTCTTGACCGCGCGCAGGATGCGGAACTGATGCCCGCGCTCGCCCTCGAAATAGAGAACCGTGTCCACCATGTGCTCGACCACCCGGGGGCCGGCGATCTGCCCCTCCTTGGTGACATGACCTACGAGGATGACGGAGGTCCCCCGCCGCTTGGCGAAGTTCACCAGCTCATGCGCGGCGGCACGGACCTGGCTGACGGATCCAGGCGCGCTGTCGACGTTGTCGGCCCACATGGTCTGGATCGAATCGATGATGGCAAGGTCCGGGCGTTCCTCGTCCAGCGTGGTGAGGATGTCGCGCAGGTTGGTCTCGGCCCCAAGCTTCACCGGCGCCTGGCTGAGGCCGAGGCGCCCGGCCCGCATCCGCACCTGGGCCGAGGCTTCCTCGCCCGAGATGTAGACGCATTTGAGGCCCGAAGTGGCGAAGGCTGCGGCAGCCTGCAAGAGCAACGTCGATTTGCCGATGCCGGGATCGCCGCCGACCAGAATCGCCGAGGCGGGAACGAGGCCACCGCCGAGGACGCGGTCAAGCTCCTCCATCCCCGAGGTGGCGCGCGGCGGCGGGGCTTCCTCGGTGGCGAGGTCGGTCAGGGCCACAGCCCGGCCCCGCTGGGCGCCCAGCGACTTGGCCGAGGGGCCAGCGGTGAGCGGGGCCTCCTCCACCAGGGAGTTCCAGGCACCGCAGCTGTCGCAGCGGCCGACCCACTTGCGATGGGAGGCGCCACAATTGGTGCAGGTGAAGGCGGGGGCTGACTTTGCCATGCCGCCCTTGGTGCCCGAGCCGCGCAGGCGGCGCAAGCTGTCGCGGCGAGATGGCGCCGGGGGTGTTGCATGCGGAGCCGGGGTGCATCGCCCGTCCCTGCCCCGCCCCGCGCCGCCCGGACCGGAAACCTCGACACAGCTCGGCCACGCCCGCGGCTTTCCCCTTCGCAGGGCTTTCCAGCGCCCGGCCCGCGCCCTATCCTCATTCCCACGGGATCGTCCCGAAGCTGGGAGTCCCCCATGACCGCCTTGATCGACGCGCCGCAGATCCCCCGCCCGCACGGAACGGTCGGGTGCACCATGGCCGGGGGCACCACGGCCGGGGGCACCGCCGGATGAGCGCCCTGCCCCGCAGCGCCGCGGCATTCCTCCTGCTCGCGGTCACGTCCCTCGCCGCCTGCACGACGCAGCCGGAACCTGTGCCCACCCCGCAACGTGCCGTGGTGCTGGCGCCTGTCGCCCTGCCGCCGATGAAGACCTTCGGCCCCTATCGCGCCACGCCGCCGCACCTGTCCAACGTCGATATCGCGCGCGACTTCCTCGACCTCTCGTTCCGCCTGGAAAGCGGCCGCGACCTGCCGTGGATGAGCCGCTTCATGGGCCCGGTGACGGTGACGATGACCGGGACCATCCCGCCGACGGCCCCGGCCGAGCTTGACCACGTGCTTGCCCGCTTTCGCAGCGAGGCGAAGATCGACGTGCACCGCATCCCCGGCCCCGCCAACATCACGATCCAGTTCCTGCCGCGCGCCGAGATGCAGGCGCTGGTGCCGCAGGCGGCCTGTTTCGTGGCGCCGCGGGTGAATTCCTGGGCTGATTACCGCCAGGCGCGCGGCACTTCCCGACTGGACTGGACCACGCTGAAGGTGCGCGACAAGCTGGCGGTCTTCATCCCCTCCGACACCGCCCCGCAGGAGATCCGCGACTGCCTGAACGAGGAGGTGGCGCAGGCGCTCGGGCCGCTCGACGACCTCTACCGCCTCACCGAGTCGGTGTTCGACGACGACAATTTCCAGAGCGTGCTCACAGGCTTCGACATGCTGATGCTGCGGGTCTACTACGCGCCCGAGCTGCCCGCCGGCACCACCCGGGCCGAGGCGGCGGCGCGGCTTCCCGCGATCCTTGCGCGGCTGAACCCGGCGGGGGAACACATAACCCCCCGTCCCGCACCCGGCCCCACCCCGCGCCCCTGGATCGACGCGATCGAGACCGCGCTCGGCCCCGGGACAAGCGACACCCGCCGCGGCGACGCCGCGATCCGGGCGGTCGAGATCGCTCAGAAGGAGGGCTGGACCGACGCGCGCATGGCGTTTTCATACTTCGTGCTGGGCCGTCTGGCGCGGATCGAGAACCCCGAGACGGCGTTGCATGCGCTTCAGGCGGCCGACAGGATCTATCGCACGCTGCCCGACACCGAGATCCAGCGCGCCCATATCGACATGCAGCTGGCCGCCTACGCACTGGTCGCCGACGACCCCGACCACGCGCTGACGCTGATCCGCCGCGCCCGCCCTGCGGCGGAGCGGGCGCAGAACGCGGCGCTGCTGGCCACGCTCTACATGATCCGCGCCGATGCGCTGGCGATGAAGGGCGACCGCAAGGCAGCCCGCGCCGCCCGCCTCGACAGTATCGGGTGGTCGCGCTACGGTTTCGGAACCGAGCAGACGATCCAGAGCCGCCTGGCCCAGATCGCCGCCCTCGCGGGGGAGCCCGCCACGGGAGGGTAAGCGCCGGGGGGTGCAGGTGCCGGGCGTAAGGGTGCCGGGGGTACGGATGCCGGGGGGAGAAGTGTCGGGAGGATGCCTTCCGGGGCGGCACGGTTCCGGGTATCAGGGGGAGGAAAGGATGATCGTCATCGCCGGGGTGATCGTCGGCGCGCTGCTGGGCGCCTTCACTGCCCGCAGACGTGGCGGCAGCGGCCTGGACGTCGCGCAATATGCGGCGGTCTATGCCATCGTGCTGGGCCTGTTGTGCATGTTCGCGACCATCGCGATCGAAAGGATGAGCTGAGCCAGATGTTCGTGCCCTTCTTCGAGAACCTCCGCGCCGCCGGCGTGCCGGTCAGCCTGCGGGAATACCTGGGCTTTCTCGAGGGGATGCGCGCCGACCTCGCGCTCTACGACATCGAGGCCTTCTACTACCTCGCCCGCCTGACCATGGTGAAGGACGAACGCCACATCGACCGTTTCGACCGCGCCTTCGCCACCACCTTCAAGGGCGTCCAAGAGCTCCCCGTCGAGGCGGTGATCGAGGCGCTGGACCTGCCGAAGGACTGGCTGGAGAAACTGGCCGAGAAGCACCTGACCCCCGAGGAACGCGCCGAGATCGAGGCGCTCGGCGGCTTCGACAAGCTGATGGAGACGCTGCGCGAGCGGCTGAAGGAACAGCAGGGCCGGCACCAGGGCGGGAACAAGTGGATCGGCACGGCGGGCACCTCGCCCTTCGGCGCCTACGGCTACAACCCCGAAGGCGTGCGCATCGGCCAGGACGAAAGCCGCCACCAGCGCGCGGTGAAGGTCTGGGACAAGCGCGAGTTCCGCAACCTCGACGACGGGGTGGAGCTGGGCACGCGCAACATCAAGGTGGCGCTGAAGCGTCTGCGCAAATGGGCCCGCGACGGCGCGGAGGAGGAGCTCGACCTGGACGGCACGATCCGCAAGACGGCCGAGCATGGCTATCTCGACGTGCAGACCCGGCCCGAGCGGCGCAACGCGGTCAAGGTTCTGCTGTTCCTCGACGTGGGCGGGTCGATGGACACCTATGTCAAGGTGGTGGAGGAGCTGTTCAGCGCGGCCCGGGCCGAGTTCAAGCACCTCGAGCATTTCTACTTTCACAACTGCCTGTATGAGGGCGTCTGGCGCGACAACCGCCGCCGCTGGGATGCGCAGACCTCGACGGCCGAGATCCTGCGCACCTATGGCCATGATTACAAATGCATCTTCGTCGGCGACGCCTCGATGTCGCCCTATGAGATCACCCATGCGGGCGGTGCGAACGAACACTGGAACCAGGAACCCGGCGCGGTCTGGCTGCAACGCGCGATCGGGCAATGGCCCTCGACGCTGTGGATCAACCCGACGCCGGAACGCTACTGGGCCAATTCCCACTCGATCCGCCTGATCCGGCAGATCTTCGAGAACCGGATGGTGCCGATGACGCTCGACGGGATCGGCCGCGGCATCCGGGAGCTTGGACGCTGAGCGCGCTCTCCCGGCTCTGGCGCGAGAACCGCGCGCTTCTTGCGGCCTTCGTCATCGCGGCGGGGGTGACGCTGTTCTTCGCCGTCAGGATGGCGCTTTTCACGCTCTACTGGGCGAACCCCGCGCATCGAGAACAGCCGCTGGCGGGCTGGATGACGCTGCATTACGTCGCCCATTCCTGGCACGTCCCGCCCGAGACGGTGATCACCGCGGCCCGCGTGCCGCGCCCGCCCGACGGCGGCCGCCCCCCGCATCCCAGAACGCTGGAGGAGATAGCGCGTGCGCAGGGCATTTCGCTCGACCAGCTGATCGCGCGGCTGCAGAAGGCGATCGCGGCGGCGCAGGCGCGCCAGCCGCCGCAGAAGTGACCGGCAGAGATGACCTCGGACCTTACCTCCGACCTGATCGCGCTGGTGCCGACCTACGGGCTTTGGCTGATCGCGGCGACGACCTTCCTGTCCTGCCTCGCCCTGCCCGTCCCCTCGTCGCTGATGATGCTCACGGCGGGCGGCTTCGTCGCGGCGGGCGACCTCGGCCTTGGTGACACCCTGGCGGCGGCGCTGGGGGGCGCCGTCCTGGGCGATCAGGCGGGGTTCGCCCTGGGGCGCAGCGGCGGCGCGCGGCTTTTGGACCGGATCGCCCGGCATCCGCGCCGCGCCGCGCTGATCGGCCGGACCGAGGCGCTGATGCAGCGCCGGGGCGGCTTCGGCATCTTCCTGTCGCGCTGGCTGTTCTCGCCGCTGGGGCCTTGGATGAACTTCGCCGCCGGCGCCGCGCGACTATCCTGGCGGCGCTTCACCCTGGCTGGCGTGGCGGGAGAAACCGTCTGGGTCGCGCTCTACGTCGGCACCGGCGCGGGCTTCGCCGGCAACCTGACGGCGGCGATGGACCTTCTGGGGTCCTCGCTGGGCTTTCTCGCGGCGGGCGCGGTGACGCTGGGCCTCGGGCTCTGGCTGCGCCAGGCGCTCCGTCCGCCCCGCGGCTGACCCCTCCCGGACGACGCGACTGCCCACCCGACGACGAGGGGCGAAGGCGCCGAGGAGGCCCCCTGATGGCCGAGAGAAAGCCTTGACCTGTCGCCGGACATGACAACGCCCCGGCGAAGGCTTCGCCGGGGCGTCTGTCGTCAGTGGATCCGCACCGCGCCTGCGATCAGGCGTTGGCTTCGCGGATCTTCTCGGCAGCGTCCTTGTTGTAGGTGACGCCCTTCGACTCGAACAGCTGGTCCAGCTCGCCCGACAGGGTCATCTCGGTGACGATGTCACAGCCGCCCACGAACTCGCCCTTGACGTACAGCTGCGGGATCGTCGGCCAGTCCGAGAAATCCTTGATGCCCTGACGGATCTCGGGGTCGGCCAGCACGTTCACGTCCTGGTATTCGACCCCCATGAAGTTCAGCACCCCCGCCACGCGGCTGGAAAAGCCGCATTGCGGCATCATCTTGGTGCCCTTCATGAAAAGCACCACGTCGTGGCCGTCGATCGTGCCCTGGATGTTTTCCTTCGCGCCCATGGTCAGGCCCTCTCCTTTTCTGGCCCGTCCGGGGCCGATATCGTCAGTCCGGCGCCTTGGTGGTGAGCGCCAGCGCGTGCAATTCACCGTTCGCGCCGTCCATCTTGCCCTTCAGGCTTGCATAGACGGCGCGCTGTTGTTGAACGCGGTTCTTGCCGCGGAAGCTTTCGTCCACCACCTCGGCGGCCCAGTGATTGCCGTCCCCGGCCAGATCGGTGATCGTGATCTTGGCCTCGGGGAAGGCCTCGCGGATCAGGGCCTCGATGTCGTGGGCTTCCATCGCCATGAACTGTGTGTCCTCAAGTTTGCCTCACCGCAAATCTAGGCCGCGGGAGGGCGCGCTGCAAGGCGAGCCTGCGTTACATCTTATGCGCAATGGTGAAAATGTCGGCACCCGCCAGGGCCCAAGAAGGCCCCTCGAGCGGCGCGCGCCGCCCGGCAGGATGCGTTGAAACGCACCCTACAGGTCGTGTCTCAGCCGACGGCCGCCTCGAAGGCGGTGCGGTAAAGCCGAGACAGCTCTTCCAGCGGCGCCTCGGAGCTGCCGAACTTCACCGAGGTGCCGCCGAACCTGCCGACCGCCGCGCAGGGCACGCCCGCGCGGCCCGCGGCAACCATCAGCGCCTCGGCCTGGTCGAAGCGGCAGGCCACGAGGTATCGCGCCTGGTCCTCGCCGAACAGCTCGGCCATGTCGCCGGTGTCGAGCGAGACGCCGATCCCCGCCCCTTCCGCCATCTCGAAGGCGGCCAGCGCAAGGCCGCCGTCCGACAGGTCGGTGCAGGCACCGATCAGCGTGCGGTTCTCGCGGATGAAGAAGCCATGCGCGCGCTCCGCCGACAGGTCGACCCAGGGCGCATCGCCATCCTCGCGGTTGAACACCTCGGCCAGAAGCGCCGATTGTCCCAGGTGGCTGCCGGGCGCACCGATCAGGATGGCAAGGTCGCCCTCGGCCGGCAGCCCCGCGATCATGTCGTCAAGCGTCTCGAGCAGGCCCACCGCCCCGATCGTCGGCGTCGGCAGGATGCCCACGCCGTCGGTCTCGTTGTAAAGGCTCACGTTGCCCGACACGATCGGCATGTCGAGCGCCTGACAGGCCTCGCCGATGCCTTTGATCGCACCCACGAACTGCCCCATGATCTCGGGCTTCTCGGGGTTGCCGAAGTTCATGTTGTCGGTCGCGGCCAGCGGCTTCGCGCCGCAGGCGGTCAGGTTGCGGTAGGCCTCGGCCACTGCCTGCTTGCCGCCCTCGTAGGGGTTGGCCATGACGTAGCGCGGCGTCACATCCGAAGTGAAGGCCAGCGCCTTGCCCGTCGCATGGACCCGCACCACCCCGGCGCCAAGACCCGGCGCGCGCACCGTGTCGGCCATGACCGTGGTGTCGTATTGTTCGTAGACCCAGCCCTTGTGGGCGTAGTTCGGGCTGGAGATCAGCCCCTTCAACCCGTCGATCGGGTCGACCGCGGCCACCGGCCCCATCTCCGCCGCCGCCGGGGTTTCCACCCAGGGCCGGTCGTATTCCGGCGCGGTACCCGACAGCGCCTTGAGCGGCAGGTCGGCCTTGGTCTCGTTGCCATGCACGATCAGGAAGCGGTCTTCCGCGATGGTCTCTCCGACGATGGCGAAATCGAGATCCCACTTGTCGAAGATCGCCTTGGCCTCGGCCTCCTTCTCGGGCTTGAGCACCATGAGCATCCGCTCCTGGCTTTCCGACAGCATCATCTCGTAGGCCGTCATCCCCGCCTCGCGACAGGGCACGCGGTCCAGATCCAGCCGGACACCCAGATTGCCCTTGTCGCCCATCTCCACCGCCGAGCAGGTCAGCCCCGCGGCGCCCATGTCCTGGAT
>NZ_PHSN01000026.1 GCF_002871005.1 Acidimangrovimonas sediminis
GGCCGTCATCCCCGCCTCGCGACAGGGCACGCGGTCCAGATCCAGCCGGACACCCAGATTGCCCTTGTCGCCCATCTCCACCGCCGAGCAGGTCAGCCCCGCGGCGCCCATGTCCTGGATCGAGATCACCGCTCCGCTCGCCATCAGCTCCAGGCAGGCCTCGAGCAGGCGCTTTTCGGTGAAGGGGTCGCCGACCTGCACAGTGGGGCGCTTTTCCTCGATCGTGTCGTCGAACTCGGCCGAGGCCATGGTGGCACCGCCCACCCCGTCGCGCCCCGTCTTGGCGCCGAGATAGACCACCGGCATGCCCACGCCCGAGGCGGCCGAGTAGAAGATCTTGTCGGCATCCGCCAGACCCGCCGCGAAGGCGTTGACCAGGCAGTTGCCGTTATAGGCCGGGTGGAACCGCACCTCGCCGCCGAGGTTCGGCACGCCGAAGGCATTGCCGTAGCCGCCCACGCCCTCGACCACGCCTTTCACGAGGTGTGCGGTCTTGGGATGGTCCGGTGCGCCGAAGGAAAGCGAATCCATCGCCGCGATCGGCCGCGCGCCCATGGTGAAGACGTCGCGCAGGATGCCCCCCACCCCGGTGGCCGCGCCTTGGTGCGGCTCGATGTAGGAGGGGTGGTTGTGGCTTTCCATCTTGAAGACGACCGCCTGCCCGTCGCCGATATCCACGACACCCGCGTTCTCGCCCGGGCCGCAGATGACCTGCGGGCCGGTGGTCGGCAGCGTGCGCAGCCACTTCTTCGACGATTTGTAGGAACAATGCTCGTTCCACATCGCCGAGAAGATGCCCAGTTCGGTGAAGGTGGGCGTGCGGCCAATGATCTCCTCGATGCGCGCGTATTCGTCGGGCTTCAGCCCGTGCGCGGCAATCAGCTCTTCGGTGATCTGCGGCTCGTCCATATCCATCCCCGGTCCTGTCCCAGCGCGATTTCGGCTCCTTTTAGGGGGCGAACCCCAAAGAGGAAAGGCCGAATCCGCCCCCGGGACGGTGAGAGGGCGCGCATGCCGCGCCCTCTCGGGGGTGCCGCCGGCCGGCGGGGGGAAAGCTCAGTTGTTGCCGCCGATCAGCCGGGTGAACTGGTTGGCTGTCATGTCCAGACGGATGCGCGGCCCGGGCCGGCCCTGGGTCTCCAGCGCCAGTGAGACATTGCGCGACCCGAGGCCGAGCGTGGGGTTGAGCGCGACGTCGATCGCAAGTCGCCCGTCCGAGGGCTTCGCGGTCTGGATCATCCCGAGGGTGACCCGGTCGGAGGAGACCAGAACCGCACCGAGGTAGCGCTGCGAGGCATAGGCGCCCGAAGCGGCGCTACCCCGCACGGCGTTGCCGCGCGCCGCCATGCCGGTCGAGGCCCCGCCCCAGCCGCTGCCCGAACCGCCGCCATAGCCGGAGCCGCCACCGTAGCCGGACCCACCGGACCCGCCACTTGCGACACCGCCCGAGCCGCCACCGGTGCCGGAGCCGCCGGACCCTGAGCCTCCCGAGCCGCCAGAGCCGGACCCACCAGAACCGGATCCGCCCGAGCCGGACCCACCCGAGCCAGAACCGGAACCGCCCGAGCCTGAACCGGAACCCCCCGAGCCTGAACCGGAACCGGAACCGCCCGAATCCGCGGACGAGCCGACGCCGACCCCGGCGCCGACACCCAGGCCGCCGCTATCCGTGCTGCCCACGCCGGCCCCCGCACCGACGCCCAGCCCACCGACATCGGCGCCCACTCCGGCGCCGACCCCGCTGCTGTCAGCCCCCACACCGACACCGGCACTTATGCCCCCGACATCGGCACCGACGGTCAGCGCCCAGGATGGCGGGGCAAACGCGATGGAAAGGGCAGTGACGGCGACCCCGAGCAGTGGGGTCTTCATGATCCTGTCAGACATGTTCTCTTCCTCTTGCTCAGATGGACGGCCAGAGCGGTGCCAGAGCAATCGGGCGTCCGCCTCGGCCAGCAGGCACCTTTTCGGTGCCGACGATGGGGGCGGGGGTTCGATAGAGTTGAGAAAGTCTTACCCTCGCAACCAAGGGTAGGGTTGGCCCGGAATCCGGCAAAAAACTGACATCTAAGATACATTTTAAAGGCGCGCGACCTGGCGACGCCCGGTTCCGCGGCAAGTGCGAATAATTCCGAGGAAATTTTATGCAGTCTGCCGATTGGACAAAAAAAAGGCCGAGCAAAGCTCGGCCAAAGTCCAACAGGGAGGTAAAAGGCGCCGCGAGTTGCCTCGCCATCGCCTTCGAAAGGTGATCTAGGGACTCACGCCCCACGGTTCAAGAAAAATGATGCCGCAGAGGCAGCATGCCCGCCATGCGCTTTGCGCATAGCTCTGTCACGCGAGACATGGAGTGCGACTTTTGCGTGCACTTTCGGGGCTGAACGCCCGCGATGAATGCGCCGAAAAGACGGCTCAGGCGGCCTTTTCGGCCCGCTCCTGCTGACTCTTGCGATAGGCGACGATCTCTTCGGTCACGAAATCGCGGAAGGCTGCCACCCGCTTGGAATGGCGCAACTCCTCCGGATAGGCGAGGAACACCGGAACCTCGTTCGACTCGACGTCGGGCATCACCCGCACGAGGTTCGGGTTGTCATGCGTCAGGTAGTCCGGCAGCACCCCGATGCCGAGGTTGCTGTTCACGCCCTGCAGCACGCCGAAGTAATTGTTCACCGTGAGCGTCGACGGAATGTCGTAGGTCAGCAGCTTCTGCACCAGCGCCGCCCCGGCGGCGACCTGGGCCACCGCGGTGTTCTGGCAGATCAGCCGATGCCCGGCCAGATCCTCGGGCCGCTCGGGCGTGCCCCGCGCCTCGAGGTAATCGCGCGAGGCGTACATCCGCATCCGGATGTTCATCAGCCGCTTGCGGATCAGGTCGGCCTGGCTCGGCTCCTTCATGCGGATCGCGACGTCGGCCTCGCGCATCGGCAGGTCGAGCACCCGCTCCTCCAGCATCAGGTCGATCTTGAGGTCGGGGTAGCGTTCGTAAAGCTTGCTCAGCCGCGGCGCCAGCCACAGCGTGCCAAAGCCCATCGTGGTGGTTACGCGCAGTTCGCCGAACACCTCGTCCTCGGTGTCGCGAATCCGCGCGGCGGCGCTGTCGAGGCGTTTGACCATCGACGATGTCGCCTCGAACAGCAATTCGCCCTGCTCGGTGAGAATCAGCCCCCGCGCGTGGCGGTGGAACAGCGTGGTGTTCAGGCTCTCCTCAAGCGCCCGGATTTGCCGGGAAACGGCGGATTGCGACAGGTGCAGCGACTCACCCGCATGGGTCAGGCTGCCCGCGTCCGCGACCGCGTGAAAGATTCTGAGCTTGTCCCAGTCCATGACGAAACCATCTCTTGTCAGCAGGGCCGTTCCTTTCCGGCCCTTATAAACGGGCAAATCTGCCTTGCAAGGGATGCATAGCTCGATTTACATACTTGTAGGTCAGCGTTTGTGACCTATACTGACGTTTAGCTCAATCGGCATGGGGAGGTGCTTCATGAGCAGGCAGGATGTGAAACTATCCGACCGTTTCGACCTGACCAAGTCGCCGGTGCTTATGAATGGCACCCAGGCGCTGGTCCGTCTCATGCTGATGCAGAAGGCGCGCGACGCGAAGGCCGGGCTGAACACCGGAGGCTACGTCTCGGGCTATCGCGGATCGCCGCTGGGCGGGGTCGATCTGCAGATGGCGCGCGCGGAAAAGCTTCTCACGGAGAACGACATCCGGTTCCAGCCCGGGCTGAACGAGGATCTGGCTGCCACCGCCGTCTGGGGCACACAGCAGGCCGAGCTGCGCGGCGAGGGCAAGTACGACGGCGTCTTCGCGCTGTGGTACGGCAAGGGTCCGGGGGTCGACCGCTCGGGCGACGTGATGCGCCATGCCAACATGGCGGGCACCTCGCCCAACGGCGGCGTGCTGATGGCGATGGGCGACGACCACACCGGCGAATCCTCGACCACCCTGCACCAGTCCGACTGGGCCATGGTCGATGCCTACATGCCCGTGGTGTCCCCCGCCGGCGTGCAGGAGATCCTCGACCTCGGGCTCTACGGCTGGGCGCTCAGCCGCTATGCCGGGGTCTGGGTCGGCCTCAAGACCATGAAGGACACGATCGAGGCGACGGCGGTGATCGACGGCGACCCGTTCCGCCAGAGTTTCGTCACCCCCGACTTCAAGATGCCTCAGGGCGGGCTGAACATCCGCCTCGGCGACACGCCGGTCGCGCAGGAAGCGCGGATGATCGACTACAAGCGCTTCGCGGCCGAGGCATTTGCCCGCACGAACCGGATCGACCGCCGCGTCTGGGGCAAGCCCGGCGCCAAGATCGGCCTTGTCGCGGCCGGCAAGAACTGGCTCGACCTGCAACATGCGCTGGCCCTTCTCGGCATCGACGAGACCGAGGCGGAGCGTCTGGGCATCACCACCTACAAGGTGGCGCAGACCTTCCCCCTCGACATGGAAAGCTTTCACGAATGGGCTGACGGTCTCGATCTGGTCATCGTGGTCGAGGAAAAGCGCAAGCTGATCGAGGTACAGGTCAAGGAAACCTTGTTCGACGACCGCGGCGGCCGCCGGGTCTACGGCTGGCACAAGGGCGACAGCTGGGAACATGGCCGGCAGGTGGAGCTGTTCCCCACCCGCTACGCCCTCGACCCGATCATGATCGCCGAGAAGCTGGGCGAGATCTTCGTCGAGGAAGGCCGCGGCACCGACCGGATGCGCGCCGGCATGCAGCGGCTGGAAGAGGCCCGCAAGGCCGACAACGCACAGGATATGGCGGCCCGCCTGCCCTATTTCTGCTCGGGCTGCCCGCACAACACCTCGACCAGGGTTCCCGAGGGGTCGCGCGCCTATGCCGGCATCGGCTGTCACTACATGGTACAATGGATGGACCGCTCGACCATGGGCTTCACCCACATGGGCGGCGAGGGTGCGAACTGGATCGGCGAGGCGCCGTTCTCGACCCGCGACCACATCTTCCAGAACCTGGGCGACGGCACCTACAACCACTCGGGCGTGCAGGCGATCCGCGCGGCCCTCGCCGCCGGCACCAACATCACCTACAAGATCCTCTTCAACGACGCGGTCGCCATGACCGGCGGCCAGACGAACGAGGGCGGCCTCACCGCCGACCGCATCGTGCGCGAGATCCAGGCGATGGGCGTCCAGACCATCGCGCTGGTCTACGACGAGAAGGAAGAAATCGACCTCAAGGCATTCCCCTCGGGCATCGAGACCTACGAGCGCGCCGACCTGATGTCGGTGCAGGAAAAGCTTGCCAAGGTGAAGGGCGTCTCGGCCATTGTCTACGTCCAGACCTGCGCGGCCGAGAAGCGCCGTCGCCGCAAGCGCGGCAAGTTCCCCGACCCCGACAAGCGGGTGTTCATCAACACCGACGTCTGCGAGGGCTGCGGCGATTGCGGGGTGCAGTCGAACTGCGTCTCGATCGTGCCGAAGGAAACCGAATTCGGCCGCAAGCGCGCGATCGACCAGTCGTCGTGCAACAAGGATTTCTCCTGTCTCAAGGGATTCTGCCCCTCTTTCGTGACGCTGGAGGGCGCCAAGGTGAAGAAGGCGGCGACCGTCAAGATCGACCTGCCGGACCTGCCCGCCCCTGCCCTCCCCGCGATCGACGGCACCCATAACGTGGTGATCACCGGCGTCGGCGGCACCGGCGTGGTGACGGTGGGCGCGATCCTTGCCATGGCCGCCCATGTCGATGGCAAGGGCGCCGGCATGATGGAGATGGCGGGCCTCGCCCAGAAGGGCGGCGCGGTGCACATCCATTGCCGCATCGCCAACCGGCCCGAGGACATCAGCGCGATCCGTGTCGCCGTGGGCGAGGCCGACGCGGTGATCGGCGGCGATCTGGTGGTGACGGCAGGCGCGAAGACGCTCGGCCTGATGACCACGGGACGCACCGGCGCGGTGGTCAACAGCCACGACATCGTCACCGGCGAATTCACCCGCGACACGGAATTCCGCATCCCCTCGGACCAGCTGGAGCTGTCGCTTCAGGCCCGACTGAAAGAGCGCGTGGGCCTCTTCGACGCGACGGAACTGGCCCGCGTGGTGATGGGCGATTCGATCTATTCAAACATGATGGTCTTCGGTGCCGCGTGGCAGGCCGGGCTGATCCCGATCTCACACGAGGCGATCCTGACGGCGATCGAGCTCAACGGTGCGGCGGTCGACGCCAACAAGCGCGCCTTCGAGATTGGCCGCTGGGCCTGCGAACACCCCGAGGACGCGGCGCGTGCCGCCACGCCGAAGGTTCTGGCGCTGCCGAAGAGCCTCGAGGAAAAGATCGCCTTCCGCGCCGATCACCTGACCGCCTACCAGGGCAAGCGGCTGGCGAAACGCTACCGCAGGCTGGTCGACGGGATCGGCGACGCGACCCTCAAGGAAGCGGTGGCCAAGGGCTATCACAAGGTGCTGGCCTACAAGGACGAATACGAGGTCGCTCGGCTGCACCTCGACACCCTGGCCAAGGCGCGCGAGGAATTCGACGGCGATTTCCGCATGTCCTTCCACCTCGCCCCGCCGATCCTGTCGAAGGAAGGTTCCGACGGCCGCCCGGTGAAACGGACCTTCGGGCCGGGCATGCTGCGCTGGTTCCGGCTTCTGGCCGCGATGAAGGGCCTGCGCGGCACACCCTTCGATCCCTTCGGCCGCTCGGCCGAACGCCGCGCGGAACGGGCCCTGATCAAGAGCTACGAGGCCGACATCGCCGAGGTGCTTTCCGATCTGACCTCGTCCAACCTCGAGACGGCGGTGAAGATTGCCGAGCTGCCGCTGAAGATCCGTGGCTTCGGCCCGGTCAAGGAGGCCAACGCGAAGAAGGCCGAGGGCCTGCACGCCCAGCTCTTCGAGACGTTCCGCAAGGGCGCGGGCGGGATGCGCCACGCGGCGGAATGAGCCCCGCGCGACGGGCCGCCCGAAGGCCTGTCGCAGAACTGTCGCGATTTCGTGATCTTTGGGGGGCCGTGGTATATGGTTTGAGCGCAGCGACCACGCCCCCCTTCCGATCCGGACGAGACAGATGACGAACGAGGCCGCCCGCGAGATCAGCTATTCCTACTCGGCCCGATCGCGCAGCGGCCGGGCGCTGATCCGCGCCATGGAAAATTCCACCGGCCGGCTGGGCCTGATCCGGCGTGCCCGCGGCTATGAGCTTGAGGTGGCCGAGGGCCGCAGCTTCTGGGAGGTGATCGCGGAACGTTACGGCCTGACGCTGCAGGTCACCGGCGGGGCGCTGTCGAACATCCCCGCCGCGGGCCCTGTCGTGGTGATCGCCAATCACCCTTACGGCATTCTCGACGGGCTGATGCTGGGACTCCTGCTCGACCGTGCGCGGGGCGATTTCCGCATCCTCGCGCATAATGTCTTCAAACGGGCCGAGGATATCCGCCGCATCATCCTGCCGATCTCGTTCGACGACACGAAGGAGGCGGTGAAGCTCAACCTCGAGACGCGCGCCGAGGCGCTTTCCTACCTCGGCCGCGGCGGCGCGATCGGGGTGTTCCCGGGCGGCACCGTCTCGACCGCCGCCAGACCCTTCGGCCGGCCAATGGACCCGGGCTGGCGCAACTTCACCGCCAAGATGATCGCCAAGTCGGGGGCCACCGTCGTGCCGGTCTTCTTCGAGGGCCACAACTCGCGCCTCTTCCAGGTCATGAGCCATCTGCACCCCACTTTGCGCATGGGCCTCCTGATCAAGGAATTCCGCGCCCGCGTCGGCCGGTCGGTCAAGGTGGTGGTCGGCGATCCGATCCCGCCGTCACAGATCGCGGCGCTGCGGTCGGACAGCAAACAGATGATGGATTTCCTGCGCAGGGCCACGTATGACTTGTCTCCGGAACCCTTGAAATCCTACGAACACGGCTTCGAGTTCGAGGAAAAATACAAGGTCTGACGGGGCCTTGCGCCCCGAAGTTGAAAGGGGCGCGCTATGGCGGTTGGGGTGTTCGATTCAGGCCTTGGCGGATTGACCGTGCTTGAGGCCGTGACCCAGCGCCTGCCGGAAGTGCCCTTCGTCTACTTTGCCGACAGCGCCCACGCTCCCTATGGCGTCCGCACCGCGGAGGACATCTACAACCTGACCTGCGCCGCCGTGGAACGGATGTGGGACGAGGGCTGCGACCTCGTCGTGCTGGCCTGCAACACCGCCGCGGCGAATGCGCTGAAGCGGATGCAGGAGACCTGGCTGCCGCCGGAAAAACGCGTGCTGGGGGTGTTCGTTCCGATGATCGAGGCGCTGACCGAACGCAAATGGGGCGACAATTCCCCGCCCCGCGAGGTGGCGGTGAAGCATGTGGCGCTGTTCGCCACCCCCGCCACCGTCTCGTCGCGCGCCTTCCAGCGCGAACTCGCCTTTCGCGCGATCGGCGTGGATGTCGAGGCCCAGCCCTGCGGCGGCGTGGTCGACGCGATCGAGGACGGCGACGAGATCCTGGCCGAGGCGCTGGTGAACTCCCATGTCGAGGCGCTCAAGCGGCGAATGCCGCACCCCGAGGCCGCGATCCTCGGCTGCACGCATTACCCGCTGATGCAGAAGACCTTTCAGACCGCTCTGGGTGACGGTGTCACGGTCTACAGCCAGGCCGCGCTGGTGGCCGCCAGCCTTGCCGACTACCTGACCCGGCATCCCGACATGGTCGGCCCGGGGACGGAACGCAGGTTCCTGACCACCGGCGACCCGGCGCGGGTCTCGTCCAAGGCGGTCCAGTTCCTGCGCCGCCCGATCACGTTCGAGAAGGCCTGAGCGGCGCCTCCCCCGCCGACGCCCCGCCAGACGCCGCGCCGGACCGTTGCCCCGTTGATCCAGCGCAAGGCACGCCGACGTGAACACGGGTAGGGTGCAGCGGATCGTCGCGCCCCCGCGCTCTGGCCAAGCGGGGCGGGCCGCGCCATATGGTGCGGGCGGAGGGCCACCGGTGGCCGGGGCGGCGCGCATCACATGCGCGGGCGCGAATACTTGACTTGCGGGCCCCTCGGGGGCTTTGCTCTTGGCGCCGGCACAGCACCTGGCGGAGGGGTCGATGAAAAGCCTGAAGAAGAAGCGGCGGATACAGATCATCGTGGTGGCGGCGGTGGCGCTGGTGCTGTCGACCGCGCTGGTGGGCTACGCGTTCCGCGGCGGCATCAACTTCTACCGCACGCCCACCCAGGTGGCCGAGAAGGCCCCCCCTTCGTTCGAGATCTTCCGCATCGGCGGCCTCGTCAAGAAGGGCACGCTGGTGCGCGGCGACGGCAAGACCATCACCTTCGACGTGACCGACACCAAGTCGGCGATCCCCGTGCGCTTCACCGGCGTGCTGCCAGACCTCTTCTCCGAGGGGTCGGGCATGATCGCGACCGGACATATGGAACATGGCACCTTCATCGCGCGCGAGATCCTTGCCAAGCACGACGCGACCTACATGCCGAAGGAAGTGATCGACACGCTCAAGGCGCAGGGCGTCTACGAGCCGCCGAAAGGGGCACAGGGGTCGAGCTGACCCGCAGCTGACCCGACCTTCGCGTGACCCTTGGCATGACCGGCGGCGCGGCCGGGGGCCAGCCCCCGGACCCCCGGGATATTTCCGCTCAGAAGAAGGGGGGCGTGGCTTTGACCCCTGGTGCCGCGTGGCGTGTTTGACGGCAAGGGGCGCGCTTTCGGATGGGCGGAAGGGCCCTTTCTTCGGGGGGGAAAGCCCTTATACTGCCGGGCAAAAGTGCCGAGGCAGCGATGGCAGAGAACAGAGTGGGACGGACGGGGGCCGCAGGGACCGGGATCCCGGCCCGGGGTCAGGCAGAGGGGGCGGCCGCGGGTCCGGTGGGGGATAGCGGGACCGTCTTCAACATCGTGATCGTCGCGCAGGCCGGGCGGTTGCAGCACGAGGCGCTTTTGTTCGCGGCCTCGCTGCGGGCCACCAACCCGGATTTCTCGGGCCGGCTGTTCATCGCCGAGCCGCAGCCCGGACCGCTCTGGCCGCAGGATCCACGCATCGCCGACCCGCAGACCCGCGAGATGCTGATCGCGCTCGGCGCGACCTTCTTGCCCTTCGAGAGCCGCCATTTCGGCGCCGCCTATCCCTACGGCAACAAGATCGAGGCGCTGTCGGCCCTGCCTGACGCGCCGTTCGTCTTCTTCGACACCGACACGCTGGTGACCGGCGAGCTGGGGCGCGTGGGGTTCGATTTCGACCGTCCCTCGGCCTCGATGCGGCGCGAGGGAACCTGGCCGGAGATCGCGCTTTACGGACCGGGCTACACGGCGACGTGGAAATCGCTTTACGACAGGTTCGGGCTGGAGTTCGAGAGCACGCTCGACCTGGGCCAGCCCGACGAATACTGGGAGCGCTACCTCTATTTCAACGCGGGCTGGTTCTTTCATCGTTCGCCCGCGGCATTCGGGAAGCGTTTCCTCGAGACCGCGTTGGCGATCCGCGACGACGGGCCGGAAGAGATCGTCTGCCAGCCGTTGGATCCGTGGCTTGACCAGGTGGCGCTGCCGCTGGTGATCCACGGGCTCGGCGGCGGGCGGCCGGGGCCGGAGCTGGCGGGGCTGGACGGGGACGTCACCTGTCACTATCGCCTGCTGCCGCTGCTTTACGCACGCGAGAGCGACAGGGTGGTCGAGGTGCTCGAGCAGGTCTCCGCACCGAACCCGATCAAGAAGCTGTTGCGCGGGTCCGAGGCGATGCGCAAGCTGGTTTACCAGGGCAAGGGCGCCCGGGTGCGGGCGATGTTCGATCGCGACGAC
Organism: Acidimangrovimonas sediminis; assembly: GCF_002871005.1. Lineage (GTDB taxonomy): Bacteria > Pseudomonadota > Alphaproteobacteria > Rhodobacterales > Rhodobacteraceae > Acidimangrovimonas > Acidimangrovimonas sediminis. The sequence continues at coordinate 10,734 of NZ_PHSN01000026.1, forward strand.
CTGCCCCGGCGCGAGCAGATGATCCGCAACGCGATCAAGCGCGAGAAGCTCTGGCTGCGGTGAGCTCTGGCGGCGGTTTGCGAGCGGAGAGGCCGGGAGCGAGAGGCCGGGAGCGAGGGGCCGGCCCCTCGCGCTCCCCGGGATATTTGCGCTCAGAAGAAGGCGGGGCGGTTTTGCCTGCGCGGCCGGGCGGCGCGGGGCCATGTTCCGGGGCGTGTTGTGTGTCGGCCGGGGGTGGCCTAGGCTCCGCGTCGACACGCGCATGTGGCAAGCGAGGAGGCCCCGATGAGCAAGACCTATGGTTTCGACACGTTGCAGATCCATGCCGGTGCCCGGCCGGACCCGGCGACCGGGGCGCGGCAGACGCCGATCTACCAGACCACGGCCTACGTGTTCCGGGATGCGGACCATGCGGCAGCGCTCTTCAACCTGCAGGAGGTGGGGTATATCTATTCGCGGCTGACCAATCCGACGGTCGCCGTGCTGCAGGAGCGGATCGCGACGCTGGAGGGCGGTGCCGGGGCCGTGTGCTGTTCCTCGGGTCACGCGGCACAGTTGCTGGCGCTTTTCCCGCTGATGGCGCCGGGGCGGAATGTCGTCGTCTCGACACGGCTTTACGGCGGCACGATCACCCAGTTCAGCCAGACGATCCGGCGTTTCGGCTGGTCGGCGAAATTCGTCGATTTCGACGATCTGGACGCGGTGCGGGGGGCGATCGACGACGACACCCGCGCGGTCTTCTGCGAGACCATCGCCAATCCCGGCGGCTATGTCACCGACCTTGACGCCATTTCGGCCGTGGCGCGGGAGGCGGGGCTGCCGCTGATCGTCGACAACACCTCGTCCACCCCTTACCTGTGCCGGCCGATCGAGCATGGCGCGGCGCTGGTGGTGCATTCGACGACCAAATACCTGACCGGGAACGGCACCGTCACCGGCGGAGCGGTGGTCGACAGCGGCACTTTCGACTGGTCGGCGAGCGACAAGTTCCCCTCGCTCAGCCAGCCCGAACCCGCCTATCACGGGCTGAAGTTCCACGAGACCTTCGGCAGCCTGGCCTTCACCTTCCACGGCATCGCCGTGGGCTTGCGCGATCTGGGCATGACGATGAACCCGCAGGCCGCGCATTACACTCTGATGGGGATCGAGACGCTGTCGCTGCGCATGGCGCGCCATGTCGAGAATGCCGAGAAGCTGGCCGCCTGGCTCGAGGCCGATCCGCGGGTGACGGAGGTGACCTATCCGGGGCTTGCCTCCTCGCCCTACCACGACCGGGCCAAGGCGCTGTTGCCGAAGGGGGCCGGGGCGCTCTTCACCTTCGGGGTGAAGGGGGGCTACGACGCCTGCGTGCGGCTGGTGGACAGCCTCGAATTGTTCAGCCATGTGGCGAACCTCGGCGATGCGCGGTCGCTGATCATCCACCCGGCCTCGACCACCCACCGGCAGCTGGAAGAGGATCAGCAGCGCGCGGCGGGCGCTGCGCCCGAGATGGTGCGCGTCTCGATCGGGATCGAGGATGCCGACGACCTGATCGCCGACCTCGACCAGGCGCTGGCGAAGGCGGCGGGGTAAGGCCGCACGCGCCACGCCGTGCCGCCAGGGCCGTGCGTCCGGGGCGATGGGCGGGCTGGCCTTGGCCGGGTGACCGAGCGGAAGCACGGCACGGTCCGGCGCCGCACCGCCACGGGCCGTGCGTCCGGGTGCGGTAATCGCTACGTGAGTGGCACCGCCGGGTGTGGCGGTGCACGGCACTGGCCGGCTGGCCGAACGGAGGGACGGCGCGGTCCGGCGTCGCCCCCCTCCCGGGCGACGCGTCCGAGACTTCGGCGAACACGGCTCGAGGGCGCCGCCGGATGCGACGGGCGGTGGTGACTGGCCTTGACCGAGTGGCCGAACGGAAGGACGATGCGTTCCGGCGCCTGACCACCCCGGGCCCTGCGTCCGGAATTGCGGCGGACACTCCGCGAGGGGTGCGCCGCATGCAACGGTAGTATCTGGCGCTAGCCGAGCGGCCGGACGGAAGGACGAGGTGTTCCTGCGTCGGCCCCGGGGACCCAGGGCGAGGAAGGTCGGATCAGGCCCGAAGACGGGGCGTCCGAATTGTACCGGGGTGGCTGAACCTGCTTGGGACTGTCCCGAAGGACGTCCCCCTCAGAAGCTGTCGCGCACCTTGAGGTGGCTATGACTGTGGGCGCCCTCGCCATGGTCGTGCTCCTCGATCTCGGTGGTGACCGGGATCAGGGCGAGCCTGCCGTGGCGGACGCCGCGTTCCAGGAAAAGGCCGTGGGCGAAGCTTTCGACCTCGGCCACCGGGCCGCGCATCACCGTGACCTCCAGGGCCTCCTCATGGTCGACGGGCACCGAGAGCGAGGCGATCGCACGGTCGTGCCGCTCGTGCCGGCGCAGGGGGACGCGGCGCACCAGATCGCGCCGAGAAAGGTCGAGCGTGTAGCTGACCACGGCCACGCAATCGGCCTCGTCCGGCGCCTCGCGCGCCAGCCCCCGGCGCATCAGGTCGCGCAACGCCTCGGATCGGTTCGAGGCCGAGGACCGCTCCATGAAGGCGTCGAGCTCGGCCAGAAGCTCGTCTTCGAGGGTGATGGTGATGCGCTGCATGACGGGGCTCCGGCGTTCCGCCCCCCGGGCGACGGGCCGGGGGCGGGACCGTTGTCGCCCGTCCGGGGGATAAAGTCCATTTCCGAGGCATTCCGGCGCGCGTCCTTTGACCGCCTAGTCGTCACCCAGCCCCGTCTTCCATGCCGTCCCGTCTGTCGCCCCCGCCCTGTGCGCCGCCCTACCCTGTCCGCGCGCCCCCTCTCTGCCGTCCTGGTCTATCCACCTCTTCCGTGCCGTCCCGTCTGTCGTGCCGCCCTGTGTGCCGTTCCACCCTATCCGCCGTCCGGCCATGTCCCAGTCACGCTCTGTCCGCTGCGCCGCCCTGTCTTCCATGCCGTCCCATCTGTCGTCCCCGCCCTGCCTGCTGTCCCGCCCTGTCTGCCAAGACATCTGCCGACCAAGCCCTGTCGCCGCCCCGTCTCCCGGCCCGCGCCGTCAGTGGTCCCGCTCCCTCCAAAGTCCAATCTTTGCCCCGGCCCTCATCTGCCGGTATGATAACTCAACAAAAAAATCATATTCCGATTGCCGCCCCGCCCTGCCCGGCGCTAGCCTGCCGGAGACGAGTCGGGGCGGGCCGGTGCGAAGCGCCGCCTTGCCCCGAACAGCGCAGCGCAAGGACGAGGCCCGCCGCATGCATATCCCCGACGGGTACCTCTCGCCCCAGACCTGCGCGGTGACCTACGCGGCCGCCCTGCCCTTCTGGTACGTCGCCTCGCGCCGGGTCTCGGCGCTTATGCAGACCAGGGCGGTGCCGCTCATCGCCGTGGTCTCGGCCTTCTGCTTCGTGGTGATGATGTTCAACCTGCCGCTGCCCGGGGGCACGAGCGGGCACGCGGTCGGCATGACCATCGCCGCGATCGTGCTGGGGCCCTGGCCCGCGGTCGCGGCGATCTCGATCGCGCTGCTGGTGCAGGCGGTATTCTTCGGCGACGGCGGGCTGACGGCCTATGGTGCGAATTGCCTGAACATGGGGATCGTCGGGCCCTTCGCGGGCTGGGCGCTCTACCATCTCTTCGCCGGAAGCTCGGGGGTCGCGTCGCGGCGCCGGGTGGTGGCCGCGGCGCTGGCGGGCTACCTGTCGATCAACGTGGCGGCGCTTTGCGCCGGGGTGGAATTCGGCGTTCAGCCGATGCTGTTCCACGCAGCCGACGGCACGCCGCTTTACGCGCCCTACCCGCTGTCGGTCGCGGTGCCGGCGATGCTGATCGGGCACTTGACCTTCGCGGGGCTGGCCGAAGCGGTGATCACCGGGGGGCTCGTCGCCTATCTGCAACGCGCCGACCCGACGCTGCTGACGTCGCCCGGGCGCGGATCCCGCACCGAGGCAGGCACCGAGGCAGGCACCGAGTTTGGCAAAGACACCGCTGCGGGAGCCGGATGGCGCGGAACCCGCAGGCTCTGGGCCGGGGTGGGCGCGCTGATGGTGCTGAGCCCGCTAGGCCTCCTTGCCGCCGGCACCGCCTGGGGCGAATGGCGCGCTGCGGACTTCGCCAGCCGGGCCGGGCGCGACGCGATGGCGGCCGCCTCGGGCGCGGCCCCGCCGCAGGCGCCCCCCGCGGGCCTGGCCCGGTTGTCCGAGATCTGGACCGCGCCGATGCCGGATTACGCCCCTGCCTTCCTGCACAGCGAGATCTTCGGCTACATCCTGTCGGCGATGGTCGGCGGCGGGCTGATCGTTCTGGTCTTCGCCGGCCTCTCGGCGCTGGCCGCGCGGCGGCGGATCGACGCGTGAGCGATACGGTGCCCTCGCCCTCGCCCGCCCCCGCGGGCTACGGCGCCTGCGACTGCGGGCCGACAGGGCGCCGGAAGGGCGGCGCACTGGATCGGGTGCTGCGCGGCCTTGGCGCGGTGGCGGAACATGCGCGGAGCGCCGAGCAGATGGCCTCGCGGCGGGGGCTGCTGCAAGGGCTGGACCCCCGGATCAAGGTGGCGGGGCTGGGGGCGCTGGTGCTCTCGGCCACGCTGACCCACCGGCTGGAGATACTGGGCGCGCTCTTCGTGCTGGCCTGCGCGCTGGCGCTGGCGTCGCGCATTCCGCTGTGGCGGCTGGCGCGGCAGGTGTGGATCGGCGTCGGGCTGTTTTCCGGCGCGCTCGCCCTGCCCGCGCTGTTCCTCGTGCCCGGCGCCCCGCTGGTGGCGGGGCTGCCGGTGAGCGGGCCGGGACTGGTCAGCGCCGCCTTCCTGCTGGGCCGGGCGGAAACCGCCGCGAGCTTCGCCGTGCTGCTGGTGCTGACCACGCCCTGGCCGCATGTCCTCAAGGCGCTGCGCAGCCTGCGCGTGCCGGTGGCCCTGGTCGCGATCCTGGGGATGACGCATCGCTACATCTTCCTGCTGCTCGAAAGCGCGGCCGAGATGGTCGAGGCCCGGCGCGCCCGCCTCCTCGGCCCGCTGCCGCCCAAGGCGGAGCGGCGCCTCGTCGTCGGCGCGGTCGGTGCGCTTCTCTTGCGGTCGCTCGACCTCGCGGGAGAGGTGCACCTGGCGATGGTCGCGCGCGGCTACCGCGGCGAGGTACGGCTGATCGACGAATTCCGTATCCGCCCACGCGACTGGCTGGCGCTGGCCTGCGCGCTGGCGGTGCCCGTGGCGATCCTCTGGGGACAGGCATGACCGACGTGTACGACCTCGAAGCGCTGCGCTTCACCTACCGCGACACCACCGCCCTCGACGGGCTCACCCTGGGCATCCGGGCGGGGGAGCGGGTGGCGCTTCTGGGGCCGAACGGGTCGGGCAAGTCGACCCTGCTGCGCCTGATGTGCGCACTGTCCTTCGCCACCGGCGGCACGGCGCGGGCCTTCGGCGCGCCGCTGACCGAGGCGCAATTCGCCGACCCCGCACGCAACCACGCCTTCCGCCGCCGGGTGGGCCTGGTGTTCCAGTCGCCCGACGTCCAGCTCTTCAACCCGACGGTGTTCGACGAAATCGCCTTCGGTCCCCTGCAGATGGGCTGGACGGCCGAGGAGACCCGGGCCCGGGTCGAGGAGGCGCTGGCCGCGCATGACCTCGGCCCCCTGCGCGACCGTCCACCCCACCGCCTGTCGGGCGGCGAGAAGAAGCGCGTCGCACTGGCCTCGGTGCTGGTGACCGGGCCCGAGGTGCTTCTGCTCGACGAACCGACCGCCGCACTCGACCCCGCGAACCGCGATGCGCTGGTGCACCGGCTGGGCAGCCCGGAACTGGCCGGCAAGACCATCGTCACCGCGACGCATGAGCTGGACATCGTCCCCGCCATCGCCGATCGCGCGGTGGTGATGGTCGCGGGCAAGGTGATCGCCGACGGTCGGCCCGCCGACCTGCTGGCCGACCACGACCTCTTGCGCCGCGCGGGCCTCACCCATGTGCACCGCCACACCCACGACGGCCGCGAACACGCGCATCACCACGTCCACGCGCTCGACCCCGGTGCGCATGGGCACGGCGCGCGTGGGCACGGTGGGCATGGGCACGGCGCGAATGTCGGGCACGGGGAGCATCAGCCTGATAGATTCAACCACGACGGGCATGGCAAATGAAGTGCGCCGTCGGCGGCGGCACAGACGATGGCGTCGGAGCGCCCTAGCGCAGCACCCGCCGCAGCCCGGCCTGCACCCGCGTGAGTTCCGGCAGGTAGCGCTCCACCAGGGTTTCCGGCGGGTCCTGCGTCACCCCCATCCCACTGTTGAGCGCGGCCACCACCCGGCCATGGCTGTCGAACAGCGGCACGGCAAGCGACCGCAGCCCGACCTCCACCTCCTGCTCGATCAGCGCATAGCCCTGCGCCCGGACCAGCCCGATCCGCGCCATGATCTCGTCGGGCTCGGTCACGCTCCACGCCGTGCGCGGCGTCAGGTCCGAGGCCTCGACCAGCGCGCGCGCCTCCGCCTCGGGCAGCGCGGCCAGCAGCACCCGCCCCATCGACGTGCAATGCGCCGGCAGCCGCGACCCCGGCATCAGCCCGATCGACATCACCCGCCGCTGCGCCGCCCGCGCAAGGTAGACGATCTCGGTCTCGTCGAGGATCGAGACGGAACAGCTTTGCCCGATCCGCTCGGTCAGCTGATCGAGCCAGGGTTGCACCACCTGCGGCAGCGGCAGCGAGGCCAGCGCCCCCATTCCCAGCCGCAGCGTCCGGGGCGTGAGGGTGAAGAACTTGCCGTCGTAATCCGCATAGCCCTCGTGGTGCAGGGTCAGCAGACAGCGCCTTGCGGTGGCCCGATCGAACCCGGTGACGGCGGCGACCTCGGCGATCGACCGGCGCGGCGTGTCGGCGCCGAAGCATTCGATCACCCGCAACCCCTTGGCGAAGGAGGCCACGAACTCTGGCGGGCGGGCAGCTTTGTTCGACATGCGAACAGCTATTGTCAGGATGCGAACAAATGTCAAGATGTGAACGAAGAGCGTGGAAAACCTCGTCGGGCGGGCCTACCCCTCTGGGCCAGGAGGACTTTTCATGGACAAGACACTTCCCTCGCTGGCCGAGGCGGTGGCGGGGATCGAGGACGGCGCGACGGTGATGATCGGCGGCTTCGGCGGCTCGGGCGCACCGATCGAGCTCATCCACGCGCTGATCGACCGTTACCTCGCGACCGGCCATCCAAAGGGGTTGACAATCGTCAACAACAACGCGGGCAACGGCCATGTCGGCATCGCCGCGATGATCGAACAGGGCATGGTCGCCAAGATGATCTGCTCGTTCCCGCGCTCGGCCGATCCGCGGGTCTTCACCGAGCTGTACCTGTCGGGCAAGATCGAGCTGGAACTGGTGCCGCAGGGCACGCTGGCCGAACGGATCCGGGCCGGCGGCGCGGGCATCCCGGCGTTCTACACGCCCACCGGCTACGGCACCGAGCTGGCGAACGGCAAGCCGGTCGAGGAATTCGACGGCAAGCACTACATCCGCGAGCGCTGGCTCAAGGCCGACGTCGCACTGATCAAGGCCGAGATCGGCGACACGATGGGCAACCTCACCTATCGCATGGCCGCCCGCAACTTCGCGCCCCTGATGGCGACGGCGGCCGAGCGCACCATCGTACAGGTCACCAAGCTGGTCGCCCCCGGCGGCATCGACCCCGAGGCGGTGATCACCCCGGGCCTCTTCGTCGACGGCCTCGTGGAAGTGGCGACCCCGGCGCAGGAAGAGGCGCTCAACCGCGCGGAGGCACACCACCCATGACCGATCAGATCGAGAAACTCACGAACGCCCAGATCGCCTGGCGCGCGGCGCAGGACATCGCTGACGGCGCCTATGTCAACCTTGGCATCGGCTTCCCCGAGATGGTGGCCAAGTTCCAGCCCGAGGGGCGCGAGGCGGTGTTCCACACCGAGAACGGCGTATTGGGCTTCGGCCCCGCCCCTGCGCCGGGCGAAGAGGACTGGGACCTGATCAACGCCGGCAAGAAGGCGATCACGCTGAAGCCGGGGGCTGCCTTCTTTCACCATGCCGACAGCTTCGCCATGGTCCGCGGCGGCCACCTCGACGTAGCCATCCTCGGCGCCTACGAGGTGGCCCAGACCGGCGACCTTGCGAACTGGTCCACCGGGCCCAAGGGCGTGCCGGCAGTGGGCGGCGCGATGGACCTGGTCCACGGCGCCAAACGGGTGGCGGTGATCACCGAACACGTCACCAAGAAGGGCCAGCCCAAGCTGGTGGAGCGTTGCTCGCTTCCGCTCACCGGGGTGGGCTGCGTCACGCGGGTCTATACCTCGCTCGCCGTCGTCGATATCGAGGATGGCAGGTTCGTTCTGCGCGAGAAGCTTGCCGGCCTCTCCTTCGACGACCTGCAAGCCCAGACGGGGGCGGAACTGCATCGCCCCGGCCCCGTCGCCGACCTCATCGTTCCGGAGTTGTGACATGGCTGACGCCTTCATCTGCGACTACATCCGCACCCCCATCGGCCGTTTCGGCGGCGCCCTGTCCCAGGTCCGGGCCGACGACCTTGCGGCGATCCCGCTCAAGGCGCTGATGGACCGCAACCCCTCGGTCGACTGGGAAGCGGTCGAGGATGTCCTCCTCGGCTGCGCCAACCAGGCGGGCGAGGACAACCGCAACGTCGGCCGCATGGCAGTGCTTCTGGCGGGCCTGCCGGTGGCGGTGCCGGGCAACACGATCAACCGGCTCTGCGGCTCGGGCATGGACGCGCTGATGACCGCGGCCCGCGCGATCAAGGCCGGCGAGGCCGATCTGATGATCGTCGGCGGGGTCGAGAGCATGACCCGCGCCCCCTTCGTGATGCCGAAGGCCGAGACCGCCTTTTCGCGGTCGAACGCGGTCTACGACACGACCATTGGCTGGCGCTTCGTCAACAGGAAGATGAAGGCGGAATTCGGCGTCGATTCGATGCCCGAAACGGCCGAGAACGTTGCCGACGACTTCAAGGTCAGCCGCGGGGACCAGGACGCCTTCGCCATCCGCTCGCAGCAGAAGGCGGGCCGGGCGATGGCCAACGGGCGGCTGGCGGAAGAAATCGTTCCGGTCAGCATTCCCCAGCGCAAGGGCGACCCGAAGATGGTGGACACCGACGAACACCCCCGCCCCGAGACGACGCTTGAGGCGCTGGCCAAGCTGCGCCCCATCGTGCGCGAGGGCGGCACGATCACCGCGGGCAACGCGTCAGGGGTGAACGACGGTGCGGCCGCGCTGATCATCGCCTCCGAGGCGGCGGTGAAGGCGCATGGCCTGACCCCGATCGCCCGGGTTCTGGGCGGGGCGACTGCGGGGGTTCCGCCGCGGATCATGGGCTTCGGCCCGGCGCCGGCCTCGAAGAAGCTGATGGCGCGGCTGGGGTTCACCCCCGCCGATTTCGACGTGATCGAGTTGAACGAGGCCTTCGCGAGCCAGGGCCTTGCCACGCTGCGCGACCTTGGCGTGGCCGATGACGACCCGCGGGTGAACCCCAACGGCGGCGCGATCGCGCTGGGTCACCCCCTCGGCATGTCGGGCGCGCGCATCGCGGGTACCGCCGCGCTGGAGCTGGTGAAGACCGGCGGCACGCGGGCGCTGGCGACGATGTGCATCGGCGTCGGCCAAGGCATCGCGGTGGCGCTGGAACGCGTCTGACAACAACCGGGCGCCGGGGCAACTCCCGGCGCCTCCCGCCCGCCGCCTGAAAGGGCCCTTCGGCGCGGCGCCCCCTTCCCCTGTCGCCCCCTGCCAGAATGCAAGAAACGCCGAGAGAGGGAGGTCTCTCGGCGTTCGATGCTGTCCGCACAGGGAGGTGAGCGGACATCAGGGAGGTCGCGAAGCAGCGCCGATGACGCATTGCGGCACATCCCCGCGACATGGATCATATAGCCCGGGAAGGCGCGCCAGCCCCTTGATCTGCATCAAGAAACCCCTGCGACAAATTGGCCGGACACCGCGGCCCGCCCCAAAACCCCGTCGCGACCCCTGGGCATCCGGCGGCGCATGGGACGCCACCGGATGCCGCCGGATGTCACCGGGCCCAAGCCACCGGGCCCAAGCCGCGCCGAAGGTCAGTTCTGCGCCATCTGGGCCGGCGGCAGAAGCTTGCCCAGCGGGCGCACGATGATGCGGCGGTTGACCGCGCTCGCCCCCTGCGTCTGCTCCTTCAGGTCGCTCTCGCCATACCCCTGGGTCACCAGGTTCTCGGGCGGGACGCCGTATTCCTGCACCAGCACCTGGGCCGCGGCCTCGGCCCGCGCGTCCGACAGCGCAAGGTTGCTGGCACGGTCGCCGACCGCGTCGGAATGGCCCTCGACCAGGAACACCTGCGTCGGATCCTCCTGCACCATCTGCGCCATCACCTTGCCCAGCGTCGACAGGTTGTCGGCCTCGGTGTTCGAGATCGCCGAGGATCCGGTGGGGAAGGTCAGCGGCTTCACGTCGATCTCGGGCGCGAGATAGCGCACCCGCGCGATCGTCCGGATCTGGTCGAGCGCGTAGTGCCGGCCGTCCGCCCCCTTGGGTTCGCTGAGCATCGTCTCGCGCAGCAGGCCCTCGCGGGTACCGGCGGTATAGACCAGGTCGATCGGTGATTGCTGCGGCAGCGACCGGATCTCGGGCTGGGGCGTCGGCGCGGGGGCCGCGTCGTCAAACAGAACCACGGGTTTGCGATCCGGCCGGTCGACGGTGCGGCGCAGCACGCGGCCATCGGCGTCGCGCACGGTGTAGACGGTCGTGCCATCCTTGTAGATCACCTTCGAAAGCACCGTACCGTCGTTGTAATCCTGCGTGTAGTAGCGCGCACCCGGGCGGCGCAGCAGGCTGTCGTCGTCATGGTAGACGCGGTACTGCCCGCTGTCCGAACGCACCACGACCCGGTCGCCGGTGTTGTTGACCACGTGATCGCCGTTCGAGAGCACCGCCCCTGCCGCCACTGCGCCGAGCGCGACGAGGCCGAACTTCTGCAGGTCGGTCATGCCGTCGTGCTTGTGACTGTCGCGGTATTCGTTGCGGCTGTGGTCGAAGACGTCCTGCCGGTCGATCTTCACCTCGCGGGTCTTCTTGTCCTTCTGGAACTCGTGTTCCGGGGCGCGGGCGGCCTCGGGGCGGGTATCGCCGTCACGGTGCCATGAGCCGAAGGCCGGACCCGGGCGACGGCTGTCGCCGGATTGCTGCGGTGCCGGCTTCTGATCCCGCGGCGCGTCGGCCTGCCGGTTCTGGGGCTGGGATTGAGGCTGCGGCTTGTCACCCCGCTCGGCCTTGGGCCGGGGGGAGGCGTCCGGTGCGGTATCGGGCGCATTATTGGGCGCATTATCGGGCGCAGGCTGCGACTGAGCCCCTGCATGATCCTGCGGCGCGGGTTTCGGCCCGCCGTCCTGCGGCCGGGACGAGTGATCACGGCCCTTGTCAGCCCGGGGTTTCGGTGCCGGCTGGGGCGCCTTGCCGTCCTGCTGGCGCTGATCCTCAGCGTGTTTCTGGGCGTCCTGACGCTGCTGGTCCTGCGTCTGGCGGGCCTGCGTCTGCTGCTCCTCCTGCTGGTGCTTGGCCTGCTGACGCTGCTCCTCGGCGTGTTTCTGGGCGTCCGGACGCTGCTGGTCCTGCTGCGGGCGGGCCTGCTTCTGCTGCTCCTCCTGCTCGTGCTTGGCCTGCTGGCGCTGCTCCGCGGCGTGTTTCTGGGCGTCCTGACGCTGCTGGTCCTGCGTCTGGCGGGCCTGCGTCTGCTGCTCCTCCTGCTGGTGCTTGGCCTGCTGACGCTGCTCCTCGGCGTGTTTCTGGGCCTCGTCATGCCGCTTCTGGGCATCGGCGCGGTTTTTGTGATCGGGCTTCTTGCTCTGGCCCGGGGGCGGGCAATCCTTGCCCTGATCGCACTTCTGCGGTGCCTGCTGCGCCCAGGCGATCGTCGGGATCGGCTGCGCGATGCTGAGCGCGAGACAGAGGGCGGTCGTGGTCTTGAGTAGCTTGCGTGTCATCTTTCCTCCAGCGGGCAGGCGTCGTTGCAGCCCGGCTCCGGTTAGGGTCGCCCCGAGCCATGCCGGCTGCGGGGCGCCATCGCTCCCCAACGCGCGAGACCGGGTTTCGTGCCATGGGCCTCGGCAGACGGCAGAAAGCCGCCGTTCCGGGCGCCTGCCGATCACGGAAAGGCGCGGATGAGGGGCGCCGGATGAGGGCGGCGGGTGAACGCCCCAAGATGACTGGGTCGGCCGGCGACCTCTGCGGTCAGCCCTCGCCCATGCGGCGCATCAGGCGGGCCTTGTCGCCGCTGTCGCCGGGGTCCGAGATCGCCTGCGCCAGCGCCTCGAGTGCGGCGATGTTGTGCCCTGCCCGGAAGCTGTCGACGTGGGGCAGCATGGCGCGGATGCCCGCCGCGCGGGGCGCGAACCCCTCCCACCGCAGGAGCGGGTTGAGCCAGATGAGCCGGCGCGAGGAGAGGTGCAGCCGCTCGATCTCGGGTTCCAGCACGCCCTCGGGGTCGCGGTCGAGGCCGTCGGTGATCAAGAGGACCACCGCGTCGCGCATCACCCGCCGCGACCAGTCGCGGTTGAAGGCGCGCAGCGAGCTGCCGATCCGCGTGCCGCCCTCCCAATCCTTCGCCTCGGCCCCGGCGGCGGCGAGCGCCGCGTCGACGTCGCGGGCACGCAGCTGGCGGGTGATGTTGGTGAGACGCGTGCCGAAGGTGAAGGCATGGACCTGCGCCCAGCCCGCGCCCTTCTGGTTCGACACGGCATGGAGGAAATGCAGCACGGCACGGGAATAGGCCGACATGGAGCCCGAGATGTCGCAGAGCACGACGAGGTTGGGCCAGCGGGTGCGGCGCGCCTTGCGGGCGAAATCATCGAGGTCCCCGCCCTGCCGGATCGCGGCGCGCAGCGTGCCGCGCCAGTCGGGGAGCGCGCCGCGCGCCTCGGCCCGGGTCCGGCGCGAGGAGCGCGGCCGGACGGGGAGCGTGAGGCGGGCGAGCATGCGCCTGGCCTGCGCCATCTCGTCGGTGGACATCTGTTCGAAGTCGAGCGCGCGCAGGCGTTCGTGTTCCGAGGCGGTGCGCGCAGCGTCGATCTCGATCCGCTCCTCCTCGGGCGCCTTTGGCCCCTCGTCGGGGATCTCGGGCCGGGCCCCGTCGAGGAGCGATTCCGCCGCGCGTTTCTCGGCGGGTGCGGCGCGACGATCCTCCTGCATGCCGCGCACGGCCGGCAGCATCATCGCCATCATGTGCTCGATATAGCGCGGGTCGCGCCAGTAGAGGCGGAAGACCTGGGCGAAGACGAGGCGGTGTTCGGGGCGGCGCACGAAGCAGGCGTGCAGCGTCCAGTAGAAATCCTCGCGCTCGGTGAAGCCCACGGCCTCGACCGCGCGGATCGCGTCGATCACCGCGCCGGGGCCAATCGGCAGGCCGGACTTGCGCAGCGCACGGGCGAAGTGGACGATGTTGCCGGCAAGCTTGCCGTCCTCGGGGATGGGGAGGTCGGGGAGGTGCGGCATCGGTCTAGGGCCGTGACAGCGGGGGCGGCGGTGCCGGCGGGGGCGCTGCCCTCGCCGCCATCGTCACTTGGACCAATGGCGCGGCAATGGCGCCCTCCCGGGATATTTTCGAGCAGAAAGTGGGGCGGGGGATCATTGCGCGGCGATGTCCTTCCTGACCTCGTCGAGGATCCGCTTGGCCTCGGAGCCCTGGAGGCGCTGGATGTCGTCCTGGTATTTCAGGATCGCGCCGATCGTGTCGGCGATCACCTCTGGGGAGAGGTCGATCACGTCGAGCGCGAGGAGACATTTTGCCCAGTCGATGGTTTCGGCGACGCCGGGGCGTTTGAACAGATCCTCTGTGCGGAGCTTCTGGACGAAGGCCACGATCTCGCGCGAGAGGGTCTCGGTCGCCTCGGGGGCGCGGGCGCGGAGGATCTCCATCTCGCGCTCGAACCCAGGATAGTCGACCCAGTGGTAGAGGCAGCGGCGCTTGAGCGCGTCATGCACCTCGCGCGTGCGGTTCGAGGTGAGGATGACGATGGGCGGTTCGGGCGCCGTGATGGTGCCGAGTTCGGGGATCGTGACCTGGAAATCCGAGAGCGCCTCGAGCAGGAAGGCCTCGAAGGGTTCGTCGGTACGGTCGAGCTCGTCGATCAGCAGCACGGGCGCGCCGCCGGCCTGCGGCTGCATCGCCTGCAGGAGCGGCCGGGCGGTGAGGTAGCGTTCCGAGAAGAGGTCGGATTGCAGGGTGGCGCGGTCGGTGTCGCCCGCCGCCTCGGCCGTGCGGATCGCGATCATCTGGGCGGGAAAGTTCCACTCGTAGACCGCCGAGGCGGCATCCAGCCCCTCGTAGCATTGCAGCCGGATCAGGCGGCGGCCGAGACCCGCGGCGATGGCCTTGGCGATCTCGGTCTTGCCGACGCCGGCCTCGCCCTCGAGAAACAGCGGCTTGCCGAGGGTGAGCGACAGGAAGGTCACGGTCGCGAGCGGGCGGCCGCAGACGTAGTTCTGGCCCGCGAGCATCTGCTGCACGGCCTCGATGGATGTCGGTATGTGCGTCAAGTCGGATCCTCCCGGCGCCATGCTGGGGGCGCGCGGGCGGGCGGTCAAGATCCCAGAGTCGCGGGGCGGGTCAGGCGGAATGCGCGCCGGCGGCGAGACTGCCGGCGAAGGCCGCCACCTCGGCCGGGGACTTGCCCGAGGCGATCTCCTTCACGATGGCGGAGCCCACGACGCAGCCGTCGGCGACGCCGGCGATCTGCTTCGCGGCCTCGGGCGTCGTGATGCCGAAGCCCACGATCACCGGAAGGTCTGTCGCCGCCTTGATCCGGGCGACCTCGGGGGCGACATCGGTGGCCTGTGCCGCCGCCGCGCCGGTGATCCCGGTGATCGAGACGTAGTACACGAATCCGCTGGTGTTCTGGAGCACCTTCGGCAGGCGCCGGTCATCGGTGGTCGGGGTAGCAAGGCGGATGAAGTTCAGCCCTGCCTTCTGAGCCGGGATGCACAGCTCGTCGTCTTCCTCGGGGGGCAGGTCGACGATGATCAGCCCGTCGATCCCGGCCTCGCGCGCTTCGGCGAGGAATCGGTCGACGCCACGGGAATAGATCGGGTTGTAATAGCCCATCATCACCACCGGCGTGGTATCGTCGCCCTTGCGGAACGCGGCCACCATGTCGAGCGTCTTCGTCAGCGTCTGCCCGCCGTCGAGCGCGCGCTGGCCGGCCAGCTGGATCGTCGGGCCGTCGGCCATCGGATCGGTGAAGGGCATGCCCAGCTCGATCACGTCGACCCCCTGCCCCGGCAGCGCCTTCATCACCTCGAGCGAGGTCTCGAGGTCGGGATCGCCCGCCATGATATAGGCCACGAAGGCCTTCTTGCCCTCGGCCTTGAGGCTGGCGAACTTGCGGTCGATGCGGGTCATGGCTCTCCCCCGGGTGCTGCTAGGGTCTCCTGTGCCGGATCGCGCTGCCGGGGTCAATGGCGCAACGGTCCATGGGCCGCCGGCCGGGCCTGGACGACGGTTTTGGGCGGCCGTGCGGACCGGCGGTGGGGCGGGCCGTCCGGTCGTGGCGCGGCCGCCGGGGCCAGGGCCGGGTCGGGGTCAGGGCTACCGAAAATAACATTCACGCATTCGCGATCACGCGGGTACACTCCCCGAAGGGTAAGTGACGTTACGGCAAATCAGAGAGACGCGTTCCATGTACCAGATTCTCTACCAGGGCGGCCACGGGTCGCATGGCCCGCGCGCGCAGGCGCTGGCGAATGTCACGCCGGGCGCCCAGTGCGGCGATATCGCGACGACCCCGGCCAGACCGGTGCAGGGGCTGACGACCCTTGCCTTCTGGGGGCATGGGGACTCATTCCAACTCTGCAACAAGTCCGCGCGCGAGATCCACGAGGTGATCAAGGAGTGGAAGGCGGTGAACCCCGGCCTCGGCACCGTCGAGATCATCACCTGCAACGCCCGCCACTGCACGACCGGGGATTCCTTTGCCAACCAGCTCAAGCACGGGATCGGCTGGCGCAGCTCGCTCAAGGGGCTGACGATCAAGGCGCTGCCGACCACCGTCGGCGGCAAGCGCAACGCCTGGTCGATCCTGCTGGCCGAGACGATCCGCAATTCCTGGGTCTACATCACCGCCCCCGGCGCGACCGACTCGCTGCTGATGGAAGCGAACTCGCTGATCCAGTACGAGAAGATGCCGTCCGGCGGGCTGAGGTCGTTCAACGGCGACATCGCGATGCGCGCCGACAAGGTGGTGCGGGAGCATCCGATGCGGCAGTGGACGATGAACTACGGCTACATGAACACCCTGCGCGCCCATCTCGGGGTGGTCTGACGCCCCCGGTGCCAGCCGGTGCCCCCCACGGTGCCCGAAGCGGCCGCTTGCGTGCCACCCTCCCCTTGCCTAAAAGCCCCCTGAACCAAAGGCGCCAAGCGGCAAGGAGAGGAAGATGGGCTTTCGCATGGGTATCGTCGGGCTGCCGAACGTCGGCAAGTCGACCCTCTTCAACGCGCTGACGCGGACGGCGGCTGCGCAGGCGGCGAACTTCCCCTTCTGCACGATCGAGCCGAACGTCGGCGAGGTCGCGGTGCCGGATGCCCGCCTCGACACGTTGGCGGGGATCGCCGGGTCGAAGCAGATCATCCCGACCCGCATCACTTTCGTCGACATCGCGGGTCTGGTGAAGGGCGCGTCCAAGGGCGAGGGCCTGGGCAACCAGTTCCTGGCGAACATCCGCGAGGTCGACGCCATCGCCCATGTGCTGCGGTGCTTCGAGGATGGCGACGTCACCCATGTCGAGGGCCGGGTCGACCCGATCGCCGATGCCGAAACGATCGAGACCGAGCTGATGCTGGCCGACCTCGAGTCGATCGAACGCCGGTTGCAGGGCCTGACGCGCAAGCTGCGCGGCGGCGACAAGGAGGCCGTGGTTCAGGACAAGCTTCTGCGCCTGGCGCAGGAGGCGCTGGAAAACGGCCGCCCCGCCCGCACCGTCGAGATCCCCGAGGATGAGGCACGCGCCTGGTCGCAGCTTCAGCTTCTGACCTCGAAGCCCGTACTCTTCGTCTGCAACGTCGAGGAAAGCTCCGCCTCCACCGGCAATTCGCAATCCGAGCGGGTGGCGAAGATGGCCGCCGAACAGGGCGCGGGCACGGTGGTGATTTCGGCCCGGATCGAGGAGGAGATCAGCCAGCTCGACGCCGAGGAGCAGGAGATGTTCCTCGAGGAGATGGGGCTGACCGAGGCGGGCCTCGACCGGCTGATCCGTGCGGGCTACGAGCTGCTGGGGCTACAGACCTATTTCACCGTGGGCCCGAAGGAGGCCCGCGCCTGGACGATCCGCAAGGGCACGCTGGCACCGCAGGCGGCAGGCGTCATCCATGGCGATTTCGAGCGCGGCTTCATCCGGGCCGAAACCGTGGGCTACGAAGATTATGTCGCCGGCAACGGCGAAGCGGGGGCCAAGGAGGCGGGCAAGTTCCGCGTCGAGGGCAAGGGCTACGAGGTCAAGGACGGCGACGTCCTGCATTTCCTCTTCAACGCCTGACACCGGCGCGGGACGTCGTCTCGCCCCTGCCCGCGGTCGCGCGGGTGGTGGGGGTGGGATTTGCGTATTTCAGGAACAATGAAAGGGGCGCCTTCTGCCCCTGCCCCGTGCGCTTGCCCGGTGGCTCTGGCGGGGCCGTGCGGGCCGGCAATCCGGGCGACCGGAATACCGCTTGCGGCTGCGGGGGCGCGGCGATCCGCCCCGGATGGACCCCGGCCCCGCCCGCGCGCGACGGAGGGCAAATTCGCGTCAGTTTCCCCCTTGCCCCCCACCGGCGCCTTCATTAAACGGGTCGGCGGAGTGGTGGCCGAGTGGTCGAAGGCACACCCCTGCTAAGGGTGCAGGCGGGAAACCGTCTCGAGGGTTCGAATCCCTTCCACTCCGCCACCACATAACCTATTGATTTTAAACGATTTTGCGTGGCGTGCATTGGCACGTGATTTCCGTGGCTTGCAGACCACGTCAACCCCTAGAGACTTGAAAATGCAGGCCAAATAGTCGCCCAGAATGGCGCGAGTCTCTGTTTGGCATTTGGCGCGATACGGTTTTCACGTGGGGCGACGGGCGCTGGACTTGACTTCGGGTCAGTTCGAAGCAGGCGCGTGCCTCTTTGCGTCGCCTCGTCCGACAACATGGCGGATGCGTTCTCGAAGGAATTCAGCGAGCTCTGCAGCATCGGGAGCATTTGCCGTATCGAGGATGTCCGCATACTCCTCGTAGTCGACAAAGGCGATCAGATCCCGAAAGTCCGGAAGGAGTATGTCTCTCCGAAAGGCTGCGACCTGCTCAGCGAGTACTGACGCATACTTGCGCGGGCCAATCGCCAGAACGCCGAAACGCGATTTCTTGTCTCGCTCTGCGATGGAAGCGGCAAATAGGAAATTTCTCATCAGCTGGTAGTTGGCCCCACGAAGGGCGCAGACGTCCGATGCGGTCTGGCGATTGAAAATCTCGGGCCGAAACCATCGCTTTCCCAAGCTCCAGTAGGCTCGAGGCGACCGGTGACCCTCCCAGTTTTCGAGGCGGCACCACGCGTCAGTCTGCTTGGCGATATCGGATCCTGGGCCACGGAAACCGGCGCAAGCCTTGGGAAACTGACTGCACCCTCCAAAGCCGTGTTCGGCGTCGGTCGCAAACTTGGATTCTATGCAGACGACCTCGTCCGACGACAGGCAAAGAGCATCGATGCTGGTCGCTTGCTGAGTACCCAACTCGGACAGGAGCTCAGGGCTTTCGGCCTCTGGCAGGATCGACCAGCGCCGCGGACGACGTCGTGGTGGAAATCCGGGAAGGGCGTGACGAAAGAGAGCTTCAAGGACCCGGTCCCTGGCGCTCAGCGAACGAAGCGTTCCAAAGGCACTCAGGCAGAAGGCCTGTGAGGATCTGGGGGATCCAGCATAGCTGTGCCATTTGAACCCAGGGGCACGTTCTCGTACGGTAAGAGCCCGAGGGTGCAGCGTCGGGTTGTCGAGCGGATCAGCCATCACGGTTCTCCGGCAAGTTGTCCTTGGGAGCACCCTGCGGAACAAGACCTATCCGGATACTGGTTTTCTTCGAGACCTCTTCCAGCGTCGCCATGAGACGATTGAGCTCTGACAGTGTCGACGTCATTTCCGGTCCATAGCGAGAAACGAGATACTCTCTGGTTTCTGTCATCTTCCGGAGGTGCTCAGCAGTACGCTTTCGCAGGATCAATCCACTGTCGATCGCCTTCTCCGCCCGTGCGGCAAGGTTGTGGAAATGGGATCTGACCTGCTCCGGAGGCGTTCCGCCCACCAGGAGAAAGGCGTTGAGGTAAAGCTCAATTGCGTGGATTGCGCAGAGCCGTCCAGGGGCACGAGAAAGCGGCTCGCCCTTCCGGCCGGATTCCATCAGCGCAATTGCTGCGCGCCGATATTCGTCTGCGAGCGCCACGATATCTTCGGGCGCAGCGGTCGAGCCGGGATAAGGAATCGTGTTCGTGCCGTTCATAGTCAGAATGATCAACCACGACATGTCGTCGAGATTGTGGCACCGACCTGCTCCGCCTGCGCATCACGTCCAACTACCTACTTACGGCATGGCGGCCGCGACTTCGACCGTAACATCCTGGACCCCCTGTGCCTCCCACACATCATCTCGCAGGAGAAATTTGTGGCTGTTTGTGTGCGCGACGAAGGTTGAGCGTTTCTCCACCACGCCGCGAGGGATGAGTGCTGCCCGGACAACACGAAAGTCATCGTCAAAGATTA
This sequence comes from Acidimangrovimonas sediminis, assembly GCF_002871005.1. Taxonomy (GTDB): domain Bacteria; phylum Pseudomonadota; class Alphaproteobacteria; order Rhodobacterales; family Rhodobacteraceae; genus Acidimangrovimonas; species Acidimangrovimonas sediminis. The sequence continues at coordinate 30,474 of NZ_PHSN01000026.1, forward strand.
CGCCCGCCAGCACGTCAAAATGTCCGCCCGCCAGATCACGAATTGCCGAGAGCTGGCGTGATGGGTTGCGCCGGTGGACCCGCCGGGCGTTGTTGCGCAAATCAGCGTTGGGGCCGACGATCCCCTTTCCCGTTACTTTTCAGGCGACAGCCTCGATCTCGGCCCTGCCG
>NZ_PHSN01000027.1 GCF_002871005.1 Acidimangrovimonas sediminis
AAATTCTACTTCCGCATCCCCTTAAGATCGGGGGGGATTACCGATCCACTGAATGCCGTCTCGGCAAACGATGACGCGGAAGCTGCCAGCGCCCGCGCTCGCTCGGCAGATTTCGCCGATGTAGAGATCCGAACTCTCGCGGCGGTCGTTGCGCAGGGCGGTCATTGCGTGCCGCCTTGCGGGCCTGCCCACACCTTTGAGCGGAGTATGTACCGCGCGTGGTGGCCGGGATGTTCTCCACCGTGCTCTTCCCGGATGGTCTCGATGTCGAGCCCAACCTTGCGCAAGCGAGGGACAGAGGACGCCCAGGGCGGCGCCGGGGCATCATAGAAATTGCACCCTGTTGCGCCCCTCTGGATAAGTGCATTTAGCACGTCGCGCATCCGGCTGTGCTGAAGAGTGAAAGTGAAGGTGGTCTTGTCGTCGGGGTCAAAAACCCAATATTGGGTCGGCCCCCGGCGCGTTGTGCCGGTGGTCATTCTCTGTCATCTTCGGGTGAGCCTTGAGGACGCGGTGCCGGTGCGGTATGCTCAGCTTGTCACAGAAGAGCTAGCGCCCCCGTCCGGTCCTGCATCGGCGGGGGTTTCTGTTAGCTGAGCGTTTGCTCCCAAGCTTCGATTGTCGAGCGCTTCCAACGTGTGGAGCCACCGATGCGAACAGGCTTCGGGATGCGCCCACGCCGCACGCCGTCCCAGATCGACGTCTTGCCCAACTTCAGGTAGGCGCAGAGGTGCTTGATCGTCCAGAATTCGTCGGCAGCGGCCGGAAGAAACGGCTTTGGCATCGTGCCAGGAACGTCGTTGCTTGTGAGCGAGTTCATCGAGGACATCCGTCTTTGTTCGAGATGCCCCTAGCTAGACCGATTCGTTTCAGCGGTAACCCGGCGAGTTAGCTCTCAACTTTCCCTAAAGTTGGCCGCCACAGTCTCGAGATGCGGCAAGAACCACGGGCCAAGTTTATTGCAAGCCTCGTCGATTTTCCCCCAAATCGCCCTATGCTCGCAGATTTCTTGTACGCGACCGTCATCCTTCAGACCCGCGCACAGGGTGTCTGCAAGCGCCTCGTAGAGGAGTTCACATGCGCTCCGAGGGCCAATGTACCCACGACGGTTGACCCTCGTTAGTTGGAGCCCAAACTCCCGAACAAGTGCCCGCGCCGTGAAGTAAAGGAAAACGTCCCGTGACCAATGGTCTCTATCTTTCGGGCCAGTCTTTTCCGCGGGAACCGCAATTGTACCAGTGAGAACCTGCGCTGCGAAGTCTCGCAACTCGGTAGGGACGGATTGGCCTGCCTGGATATAGGAGGCGACGATGTATTTGGTGAACAAGAAAGCATCGCGGTTCTCCGCGGCGGCCCGCCTCAACAAAGCTGGGCCCCCAGGTGCGGACATCACATAGTAGCACTGCATTGCGCCGTCGATCTTCATCTCGCGCTTTGAAAGCCCGACGGCAAAGCCGAGCGCATCCGCAATCGGCCCCCACCATTCCACCGGGGTAAAGCTACTAGCGGCGGTCAGCACATATTCCTTTGCTGCGCGTTCGACTTCCGCAGCTTCCTGCTTCTTCAACCGAGTTGAAACCCGTTGCACTACGCCCTCGCCAACCGCACCACGTTCCCGTCCTTGCCCGCCGCGAACCTACCCCACTGGTCCATCAGCTTGCGCCGCCGCTCAAAAAGGTCAGACCGGGCATAGGCGCGCTCCACAGCATTGCCTGTGGCATGGGAAAGGGCTGCCTCGGCAAGCTCACGCTCTGCATGTGCACTTTCGCTGCACCAGTCCCGAAAGGCGCTGCGGAAACCGTGCGTGGTGAAACCTTCAACCTTCATCCGGCCGTAAAGGGACTTGAACACCATATTGGACTGCGGCTTGGCCGAGCCATCTTTCGCCCGATGGCGGCTCGGGAACACCCAGTCCCTATCTAATCCTTTGACATTTTCGAGTACGGCAAGGGCTTCTTTGCATAGCGGCACCCGATGTGAAACTGGCCGCTTCATGCGTCCCGCAGGGATAATCCACGTTTCAGCCTCAAGGTCGAATTCAGCCCAACGCGCTTCGCGAGCTTCGCCGGAGCGGACCCCCGTCAAGATGATGAACTCCAAGGTGCGGGCGGAGGTGCCTTCCCGCACTGCCAGATCAGACATGAAGTTGGGTACATCCTGCCACGGCAGCGCGGCCATATGATTGTCAGCGGTACGAACGATGGGCAGTGCTTTCTTCAACCCGTTTACCGGGTTCTCATGGGGGTAATGTCCGCTGCCTTTAGCCCAGTCGAAGACGGTAGAGATGCGCTGCTTCAGTCGGCTCGCCGTTTCGTGCTTCTCGGTCCAAATGGGGGTAAGTGCCCGCAATACGTCTGCCGTTCTCACGGTCTCTATAGGCCGGTCGCCAAAGTGGGGGTTCGCATAGGTGTTAATCGAAGTTAGCCACGTTTCAGCGTGCTTCTTGTTCTTCCATGTCGGCAAGAGTTGGGCGTGAACCCGCTTTGCCGCTTCCGCGAAGGTGAGGTGCTCGCGCTTTCGCAATGCATCGGGGTCGCCGCCATCGCGAACGAATTTCCGAAGCTCCCTCGCTTTTTCGCGCGCCTCCGCAAGCGACACCAACGCCGCGGAGCCAAGGCCTAGGTCCCGTCGCTTGCTGGTCAGTGGCACCACTACACGCAGTATCCACGATTTCGCGCCGGTCGGCCCTATACGAAGGTAAAGCCCGTCGCCGTCCCCATACATGCCGGGTTGCTTAAGGGTTTCCACTTTCCGTGCAGTGAGTTTGGGCATTGCCTATGTCCCATCATTCGTCCCATCAGAAAGCATAGGATCATTCTGAACTGAAGCGAGCAGAATTGGAGCGTCGGCAAAAGAAACAGTTTGTTTTCAATGCATGGCGCGGAAAGCACCGGACAGGATCGGACACTAGTTTGTTGGACCTCGACTCCACCAAATTTCACTCAGATTGACGTCTTTCGCTGCCCTTGCAAGGGGTTGGCACGATATTGCCGTCTGCTTCCCTGTGGCGTTCTTGCCGCGCTGCAGCATTCTGTATTCACAAGTACGTTCCCGAACCTTCCCCCGCGTCTCGCAAGCCCCAACATGCCTATTTGACGGGAGGCAGATGTTCCCAAGGACACCGATCGCTGTCCCGCCTGTCCGGCAACGACACGTGAGGGGCTTCAGATGGCATCCGAAACAGCGCAGGGATTGCCGCGCCGCGGCGAGGAACAGATCCTGGTTTTGCAGGGCGGAGGCGCCCTCGGGGCCTATCAGGCAGGTGTCTATGAGGCGCTGGCCGGCCGGGGCGTGCTGCCCGACTGGGTGGCCGGCATCTCGATCGGCGCGATCAACGCGGCGCTGATCGCCGGCAACCGGCCCGAGGACCGTCTCGACCGTCTCACCACCTTCTGGGAACGGGTTTCCCGCGGCACCGGTTGGGCCGCGCCCATGCTCTGGCCGCTGGGCCGGCACGTGCTGAACGAGACCTATGCGCTGCAGACCATGACGCAGGGTGTGCCGGGCTTCTTTCGCCCGCAGATCCCGCCGGCACCGTTCCGGGCTCCGGGCACGCTTGAGGCGATGGGTTATTACGACACCACGCCACTGCGCGAGACGCTGCTGGAGCTGGTCGATTTCGACTATCTCAATTCCGAGGGCCCGCGGCTGTCGGTCGGCGCGGTGAACGTCGAGACCGGTTCCATGGCCTGGTTCGATAGCAACACGGAAGAGATCCGGCCCGAGCACATCATGGCCTCGGGGGCGCTGCCGCCGGGCTTTCCGCCGGTCGAGATCGACGGCGCCTTCTACTGGGATGGCGGCCTTCTGTCGAACACGCCGCTGCAATACGTGCTGTTCGAGGCCGCGACCGGGGCCGACAAATGCGTCTGGCAGGTCGACCTGTTCAAGGCGCAGGGAACGATGCCGACCTCGGTCTGGGACATCGACGACCGGATCAAGGACATCCGCTATTCCAGCCGCACCCGGCTGAACACCGACCTTCTGGGTCAGATCTACGAATACGCGGCCCGGGCGCAGGAGGCCTTCGACAAGCTTCCCAAGGAGTTGCAGGAGGACGAGCGGATCCAGGCGTTGCTCAACCGTCGGTTCAAGGCGCGGCTCTGCGTCGTGCACCTGATCTACCGACAGTCGAAACACGAGCGCCAGTCGAAGGATTACGAATTCTCGCGGCGCTCCATGCTGGATCACTGGGCGGCGGGCGAGCGCGACGTGGAGGACACGTTCGAGCATGAGGGCGAGGCCGGGGTGCACACCCGCGAAGGCCGGGTGCAGGTGTTCGACCTGACGCGCGCGGGCCTGGCCGAGCATGCGCGGCGTCTGCGCGGCGCCGAAGCGGCGGCGGCCCGGTCCGAGGCCGCGGCGGCGAAGCGCGCGGCGAAAGGCACCCGGGGACGGGCATCGGACGGGCAGGGGGGAACCCCGAAACTCAGAAGGAAGCTTGCGAAGTGAACCTTGCCGACGTGAAAACGAACGCCTTCGCGATGCCGCTGACCAACGCGTCCTACCCGCCCGGGCCCTACCGGTTCTACGACCGCGAATTCATGACAATCACCTACCGCACTGACATGGAGGCGCTGCGCCGCGTGGTGCCCGAGCCGCTGGAGATCGCCGAACCGTTGGTGAAATACGAATTCATCCGCATGCCGGATTCGACTGGCTTCGGGAATTACACCGAGACGGGGCAGGTGATCCCCGTCCGCTTTCAGGGGCGGGAGGGCGGCTATACCCACGCGATGTATCTCGACGACGAAAGCCCGATCGCCGGCGGGCGCGAGATCTGGGGCTTTCCCAAGAAGTTCGCCGCCCCCGAGCTGGTCTCGGACAAGGACGTGCTGCGCGGCACGCTCGACGTGAACGGGGTCCGGGTGGTCAACGCCACCATGGGCTACAAGCACCGGTCGCTGGACGTCGAGAAGGTGCGCCAGTCGCTGCTGGGGCCGAACTTCCTGCTCAAGATCATCCCGCATGCCGATTGCACGCCCCGGATCTGCGAACTGGTGGAATACCATCTCGAGGATGTGGTCGTGAAAGGCGCGTGGGAGGGGCCGGCAGGGATCGATCTGCATTCCCATGCGTTGGCCCCGGTGGCCGACCTGCCGGTGCGCGAGGTGCTGGGGGCGACCCATTATCTGACCGACCTGACCTTGGGTCTCGGCCGAGTCGTGCACGATTACATGGCCGAGGACGGCGCCGCCGCCCGGGCCGTCGAATAACGGAACCAGAGGAGATTTCGACATGACCATGAGCATGAAGGACAAGATCTGCATCGTCACCGGCGCGGCCAGCGGCATCGGCAAGGCGATCGCGACGCGCTACGTCGCCGACGGCGCCAAGGTGGCGATCGCGGATCTCGATCTCGAGAAGGCAAACGAAACCGCCCGCGAGCTGACCGAGAAGGGCCCGGGCGAGGCGATGGGCGTCAAGATGGACGTGACCAGCGAAGAGCAGGTCAACGCGGGCACCGACGCGGTGGTGAAGGCCTGGGGCGGGGTCGACGTCCTTGTCGCGAATGCCGGCATCCAGATCGTCCACAAGGTCGAGGATTTCCCGTTCGACGAGTGGAAGAAGCTTCTGTCGATCCACCTCGACGGGGCGTTCCTGACGACCAAGGCCGCGATTCCGCACATGAAGAAACGCGGCGGCGGTGCCGTGATCTACATGGGGTCGGTCCATTCCAAGGAGGCCTCGGCGCTCAAGGCGCCCTACGTCACTGCCAAGCACGGCCTTCTCGGCCTTGCCCGCGTGGTGTCGAAGGAGGGCGGCGAATACGGGGTGCGGGCCAACGTGATCTGCCCGGGCTTCGTGAAGACACCGCTGGTTGAAAAGCAGATCCCCGAGCAGGCGAAGGATCTCGGGATTTCCGAGGAGGAGGTCGTCAACAAGATCATGCTGGGCGACACCGTGGACCAGGAGTTCACGACGGTCGAGGACGTGGCCGAACTCGCCTGGGTGTTTGCGGCCTTCCCGACCAACGCGCTTACCGGTCAGTCGGTCGTGGTCAGCCACGGATGGTACATGAACTGACCGCGCGCGCCGAAACGGACGGCCGGCCCCCCGCCGAAACGCCCCCCCGCCTGGAGCTTCCGGCGGGGCAGGGGCGCCCTCAAGCCACGGAACCGGGGACGTTTTCCGATGTGGACGTTAGGTCAACCGGGCCGCCTTGGAACCCGGTCTTGTTGATCCGCGTCTCCCCAAGGTACGTACTGTGACATGATGCCGGTTGCATTCCGCCATCGGCCCGCTGCCCGGTCTGCCACGCTCTCACGCGGCCCGGCAGGACGCGATCGACGAAGAGGCCCGAGATGAAGAACATCAAGCTGATCATTGCGGGCGCGCTCGTCCTTGCCATCGGGGTCGGGCTCTACTTCTGGTGGCAATACGAGGATGCCCACCCCTCCACCGAGGATGCCTTCCTGCGCGCCCATATCGTCAATGTCGCGGCGCAGGTGACGGGGCAGGTGATTTCGGTCGACGTGCACGAGAACGAGAAGGTGACCAAGGGCACCGTGCTGTTCCGCCTCGATCCGGCGCAGTACCGCAATGCCGTCAAATCCTCCGAGGCGCAGGTGAAGATGGCGCGGGATGCGCTGCAGGCCACCGCGGCCCAGATCCAGGCCGCGAAGCAGGGTGTCGGCAGTGCCCAGTCGACCTACGACACCGCCAAGAAACAGCTCGACCGGACCCAGGCGCTGTTCAAGAATGGCAACATCTCCGAGGCCGCGCTGGAACAACAGCAGAGCCAGGTCGCGCAGGATCAGGCCTCGCTCGACAAGGCGCGTTCCAGCCTGACCCAGGCCAATTCGGATCAGCAGTCCAAGCAGGACAGCCTCGCCTCGGCGCAGGCGCAGCTGGCGACCGCGCAGCTCAACCTCGACCATACCGTGGTGAAGGCACCCGCGGATGGCTGGATCTCCAACCTCGACCTGCGTCCCGGCGCGACGGCCTCGGCCTACACGCCGCTGTTCGCGCTGGTGGAAAGCGACAAGTGGTGGGTCGAGGCCAATTTCAAGGAAACCGACCTGACGCGCATCCGCACGGGCCAGCCGGTGTCGATCAGCATCGACATGCTGCCGGGCGTCAAGCTCAAGGGCCACGTGGAATCGGTCGGGGCGGGCTCCGGTTCGACCTTCTCGCTGCTGCCTTCCGAGAACGCCAGCGGCAACTGGGTCAAGGTGACCCAGCGCTTCGCCGTGCGCATCGCGCTCGACAAGACCGATGTGCAGCTGCGCACCGGGGCCTCGGTCACCGCGACGGTCGATACCACCGCCGGCGGCGACGGTTCTGATCAGGCCGGGCAATGACCGACGCGACCGCCACTCCCGGTGACGATCCGGACGACACGCCCCGCGACGGGGCGGCGAACGGATCCGGCGGCGGTGCCGCGCCGCCCGCGGCCGAGGAAGGGGTGCGCTTCACCATCGTGATCGCGGTGGTCTGCGCCGCGATCCTCGAGGTGCTCGATACCACGATCGTCAATGTGGCATTGCCGCATATCGAGGCCGCCTTCGGCGCCACCAACGACCAGATCACCTGGGTGCTGACCTCCTATATTGTCGCCTCGGTGGTGGTCATGCCGCTGACCGGCTTTCTGTCGCGGCGGATCGGCCGCAGGCGGCTGATCCTGTCGGCGGTCATCGGGTTCGCCGCCTTCTCTGTGCTCTGCGGCCTGTCGTGGTCGCTGCAGGCGATGGTGGTTTTCCGCCTCGGGCAGGGGATCCTCGGGGCATTCCTGATCCCGCTGTCGCAGTCGATCCTGTTCGACGCCTTCCCAAGGGAAAAGCGTGGCCAGGCGATGGCGATGTTCGGTCTGGGCATCGTCGTGGCGCCGGTGCTGGGCCCCACCGTCGGCGCCATCCTGACCGAAAGCTTCTCGTGGCGGATGGTGTTCTTCGTCAACCTGCCGATCGCGGCGCTGGCGCTGCTGCTGCTGCTGGGCGAACTGCCCCCCGACACGCCGGAAAAGCTGCGCACCGACTGGACCGGCCTCGGCCTCATGGCGGTGGGCGTGGGGGCGTTGCAGTTCATGCTCGACCAGGGGGAGACGCTGGACTGGTTCTCGTCCCGGGTGATCCAGGTCGCCCTGGTCACCGCGATCGTGGCGGGGATCTTCTTCCTCTACCGCGGATGGGAGAAGGGCGAGAAGAACATCGTCAACCTCGGCCTCTTCGCCGACCGGAACTTCGCGGCCTCCTGCATCATCATCTCGGGGTTCATCATCACCATGCTGGGGGTGATCTCGATCCAGCCGCTGTTCGTGCAGAACCTGCTGAACTTCTCGGTGCTCGATTCGGGCTACATCTTCATCCCGCGCGGCCTTGGCGCCGGCTTCTCGATGGTGATCACCGGCGCGGTGCTGTCGGGTCGGTTCGACGACCGCTACCTTGCCGCGCTGGGGCTCATCCTGACCGGATCGGGAAACCTGATGCTGGCGCAGCTGAACCTCAACGCCAGCTTCTGGCAGGTGGCCATGCCCGGCGCGCTGTCTGGGTTGGGGATGGGCCTTGTCTTCGTGCCGCTTTCCACGCTCGCCTTCGACCGCATTTCCAAGGAATCGCAGGATGAGGCCTCGGGCCTTTTCAACGTGACCCGGCAGCTTGGCTCCTCGGTGGGCATCGCCGGGGTCAGCGCGATCCTGTCGCATGACCTTGCAGTGAACTCGGCGCATCTGACAGAGCATGTCACGGCGTTTTCCGAGGCAGCGCGCGCCTTCCTGCGCCCGCTTTCCTTGCAGCTTGACAGCAGCCGGGGGCTGGAGACACTTTCACAGCAGGTCGCCGCCCAGGCGGCGATGCAAGCGTATATCCAGGTGTTCCGTGTGACCGGCTATCTTGCCTTCGCGATGCTGCCTTTCCTTCTGATCATGTCGAAACCCAAGGGCGGCGGTTCGGCCCCCGTCGGCCACTGATGCCGCCCGAGACGCCGCCTGATGCGCCCGAAGGTGCACCCGGGCGCGCGGCCCCGCAGGCCGGCCCGACCCCGCCCGATCGACCGGTCGTCGCGGTGCTGGCCGTGGTCGCGCGCGGGGCCGAGGTGCTTCTGGTCCGCCGTGCCAACCCGCCCGATGCCGGCCTCTGGGGCTATCCCGGCGGCAAGGTCGAGGCGGCCGAGACGCTGGCCGAGGCTGCGGTGCGGGAACTTTTCGAGGAAACCGGCGTGCGTGCCCATCCCGGCCGGGTGCTCGACGCGCTCGACGTGGTGGATCACGCCCCCGACGGCACGCTGCGCTTTCACTACGTCCTCGTGGCGATCCGTTGCGAATGGCGCGGCGGCGCGCCTGTGGCCGCAGACGACGCCCTCGAGGCGCGATGGGTTCCGATCGGGGAACTCTGGTCGCTGGAGACCAGCGACGACGTCGACCGGCTGGCCCGCATGGCCGCGATCCTCACCGAGGAATAGCCGCCTCAGGCCGCGAAGGTCAGCCGGACGACAAGCCCGGGCCCTGCATCCGCAAGTTCCAGCCGCGCCTCGTGCAGCTCGGCGATCACCGAGACCAGCGCAAGGCCCAGCCCGCTGCCCGGCGTGGTGCGCGACCGTTCCAGCCGGTAGAGCCGGCGCAACACGTTCTGGCGTTCCTGCGCCGGGATGCCGGGGCCGGTGTCGGCCACCTCCAGCACCACCGCGCCGTCGCGCCGCACCAGCCGCACCGCGATCTCGCTGCCGCCCGGGGTGTGGCGCAGCGCATTCTCGATGAGGTTCGCCAGCACCTGCCCCAGAAGGCCCTTTTCGCCCTGCACGGTCGCGCCGCCGGGGCTGTCCTTCGCGCTGTCCTCGAAGGTGATGTGCTGGCCGCGGTCCTCGGCGCTGGGTTCGAAGATCTCGACGAAGGTCTGCGCCAGTTCCGAGAGGTCCACCGGGGCGAACCGTGCCTTGGGGCTGCCGCCCTCGATCTGCGCGATCTGCAATAGCGACTGGAAGGTGGCGACGATGCGGTCGGCCTCTGCCCGGGCACGTTCGGCCAGCTCCGCGTCGGGATCGGAGAGGGTCTCGCGTTCGGCCAGCTGGTTGAGCATGACCGAGACCCGCTGGATCGGGGTCTTCAGGTCATGCGCGATGTCGGCCGAGACCTGCCTCAGCGCTTCGGTCGCGGCCTGCTGGCGGGTGGCCATCCGGTCGATCCGGTCGCCGATCAGCGACAGGTCGTCGGCCCGGCCCCGCATCTTGGGCACACGCGCCGACAGGTCGCCCGAGGTCAGCACCTCCAGTGTCTGGGTGATGCTTTCCACCCGCGCCTTGGACCGCATTGCCAGCCAGATCCCGCCCCCCAGCGCGATCGCGAACGTAGGAAGCAGCGACAGGATCAGCACGTTGCGGAACATGTCGCCGAGGTCCGACATCTGCTCGCGGCTCTGCGCGACGATCAGCTGCCCGCCGAAGAAATCGCCCGCAAGGCCCAGGTAGCTGCCGCCCGCGCCGCGCGTGCCCGGTGGCAGGTTGATCTGGAGGTAGCCGTCCTTGCCGCGGCTGAGGATGACGTTGCCGAAGGCCTCTCCGTCCGGCGCGACATAGGTGATGATGCGCCGCGACGGGTCGGTGACCGAGGCTTCGGCGTCGATCAGCGAGGCCAGCGCCGCGGCCGAGGGCGCGGCCCGGAAGCCCGCCATTTCCTGCGCCAGGTCGGCGCGCATGGTCGATTCCAGGTTGTTGCGCACCACCATATAGGCCGCGCCGAAGCTGAACAGGCTGACCAACGCGAACAGCAGCACCAGCCCCAGCGCAAGGCGCAGCGGCGTCGACAGCAGCAGCACCGACCAGCGGCGCGGGATCAGGGTGCGGCGCGTCATCAGGCGCCTTGGGGGCGGCGGCGCATGGCCTCAGGCCTCGATCCGGTAGCCCGAGCCGCGCACGGTGCGGATCAGCTCGGTCTCGAACGGCTTGTCAACCTTGGCGCGCAGGCGCGAGATGTGGGTTTCCACCACGTTGGTCTGCGGCTCGAAGGAGATGTCCCAGACCGCTTCCAGCAGCATGGTACGGGTCTGGACCCGGCCCTTGCGGCGCAAAAGGTGTTCGAGCAGGGCGAATTCCCGCGGCAGAAGCTCGATCTCCTTGCCCGCGCGGGTCACCCGGCGGGCCAGCAGGTCCATCCGCAGATCGCCCGCGCTGAGGACGGTGGTTTCCTCTTTCAGGTGCGGGCGGCGGCCAAGCGCCTGCAGCCGCGCCGAAAGCTCGCCGAAGGCGAAGGGTTTCACGAGGTAGTCGTCGCCCCCCGATTGTAGCCCTTCGATCCGGTCGTCCACCCCGCCCAGCGAGGTCAGGAACAGCACCGGCGTGCGGTTCTGCGCCGCGCGCAGCGCCTTGACCAGCGACATCCCGTCAAGGCCCGGCAGCATCCGGTCGATCACCATGACGTCGTAATCGCCCGAGGTCGCGCGGATCAGCCCGTCGCGCCCGTCGTCGATAAGATCGACGGTGTGGCCCTCCTGCCGGAGGCCCTCGGCGATATAGTCCGACGTCGTCGCGTCGTCTTCCACGACAAGTATCTTCATCGCGTCTCCCGTTCCCCGCGCGGCCCCGGTCCGGTCCGCGGGGCCGATGTCCGTCCGGTCCGCCGGGCGATCCGCGCGCGGGGGGCCGTTGCTTTGACCCCGGCCGGGCCTATCCCCGGGGCCATCCCCGAAGGTATTCCGGCGGCCTTCCCCGGTGTGACCGTCGGCCCGGTCCCCCGGTTTCCTAGCCTGCGACGCGTCCTCGCGCCAGTCTCGCGGCAGGTTGCCGGAGAATGCGCGACGCAGGGCCAGGGGAAAGAGGGCGGCACGGCGGGGCATCAGAACCGCAGCGCACGGTCCGCATGGCCCTGCGCGCCCCGGGCGTCGGCGCCGGTGGCCGAGACGGGGATGGGCGCGGGGTGACCGGTGCGCGGGGCCGCCGTCGCGTGGCCGCGGATCGTGATCGGCCGCGGCCCGGTGCCCAGCCAGAATGCCACCGCCGCCGCTGCGGCGCAGGCCAGAAGGGTGACGAACAGCATCGTCCCGATCCACAGCGCGACCACCCCCGCCAGCACGGCGAGGAATGTCGCGAGATATCCCTTGATCGTCTGCATGACACGCACCTCCTTGGATCTTGCCATGATGCAGATGTGAACCCTCAAGCTTCCAGCCGGATTGTCCCGAGATTGCAAAACTGTAATCTCTTCCGTCCGGCGGGATCGGTTGACCGGCCCGGGGCGTTGCGAAAGGGTCGAAGGACCGGAACGGCGGAGGACGAGCATGACGCAGCACACCAGGGCCGGGGCCGGATCTAGGACGCACAAGAAGATCAAGGCGAAGAAGCGCAAGGTGGCGCGCGCGCCGGCCGGGGCGCCACCCGGCAAGGTGGTTGCGCAGGAGGGGGCGCTGCCGACGCGGCTTTACCTCACCCGCGTGTTGCCCGACAAGATTTCCCATCCCAAGGATCTCGATACCGCGCTGGACGGTTTGCGCGGCGCGCCGTCCGGCAAGTCGAAGGCGGGGCCTGCCGCCGCCGGGGCCGTGGCCCGGGCGGAGAGCGTCGTGCCTGACGCCGCGCCAGGGGCCGCGCCAGACGCTACGTCCGGGACTACGCCGGAGAAGGCGGCGGAGCCCGCGCCCCGGGCCGCGCCCGAGGCGGCCCCGCCCGCCGGTGATGCCGCCCGCACCGGGGCCGAGGTGCAGGGCGCGCCGCGGGGCTGGATCTGGATCGACATCGCGGGGCTCGACGATGTCGAAAAGATCCAGGCGATCTGCCAGCGGCTGCACCTGCACCAGCTTTCCGTCGCCGACATCTTCAACACCGGCCAGCGCCCCAAGGCCGAGATCTACGACGGTTATGTCCAGATCGTGCTGCGTCAGCCGCTGTCGATGGATCCCTATATCGACGAGCAGCTCACCCTGATCCTCGGCGATGGCTTCGTGCTGACGGTGCAGGAGACGCCCGACGATTGCTTCGATCCGGTCCGCCAGCGCCTCAAGGCCGGCGGCCCGCGGATCCGCAGCAACCCGGGTTACCTGGCCTATGCGCTGATGGATTCGCTGATCGACGCCTATTTCCCCTATCTCGAGGCCTACGGCGAACATACCGAGGCGCTCGAGGATCGGATCCTCGACGGCGAGGACGGCATGGTGACCGAGATCCACGCGCTGCGGCGGGAACTCGTCACGGTGCGCCACACACTCTGGCCCCAGCGCGAGGCTGTCTCGGCCCTCCTGCGCCACGACGTGCCCTTCATCGACGAGGAGCTGCGCACCTACCTGCGCGACGTGGCCGACCATTCGACCCAGCTGATCGACATGCTGGAGGTGTATCGCGAGGTGGCGCAGGGCCTTGTCGATTTGCACCTGTCGATGCTGTCGAACCGGATGAACGAGGTGATGCGGGTTCTCACCGTGATCTCGACCATCTTCATCCCAATGACCTTCATCGCCGGTCTCTACGGGATGAACTTCACGACCGACTCGCCTTGGAACATGCCCGAGCTGAAGTGGCACTACGGCTATCTCTATTCGCTCGGGCTGATGGCGCTGTCGGCGGGGACCATGCTGCTTTGGTTCTGGCGCAAGGGCTGGCTCAGGCGCAAGGGTGACGAGATCGCCCCGTCGAAGACGCCGCATCACCATCACCACCCCTACGGCCACGTCCAGTCGCCCGCGGCCGGGACGGGCGAGACGGGTGCGCCCGCCGCCGGGGCGGCCCCGGCAGAGGCCGGATCGGGCGCCGTATCCGCCGCGCCGCAGGCCACGAAAGTGGACCGCCGGGGCTGATTGCAAATTTGTAACCTCGGCGACAGGGGGGTGCGAGACCGCCTTGGCATCTGTCAGTCATCGGGTCGCGGCGGCAGCTTGCCCTCCGGCCCACCGAACCGCTGACAGTCGAATCGCTACAGGAGCCAAGCCCGATGCAGAACCTCACCGCGAAACAGCAGCCCCGGCGCCGCATGGCCACCCTCGCCCTTGCCGCCGCGCTCGCCTCGTCCGGCGCCGTGACGGCCATGGTCGCCGCCCCCACCGCCAGCTTCGCCGAACCGGCGGGCGGCTGGGCCAACCTCGTGCAGCAAGTCTCGCCCTCGGTGGTCTACATCGAGGTGACCGAGAACCAGAAGAAGACCCAGGAATACGAGCAGCAGAACTCCCCCGACTTTCCGTTCCAGGAATTCTCCAAGCGGTTCGGCATTCCGATGCCGGACATGCCCCAGCAGCAGGTGCCGCAAGGCTCGCTCCACGGCGTGGGGTCGGGCTTCATCATCAGCCCCGACGGCTACATCGTGACCAACAACCACGTCGTCGACGGCGCCTCGAACATCAAGGTCAAGATGACCGACGGGCGTGAGTTCACCGCCAAGGTGATCGGCCGCGACCCGGGGACCGACGTCGCCCTGATCAAGGTGCAGCCCGACAAGCCGCTGCCCTACGTCAAGTTCGGCTCGTCCTCGAAGATGCGCGTCGGCGATGACGTGATGGCGGTGGGCAACCCCTTCGGCCTGGGCGGCACGGTCACGACCGGCATCATCTCGGCCAAGGCGCGTGACATCGGCGACGGGATCTACGGCGATTTCCTGCAGACCGATGCCGCGATCAACAAGGGCAATTCGGGCGGCCCGCTGTTCAACCAGGACGGCCAGGTGATCGGCATGAACACCGCAATCATCTCGCCCACCGGCGGCTCGGTCGGCATCGGCTTCTCGGTGCCGTCGGACCTCGTGCAGAAGATCGTGAGCGAGCTGAAGGATCACGGCAAGGTGTCGCGCGGCTGGCTCGGCGTGCAGATCCAGCAGGTTTCGCCGGATGTCGCCGCGGCGCTCGGCATGGACAAGCCGCAGGGCGCCATGATCGCCCAGGTGATGCCCGACAGCCCGGCGGCCAAGGCAGGGTTCAAGCGCGGCGACATCATCACCAAGTTCGGATCGACCGAGATCAAGTCGGTGCACGACCTGCCGCGCGCGGTGGCGATGACCGAGCCGAACACCAAGACCGACGTGCAGATCCTGCGTGGTGGCAAGCCCGATACGATCCATGTCGACGTCGGCCAGATGAAGCAGAGCGACAAGAAGGCCTGACCTCCCGAACGCGACGCCCGCGCGAGGTGAGGCTCCGCGGGCGCCGCTATCGCTGGCCCCTCCGGGGCGGTGCGACCCAAGCGCGCCGTCCCGGCCCGGAACCGGACCGGCCGGAAGTATTGTTCGCCTAGTCTCGAACACCCCGTCCCCTCGGGTCTTCAGGCGGTCCGGTGCGCGGACCCGGTTTTCCCCTCGCGGGGGAGGCCGGGTCCGTCTGCATTCCGGGGCAGGGCATGTGTCCGCCGTTCCGGCATCATGCAGTGCCAACGCGTGCCGGGGCCGTGCACCTGAAGGCGCCATCGCGGAATCTTGGGAATGTCGGGGGGATACCTGGTGCTGCTGGACAGGATTGAACTGTCGACCTCTCCCTTACCAAGGGAGTGCTCTACCACTGAGCTACAGCAGCGCCGGTGGCCGGCTGATTAGACGATGAGTCGGCCCGGCGCAAGGCCCTTCTGGACGCTTTTCTACACCTGAAGTAGGAAGGTGCCATGGAAAGAAAATCCCGCCAGACCGGAACCGCCAGCGCGCGCGCCTCTTCCTCAAGGGAAGAGCGGTTGAAGGCCGCGCTGAAGGCGAATATCGCCCGGCGCAAGGCCCAGGCCCGCGAACGCGATGCCGGCGCGGGGCCCGATGCGGGAAACGAGGCAGACGACAATACAGATCCGGCAAAGAACGGAAACAACGAGGCATGAGGGCAGTCTGATGGATTCCATACTGGTGCGCGGCGGCGCTGAGCTGAAGGGCGAGATCGAGATCGCGGGGGCCAAGAACGCCTGTCTCGCGCTGATGCCCGCGACCCTGCTGTCGGAAGAACCGCTGACGCTGACCAATGCACCGCGGCTGTCGGACATCCGCACGATGACGATGCTGCTGCAATCGCTGGGCGCCGAGGTGCAGAACCTTGCGGGCGGCAAGGTGCAGGCGATGTCGAGCCATGCCGAGATCACCCCGATCGCGGATTACGACATCGTCCGCAAGATGCGGGCCTCGAACCTCGTCCTCGGGCCGCTGCTGGCGCGGCTCGGGCACGCGGTCGTGTCGCTTCCGGGCGGCTGCGCCATCGGCGCCCGGCCGATGGACCTGCATATCGACGCGCTGGAATCGCTCGGCGCCAGGATCGAGCTGCGCGATGGCTACCTGCATGCAAAGGCGGCGCAGGGGCTGAAGGGCGCGCGCTACGAGATGCGCTTTGCCTCCGTGGGCGCGACCGAGAACTTCCTGATGGCGGCGGTGCTGGCCAAGGGGTCGTCGCAGCTGGTGAATGCCGCGCGCGAGCCCGAGATCGTCGACCTGGTGAAATGCCTGCGGGCCATGGGCGCGCAGATCTCGGGCGAGGGGACCTCGACCATCGAGATCCAGGGCGTGGACCGGCTGCACGGCGCGACCCATCCGGTGGTGACCGACCGGATCGAGCTTGGCACCTACATGCTGGCCCCGGCGATCGCCGGCGGCGAGGTGGAATGCATCGGCGGTCGCCGCGACCTCGTGGCAAGCTTCTGCGACAAGCTTGAGGCGGCCGAGATCGAGGTCGAGGAAACCGGGCGCGGCCTGAAGGTGAAGCGCAAGAACGGGCGTGTCGGCGCGGTGGACGTGGTGACCGCGCCCTTCCCGGGCTTTCCAACCGATCTGCAGGCGCAGATGATGGCACTTCTGTGCACGGCCGACGGCGTCAGCGTGCTGGAGGAGACGGTGTTCGAGAACCGTTTCATGCATGCGCCCGAACTGGTGCGGATGGGGGCGACGATCGACGTCCACGGCGGTCACGCCACGGTGACGGGGGTGGAGCGGCTGAAGGGCGCGCCGGTGATGGCGACGGACCTGCGCGCCTCGGTTTCGCTGATTCTCGCGGCGCTGGCGGCCGAGGGCGAGACGCTGGTAAGCCGGGTCTACCACCTCGACCGCGGCTATGAGCGGCTGGAGGAGAAGCTGGGCGCCTGTGGCGCCCGGGTGGAGCGCGTGAAAGGGCAGTGACCGGATGAGCGACCAGGACGCACGATTCGAGGATGGCGGCGAGCACCCGCTCTATCTTGCGGCGGAGGATGCCGAGGACCTGACGGTGCTGTCGGCGCTGGTGCAGGACGCGGTGCTGACGCCCGCCGACGTGTCCTGGCAGAAGGGGCAGCGACGGCTTGCCGTTCTCCTCAACCGCTTCCGGTGGGAGGACCGCGCGGCAGCGGAACGCGCGGGGCGCGCCTACGAACGGGTGCGCGCGCTTCTGGTGATCGAGGGGGTGCGGCGCGTCCGATCGCAGGGGATCGCGCCGGGCGAGGCCGACACCGTGCTCTCGCTGATGTCGGTAAGCTTCGAGCAGGGCGAGGACGGCGCCGGAACCGTGGTCCTGACCCTTGCGGGGGATGGCGCGATCGCCGCCGAAGTCGAGGCGCTGGGGGTGACGCTGAAGGATGTGACACGCCCCTATACCGCGCCCTCAGGGGCGGTGCCCGGCCATCCGGAGTGACCCTGCGCCAGCTGGGCCCAGCGGATGTGGCGCTGTTCCGCGCGCTCCGGCTTGAGGCGCTCCGGCTGGAACCGCAGGCCTATGCCAGCCGGCACGACGACTGAGCGGCGCTGCCCGAGGCGGAGTGGCACACCCGGCTTGCCCGCGCGGTGGTCTTTGCAAGTTTCGATGGCGAGGTCGCGGTGGGTCTGGCAGGGCTGCTGACCTCGGTGCCGGGTGCGCCGGGCGAGATCATGATGGTCTACCTGCGCCGAAGTCACCGGGGGTCGGGCCGCGCCGCCGCGCTGATCGCCGCCTGCGAGGCACGGGCGCGGGAGGCGGGGCTGACGGCCCTGCGCCTGAGGGTCGCATGGGACAATGCCCGCGCTCTGGGCGCCTATTGTCGCGCGGGCTTCGCGGTCCGGGCGGAAGAGGAGGGCGGCGGAACGCTGGTTCTGGAAAAGGCGCTGGACTGACGGGCCGCACCATCTTCGCCACGCGCCGCAGGCCGCCCCGCGGAAGGGCCACCGGCCGCCTTCGGTGGCGGGTGGGCTTGCCCCGCCCCCCGGGCTTGCCTTATAGAAGCGCGGATTTCATGAATTCGTCGGACGGAGAAGGTCATGGCAGGCCATTCCAAATGGGCCAACATCCAGCACCGCAAGGGGCGGCAGGACGCGGCACGCTCTAAGCTGTTCTCGAAACTGGCCAAGGAGATCACCGTGGCCGCCAAGATGGGCGACCCGGATCCCGACAAGAACCCGCGCCTGCGCCTCGCAGTGAAGGCCGGCAAGTCGCAGTCCATGCCCAAGGACGTGATCGACCGCGCCATCAAGAAGGCGATCGGTGGCGACGCCGAGAACTATGACGAGATCCGCTACGAGGGGTATGGCCCGAACGGCATCGCCATCATCGTCGAGACGCTGACCGACAACGTGAACCGCACCGCGTCGAACGTGCGGAGCTATTTCACCAAGCATGGCGGAAACCTGGGCACCACCGGCTCGGTTTCGTTCATGTTCGACCGGGTGGGCGAGATCACCTACAAGGCCGAGGCGGGCGACGCGGACACCGTGATGATGGCCGCGATCGAGGCCGGCGCCGAGGATGTCGAGAGCGACGATGAGGGCCACTGGATCTACTGCCCGATGGAGGATCTGTCGGAGGTTTCCGAGGCGCTGGAGAAGGAGCTGGGCGAGGCCGAGGAGGCCAAGCTGATCTGGAAGCCCCAGACCCGCACCGACGTCGACCTCGAGACCGCTCAGAAGCTTATGAAGCTGATCGACACGCTGGAAGACGACGACGACGTGCAGAACGTCACCGCGAATTTTGACGTGCCGGAAGAGGTGGCCGCGCAGCTCTGATCGCTACCGCGTCATCTGCGTGAACGCCCTGCCGGTCGGCGGGGCGTTCTGCGTTTGAGGGGGCTGCCGGGGCAGGGGCGGCGTGGCAGGAACGGTATGGCGGGAACGCAAGAGGCCCCGGCGAACGTGTCGCCGGGGCCTTTGGTCTTTCACCGGAGAATGCGCCGGGGTCAGTCTGTCAGCGCGCCCTCGTCGTCGCCGCGCTCGCGCATCCGGGCGCGCAGCACCCGGCCGAAGATGATCGGCATCAGGAAGCCCACGATGGCGATGATCCACAGGATGATCGACAGCCAGCTTTGCACCAGCACCGACCAGTCGCCGTTGGAGATTTGCACCGCGCGACGCAGGTTGCTTTCCATCGGGTTGCCCAGCAGCACGCCAAGGATCACCGGCACCAGCGGCACGTCGAACTTGCGCAACACCCAGCCGACGATGCCGAACAGGATCATCACCGTCAGGTCGAACGGAGAGCCGGAGATCCCGTAGATACCCACGAAGCTCACCATCGCGACGATCGGCATCAGGATGCGCGGCGGCACCAGCAGGATCCGGGTGAAGAGGCCCACCATCGGGATGTTCAGCGCCAGCAACATGAAGTTGGCGATGAACAGCGCGGCGATGAGGCCCCAGACGACATCGGGGTTCTGCGCGAAGAGGAGCGGCCCCGGCGTGATGTTCAGCGACAGCAGAACCGCCAGCAGCACCGCCGTGGTGCCCGAACCCGGCACACCCAGCGCCAGCATCGGCACCAGCGCCCCGCCCGCAGCCGCGTTGTTGCCGGCCTCCGGCGCGGCCACCCCGCGCGGGTCGCCCTTGCCGAACGTGCCCTCGCGGTCGACCAGCTTCTTCTCGGTCGAATAGGCCAGGAAAGAGCCGAGCGAGGCGCCCGCCCCCGGCAGCACGCCGGCAAGGAAGCCCAGGACCGACCCCCGCAGCATCGACGGCGCGGTTTCCTTCACCATCTTCACCGGCGGTGTGATCCGCCCGATCTCCATCTTGTGGCCTTCGGCGTCGGCCGATCCGTGGCGGTGTTCGAGGAAGACGAAGACCTCGGACAGCGCGAAGAGCCCGACGATGGCGACGAGGAAGTCGATCCCGTCGTACAGGTGCACCTCGCCGAAGGTGAAGCGCGGCACGCCGGTGGCGGTGTCGACGCCGACCATGGCCAGCGCCAGCCCGATGCAGGCGGCAAAGGCCGATTTCGCCTGATTGGCCGAGGACACGCCGCCCAGGGTCATGAAGGCCAGCGCGTAAAGTGCGAAGTAATCCGCGGGCTTGAACAGAAGCGCGATCTTCACCAGCTGCGGCGCCAGCAGGATCAGGCCCCAGGTCGCCAGGAAGGCGCCCACGAAGGAGGCGATCCCCGAGATCGACAGCGCCTCGCCCGCCATGCCCTTGCGGGCCATGGGGTAGCCATCGAGACAGGTCATCATCGCCGGTTCGTCGCCCGGGATGTTCAGAAGGATCGACGAGATCCGCCCGCCGTACATCGCCCCGTAATAGACCGAGGTCAGCAGGATCAGCGACGGTGTGGCGCCGAGGCCGAGGGTGAAGGCCAGCGGGATCAGGATCGCCACGCCGTTCGACGGGCCGAGGCCCGGCAGCGCGCCCATGATCGTGCCGAGAAAGCAGCCGATCAGCGCAAGGCCCAGGTTCTGCCAGGTCAGCGCGACCTCGAAGCCGTGGCCCAGTTGTGCAAGCATGTCCATGGCGGCGACCTCAGAAACCGAAGGGCCCGCGCGCGAGCGACAGCCCCAGCGCGAGGTGGAAGACGATGTAGATGCCCACCGCCGTGCCGATCCCGGCAAGGACCGCAGCGAGGGGCTTCGACCCCAGGCGCCAGCTCAGGTAGGCCGAGGCGACCGTGGTCGCGATGACAAAGCCCACGATCTTCAGCGTCTGGGCATAGATCAGCATCACCACGACGGCGGCGAGGATCTCGACCAGCCGGGGCAGGGCGGGCCATTGCGGTTCGGCATCGGGGCGGAGGATGATGGCGATCGAGGCCAGCGCCAGCACGCCCGCGATGATGAAGGGAAACGCCTTGGGCCCCACCGTATCGGTCAGGAAGCTCTCCTGGATCAGGGTGGCGGCATAGGCGTAGAAGGCGGCAAGCAGCAGGCCGACGGCGCCGAAGATGCGGTCGCTCATGGTCTCCTCCCGGAAATGTCTTGGCGGGTGTCTGGATGGAAAGGGGGGCGGCACCTTCGCGCCGCCCCCCGATGGCATCGGGCGGGCCTTTTAGGCCTTACTTGATGATGCCGATCTCTTTCGAGATGCCCTGGATCTGGGCCACGGATTCCTTCACGAACTTCTGGAAGTCCGCGCCCTGCAGGTCGAGGGGGGCAAGGCCGTTGGCCTCCATCACCTTCTTCCACTCGGGGCTGGCATAGGTCGCGGCGATTTCCTTGGTCCAGAAATCATAGGCCGCGTCCGACATCTTGCCCGGCGCGTAGAAGCCGCGCCAGTTGGCGCCGATGGCGTCGATGCCCTGCTCCTTGGCGGTCGGCAGGTTGGCGAATTCGCCCTCCAGACGCTTCGGCGCCAGCACGGCGAGCACCCGCACGTCGCCCGACTTGATGAAGCCTTTGGTTTCGCTGAGGTCGCCGGTGAAGGCCTGGAGCGAGCCGGCCAGAAGCTGGGTGATCGCCTCGCCGCCGCCGTTGAAGGCGATGTACTTGACCTTGCGCACGTCCTTGATGCCATCGGCCTTGGCCGCGATCAGAACCTTGAGGTGGTCCCAGCCGCCCACGGCCGAGCCACCGCCGAACGAGATCTTGGACGGATCCTTCTTCACCTCGTCCAGAAGCGATTTCAGATCCTTGTAGGGGCTGTTCTTGGCAACCGCGATCACGCCGTAATCGGCACCGATCGAGGCCAGCCAGCGCACCTGGCTCATGTCGTTGCCCGGATAGGCGCCCTGCGCCAGGCGGGTTGCGGTGGCCGAGGAGGCGGCGACGATCAGGTCGTTGTCGCTGTCACGCTTGTTGACCACCTCGGCATAGGCCACGCCACCGCCGCCGCCGGCGAGGTTGGTCACCTGCATGGTCTGCTTGATCAGCCCGAGGTCCTGCATCGTCTTGCCCACCTGACGGCAGGTGAAGTCCCAGCCGCCGCCCGGCGCCGCGGGTGCGATGCACTCGGGGTTCGAGGGGGTGTAGTCGGCGGCGATCGCCGGGGCTGCGAAGCCCGTGATCGCCAGCGCGGCCGCGGCCAGCGCAAGGCGGGGTGCCTTGAGAAACATGGATGTCTCCTCCGTTCCGTTGTTGGCGGACCCCCGGGATCAGGTCCCGGGGCCCAGCGTTCCCGACCGGCCACGCCACCCCTCGGGGCAGCCTCCTCGCGGTCGGTTCCGGCTGGGATAAGCGGCCAAGCTGTCATAAACCTGTCAGGGCGCGGGCCCGTGAAGGCGCCGCGGCGGGAGGAGCACGGAGACCACCGGATGCGGGTGCTGATCGTCGAGGATGCGGCAGACATGGCCGAGGCCGTGCGCGGCCACCTGCATCGTGCGGGCATGACCTGCGACGTGGCGGGCACCGTCGCCGCGGCCGAGGATCACCTTGCCGTCACCACCTATGATGCGCTCGTCCTCGACATCCACCTTCCCGATCGTACGGGCACGGAACTTCTGCGCGACCTCCGCGCCCGGGGTCTGCGGGTGCCGGTGCTGATGCTGACCGCGCTGTTCTCGGTCGACGACCGGGTCTCGGCGCTGGACCACGGCGCCGACGACTACCTTGTGAAGCCCTTCGATCACCGCGAGCTGGAGGCCCGCCTGCGCGCCCTGATCCGCCGCAACGCCGCCCAGAAGGGCGAGGAGTTGAAGTTGGGGCGACTGTCGTGGAACCCGGCCACGCTGGGCGCCCGGGTGGATGACGAACGGATCGACCTGACCCGGCGCGAGACGGTTCTGTTGGGTCTCCTGATCCGCAACGCGGGCCGGACCATGAGCAAGGAGCGGCTTTACGAGGGGCTCTTCTCCTTCTCCGACACCGACGTGGGCCTGAACGCGATCGAGCTGTACATTGCGCGGCTGCGCAAGAAGCTGGCGGGCTCGGGCGTGGCGATCGAGACGCGCCGCGGCCTCGGCTATCGGATGGACACGGATGGCTGAGGCGCTGCCCGCGGATGCGACATGGTCGCTCAAGCGCCGGGTGGGCCTCGGGGTGCTGGCGCTCTTGCTGTTGGGCGGTCTGGTCGCGGCGGTGGCGGCCTTCGCCTATGGCAAGACCGCGGCGCGCGAAAGCTACGACCGGTTGCTGCTGGGGGCCGCGAACGACATCGCCGAGGCGATCTCGATCCACGAGGGGCAGCCGGTGGTCGATCTGCCGGTGGCGGCGTTCCAACTGCTCGCACTCGCCCCGGATGACCGGATCTGGTACACCGTCCGCGGCCCGATGGGTCATGTGCTGACCGGCGAGGACGGGGCCCTGCCCAACGACCTCGCCCCCGGCAAACCCAGCTTCTTCGACGGTCGGATGAACGGGGCGCCGGCGCGGTTTGTCTCGCTGCCCCGGCGGTTCGCGGAGCGCGCGTTTTCCGGCACGATCCGCGTGACCGTGGGCCAGACGCTGCGGGCGCGCCGGGCGATGGCGCTGGGGCTGACCCGCGATGCGCTGGTGGCGGCGGCGCTGGGTGGCGTGCTGCTGCTGGTGCTGGCGCTGGTCGTGGTGGCGCGTGCGCTGCGCCCGCTGGCGCAGGTGGCCGAGGGGCTGGCCGCGCGCGACCCGCACGACCTGACGCCGATGCAGACGGCGGTGCCGGCCGAGGCGGCCGTGATGGTGGGGGCGATGAACCGCTTCATGGGGCGGCTCGACCGGCAGGTGGGAACGATGCGCAACCTGATCTCGGATACTGCGCACCAGCTGCGCACCCCGGTCGCCGCGCTGCGCGTGCAGGCCGAGCTTGCGGCGGAGGAGCCCGATGCCGCGCGGCGCGCCCAGATGCTGTCGCGCCTGCAGCGGCGGACGCGGTCGCTGGGGGAGCTGCTGGACCAGATGCTGTCCCGCGCGCTGGTGATCCACCGCACGGATGCGGCGCGGCGCGTGGTCGTCGACCTGCGCGACGTGGCGCTCGACGTGATCGAGGGGCGCGACCACGAGCTGGTGGCGCCTGGCCGCGAGGTGGTGCTCGAGATTGGCGAGGACCCGGTCGAGATCATGGGCGATGCGCTGTCGCTGAGCGAGGCGGCGAAGAACCTTCTGGGCAATGCGCTGCGCCACGGTGCCGGCGCGGTGCGGATCGGCGCGGGGTTCGAGGGGGGACGCGCGGTGCTCTGGGTCGAAGACAGCGGCCCGGGCCCCGCGCCCGAGGTGCTGGCGCGGATCGGCGAGCGGTTCGAGAAGAACGCGGCCTCGACCGGCGAGAGCGCGGGGCTGGGCCTGTCGATCGCGCGGCAAGTGGCCGAGGCCTACGGCGGGTCCCTCGTGCTGCGGCCGGTGCCGCGGGGCTTCCGGGCCGCGCTGGTGCTGCCGGGGGCGGGGGCATGAGGGGGCGGCGCCTTTCGTGGCCTCGGGGGGGCGGGCGCCTCCTCGCTACGCTCCTCGGAGACTGGGGGTGGGCGCTGCGGCGGGGGGCGCTTTCCCTCTGTCTCGGGCTGTCGCTGCTGCCGGCGTTGGCGCAGGCCCAGACACGGGAACAGGCCCAGACACAGAGACAGCCCGGGCCGATCGAGGCGCGGCAGCGTTACGGGCCCAAGGGGGTGCCGGCGATGGTGCTGCGCTCGACCACCGACATCAAGGTGCTGGGCCCGACGATCGACGATTTCGTGGCGCGCAATCCCGGCGTGGCGGTGGATTTCCAGCAATGGGGTTCCAACGACCTCTACGCCGCCACCGCCCGGGACTGCGACGCGGGCCGTCCCGCCGCCGACGCGGTGCTGTCCTCGGCGGTGCAGCAGATGGTCGAACTGGTCAACCGTGCCTGCGCACAGCCCTACCGGTCCTCGCTGACCGCGTCGCTGCCCGCCGCGCGGCGCTGGCGCGACGAGATCTGGGGCGTGACGCTGGAGCCTGCGGTCATCATCTACAACACCCATCTGGTGCCTGCCGCGGATGTGCCGCGCACCCGCTTCGCCCTGCTTGACCTGATGCGCCGGTCCGACCGGCGCTACGACGGGAAGATCGCGACCTACGACATCGAGGCTTCGGGGCTGGGCTATCTTTTCGCGTTCGAGGATAGCCTGGAGGCCTCGACCTTCGGGTCGCTGATCGAGGGGTTCAGTCGCGCCCATGCGGTGGCGACCTGCTGCTCGGCCGAGATCATCAAGGGGGTGTCGGACGGCACCTACAAGATCGCCTACAACGTGCTGGGATCCTACGTGAACGCGCGGCGCGACCCGGGGGTGGGGGTGGTGCTGCCGCTCGACTACACGCTGGTGCTGTCGCGCGGCTACATGATCCCGCGGGGCGCGGGACATGCCGCCTGGGCCGAGCGACTGGTGGATTTCCTGCTCTCGCCCGCCGGCCAGCAGGACCTGTCGCGCGCGGGCCTTGTGATGGTAAGCCGCACCGACGAGGGTACGCCGCCGGAAAGCGTGCTGCGGCCCATCGCGATCACCCCGGTCCTGCTGGTGGCGCTCGACGCGCAGAAACGCGCCCAGTTCATCCGCCGCTGGCGCGACGTCTTCGGCCGCTGATCCGGGGGGAGGGGGCCGCCGACCGTGGCCCTCTCCGGCTTTCATCCTGGTGGAAATATTCAGGCGGGTCCGGGGCGTGCAGCCCACGGCCGAGCCCAGGTCACTTCTTCAAGGCGTCGCGGATGTCGAGCAGCACTTCCAGTTCGGTCGGCCCCTTCGGCGCGGCGGGCACCGGCTCGCCCTTCTTGGTCGCGGCGTCCTTCACGCGGTTCACCATCTTGACCAGCATGAAGACGACGAAGGCGATGATGAGGAAGTTGATCACCGCCATGATGAAGCTGCCATAGGCGAAGATCGACGCCCCGGCCTTGCGCGCCTCGTCGAGGCTGGCCGCGGCCGGCACGGTGCCCGAAAGCACGAAGTAGTTGTTGGTGAAATCGACGCCGCCGGTGAACAGCCCGATGATCGGGTTGATGATGTCCTTGACCATCGAACTGACGATCGCGGTGAAGGCCGCGCCGACGATGATGCCGACGGCCATGTCCATGACATTGCCCTTGGCAATGAAATCCCTGAATTCCTTGAGCATCCCTGCGCCTCGTCTGTCCCTGGTCGCGGCCGCCGCCTGGCCGGTCAACTGTTTGCGGCTCCAAAACATTTACCATGTTTCCGGGGGATTGGCGCAGAAAAAGACCGGGCCGGCGCAAGATCGCGCCGGCCCGTGTCTCAGGGTTCGCAGTGCCTCAGGGTTCCCAGTGTCGCCCAGGCGCGCGCGGCTCAGCCGCGCAGCGTGCCGCCGGTCGCCTTGGCGACCTTCTCGACGATCTTGGCGCCCACGGCCTCGATCTCCTCGTCGGTCAGGGTCTTGTCCCGGGGCTGCAGCCGCACGGTGATCGCGATCGATTTCTTGCCCGCGCCCATCTGCGCCTCGGCCTTCTCGCCCGAGAAGGTGTCGAAGACGGCGACCCGCTCGATCAGCGCCTTGTCCGCGCCCTGCGCCGCATTCACCAGCGTCAGCGCCTCGACGCCGGCATCCACCACGAAGGCGAAATCACGCTCGACCGCCTGCAGGCCCGAAAGCGTCAGCGCGGGGCGGGTGGTGCCCTTGGCCTTGGGTTGCGGCACGTTGGCGACGGCGACGGTGAAGGCGACCGCCGGCCCCTTCACCCCCAGCTCGGCCAGCACCTTGGGGTGCAGCTCGCCGAAGGCCGCAAGCATGTTGGGGCCAAGGGTCATCCGGCCCGACCGGCCCGGGTGCCACCAGCCCGCCACCTTGCGGTCGATCTGCGTCCGGGCGGGCGCGCCAAGTGCGGCCAGCACCGCCTCGGCATCCGCCTTGGCATCGTAAAGGTCCACCGGCCGGCGCGACCCGAAGGGATCGCGGGGCGCCGAGGCCCCGACCAGAAGGCCCGTCGCATGCAGCACCTGCTCGCCCGGCTCGCCGCCGGTGAAGGCCGGGCCGATCTCGCACAGAGCCAGATCCATGAAGCCGCGCGCCTGGTTGCGGGCCGCGGCCTGCAACAGGCCCGGCAGCAGATCGGGCCGCATGTGCGTCATCTCGGATGAGATCGGGTTGTCGACACGCAGCGCCTCTTCCCCGCCGCCGAACAGCGTGGCCGAGGCCTGGTCGATGAACGAGTAAGTCACACATTCGTTGTAGCCGAGCGCAGCCATCGTCCGCCGGGCGGCGTTCTCGCGCACCTGCGTGGGCGTCAGGATCGGGGCGGGCACCCCGGCCTGCGTCCGCGCCATCGGCTTGCCTTCCAGCTTGGTCAGCGAGGCGATCCGCGCCACCTCTTCCACCAGGTCAGCGGAGCCCAGGACGTCGGGCCGCCACGACGGCGGCGTCGCCATGTCACCGTCGAGCGTGAAGCCGAGCGCCGTCAGCGTCGCGCGCTGGGTCTCGGGCGCGATCTCCATCCCGACGAGCGATTGCACACGGTCGGTGTCGAGCTTGTAGGCCCGCGACGTGTCGGGCACCGCGCCGTCGGAGACCACCTCCGACGCCTCGCCGCCGCAGAGGTCGAGGACCATCTGCGTCGCCAGTTCCAGCCCCGGCAGGGTGAATTCGGGGTCCACCCCGCGCTCGAACCGGTAGCGCGCGTCGGAATTGATCTTCAGCGCGCGGCCGGTCGTGGCCACGGTGATCGGGTCCCAATAGGCGCTTTCAAGGAAGACGTCGGTCGTTTCCTCGGTGCAGCCCGAAAGCTCGCCGCCCATGATGCCTGCGATGCTCTCGACCTCTTCGGCGTCCGAGATCGCCATCATGCCCGGCGCCAGCGTGTAGGTCTTGCCGTCGAGCGCGAGGATCTCCTCGCCGCCCTGCGCCGGGTGGATGGTCAGCGCGCCGCCCTTCACCTTGGCCACGTCGAAGACGTGCAGCGGGCGGTTCAGGTCCATCGTGAAGAGGTTGGTGATGTCGACAAGCGCCGAGATCGGCCGGAGCCCGATCGCCCGCAGCCGACGTTGCAGCCAGTCGGGCGAGGGGCCGTTCTTGACGCCGCGGATCACCCGCCCCGCGAAGTAGGGGCAGCCCTTATCCTTTAGCGCGGGGTCGATGGTCACGCTGACCGGGCTGGGGAACGTGCCCGCGACCGCCGCGATTTCCAACGGCTTCAGCGTGCCCAGACCGCGCGCCGCCAGATCGCGGGCGACGCCGCGCACGCCAAGGGCATCGGGCCGGTTCGGGGTGATCTTGATGTAGATCATCGGGTCGTTGAGCTTGCGGTAGTCGATGAACCGCGCGCCCAGCGGCGCGTCTTCGGGCAGGTCGATGATGCCGTCGTGATCGTCCGACAGCTCCAATTCACGCTCCGAACACAGCATGCCGTTCGATTCCACGCCGCGGATCACTCCGGGCTTCAGGTCGACGCCGGTGCCGGGAACATGCGTCCCGACCGGGGCGAAGACGCCCACCAGGCCGGTGCGCGCGTTCGGCGCGCCGCAGACCACCTGCACCTCTTCCGACGGCGCATCGGGGCCGTTCGGCCAGGTCTCGACCCGACACAGCCGCAGCCGGTCGGCATTCGGGTGCTGCACCGCCTCGATCACCCGGCAGATGCGAAAGGCGCCCAGCGTGTCCGCCGGGTTCTCGACCTCCTCGACCTCAAGGCCGAGGTCGGTAAGCGCATAGAGGATCTCATCCAGGGAGGCCTCGGTCTCGAGGTGATCCTTCAGCCAGGACAGGGTGAATTTCATCGCACGGGCCCTTCGGAAAACTGTCGCCCGCGGCTTAGCGCAAAGCCGGGCGGAGGGGAAGGGCAGGGCCACCCGCTCCTCCGATCACCTCCGGCACCTGTTGTCTCCCTCAGCCTGCCGTGCGGGGCAGCCCGAGCGTTTCGGCGATGAAATCGGCGATCGCAGGGATGTCGTCGAGGCCGAAGAGGCGCAGGCCCTCATCGCTGACCGGGTGGTCGGCGGCGATCGCCACGACGCTGGGATCGCCCGGCGCGATCGGTGCGCGGTCGCGGGTTGCGGTGCGGCGGCATTCGATCTTGGGCTGCGGTTCGCGCTTGAACCCCTCGACCAGCACGAGGTCACAGGGACCGAGCCTGGAAAGCACCGCGTCCAGTGTCGGTTCCGGCCCGTCGCGAACCTCGTGCATCAGCGCCCAGCGTGCGCCGGTCACCAGCGCGACCTCGGCGGCCCCGGCGCTGCGGTGGCGGTGGCTGTCCGTCCCGGTCCGGTCGATGTCGAACCCGTGGTGCGCGTGTTTCACGGTCGACACCCGCAGCCCGCGCGCGGTGAACTCGGTCACCAGACGCTCGGTCAGGGTGGTCTTGCCGGAATTCTTCCAGCCGGTGATGCCGAATACGGGGGGCATCCGCGGGGCTGTGCCGGGGTGAGTCCGGGTCGAGGTCATGTGCGGCCGCTCTGCGAAGGGGGCGGGCTGCCGGGGGCGTCGGCGAAACCTTCCTCCCCGTCCAGGTCGTTCCCCTCCCCGAAATCGTCGCCGAATCCGTCGCCGAAGCTCTCGTCGAAATCCCTGTCGCCGATTTCGTCGTGTCTCTCGTCCAGGTCGCTGTTTCCGGCTTCCGCCGCGATCTCGGCGGTACTCTCTTCGGGGGCGGACTTGTCGGGAGCCAGGATCGCCTCGGCCAGCGCCAGGTCCTCGGGGGTGTTGGCGTTGAAGAAGGGATCGGGCGCATCCGGGCCGGGCGGCGGAAAGGTCAGCACGTCATGCGGATGGTGCAACATGAAATCGCGCACCCGCCGGGTCGGACCGGACCGGAGCCAGTCGCGCAGCGGCCCCGCAAGCTCGACCGGCCACAGCGCGCAGACCGGCTGCAACCCGGCGGGCGAATGCGGCACCACGATGCGCCCCGGCCGCATGACCATCCGCATCCGGGGCGCAAGGTCGTAGGGCAGGAACGGCATGTCCGTCGCCACGGTCATCACATGGCTCACCCCCTGCGGGGCGGCCCATTCCATCGCGCGCAGGATGCCCGCCAGAGGTCCCGGCCGGCCCGCCACGCTGTCCGCGAGGACCGGCAGGTCGAACCGCGCGTAGAGGGCCGACTCGCCGTTGGAGTTGATTGCCAGCGCCGAGACCTGATGCGCGAGGCGGCCGATCGCATGGGCGATCAGCGGTGCGCCGGCAAGGTCTGTCAGCGCCTTGTCGGTGCCCATGCGCTCCGACTTGCCGCCCGCCAGGATCATGCAGGGTATCGGCTTCATGTCCCCTCCGTCCACCGCCTGCGATCGCCGGATCCGGCGCCGCCGGGGGATGCTAGGCGCCCGCGGCGGGGGCGGCAAGGGTGGGCGGATCGCGGGGCTTGCCGGGGTCGCTCTCCGGCGGCCTGCGGGAAGGGGCGGCAGGGCCCGGGAAGGGCATGCTCGCGATCTCGTGAAGTTCGCGACCGGACGCGGGGCGATGCCGCCGGACGATCAGCCGGGGGCGGTCCGGCGCAGGGCAGGACAGGAGAAACGAGCCCCCTCCAGCCCCGACATTCCGGGGGCGCTCGACCTGAGGGGGGCGGCCGCCGCGCCTGTCCGCCGGGCGAAAGGGCAGTGCGGGCCGGAGGGGCCGCGGGGCTATGCCTGGGAGGCGTTCCACAATGCTGCCGGAAATTTCGCCTGAGGAAACGATGAGTTGCGCCGATTTGCACCATTTCGCCACAATTCGCCGGGCCGTTTCATGTATAAGCCACATTATGGACCAGATTCTTGCAATCCCCGCCGACCGTCGCCGCGTCAACCAGCCGATGCTCTGCGCGCTGATGGGCCTGACCGCCCTGCTGTTGATCGGCTGGCAGGGGCTTGCCCCGAATGCCGAAACGGCCGACGCGGCTTCCGCGCTGTCGGGCTCGGTCATGACGGTGGCCAGCCGCTGAGGCAAGCCACAGGTCCGGCAGGGCTTTTCACCCGCGGCCCGGCGATGTAACGATCCGGCACCACGGAACCAGGCCCGAGTGCTGCATGACCCAGATCGCCCGCCGGCTGAACCAGGCCCTTGCGCGCCTCTGCGGACTGCCGCCCCTTGCCGCGGGCCTTGGCGTCTGCCTGCTGGTGGCGCTGCTTTCGCTGGCCGCCTTTCTTCCCGCGTTCACCACGCTGCCGCCGGTCGACCGCGACGAGGCGCGCTTTGCCCAGGCGTCGAGCCAGATGGCCGCGACCGGCGACATCGTCGACATCCGATTCCAGGACAAGCCCCGGTACAAGAAGCCCGTGGGGATCTACTGGCTTCAGGCCGCCGCGGCCGAGGTGACGGGCGGCCCCGTCGCGGCGCCGATCTGGCATTACCGGATCCCGTCGCTGATCGCGGCGGTGCTGGCGGCTGTTCTGACCGCACGGCTGGCCATGGTGTTCGGCGGCGCGGCGGCGGGGCTGGCGGCCGGTCTGCCCTTCGCCGGCATGTTCGTGCTGGGGGCGGAGGCGCACCTTGCCACCACCGACGCGGTGCTGCTTCTGACCATACTTTGCGCCCAGCTGCCGCTTGCCCGCATCTACCGCGACGCCCGTGCCGCGGAATTCGCCCCGCCGACACCGCTTGGCTGGGGCGGCGTTGCGCTGTTCTGGGGCGGGCTGGCGGCCGGCACGCTGGTGAAGGGGCCGATCGCGCCAGGCGTGGTCGCGCTGACCATCGCTGCGCTGACGATCGCCCACCGGCGCGCGCGCTGGCTGGGGGCGCTGCGCCCGAAACCGGGGATCATGCTTTACCTCCTGCTCGTGCTGCCGTGGTTCGTGGCGATCACCTGGCGCTCGGGCATGGGCTTCTGGGACGCGGCGCTGGGGCGCGACCTGCTGGGCAAGGTGGCCGGGGCGCAGGAAAGCCACGGCGCGCCGCCCGGCACCTACCTCGCGCTCCTGTGGTTCACCTTCCAGCCGGCCGCGATCGCGCTCGGCCTCGCGCTGCCCGCGATCTGGGCCGCGCGGCACCGCGCCGGCGTGGCCTTCGCGCTGGCCTGGGCCGTTCCCGGCTGGCTGGTGTTCGAGGCGGCGCCGACCAAGCTGATGCACTACGTGCTGCCGTTCTATCCCGCCCTCGCGCTTGCCATCGGCATCGTCTGGTCCGGCGCGGCGGTGCGGCCGCTGGTGAAGGGGCGCCGCTGGGCCTTCTACGTGCTGGGGGCGTTGCCGGTGCTGATGCTTGCGGCCGTGGGCGGCTACTGCATCTCGCTGGGGGCGATGCCGGTGCTGCCACTCGTCGCCGGGTTCGTGGTGCTGGGGCTGGGGCTGGCCCTGACCCATGCCGCGCTGCGCGCCGCCCTGCCGCAGGCCGCCTTGCTGGGCCTGTGGCTGGTGGGCGCGGGTGTCACCGGTGGCGCGCTGGCAAGTGCGGCGGCGACGCCCGCGCTCTGGCCTGCGCCGGCGATCGCCACACTGATCCCGCCCGACGCCGCCTGCAAGCAGATCACGCTTTACGAGATCGGCTATGACGAACCGTCGCTCGTCTTCCTCGCGCCGGGCCCGGTGGTCGCGTCCACGCTGCCCGCGCTGACGGCCGCGCTGTCCTCCGACCGATGCGTTGCCGCCGTGGTGCCGGATGCCGACGCCGCCCGGGTGCTGGGTGCCCGGCGTCTGGGTACGGTCACCGGGCTGAACATCGGCACCGGCCGGAAGGTCGACCTCGCCGTCTTCGGACCCGCCAAGAAGTGACCCCGCCACCCGGCGTGCCCGAGGCGCGGTGTGCGGCACGGCCCGGACGCTTTGCCGCGGGCGCCGTGGAAACCGTCAGCTGCGGTTGCGGCGGGGCGCGGATGGCGCTCTACTCGGGCCGAAGGACTCAACCCGCGGGAAGGCGATGAGCGACGATCCCTACGACGTGCTCGGCGTGGCGAAGAAGGCCAGCGCCGAGGAAATCAAGAAGGCCTACCGGAAGATCGCGAAGGAAAGCCATCCCGATCTGCACCCCGGAGATGCCACCGCCGAGGCGCGGTTCAAGGCCGCCAACGCGGCGTTCGACCTGCTGAAGGACCCCGAGACCCGGGCCCGGTTCGACCGCGGCGAGATTGATGCCAGCGGTCAGGAGAAACCGCGCGAACGCCAGTTCTACCGCGATTTCGCCGAGGATCAGGGCAACCCCTATCGCCAGGGCCCGCGCTACGAGGGTTACGGAGACGAGGCCGACATCTTTGCCGAGTTCCTGCGCCGCCAGGCGCGGCAAGGCGGTCAGGGTTTCGACCGGCAGGGCTTCGGGGGCCAAGGGTTCGGGGGCCAGGGCTTTGGCGGCCAGGGCTTCAGCGACCATGCCTTCCGCGCCCGGGGTGCGGATGCGCAATACGCGCTCGAGGTGCCGTTCCTCGACGCGGCGAACGGCGGGTCGATGCGGATCACCCTGCCGGGCGGCGGCGATCTCGAGGTCCGGATCCCCAAGGGCGTGAGCGACGGTCAGACCCTGCGGCTGCGCGGCAAGGGCGGGCCGGGCCATGGCGGCGGCGCGCCCGGCGATGCCTACGTGACGCTTTCGGTCGCGCCGCACCCGGTATTCACGCGTGACGGCGACGACATCGTGATGGTCTTGCCGATCACGCTCGACGAGGCGGTTCTTGGTGCCAAGGTCGAGGTGCCGACGATCGCCGGCCCGGTCAAGGTGACGGTGCCGAAAGGCGCGACCAGCGGTCAGGTGCTGCGGCTGCGCGGCCGGGGGATCGAGCCGCCGGCACAGAAGGCGGGTGGGCAGAAGGCGGGGGGGCGCAAGCCCGGCGACCAGCGCATCGAGCTGCGCATCGCGATGCCCAAGACCGTCGACGACGATCTGGCGAAATTCATGGAAGGCTGGCGCAAGACCCACGGCTACGATCCGCGCAAGGGGGTGAAGGCATGACCCGCAAGACCGGTTTCCTGTCCGAGGAAGAAGCGATCGCCGCCGTCGCCCGGCTCGACCGGGCGCGGCTTACGCGGTTCGTCAGGGCCGAGGTGATCCGTCCCGCCGATTCCGCGGGCCATGCGGTCTATCGCCAGGTCGATGTCGCGAGGATGGAGCTTTTGTGCGACCTCTGCGACGATTTCGACCTGCCCGACGATGCGCTCGGCATGGTGATGGGGCTGGTCGACCAGTTGCACGGCACGCGCGGCGACCTGGTCGCGCTGATGCGTGCGCTGGGGGAGGAACCAGAAGAGGTCCGCCTGCGGGTGATGCACCGGATCGGGCGCTAGCCGGCCCCTGCTTCTGTGACCAGGCGCCCCGCGTCGCCGGTCCGGCGCAGGTGTCAGCCGAGGAGCGTGGCGAATTCGGGCCGCACCAGCAGGGCGCCGAAAGCGGCGAGGGTGGTCTGGTCGCGGATCTCGCCGCCCGCCAGCATGGCGCGCAGTTCCGCGGGGGCGAAGCTGGCCGAGATCAGGTCGCTCTCGGTCTCTTCCAGCGCGGTCGGGCCCGGGGTCAGGTCGCGCGCCACGAAGAGGTGGCAGATCTGGGTGGAATAGCCGTAGGATTGAAAGAACTGCCCGGCCCGGATCATCGTCTCGGCGCGCAGCCCGGTTTCCTCGGCCAGTTCGCCCCGCGCCAGCGCCTCGGGGTCGGCGTCGGGGCTGTCTTCCCACGCGCCCTGCGGCACTTCCCAGAACCGGCCCGCCACCGGGTAGCGGTACTGCTGCACGAGGTGGATCCGCCCCTCGGCATCGACCGGGACCACCGCCACGAAATCGGGTTTCTCGACCACGCCGTAGATGCCGCGCGCGCCGTTGGGAAACTCGACATCATCCTCTCGCAGGCGCATCCAGCGGTTGCGGTAGATCTCGCGCGTGGCAAGCGTCCTGATCATGGCAGTCTCTCCGTATTGTTCTCTGTGCCGCCGTGGCTGCAGTGGTCGGTGCAGTCGTCGGTGGCTCTCGGGCGGACTCTAGGGAACGGGCCGCCGGGTGCAAGGCGGGCACCCGCTCACGGGACGCGGCGCCCATGGCGCGGCACCGGCGCCGGCACCGGCGCAGTGCGGGGCGGGGGGCGCATATTTGGCGGGCGCTGAATGGATACGCGCGGGCCTTCCAGGCGGTGTCCGGCGCGCGAAAGAACTGGCATGGCCGCGGGGTCTTTGGCATGATGCGCGAAAGAGGGCGGGACACAGCCGCCCCGGGTGAAAAGGCGCGGAAATTCCGCGTCGGGTGCGGACCGGCCAAAGGGTCGTGCGCATGTTGACGAGGCAGGGTGAGCACGTGGCAGACAACCCCTATCGGGACCTTCCCCCCAAGGCATTCTGGCGCACCGGCGTCGCCGAGGCCGGGCTGTTCGGCATGGAGGGTCTCTGGGCCTCGCCCTGGACCCTGCCGTCGGATGCGCGCTTCTCGACCTTCGGGTCCTGCTTTGCCCAGCACATCAGCCGCGCCCTCGTCGCGCGCGGGCTGAACTGGAAGGAGGCCGAGGCGCGGCCCGGCCGAACCCCCGACGAGATCGCGAAGAAATACAATTACGGCGTCTTCACCGCCCGCACCGGCAACATCTACACCGCCGCCCAGCTTCTTCTCTGGACCCGGCTGGCGCTGGGGGAGGCGGGCCCCGACGCCATCGAGATCTGGCAGGACGCCGAGGGCCGGTTCCATGACACGCTGCGCCCGAAGATCGAGCCGGAGGGCTTCGAGAGCGCCGCGGAGGCGCGCGCCTCGCTCGCCACCACGGCCCGGGCCTTCCGCCGCGCCTTTGCCGAGGCCGAGGTGTTCATCTTCACCCTCGGGCTGACCGAGGGCTGGGAAGACGCCGAGACGGGTCAGGTCTGGCCGCTTTGCCCCGGCACCGGGGTCGGCACCTTCGACGCCGGGCGCCACGTCTTCCTCAACTACGATTACATGCGGATCCGGCAGGACCTCGAGACCGCGATGGAGAAGATGCGCGCGGTCAACCCGGGACTGAGGTTCCTGTTCACCGTCTCTCCGGTGCCGTTGGTGGCCACCGCCTCGGGCGAACATGTGCTGACCGCGACGATGCATTCCAAGTCGGTGCTGCGTGCGGTGGCGGGGGATCTGGCCCATGCGCGCGACGAGGTGGATTACTTCCCCTCCTACGAGATCATCGCGGCACCGCCGATCCGCGCGGCCTTTTTCGAACCGAACCTGCGCACCATCGCCCCCGAGGGGGTGAGCCTCGTGATGACCCATTTCTTTGCCGGCCTCGACATCTCGGGCCCGCCCGAACGCGCGTCCGACGGCGATGCCGAGGCGGCGCGGGTGAAGGCCTCGGAGGCGGCCATGGCCGCGGAAGACCTGGTCTGCGAGGAGATCGTGCTGGAGCAGTTCAATGAAGGCTGAACGGGAACCGCAGGTCTATTTCATCGGCGACAGCCATTGCGCCGCGCTGCTGGCGGGGGCGCGGCAACTCGGGCTGAGGGCCGAGGGTGCGTCGTGGTCCGGCTCGACCTGGCACGAGGGGCGGTTCGCGCTGAACGACAACGGGATCACGCCGCGCGGCCTGCCGCAGGCCGGGCGGATGATGGACGAGCTCAGGGCACGGGTCGGACGCGACAAGGTGGTGCCCGAGGGCATGCCGGTGGTCTCGACCCTGGGCTTCCACCTTGGCCGCCTGGTGCCGCCGATCGGCTGGAATGGGCACGAGATGCTGCCGCGGGACGAAGGGTTCCCCGAGGGCGCCGACATCGTATCGCGCGCGTTCCTGCGCGATTACCTCGAACATCACCGCCGGCGGCATTTCCGCATCGCCCGTCGCTGGGCCCGGCAGGAGCGGCTGATCCTCGTGGTGCCGCCGCCGGCCTTCGAACGGCCGAACTACCGCGCGGTGCGCGAGATCCTGGTGGACTGGTACCGCGACGCGGGGCTGACGGTCTTCGACCCGGCAGGCGCCTTCGCCGCCGAGCCGCAGGGCCTCGTTCCTGCCACAATGCTGGAGGAAGACGGCGTGCATGGAACGCCGGATTACGGCGCGCGGGTGCTGCGCGCCATGGTGCGCGAGGGCGTGCTCGACCTCGCGTTGCCGCAAGAAGCTTGAGAGGAGACGACATGGCCGGGAGCCACGCCGAAGACCTGACCGACCTGCCCCCGCCCTACCGCGTGCCCGAGGGCAGCGAGCTGGAACTCAAGGCGCCCAACCGTCACCAGAAGCGCCTGCGCATGCTGGCCCAGATGCCGCGCGGCGGCCGTTGCGCCGAGATCGGCGTGTGGAACGGGGCCTTCTCGGACTACATCCTCGAGGTGACGCGCCCGCGTGAGCTGATCCTGATCGACCCGTGGGACCTTCTGTCGGATCGTCCGGACGGCGAGCAGACTCACAAGAAGCATTCGGATGATGCCTTCATGGGGTCGATGCGAGACCACGTGGCGGCAAAGTTCGCCGAGCGGCCCGAGGTCAAGCTGCACCAGGGCTTTTCCGCCGAGGTGCTGGAAGGCCTGCCCGACGATCACCTCGACTGGATCTACATCGACGGGAACCACCTGTACGATTTCGTGAAGCAGGACCTTGCCGTTGCGGCCCGCAAGGTGCGCCAGGGCGGGGTGATCGCGGGCGACGACCTGTTCTGGAAGCGCGACGGGCGGATGCATGTGCGCGAGGCGGTGATGGAGTTCCTCGAAGAGGCGGGGCTGGAACGCAAGGTCGACCACATCGGCCAGCAGTTCATGATCCCCGTGGTGGCGGAAATCAAGAAGACCTACGCGGCGGGCTGAAGACCAAAACTCTTCGAAGAGTTTTGCAAATTCCTTCGAAGGAATTTGGGCCGGGGCGCTTAAGGCGCCGTCCCGCCCCGGTCGGGCCGGGCGAACTGGATCAGGTCCCAGCGGTTGCCCCAGGGGTCGGACCAGACCGCGACGCGGCCATAGGGTTCGTCGCGCGGCGCCTCCTCGAACCGCGCGCCTGCCGCTGCCAACCGATGGCAATCGGCGTCGAAATCCTGCGATTCGAGGAACAGCCAGACCCGGCCGCCGCCTTGTTCGCCGATCGCGGCCTCCTGACGCTCTCCCGCCGCGCGGGCGAGGAGGATCTCGGTCTCTGCGCCGGGCGGCGCGATGCGGACCCAGCGCTTGCCGCCGCCGAGGTCGGTATCCTCGCGGCAGTCGAAGCCGATCGCCGTGAAGAAAGCCAGTGCCGCGTCGTAATCCGGCACGAGGAGGGAGAAGAGGGCGATGCGTCTGGGCATGGCGTCATTCTGCCGCCTGTGGGGGGCGAGGGAAAGCCCCGCCCGACACGCCCAGCCGCACTGTTTCGCGACGTTCCATTGCGGCGGTGGGGCCGCTAGGCTGGCCCGGGGCAGAGGTAGGCCGGAGGCCATGGAAACATGCAGGGGATCGACATTCGCAAGGCCGCGTCCGTGGACGTGCCTGCGATGCAGGAGATCGTGATCGGGGCCTATACGCCTTATGTCGCGCGGATCGGGCGCCCGCCCGCACCGATGACGGAGGATTACGCCGCGCTGGTCGCAGCGGGGCAGGCCTGGGTGGTCACGGTCGACGGGGCGGTCGCGGGGCTGATCGTGCTGGTGCCGGGGCCCGATCATCTGCTTGTCGACAACGTGGCCGTGGGCAGGGCGCACCAGGGGCACGGCCTCGGGCGGTTGCTGCTGGAGTTCGCCGAGGGTTTCGCGCGGGCGCAGGGGCTGGAGGAGCTTCGCCTCTACACCAACGAGATGATGCACGAGAACCTGAAGATCTACCCCAGGCTCGGGTGGGAGGAATACGCGCGGGCCGAACAGGACGGGTTCCGGCGCGTCTTCATGCGCAAGCGGGTGTCTGGCGCCACTGCCTGAGGGTTGGGAAGGCCGGGGCACGCGCGGAACGCGCCCCGGCCCGGTGTCATGTCCCGCCGGTCAGGCGAGGTCGTAGCGGTCGAGCTCCATCACCTTGGTCCAGGCGTCGCAGAAGTCCTGCACGAACTTCGCCTCGTTGCCGGAACCCGCGTAGACCTCGCAGATCGCGCGCAGCTGCGAGTTGGCGCCGAACACGAGGTCGGAGCGCGTCGCGGTCCACTTCGCCGATCCGGTCGCCCTGTCGCGGCCCTCGAACTCCTGCTCGCTGTCGTCCAGCGCGACCCACTCGGTATCCATGTCGAGAACATTGTGGAAGAAGTCCGTGGTCAGCTGACCCTCGCGCGTGGTGAAGACCCCGTGCTTCGAGCCGTAGGCGTTGCCGCCGATCACCCGCAGGCCGGCCACCAGTACGGTCATTTCCGGTGCGCTCAGCGTCATCAGCTGGGCGCGGTCGACCATCAGCTCCTCGGCCGAGACCGAGTATTGCTTCTTCTGGTAGTTGCGGAAGCCGTCCGAGACCGGCTCCAGCACATCGAAGGTGTCGACGTCGGTCTGGTCCGCGGTGGCATCCGCGCGCCCGGGGGTGAAACCCAGCTCAACCGCGTGGCCCGCAGCCCGGGCCGCCTGTTCCACCGCCGCGGTGCCGCCCAGCACGATCAGGTCTGCAAGCGAGACCTTCTTGCCGCCCCCGGCCGTGCTGTTGAAGCCCGCCTTGATCTCTTCAAGCTTGGCAAGGACCCGGCCCAGCTGTTCGGGCTGGTTCCCCTCCCAGTCCTTCTGCGGCGCAAGGCGGATGCGGGCGCCATTCGCCCCGCCGCGCTTGTCCGACCCGCGGAAGGTCGAGGCCGAGGCCCAGGCGGTCTGGATCAGCTCCGGCCCGGTCAGGCCCGAGGACAGGATCTGCGCCTTGAGCGCATCGACGTCGGCACCATCCACCAGCTTGTGCACCACCGGCGGGATCGGATCCTGCCAGATCAGGTCTTCCTTCGGCACATCGGGACCGAGGTAGCGCGCTTTCGGCCCCATGTCGCGGTGGGTCAGCTTGAACCACGCGCGGGCGAAGGCGTCGGCGAATTCCTCGGGGTTGGCGTGGAAATGGCGCGAGATCGGGCCATAGATCGGATCCATCCGCATCGCCATGTCGGCGGTCGACATCATGATCGGCACCCGCTTGGTCCCGTCGCCCGCATCCGGGGCGTGATCGTCGGCCTTGAGGTCCTTCGCATGCCAGATCCAGGCGCCCGAGGGGCTTTTCGTCAGCTCCCACTCATAGCCGAAGAGCACGTCGAAATAGCCCATGTCCCAGCTGATCGGGTTCGGCGTCCACGCCCCTTCCAGGCCCGACCCGATCTGGTCCGCGCCCTTCCCGGATTTGTAGGACGAGACCCAGCCAAGGCCCATCTGCGCCATCGGCGCGGCCTCGGGCTCGGGCCCGACCAGCGCGGCATCGCCCGCGCCATGGGTCTTGCCGAAGGTGTGGCCGCCCGCAGTCAGCGCAACCGTCTCGTAATCGTTCATCGCCATGCGCGCGAAGGTCTCGCGGATGTCGCGGCCCGAGGCGATCGGGTCGGGGTTGCCGTCCGGCCCTTCGGGGTTCACATAGATCAAGCCCATCTGCACGGCCGCCAGCGGATCCTCCAGCTCACGGTCGCCGGAATAGCGGCTGTCGGCCTTGTCCGAGGTGGCCAGCCACTCGCTTTCCTTGCCCCAGTAGATGTCTTCCTCGGGGGCGAAGACATCCTCGCGCCCGCCGGCGAAACCGAAGGGTTTCAGGCCCATCGACTCGATCGCGCAATTGCCGGTCAGCACGAAGAGGTCGGCCCAGGACAGGGCGTCACCATATTTCTGCTTGATCGGCCACAGCAGGCGCCGGGCCTTGTCGAGGTTCACGTTGTCCGGCCAGGAGTTCAGCGGTGCGAAGCGCTGCGTGCCCGAGCCGGCGCCGCCGCGGCCGTCGCCGATGCGGTAGGTCCCGGCCGAGTGCCAGGCCATCCGGATGAAGAACGGTCCGTAATGGCCGTAATCCGCGGGCCACCACGATTTCGAATCGGTCATCAGCGCGAAAAGGTCCTGTTTCACCGCCGCCAGGTCGAGGCCCTTGAACGCCTCGGCATAGTCGAAGCCCTTCGACAGGGGGCTCGACGCGGGCGTGTTCTGGTGCAGGATCTTCAGGTTGAGCTGGTTCGGCCACCAGTCGCGGTTCGCGCGCATCCCCGCATGGGTGTTGCCGCCGTGAAAGACCGGGCAGCCGCCAGTCTTGCCCATATCGTTTCCGTCCATCTCTCTGTCTCCGATTGCCTTTTGCCGCACGCCGGGAGAGGCCCCCCCCCCGGAATTGTGGAAGCGAGTGCCGCGCCCGCGCCGAGAAACCCCGCGCCAGTGTCTGAACGGGGGCCGGAGGCGGCCGGACTCGGGTCAATCTCTCTCCCGCGACCAGAGGTAGCAGGGTTGTTCCATTAGATTAAGTTGAATCTTCTGATCGAAATAATAAGATAGTCTTATGATCAATTTGACCCTTCGGCAATTGCGCTACTTCGAGGCCCTCGCCCGGCACCGGCATTTCGGCCGCGCGGCCGAGGCTTGCGCCGTATCCCAACCTGCCTTGTCGATGCAGATCAAGGAGTTGGAGGAAACCCTCGGCACCCCGCTTTTCGAACGCGGTGGGCGGCAATTGCGGCTGACCGGCTTCGGCGAGGAATTCGCCGACCGGGCGCAGGGCATCCTTCGGCAGGTCGAGGAGCTGGGCGATCTTGCGCGCGCCTCGCGCGAGCGTCTGGCGGGGAGGCTGAGGATCGGCGTGATCCCGACCGTCGCGCCCTATCTCCTGCCTCGGCTGATCGGGCGGCTGGCGATCGAGAGCCCAGGCCTCGACATCCGGGTGCGCGAGACAGTGACGCCGAAGCTGCTGGCAGATCTGGCCGAGGGGCGGCTCGACACTGCGATCGTGGCGCTACCAGCGTCCGAGCCCAGCCTGCGCGAGGTGCCGCTCTTCGACGAGGACTTCGTCCTCGTCCGGCCTGCGGCAGATGCGGGCAGGCCGGTGCCCGGGCCCGATCGCCTGCGCGAGATGCGCCTTCTGCTGCTGGAGGAGGGACATTGCTTCCGCGATCAGGCGCTGTCGTTCTGCGACCTGCAATCTGCCCCCCCGCGCGAGATGCTGGACGGCTCTTCGCTGTCGACGTTGGTGCAGATGGTCGCGGCGGGCATCGGGGTGACGCTGATCCCCGAGATGGCGGTACCGGTGGAGACACGCTCGGCCGAGGTCGCGGTCTCGGCCTTTCCGGCGCCGCGGCCGCAGCGCACCATCGGCATGGTCTGGCGCCGCACCAGCCCGTTGACCAAGCAGCTTACCCAGCTGGCCGAGGCGGTGCGTGCCGCCGCCGGAGAGATGCGCAGCACCGCGCCTGCGCCTTGAGGGGCAGATGCCCGCCAATGCCCACGGATGCCCGGGCAAAGGTTTTTCAGGACGGTTGAGGCTTCGTTTACCTGTTGCTGCCATGACCAGACGCGATCCT
Organism: Acidimangrovimonas sediminis; assembly: GCF_002871005.1. Taxonomy (GTDB): domain Bacteria; phylum Pseudomonadota; class Alphaproteobacteria; order Rhodobacterales; family Rhodobacteraceae; genus Acidimangrovimonas; species Acidimangrovimonas sediminis. Next base: position 42,022 of record NZ_PHSN01000027.1, read on the forward strand.
GTCGTGCCCCCGCCCCGGGAGGCCCGCCACATGGGAAGCGTTCATGAAGCCGAATTTCTCCTCCCTCGCCGTCAGAATTCCCCTTCTCGCGATCGCCGTGGTGGTCGCCATAGCGGGGATCGTCACCTTCGCCAGCTATGAAAGCGCGCGCTCCACCCTGCAGGACGAGGCGCGCGACCGTCTGGCCGCCATCGCCGCGACCCGGGGCCGCGCGCTGGAGGGCTGGGCGCAGCGCCAGGAGACGGAGGTGAAGGCGCTTGCCGAAAGCGGCACGGTGATCAATTCGCTGCGTCTCTTCGCCAATGGCTGGGCGAAGATGGCGCAGGACAAGACGCAATATCCGGACGGCCCGGGCGCCTACCTGCGCCGGCTCTACATCGACGAAAACCCGAACAAGACAGGGGAAAAGGACCGGCTCGACCGCGCCACGGATCGCAGCGGCTGGAGCGGGGCGCACGGCGCCTATCACCCGTCGCTGCGCCAGGTGAAGGATCTGCGCGGCTTCTACGACATCTTCCTTTTCGATCCGGCGGGCAATGTCGTCTACACCGTGTTCAAGGAAAGCGATTTCGGGACCAACGTCGAAACCGGGCGCTTTGCCAGCACCGGGCTGGGCGCGGTGTTCCGGGCGGCCATGGGCAGCGGCGCGGACAAGCCCGTCTTTGCCGATTTCAGCCCCTACGCGCCGTCGAACGACGCGCCCGCGGCGTTTCTCGCGCAGCGGGTGAAGGACCGGAAGGGTACCGTAATCGGCGTGGTCGCGGTCCAGCTTTCCGTCGACAGGCTGGACGCGCTGGCCGAGGACAGGATTGGGCTGGGCAAGACCGGCCGGGTGGTCCTTGTCGGGCCCGACGACACCCGGCGCAGCGACGGGCAGGGGGGCAAGCTGCTCGATCCGGTGGCGGCGACGCCCGCATTGACCGCCGCGCTGGAGGGTACGGCCAGTGTGGTGATGCGGGCCAAGGCGATCGCAGGCGGGGCCCCGGTGATCGCCGCCTTCCAGCCGATCGGTATCTTCGGCCAGACCTGGGCCCTGCTGGCCGAGCAGGACAGGGCAGAGCTGATGGCCGGGGCGGTCGCGCTGCGCAACCGCGGCCTCGCGCTCATGGCCATCTCGCTGGCGCTGGCGGCGCTGATCGGCTACCTGGCCGCGCGCCAGATCGTCAAGCCGCTGTCCGTGGTCGGCGGCGCGATGGACCGGATCGCCGCCCGCGATTACGATTTCGACGTGCCATACCAGTCCCGCGGCGACGAGACGGGCGCGATGGCCCGCAACCTCGAGGCCTTCCGCGCCAAGCTCAAGGCCAACGAGAAGGCAGAGAAGATGGCGCTGTTCAAGGCGCGCGCCTTCTCGGCGGCGCCGGCGGCCTTCATGCTGGTCGACCGCGACCTCAACATCGTCGACTACAACGATGCGCTCAAGAAGGTGTTCAGCGACAACCTGCCCGAGTTGCACAAGCTCTGGCCGGATTTCGACCCGGACAACCTGTGCGGCGTGAACATCGACAAGTTCCACCGGGATCCGGCCCATCAGCGCGCGCTGCTCGCCGATCCGGCCAACCTTCCCTACACCGCCGACATCGTGCTGGGAGAGACCCGGCTGCAACTGGTGATCGAGGCGATCCACGATGAGACGGGCACCTATGTCGGCGCGGCGCTGGAATGGCAGGACGTGGCCGAGACCCGGATCAACTTCGCCATCATGGAGGCGCTGCGCCGCAACCAGACCATGATCGAATACGACGCCGAGTTCCGCGTCCACAAGTTCAACGAGCGGTTCACCGAGGTCTTCGGCTGGGGCGAGGAGGTGATCGGGAAGACCTTCGAGGATCTGTTCGGCCCGAACGAGGATACCCGCATCGGCATGCAGCGCCTGCGCGGCGGGCTGACCGTGACGCGCAAGGTCGAGCGGCCGACCAAGTCGGGTGCCAAGGTCTTTGTCGAGGTGGTCATGAACCCGGTGTTCAACCGTCAGGGGCAGCTTGACCGCATCGCCGAGATCGGCAGCGACGTCACCCGGCTGGAACATGCGCGGATGAAGGTCGAGGAAGAGGCGCAAGCGCAGGCCAAGCTTCAGGCCGTTGTGGTCGAGGACCTGCGCCGCGGCCTTTCGGCGCTGGCCGAGGGTGATCTGACGGTGGTGCTCGACCGGCCCTTCGCGCCGGAATACGAGGAGGTGCGCCGAGATTTCAACGCGGCGCGCGAAAAGCTCGAGGAGCTGGTCGCGCAGCTGATCGGCTCTTCGCGCAGCATCAACGACGGGGCGGGGCGGATCGCCCGGGCTTCGGACGACATGTCGCGCCGGACCGAAAGCCAGGCCGCCACGCTCGAGGAGACCAGCGCCGCGCTGCAGAAGATCACCACCAGCCTGCGCGGCACCGCGGCCAACGCGGCCCAGGCCGACCAGGCGGTGCGCGCCGCGCGGGGCGATGCCGAGACCTCCGGCAAGGTGATGCGCCAGGCGGTCGACGCGATGGGCGAGATCCAGACCTCGTCGAGCCAGATCTCCAAGATCATCGGGGTGATCGACAACATCGCCTTCCAGACCAACCTTCTGGCCCTGAACGCGGGGGTGGAGGCCGCCCGCGCGGGCGAGGCCGGGCGCGGCTTTGCCGTCGTCGCCTCGGAGGTGCGGGATCTGGCGCAGCGCTCTTCCGAGGCGGCGAAGGAGATCGAGAACCTGATCTCGGCATCCTCGGGCCATGTCGGGCAGGGGGTGAAGCTGGTGGGACAGGCGGGCGAGACGCTGCAAAGCGTGCTCGACGCGGTTGCCAACCTCTCCAGCCTGGTGTCGGGCATCGCCGCCGCGCAGGAGGAACAATCAACCGGCCTGACCGAGATCTCGGCCGGTGCGAACCAGCTGTCGGAGGTGACGCAGCACAATGCCTCGATGGTCGAGCAATCGACGAACGAAAGCCACGCTCTGCGCGGCGAGGCCGAACAGCTTTCGGCGCTGGTCGAACGGTTCCGCCTGGCCGGGGGATCCGACGACAAGGTGGTGCGCTTCGATGGGGGTGGCACCGACGGCGGCAGCCGGTCGGCGCGGCGCGCGGGCCTTCGGGCCTGAGCGTGGTGCGCCGGTCTTGTCGCGTGGGCCTTGCGCCGGGGGATGCCTGCCGCCGGAGGTTCAGCCCCCGGCGCGCATCCCCCGCACCGCCCGACGCCGGTATAGCACGGTCCAGAGGCCGAGCAGCCCCAGCGTGGCATAGCTCATCACCGGGCCGACGATCAGGAAGCGGTCGATCGGCATGGCGTAGATCAGGACCACGGCGAGGCAGAATTCGGCCACCAGCCCGGCGCCCCAGACCAGCGACATCATCCACATCATCCGCCGCAGCGCGCCACCCTGCACCGCCGCCTCGAACCGCGCCAGGTCCGCCCCGGACCGCCGCGCCATGGAGGCCCGTGCGAGCGACAGGATCAGCGGCCGGCCCATCAGCGCCGAGACCAGGAAGGCGAGCCCGATTGCCAGTGTCACCAGCTTTTCGCGCAGCTGGAGCATCCGGGCCGAGCCGCCGCCGACGAAGGCCAGCAGTGACAGCGCGATTCCGGCCAGCACCATCAGCGACAGCGCATCCAGGCGCCGACGCATGGCGAATTCCCCAAGGCTCCACAGGATCGGCGGCAGCGAGGACGCCAACAGCCCGTTCACCTCGCCCCATTGCGGCTGCGCCCAGGAGTAGATCAGGTAGGGCGCCCCCATGTTCACCATGAGATCGACAAGCGTCCAGACCACGCGTCCGATGCGCGGACGCGGGCGGCCTGTCAGCCCGCCAGTTGCCGCCTCATCGCCTGTCAGCCCGCGGCCCACCTGTCCTCCACCGGTCTGCAAGTGGGACGTCTCTTCCCGGCCTTGCGTCTCCCGGTCTTGCGTCTCCCCGTCTGCCGTCGTTCGGCCGGCGGGAGAGGCTCCCTCGGTCTGCAACCCGTCCACGGCACCGCCCTCCCCGCATGTTTCGGCTATTAACATACGTGCCGGCTGTCGCGTGTGCAAGCTAACCGGAAGCCGCCTCACGCCGCTGTCAACATGGGGCTGACGCGGGGGAAGGGCGGCGGCGGGTCGAGGGGCCTTGTCAGGCGGTCTCTTCCACCGCCAGCCCCAGCTCCTCGATCATCGCGTCGCGCATGAGGAACTTCTGCGGCTTGCCGGTGACGGTCATCGGCAACTCGGGCTTGAAACGCACCACCGCGGGCACCTTGAAATGCGCGATCTGGTCACGGCAGAAATCGCGGATCGTTTCCTCGCAGGGCGTGGTGCCCGGGCGCGGCACGATCCAGGCGGCGACGATCTCGCCGTAGCGGTGATCGGGGATGCCGAAGACCTGGACCTGGCTCACGTCCGGATGGGTGTAGAGGAATTCCTCGATCTCGCGCGGGTAGATGTTCTCTCCGCCGCGCAGGATCATGTCCTTCACCCGGCCGGTGATGTTGCAATAGCCCTCGGCGTCGATCCGGGCGAGGTCGCCGGTGCGCATCCAGCCCTCGGCATCGACCACCTCGGCGCTTTTCTCCGGCTCGCCCCAATATCCGCACATCACCGAATAGCCGCGGGTCATCAGCTCGCCCTGCTCGCCGACACCGGCGGTGGTGCCGTCCTCGCGGGCGATGCGGACCTCGAGGTGCGGCTGCACGCGGCCGACCGACGAAACCCGTTTCTCAAGTGGCGTGTCGGTGCCGGACTGGAACGAGACGGGGCTCGTCTCGGTCATGCCGTAGGCAATCGTCACCTCGCCCATGTGCATCTTCGACTGCACCTGTTTCATCACCTCGATCGGGCAGGGGGCGCCGGCCATGATGCCGGTGCGCAGCGACGACAGGTCGAAACGTGCGAACTCCGGGTGTTCCAGCATCGCCACGAACATCGTCGGCACGCCGTAAAGCGCGGTGCAGCGTTCGGCCGCGACGCAGGCAAGCGTCGCCCCGGCGTCGAACCCCTCTGCGGGGACGACGATCGCGGCGCCCTTGGTGACACAGCCCAGCGTGCCCATCACCATGCCGAAGCAATGGTAGAAGGGGACGGGAATGCAGATCCGGTCATCCTCGGTCGCTTCCATGGCGCGGGTCACGAAATGCGCGTTGTTGACGATGTTGCGGTGGGTCAGCGTGGCGCCCTTGGGGGCGCCGGTGGTGCCGCTGGTGAACTGGATGTTCACCGGGTCGTTGCGGTCCAGCGTCGCGGTGATCGCGTCCAGCGCGGCGATCGCGGCGCTGTCTTCCGCGCCTGCATCCCCGCCCATCGCCTCGACCTCGGCAAAGCGGATGCAGCCGGGGTGGTCGGCGGCACCTGTCACGATGACATGGCGCAGGTCCGGCAGGGCGGGGCAGGCAAGCTGTCCAGGGGCCGAGGCGGCAAGGCCCGGCGCCAGCCGGTTGATCATGCCGATGTAATCCGAGGTCTTGAACCTCTCGGCCAGCACCAGGGCGCGGCAGCCGGTCTTGCGCAGCGCGAATTCCAGCTCGTGCAGCCGGTAGGCCGGGTTGATGTTGACCAGGATCACCCCGATCCGCGCCGTCGCGAACTGGGTCAGCAGCCATTCCGACCGGTTCGGCGCCCAGATCCCCAGCCTGTCGCCGCGGGCAAGGCCCAGCCGCAGGAATCCCGCGGCCAGCCGGTCGACCCGCGCCGCGAATTCGGCCCAGGTCCAGCGGATCCCCTCGGCGGCAAAGACCGCCGCCGTGCGGTCCGGAAACCGCGCCACCGTCGCGGCCAGAAGCGCGGGAATGGTCGTCTCGATCAGCGGTTCGTCGGTGGCGCCGGCCACGTGGGCGGCGCCGTCCCTCGGCATCGTCATGGCATCCTCCCTCGGGTCCCTCCCCGGACCCTGCCACGATAAGTGAACGATGGTTCATTTCTTGCAAGCGCCTTGAGGTCTGCGTGCCCCAAGCTCACGACTCCGTGACAAGCGGGCGTTCTCCTGCCTTCTTTCTTGCCAGGATACGCCCCGGGGAGGTGGGCCGGGGGTGTGGTGGGCGGCCCGGTATTGCCCCTCACCCCTGCCGCGCGACCGGTGCCACCCCGTCGGCGCGCAGTTCCGCCCGACGGGGGCCGGGCACGCCGGCGGCGTCGAGGATCTCCTCTCGGTGCTCGGCATAGCCCGGCGGCCGCAGGCGGTAGCTGGCGGGGTTGGCCGAAAGCTTCACCGGCGCGCCAAGGCCCCGGTAGGGACCGATCTGCACGGTCATGCCGCGATGCGCGGTATGATCCAGCGCCAGCGCCTCGGCCACGTTGAGGACCGGCCCGGCCGGCACCCCCGCCCGGATCAGCCGGTCGGCCAGCGCCACGCCGTCAAGCGTGGCCATCGCCGACTCCAGCGCCTCGCGCAGTGCGGCGCGATGCGTCACCCGCCCGCCGTTGGTGGCAAAGCGCGGATCCTCGGCGATCCCGGGCGCGCCGATCTCGTCGCAGAGGCGGGCGAACTGGCGGTCGTTGCCCACGGTGAGCGAGATCTCCCGCGTTCCCGTCGCATAGGTCGAATAGGGCGAGATGTTCGGGTGGTCGTTGCCGCTCCGCCCCGGGACCTTGCCGTTCAGCGCATGGTTTGCGGCGTGCGGGTGGAGGAGCGAGATCGCCGTGTCGAAAAGGGCGGCCTCGACGAACTGCCCCCGACCGGTGGCATGGCGCGCTTGCAGGGCCAGAAGCACCCCGATCACCGCGTTGAGGCCTGTCACCATGTCCACCACCGGCACGCCGACGCGGGTCGGGCCGCCCTCGGCCGTGCCGTTCACGCTCATGATGCCGCTCATCCCCTGAAGGATCGCGTCATAGCCCGGCAGCCCGCCCAGCGGCCCGTCGGCGCCGAACCCGGAGACGCGGCAGTGGATCAGCCGCGGGAAGCGTTCGGCCAGCGCCTCGTGCCCCAGCCCCCAGCCTTCCAGCGTACCGGTCTTGAAGTTCTCCAGAAGCACGTCGGCCTCGGCCAGCAGGGCCAGCAGCACCTCCCGCCCGGGCCCGGTGCGCAGGTCGAGGGCGATCGCCCGCTTGTTGCGGTTCAGCCCCTGGAAATAGCTCGCCGTGCCATCGAGGAAGGGCGGCCCCCATTCCCGCGTCTCGTCACCCTGCGGCGGTTCGACCTTGATCACGTCGGCGCCGTGATCGCCCAGCACCTGCCCCGCGAAGGGCCCGCCCAGCACGCGGCTGAGGTCGACCACGCGGATCCCGTCGAGGGCGCCTTTCCTCTCTGCCGCGCCGCTCATTCCGCCGCCTCCGGCATCGCGGCCGCGTCGGACAGGGCGCGTGCAAGGACCCCGGACAGGTCGTCGTCAGTGGCGGGGGCCAGCGGATCGCGGGCGGTCAGCTTGTGGCACACCACCGCCTGAGCCAGCGCCAGCCGGTCCCCCCCTGCCGCCGTGTTTCTCCGCGAGAGCTGCGCCGCCTCCCAGGCCATGATCCCGGCCGAGGTGGCGTGGTAGAGCGCCGAGGCCGCAGTGCGCACCTCGGATTCGCGCGCCCGGTCGCCGGCCACCGCCGCCATCAGTTCCGCGGCGCGGCGGAAGGCCCCGGTCAGCGCGGGCTGTGGGCCAAGCACCGCTTCTGTCTCCTGCGCCAGCCCGTCGAGATAGCCGCCAAGCGCCTCGAGCGCCCCCTCGCGCCGAACCGCGCGGGCGACGTCCAGCGCCACGATGTTCGACGTCCCTTCCCAGATCGAGCCAAGGTGACTGTCGCGCAGCACCCGGGCGTCGGACCATTCCTCGATATAGCCGCAGCCGCCGCGCACCTCCATCGCGTCGCCTGCCACCTTGCGCGCGTCGCGGCAGGTGCGGAACTTGATCAGCGGGGTCAGGATGCGCAGCACCTTGGCCATCGTGGCCTCTCCCGCGTCCGCCGCGGCCAGCACCCGCGCCGTATGGAACACCATCGCCCGGCCCTGCTCGGCGCTGACCAGCATCTTCGCCAGCTGTCGCTGCATCAGCGGCATCTCGTCCAGCCGCTTGCCGAAGGCCCGGCGGTTGCCCGCGATGAACAGCGCCTCGTTGACCGAGCGCCGCATCATCCCCGCCGAACGCACGCCATTGGCCAGCCGCGACATGTTGATCATGTCGGTCATCTGCTTGAACCCCTGTCCCGGGTCGCCCACCAGATAAGCCTCGGCCCCTTCCAGCGCGATCTCGCCCGAGGCCATCGACCGGGTGCCCAGCTTGTCCTTGAGCCGCAGGATCCGGTAGGCGTTGCGCCGCCCGTCGGCCAGGTGCCGCGGCAGCAGGAAGAGCGACAGCCCCTTCGTTCCCGCGCCGCCGGTGCCGTCGCCGCCGCCCTCGGGCCGCGCCAGCACCATCGCAAGCGCCGCATCGGGGTTCGAGCAGAACCACTTGTCACCGTAGAGCCGCCAGGTGCCGTCCTCCTGCCGCGCCACCGTCTCGATCGCGCCGACGTCGGAGCCGGCGATCTGTTCGGTCATGAACATCGCGCCCTGGAAGAGGCTGTCCATGTCCTGGCTGGTCAGCCGGTCGAGGTAGCGCGCGACCAGCTCGGGCGATCCGAACTTCACCAGCGTGCGGGTCAGCGAATCGGTCATCGAGAGCGGACAGCACAGCCCGAATTCCGCCTGCACGAAGAGGTAGACGAGGGCGTATTTCACCAGCGGGGGCAGCTTTTCCTCCGCTCCGAAGACGCCCCCGCGATGCGACATCGCCGCAAGCCCGAACTCGCCGAAGGCCACCTGTTCCAGCGCCTCGTAGGCGGGGTGCTTCTCGATCCGCTCTTCGTCGGCGCCGTTGCGGGCGCGGATGTGCAGGACCGGCGGGTTCTTGTCGGCGCGCAGCGCCAGCTGCTCGAGCCGCCCGCCCGTCAGCGCGCCCATCCGGTCGAGCCGGGGCAGCGCAAGGTCGAGCATGTCGGGCGGCAGGTAGACCCGCAGGAGGTCTGCCATCGCCGGATCGGCCCGAAAGGCGTTGCGCCCGGCGCTGTCGGGAATGTTACGGTGGATCGCGTCTGTCATCTGGGCCTCCCTGGTCTGCCGCCGGAGGGAAGCGGTTTCGTGATCTGATTTCCAATACTATCTCTGGAAGTTTCGATAGGGTTTTGCCTATCATCCGGCCCATGGCCATCACCTTCCGCCAGCTTCGCTATTTCCTTGCCCTCGCGGAGGAGCTGCATTTCGGCCGTGCCGCCGAGCGGCTGCACATCTCGCAGCCGCCCCTGAGCGCCAGCCTCAAGCAGCTGGAGGGCGAGGTCGGCGTCGCGCTGATGGAACGCTCGAACCGGATGGTGCGGCTGACCCCCGCGGGCGCGGTCTTTGCCGAACACGCGCGCCGCATCCTCGGCCAGCTCGGCCGGGCCGAGGCAAGCGCGGTGCAGGCCGCCCGCGGCGGCGGCGGGCGGGTCGTGGTGGCCTTCGTGCCGTCGATGCTGTTTCGTCGCCTGCCGCCCCTCCTTCAGTCCTTCGCCGAGGCGCATCCGGGCGTCGACCTCGTGCTGCACGAGATGAACACCACCCGGCAGATCGAGGCGATCGGCCGGATGCAGGCCGATGTGGGCTTCATCCACGGCGTGCCGCTGCCCGAGGGCATCGCTCACCACCCGCTGGAGACGGAGCGCCTGGTCTGCTGCCTGCCGCAGGGCCACCGGCTGGCCGGCCGCAGCCGGGTACGGCTGAGCGAGCTGGCGGGAGAACGCCTGCTGGTCTTCTCGCGCGAGTTCGCCGCGCATTACCACGACCGGATCGCGGGGCTCCTGCAATCCGCGGGGCTGACGCCGGACCCGGATTTCCGGATCCAGCACTGGTTCACGGTGGTCGCGTTGGTGGGGCAGGGGATGGGCGTGTCGCTGGTGCCCCGCTCGCTGGCCGGCGCCGCCTTCGCCAACGTCGCCTATGTCGAGATCGAGGAGGAGGCGGCGGAACACGAGGTCGCCCTGATCTGGCGCGAGGAGGGCCAGAGCGCCGCCGCCCGCGCCTTCGTCCGCTTCGTGATCGCCGGCGGGTAGGGGGCGGCGCGGCCCCTGTCGGTATGGCGGTCGGTCTGGCCGTCCGTCTGGCCGCCGGTCTGCCCACAGGTCTGCCCGGTGTCGTGCCCGTTCTCGGCTCCGTCCCCGCCGCCCCGGGCGCGCTCCGCCGCGGCCTTCGCCGCCTTGTCGCCCCTGCCCCGCTGGGCACCCCATTTGATTCCCCGTCCGCCCGCGCTACCCTGCGGCGCATGACCGGCCCTCTGAGCGATCTTTTCCCCCTGCGCCGTGCGCGCGTGCACGAGGCCTTCGGCCCCGCCGCGCCGGTCTTTGCCGCCATTGCCGGCGACGGCGTGCAGGGGCCGCTTCTGTGGATCCGCGAATCGTGGCGGATCGAGCGGCTGAACCCGCAGGGCCTTGCCGCCTATCTCGACCCCGCGCGCCTGCTGATCGCGGCGACTCGCGACCAGACCGACGCCCTCGCCGTCGCCGAGGAAGCGCTGCGCGACGGGGTGATCGCCCTCGTGGTGCTGGAAACCTCGCGCCCGCTCGACCTGCGCGAGGGGCGGCGGCTGCAACTGGCGGCCCGGGCGGGGCAGGCGACGGGCCTGTGCCTGATCCCCGAGGGTCCGGCCAGCCACCGCGGCCCCGGCGGGTCGAGCATGGGCTCGAACGCTGCCGAGACCCGCTGGCGCTGCACCCCGGTGCTGGCTGCCGCCTCCGATCATGGCGCACCGGAGGACTCGACTCGCATGCGCTGGGAAATTACAAAGAACAAATCAGGAACAATTGGAGCCTGGGATGTTCGATGGGGGGCACAGACGCATCGTCTCGATGTGGTTTCCGCGCCTGGCCACTGACCGCGCGCTGCGCCTGCGTCCGCTGGACGGGGGCGGTGGTACCGTGGGCGCGGGGCAGGGGTCTGGGCCGTTGAAGGGCGCGGGGCAGGGGCCGTTGCAGGGGCAGACCCCACCTTTCGTGCTGACCCAGCGCCAGGCCAATACCGAGCGGATCCACTGCCTGAACGCCGCGGCCGAGGCGGCCGGGCTCTACCGTGGCATGACCTCGACCGACGCGCGCGCCTTCTGCCCGGGGCTGGTCAGCCGCCCGGCCGATCCGCGTGGCGACGCGCGACATCTGGCGGTGCTGGCGCGATGGGCCACGCGGTATTGCCCATGGGTCGGACTCGAGGGCGAGGACGGGCTGGTCATGGACATCACCGGTGCGGCGCACCTGGCGGGGGGCGAGGCCGCGCTGCTGGACGATCTCGGCGCGCGGATGGCACGGGCCGGGCTGACGGTGCGGCTGGGCCTGGCCGACACCCGGGGTGCGGCCTGGGCGCTGGCGCATTTCGCCGAGGGGATCGCGCCGCCGGGCGGGCAGGGCGCGGCGCTGGCCCCGCTGCCGGTGGCCGCGCTCCGGCTCGATCCCGAGGCGGTGACCGGGCTCGAACGTCTCGGCCTGCGCCGGGTGGCGGATCTGGAGGCGACGCCCCGCGCCCCCATCGCGCGGCGCTTCGGTCCCGGGGTGCTGGCCCGGCTCGACCAAGCGCTGGGACGGCAGCCCGAATCGGTGGCCCCGCTGCCCGAGCCGCCGCGCCAGGCCGTGCGGCTGACCCTGCCCGAGCCGATCGGAAGGGTCGAGGATGTGATGGCCGGCACCGGGCGCCTGCTCGAGGCGCTCTGCACCCGCCTGCTGGCGCGCGAGGTCGGCGCGCGCCGGCTGTGCCTGACGCTGCGCCGGGTCGACCGGGGCCACGCGCAGGTCGAGTTGCGCCTTGCCGCCGCGCTGCGCGATCCGGCCCGCATCCTGCCGCTTTTCCAGCGCGGGGTGGAGGAGGTCGACGCGGGCTTCGGCCTCGACCAGCTCCGCCTCGAGGCGGTGGAGGTGGAGCCGCTGCCCGCCCGCCAGCTGACGGTGCGTGCCGGCGACCCGCGTGAGGCCGCCCGGAGCTCGGCCCGTCTCGACGACCTGATCACCCGCATCGGCACCCGCATCGGGATCGAAAACATCCACCGGTTCCTGCCCGCCGACAGCCACATCCCGGAACGCGCCTTCCTCACGGTGCCCGCCGCCTGGTCGCGCCCTGGCGGGGGCTGGGCTCCGCCCCGCCCCCGCCCCGTCCTGATGTTCCCGCCCGAGCCGATCCTGGCCGAGGGCCCCCGCCCGCCCGGCCGCTTCCGCTGGCGCCGGCTGACGCTCACCACCGCGCGGGCGACGGGACCGGAACGCCTCACGCCGGAATGGTGGATGCAGGACGAGGCCTGGCACCGGGGCCTGCGTGACTATTGGCGGGTCGAGACCCGCGAAGGCCGCCGCCTGTGGCTGTTCCACACGCCCGAGGCCCCGGCCTGGTTCGTCCAGGGGGATTTCGGATGACTGCACCCCGGCTCTCTCCCGGCGGCCCCTTGCCCTTGCCCCGCGCCCCGGGGCATGCGGCGCGTCCCGCTCCACACCCCGCCACCGCCCGGTCCCCCGCGCAGCTGCCGGGCGGCCCCCATCTTCCTTTTGTGCCCTGCCTTCCTTGCGCCCTCCACCCCGTGTCCGAAGCCACCGGCACCGCCCGCCACCCCGCCTCCCGCCGTCCGGTACCGGTCGCCCGGCCCGGCTCGTCCCGTCTCCTACCCGGCGCCGCGGTCCGGCCCTCACGCCCCCCGCCGGTCTCCCCCAGTGTTCCCGGCCCCGCATGTCCACGCCTTCTCTTCTTCTGAGCGAAAATATCCCGGGGGAGGCCCGGTCGGCGCGCAGCGGCGGGCGGGACGGGGGCAGCGCCCCCTATGCCGAGCTCTGCACAACTTCCAACTTCACCTTCCTCACCGGCGCCTCCCACCCCGAGGAGCTGATCGCCCGCGCGGCCGAACTGGGGCTGAGCGCCCTCGCCATCACCGACCGCAACTCACTGGCGGGGGTGGTGCGCGCGCATTCCGCGCTGCGTGAATTGCACCGGGCGTTGAAGGAACAGTCGGTGAAGGAAAAGTCGGGGGAGCAAGAGGCGGGCAAGCAGGAGGCGGGCAAGCAGGAGGTGGCGGAACGACCCGACACCAGGGCGGGGGAGCACGAAGGCCCGGGAGAGGGGACCGGGGAAAAGGCGGGGGAGGCGGCACGGCAGGAGGCCGGCAGGCTCCGCATCCGGTCGCAGCACCGCATCGACGGCTGTTCGCGGCAGGAGGTGGGCGATCCGCAGGACGTGGCCCGCCCCGATCCGCCGCCCGACGCCGGGCTGCCGCGGCTGATCGTCGGTGCGCGGCTGGTGCTCGCCGACGATCCGGTGGACTGGCTGGCGCTACCCACTGACCGCGCCGCCTATCACCGGCTCTCAAGGCTTCTCAGCCAGGGCAAGCAGCGGGCTGCCAAGGGACAGTGCCACTTGACCCGCGCTGACCTGCTGAAGGGCTGCGCGGGCATGATCCTGATCGCCCTGCCGCCCGCCCGGCGACCAACCCGGCCACCCCGCCCCCAGTCACCCGGCCCCCACTCATCCGGGCCCCAGTCACCCGGCCCCCAGCCCGCCGCCGGACCCGGGAAAACGGCAGGAAAGACGGCTGGAAAGACGGCAGGCGGGGCAGCGGGTGGCCCCCCGCCGGGCACAGCGCGCCGCTTCGCGGAAGACGGACCGCCAGGCGGGCCGGATGACGGGCCCCGCCGCCCCTCGCCGCCGTCCCCGGGCGCCGCCCCCCGCGCGGCGCTTGGCCCAATGTCGCGGCTGGCGGCGGCGGCGGGTGTGCCCGAGGCCGTGCGTGCCTCGATCCGGGCGCTGGGGCGGCGCTACCCCGGCCATGTCTTTCTCGGTGCCGCGCCGCGCTATGATGGCTCGGATCAGGCCTGGTTCGACACCTGCGCCGCGCTGGCGCTGGAACTGAACGCCCCGATGGTCGCGGTGGGCGATGTGCTGATGCACCGCGCCCACCGCCGCCGCCTCGCCGACGTGCTGACCTGTCTGCGCGAGGGCTGCACGATCGACACGATCGGCACCCGTGCCCTGCCCAATGCCGAGCGCCGGCTGAAACCCCCGCACGAGATGGCGCATCTCTTCCGCCACCATCCCGCCGCGATCCGCCGTTCCGCGGAAATCGCCGCACGCTGCGCCTTCTCGCTGGACGAGCTCAGTTACGAATACCCCGACGAGGTCGCCGCGGGAGAGACGGCCCAGGCCCGCCTCGAACGCCTCACCCGCGAAGGCCTTGCCCGGCGCTGCCCGAAGGGCATCCCCGAGCGCTACGAGGCCATGGCGTCGAAGGAACTCTCGCTGATCGGCGAGCTGGGCTTCGCCGCCTATTTCCTGACCGTGCACGACATCGTGGGTTTTGCCCGCGCGCGCGGGATCCTCTGCCAGGGCCGGGGCTCCGCGGCGAACTCGATCCTGTGCTGGGCCCTGGGCATCACCGATGTCTCGCCCGAGCAGATCTCCATGGTCTTCGAACGCTTCGTCTCGCGCCACCGCGGCGAGCCGCCCGACATCGACGTCGATTTCGAGCATGAGCGCCGGGAGGAGGTGATCCAGCACATCTACGATGCCTACGGCCGCCACCGCGCGGGACTCTGCGCCACGGTGATCCACTTCCGCACCCGCGCCGCGATCCGCGAGGTGGGCAAGGTCATGGGCCTGTCCGAGGATGTCACGGCCAGCCTCTCGGGCCAGATCTGGGGCATCTCGGGCAAGGGCGCCGATCCCGACCGCGTGCGCGAGCTGGGCCTCGACCCGGGCGACCGGCGGCTGGCCCAGACCCTCCAGCTGATCGCCGAGATCATCGGCTTCCCACGGCACCTGAGCCAGCATGTCGGCGGCTTCGTCATCACCCGCGGGCGGCTGGATGAGCTTTGCCCAATCGAGAACGCGGCGATGGAGGGGCGCACGATCATCGAGTGGGACAAGGACGATATCGACGCGCTGGGGATCCTCAAGGTCGACGTGCTGTCGCTGGGCATGCTCACCTGCATCCGCAAGGCCTTCGGCCTGCTCGACGATCACGAGGAGATTCGCCACAGGCTCGATACCGTCCCGCAGGAGGACGGCGCGACCTATGCCATGTTGCAGCGGGCCGACGCGGTGGGGGTGTTCCAGGTCGAAAGCCGGGCGCAGATGAATTTTCTGCCGCGGATGAAGCCCGAGACCTTCTACGATCTGGTGATCGAGGTGGCGATCGTCCGCCCCGGCCCGATCCAGGGCGGCATGGTGCAGCCCTACATCCGCCGCCGTCAGGGGTTGGAAAAGGACGAACCCTTCGGCCCGGCACTGGAGGAGGTGACGCGCAAGACCCTCGGGGTGCCCCTGTTCCAGGAACAGGCGATGCAGATCGCTGTGGTCGGCGCGGGCTATTCGCCGGAAGAAGCCGACCGCCTGCGCCGCTCGCTTGCCTCGTTCCGTCGCATGGGGACGATCGGCGAGCACCGCGAGCGGTTCGTGGCGGGCATGATGGGCAACGGCTACACCCGCGAGGTGGCCGAGAGCTGTTTCTCGCAG
The DNA here is from genome assembly GCF_002871005.1 of Acidimangrovimonas sediminis. GTDB lineage: Bacteria > Pseudomonadota > Alphaproteobacteria > Rhodobacterales > Rhodobacteraceae > Acidimangrovimonas > Acidimangrovimonas sediminis. The sequence goes on from NZ_PHSN01000027.1 coordinate 57,363, forward strand.
ATCGAGGGGTTCGCCGATTACGGCTTTCCCGAAAGCCACGCGGCGGCCTTCGCGATGCTGACCTACGTGTCCTCGTGGCTGAAGTGCCACCACCCGGCGATCTTCGCCTGCGCGCTGCTGAACTCCCAGCCGATGGGCTTTTATGCGCCGGCCCAGATCGTGCGCGACCTGCGCGACCACGGGCACGAGGTTCGCCCGGTCTGCGTCAACCGCAGCGCCTGGGACAACACGCTGGAACGCCGCGCCGACGGGCGGCTGGCGCTGCGGCTGGGGTTCCGCCAGGTCAAGGGGCTGAGGGAGGAGGACGCGGTCTGGATCGTCGCGGCCCGGGGCAACGGCTACCCCGATCCCGAAAGCCTGTGGCTGCGTGCCGGCACCCCGCCCCATGTTCTGGAACGGCTGGCCGAGGCCGACGCCTTCGCGGGCCAGGGCATGGCCCGGCGCGACGCGCTCTGGGCGGTGCGCGCGATCCGGGCGCCGGCGCCGCTGCCGCTGTTTGCCGACCCGCTCGACGGCGAGGGCGGGAAGGAGCCCGGCGTCGCGCTGCCCGCGATGCACCTGGGCGAGGAGGTGGTCGAGGATTACGTCGCGATGCGCCTGAGCCTGCGCGCCCACCCGATGGAGATCCTGCGCCCCACGCTGCCCGCCCCCGGGGGGGAGGCTCTCGTGTCGCACGAACGCCTCGCCACGCCCGAAGACGGCACCCCGCCGCTGGCGGGGCGGGTGACGGTGGCGGGCCTCGTCATCACCCGGCAGCGGCCGGGGACCTCCTCGGGGGTGATCTTCCTCACGCTCGAGGACGAGACGGGGGTGTCCAACATCGTGGTCTGGCCGAGGGTCTACGATCGCTTCCGCCGCGCGGTGATGGGCGGCCGCCTCCTGCGCGTCACCGGCAAGCTGGAGCGCGAGGGCCTTGTCGTCCACCTCATCGCCGAACGGATCGAGGACATCTCGGCCCGCCTGGCCGACCTCGGCCACCCGCTCGACAACGTCGTGGGGATCACCCGGCCCGAGGCCGACGATGCCCCCCGCCCGCGGATCCGCCCGGCGGTGCGCCATCCGCGCGAGCAGTCAAAGCGCCTGTTTCCCAGCCGGGATTTTCACTGAGAGGGCGGGACCGGCGGGGGCGCTGCCCCCTGCACCCCCCGGGATATTTGGACTCAGAAGAAGGGGGAGAGGGCCTTCTTCTTTCTGCTCGAAAATATCCCACGGGGGTGCGGGGGTGTGAAACCCCCGCGGATGCGACGGGTGCGGGGGTGTGAAACCCCCGCGACTTCCCGGCCGTATCGCCCTATGTTCCCCCAGGGAATGCAGCAGCACGGAGGAACGCCCATGGTCCGCAACAGTCTGAAGATCGCGGTGATCGCCGGTGACGGCATCGGCAAGGAGGTGATGCCCGAGGGGTTGCGCGTGCTCGAGGCCGTGGCGAAGCGGCACGAGATCGACCTGAGTTTCGACGAGTTTCCGTTCTCCTCCTGGGATTACTACGAGGCCCATGGCGAGATGATGCCGGAGGACTGGAAGGACCAGATCGGCGGCCATGACGCGATCTTCTTCGGCGCGGTCGGCTGGCCCGAGAAGATCCCGGATCATGTTTCGCTCTGGGGGTCGCTCCTGAAGTTCCGGCGCGAGTTCGACCAGTACATCAACCTCCGTCCCGCGCGGCTGATGCCCGGGGTGCCGTCACCGCTGGCGAATCGCAAGCCCGGCGAGATCGACATGTGGATCGTGCGGGAAAACACGGAAGGGGAATATTCCTCGATCGGCGGGCGGATGTATGGCGGCACCGACCGCGAGATCGTGATGCAGGAGACGGTGATGAGCCGTCACGGCGTCGACCGGGTGCTGCGCTATGCCTTCGAGCTTGCGCAGTCGCGGCCGCGAAGGCGCCTGACCTCGGCCACCAAGTCGAACGGCATCTCGATCACCATGCCCTATTGGGACGAGCGGGTGGAGGAGATGGCGAAATCCTATCCCGGCATCGACTGGGACAAGTACCACATCGACATCCTGACCGCGCATTTCGTGCTCAATCCCGACCGGTTCGACGTGGTGGTCGCCTCGAACCTCTTCGGCGACATCCTGTCGGACCTCGGGCCCGCGTGCACCGGGACGATCGGCATCGCGCCCTCGGGCAACATCAACCCGGAGGGCGATTTCCCCTCGCTCTTCGAGCCGGTGCATGGCTCGGCCCCCGATATCGCGGGGCTGGGGGTGGCGAACCCGGTCGGGCAGATCTGGGCCGGCGCGATGATGCTAGACCATCTTGGCCACAAGGCGGCCGCGGACGAGATCGTCACGGCGATCGAGCGGGTGCTGGCCGAGCCCGCGCTGCGCACCGGCGACCTTGGCGGCAAGGCCGGGACCGAGGCTTGCGGCAAGGCCGTGGCCGACGCGCTGGGCTAGGGCCTACTTGGTCAGGATCAGCTTGCCGGCCCGGGTGATGCGCAGGGTGTAGACCTGCTCGCCCAAGGCGATCTCGGCCAGAGGGCCGTTGCCGGTCAGGCTCAGCGCGTCATGGCGGGGCAGGGCGGCGCGGTCCGCGGACGCAGGCGGTGTGGCGCGGGTCGCGTCGAGGTGCAGGCGGGACGGGAAACGGGGGTCGGCGGTCATCGGTGGCTCCGTTCGGTGGGGATCGGGCTGCCGGAAGGCCGGTCTGGCTGGATCGCTATAGTCGAGTATTTTACTCAACATTCGATGCCATGCAATGATTTTCCGCTCCGCCGGTCGGTGACGGGTCGGAAAGGGGGGGGGCGTCAGCGCCCCCCGTCAGGGCCCGGTGGCGCCCTCAGCGCGGCCTCGATCGCCTTGTCCACCTGGGCGGGGTCGTCCAGCGCGCGGGCCAACAGCAGGCAGAGCCGGGCAAGGACCTGCTCGGGCGGCTCGGGTGCGGCGCGGTCGATGGCGCGGGCAAGGGCTTCGTAGACGGATTCGGTCTGGTCGGGGGTCATCGCGTCTCCTCCCGGAAGGTCAGGGCGTGCATCGCGGCGGCGACGCCCGCCGCCGTGGCGTGGCGCCAGCGGGCACCGATGTGCAGGTCGGGGCGGACGAGGTAGGCCGAGGCCGCACCGGTGGCGAGCCGCGCATGGATCCGCGGATCGTCGTCGAGGCGCACCACCGCGGGTGCCCCGGGCTGGGCCGCGACCTCTTCCGCCAGCGCGGCATCGAAACAGACCAGCGTGAAATCGGGTGGCAGGCGGTCCGAGAGGAAATCGCCGCCGAGGGACAGGTCGATCATCGCGGCCCCCGGCGCGGGGCCGGCGGCAAAGCCCGGATCGTCGGCCAGCACGGCGGGGCTGTCCGCATAGGTGAAGGGCGTCATCTGGCGTGGGTTGGCAAGGGCGCCGGCCCAGCCCTCGGTCAGCGCGAGGCCGAGGGCCGCATCGCGCATCACCTGCCAGCCACGGGTCGGTGGCGTCATGAAACGTGCGCTTTTCGAGGCGTTGGCGAAGACGTCGAGCGTGGCGCCGCGGCGTTCGGGGGTGTAGCTGTCGATCAGGCCGGGGCCGGCGCGGTCGGTCAGCAGGCGGCCCAGCTTCCAGCCGATGTTATGCGCATCGGCGAGGCCGTTGTTCAGCCCGCGCACCCCGAAGATCGGCACGATATGGGCGCTGTCGCCGATGAAGACCACGCGGCCGTGGCGATATTCGTCAAGCGCGAGGGTATTGGCCGAATAGACGCTCCACCATTCAAGCTCCCATGGGGCGTCGTGGCCGATCTCGGCCAGGACCGAGGCCACGCTGGCGCGCACGACGTCTTCGCGGATCGCCTCCTCTGCGTCCTCGTCCTCGCCCAGCTGGTAGTCGATGCGCCAGATGTCGTCGGGCTGGCGGTGGATCAGCACGGTGCCGCCGGGGCGGCAGGCCGGGTCGAAGAGGGCGCGGCGGATGGTCGGGTAATCATGCGCCATCTTGACGTCGGCGATGACGTAGCGGCCCTCGTAATTCTCGCCCTGTAGCCGCAGCCCGAGCGCGCGGCGCACCGCGCTGCGGGCGCCGTCGGCCGCCAGCACCCAGTCGGCGGGCAGGGTATAGCTGCCCTCGGGGTCGGCGATGTCGAGGGCGACACCATCTTCCGCGGGAACCAGGCCGGTCACGGCGCTTTGCCAGCGGATGTCGACCAGCGGCTCGTTCCGGATCGCCTCCCACAGGAATTGCTCGATATACTGCTGTTCAAGGTTGTACATCGGGCGGAAGCGCTCATCCGGGCCGTCCGGCATCTCGAATTCCAGGATCTGCTGCCCGCGGTAGAAGCTGCGCCCGGTGGTCCAGCCCAGGGCCTTGGCTTCGAACGGCGCGACGGCGCCGAGGCTTTGCAGGATGTGAAAGCTCTGTCGTGCGACGCAGATCGCCCGGCTGCCATCGTTGAACGTGCCCCGCGCCTCGAGCAGAACCGAGCGGACCCCGTGCCGCGCCAGCGTCAGCGCGGCCAGCATCCCCACCGGTCCCGCACCGACGATCGCCACCGGTGTCCTTTCGGAAAGCGTGTGGCGCGCCGCGCCCCGGGGCGGATCGAACGCGGGATATGTGAAATAGAGCGAGTCCGTCTCTGCCCGTCCGGCCGGTCTCATCTGTGCCTCCCCTCTCTCGTGCCGGTCCTGTTTACCGTGGTGGGCGGGGCGCGTATGTCCTCTTTCGGGGAGGACAGGATGAGCGAGCCGATCTACCGCAGGATCGACGAGAGCCTTGCCGCCATGGGGGGCGAGGGTTTCGCGCGTGCCTTCCTCGACCTGGCCGAACGGTCGGGGGCGCGGCAGGTGATGATCTTCGACGTCACGCCCGACCGCGCCCTGTGCCTGATGTCGCGCAATTATTCCGCGGGCCGGATGGGGGAGGCGCTGGCGCGGCGCTACCTCGACGGCTGGTTCCGCGAGGATCCGCTGCTGCCCGAGCTGATGGCGCTGCCCGAGGGGGCGCTGGCGCTGCGCCGCGTCGATGGGGCCGCGCTTGAGGCCTCGCCCGATTACCGCGCGCTGTTCTTCGCGCGGCCGGGCCTTGGCGGGAAACTTGCGCTGCTGGCGGCTGGGCGCCGGCGGCGACTGATCGTCAATTTCTACCACGGCGCGGGCGAGGCCGGGGCGATCGACGAGGGTCTGGCGCAATTGGCGGGCCGGCTGGCGCTGATGCATTTCGACGGGCAGGGGGCGGGCGAGGCGCCCGTGCCACCCGCGCTGGCCGCGCTCAGCGGGCGCGAGCGGGAGACCTGCCTCGGCATCCTGTCCGGCAAGAAGGCCGAGACCATCGCGGGGGAGATCGGCGTGCGGGCCAGCACCGTCGCCACCTACCGCAAGCGCGCCTACGACAAGCTGGGGATCGCCTCGCGCGCCGCCCTCTTCGCGATCTGCCGGCAGGGCTGAGGCGGGCCCCAGCCCCTTGCCTTCCGGAAGGGGTGCGCTACAACAGGCGAACATCCGGGCGCCCACCGCGTCCGCGTAAGCGTTAACGTCACTCAACGCACAGAAACGGGCCCTGTTGCCCGGCCCTGTGCGTTTGTCCTTGTCGGACGCGGGGCCGGGCCATCGCGAAAAGGACAAAGATGACTTCGCAAGCACCGCTTCCCACCATCGACCGCATCCGCCACGACCTCGTGCGCCGCAGCCTCACCGTCACTGCGCGCGAGCAGATATCGCCCGCCATGCTGCGGCTGACCTTCGGCGGCGAGGCGCTTGCAGGCTTCGCCTCCGCCGCCTTCGACGACCACTTCAAGCTGATCGTGCCCGATGGCGCGGGCGGCGAGGCGCGGCGCGACTACACCCCGCGCGCCTTCGATCCCGGGACCAACAGGCTCACCGTCGATTTCGCCCTGCATGGCGGGGCGGAAGGCGCGGGCCCCGCCACCCGATGGGCGCAGGCCGCGCAGGTGGGCGATCCCGTCGAGATCGGCGGACCACGCGGGTCGCAAAGGATCGGCGGACCGATCGCCGAATGGCTGCTGATCGGCGACGAGACCGCGCTGCCCGCCATCGGCCGTTTCGCCGAGGAGGCCGCAGACGCCGACATGCGCGCCAGCATCCGTACCCTCGTTGCCGTGCCCGAGGCGGTGGACGAACAGCCGCTGCCCGGTGTCGCCGCCCGCTGGCTGCATCGGGCCGACCCGACCGACCCGTCGCCCCTGATCGCCGCGCTGGCCGAGGAGCGTCTTGCCCCCGCCACCTTCGTCTGGATCGCCGCCGAGGGCGGTGTCGCCCGGGCGCTGCGCCGTCACCTGGTCGAGGACAGGGGCCACCCGCTGCAATGGCTCAAGGCCTCGGGCTACTGGATCAGGGGCGAGGCCGACGCCAGCGTGAAGTCGATCGCGGACTGATCCTGGCCGGGGGTGGCCCGGGGTGAGCAGGGGGGGGCAAGCGGTGGCCGTTGATCTGCCCCCCGCCTTCCGCCAGCATGGCGCCATGACCGACCGCCCCGCCTCTTCCCCTCCGTCCGACAGCCACGGCCCCGAGGCGCTGACCCTGCGCCAGTTCCGTTACTTCCTGCAGGTGGCCGAGACCGGATCGGTCTCGCGCGCCGCGGGCGAGGTGGGGATCTCGCAATCCGCGATCACCGCCGCGATTCAGGCGCTGGAGGAGGAGCTTGGGTCCAAGCTTTTCCTGCGCCACCAGAAGGGGATGCGGCTGACCTCGGAAGGTCACCGCATGCTGCGGCACGCGCGCTTCATCCTCGGCGCGGTGGCCGATGCCCGTGCCGCCGTGCGCGAGCGGCCGGAAGAGATCGAGGGCACGCTGAACATCGGTGTCACCCGGCTGGTCGCAGGCTATTACCTCGCCGACGTGCTGTCGCGGTTCCAGCACATCTTCCGCAAGGTGCGGATCCGCGTGGTCGAGGATGAGCGCAGCTATCTTGAACACCTGCTGGTGGGCGGCGAGCTGGACATCGGCCTGATGATCGTCTCGAACCTTGCCGACCGGCAGGCATTGCAGAGCGAGATCCTGCAACGCTCGACGTGGCGGGTATGGCTGCCCGCGCAGCATCCGCTGCTGGCGCGGTCGGTGCTGGAGTTCGACGAGTTCCGAGAGCGCCCTTTCGTCATGTTGGCGACGGATGAGTTGGCCGATACCGCCGCACGGCTGACGTCCGAGGGCACCTTTCGCCCGCCGATCGTGATGAAGACCAATTCGGTCGAGGCGGTGCGCAGCTTCGTCGGCAACGGCCTGGGCCTCGCGCTGTTGCCCGACCTCGCCTATCGGCCCTGGTCGCTGGAGGGCGACCGGGTCGAGGCGCGGCATGTGGCGGGCGCGCTGCCCACGGTCGACATCGGCCTTGCGTGGCGGCGGGGGGCGCCGCCGAACCCGGTGATGGAGCAGTTCATCGAGCTTTGCCGCGACTATTCCCAGGGCCGGGGGGAGCGCCTGGCCTACTGACATGGCGATCTGAAAAACAGAAACCTGACTGCATTATTTCTGATTTTCCTTTTATGGAACCGCTCCCTAGGCTGCCCGAAGGAATGTATCGGAGGGACTGCATGCTGATCGACGGCAAGATGACGGCGGGTGAGGGCACGGCGATGACCGTGCTGGACCCGGCCACGGGCGAAACGATCCGCACCCTTGCCGAGGCCAGCGCCGCGCAGGTCGAGGCCGCGGTCGCCGCCGCAGACCGGGCCTTTGCCGGCTGGGCTGCGCTGACCCCCGGCGACCGGGCGGGGTACCTGTTGAAGCTTGCCGACCGGATCGAGGCCGAGGGCGAGGCCTTCGCCGCGCTGGAAAGCCGCAATTGCGGCAAGCCTCTGGCCTGCGCGCGCGATGACGAGATCCCGGCGATCGTCGATTGCTTCCGCTATTTCGCGGGCGCCGCGCGGGTGCTGCACGGCAGCGCGGCGGGGGAATACCTTGCGGGCCACACCAGCATGATCCGCCGCGATCCGCTGGGCGTGGTGGGGTCGATCGCGCCGTGGAACTATCCGCTGATGATGCTGGCGTGGAAGATCTGCCCGGCGCTGGCCGCAGGCAACACGGTGGTGCTGAAGCCCTCGGAGCAGACCCCGCTGACGGCGCTGAAATTCGCCGAGATCGCGGCCGAGGTGCTGCCGGCCGGCGTCTTCAACCTCGTGCTGGGTTATGGCGACAGCGTGGGCGCGGGCGTGGTGGCCCACCCCAAGGTGCGCATGGTGTCGCTCACCGGCGACATCGCGACCGGGCGCAAGGTGCTTGAGACCGCGGCGCGGACCATCAAGCGCACGCATCTGGAGCTTGGCGGCAAGGCGCCGGTGATCGTGTTCGACGACGCCGATCTGGAGGCCGTGGTCGAAGGCATCCGCGCCTTCGGCTTCTACAACGCGGGCCAGGATTGCACCGCTGCCTGCCGGATCTACGCGGGGCCCAAGATCTACGACAAGCTGGTGGCCGAGCTGACCTCGGCCGTCGCCTCGATCAAATACGGCACGCAGCAGGAAGAGGGGGTGGAGATCGGCCCCCTGATCTCGGAGCGGCAGCGCGGGCGGGTGGCAAGCTTCGTCGAGCGCGCCCGGGCGCAGGGCCATATCGAGGTGACGACCGGCGGGCGCGTGGTCGACGGCCCGGGCTTCTTCTACGAACCCACGGTGATCGCGGGGGCACTGCAAACGGACGAGATCGTCCAGCGCGAGGTGTTCGGCCCCGTCGTCTCCGTCACCCGGTTTGCCGAGCCGGAGCAGGCGATCGCCTGGGCCAATGACAGTGAATACGGGCTGGCCAGCTCGGTCTGGAGCGGGAACATCGGGCTTGCGATGAATGCGGCGTCGCGGCTTCAATACGGCTGTACCTGGATCAACACCCATTTCATGCTGGTGAACGAGATGCCCCACGGCGGCATGAAATCCTCGGGCTACGGCAAGGACATGTCGATGCATGCGCTCGAGGATTACACCGTCGCGCGGCACGTGATGATCCGGCATTGAGGGACGCGATGAAGATGACGGCACAGGGCGCGGGGATCGGGATCGACGATGAGGCCACGGGGGCGGCCGAAGGGGTCCTCCTCTCGATCCGCGGCCTGTCGAAGGGCTTCAAGGGCATGCAGGCGGTCAAGGACCTCGACCTCGACATCAGGCGGGGGGAGTTCTTCACCATGCTGGGGCCGTCGGGATCGGGCAAGACCACCACGCTGCGCCTGATCGCCGGGTTCGAACGCCCCGATGCGGGCACCATCACGCTGGACGGTCAGGACCTGTCGCGCCGCGCCCCGTTCGAGCGTGACGTGAACACCGTGTTCCAGGACTACGCCCTCTTCCCGCACATGTCGGTGGCCGAGAACATCGCCTACGGCCTGAAGGCCAAGAAATTGCCGAAAGACGAGGTTGCCACCCGCGTGGCCGAGGCCTTGCGCATGGTGCAGCTTGGGGCGCAGGGGGAGCGCCGCCCCGACCAGCTGTCGGGCGGGCAGCGCCAGCGCGTGGGCCTTGCCCGCGCCATCGTAAACCGCCCGCGGCTTCTTCTGCTCGACGAGCCCCTGGGTGCGCTGGATCTGAAGCTGCGGCAGGACATGCAGATGGAGCTCAAGCAGATCCAGGAGAGCCTGGGCATCACCTTCCTCTATGTCACCCACGACCAGGAGGAGGCGCTGTCGATGTCTGACCGCGTTGCCGTCTTCAACGATGGCCGAATTGAACAGGTCGCCGCCCCCGCCGATCTTTACGAGCGCCCGGAGACCGAATTCGTCGCTGGCTTCGTCGGCACGTCCTCGATCCTGGACCGGGGAGAGCGGCGGTGGGTTCTGCGGCCCGAGAAACTGCATCTGTCGCATTCCTCCGGCACCTTCACGGGCGAGGGATGGCATTCCGAGAGCGGCGTTCTGGCCGAGTCCGTCTATGCCGGGATCTTCACCCGCCACATCATCCGCCTCGACCGCGGCGAGACGGTGGTTGCGGTGGAACAGAACCGCCGCCGCTACATCGCCAACGCGCGCCGGGGCGCGCAGGTCTGGGTCGGCTGGCACGACGGCGAAGCTTATGCCTTGAAACGATAATCAACAGGGAGCTTGCAGATGAAGACCTACGGAATGCGCGCGGCGATGGTGGCCGCGCTAAGCCTGTCCATGGCCCTGCCGGCCGTGGCCGCACCGGTCAAGCCGAACTACCCAAAGGCGATCGGCAAGGGCGAGGGCGAGCTGAACATCGTGGCCTGGGAAGGCTATGCCCAGGACGATTGGATCAAGCCGTTCGAGAAGGAGAGCGGTTGCCACGTGAACCGCAAGTATGCCGGTTCCTCGGACGAAATGGTTGCGCTGATGCGCTCGGGCGGGGGCGGGCAGTACGACCTCGTCTCGGCCTCGGGCGATGCGACGCTGCGGTTGATCTACGGCGGCGACGTGCAGCCGCTGGACGTGAAGCTGATCCCCGCGTGGAAGGACTTCCTGCCGAACCTGCAATCCCCACCCTACAACACGCTGAAGGGCTTGCATTACGGCCTGTCCTACGAATGGGGCCCGAACGTCCTTATGTGGAACGCCGACAAGATCAAGGAGGCGCCCACCTCATGGTCGGCGATCTACGACAAGACATATGCGGGCAAGATCACCGTGCCCGACAACCCGATCCAGATCGCCGATGCCGCGCTCTACCTGATGAAGACGAAACCGGCGCTGGGGATCACGAACCCCTATGAGCTGACGCAGAAGCAGCTGGATGCGGCGGTCGTGCTGCTGAAGGAGCAGCGCCCGCTGATCAAGAAGTACTGGGCACTGGCCTCGGATGAGATCGAGCTGTTCAAGAACGGCGACGCGGTGATCGGCGCGGCCTGGCCCTACCAGACCAACGCGTTGAAGGCCGACAAGGTGAACGTCATGGACACCGTGCCGTCCGAGGGCGCCACCGGCTGGGCGGACAGCTGGATGCTGTCGGCGAAATCCAAGCACGTGATGTGCGCCTACAAGTTCCTGAACTACGTCTCCTCGCCCAAGGTGCAGGCGCAGCAGGCGATCTATTTCGGCGAGACGCCGGCCAACCCCAAGGCCTGTTCCGAGATGGACAAGATCGAGGCCGGGTCGTGCGAGAAATACCACCTGAACGCGCCCGCCAGCTATTACAAGCAGATCCACTTCTGGCAGACGCCGCTGCCGACCTGCACCAACGGCAAGCGTGACTGCACCAGCTACGGCGACTGGCAGAAGGCCTGGCAACGGGTGAAGGGCTGACATGGCGCACGCGGTGAGCGGAACGGGGCGCGCGGGGCGGCTTGGCTCGCTCCTGTGGCGCAGGCCGGGGCTTTCGCTGGCGGGGCTGGTGCTGCCGCCGGTGGCCTGGATGGGCCTGATCTACATCGCGGCGCTGGCGGTCCTGTTCATCGCGGCCTTCTGGTCGGTCGACGACTTCACGGGCGAGATCGTGCGCAACTGGACGTTTGCGAACTTTCAGGAGGTCGCGACCTCGCCCATCTATCAGAAGATCGCGCTGCGCACCGTGGCGATGGCCGCGCTGGTCACGCTGACCGATGCGATCCTCGCCTTCCCTATGGCCTATTTCATGGCCCGCATCGCCGGGCCCCGGTTGCGGCTGGCGCTGATCACCGCCGTGGTGCTGCCGCTGTGGTCGAGCTACCTTGCCCGGGTCTACGCTTGGCGGCTGATCCTGGCCCATGACGGGGTGCTGAACTGGGCACTGCGCGGGCTGGGCCTGCCGGGGGCCGAGATCGGCTATACCAACACCGCGATGTGGATCGTCTTCTCCTACATCTGGCTGCCGTTCATGATCATGCCGGTCTATGCCGCGCTGGAACGCATTCCCGCGAATTATTTCGAGGCCTCGCAGGATCTGGGCGGCCGGGGAATGCGCACCTTTCTGAAGGTCGTGCTGCCCCTGTCGATGCCGGGGCTGGTGGCCGGGTCGATCTTTACCTTTTCGCTGACGCTGGGGGATTACATCACCCCGGTGCTGGTCGGCGGGCCGGGGTCGGATTTCATCGGCAACGTGGTCTACGCGAACGTGGGCGTGGCCAACAACATCCCCTTCGCCGCGGCCTATGCGACGGTGCCGCTGGTGCTGATGGCCGTTTACCTGTGGCTTGCGCGCCGGGTCGGCGCCTTCGACGTGATGTGAGGGCAGCATGGAGCGCCGTTCCACCCGCGTGATGCTGGCGATCTGGACCGTTCTGGTCCTGGTCTTCCTGTTCGGTCCGATCCTTCTGATCGCGGTCTATGCCTTCAACGCCTCGAATGTGCAGGGCTGGCCGATCCACGGCTTCAGCCTGCAATGGTTCCCGAAAACCTGGGCCAATGCCGAGGTGCGCGCGGCGCTGTGGCTGTCGATCCGCGCCGGTCTGGTGGCCACGACGATCGCCGTGGCCCTGGGCACCTGCGCGGCCTTCGCCGTCCACCGTGGCCGCTGGCGCGGGCGCGAGACGCTGTCCTTTGCGGTCGTGCTGCCGATCGCCCTGCCGGGGATCATCACCGGGATGGCGCTGAATTCCTTCTTCGTGTTCTGGCATCTGCCGCTGAGCTATTGGACCATCGTCATCGGCCACGCGACCTTTTGCATCGTCATCGTCTACAACAACGTGCTGGCGCGGCTGCGCCGGGTGCCCGGGTCGCTGGCCGAGGCCTCGATGGACATTGGTGCGGGCCCCTGGATGACCTTTCGCCGGGTGACCTTCCCCGCGATCTCAACCGCGCTGGTGGCGGGCGCGCTGCTGGCCTTCGCGTTGTCGTTCGACGAGGTGATCGTGACGACCTTCACGGCCGGGGCGCAGAACACGCTGCCGCTCTGGATCTTTGGCGCGATCCGGCTGGGGCAGGAGCTGCCTGAGGTCAATGTGATCGTGCTGGCGATCCTCGTCGTCACGGCGGTGCCGGTGTGGTTCGCCTACCGGGTGACGCAGGACAGGTGAGGGGCCGTCCCCGGATCCCGGATTTGCGACTGAAGCCGGGGTTTCACACCCCTGGACTCGCGACTGAAGCCGGGGGTTTCACACCCCCGGACCCCCGTGGGATATTTCCGCTCAGAAGAAGGGCGGGGGTGGGCGGCGGCCGGGAGATGGTCGGGCGGCGGGTCAGACCGGGCGCTTGTCGCCCTGGATCTCGCCGGTGGTGAGAACGGGAGCGGCGTCGATCGCGGCGGCGTCGAGCATGGAGGCCACCCGTTCCAGCGACGAGATCAGCTGTGCCTGTTCCCAATCCTCGAGCGCCTCGAAGGCGCGGACGTAGCGCTGTTGCAGCGGGTCGGGGGCGTTTTCCAATGTGGCGTGACCTTCGGCGGTGATCGTCACGTTGGTCTGGCGCCCGTCGGTGACCGAGCGCGCGCGTTCGACCATGCCGCGGGCGACGAGGCGGTCGACCATCGTCGTGATCGTCGCCTGGCTGACGCCCATCTGCGTCGCCAGCGCCTTCGGCGTGGTGGAGCGCCGTTCGTCCACGATCTGCAGGATGCGCAGCTGCGCCGGCGTCAGCCGGGCGGCATGCGCGAGGTCGCGCGCGTAGAACTCGGTCGCGCGCAGGATGCGGCGCAACGCGATAAGGCTCTGGTCGATGCGGCTGAGCTTCTGGTCGGTCATCGGCAAAGTATCGCACAGCGGCGGAATCACGTTCAACATTCAATCTCCTTTCCGGTATGCTTTGCTTAAACGAAGCATGTCGACCCGGCTTCAGTATGATTTTGTTTGTCTTTGCAAAGCATATTTGCCTTAAAACCTATATTTTCAACGCAAGGAATCTAATACTGGCGAAGGGGTTGATCTGTCAGCTGTGCCAAACTATTTAGATAGGCCTAAGCGAAACGAGGACCTGACAGATGCCCAAAGACCTTTCCGATCCCCGCATGGACGAAACCCGCGCCCCGGTGCTGCGGTTGCGCAAGCCGGAGACGACGGACGGGGCCGAGATCTGGGAACTGATCAAGCGGTGCAAGCCGCTCGACGAGAACTCGATGTACTGCAACCTCGTGCAGGCCGACCATTTCCGCGATACCTGCGTGGTGGCGGAGCTGGACGGCGATATCGTCGGCTGGATCTCGGGTCACATGATCCCCTCGAAGGAAGAGATCTTCGTCTGGCAGGTGGCCGTCGGCCCCCGGGCGCGCGGTCTCGGCCTTGGCAAGAAGATGCTTCTCGAGCTGATCGAGCGCGACGCCTGCGACGGTGCCACGCATCTCAAGACCACGATCACCGAGGACAACGACGCCTCGTGGGGGCTCTTCAAGAGCTTCGCGCGCGAGGTCGGCGGCGCGCTTGACGACACGCCGCATTTCGAAAGCGACGAGCACTTCAACGGCGCGCACGACACCGAGCACATGGTGACGATCACGCTGCCGGAAGGTGCCGAAGGCGCTTCCGACAAGGCGCAAGAGGCGCCCATGCTGGAGAGCGCGGCCTGATCGGCCGCGAGCACTCCCAGCCCCCAAATCCACTCCCCCCGAAAGGATACCATCATGCCCATGGACATGAGCCATAAAGCTATTTTCGAACGCCGAGAGAGCGAGGCGCGCTCCTACTGCCGCGCCATGCCCGCGCTGTTTGCCAAGGCGCAAGGGTCGAAGCTGATCGCCAAGGACGGGTCGGAGTGGATCGACTTCCTCGCCGGCTGTTCGTCGCTCAACTACGGCCACAACGACCCTGACATGAAGCAGGCGCTGATCGACCATATCGCGTCGGACGGCATCGCCATGGGGCTTGACCTGCATACCGAGCCGAAGGCCGGGTTCCTGGAGGCGTTCGAGGAGCATATCCTCAGGCCCCGCGACATGGATCACCGCGTGATGTTCATGGGGCCGACCGGCGCCAACGCCGTCGAGGCCGCGATGAAGATCGCGCGCAAGAAGACCGGGCGCACCAACGTCATCGCCTTCACCAACGGCTTCCATGGCGTGACCATGGGTGCACTCGCCGCGACCGGCAACGGCTATCACCGCGGCGGTGCCGCGATGGATACGCAGGGCGTCACCCGCATGCCCTATGACGGCTATGCCGACAACGTGGACAGTGCCGCGCTGGTCGACGCCATGCTGTCGGACCCGGCGGGTGGCGTCGACGCCCCGGCCGCGATCATGTTCGAGACCGTGCAGGGCGAGGGCGGCCTCAACGCCGCCTCGGCCGAGTGGGTCCGTGCGATGGCCGATGTCGCCAGGAAGCATGGCGCGCTCTTGATCATCGACGACATTCAGGCGGGTGTTGGCCGCACCGGCACCTTCTTCTCGTTCGAGGAGATGGGCGTGACGCCCGACCTCGTGACCATGGCGAAATCGGCCTCGGGCTTCGGTCTGCCCTTCGCTATGGTGCTGGTGCGCCCCGAGCATGACATCTTTGGCCCGGCCGAACACAACGGCACCTTTCGCGGCAACACCCATGCCTTCGTGACCGCCCGCGTGGCGATCGAGAAGTTCTGGGCCGACGACGCGTTCCAGAAGACGCTGGCCACCAAGGCCAAGCTGATCGAGGACCGCCTGAGCGAGATCGCCGCGATGGTGCCCGGCGCCTTCCTCAAGGGCCGTGGCCTGATGCGCGGCGTCGATGTCGGCACCGGCGAGCGTGCCGCCGACATCTGCGCCCGGGCGTTCGAGAAGGGCCTCGTGATCGAGACCTCGGGCAACCACGACCAGGTGGTCAAGGTCCTCGCACCGCTCACCACCCCGGAGGAGCTGTTCCACCAGGGGTTCGACATCCTCAAGCAGGCCACGCAGGATTCGCTGGCCGCCCACACCAAATTTGCAGCGGAGTAACAGACATGATTGTACGTGATTTCAACAAGATCATCGAAGACGAGCGCAACCGGGTCGTGAAGGACGCGAACTGGAGCTCGGTCCGCATGCTGCTGGCCGAGGACGGGATGAACTTCTCGTTCCACATCACCTTCCTCGAGGCGGGCTCGGAGCACACGTTCCACTACAAGCACCACTTCGAAAGCGTCTATTGCATGCAGGGCAAGGGTACTGTCACCGACAACGGCACCGGCGAGACCCACGAGATCAAGCCGGGCGTGATGTACGCGCTGAACCTGCACGACAATCACACCGTGAGGGCCGACGAGGAACTCGTCATGGCCTGCTGCTTCAACCCGCCGGTGACCGGCAACGAGGTGCACCGCGAGGATGGCTCCTACGCCCCGGCGGAAGAGGAAAACGCCTGAAGCCATGGCCCATACTGTCGAGAAAATAGGCGGGACGTCGATGTCCCGCATCGACGAGCTGGCCCGCACGCTGATCATCGGAGACCGGTCGGGGGAGGACCTCTACGGCCGCGTCTTCGTGGTCTCGGCCTTCGGGGGGATCACCAACCTCCTGCTCGAGCACAAGAAGACCGGCGAACCGGGCGTGTTCGCGGCCTTCGCCAACGACGACCGTGCGCATGGCTGGCAAGATCGGCTCGACACGGTGGCCTCGGCGATGATCGAGGCCCACCGGGCCGTGTTGACCAATCGCGCCGACGTGGAGCGGGCAGACGAGTTCGTGCACGACCGTGTCTACGGCGCGCGCAACTGCCTGATCGACCTGCAGCGCCTGTGTTCCTACAGCCACTTCCGGCTGAGCGAGCACATGGGCCAGACCCGAGAGCTGCTGTCCGGTCTGGGTGAGGCACATTCGGCTTTCGTCACCTCGCTGCTGTTGCAGCGCCAGGGGGTGAACGCGCGGTTCGTGGAGCTTTCGGGCTGGCGCGACGAGGGCGACGTATCGCTTGACGACCGGATCAAGGGGGCGATGGAAGACGTCGATCCCGCGACCGAGATGCCGATCGTCACCGGCTATGCACAATGCGCCGAAGGGCTCATGCACGAGTTCGATCGCGGCTATTCCGAGGTGACCTTTTCGCGGCTGGCATCGCTGACCGGCGCGCGCGAGGCGATCATCCACAAGGAATTCCACCTCTCCTCGGCCGATCCGGGATTGGTGGGCACGGATGCGGTGCGCAAGCTTGGGCGGACCAATTACGACGTGGCCGACCAGTTGTCGAACCTCGGGATGGAGGCGATCCATCCCAAGGCCGCCAAGACCCTGCGCCAGGCCAAGGTGCCGCTGCGCGTGACCAACGCCTTCGAGCCGGAGGACCCGGGCACGCTGATCGACGACCAGCCGGCGGATACGGCGGCGGTCGAGATCGTGACCGGTCTCGATATCTATGCCTTCGAGCTGTTCGAGCAGGACATGGTGGGGGTGAAGGGCTACGACGCCGCGATTCTCGAGGCGCTGACCCGTCACAACGTGCGGATCGTTTCGAAGGTGTCGAACGCCAACACGATCACCCATTACGTCGACACCTCGCTGAAGGCCCTCCGGCGGGTCGAGAAGGATCTGGCCGCGCGCTACCCCTCGGCGCAGATCTCGTCTCGGGCGATCGCCATGGCGTCTGTCGTGGGGCGTGACCTGAACGGCCTGTCGGTGCTGACCCGGGGCTTGCAGGCCATCGCGGCGGCAGGCCACGAGGCGATCGGCGCCAGCCAAGGGCCGCGTAATGTCGACGTGCAGTTCATCGTCGAGCGCGACAGTTTCGACGCGGTGATCACCGCGCTGCACCGCGCGCTGGTCGAGGGGCACGACGTCAAGGAGGTCAAGAACCTCAAGCGTGCCGCCTGAGAGCGCGCAAGACATCCTCGGGGGAGGATGGAAGAGGCCCCGGCCGGGCGGAGCGATCCGTGCCGTCCGGGGCCTCTTTTCGTTGGCGCGGACGGCATGCGCGCCACAGGTCAGCCCGGGGCGACGAGCCTGTGCCTTGCCCGGGGCGGATGGTGATTTGCAGCGGCAAGGCAGGCAAAGTGTGTCACGACAAGCGGCAGACGCGTGCAAGCCCGGGGCGCTGCCCTCCGCGCTGAAATCGCCTCGACGCCGCCTGTCGGGGCGGGGCCAACGTGTTTGGTGGCCAACACCTTTCACGGCAACCCGGGACGGCTGGTGCGCGCTTGCCCATGCCGGCGGGCCGGAGCTTTGGGAATCCCGCGCTCCGTCGATCCGGAGCGCGGATCGGGCCAGGACAAAGCGCCTGCCCCGGAGGTCGGGCCGCGCGCTGTGAAAGCTTATACCGACAGGCAGATGTATTTCATCTCGAGGAAATCCTCGACGCCGTGCTTGCTGCCCTCGCGGCCGAGGCCGGATTGCTTGACGCCACCGAACGGCGCCACCTCGGTCGAGATCAGCCCCGTGTTCACCCCGACGATGCCGTATTCCAGGCCTTCCTGCACCCGCGTGATGCGGCCGATGTCGCGGGCGTAGAAATAGGATGCCAGCCCGAAGATCGTGGCATTGGCCTTCTCCACCGCCTCTTCCTCGGTCTCGAACTTGAAGAGCGGCGCCACCGGGCCAAAGGTTTCCTCGGTCGAGACCTTCATGTCCTGCGTGACCCCGGTCAGCACGGTCGGTTCGAAGAAGGTCCCGCCCATAGCGTGGCGCTTCCCGCCGGTCACCACCGCGCCGCCGTGGTCCAGCACGTCCTTGATGTGGTCCTCGACCTTCTGCACCGCCTTCTCGGTGATCAGCGGACCGGCCTCGACCCCGTCGTCCAGCCCGTCGCCGACCTTCAGCGCCTCGACCGCGGCCGCCAGCTTCTCGGAGAAGGCGTCGTAGACGCCGGCCTGCACGTAGATCCGGTTGGCGCAGACGCAGGTCTGACCGTTGTTGCGGAACTTCGAGGCCATCGCGCCCTTCACCGCCTCGTCCAGATCGGCGTCGTCGAACACGATGAACGGCGCGTTGCCGCCCAGTTCCATCGAGCATTTCATCACCTGGTCGGCGGCCTGACGCAGAAGGATCCGCCCCACTTCGGTCGAGCCGGTGAAGGTGAGCTTGCGCACGGTCGGGTTCTCGCAGAACTCCTTACCGATGTCCGAGGCCTTCATCGAGGTGACGACCGACAGGATCCCCTTCGGCAGCCCCGCGCGTTCGGCCAGCACCGCCATGGCCAGCGCCGACAGCGGCGTTTCCGAGGCCGGGCGGCAGACGAAGCCGCAGCCCACCGCCAGCGCGGGCCCGGCCTTGCGGGCGATCATCGCGTTGGGAAAGTTCCACGGCGTGATCGAGCCGACCACGCCGATCGGCTGGCGGATCACACTGATGCGCTTGTCGGCCTGATGGCCGGGGATCGTCTCGCCGTAGATCCGCTTTGCCTCCTCACCGAACCACTCGATGAAGCTGGCGCCATAGGCGATCTCGCCCTTGGCTTCGGCCAGCGGCTTGCCCATCTCGGCCGTCAGGATAGCGCCCAGGTCGTCCTGGTTCGCCATCATCAGCTCGAACCATTTGCGCATGATCTGCGCGCGTTCCTTGGCGGGGCGGGCGGCCCAGTCCTTCATGGCGACGCGGGCGGCCTCGATTGCGCGGGCGGTCTCGGCCCGGCCCAGATCGGGGACGGTGCAGATCACGTCGCCGCGGGCGGGGTTGGTCACCTCGAAGGTAGAGCCGTCGTCGGCGTCGACCCATTCGCCGGCGACAAGGGCTTGTGTGACCAGCAGCGACGGGTCCTTCAGAAGCGACTTCAGGTCGGTCGTGGTATCGAGCATGGGGATCTCCTTCCTCTGGGGGCGCTGTAGCCGCGGCGGATCGCAGCGGGGCGATGCGGATCGCGCGAGACAAAACACGGTGTGGACTTGGTTGTCCAGCTATGACGGCGGCGGGGGAAGGCAAGGGCGCAGATGCCTCAGGTGCGGCGGGGGTGGGGGGGAATGCCGGCTGGCTGGCGGGCGGCAGGCATGGGCAGCAGGTTGGGCCGGCCCCTTTCAACACCGGGACGGTCGCGTTAGGCAGGGTTCGACAAGAGGGAGGCGACGAGATGAGCGCAGAGATGGACCGGGCCTATGCTAACGGGGATTTCATTCCGGGGGCGGCCGACTTCCCGCCGCGCTGGGCCGAGAAGGCCGAAATATTCCGTACCGCGCTGGGGGCGCGCGCGCGGTTGGGCCTGCCCTATGGCGACGGCGCGCGCAACTGGTTCGACCTGTTCCTGCCGGACGGGGCGGGGGGCGCCGCCGCGCGGGGCCTGATGGTGTTCATTCACGGCGGGTACTGGATGCGGTTCTCGCCCCGCGACTTCTCGCATCTGGCGGCCGGCGCGCTGGCCCGCGGTTTCGCCTGCGCCATGCCCGCCTACACGCTGGCCCCCGGGGCCCGGATCGGCGAAATGACGGCCGAGATCGGCGCTGCCATCGCCGCCGCCGGGGCAGAGGTCGACGGGCCGATCGCGGTGACGGGGCATTCCGCCGGCGGCCACCTGTCGGCGCGGATGGCCTGCGCCGGGGCGCCGCTGTCGCCCGCGCTTGCCGGCCGCGTGCAACGCGCCGTGCCGATCTCGCCGCTGGCCGACCTCAGGCCGCTGATGGACACCACTATGAACGAGACGCTGGCACTCGACCTGCCCGAGGCGCTGGCGGAAAGCCCTGCGCTGACCCCGCGCCGGGCCGATTGCGCGGTCACGGTCTGGGTCGGCGGGCAGGAGCGGCCGTCCTTCCTGTGGCAGGCGCGCAGCCTGTCCGAGGCGTGGGATTGCGACTGGCACGTCGCCCCCGGCCTGCACCATTTCGACGTGATCGACGACCTTGAGGCCGAGGACAGCGCCCTTACCGAAGCGGTACTTGGCGGGCTCTGACCCCGCGGGTGCCGAGCGGGACCGTGTCAGCCCCGGAGGTGCGCGTCAGGTGCCGCGGGCCGCGCGGCCATGGCGAGCGGTCCATGTGGGTTGCAGATCGCCGGGGCGGGCCGAGGCCTCGTAGACCGCCCGCGCGATCGCCCGTGACAGGCAGGCCGCCGCCGCATGGCCGAGCGCGAAGGTATCGGTCAGCGGATCGGCCAGCGCCCGCGCCCCCGTCGCCGCGGCAAAGACGAGGTCGCCGTCGAACGGGGTATGGCTTGGCACCAGCGCCCGCGCCATGCCGTCATGCGCCGCAGTGGCGAAGCGCTGGCACTGCGCCTGGCTCAGCGCGGCATCGGTGGCGACGATGGCGATGGTCGTGGCTTCACCGGGACGCAGGGAGCCGGGACGCAGAGGGCCCGTTCCCGCGCCGGTCTGCTTGCCGGGGCGGGGTTCCTCGTCCGCGGGATGGGCCGTCGCGGGGCCGAGGCCGCCGAACTCCTCCGTCAGCTCCCACGGAGCGGCCCAGAACTGCGCGCCGCCGCCCACCGTGGCCCGCCCGAGCGCATTCACGGCGACCAGCGCGCCGACCGTCAGCCCGCTTTCCAGCACCGCCGAGGCAGACCCCAGCCCGCCCTTCAGGTCGCCGGTCATCGCGCCGAAGCCCGCGCCGGCCGTCCCCAGCGCGAAATCCGGCCCTGCGGCGATCAGCGCGGCCCGGCCCAGCCGCTTGTAGGGGTTCTCGTCCCAGTTCTTGTCGCCGCCGTTGAGCAGGTCGAACAGGATCGCCCCGGGCACGATCGGCACCCGCTGTCCGCCGACGTCGAAGCCCCGACCCGCAGCGCGCAACCCGTCCGCCACGCCCGAGGCGGCGTCGAGTCCGAAGGCCGACCCGCCCGACAGCGTCAGCGCGTCGACTTCCTGCACCAGCCTGTCGGGCGCCAGAAGGTCGGTCTCGCGCGTGCCGGGGGCGCCGCCCATCACGTGCACGGCGGCGGTGAAGGGCCGCGCGCCCAGCAGCACCGTGGCGCCGGTGCGGACCTGCGCGTCCTCGGCATTGCCGACGCTCAGCCCCTCGACATCGGTGATCAGGTTGCGGGGTCCCGGTCGCATCATATCCTCGGCTTCGCGCTGGCGGTGGCGGGATCGCCGGTGTTCGGCGTGCCCTTCGGTTCGATCAGCAGAAGTCGGGCCTCGGCCTTGGCGCGCGGCCGGTGGCGCACCCCCTTCGGCACCACGAACAACTCGCCCGGGCCGAGGTGGAGCGTCTCCTCACCGACGTCGAGCTCGATCTCGCCCTCAAGGACGAGGAAGAGATCGTCGGTGTCGGGGTGGTCATGGAAAGGGAATTCGCCCTCGACCCTGACCACCATGATGTCATGGCCGTTGAAATCCGCCACCACGTGCGGATCCCAATGGCCCGCCACCAGTGCCAGCTTCTCGGCAAGGTTCACGGCCTTCATCCCGATCTCCTCGATCCCGCGGGCGGGACCACCCCGCACGCCTGCCGCCAGCGAACGCCATCGGCGCGCCGCGCTCAAGCCCTTTTCGCCCGGTTCCGACTGGCGTCCTTTCCCCGTCTCTCGTGACGGTCGGGTGATCTGCGCGTGATATGGAACTTTCCCGTGCGTCGCGCGTTGCGGCACAATGTGCAGCAGTACGGACCGTTCATCTTGCCCCGAAGTCGCCCGCCCCGGCGTAAACCGCGGGGCTTCTGTCCCGACTGCCAGCCGCGGCGCCCGTCCGGGACGCGCCCTGTCGCGCACGGCGTGATCGGCCAGCCGCTTTGATGCAGCATACCCCGCCCATGACCACCCGGTCGCACACCGGCTTTCGTGCCCGTCTGCGCGACGGCACCCGTTCCGTTCACGATGCGGTCGAGGCCGTCTTTCAGCCGTTCCATGACGACCCTGCCGCCGAGATGGGGCCGTTCCTGCGCGCCCAGTGGCTGGCGCTCGAGGCTCTGGCACGCGCCGCGGCGGGGACCCAGACGCCCGAGGAGGAAGCGGTTCTTGCCGCGCTTCTCGCCGCGCTGTCAGAGGATGGCGCGGCAGGGCGGCCGCTCGGGCCGGTGCCCGCGCTCGATCCGCTGGCCGTTGCCTACGTGGTGTTCGGCTCGCGGCTGGGAACGCTTGTCCTGACACGGCGGGCAACCGATGCGGGCGTGGCGCCGCTGCCCGCCTATTTTGACCCCCGCGATACCCGGCAGGCCTGGCAGGCGATCTGCGCGCGCCTCGACGAGATCGGGCCGGAAGATCCCCGCGCGCGGCAGGTCGAGACGGACGTGACGGTGGCCTTCTCGTGCTTTCTCGCCGCCGCCCGCCTTGTCCGAGAGGAGCGGGCAGGCACGGCCAGTCAGCTGCCCCGCACGGGCGAGACCCTGCCTGACCTCGCGCCAGGACGCGGCCCCGAACAGGAGAGACCCGAAGGCGGGTTTCCCGAAGACAGGATGAATATGAATGCCTGAGATGCAGGTTGACCTGACCAATTGCGACCGCGAACCCATCCACCTGCTGGGGCGGGTGCAGTCCTACGGCGCGTTGCTGGCGGTGGGCGCGGACTGGCAGGTGCAGCATGCCTCGGCCAACCTGGGCGCGATCCTGGGGGTCGAGGCCGCCGCGGCACTGGGCCGGCCGCTGTCCGAGGTGATCGACACCGACGCCGTGACCCGGCTGCGGCGCAGCCTGCGCGCGGTGGAGGACAGTTCCAATGCCGTGCGCCTTTTCGGGGTGGCGGTGCGCGCGGGACTGGGGCCGTTCGACGTCTCGATCCACCAGAGCAGCGGGCGCCTTCTGGTCGAGCTGGAGCCGAAGGGGCGCGGCGTCGAAAGCGATGTGATGGCCGAGGTGCAGCCGCTGGTGCGCCGGATCCGCTTCGACCGCGCGCTGGACACGCTGTCGCGCGACGCTGCGCGCAGCCTGCGGGTGCTGTCGGGCTTCGACAGCGTGATGGTCTATCGCTTCGATCGCGACGGGTCGGGCCAGGTCATCGCCGAGGATCGCGCCGACGGCCAGCGCCGTTATCTTGGCCAGCACTTTCCCGCCACCGACATTCCGAAACAGGCCCGCGCGCTCTACAAGCGGTCGCTGTTGCGGTTGATCGCCGATGTGGGCGACCCCGGCGCCCCCATCCTTGCCCATCCCGACCAAGGCGAGGCGCCGCTCGACCTGTCGCTTGCGGTGACGCGGGCGGTGTCGCCGATCCATATCGAATATCTCAATAACATGGGCATCGGCGCCTCCATGTCGGTGTCGATCATGAAGGACGGAGAGCTGTGGGGTCTTTTCGCCTGCCACCATGACCGCCCGCATTACATCGACTACGAACGCCGCACCGCGGTCGAGATGTTCGGCCACATGTTTTCCTACGAGATCGGCCGCTACGAGGAATCCCTGCGCCGCAAGGCGACCGAAGACGCGGCGCGGCTGCAGACCCGCCTGATGTCGCAGCTTGCCGATGCGCATGAGCTGAGCGGCCCGATCCTGTCCATGTCCGACGCGATCCAGGGCGTGATCGCACATGACGGAATGGCGGTGGTCTGGGACGGCAAGGTCGCCGCGCGCGGGGCGGTGCCGCCCGAGGACGAGATCCGCGCCTTCGGCGAGACCTTCGCCGACCTCAGTCAAGGTTATGGCGAGGTCACGGCAGTGGAAAGCCTGGCCCTGCACCGGCCCGCCGCCGCCGCCTATGCGAAGGATTGCGCCGGGTCGCTTTTCGTGCCGATCTCGCGCGGGGCGGGCGATTACATCGTCTTCTTCCGGCGCGAGATCGAGGCGGTGATGGAATGGGCGGGCGATCCGTCGAAGCCGGTCTCGGTGGGGCCGAACGGCATCCGCCTGACCCCGCGCGAGAGCTTCGCGATCTGGCGCGAGACGGTGCTGGGCCATTGCGCCGACTGGTCGGATTACGCGATCCACGCGGCGGGAGAGCTGCGGACGCTGATGCTGGAGGTCGTGCTCAAGGTGGCCGAGGCACAGGCGACCGAGCGCAAGCGCGCCGCCGAGCAGCAGCAACTGCTGATCTCCGAGCTGAACCACCGCGTGCGCAACATCCTCAACCTGATGCGCGGGCTTGTGGCGCAGTCGAAATCCGGCACGACGACGCTTTCAGAATTCACCGAAAGCCTGGACGGGCGGATCCATGCGCTGGCCCAGGCGCACGACCAGCTGACCCGCGAAAGCTGGGAGCCCGCCTCGCTGCGGGAGCTGTTGCGGCTGGAGTTCGATGCCTACGCCGACGCCAAGGCCGAGCGGGTGCGGATCACCGGGCCGGACGCCATGATCCTGCCCACGGCCTATACCGCGCTGGCGCTGGTGCTGCACGAGATGGCGACCAACTCGATCAAGTACGGCGCGCTCTGTGACCGGGCCGGGCGGGTCGACATCGCCCTGTCCTTCGACGCCGCCGGCACGCTGACGATCGACTGGAAGGAACGCGGCGGTCCGGCGGTGGCGCCGCCCCGGCGCCGCGGCTTTGGCACCACGATCATCGAGCGCTCCATCCCGCACGAACTTCGCGGCACGGCACGGATCGACTACCGCGTCACCGGGGTCGAGGCGCTGTTCACCGTGCCCGGCACCTTCGCCAGCCGCGCGGCCGGCGCGCCGGACGAGGGGGCGGAAGAGGGCGCGGCCCCGGGCGCGGTCGGCGGGGCAATCCCCGCCGTGTCTCCCGCACAATCCGGGGACGGCCGATTGCAGGGCCGGGGGCTGGTGGTCGAGGATTCGCTTATCATCGCGCTCGATGCCGCCGACGCGTTGCAGGACCTCGGCGCCGAGGACGTGCAGATCGCCTCCTCCGTGGCGCAGGCGCTGGAGATGATCGAGACCCGCCCGCCGGCCTTCGCGTTGCTCGACGTCAACCTGGGTTCCGAGCAGTCGGTGCCGGTGGCCGAACGGCTGGCGGCGCTTGGCGTGCCCTTCGTGCTGGCGACGGGCTATGGCGAGGCATCGGCGCTGGTCGAGGCCTATCCGCCCTGCGTCATCGTGCAAAAGCCGTTTTCGCCCGAGACGCTGACCGGAGCATTCGCCAAGGCCCTCAGGGCGGGCTGAGCGGGGCAGGCGCCGCCGCCCCGGCGACACTCGGGCGCCGCGCCCGTGATAATGCCCTCGAACGCATCCCTCAGGGCGCGTTGAAGGCGAACCATCCCCCGCCCAGTTCCCGTGCGCCGCGGCCCGCCAGCTGGCGGCGCCAGAACCGTTCCGCCTTCGGCACGGCCTTGAGCCGCCAGGGCCCGGGGAATTGCGCGAAGACCAGCGCCGCGGCCATGGCCCCGATGCCCCGGTCCCGCCACCCGGGCAGGACCGAGAATTCGGCCAGTCCAAGAAACCCCTCGCCGGTATCGCGCACGAGGGCGAATCCGGCCACCGCACCATCGGCCAGCACGAGGAACGGCACCCGGCTGGGTTGTCGCCAGTAGAGCGGGACCGAGGCGCGGGCGATCGGCGCGGCGATTCCCATCTCGTCGAGATAGGCGTTCACCATGCGGGCGATCCGTGCCTCCTCCGACGGCGGCGCGTGGCGCAGCGTCACCTCATCCATCGAGCCATCCCGCCGGAATCTTCGGCGTCGCGGCCAGAAGCTCCCGCGTGTAGGAGTGACGCGGGGCGGCGAAGACCGCTTCCGTCTCGCCCTCCTCGACGATCTCGCCCGCGCGCATCACCATCACCCGGTCGGTGATCACGCGAACCACACCCAGGTCGTGGCTGATGAACAGGTAGGAAAGGCGGTAGCGGCCCTGAAGATCGGCCAGCAGGTCGAGGATCTGCGCCCGCACCCGCACGTCGAGGGCCGAGACGGCCTCGTCGAGCACGATCAGCTCGGGGCGGATGATCAGTGCGCGGGCGATGGCGATGCGCTGGCGCTGCCCGCCCGAGAATTCGTGGATGTACCGGCTGGCGGCCTCCGGTGTCAGGCCCACCGCGCTGAGCGCCTCGGCCACGCGGTCACGCTGTTCGGCCTTCGGCGCGGGGGCAAGGTGGAAGGGCTCCGCCACCAGCCGCCCGACCTTCTGGCGCGGGTTGAAGCTGCCGTAGGGATCCTGGAACACCACCTGCACGCCCGCCCGACGCGCGCGCGGCATGGTGGGCGAGACCGGCGCGCCATTGAGGCGGATCTCGCCCCCCTGCAGCGGGTCGAGGCCCAGGATCGCACGGGTCAACGTGGACTTGCCGCATCCGGATTCCCCCACGAGACCAAGGCTTTCACCCTTGTGCAGGGTGAAACTCACATCCTTCACCGCGGTCAACCTGCCCGGCGGCGCGAAGGCCGAGGGGCGGGGCAGGGCATAGTCCCGCCGGGCCGAGGCGACGTGGAGAAGCGGCGCCTCGCGCGCCTGTGGTCGGCGCGCCGGCACATGCGCCGCGGCGGCGAAAAGGCGGCGGGTGTAATCGTGCCGGCGCGCGCGGAAAAGCGCCTCGGTCGGCCCGGCCTCGACGATCTTGCCCGCCTCCATCACCGCGACCTGGTCGGCGACGCCGGCTACCACGGCAAGGTCGTGGGTGATCAGCATCAGCGCCATGTCCTCCTCGGCCACCAGCCCCCTGAGCAGGTCGAGGATCCCCGCCTGCGTGGTCACGTCGAGGGCCGTCGTCGGTTCGTCTGCAATCAGCAGCTTCGGGCGCAGCGCGATCGCCATGGCGATCGACACGCGCTGGCGCTGGCCGCCCGAAAGCTCGTGCGGGTAGCGCGACAGCGGAAAGCGGTCGGCCGTCAGGCCCACGCGGTCAAGCCGGGACCGGGCGGCCGACAGTGCCTCGGACCGCGTGGCGGCGCCGTGGATGACCAGGGTCTCGGCCACCTGGTCGCCGATCGTCTGCACCGGATTCAGCGCGGTCATCGGCTCCTGGAAGATCATCCCGATCTCGTTGCCGCGGATCCGGCACATCTTCCGTTCGGGCAGGCTCAAAAGGTCCTCGCCACCCATCGTAGCCCGGCCCGCCACCCGCGCGCCCGGCGGCAGAAGCTGCATCAGCGCAAGCGAGGTCATCGACTTGCCCGACCCGCTTTCGCCCACGAGGCCGAACACCTCTCCGGGGATGAGATCGAACGAGACGTCGTGCAGGATCGGCATCCCGTGGATGGCAAGCGACAGGTCGCGGACGGAAAGCAGGGTCATTTGCGCCTCAGCCGCGGGTCGAGAAGGTCGCGCAGCCCGTCGCCCATCAGGTTCAGCCCGAGCACGGTGAGGACGATGGCAAGACCCGGGAACACCGCCAGCAGCGGCGCGAGGGAGATCATCGTCTGGCTGTCGGCCAGCATCCGCCCCCAGGACGGGACCGGAGGTTGCGCGCCAAGGCCCACGTAGCTCAGCCCCGCCTCGGCGAGGATGCCCAGTGAGAACTGGATCGTTCCCTGCACGATCAGCAGGTTGGCGATGTTGGGCAGCACGTGTTCAAGGGAAATCCGCGCCGCGCCCTTGCCCGCCACCTGCGCCGCGCGGATGTAATCCAGCGTCCAGAGCGACAGCGCGCCGCCACGGGTGACCCGGGCGAAGACGGGGATGTTGAAGATCCCTATGGCAAGGATCGCGTTCACCGCCCCGGGCCCGAGGATCGCGGTGATCAGGATGGCGATCACCAGCGAGGGGAACGCGAAGATCAGATCGTTGCCGCGCATGATCGTTTCGTCCAGCAGCGACCCGCGCCGCGCGGCGGCCCAAAGCCCCAGCGGCACGCCCGCGGCCACGCCGATCCCCACCGCCACCAGCGCCACCGCGATCGAGGTGCGCGCGCCCACCATCAGCTGGCTGAAGACGTCGTGGCCATAGGTGTCGGTGCCCAGCCAATGCGACAGCGACGGGGGCTTCAGCCGCGCCGCGATGTCCATCGCCGCGACCGGGTAGGGCGTCCAGAAGAACGAGAGCACGGCGAGACCCGCGAAGATCGCGGTGAGGGCCGCGCCAAGGACAAGGGGCAGGGGCAGGGGAAACCTCATGCGGGACATGTCATCCGGGGCGCCTCAACCTCGGGTCGACGGCGGCATAGGCGAGGTCGGTGAGGAAGTTGACGACGATCACCGCGGCGACCAGCAGCATGACGACGGATTGCACGGTGATCAGGTCGCGCTGGGTGATCGCCTGGAAGATCAGCCGCCCGAGGCCCGGCAGGTAGAACACGTTCTCGATAATGATCGCGCCGGCCAGCAGGAACGAGAATTGCAGCCCGAGGATCGTCAGCACCGGGATCAGCGCGTTCCGAAACGCATGACGCCGGATCGCCTGGCCCTGGGTCAACCCCTTGGCCCGGGCGGTGCGCAGATAATCCTGGTGCAGCGCCTCGATCAGCGCCGAGCGCATGACGCGTGCCAGGATCGAGGCCTGCGGCAGCGCCAGCGCGATCGCGGGCAGTGTCAGCGCCACCAGGTTGGGCCAGATCCCCGCCTGCCAGCCGGGAAAGCCGCCGGAGGACACCCAGTGCAGCCTGATCGCGAAGATCAGCACCAGCAGCATGGCGAACCAGAAGTTCGGCACCGCGATGCCAAGTTGCGTCACCCCCATCACCGCCAGGTCCGAGGCCCGGCCCCGCCGCGCCGCCGCCACCATCCCGGCCGGTATGGCGATCAGCGTCGACAGCGCCATGGCGTAGATCGTCAGCGGTAGCGAAACCTGCGCGCGCTGCGCGATCAGCTGCGCGACCGGGGTCTTGTAGGTGTAGGAAAGGCCGAAGTCGCCGTGCAGCATGCCAGCCAGCCAGTGCAGGTAGCGCAGCGGGGCGGGCCCGTTCAGCCCCAGCTGCTCGCGCAGCGCAGCCATCGTGTCGGGGCTCGCGTTCATGCCCAGCATGAACGAGGCCGGATCGCCCGGCACCACTTGCAGCACGGCAAAGATCACCAGGCTGGCCACGATAAGGCTCAGCACCAGCGAGATCAGCCGGGAGAGAAGGTAGCGCAGCATCCGGTCGAGGCCCCTGTTTCGCCCGAGCCTATGCGGCGGCTCCGGCGCGGTAAAGGCCCCCCTCCTGCCCGCAGGCACGCCACACCCGCCGCATCCGCGGGGGTTTCACACCCCCGCACCCCCGTGGGATATTTCCACTCAGAAGAAGACAGGTCCTCCTCCACTTTCTGCTCGAAAATATCCCGGGGGGCAGGGGCCTGAAGCAGCTGTCAGTTGCCCCCCCGAGCTCCGCGCAGACTGACACGACGGCCAGACATGAGAAAGCCCGCCTCAGGATGGGCGGGCTTTCGCACGCCGGTTCGAGCGTTGGGGCGATCCGCGTCGGCCTCGATCCGGCTCAGTCCTTCTGCTGCGCCTGGACCGGACGCTTCTCGCTCTCAGGCGATGCGGTGCGCTGCTCAGTGGCGATCATTGGCTCGACGCCATCCACCGAAGCTGGGAGGTTCGCGAGGTAGTCAGCGATGCGCTTCCGATCGACGGCGCTGGCGGCCTGCGCGAGCGTGTCCAGGAACTGCTCAGTTTCGGCGCGGGAAGCGCTGTCGAGCCATTTTCCGAAGGCCTGTAGCACATGGCCCCGGCGCTTGAGATGCGCCTTCTGTTCCTTCTCGGCGATGCTCACGACCGCGGCCTGGAAGCGCGCGGATGCCTTTTCGATCGCGCTTTGGGCGCGTGCAGATTGATGAACCGTCATGTCATGACCCTTTCGGTTGGCTGGGCTCGCGCCGGATATGGACCTCGGCCGGTGAGCGGAAAGAAGATTTTCTTCCCCTCACCGATCATTCTCCTCATGACCGGCATTCGCGGTCCGACGAAGGGCCTTCATCGACCGATCGGCTTCGCTGGCCTCCCGCATGATCGCCCCCGTGAACTGGCTGCGAAGCTTCACAGGGAGGGCCTTGAGCATGGCGCGGCGCAGCCCGTGGAGCGCCGTCTCCGCGCGCTCGACGGTGCTGGCACGGGCGTCCAGTTCTTGTTTCGCGTGGAGGCCTGCGGAGTGGCGGAGCATCCCGTAGCCGCGCTGGAGACGGGCCAGGAGCCGCCGGGTAGGCTTGGCAGGTGCGTCGAGAACCTGCGTAAGCCGCCGGCGCGCGGGATCGTCCGAAGGGAGCTTGGGCGAGACCACAAGGCGATCGTCGGCATCGGGCACCAGGTGGCCCTCGGCGACATGGCAGGAACGAGGTGCCCTGGCATTACATCGACCCGGGCCAATCGTCGGGAAAACAGCCCCCCGGACTGTTTTCTGATCCTCCTCATACCCAGCAGAACGCCTTCATCGAAAGCTTCAATGGCAGCCTGCGCGACGAGCTCTTCTTCTGTAATCGGGGCGTGGCTGTCAAGCGGTCGATCACTCTGGTCCCGTCTGGGGTCATGCTTCTGTCCGCGGTCGGCATGGCGCTGCCGCATA
>NZ_PHSN01000028.1 GCF_002871005.1 Acidimangrovimonas sediminis
CGACCTGCGCGCCGTAAAGGTCAACTCCAGCCCGACCGATCGTGATGACATCAAGTTTCTTCGTCATGGTCCTTCCTCAGAATCCTGTCTTGCGAAGGAAGTCGCGGCTGGCCGCGAGATCCGAGAGAACGGAGCCGCCGTTTTGCGGGTCGCGCTCCTGTTCGATGGTGATGTAGCCGCCGTATCCCAGCGCGGTCAGCGTTGCGCGCACGGCCCGGTAGTCGAGGCAGCCGTGCCCGATCGGGCACATGACGCCCTCGGCGCAGGCCTCGAAGAAGCGGATCCGGCGCGTCATGATGTCGGCCTGTACTGCCGGGTCGATGTCCTTGAAGTGGAGGTAGTCGAGGCGGTCGGCATAGGTCTTCAGGATCGTCACCGGCTCCATCCCGGCATAGGCGAGATGCCCGGTGTCGAGGCAGAACCCGGCCTCCTCGACCGCGATGTCGCGCGCCAGCCGCGCGATCTCGTCCTCGAACTCGATGTAGCCGCCGGCATGGGGATGGATCACGGCCCGCACCCCGTGGCCGGCCGCCCGTGCGGCGATCGCGCGGATCGTGGCGATCATCCCGTCCCAGGCGGCATCGGCCAGACGCGGTGCGCGGTCTGAGTGGCCCGCGGCATAGTCGCGTTCGTCGTGGCCCCAGTCCATCACCGTCAGGTAGGGCGCGGCAAAGCGCTGCCCCGGATGCGTCGCCGGACGCGGCAGGGCGGTGATGAAGGCGCAGATCTCGTCGGTCTGACGCAGCAGGTTCCCGCGGTTCGCCGGATCCACGAGATCGTCGAAGATCGTGCCCGCGACGATCGACAGGCCGCGCGCCGCGAGCGCCCCGCCCACCTGCGCCACGTCGAGCGGGATGTAGCCGTAGGGGCCCAGTTCCAGCCCGCCGAACCCCGCGCGCGCCGCCTCGTCAAGCACCTTGTCCCATGCCGGCAGATGCGGGTTGGACAGGTCGTCCACCCCCCAGCAGCACGGCGCGCAGGTCACGGTCACGGGATTTTTCATGTCACGCGGCCGGGTTGATGGTCTCGAAGACCAGCTGGCGGTGGAATTGCTCGTGATACGCGATGAAGTCCTTGGTGTGCTGCTGGTCCATGTGAAAGGCATGCGCCGCCTCGTCGCGCCAGCTCTCGACGAAGACCAGCTTTTCGGGGTCGTCGGTGCAGGTGAAGAAATCGTAGGAAAGGCAGCCCGGTTCGGCCCGGGTCGCGGCCTGCGCCGCGGGCGCGCGGGCAAGGATCCTGTCGCGCCCGCCCGGCACGCAGTCGATGGTGATGATGAAGCGGTACATGTGCGTCTCCTCTCCCTTTTCAGGGCCTTGCCCGGACCGTGCCCGGCGCTTGCCGTCAGTCCACGTCCATCGTCCGCCCCTCGACGGCGGAACGGCGCGCCGCGTCGAGCACCGCCAGCACGGCAATCCCCTCCTCGGCCGTCACGGGCAGGGGGGCGCCGTCGCGCACGGCCCTGCCGAAAGCTGCGTAGTAATCGTGGTAGCGGCCCTGTTCGGACGGGACCTTCACGCAGCCCTCCGCCGTGTTCAGCGTGCCCCAGCGTTCCTCGACGTCGTAGCCCCAGCCGGCAAGGTCGTCGGCCGGGCGCTTGCCGGCAAAGATCGCCTGCGCCTGCACGTCGGTCCCCTGCGCCACGTAACTGCCCGCCGCGCCATAGGCACGCAGTTCGCGGCAGACCAGCTTGTTGAGCTTGCTGGCCGAGATATGCGAATGCTGGCCGCTGGTGTGGCGCAGGGTCAGCACGAAGCCCGCATCGGTCGGCCCCTCGGGCAGATCCACCATGTCGAGCTGCGCGTCGACCGAGGCGACGGGCCCCAGCAGCAGCATCGCCTGGTCCACGACATGGCTGCCCAGATCGCGCAGCAGGCCCCCGGTCGGCCCGGCCTCGAGCGTCGCCGGATCGTCGAAATCCATCCGCGAATGCAGCCGCCAGACCGGGCCGAGGCGACCATCGTCGATCACCTTCTTGAGCGTGCGGATATCGGCATCCCAGCGGCGGTTGTGGAACACGCCCAGGAGGACACCCCGTTCCTTCGCCGCGGCCGACAAGTCGCGCGCGGCGGCGGCCGAGGGGGCAAAGGGCTTGTCGGCGATCACGTGCACGCCCGCCGCGATCGCCTCGAGGACAAGTGCCTGGCGGGTCTGCGGCGGCGTGGTGATCGTCACCGCGTCGACCCCGGCGGCAAGCATCTCGGTCAGACTGGCAAAGACCGGCACGCCGGGCAGGTCGGCGCGCGCCTTGGCGACCGTCGCCGGCGCGCGTGCGACCACACCCGCCAGCTCCACCCCCTCGGCGGCAGCGATGAAGGGGGCGTGGAAGTGCTGCCCCCCGGTTCCGTATCCGACGACGCCGATCCGTACCATCTGTCTCTCCTTCGCTTACCGGATGATCGTGGCCTGCAGTGCGTCGATCGACGACTGGATGCCTGCGTTCGTGGACATGGTGAAATCTTCCATCTCCAGCGAAACCCAGCCGTCGTAGCCCATCATGCCCACGACCGAGAAGAACTCCTTCCACCATTGCAGGTCATGGCCCGCGCCGACGGCGACGTAGTTCCACGAGCGGTTCGCCACGTCGGTGACGTCCTTGAGCTCCAGCAGGCCGTTCACGTCGGCCAGGCCGCGTTCGATCCGCGTGTCCTTGCCGTGGACGTGGTGGATCGCGTCGCCAAGGGCGCGGGCCACCGCGATCGGGCAGGCCCCCTTCCAGAACAGGTGCGAGGGGTCGAGGTTCATGCCGACCATCGGGCCCACCTCGTTGCGAAGCCGGAACAGGGTTTCCGGGTTCCACACTAGCATGGCCGAGAAGTTCTCAAGCGCATATTTCTCGACACCGTTGGCCTTGGCATGCGCCACGAGGTCGTGCCAGAGCGGGAAGGCGCGGTCCTCCCACTGGTAGCGGTCGCGCTCGGGCATCTCGGCGGGCCAGGACTTGGTGTAGACCAGCCAGTTGGGTACCATGTCGCCGGGCGCCGCCTCGGGCAGGCCCGACATGGTGACGATCTTGGTCACGCCGATCTCGCCGGCCAGCTGGATCGTCTCCTTCATCTCCTTCAGGTGCCGCTTGCCCATGTCGCCGGGATCGAGCGGGTTGGCCGAGCAGTTGAGCGCGGCGATCTGCAGGCCGCGCGCCTCGATCTCCTTCAGCTTCGACTTCAGCAGACCCTTGTCGGAGAGCAGTTCGTCGGCCCGGAAGTGCGGCGCGGGGGACCAGCCGCCGCCGGTCATCTCGATCCCCTCGACGCCCAGATCGACGCATTTGTCCAGCATGTCGGTGAACGAGAGGTTCCCCATGACATCGGTGCAGATGGAAAGCTTCATGCCTCTAACTCCCTGACCAGAGACGGTTATTCGAAATCGACCCAGGCGGCGCCGGAATCGGCCGACCGCACGCAGTTCTCCAGCCAGCGCACCCCTTCGGTGCCGGCATGGATGCCCGGGTAATGGTGGGTTTCCAGGAACGCGCGATCGCCCGCATCTGCCGCGGCGATGGCCTGCGCGATCCACAGGTAGATATTGGCCCAGCTGTCGCCCAGCCCTTCGGTGTGGAGCGCGCCCATGCGGTCGGCGGCGAGGCTTTCCTCCTCCAGATACGGCATGCCGTGATGCAGGATCCGCTCGGGCTCTCCCTGCACCTGATAGACGATCTGGTCGGGGTGGCTGTCGGACCACGCCACGCTCGCCTTCGAGCCGGTGAAGCGATAGCGCTGCGACCCCATGTTGCCCGCATCGACCGAGCTGACCCAAAGCCGCGCCCGCGCCCCGTTGTCATAGTGCATCAGAACCGTCGCGTGATCTTCCAGCGGTGCGCGCGAGGGGATGAAGGCCTTGCGGTCGCACAGGAGCTTCTCGACCTTGAGGTGCGGCAGCACGACCTCGGACAGGTAGTAGAGGTGGGTGCCGATATCGCCCAGCACGAAGGTCGGACCCGCCGTCCTCGGGTTGGTGCGCCAGACCACCGCCTCGGGCGCGCCGGTGTCGTCGCCCGCGTTGAAGCCGTGGGTATAGGCCATGTCGACCAGCCGGATCTCGCCCAACATTCCCCTGGCCACCATCGCCGCCATCTGGTGCACCATCGGGTGGCCGGTGAAGCCGTAGGTGACGCCGACGATCAGGTTCTTCGAGGCCGCAAGTGCCGCGATCTCGTCGCATTCGGCCACGGTGAAGAACAGCGGCTTTTCGCAGATCACGTGGAAGCCCGCCTCCAGCAGCGCCCTGGTGATCTCGTAATGGGTGAAGTTGGGCGTGGCGACCGAAACGACCTCGACCCCGTCCTCGCGCCCCGCCTCGCCGGCGATCAGCTCCTGATACGTCGCGTAGCAGCGGCTTGCCTCGACCCCCAGGTTGACTCCGAAATCGCGGCCGCGCGCTGCGTCCAGATCGAAGGCCCCGGCCACCAGCCGGTAGGTGCCGTCGCGCAGGGCGCCGGTGCGGTGCTTGTAGCCCACCTGACCTGTGCGGCCGCCACCGACCATTCCCCAGCGCAGCGGGCGCGGGATTCTGCGTTCTCCGTTGATCATCTTCTTCGTCCTTCGCGCCTCAGGCTGCGGCCACCTTGGCCGCGGTGTCGTAAAGTGCAGGCTTGTCGCGCATCGCGATCTCTTCCCGCCCGCCGGAGGTCACCGCGCGCAGCGCGGCGTCGGCGACCAGCGTCGCGGCATAGCCATCCCAGGCCGATGGCCCGGTCGCGGTGCCCTGCCCCGCCGCGACGATCCATTCGCGGAACTCCTGGTCGTAGGCCTCGATGAACCGCTCGCGCCAATCCTCGGGGATCGCCTGGCGGATGCCGAACTGGTCGGACACCACTGGCGCGGGCCGGTTCGGCAGCGCGGCGAGCCCCTTCTCGCAGCTCACCTCGCCGCGGATGTCGTAGCCGTAGGCGATGTTCACCGAGATCTCGACGTCGACGATCGCGCCCGATGCCATGTGCAGCAGCACGAGATGCGGGTCGCGCAACTCGCCGCCCTGACGTGACCGGCGCGGCAGGCGAACCTCGACCGAGGCGATCTCGTCCGACAGGAGCCAGCGGGAGATATCCGCGTCATGCACCAGCGTGTCGTTGAGCGGCATGTCCGAGGTGTAGAGCCCCTCAGGCACCGAGGCGTTGCGATGCTTGGAATAATACATCAGCGGCAGACCCAGCGTGCCACCGTCTATTACCGCCTTGAGGCGCCGGTAATCGGCGTCGAACCGGCGCATGAAGCCCACCTGCACAAGGCGCCTGCCAAAGGCCACCTCGGCGTCGATCACCTTCAGCGCGGCGGCCTCGGAGGTGACCATCGGCTTTTCGCAGAACACCGGCTTGCCGACCGAGATGCAGTCAAGCAGCTGTTCCTCGTGCGCCGGCCCCCAGGAGCAGATCAGCACCGCCTGCACCTTGTCCGAGCGGATCAGCGCCTGCGGCGTGTCGAACACCTCGGCCCCCGCGGGCGCGGCCTGGCCCGCACGGGTGCGGTCGATATCGCTGACCGCCACCACCTCGGCCCCCGACAACACGCGCGTCAGGCGGCGAATGTGGTCCTGACCGATCATCCCGGTCCCGATAACCCCGACTGCCAGGCTCATTTCGTCCCCCAGTACTTGTCGACGTAGCGTTGCATTTCGCTGCGCATGAAGTGGCCGCTCTCGTCCGCCTTCTCTTCCCAGGCGAAGACGCAGGCGGTCATGATCCCGTCGAAGCCGACCTCGTGCAGGGTGCCGAAGAAATCGTCCCACGGGACCTCGCCCTGACCGATGTTCAGGTGCTGGTGGATGCGCGCATTGGTGCCCGGCGGGTTGAGGATGTAGCGCAGCCCGGATGAGGCCTTGTGGTTGAACGTGTCGGCCACGTGGACATGGGCCAGCACGTCAGCGCATTCGCGCAGCATCGCCTTCACGTCGTCACCGAAATGGTAGGTATGCGGCGCGCAGTAGAGGAATTTCACGCGGTCCGAGTTCACCGTGCGGATGATGTCGACCGAGGGCTGGAGCGTTTCCACCCAATCCTCGGGGTGCGGCTCGATATGCAGGTTGATCCCCTCGCGCTCGAAGATCGGCACGAGTTCCTCCATCGAACGCCACCAGGCATCCTCGCAAGCCTCGATCATGGAGCCAGTGTGGCAGCAGTAGCACGAGCCCTTGTCGGGATGCGGGCCGCGCCCGAATTCCGAGTTCATCGTGTCGACTTCCATCTCGATCGCGATCTCGATGGCGCGCTTCCAGTGGCGCACGGCGGCCTGGCGCTCTTCCTCGTCATTCGAGGCCCAGCGGTACATCGGAAGCAGCGTGGCGATGCCGACGTTGGCGTCCTTCAGCGCCTTCTTGAACCGCTTGATGCGGTCGGGGAAGACGCGGGGGGCCTTGAACCATTCGAGGAAATCGCCGCGCGGCGACATCTCGATCCAGTCGAAGCCCAGCTCCGCCACCTTCGAGGGAAGCTCCTCGAGCGACAGGTGACGGTGCATGAACGGGTCAAGCGCGATCTTCATTCTGGTCTCTCCTCCCGGTATCCTGTCGGCCTCAGCTCACCAAGTCCGGCGCGTGGCCGTCGTGGCTTTCCATGTACGCATCGAGATCGGCGAGCGCCTCGCCGCCCGCCATCAGGTCGGTGATCTCCTCGCGGCTCTTCTCTCCGCGCATGAAATTGGCGGCCAGCGCGCCGCGGATCAGCACCGCGAAATGGTCGCCCACGGCCATGGCGTGGGTCACCTGGTGGGTGATGAAGATCACCGCGATGCCACGCTTCTTGGCCTCAAGCACGATGCGCAGGACGTGGCTTGCCTGCTTGACCCCCAACGCGGCGGTGGGCTCGTCGAGGATCAGCACGCGGGCGCCGAAATGCACCGCGCGCGCGATCGCCAGCGACTGGCGTTCCCCGCCCGACAGCCCGCCGATCAGCCGGTCGCCGTCGTCGATGCGGGTGATGCCGAAGCTCTGCACCGCCTTCACCGCAACCGCGTTGGCCTTCTTGCGGTCGAAGATCTTGAACGGGCCCCAGCCCTTCGTCGGCTCCACGCCCACAAAGAACGACCGGCCGATGGTCATCAGGGGAAAGGTTCCGCCGAACTGGTGCACCGTGGCGATGCCCCGGTCGGCCGCGTCCTTGGGCCGGTCGAAGCTGACGCGACCGCCATCCATCCAGATCTCGCCGGTGGTGGGCTTGTGCACGCCCGCCAGCGTCTTGATCAGCGTGGACTTGCCCGCGCCGTTGTCGCCCAGAAGGCACAGAACCTCGCCCGCCTTGACCTTGAGGGATATGTCGTGAAGCACGTCGATCGGCCCGAAGGACTTGTTGACGTTGCGAAGTTCCAGAACCGGGTGTGTATCGGTCATTGTTCCGTCCTCACTTCTTCTTCCGGGGCGCGTAGTTCAGCGCGAATTGGCGGAAACTGTTGTTCATCAGCACGGCGAGCAGGAGCATCACGCCGATGATCAGGCTCGACCAGTTGCGATCGATGTCGGTGAAGTAGATGCCCTGGGTGACCACGGCGAAGGTGATCGCGCCGAAGAAGATCCCCACGATCGAGCCGAAGCCGCCGGTCAGCAGGACCCCGCCCACGACCACCGAGACGATGGTGTTGAAGATGTAGTTCATGCCCCCCGACACCTGGGCCGAGTTGAACAGGATCGCGCCGCACATCCCCACGAAGGAGGCCGAGGTCGACGACAGCACGAACAGCAGGATGGTCATGCGGTCGGTCGGGATGCCCGCGTTGCGCGCGCTGTCCTTGTCGCCGCCCATGGCGAAGATCCAGTTGCCGAAGCGCGAGAAGTGGATGAAGAAGACGTAGATCGCCGTCAGTGCCAGCCACCACAGGATCAGCACCTGGTAGCTGCCGCCGAAAAAGTGGCCGAACAGGAACTTGGCCCATTCGGGTGCCTTCAGGGCGACGCCCGCGCTGCCCGTCAGCAGCACCGACCCGGCCAGCACGAGGCCCTGCATCGCCACCAGCGACCCCAGCGTGATGATCAGCGAGGGGACCGATGTCTTGATCGTCAGCAGGCCGTTGATCAGCCCCACGATCACGCCCAGCCCCAGCGCCACCGCAATGCCCAGCTCGATCGGCAGGCCGTAGTAGCCCGAGACGATGGCCACGCTCATCGAACCCGCCGGGATCATCGCGCCGATGGAGATGTCCAGCTCCCCGGCGATCATCAGAAGGCCGACGGGCAGCGCCACGATCCCGAGGTTGGCGGCCAGGTTCACCCAGCTTGCCGCGCCGAGAAAGCGGTCGATCTGCACGCCGCCGAAGATCACGAAGAAGGCGACGACCAGCAGCAGGCTGACGATGGAGCCCGCCTCGGGGCGCCGCGCCAGTGATCCGAAGGAAAGGGAATTCATCTTGCCGCCCTCACTTCTTTTTCTTGGTGATTGTGGACAGGGCGAGCGCACGGAACGTGTCGTTCATCAGCACCGCGACAAGCAGCAGCGCGCCGATGATCACCGACCCGAGGTTCGGGTCGAAGTTCGTGAAGTAGATGCCCTGGTTGACGATGGCGAAGGTGATCGTGCCGAAGACGATGCCCACGATGGAGCCGAAGCCCCCGGTCAGAAGCACCCCACCGATCACCACGCACATGATCGAGTTGAAGATGAAGCTCTGCCCGCCGACGACCTGCGCGCTCTGATAGATCATCACCTGGCAGACGCCCAGGAA
Organism: Acidimangrovimonas sediminis; assembly: GCF_002871005.1. GTDB lineage: Bacteria > Pseudomonadota > Alphaproteobacteria > Rhodobacterales > Rhodobacteraceae > Acidimangrovimonas > Acidimangrovimonas sediminis. The sequence continues at coordinate 8,646 of NZ_PHSN01000028.1, forward strand.
GGCGGCCGAGAAGCCCGAGGTCATGAACAGGCCGATGGTCACCTTGTCGGTCGGGATGCCGGCGTTGCGCGCGCTCTCGCGGTCGCCGCCCAGGGCGAAGATCCAGTTGCCCCAGGGCGAGATGTGCAGCACGTAGGCCAGGATCGCGACCGAGAGGATCCACCAGAAGATGGTGATCTCGAACATGCCGCCGACGAACTGGCCGAAGATCGCCTTCCAGAACGGGGTGGGCACCAGCGCGGTGCTGGTCGCCCCGGTCAGCAGGACGGCGAGGCCCAGCGTCAGCCCCATCACGGCGAACATCGTGCCGATGGTGACGATCAGCGACGGCACCCTGGTGCGCAGCACGAGGACCCCGTTGACGAACCCCACGGCCAGGCCGAAGGCCAGCGCGGCGGCGACGCCCAGGATCTCGGGCAGGCCGTAATAGCCCGAGATGATCGCGACCGTCAGCGATGCGGCCGGGATCACCGAGCCGATCGACAGGTCAAGCTCCCCGGCGATCATCAGAAGGCCGACGGGCAGCGCGACAAGGCCGACCTCCGCCGCGACGTTGAGCCAGCTCGCTGCGCCGGCGGCGCCGATGAACTGCGCCCCGCCGAAGATGGCGAAGAACACGAAGACGACGATCATCCCGATGAACGAACCGGCTTCGGGCCGGCGGGCGAGCCCGCCGAGCGCCTGGAACACGCCGGGCTTGCCGGCTTGCGCCGGTCCGTCGGCGGGCTTGGGGGATGTGGCAGTGGCCATGTGGATCTCCCGGGTGCAAGAGAGGGATCGGCCCCGGCGGGCGCGGACGCCACAACCTGATGGGGCAGCCTCGCGGGGCCGATCTGGCCGCCCGGCGGAGGACGCGCGGGCAACCTTGGCGGTTCAGGCGTCGGACGGCGTCAGCGGACGCCGGCGTTGACGCCCTTCAGGGTGACCTCGACGTTCGACTTGTCGATGATCGCGGGCCCGGTGAGGATCTTCTTGGTCGGGATCGTCATGCCGTAATTGACGTTGGCGTTGAGGATCGAGACCGCGAGATAGCCCATCATGTAGCCCTGCTGATCGACCGCGCAGAGCTGGCTGCCGTTCTTGATGTTCTCGAGGATGGTCTTGTCGATGTTCATCCCGCAGACCTGCACCCGGCCCTTCTTGCCGGCCTGCATGATGCCCGAGATCGCCGAGGTGGTATCGACGTTGCCGACGGTGAACACCGCGTTGACCTTCGGGTTCTTCAGCAGGTAGCCCTTCAGCGCCTGCGCCACCGCGGTGGACGAGCCGAACGAGGTCGCCGGCAGCGGCAGCACGTCGCCCTTGCCGCCGTTCTTGGTGACGCCCTCGCTCATGCCCTTGCAGAAGGCCTCGACGTTGGCGACGCCCGGCAGCGTGTTCAGGCAGACAGCGTCCTTGAGGTCATGCTCGGCGAAATACTTGCCCGCGGCGAAGCCCGAATCGTAAGGGTCGCTGCCGATGTAGTTCATCGCGCCCAGACGGGTCGCGGTCTCTTCGTCACCGGCGTTGTAGATGATCAGCGGGATCTTGTGGGCGACCACGTCCTTGAAGGCCGGCTCCATCGCCTCAGGCACCCAGTCCGGGCCGACGACCGCGTCAGCGCCCTGGCTGATCGCCTGGCGGATCAGTTCGGCGGCATCGTTGCCCAGGTTGTCGTAGTTCTGCGGCCCCAGCCAGGTGACGGATCCCCCCTCGGCCTTGACGACCTTGCCGGCATCTTCGGCCCCGCGCTTGACGACCGACCAGAACGGGTCGTCCGGCTTGCCGCCGATGACGAAGATGTTCGCGGCCATGACGGCGCCCGCTGTACACGACAGGATCGCGGCAGCCGAAACGGTGGCCGCAATGCGGCTGAATGTATTCATGGGTTCCTCCTCCAGTGCCCCGTCCCAGCGACCGGGCGTTCCTCCTGAGCGCTGTGTAGCGGAACCTTGATATTCGTGAAATATTCATTAACACTTGATGTGTCAGAAGTGTCAATTTATGTCATTCAAGATGATACGGGGACTGGCTCAGGGAGGACATCATGAACCGGCCGACGATCGCGGATCTTGCTGAAGAAGCAGGGGTTTCCGTCTCGACCGTGAACCGCATCCTGGGCGGGACGACTCCGGTGCGCGGCAGCACAATGCAGCGCGTCCAGGCCGCCGCGGAGAAGATCGGGTTCTACGGTCTCGGCGCGATCGAGGACCGCATGCGCAAATCCGCGCCGCAGTACCGGCTGGGCTTCCTGCTGCAACAATCCTCGCGCGAGATCTACCAGATCTTCGGCCGCCAGATCGTCGCGGCGGCGCGCAGGCGTCATGCCGAAGTCGTTGAACCGCTGGTCGATTTCGTCGATCTGCTGACGCCCGAGAACATCGCGGCGCGGCTCAAGGCGCTGGGGCGCGAATGCGATGCCGTGGCGGTGATCGCCGCCGACCACCCGGTGATCGGCCACACGATTCGCGATCTGCGCGAGATCGGAAAGCCCGTGGTGTCCTACATCACCGACCAGTCCGCGCCGGAACGCGCGGCCTATGTCGGGGCGGACAACTGGAAGCTGGGGCGCACCGCCGCGTGGCTGATCGCCCAGACCACCCACCAGCCCGGCCGGGTCGCGGTGTTCCTGGGCAACCACCGTTACCAGTGCCAAGACGTGTCTGACGCCAGCTTCCGCTCCTACATCCGCGAGCACGCGCCCCACCTGACGGTCGAGGAAAGCCGCCCGACCCACGAGGAACCGGCCGAAGCCTACCGCATGGTGACCGAACTGCTGACCAAGACCGACGATCTGGTCGGCATCCTGATCGTCGGTGGCGGCATCTCCGGTGTGCTGCGCGCCCTGCGCCAGGCGCCCGAGACGCGGCGGCGCAATATCCGCGTCGTCTGCCGCGACATCGGCCCAGAAACCCGCAAGGGCCTGTCGGAGGGGCTGATCACCGCCGCGCTCTGCCACCCGCTGGAGGCCAGCTCAGACCAGCTGGTGCAGACGATGATCGAGGCGATCGAACAGGGCGAGGGTGCGGCGACGATGCAGCGCACGATTCCATTCGAGATCATCACGCCCGAGAATGTCTGAGCGCCCCGGCCAGGGGCGCGCCACTACCCCGCCGCGAGGGCGGCCAGCGTCTCGTCGACCGTCATGACCCGGCAATAGCCGCCGAAGGCCTTGAGCGCGGTGGCATGCCGTTCGGCGGTATAGGTGGCGCAGGCGTTCTCCGCGCAGATCATGTAATAGCCGCGATCGGCCCCATCGCGCACCGCCATGTCGACGCATTGATCGGTGAGCAGCCCCGCCACCACCACGTTCTCCACCCCCAGGTTGCGCAGCACGTAGTCGAGGCTGGTGGAGTTGAAGACCCCCGACGAGGTCTTGGGCAGCACGATGTCGTCCTCGGCGGGTGCCACCTCGGGCAGCACCTGCGCCTCGGCCGAGCCGCGCGCGAAATGGATACCCGAGAGCTTGTGGTCTAGCGACCGGTCGCGCCCGTCGCGGGTGAGGGATTCGATCACCGTGTAAACGATCTCGGCCCCGACCGCCCGCGCGCCGTCGATCAATTGCCGCATCGCGGGCAGCGCCCGGCCCTGCAGCGCGGCCCAGTATTCCGGGTGGTCGGTCCGGTGCGCCTCGGTCGCCTCGCCGCATTGGGCATCGACGATCAGGACGGCGGTCGCGCCAGGCAGCAGGGGCTTGTCACGGCGCAATTGCAGCGGGTCGAAGGGGGGCATGTGGCTTCCTTTGGGGCGTCAGTACATCTCGAGGTATTCAGCGGTTTCCCAGTCGGTGACATGGCCGCGGAAGCGGTCAAGCTCGAACCGCTTCACGGCGGTGAAGACGCGCACGAACTCCTCCCCCAGTGCGGCGCGGAACGGCACGTCGGCCTCCAGCGCATCCAGCGCGGCCTCCAGCGATCCGGGAAATTTCGCCAGCGCCGGGTTGTCCTCGCTGGTGGTGCGGCGGTCCTGTGCGCGCAGCTCCGCCCCGCTCTCGATCCCCAGAAGGCCCGCGGCCAGCAGACCTGCCGCCGAGAGGTAGGGGTTCGCCGAGGCCGAGCCCGCGCGAAGCTCGATATGGGTGCGGTTGTCGCGGCTCGCCTTCACCCGCACCATGGCCGAGCGGTCCTGGAAACCGTAGCTGACGTTCGAAGGGGCGAATGTGTAGGGCTTCACCCGGTGGTAGCAGTTCGGCGTTGGGTTCACGAGCGGCATGATCGCCGCGCCATGGGACAGCGTGCCCTCGATGAACGACCGCGCGATGGCGGAAAGCCCGTCCTGCCCCTCGGGGTCCAGAAAGGCATTGGCACCGGTCTTGCGGTCCCACAGGCTCAGGTGCAGGTGGCCGCCACTGCCCGCGCCGCCGGCAAAGGGCTTGGCCATGAAGCTGGCGATCAGGCCGTTGCGGTGCGCGATCTCCTTCATCCCGTTCTTGAAGGCAAAGGCCTTGTCGGCGCCGGCAAGGTTCATTCCCGTGCCGTAGACGGTTTCGAACTGCGACCCCGCGTATTCGCAATTGTGGGTGATGACGTCGATGCCATAGGCGCGCAGCGTCGGGACCAGCGTGTCGAGGAACGGGGTGTAGGCGTTGCGCAGGGTGTTGAAGATGTGGATGCCGCCGAACAGCGGCCCCTTCGTCGCGGCATCGAGCAGGTAATATTCGTATTCGTGCCCCAGCATCACGTCGTAGCCCATCGCGTTGGCACGCTTCACCAGCTCCGAGAAAACCCAGCGCGGCGCGGCCTCCTGCGGGGTGCCGTCCTCCCAGTAGCCGAGGCAGACGACGCTGGCCGTCTTCTCCAGCCACGGGATGATGCGCAGCGACGCGGGATCGGGAAAGATCTCCTGATCGGCATAGTCGCGATCGCCATGCAGGCCGCTGGCGGGGACCACGTTCGACGAGGTGTCGAGCCCCAGCACCCCGCCGTAGAAATTCAGCCCCTTGCGCGCGAAGCTTTCGACCTTGTCCACCGGCACGGTCTTGGAACGCGAGGTGCCGTGCATGTCGGGCAGCTCGAAGCGGAGGTATTCGATCTCGTGTTGCTTCAGCGCCGCCATCAGGTCGGCGATTGCGTCCTCGGCCATGGGATGCGCCCTTTCTCGTGCCAGTCGTTTTCAGGGGTCCGGGCGGCGCGCAGGTGCCGCCCGCCCGGACCTTCTCGTTCCGTGTTACGGCTTGGGGATGAAGCTGGGCGTCACCTCGCCGGCGAGGAACAGCTTCTCGTCCTTCACCCCGATCATCGTCACCGTCTTCTGCGGCACGCCCTGCCCGTCCGGATAGGTGATGGAGCCGGTGATGCCCGGGTAATCCTTGGTCGCCGCGATGGCATCGCGGATCTTCGCCGGATCCTCCGACCCCGCCCGCTTGATCGCGTCGGCGATCAGCCCCGCGGTATCGTAGCCCAGCGCCGCAAAGGCGTTCTCGGGCACCGTGCCATAGGCCGCCTTGTAGGCCTTGTAGAACTTGTCGATCGCGGGGGTGGACTCCTCCGAGATGAAGGCGTGGGTCGAATAGTAGGTGTCGTTCGCCGCCTTGCCGCCGACGCTGATCAGAAGCGGCGTGTCATAGCCGTCGCCACCGACGATCGGCTGGGTCACGCCCGCCTGCCGCATCTGCTTGACGATCAGGCCGATGTCGTCGGGCATCGCTGAAATATAGAGGACATCAGGCTTTTCCGACATCGCCTTGAGCTTGCTGATCTGTGCGGTGAAGGACTTGTCGCCCGACTTGTAATCGTTCCGCGCGATCACCTTGCCGCCGTCATGGGTGAAGGATTCCTCGAAATACTTCGCCAGCAGCGTGGTGTATTCGGTCGAGTTGTCGCGTAGCAGATACGCGGTCTTGGCCTTCAGCTTGTCCTTGATGAACTGCGCGCCCGCCGCGGCCTGAACGTTGTCGCCGAAGCAGGCAAGGAAGATGTCGTTGCCGATCTGCGAGGGCAGCTTGGGCGAGGTTGCACCCGGGGTGACGAAGGGCACGCCCGCCTGCTGGAAGATCGGACCCAGCGACAGCACGCTGTCGGAATCGGTGAAGCCCATGGCGACCGGCACCTTGTCCGACCCCAGAAGCTGGCTTGCGACCGAGGCGATGACCGTCGGGTCCGACTTGGTATCGTAGATCACCAGGTCGATCTTCTTGCCGCCGATCCCGCCGGCGTCGTTGATCTCCTTCACCTTCAGCTTGGCGCCGTTCAGCGCCGGCGCATCCAGAGAGGACAGCGCCCCGGTGACGTTGAAGGGCGCCCCGATCTTGATGGTGTCGGCCGCGCTTGCCGTACGGAGGCCCAGCCCCGAGGCAAGGCCCGCCCCCGCGGCGACGGTGGCACCCCGGATGATGAATTGACGTCTGTCGATCATTGTTCTTACTCCCTTTCTCCTGTTGGCTTGCGTCGGAGGAACAGCCCCGGCGACACTTCGCGGTCGCCCATCAGGCCGCTCGGACGGAAGATCATGACGAGGATGAACATCATCCCCAGCACGATCTGGCTTGCGCCGTAGAGCGGGGGAATATGGATCACGCCAAGGTCCAGACCCCGCTCCAGGTTGCGCAGGACCTCACTCGTCACGGTGACTAGCACGACGCCCAGAACGGCCCCGCTGATCGAGCCCATGCCGCCGATCACCAGCATGGAGACCAGGGCAAAGGTGTAGGGCAGGTAGAAGCTCGCCGGTGAGAACGCGCCGAGGTAATGGCCGTAGAGCGACCCGCCGACTCCGGCGAAGAAGGCGCCGACGATGAAGGCCGATAGCCGCACAGGCAGGATCGACAGGCCCACGGCCCGCGCTGCGATCGGATCCTCGCGCACCACGCGGAAACGGCGGCCGAAGGGGGAATAGGCGATCCGCGCCAGCACCGTCAGCGTCACCACCATCCAGCCCATGGCCCAGGGCAGCGTGGTCTGCAACGGCACGCCCGCGAAGGTGCGGGCGCCGCGGGTAAAGTCGCTCGCGTTGATCAGCACGACGTTCACGATGATCAGGAAGCCCAGCGTCGCGACCGAGACGAAATAGCCCGAAAGCCGCATCAGCGGGGCGCCCACCACAGCCGCCAGCGCGGCACAGACAAGGCCCGCGGCGATCGTGGCGGGCAGGAACGGCAGGCTGAACGACGCCAGCCAATGCGGCAGGTCCGGCAGGAAGGCGTGCTTCATCGTCACCGGCAACGACAGGATGCCCGAGGTATAGGCCCCCACCGCGACAAAGCCGACATGGCCCAGCGAGAACACCCCGGTGAAGCCGTTGCCCAGCCCCATCGAGGCCACGAGAATGACGTCGATGCACATCACGATCACCACCCGCACGAGGTAGTTGTTCACCATGTGTGGCAGCGCCAGCGTCACCGCCGCGACAAGGATCAGCACCGCCCCAAAGACGATCAGCCCCGCGGGGCGCGACAGCGCCGGCCCGCTCATAGCTTCACCTCCTGCGGGCGGTTCATCAGGCCGTTGGGCTTGAACAGCAGGAAGACGATCAGCAGGCCGAAGACGATTGCATCGCGGTAGGGCGAAACCGAGGACGGCAGGAAGGCCACGATCAGGATCTCCAGCGCGCCAAGGACATAGCCCCCCACCAGCGCCCCGGAGATGGAGCCGAACCCGCCCACGATGGCCGCCACGAAGGCCTTGAGCAGCGGGGTGAACCCCATGTCGGGCTCGACGATCCCCGATTGCGCGGCCCAGAGCACCCCCGCAAGCCCCGCGAAGGCCGAGGCGATGGCGAAGGCCACGACGATCAGGCGATCGACGTCGAGGCCCACCATCTGCGCCGCCCCCAGATCCTCGGCCGCGGCCCGCATGCCCAGACCCACGTCGGTGCGGGTGACAAACCAGCCCAGCAGCGCCAGCGCCGCGACGGTCAGCGCGATGGTCACCACGTTGATCGCGGTGAAGGTGATCTGCCCGCCCGCCAGCTGGATCGCCGAGTTCATGATGTCGGGGATCGGAAAGTTCCGCGGCGAGGAGGAGAAGATCAGGATCCCGAGGTTTTCCAGGATGTAGGTCACCGCAAGGCTGGTGAGCAGCAGCGTCACGTCCGGCGCGCCGCGCACCGGGCGATAGGCCAGCCGCTCGACGATCACCCCGGCCGCCGCACCCACCGCGACGCCGCAAAGCGCGGCCAGCCAGAACGGCGCCCCCGCCGCATTGATCAGGAGGGTCCCGAACGCGCCCACCATCATCATGTCGCCATGGGCGAAGTTGGTCATCCTGAGGATGCCGAAGACCATCGACAGCCCGATCGCCACCAGCGCGTAGAGCGACCCAAGCGAGACCGCGTTGATCCCCTGCTGGACGATGTAGAGACCCATGTTCATCTGCGCACTCCCAGATAGGCGGCGGCGACCTCTTCGTAGTTCCGCTTCAGATCCGCGGCCGGCCCCTCGAGGCTGATCTCGCCGGTCCGCAGCACGTAGGCGCGGTCGGCCAGACCCAACGCCACGTTGATGTTCTGCTCGACCAGCAGCATGGTGACGCCGGTCTCCTTCAGCTCGGCGAGACTGGCGAAGATCTGCTGCACGATCAGCGGCGCGATCCCCAGGGACGGTTCGTCCAGCAGCAGAAGCCGCGGCCGCGCCATCAGCGCGCGCGACAGCGCCACCATCTGCTGTTCGCCCCCGGAAAGCGTGCCCGACTGCTGCTGCGACCGCTCGCGCAGGATCGGGAACAGATCGTACAGCCGCTCGCGGTCGGCCTCGACATTCTCGCGGTCGCGTCGCTGGGCGGCGCCAAGGCGCAGGTTCTCGGCCACGGTGAGCGATCCGAACAGGCGCCGCCCCTCGGGCGAATGCGCCACCCCGCGTGCCACGATCTGCGACGGGCGCAGTCCGTCGATCCGGTCGCCCTCCAGCCGCACCTCGCCCGCCCGCGGCCGCACCACACCCGAAATCGTGCGCAGCATCGTGCTCTTGCCCGCGCCGTTCGCCCCCAGCAGCGCCACGACCTCGCCACGCCGCACCTCGATCGAGAGGTCGCGCAGCGCGGTGACGGCGCCGTAGGTCACGGTCAGCCCGCGCACGCCCAGGACCTCGTCAGTGTCGATATGATCAGCCGTGGCCAAGGTAGACCTCCCTCACCGCGGGATGGGCCTGCACCTCGGCCGGGGTGCCCTCGAAAACCTTGCTGCCGTGGGCCAGCACCTGGATCCGCTCGCACAGGTTCATGATCAGGTCCATGTCGTGCTCGACGATGATCACGGCGAGGTCATAGCGGGTGCGGATCTCGTCGATCAGCCCCAGGAGCACCTTGGTCTCGCTTGCATCCATGCCTGCCGCGGGCTCGTCGAGCAGCAGAAGGCTTGGCCGGGTGGCCAGCGCCCGGATGATTTCCAGTCGCCGCTGGTCGCCATAGGGCAGATCCCGCGCCCGGTTTTCCTGCCGCGCGGTCAAGCCCACGAGATCCAGAAGCTCCTCGGTGATCTCCTCGACCGCGGCCTCGGCCCGGCGCCGCCGCCCGCCCCCCAGAAGCGCCGCGGCAAGACCCGTGCGCTGGCGCAGCTCCGCCGCGGCGCGCACGTTGTCGGCCACGCTGAGCGCCTGGAAAAGCCGCGTGCCCTGGAACGTCCGGGCGATCCCCAGCCGCACGATCCGGTCCGCCGGCTGCGCGACGATCGGCGCGCCGGCAAAGCGGATCTCGCCGGAATCCGGCTGCAGGAACCCGCTGATGAGGTTGAAGAACGTGCTCTTGCCCGAGCCGTTCGGACCGATCACGCCGACGATCTCGCCGCGGTCGACCCGGATCGACTGGTCGCTGAGCGCGACGAGACTGCGGAACGACTTGGTAAGCCCCCTCGTCTCGAGCAGCGGTCCGGCGTCGGAAACCACGCGGCTGATCCTTTCGCATCGTCAGGCCAGGCGAAAGACAACAGGGAATATGGGCGCGAAGCAGCACTTCGCACGGCATTGCGCGACCCAGCGGCCGCCTCCCTGTCGCCCCTTCACCCGGGGTTTGTTCTTGTAATAAAAATTTCCATGCTGGATCAAATGTGTCAATCCTGTAATGTATGAGTTGGATCCACGAGGCGGTCGAGCGATGAAAGAAGAGGCGGAATTCACGGGCCGGTCAGTGGCGGAGCGGATTCGCAACACCCTTGGCCGACTGACCGCATCCGAGCGGCGCCCGGCACTGACGCTTCTGGAAAGCTACCCCGTCGCGGGGCTGGAGACGGTGGCGCAATTCGCCCGCCGCGCAGGGGTCAGCGGCCCGACGATCCTGCGGCTGACGGCCAAACTGGGCTTCGACAGCTACGCGGGATTTCAGCAGGCACTGCGCGACGAGCTGGAAAGCCGCCTTCAGGCGCCGCTGTCGAAGGCGCCCGTCGCCTCGACCCGGGCCGAGGGGCGCGACTTCATCGGCGATTACACCGAGGCGATCGTCGGCAACATCCAGACCTCGATGGCGCAGATTCCGCGGGCGGAATTCGAGGCGGCGGCCGGCCTTCTGGGCGACGAGAAGCGACGCGTGGTGACGATCGGCGGGCGCTTCACCCACAGCCTCGCGCAGCACCTCTACCTTCACCTGCGCGAGCTGCGCCCCCGGGTCGCGCTGGTCGGCGACCAGACCGCGACCTGGCCGGAGCACCTGCTCGACCTTGCGCGCAACGACGTGCTGGTGGTCTTTGACATCCGCCGCTTTCAGGACGACGTGGTGCAATTCGCCAAGCAGGCGGCGGCGGGTGGCACGCATGTCATCCTGTTCACCGACACCTGGGTTTCGCCCGTGGCGGCGGTGGCGACCCATGTCTTCGCCGTGGAAACCGCCCTGCCCTCCAGCTGGGAAAGCTTCGGCGCGATGATGGCGCTTTCCGAGGCGCTGATCGCCCGCGTCCATGCCGAACGCTGGGGCAGTGCCAAGTCACGGATGGAGCGGCTGGAACAGATCCGCAGGAACCTGTTCCGGGCGGAAGGCCAATGAGCCGCGCGTTGCCCGAACGGCTAGACCTCCGCCCCCCACCCCGACTCCGCCAGCAGCCCCAGCCAGCCCGCGCTGTCGAGCATCCGGCAATAGCCGCGAAAGCAGTCGAGCGCGGCGCGATGCCGGTCCCAGGTGTCGGCCATGCAGGCATCTTCGACGCAGGTGACGTAATAGCCCCGGTCGGCGCCGTCCTTTACCGTGTGGTCGATGCACTGGTCGGTCAGGAAGCCGGTGACGACGATCTCGTCGATGCCGATGTTGCGCAGCAGATAGTCGAGGTTGGTCGAGTTGAACAGGCTCGACGAGGTCTTGGGCAGCACCAGCTCGTCACGCGCGGGTGCCAGCGCGTCGATCACCCGCGCCTCCCACGAACCCTTGGCGATGAAGAAGTCCGACAGCTTGTAGTCGAGCGACCGGTCGCGCCCGTCTTCGGTGAGATTCTCCATCACCGTATAGATCACCTCGACCCCGGCTGCGCGGGCGGCGGCGATCAGCCGCCCGAGGTTCGGCACCACGAGGTCACGCGCGGCGGCGAAGAATTCCGGCCGGATCGCCTCCTGCGCCGGATTGTATGTGTGGTTCTGCACGTCGACCACCAGAAGGGCCGTGCGCCCCGGCACGACCCCGCGGTCGCGTGTCAGCCCCGCGTCGCGGACCCTCGGGCGATGGCGGGTGGGGCCGGAGGAAGGGGAACCTTGGGTCATCGTCGTCTCGCAGGTTGGATAGTTACGGAACATGGGGGACGGGACGGGGCCAGACGGCCCATGATCAGGCGGCACGGGATACCACCAGCCATAGCGCGCAGATGAAGGAAGGGAAAGCATGACAGCCGACACCCCAAGGTTGCTGGCCGCAGACGAACCCGCGCCGGTGCGCGTCACGCGGCCCGGGGGCACCTCTGCCTTCTTCCTGACCTGCGACCATGGCGGGCGCCGCTTTCCCCGCGCGCTCGGCGATCTCGGCGTATCCGAGGCCGAACAGGCGCGTCACATCGGCTGGGATATCGGCGCCGCTGCGGTGGCACAGATGATGTCCGCGGCCCTGGATGCGACGCTGATCGAACAGATCTATTCGCGTCTCGTGATCGACTGCAACCGCACGCCCTCCGTCCCCTCCTCGATCCCCGAGATCAGTGAAACCACCGAGATCCCTGGCAATCGCGCGCTATCCCCCGCCGCCCGGCAGGCCCGGATCGACGAGATCTTCGCCCCCTACCACGACCGCACACGCGCACTTCTGGATGCCCGCGCGGCCGCCGGGCGCCCGACCGTGCTGATCGCGGTGCACAGCTTCACCCCGGTCTACAAGGGCGTCGCGCGCCCCTGGGACATCGGCATCCTCTACAATCGCGACGACCGCGTCGCCCGCCCGCTGATCGCCGTTCTCGGGGCCGAGGGCGACCTGACGGTCGGCGACAACGAGCCCTACCACGTCGGCGACCAGACCGATTACGGCATCCCGGTGCACGGCGAAAGGCGCGGCCTGCTGCATGTCGAGCTGGAGATCCGCCAGGACCAGATCGCCGACCCCGCGGGACAGCAGGCCTGGGCCGACCGCCTGGTCCGGCTGTTGCCCGCGGCCATGGCCCGGCTGGGCGGCTGATCGGCAATCCGCAGGCGCGCAGCATTTGCCAGCGCGCAACGCCGGCGCTACCCTCGGATCCGAGGAGACAGCGCCATGTCACGTACCCGCAGCCATGTCGACACGGTGGTCAGCACCGTCACCTCCGGCTCCGCCGCCGCGCGGTCGGGGCTGGCGGCGTCCTGGCACCGCTCGATGCAGCACCACCGGCTGGACCCCGCACGCCCGCAGGCGGCACGGCGGCTGAGCGGGGGCGAGCTGGCCGAAAGCCGCGCCCGACTCGACCGGTTCCTGCAGGTGGCGGCGCCGAAGCTTGACCAGCTTTTCGGCCTCGTGGGCAATTCCGGCTGCGGCGTGCTGCTGACGGACGAGCGCGGGATCGTCCTCGACCAGCGCCGTGCCGACGCCGATGCGCAGGTCTTCGATGCCTGGGGCCTGACCCCCGGCGCCGACTGGAGCGAGGCGAGCGAGGGCACCAACGGCATCGGCACCTGCCTGACAGAGCGGCGCCAGATCACCATCCACCGCGATGAGCATTTCCTTGCCCGCAACATCGGCATGAGCTGCATGGACGCGCCGATCTTCGGTGCCGACGGCAGCCTTCTGGCCGCGCTCGACGTCTCCTCCGCCCGGGCCGACCAGACTGCGGGCTACAACCGGCTGATCGCCGCCATGGTCGCCCAGACCGCCCGCGCGATCGAGGCCGACCATTTCCGCGCCTCCTTCCCCGGCGCCCGGATCATCGTCGCCGACACCGGGGAAACCGACGCGGCCGTGCTGCTGGCCGTCGACGGCGACGACCTCGTCGTCGGGGCGACCCGGGCGGCGCGGCGGGCCTTCGGCCTGGAACCCCAGGGGCTGCTCCGCCCCCGCCCTGCCTCGGACCTCCTGGGGCGCGACGACGGCGCCTCGGGTTTCGAGAAGGCCGAGCGCGCGGCGGTGATGCGTGCGCTCGCCCGCACCGGCGGCAACGTGTCCGAGGCCGCCCGGGCACTGGGGGTCGGCCGCGCCACGCTCTATCGCCGGATGAAACGGCTGGGCATCGGGGATTGAGGGCGGCGATTGAGGGCGGGGAGGAAGGGCGGCGATTGATCCCGCCCCCTGTCTCGGATCTGAGACAAGGCCGCCCCCTCGCCCGCCCCGACCGGGCTGCGCCAGGGCACCGAAAGGCCCATTCTCCGAAGTAACCGGGTGGAGGACCCGGCGCATGAGGAGGAGATTTCCATGAACGAGATGACGCAGCCGGCGGGCCTCTACACCTCGCCGTTCAAGAACCGCTACGACAACTTCATCGGTGGCAAATTCGTGGCCCCCGTGAACGGGTGCTACTTCGACAACATCACGCCGATCAGCGGCGCCAAAGTGTGCGAGGTCGCCCGCTCCGACGCCGCCGATGTGGAACTGGCGCTGGATGCGGCCCATGCCGCGCGCGAGGCCTGGGGCAAGACCTCGGCCGCCGAACGGTCGAACATCCTTCTGAAGATCGCCGACCGGATCGAGGAGAACCTCGAGCTGATCGCCACCGCCGAGACCTGGGACAACGGCAAGCCGATCCGCGAGACGACCGCCGCCGACATCCCCCTGTCGGTCGACCATTTCCGTTATTTCGCCGGTGTCCTGCGCGCGCAGGAAGGCAACATGTCCGAGATCGACCACGACACCGTGGCCTATCATTTCCATGAACCGCTCGGCGTCGTCGGCCAGATCATCCCGTGGAACTTCTCGGTGCTGATGGCGGCGTGGAAGCTGGCGCCGGCGCTGGCCGCAGGCAATTGCATCGTGCTGAAACCGGCCGAGCAGACGCCTGCCGCGATCATGGTGCTGGTCGAGAAGATTGCCGACCTTCTGCCGCCCGGCGTGCTCAACATCGTCAACGGCTACGGCGCCGAGGTGGGTGCGCCGCTGGCCCGCAGCCCCCGCATCGCCAAGATCGCCTTCACCGGATCGACCGAGACCGGGCGCAAGATCATGCAGGCCGCGACCGAGAACCTGATCCCGGTGACGCTGGAGCTGGGGGGCAAGTCGCCCAACATCTTCTTCTCCGACGTGATGGCCGAGGATGACGCCTTTCTCGACAAGGCGGTCGAGGGCTTTGTCCTTTTCGCCTTCAACCAGGGCGAGGTCTGCACCTGCCCGTCGCGGGCGCTGATCCAGGAAGACATCTACGAGAAGTTCATCGAGCGCTGCATCGCCCGGGTCAAGGCGATCAAGCAGGGCGATCCGCGCGACATGGCGACGATGGTCGGCGCCCAGGCCAGCCAGGAACAGCAAGACAAGATCATGTCCTACCTGACCATCGGCGTCGAGGAAGGCGCCGAGGTGCTGGTGGGCGGCGATGCCGCGCGGTTCAACGGCGATCTGGCGAACGGCTTCTACGTCCAGCCGACGATCCTGAAGGGCCACAACAAGATGCGGGTCTTCCAGGAAGAGATCTTCGGCCCCGTCGTCTCGGTTACCACCTTCAAGGACGAGGCCGAGGCGCTGGCGATCGCCAACGACACGATGTACGGCCTCGGCGCCGGGGTCTGGACCCGCGACGGCACCCGCGCCTACCGCTTCGGCCGGTCGATCGAGGCGGGCCGCGTCTGGGTCAACAACTACCACGCTTATCCGGCGCACGCGGCCTTCGGCGGCTACAAGCAGTCGGGCATCGGGCGCGAGACGCACAAGATGATGCTCGACCACTACCAGCAGACCAAGAACATGCTGGTCAGCTACAACCCCAACAAGCTCGGGTTCTTCTGACCCGGGCCTGACCGGACAGGATGCGCCTACCCTCCCGTGCGCATCCTTACCCCGGCCCCGCGCGCTCCTCCTCCCGATGCGTGCGGGGCCACCCCTTTCGGCCACGTCGCGGCTGAGCAGGCCGCCCCTCCCCTCACGGGATGGGCGGCCTGCCGCATTTTCGGGCAGAGAACGAAAATCAACCGTTGTCAAACATACGCAAAACGAACACAAATGTGTCACAGACGAAGATTAGTCGTGACCCCAGTTCACGCGATCCTCAAAGGGAGGAAGTCCAATGATCCGCACTACCCTCGTCAGCGCGATGGCGCTGGCGGCCTCGATGAGCATGGCCCAGGCCAAGACCACCATCACCTGGTGGCACGCCATGGGCGGCGAGCTTGGCCAGAAGCTCGACCAGATCGTGGCCGACTACAACAAGAGCCAGGACCAATACGAGGTCGTCGCGACCTACAAGGGGTCCTACCCCGAGACGATGACCGCGGCGATCGCGGCGTTCCGCGCCAAGAAGCAGCCCGACATCGTGCAGGTGTTCGAGGTCGGCACCGGCACCATGATGGCCGCCAAGGGCGCGATCTATCCGGTCTACAAGCTGATGAAGGACACCGGGACCGAATTCGACCCGAAATCCTACCTGCAGGCGGTGGTTGGCTATTACACCGACACCGACGGCAACATGCTGTCGATGCCGTTCAACTCCTCCACCCCGATCCTCTATTACAACAAGGACGCCTTCAAGAAGGCGGGCCTCGACCCCGATCAGCCGCCCAAGACCTGGGCTGAAGTGGTGGACGATTCGAAAAAGATCATGTCCTCGGGCGCGGCCAAGTGCGGCTTTACCACGGGGTGGGTCTCGTGGGTGCAGACCGAGAACTTCTCGGCCTGGCACAACCAGCCGATCGGCACGATGGAGAACGGCTTCGGCGGGCTCGACGCCCGGCTGGTCTTCGGCAAGGACGAGGCGCTGGTGAAGCACTGGGCGAACCTTGCCAAGTGGCAGAAGGACGGGATCTTCAAGTACGGCGGCCCGGTGGGCGGCAACGACGCGCCGCCGATGTTCTATTCGGGCGATTGCGCGATGTACATGAACTCCTCGGCCTCGCGCGCCGGTGTCCTGATCAACACCAAGGGCAAGTTCGAGGTGGGCTACGGCATGCTGCCCTACTACAAGGACGTGAAGGGCGCGCCGCAGAACACCATCATCGGCGGCGCCACGCTGTGGGTGCTGGGCGGTCACGACAAGGCCGAATACAAGGGTGTCGCGGACTTCCTGCACTACCTGTCGTCCGCCAAGGTGCAGGCCGACTGGTCGCAGTTCTCGGGCTACCTGCCGATCACCCAGGCCGCCTATGACCTCGGCAAGAGCCAGGGCTTCTACGAGAAGAACCCGGGGTCGGACGTCGGGATCAAGGAAATCACCCTGAACACCCCGACCGCCAATTCCAAGGGCCTGCGCTTCGGCAACTACGTCCAGGTGCGCGACATCATCGACGAC
Source organism: Acidimangrovimonas sediminis (assembly GCF_002871005.1). GTDB lineage: Bacteria > Pseudomonadota > Alphaproteobacteria > Rhodobacterales > Rhodobacteraceae > Acidimangrovimonas > Acidimangrovimonas sediminis. The sequence goes on from NZ_PHSN01000028.1 coordinate 25,350, forward strand.
GAGTTCCAGAAGCTGCTGTCGGGCAGCGAGACCGCGCAACAGGCGCTCGACAACGTTGACAGCCGCGGCAACGACCTGATCGCCAAGTTCGAACAGGCCAACAAGTAAGCCTGGCACCAACATCTCGGGCCCGCGCCACGGCGCGGGCCTTTCCGCTTTCGCATCCGGCGCCCAGATGAAACGAACCCACTTCCGAAACAAGATCCTGCCCTACCTGCTGATCGCCCCGCAGCTGGCGATCACCATCGTGTTCTTCCTCTGGCCTGCCGGCGAGGCGGTGCTGCAGAGCTTCCAGCAGGAGGATGCCTTCGGGCTGAAGACAAGCTGGGTGGGCCTTGCCAATTACAGCGACCTGTTCAGCGACCCGGTCTACATCCAGTCGCTCGAGGTGACGGTCGTCTTCACCATCGCGGTGACTGCGGCGGCGCTGATCGTGGCCCTGCTGCTGGCGCTGGCCGTCGACCGCGCGGTGAAGTCGGGCCCGGCCTACACCACGCTGCTGGTCTGGCCCTACGCCGTGGCGCCCGCGGTGGTGGGCGTGCTGTGGTGGTTCCTCTTCAACCCCACGATCGGCATCCTGCCCTACCTTCTGTCGCTGGTCGGCTACCACTGGAACCACGCGCTGAACGGCACAGACGCGATGATCCTCGTCGTGATCGCCTCTGCCTGGCCGCAGGTCAGCTACAACTTCCTGTTCTTCGTGGCAGGGCTGCAATCCATTCCCGCCTCGATGCGCGAGGCCGCGGCGATCGACGGCGCGGGCCCGGTGAAACGCTTCTTCACCATCACCCTACCGCTCCTGTCGCCGACCACCTTCTTCCTGACCGTGGTGAACTTCGTTTACGCCATGTTCGCGACCTTCCCGGTGATCCACGCCACCACCAAGGGCGGCCCCGCCGGATCGACCGACATCCTGGTGTTCAAGGTCTACAACGACGGCTTCATCGGGCTGAACCTCGGCTCCTCGGCCGCGCAGTCGGTCGTCCTCCTGGTCATCGTCATCGCGCTAACCGTGATCCAGTTCCGCTTCGTCGAGCGGCGCGTCCAGTATTGAGGAGGCCCAGATGGTCGAAAAACGCCCCTTCCTGAACTTCCTCGCCCATGCCGTGCTGGTGCTCGGCGTGCTGATCGTGGCCTTCCCGATCTACGTGGCCTTCATCGCCTCGACCCACGGACCGACCGACTTCCTGTCGGGGCTGATCCCGCTGACGCCGGGCGACAACATGGTCAATACCTACGGCAAGATGATGACCGACGGCATGGCCTCGGCCGGCATGCCGCCGCTGTCGTTGCAGATGTTCAACTCGCTCATCATGGCCCTGACCATCGCGATCGGGAAAATCGCAATCTCCATCATCTCGGCCTATGCCATCGTCTATTTCCGCTTTCCCTTCCGGGGCCTTGCCTTCTGGCTCATCTTCATCACGCTGATGCTGCCGGTCGAGGTGCGGATCCTGCCGACCTACCACGTGGTGGCCTCGCTGGGCATGCTGGATACCTACGCGGGCCTGACGATCCCGCTCATTGCCTCGGCCACCGCAACCTTCCTGTTCCGGCAGGTGTTCCTGACCATTCCGGACGAGTTGATGGAGGCCGCGCGGATCGACGGCGCGGGGCCGCTGAAATTCTTCTGGGACATCCTCTTGCCGATGTCGCGCAACAACATCGCGGCGCTGTTCGTGATCCTCTTCATCTATGGCTGGAACCAGTATCTCTGGCCGCTGCTGGTGACCACGGATCCCTCGCATTACACCATCGTCATGGGCATCAAGCGGATGGCCGACGTGGTCGATAGCCAGCCGCAGTGGAACTACATCATGGCGACCGCCATCCTGGCCATGCTGCCGCCCGTGCTGGTCGTCATTCTCATGCAAAAGCTCTTCGTGAAGGGCCTGATCGAGACGGAGAAGTAAGACGATGGCGGCGATCACGCTGAAATCGGTCGGCAAGACCTATGCGGGCGGCGTCAATGCCGTGCGCGGCATCGACCTCGACATCGCCGACGGCGAATTCCTCGTGCTGGTCGGCCCTTCGGGCTGCGGCAAGTCCACCCTACTGCGCATGGTCGCCGGGTTGGAGACGATCACCGACGGCGAGATCGCCATCGGCGGCCGCGTCGTGAACGAGGTCGAACCGGCCGAGCGCGACATCGCGATGGTGTTCCAGAACTATGCGCTCTACCCCCACATGTCGGTGCGCCAGAACCTTGCCTACGGCCTGAAGAACCGCAAGATGGCGAAGGAGGAGATCTCCCGGCGGGTGGACGAGGCCGCGCGGATCCTGGAGATCGGCGCCTTCCTCGACCGCAAGCCCAAGGCGCTTTCGGGCGGGCAACGGCAGCGCGTGGCCATGGGCCGCGCCATCGTGCGCGAACCGTCGTGCTTCCTGTTCGACGAGCCGCTCTCGAACCTCGATGCCAAGCTGCGCGTGCAGATGCGGGGCGAGATCAAGCAGCTACAGGCGCGGCTGGGCACAACCTCGATCTACGTCACCCACGACCAGCTCGAGGCGATGACGCTGGCGCACCGTCTCGTCGTGCTGAACGGCGGCAAGGTGGAACAGGTGGGCACTCCGCTGGAGGTCTACCGCCGGCCGGCCTCGACCTTCGTGGCCTCGTTCATCGGCTCGCCCGCGATGAACCTCATGCCCGCCCGGGCCGAGGGCGCCGTGGCGCATGTCGGGGCCGCCCGGGTGCAGCTGGAGATCCCAGCCGAGGGCGCGATGACGCTGGGCCTGCGCCCCGAGGACCTGCGCGCGGTGGTGCCGGGGACGGAGGGCGCGCTGCATCTGAAGACCGCCTATGTGGAGGAGCTGGGCGCCCAGCGGCTGGTGCACGGCACGGTAGAGGGCACGCCCTTCGGCTGCGCCATGCCATCGGACGCGGCGCTGGCGGACGAGCTGTATCTGGCAGCCGAGCCGGGGGCGGCCCATGCGTTCGACGCGCAGGATGGCCGGCGGCTGGGTTAGCTTCGGCGGAAGGAGCGGGGGTTTCGCACCCCCCTACCCCGTGGAGTATTTTCGCCACGATGAAGATCAGAAGAGGGATCCCTGTTCGGGAGGCTCCTCCTTCGGCTTCTTCGGCGCGGCGCGCGAGGGGGCGGGCGTGGCGGCCCCTGCGGTCAGGCGGCCGTCATGGAACTCGATCTCGAGCGACTGAGCGGCCTCAGCTGCGGATTTCGAGGTGACGACATGGCCGTCGCCCCGAACTACGGCGAAGCCGCGTTTCAGGGTTTCCTGGTAGCCCAGCGTCGCCCGCATCCGGTCGAGCGCGTCGAGGCGGGTGCGCCAGCCCTGGGTCTGCGCCTCGGCGGCGATGGTCAGGCGGCGGGTCAGGCGGTCGAGATCGGCGCGCTTGCGGCCAGCGTCACGCAGCAGCGTGTCGGGGGCAAGGCGTTGGCTCAGCCGGCCAAGGTCGCGCCGGCCCTGCGCCGTCTGGCGGGTGAGCGCCGGCGCCAGGCGGTCGGCCCGGGTCTGGACACGCTCGGCGAGGCGCCGGGTCAGGTCGGTCAGCAGGCGCGGCCGGACGTGGGCCGCACGGGTGTTGAACTCGGCCCGCTTGCGGCCGGTGGCCTGGGTAAGGCCGGAAAGCAACCGGCCGGACCAAAGGTCGAGCCTTTGCCCCGCGGCCTGTGTCAGGGCCTCGGGCTGCGGCAGCAGGCGGCCCAGATCGCGCAGCCGCTGGCCGCGCCAGTCGAGCCCGCGCGACGTCGCCTGCCCGAGGCGGGCGTGAAAGGCATCGAGCGCCGAGAGCAGGTCGCGCCGCACCGGCACCGCCATCTCGGCCGCAGCGGTGGGCGTGGGCGCGCGCCGGTCGGCGGCGTGGTCGATCAGCGTCGTGTCCGTCTCGTGCCCCACGGCCGAGATCAGCGGAATGCGCGATTCGGCCGCGGCGCGCACCACCGCCTCATCGTTGAAGCCCCAGAGATCCTCAAGGCTGCCGCCACCGCGCGCCACGATGAGTACGTCGGGGCGCGGCACCGGCCCGCCCGGCTCGATCGCGTTGAAGCCGCGAATCGCCGCGGCCACCTCGGGCGCGCAGCGTTCCCCCTGCACCGCCACCGGCCAGATCAGCACATGGCGCGGGAAGCGGTCGCGCAGCCGGTGCAGGATGTCGCGGATCACCGCGCCGGAGGGCGAGGTCACGACCCCGATCACCTGCGGCAGGTACGGCAGCGGGCGCTTTCGCTCAGCGGCAAAGAGGCCCTCCGCCGCCAGCCGCTGGCGCAGCTTTTCCAGCATCGCCATCAGGGCGCCGGCTCCGGCGGGCACTATGTCGTCGACGATCAGCTGGTATTTCGACTGGCCCGGGAAGGTGGTCATCCGCCCCGTGGCGATCACCTCCATCCCCTCCTCGGGCTTCACGGTCAGCCGCGCGGCCTGGCCCTTCCAGCTCACGGCGGCCAGAACCGAGCGGTCGTCCTTCAGGTCGAAATAGACATGGCCGGAACGCGGCATCGATACGCGGCCCACCTCGCCCCGTACCCGGACGCGGCCGAACTCCCCCTCCACCACGCGCTTTACGGCGCCCGACAGCTCGGACACGGTGAATTCGGGGGCGTTCCCCGCCGTGTTTCCGGCGGTCGCCCCGGGCTCGGGGTCTTCGAAGAGGTCGGACATGCGCCGCTCGCTTGTGAACTGCTCGCGGGCACCTTAGAACGGCGCCGGAACGAGGGGAACCCATCGGAAAGAGGCGGCGGCGATGAACATCCTGATCCTGGGCGGCGGCGGGCGCGAACATGCGCTTGCCTGGGCGGTCAAGCAGAACCCGAAATGCGACCGGCTGATCGTTGCGCCGGGCAATGCGGGGATCGCGGCGATCGCGGAATGCGCCGATCTCGACATCATGGACGGCGCCGCCGTGGTCACCTTCGCCGAGGAGAACGCCGTCGATTTCGTCATCGTCGGCCCCGAGGCGCCGCTGGCAGCGGGCGTGGCCGACGCGGTGCGCGCGGCGGGCCTTGCCTGCTTCGGCCCCTCGCAGGAGGCGGCAAAGCTCGAGGCCTCCAAGGCCTTCACCAAGGCGGTCTGCGACGCCTGTGGCGCGCCGACCGCGGCCTATGCGCGCTTCACCGAAGCCGAACCCGCCAGGCGCTATGTCCGCGAACAGGGCGCGCCCATCGTGATCAAGGCCGACGGCCTCGCCGCCGGCAAGGGCGTGGTTGTGGCGATGACAGAGGCCGAGGCCCTCGAAGCGCTGGACGACATGTTCTCCGGCGCCTTCGGAGAGGCCGGCGCCGAGGTCGTGATCGAGGAATTCATGGAGGGCGAAGAAGCCAGCTTCTTCCTCCTCTGCGACGGCGAGACGGTGCTGCCGATCGGCACGGCGCAGGACCACAAGCGCGTGGGCGAAGGCGACACCGGCCCGAATACCGGCGGCATGGGCGCCTATTCGCCAGCCCCGGTGCTGACCGATGCCATAGCGGAACGCGCCCTGGATGAGATCGTGCGCCCTACCGTGGCCGAACTCGCCCGCCGCGGCACACCGTTCCAGGGGGTGCTCTACGCCGGGCTGATGATCAGGGACGGACAGGCGCGGCTGGTGGAATACAACGTCCGCTTCGGCGATCCGGAATGCCAGGTGCTGATGCTGCGCCTCGGCGCGCAGGCACTCGACCTGCTGCTGGCCTGCGCGCGCGGCGAACTGGCCGGACGCAAGGCACAATGGGCCGACGACCATGCGCTGACCGTGGTGATGGCCGCCGACGGCTACCCCGGCAGCTACGAGAAAGGCACCGAGATCAAGGGGCTGGACGACCTGCCCGAGGACAGCTTCCACATGGTCTTCCACGCCGGCACGGCCGCGCGCGACGGCAGGATCGTCGCCACCGGGGGCCGCGTTCTGAACGTCACCGCCCGCGGCACGACGCTGGCCGAGGCACAAGCCCGCGCCTACGCCATGGTTGACGGAATCGACTGGCCGCAGGGCTTCTGCCGCCGCGACATCGGCTGGCGGGCACTCTGACCCGCCGTCATCGCTGGAACCGATGGCACACCGACACCGCGGGGGTCCTTTCCGATCTGAAAGACCCCGTCATTTCTTCTGAGCGGAAATATCCCGGGGGGATGTCAGTGGCGCCCGCGCCAATGACAAAGGGGGGCAGCGCCCCCCTTCCCCTTCGCAAAAAGCTTGCGCGCCCACGGCGCGCTCCGCCGGATCAGCCGGCCGTCGCGGGCTCGCCCTTCTGGGACTTGGCGTAGATCAGCAGCGGTTTCGCCTCCGAGGCGGTCACCGCCTCCTCGTTCACCACAACTTCCTCGACGCTGTCCATGCCGGGCAGTTCGAACATCGTGTCAAGCAGGATGTCCTCCATGATCGACCGCAGGCCGCGGGCGCCGGTCTTGCGTTCGATCGCCCGCTTGGCGATGGCCTTCAGCGCGTCGTCGGTGAAGGTCAGCTCCACATCCTCGATCTCGAACAGCCGCTGGTACTGCTTGACCAGCGCGTTCTTCGGCTCTGTCAGGATCGTCACCAGCGCCGCCTCGTCGAGGTCGCCCAGCGTCGCCAGAACCGGCAGACGGCCGACGAATTCCGGGATCAGGCCGAATTTCAGCAGGTCCTCGGGCTCCAGCTCCTTGAAGATCTCGCCGATGCCGCGGCTGTCGGTCGCCTTCACCTCGGCGCCGAAGCCCATGGCCGAGCCCTTGTTGCGCTGCGCGATGATCCGGTCCAGCCCGGCGAAGGCGCCGCCGCAGATGAACAGGATGTTCGTCGTGTCCACCTGCAGGAATTCCTGCTGCGGATGCTTGCGCCCGCCCTGCGGCGGGACCGACGCGACGGTCCCTTCCATGATCTTCAGAAGCGCCTGCTGCACCCCCTCGCCCGACACGTCGCGGGTGATCGAGGGGTTGTCGGACTTGCGCGTGATCTTGTCGACCTCGTCGATGTAGACGATGCCGCGCTGCGCCCGCTCGACGTTGTATTCCGACGCCTGCAGAAGCTTGAGGATGATGTTCTCCACATCCTCGCCCACGTAACCGGCCTCGGTCAGCGTGGTCGCGTCCGCCATGGTGAACGGCACATCCAGGATCCGCGCCAGCGTCTGCGCAAGCAGGGTCTTGCCGCAGCCCGTCGGCCCGATCAGCAGGATGTTCGACTTGGAAAGTTCGATATCCGCCGACTTGGCCGAATGGTTCAGACGCTTGTAGTGGTTGTGCACCGCGACCGAGAGCACGCGCTTGGCATGCTCCTGCCCGATGACGTAATCGTCGAGCACCTGGCAGATCTCGCGCGGGGTCGGAACCCCTTCCGAGCTTTTCAGCCCGGCGGATTTCGTCTCCTCGCGGATGATGTCCATGCACAGCTCGACGCACTCGTCGCAGATGAACACTGTCGGTCCTGCGATAAGCTTGCGCACCTCGTGCTGGCTCTTGCCGCAGAAGGAGCAATAGAGGGTGTTCTTGCTGTCGCTGCCGGAGTTCGTAGCCATATCCATCCTCTGCGGCTGCCTGCCGGGCCCCTTGTCGTGCGGGGACCCCTTGCCGTTCCACCCGGGTTGGGGGCGGTCGGGTCAAAGTCTAGGGCAGCCACATAACCTTCACAATGCCCAATTTCCCGATCCGCCCGGGACGCCCCGGCGGACCTGCTTCACGATTTCTCGTCTTCCGCCTTGCCGCGGTCGGCCACGATCTCGTCGACGAGGCCCCATTCCTTGGCCTGTTCGGCCGACATGAAGTTGTCGCGCTCCAGCGCCGCCTCGACTGTCTCGTAGTCGTTGCCGGTGTGACGCACGTAGATCTCGTTCAGGCGCTTCTTCAGCTTCTGCGTTTCCTGCGCATGGATCATGATGTCCGTCGCCTGGCCCTGATACCCGCCCGAGGGCTGGTGCACCATGATCCGGCTGTTCGGCAGGGTGAAGCGCATCCCCTTCTCGCCCGCAGCGAGGAGGAGCGAGCCCATCGAAGCCGCCTGCCCGATGCAGACGGTCGATATCTTGGGCTTGATGTATTGCATGGTGTCGTAGATCGCGAGGCCCGAGGTCACGATGCCCCCGGGGCTGTTGATGTACATCGAGATTTCCTTCGAGGGATTCTCGGCCTCGAGGAACAGGAGCTGGGCCACGATGATGGTGGCCATCTCGTCCTGCACGGGGCCGGCAACGAAGATGATCCGCTCCTTCAGCAGGCGCGAGAAGATATCGTACCGGATCGAACCGCGGGCATTGGTCTCCTCGACGGTCGGGATGATGAAGCTGGTGAGTTGGCCAACGGGATCGAACATGTCCTGCCTCGACTTTGGGGCGTAGCTAGCCCGGCTGCGTTAAACGAGTCTTAGTGGTGCGCGCGCCCCCCTTCAAGGGCAAGCGGCGCCGACGGGCCGATCTCGGCCCAGCGGCGCACCCCGGAAAGACCCTTGCGCGGGCCCTGGCGGCGCGCGGCTGGCACCGGGCAGGTCAACGCGATGCCCCCCGGAAATCGCGATTTCGGACCGACGGGCGTGACCCGCCCCACACTGCCCCACACGGGGGCCAAGCTCCGCGTGCCCGAGCTGCGGCATACCCGCGCCCCCTTTTCAGAGCGGCAGACCCGTCCCGATTTCCCTCTACCGGTGCTCACTCCGAAGGCGCGGGGGGGCGGCGGGCGCCACCGTTCGGCATCACCTCTGCGGCCAGATCCCCTGTGGCATACGGCCACCGCGGGGGCCCTAGAAAATGCAGAGATCCTCATCCCCCCCGGTGGACGCCGCCGCCCGCGGCTGGGTGGGCCACGCTTCGCCCGGCGGATCGAGCAGCGCCCGCGCGAGGTCCCGCAAGAGGATTTCCTGCCGTGCCGCCGCGGTCTCGACCAGCAGCTCGCCGGGGATCGCCTCGGCCAGCACCGCCATGAACCGCGCCATGTTGTCGAGGACCTGCACGAGGCGGTCAAGCTCCTGCAGCCCCCGGGCCGGGCCCTGGTGGCCGGCCGCATCGGTGGCGGCGCGGACGGCGCGGAGCGCGTCGGGGGGGATCGCCCGGATCATGTCGCCATAGCTGTCCTCGACCAGCCGCCCGGCGGCATGGGCGGCGGCCAGCACGTCGGACACCCGAGCGGTCAGGGTCGACAGTTCGGCCCTGAGCGACCCTGTCACGTCGGCATCGGCGCACGCGGTTTCGGGGGGCGCGGTTTCGGGGGGCAGAACGGCGCGCATCCTCACAACGCCCCCACGACGGCCTGAATACAGGCGCGCATCTGCTGCGTCGAGAAGGGCTTGCGCAGGAAGTTGTTCATCCCCAGCCGCTGGCCGGTCTCGATGATCTCGCGGTCGGCGCGGCCGGTGACCAGGATGAAACCGATCCGGCTGGTCGCGCGATTCTCACGTAGCGCCTTGAGCAGGTGCAGCCCGTCCATCTGCGGCATGTTGTAATCCGAAATCACGAGGTGAACCGGGTTGGCCGCCAGCTTCGCCAGGGCCGATTTGCCGTCGGCGGCGTAATCGACCTGGCGGATGCCAAGCTCATCCAGCGCCTGCATCAACAGGCCCCGGCTGGTCGACATGTCGTCGACCACCATGATGCGGATGCTGTCCCTCAGCGCCATGTCTTTCTCCTTTCGGCATCCGCCGGATCTTGGGTCTCGTCGGCCATGCGGTAGCCGGTCGTACAGGTTGCGGTGAACTGGGCGGCAAGCGCCGGAGGCAGCCGCTCGGAATGGCCGATGTACAGGTGGCTGCCCGGCCGCATGACCCCCATGAAGCTGGTCCAGACCTTCTGCTGCGTCTCGGCGTCGAAATAGATCGTCACGTTGCGGCAGAAGATCGCGTCGAACGGGCCGCGCATCGGGAACGGGCGGATCAGGTTGAGCGGCCGGAAGTCGACGATCCGGCGCGCCGCATCGCCGATCCTCATCCCGTCCGGGCCGCGCACCGCCATCTTGGCGTCGACCCAGGCGGGCATCTGCGCCGAGGCCTCGCCCGAATACTGGCCCTTGCCGGCCGAGGCCAGCACCTCGGGATCTATGTCCGAGGCGAGAATACGCAGGTCGCAGCGTGCCGCCTCGGGCAGCGCGCGCAGCACGGTGAAGGCCAGCGAATACGGTTCCTCCCCGCTGGCGCAGCCCGCCGACCACAGCCGGACCCGCCCGCCGGCGCGGGCCCGCGCCACCAGGTCGGGCAGGACCTGCGTGCTGAAATGTTCGAAATGATGGGGCTCGCGGAAGAACCGCGTGACGTTGGTCGTCAGAGCCGAGATCATCTGGCGCTGTTCCTCGACGCCTTCGGGCCCGTCGAGGCGCCGGAGGTATTCGCTGAAAGTCGACAGCCCGAGCGCGCGCAGACGCCGCGACAGGCGGGAATAGACGTGATCTTGCTTGGCCGGCGGCAGCACGATCCCCGCCCGCGCATGGCACAGCGCGGCGATATGGCCGAAATCCTCGGGCGTATAGGCATATTCCCGGGCCAGCGGCCCAGGTTCCCCACCGGAGGGCGGCGCGTGGATCATGGTTGATCGCCCTCCTCGGCGGGCAGCAGGCGACCAAGGTCGATCAGCCGCAACAGGCGCTCGCCCTCGCAGATCACGCCGGCGATGAAGCTGCGCGCGACCTCCGAGGCGACCTCGGGCGTGGGGCGGATCTCCTCCTCCGGGATCGACAGGATGTCCGAGACCGCCTCTACCAGCAGACCGGTCATCTGCGGCCCGACCATGGCGATGATGATGACGTGGCGGTCGTCGCCCTGGGTCGCGCCAAGGCCGAGCCGGCGTGACAGGTCGACCACCGGCACGACCGACCCGCGCAGGTTCATGACGCCGAGCACGAAGTCCGGCGCGTGCGGCACGATGGTGGCGGCAGTGAAGCCGCGGATCTCGCGGATCGACATGATGTCGACGCAGAAGTCCTGCCCGGCGGCGCGGAAGGCCACCAGCTCCCGCAGCGCACCGTCACGACCCTCGCGCGGGGGGGCGGCCTCGCGGGCAGTCTGAGTGTCGGTCTTTTCCAGGGTCGTCATGGGGTTACCTCGCGGGTGTAAGGGCGGCGGGTTGGCTGGAAGGCGGGGCGGAGGCAGCCACGGCCGCCGCCACCGGAGAGACCGGCGCCGCCTGTGCCACCGCCTCTTCCGGGTCGATGATCAGGGCGATCCGGCCATCGCCGAGGATGGTGGCGGCCGAGATGCCGGCGACGTGGCGGTAATTCCCCTCGAGCCCCTTGATCACCACCTGGCTCTGATCCTTGATCGCGTCGACGGCCAGGGCGTAGCGGTTGCGGCTTTCGGTTTCGACCAGCAGCAGGATGTCCTGCGAGCAGGTGCCGGGCAGGCCGAAGACCTGGCCCAGGTCGACCACCGGGACGACCGTGTCGCGCACGGTGACCACGCGCTGATCGGGGCCGATTGCGTGGATGTCCTTCGGTCCCGGGCGCAGGGTCTCCACCACCGCGGTGATCGGCACGACCATCGTCTCGCCGCAGACCTCGATCAGGATGCCGTCGAGCACCGCAAGCGTCAGCGGCAGCGAGATCGAGATCACCGTACCCCTCCCCGGCGTCGAGTTGATCGAGATCCGCCCGCCGATCGCCTGGATCGTGCGCTTCACCACGTCCATCCCGACGCCCCGGCCCGACAGGTCCGAGACCTCGGTCGCGGTCGAGAAACCGGGCATGAACAGCAGCCGGTCGACCTCGGCCTCGCTGAGTTCGGCCGCCGGGTCGATCAGGCCCTTCTCGATCGCGATCGCGCGGACCTTCTCCCGGTTGATGCCGGCGCCGTCGTCGGCCACCTCGATCACCACGCGCCCCGAGCGGTAGGTCGCGGAGAGCGAGATCACCCCGCTGGCCGGCTTCCCCGCCGCGACGCGCTTTTCCGAGGTCTCCAGCCCATGATCCACCGCGTTGCGCAGGATATGGGTCAGCGGTTCCGCCAGCCGTTCGATCACGGTCTTGTCGACCTCGGTCGCCTCTCCCTCCGTCCGAAGCTGCGCGGTCTTGCCCGAGACCGCCGCGGCCTCGCGCACGATTCGCGCCATGCGCTGGAACAGCGGCTTGATCGGCTGGGCACGGATCGCCATCACCCGTTCCTGGATCTCCGAGGTCAGGTTCCGGAACGCATCGAACCCCGCGCCGATGTCGGAATTCCACGCGACGCCCGCCTCGGCCAGCTTCTGCGCGATCATCGCCTGGTGAATCACCAGCTCCCCCACCGCGTTGATCAGCCCGTCCACGCGCTCGAGATCCACCCGGATGGTGGCCGAGGCGGGCGGGGCCGAGCTGGCGCCCTGCGCGGCGCCGGGCGCGGATTGCGACGCCGGCGGGGCCGCGGACGCCGCGGTCGGGGCGACGGGGGGCGCGTCGGGGGCCACCCGGGCGGGAGCAGGCGGCGGCGGGGTGGCATCGGCCGAGCCTTCCGCAACGGTCGCCGGGTCTCTCGGGGCTGGCGCGATCTGCGGCCCGGCGTCGATTCCCTCCGCCCCGGCGGGTGGATCCTCATCCTCGCAACGGATCTCGATCTCGGCCAGGCCCTCGACGAATTCGAACACCTCCTCGATCGCGCCGCGGTCCTGTTCCGTCTCAAGCGTCAGCGCCCAGTCGAGATAGCCCTCCTCGGGGTCCAGCGTCGTCAGATCCGGCAGGCGCGCGGCCGAAACCGCCACCTCCAGCGTGCCGATGGCCGAAAGCGCCTCGAATAGGATCAGCGGGTCGTGGCCGTTCGCGTAAAGCCGGCGCGAGGCGGCAAAGGCGATGTGGAAGCGCTGCGCCCCCGGCCCCTCAAGCTCGAACGGCAGGGTCATCGGGACGAAGCCGAAATCTTCCTCTCCGCCCTCGTCTTCGGCAGCGGCCGGCGCCTCGGGCGCGCCGGACACTGCGGCCAGTTCCGCCATCAACGCGGCGACCGCGGGATCACCGGCATTCTCGCGCCCCTCCCGCGCAGCCGTGACATGGTCGGTCAGCATGTCGCCCGCCCGAAACAGCAGCGCCACCAGATCCTCAGTCGCCGGGATCTTGCCCGATCTGAGCAGGTCGAGCACCGTCTCGAAGGCATGGGCAAAGCGCACCAGCGCGTTCAGGCCAAAGGCCCCTGCCCCGCCCTTGATCGAATGCACGGCGCGAAAGATCGCGTGCAGTGCCTCCGGATCGGACGGCCCGCCCGCCACCTGCTCCTGCACCGATGCGAGACCGTCATTCAGCGCCTCCAGAAGCTCGTCGCATTCCTGAAAGAACGTGGTGCGGATATCGGGGGCGCCACTCATCCCGCGGCCCTCATCCCGGCGACGCGGTGGATGGCCGAGATCAGCCGCATCTCGTCGAACGGCTTGACGATCCAGCCTGTCGCACCCGCGTCGCGGGCCCGCGCCTTGAGGTCGGCGGCGCTTTCCGTGGTCAGCACGAGGATCGGCACCGCGCGGCTTTCATCCCGCGCCCGCGCGCCCTCGATGAAGCCGAAGCCGTCCAGCCTGGGCATGTTGATATCGGTGATCACCACGTCCGGCGCGGTCTGGCTCAGCTTGTCGAGCCCGTCCTCGCCGTCGACGGCGAGGTGGACCGAGAAGCCGGCAGCCGACAGCGCGGCGTTGAGCATCTCTCGGATGGTGCGGGAATCGTCGATGGCGAGGATCGTCAGGCTCATGTCGGGGCTCCTTCGAGGAAGGGGGTGAAGTCGAGGCCGAGCATCGCGGCCGAGGCCGCGAACCCCTCGGAGGCCCCGGCGATGGCGAAGCTCAGCCCATCCGCCTGCCAGCTGAGCGCGGCGGCCATCAGGACCTGCTGGCCGAGGCCGCCGATCCGGTCGACGGCCTCGGCCTCCACCGTCAGGGGCGCCCCCCGCGCGGCGTCGAGTTCGGCCTTGAGCGCGGAGGCACGCGGCAGGTCGATGACCGCGGGAAGGGTCAGCCGGCCTGGCGGCGCGGTCTCGGTCTTGCGGGGTCGCTGGGTCATGGCAGTCTCACGGGTTCTGGCGTTCGAAATCTGTCGTTCTGGGGTCTGGTATCTTGCAATCTGCGACCTGGATCCGGGCTTCGGCTTTTGGGCCCTCTGGGCCCGTCTGGTGGTTCGGTCCACGGCTCGGATCCGGTCTTTGGGGCTCGTATTTCGGCGTTCGGGCTTCGGCTTTTGGCTCGGCGCATCCTGCCGGGCCTGCGATCCGCCGCGCCGGTTTCAGAAAAAGGTGACGTCGTCCGGCGGGGCGCTCTTGAACGGGGCAGGGCGTTCCTGCGGAATGCGGGCATAGTCCTCCATCAGCTTGATCTGGGCCCGGCCCGTCGCGGGCCAGAAACGCACCCTGCGTCCCTGGCGCCCGCCCAGGCTTTCGGAGAGCAGCGCGATGCCTTCGGTCTGCAGGAACCGGTGGGCGAAATCGGCATTCGCCCGGCCGATGTCCTGCAGGCCATCGTGCATCTGCGCACCGCCAAACAGCTTGGCCTCCAGCCGCGCCTTGCGCGCCCCCACCTTCAGCAGTTCGTTGATCAGAAGTTCCATCGCCTGGGGGCCATAGCGCAGCAGGTCTCCCTGCCCCGGGCCGCCCTCCGGCAGAAGGAAGTGGTTCATCCCGCCTACGCCAGCGACCGGGTCGCAAAGGCAGGTCGCGACGCAGGACCCGAGGATCGTAGTGAACGTGTCGGCGGGATCCCCCGATACCAGGAAGTTTCCCTGGATCACGTGGCGCACCCGTCCGGTGGCGGGCTCGGACAGCGTGTTCATCAACAGATCTCCCCTTGTGCGGCGCGGTCATGCCGCCGGGTTGCGGTCTTCATCTCGTCCCTCCCTGACGGCTCCGGGCTTGCCGGCACGGCCCTCAATATTCGCTCCAGCCGTCGGGATCGGCTTCGACCAGCTCATCGCCGGCGCCGACGGCAAGCCGCGAGGCGGCCCGTGCGGGCGCCGACGCGGCAGCCTTCGGCGCAGGTGCCGCGGGGGGCCGCGCCACTGTTTTCGACTGCGGCTGCGCCACGGGTTTCGTGGCGGATTTGGAGACGGGTTTGGCCGCATCCTTTGCGTCCGCGCCCTCGGTCGTGCCGCCGTCACTGGCGGCGCGCCCCGGATCACGGCGGGAGGCAAAGGAGACCACGGTCTCGGCAGCGGCCGTGGTACGCCCGATCTGGAAATGCGACACCGCCTCGACCATCGACATCGCGTCGTTCGTCAGGCTCTGACTGGCCGCCGTCGTCTCTTCCAGCCGCGCGGCGTTCTGCTGGGTCGACTGGTCGAGGTCGTTGACCGCCGCGTTGATCTCGGCCAGGCCCGCGCTCTGCTGGCGGGCGGATCCCGCGATCTCGGACACCAGGCTGTTGATCCCGGTGATCGAGCGAACGATCTCGCGCAGCGCCTCGCCGGTCTGGCCGACGAGATCGACGCCGTGCTTCACGTGGCTGCCGGAATCGGCGATCAGCTCGTTGATCTCGCGTGCGGCCTCTGAACAGCGCTGCGCCAGGGCCCGCACCTCCGAGGCGACGACGGCGAAACCGCGCCCCGCCTCACCCGCACGGGCCGCCTCCACCCCCGCGTTCAGGGCCAGAAGGTTCGTCTGGAAGGCGATATCCTCGATGACATTGGTGATCGATGCGATCTTGTCCGAGGAGGTGGAAATTCGGTCCATCGCCTCCACCGTCTCGACGACCACCTCGCCCCCCTTCTCAGCGCGCCGGCGTGCCTCGCCGACCTCGTCGTCGGCCTTGGCCGCGCGTTCCGCCGCCGTCCGGACCGAGCCGGTGAGCTGATCCAGCGCGGCCGCCGTCTCCTCGAGCGTGGCCGAGGTGCTCTCGGTCCGGCGCGACAGCTGGTCCGCGGTCGAGGAGATGTCGCGCGCCTCGGAGAAGATGTTCGACGCATTGTCGGCAATCTCGCCCAGAGCGCGGGCCAGGGTTTCGAGCGTGGCGTTGTAGTCGCCGCGCAGTTCCTCGTATTGCGCGGGGAACGGTTCCGACATCTGCAGCGTCAGGTCACCCTCGCGCATCCGGCGCAGGCCGACGCGCAGCGCGTCGACGACACGCCCCTGCGCCTCCGTCATCTCGACACGGGCGGCCTCGGCCGCGGCGACACGGCGTTCCTCGGCGGTCACGTCGCGGCCTAGGAACAGCAGCCGTTCGGCCTTGCCCTTTGGATCGCGGACCGCGACAAGGCCGCAGTCGAAACTGACGCTGCCGCCGTCGGGGCGGCGCAGCGACAGCCGCCGCGGGGCCGGCTCGCCGCGCGCCAGACGGGCCGCCAGCCCCTCGTCCCTCTCCGTGCCCGAGACGATGCGCATATCGTCGAGCCCGGCGCCGACGAGGGCCTCCTCCGGACTGGCCATCGCCTCGGCGAAGCGGGCATTGCAGAGGACGAGCTTGCCATCGGCGCTGAACTCCGCCCGGCACTGATCGGCATTGATCGCGTCCAGCATGGCGGCGTTGAGCGCGTCGTCGGTGACGTCTTTCCATTCCATCACCGACCCAAGCGTGACGCCCGCACCATCGCGGAACATCGCCGTCGTCAGTTGCAGCCGGCGCCCGCCGAGCGTCAGCGTCATCGTCGCGGCGCCCTTCTCGGACTGGGCCATCAGCTGCCGCATCGGGCCCGGATCCGCGTGGAACTGCTCGACGCCGGAGCCGATCAGGGTGTCGGGCTGGAACTTCGGCGAGACCGCGCGGATCGCGGGTGCGAAATCGTTCAGCACACGCTGCATCGCCGGGTTCACGTGGCGCACCATGCCATCCTTGTCGATCAGCATCAGGGCCGCCGAGGATCCTTCGAAGGCCGCCCCCTTGTAACGGGCTTCGACGGTGGCCGCCTCGGCCTGGGCGAGTTGAACGCGCAGCTCCTCCAGTGCACGGGCGATCTCGCCCACCTCGTCGCCGCGCCCGCGGCCCGGCACATCGGAGGTGTAATCCCCCTCGGCGATCCGGCGCACCGCACCGCGCATCCGCTCCAGCGGTCGTGCCATCCCGAAGGACAGCACGACCAGCCCCAGGATCATCGTGCCGAGGAACACCCCCCCCGTCGCGGCGAGGTCACGGAAACGGTTCTCCCTCAGGATGTTGCCCGAGGCCATCATGTTCCAATGCGCCGACACGGCACCAACGACGGTGCCCGCGGTGCCGTAGCGCACCGGGTAGGCCACAGTGAGCCCGTCCTCGCCGACCTGCGGCAAGCCGGTCTTCACCGCGACCTTGGCCAGCCCGGCCAGCTGCACCATCTGATCGGTATCGTAGCCGATATTGGCAAGCGTCTTGCCCTCTGCGTCGATCGCCAGCGCGCCGTCCTGCTCGGTCTGCGACAGGTCGACCGCTTTCTGGAGGATGCCGGTCAGGATCTCTTCCTTGCCGAACTTGATCGCCCCGCCGCTGAGTTCGGCGGTCATCGCGGTCACCTCCTGCGCCCGGTGCAGCAGGCCGCCCCGCGCAAGGCCGGTGGCCGATTTCTGCGACAGGACCGCAAGCGTCGCAGTCGACGCCCCGATACAGAGCAGGAGCACGAAGAGGCCCTGCCCGAAGATCGACTTGAAGGGGTTGAGATACTTCATGTGAATTTTCCTCGACGAGGCGGGGCGGAGGAGGGCACGGCCGGGCGGGCCGTCGGAGCGGCGGTTACTGCAGCGCCTCGGTGTTCAGGCCGATGGTGATCGCGCCGATCGGCGTGCCGCTCTCGGGGTCGGTGATCGTGCTGGAGATCTGGGCGAGGTAGGTCTGGCTGCTCTCGTCGAACTCGACATCGCCGATGTCGACACCGTCCTTGCCCTTGCCGAAGCTGTTCTGGAACTTCGCCTCGTCGCCCTGCCAGTAATCCGAGGTCGGCGCCGCGGCGGCCACGTTCAGTCCCTTGGCATCCATCACGAACACCTCGATGATCCGGCCGTCCGAGGCGGCAACCTTGTCACGCAGGAAACGCGAGGCCGCATTGTCGAGCACGGGCGAGATCGTGGGCGTGTCTTCCTTGCCCACCTCGTGGCTCCAGGCGGCATCGAGCGCGTCGATCTTCGCCTGATCGTAGCCGGCGGTCTTCGCATTCTGCGCCTTGACCGCGGCGACGATCACCGGATCCTCGATCCAGCGCGACAGGGTATTCGCCAGTTCGGCCCGCATCTGCGGTGCGAAATCGTTGTCGGCGGCGGCGCTGCCGGCGGAGGCCGCGCACAGGGCACCGCCGAGCAGGAGCGCGGCAATCGGGGCCAGAAAATTCTTCATGGGACTCACTCATCGGATGCTGCGGTTCCGCGGCACCCTAAGAGCGATGTCCTTATGATCGGTTAACCGCGCCAGTGGTATCGGGCGCGGTCAAGAAGACAGGAACGGGCACGCCCGTCATCTACACCCCGTCAGCTGCGCCCCGACCGGTGCGCGACAATGGAATTCGCCACCGCCAGTGCCGCGCCGCCCACGAAGATCAGCGTCGACAGCACGAAGACCTGCGGCGGGATCCCGGTCTTCACCGCGCCGTAGACCCAGAGCGGGAAGGTCAGCGTCTGACCTGCGACGAAGCTGGTGATGATCAGGTCGTCGATCGAGAGGGCGAAGGCCAGCATCCCGGCCCCCACGATTCCCGGCAGGATGAGCGGGAAGGTCACCGTCCAGAACGCGACCCAGGGCGTCGCGCCCAGGTCTGCCGCCGCCCGGTCGAGGGACCGGTCGAGCGTCGCCACCCGCGCCCGGATCACCACCACGGCGAAGGCCACGTCAAAGGCGATATGGGCGATGAAGATGGTGAACAGACCCCGTGGCAGGTTCAGCGTCAGGAACAGTGACAGCAGAGAAGCCCCCACCACCACCGCAGGCGCGGCGATATCGGCGAAGATCACCACGTCGGTCACGGTCTTGGCGCGGTAGCGGTAGCGCGCCAGGGCGATCGCCAGCGGCGTCGCAAGCACGACCGACACCACCATCGCCACCAGCGCCACCACGAGGGAATGGATCAGCGCCGTGGTCAGGTCGCCGATGGCGAAGGCGTTGCGGTAGCCGTCGAGGCTGAAGCCCAGCCAGCGCAGGCTCACCCGCCCGTTCGGCGCCTGGTTGAAGGAAAACGCGATCATCACCGCGATCGGCACCAGCGTGTAGATCAGGAACACGCCGGTGTAGATCGCGAGGATCCAGCGCGCCGGGCTCTGCCGGCCTTCGTCAAGCCCGCCGCTCATGCCGCGTATTCCTGGATCTGCTCGGCGCCGAAGACGCGGGCGTAGAGGTAGATCGCGAGGATCAGGAGGAACATCAGGATCGACGACAGCGCCGCCGCCATCGGGTAGTTCTGCGCGTCGAAGAAATTGTACTGGATGATGTTGCCGATCATCCGGGTGCCCGGCCCGCCCAGCACCGCCGCGTTGACGAAATCGCCGACGTTGGTCACGAAGACCAGAAGAAACCCCGCGAAGATGCCCGGCGCCGAAAGCGGCAGGATCACCTTCCAGAAGGTCGCCGAGGGCGAGGCGTAAAGGTCGCCCGCCGCACGCACCACCCGCCGGTCGACCTTTTCCAGCGCGACGTAGAGCGGCAGGATGTAATAGGCCACCGAGTTGTAGACGAGCCCGCCCACCACCGCCGCCGGGGTCGACAGGACATAGGTCGTCTTGGGAAGCAGGTGCAGCGCCTTGAGCGTGCCCAGAAGCAGCCCCTGGTCAGACAAGATGAACTGCCAGGCCAGGGTGCGGATCACGAAGCTCACGAAGAACGGCAACAGGATCAGGAACAGGAACGTTCCCTTGTGCTTGCCGCCGTAGAACGCGATCCAGTAGGCCACCGGATAGGTGATGACCAGCGTGATGAAGGTGGAAAGCGCCCCGTACCAGAAGGACCGGATCAGCTGCGTGTTATACTGCGTCACGGCCTTGCCGAATTCGGCGAAGTTCCAGGCGAAGGCATAGCCCACCAGCGGGTTGCCCTTCGCCAGCGACATCGACAGCATCGACACCAGCGGAATGATGAAGAAAGCCGCCAGATAGGCCCAGCTCGGCAGGCTGAGCAGGTAGGGCGCCGCCCCCCTGCCCAGCCGCCGCACGGATACGGGGTCGCTCATGCCGGCCTCAGCCCTGGACGATCGGGCTGAAGGTCGACTGCCAGAGCTGGTAATCGTCGTAGCTCTTGTAGGCGTAGAACTCGTGCACCTTGGCGTACATCTCG
Source organism: Acidimangrovimonas sediminis (assembly GCF_002871005.1). Classification (GTDB taxonomy): domain Bacteria; phylum Pseudomonadota; class Alphaproteobacteria; order Rhodobacterales; family Rhodobacteraceae; genus Acidimangrovimonas; species Acidimangrovimonas sediminis. The sequence goes on from NZ_PHSN01000028.1 coordinate 45,329, forward strand.
TCGGACGGGAACACGAGCTCGCTGTCGGCCACGTCGGGATCTTTCAGCTGATCCTTGATAAAGGCCTGCGCCGCAGGCACCGGGCAGATGTAGTTGATGTAATCCTCGATCGTGCCTGCCGCTTCCGGCGTGTAGTAGTAGTTCATGTATTCCAGCGCGCTCAGCGGGTTCTTGGCGCCCTTCGGGATCATCATGTTGTCGTGCCAGATCATCCCACCCTCTTTCGGGATGATGAACTTCAGGTCCTTGAAGCCCTTGGCGTTGGCCTGGAACACGTCACCCGACCACGCCTGAGTCAGCCAGATGTCGCCGTTCTCCAGCGCGGTGATGTAGGACTGGTCGTAGTACTGGCGCACCAGACCCTTCTTCTTCTGCTCCTCGAGCTTGGCGGCCGCCTTCTTCCAGTCGTCGGGGGTCGAGGTGGTCGGGTCGATCCCGGCCATCAGCAGGCCGGCCGAACCGAGCTCGCTCAGGTCGGTGAACATGCCGATGTGGCCCGCGAACTTGGGATCGAAGAGATCCTCGAACGAGGTGATCTCGCGCCCTGTCAGCTTGGGGTTATAGGCGATGCCGGTCATGCCCGACTGCCAGACGATCGAATGCTTGTTGTCCTTGTCATAGGACGGGCTGATGACCGAGGGGCTCGCGTTCTTGAAGAAATTCGGGATCTTCTCCTGCCACAGCGGGATCATGAAGTCCTGCATCAGAAGTTCGGTCAGCTGCCAGCCGTTGGTCATGACGATCAGGTCGTTGCCGATCGGCTGGCCCGACTTCAGCACCGGCGCGATCTTGGCGTAGAAAGACGCGTTGTCCTGGATGACCTCGAGGTACTTGACGTCAATCCCGCTCTGCTTGGTGAATTCGTCGAGCGAGGGGTGATCCTTGCCGTCGTCGGTCACGTCCATGTAGTAGGGCCAGTTGGCGAAGACCAATTCCTTGGTCGGCTTCTGCTCCTTCCACCACTTCTCCCACTTGGCGTCGAGCGGGGTCGGCTTGGCGCCGGAATCCGCGCGCGCGAACCGCGGCATCGCCATCGCGGCCATGCCCATGGCGCCGGCGGCCAGCATGCCGCGGCGCGAGATCCGGGGCTGGGTCAGGCCGCGGATCAGCGCCGGGTCATCCAGCCGATAGCGGTTCTTGGGCGTCTTCTCGTCGGTCATGTGTACGCTCCTCATTTCCCTGTTGGGTCTTCTGATCTTGGGTCTTTGCCCCGCGGTCAGCCCTGCTCGGGCGCAACCACGAAGGTGTGTTCGGGGCGCCAGGCAATCCTGACCGCCTCGCCCCGGTCCGGGCCGCGGGCGGCCTCGGAGTTCTGCACGTAGGCCGCGAACTCGTGCCCGGCCGCATCGCGGATCGTGTACTGATGTCCGATGCCGGTATAGACGCTCAGCGTCACCGTGCCCTCCAGCGTGTTCCAGCCCTCGCGCGCGGGTTCCGACACCGGCAGAACCGAGATCTTCTCGGGGCGCACGCCAAGGCGCAGGCGCGTGCCGTGGCCCTCGGCCGCCGCCGCCGGAACCTGAAGCACCGCGCCGCCATCGAGCTTGACCGCGACGTAGTCGCCCGCCTGCCCCGATACCTCGCCCCACATCATGTTCGACGCGCCCAGGAAGCCCGCGACAAACTCCGTCGCCGGGCGGTCGTAGACCTCTGAGGGCGGGCCCACCTGTTCGATCTTGCCTTTCGACATCACGGCCAGGCGGTCGGACATCACGATGGCCTCTTCCTGATCGTGGGTCACGTAGAGGAAGGTGATCCCCACCTCGACCTGGATCCGCTTCAGCTCGATCTGCATCTGCTTGCGCAGCTTGAGGTCGAGCGCGCCCAGCGGTTCGTCCAGAAGCAGAAGTTTCGGCCGGTTCACCAGCGCGCGGGCCAGCGCGACACGTTGCTGCTGGCCGCCCGACAGAAGCGCGGGCTTGCGATTTTCAAACCCTTTCAGGTCCACCAGCCGCATCATTTCGGCCACACGGCTTTCAATTTCCGACTTCGGCACCTTTTTTCGCTTCAGGCCGAAGGCGACGTTCTCGGCCACCGTTAGATGCGGGAAAAGCGCGTAGGACTGGAACACCGTGTTCACGTCGCGCTTGTAGGGCGGCAGGCGGCTCACGTCGGTGCCGCCAAGGTAGATGTGGCCCGAGGTCGGCTCCTGGAAGCCGCCGACCATCGACAGCGTCGTGGTCTTGCCGCAGCCGGAGGAGCCAAGGAGGCTGAAGAACTCGCCGCTCTCGATCACCAAGGACAGATCGTCGACGGCGGTGACCGGACCATAGCTCTTGGTGACGTTTTCAAGCCGCACGTCCATGCGCTGGCTGTTGCCCGCGGCGGGCGCGGATCCGGGACGGGGGGCCGCCCCACCTTGCGGAGCGGGCTGGGACGTCGCGGGTCGTGCGGGCATTCACTTCTCCATCCTGGGGCCGGCGACCCGGCCAGTCACGTGTCGCGCAACCTGCGTTCCGCGCCGCCGTTCCGGGTGGCTTGATGCAAGCCTAAGCGATGGCGGGGATCAAGCGCAATTCCGCGTCAGTTTGGGCGCGGGGCCCGTTCTCAGGGGAGTCTTGCGGCGGAACCCGCTGCGAAAAACATCGCGGACGGGCCCGGATCAGCAGATTGTGACCGGAAGTTTTGTGCAATCGCCCAAAAAACAGGCCGATTCGAAGCGTCCAGAGGGGCGACGGGGCGGCCGACAGGGCCACCCGGCCTGCCCCGCGCGTCAATCCGGCATCCGGATCTGCAGCTTGACGTCGGTGGGCCGCCCCTCGACCGCCCGGTCGAACGCCGCAACGGCATCGGCAAACGGCAGGGTCGCCGAGATCAGCGGCTTGAGGTTCACCTTGCCGGATCCGATCAGCGCGATCGCCCGGTCGTAGACGTTGGCATAGCGGAACACCGTCTCGACCCGCAGCTCCTTCGCCTGGAGGCCGACGATATCCATCGGCACCGGATCGACCGGCATGCCGACCAGCACCACCGCGCCGCCGGGCCGGGCCAGCGCCGGCAGCCCCAAGATCGCCGGCGCCGCCCCCGAACATTCGAACACCACGTCGCAGCCCCATCCGCCAGTCATCGCCGCCACCGCCTCGGCCACCGGCGTCTCGCGGATGTTCACCGTCTCGATGCCATCATATGCGCCGATGATGTCCAGCTTGGGTTGCGCCAGATCGGCGACGATCACCCGCGCGCATCCACCTGCAAGCGCCGCCAGCGCCACCATCATGCCGATCGGCCCGGCACCGGTCACCACCGCCACGTCGCCCGGCTGGATCCGCGCCCTGAGCGCCGCCTGCATGCCGATCGCGAACGGCTCGACCATCGCGCCCTCGGCGAAGCTCACGTTATCCGGGAGCTTGTAGGTGAAGGCGGCGGGATGGATCACCTCGGGCGTGAGGCAGCCGTGCACCGGCGGCGTCGCCCAGAAGGTCACGGCGGGATCGACGTTGTAGATCCCCATCTTCGACGCCCGCGACGTCGGGTCGGGAATACCCGGTTCCATGCAGACCCTGTCGCCCGGGGCAAGGCCGGAGACCGCGTCCCCCACGGCGATCACGGTGCCCGCCGCCTCATGGCCAAGAACCATCGGCGCATTCACCACGAAGGGGCCAATCTTGCCATGGGTATAATAATGCACGTCCGAGCCGCAGATCCCCACGGTATGGGTTCTGATCCGCACGTCCCGCGGCCCCATCGTGCCGCCGATCTCGAAATCCCGCAGGGACAGCCGCCCCTTTTCCTCCAGCACCAGCGCGTCCATCGGATCCTCCTCCCGCTTCTGCCCGCGCCCGATGGAGGGCCGGGCGGTTCTCCTTGGGTGGGACGGATCGCCGCGAAAGTAAAGTGCCGAGGCGAAACGCCGCCGCGCCCCGCGCTCAGGACGCCGCCACCTCGTTCTTCACCTGACCCCAGGTGAGCAGGGTGAAGACCGCGGTGCCGCCAGCCACGTTACCCGCCAGCACCGGCAGAAAGAACTGCCCCGCCAGCGCGCCGAGCGGCGCCTCGCCATGCCACAGAAGCAGGCCCGCCTCGACCGAACCGGCGATCACGTGGGCAAAGCCCGCCGCCGACAACAGCCAGGTCATCACCAGGATGATGAAGAAGGAATTGCCCTGCGCCGCCGGCATGATCCACACCACTGCGGCGATCAGGATCCCGGCGGGCAGCGCACGAAAGAAGTTCTGCGCCGCCGAGCCTTCGACCCCATGCCGCGCGACGGAGAGCAGGCTGTCGCTGAGGTCGCCCGGAATCACATGCGGCAACAGCAGGAACCCCGATGCGATCATGGCGCCCACCACGTTGGCGACCAGCACCACCGACCACAGCCGCACCATCCGCCGGAGACAGTCGAGCGAGCGGTTGGCCACCGTGGGCAACACCGTGGTGATCGTGTTCTCGGTGAAAAGCTGCATCCGGCCGAAGATCACCACCATGAAGCCCACCGAATAGCCGAGGCTCTGCACAAGGCCGGCCCACTCCGTGTCGGGGAGCCCCTTGCGCAGCACCGCCTGCGCGATCACCGACAGGCTGATCAGCACTCCGGCGGCCAGCCCCGACCAGATCAGCGACACGATCGGGCGGTTCAGCTCCTCCTCGCCGTCGCGGCGGATCACCTCGTAGATCAGCCGGGCGGAAAGGCGCGAGGCGTTGAAGACCGAACGTTCCTCGGCCGGCTCCTGAATCGCGTCGGCGCGGTCGTCGTCCTCGGGGGATGTCTGTGCGGGCATGCTGTCCATACCGCCATGAACCTGCCGCGGCGCGAATGGTTCCGCGCGTCCGGCCGTGCCGGTGCGCGCAGGCCTCAGCCCCCCGCCGAGGGGGAGTCGGCCGACAGGACCGCGTCGATCAGGCCGGGAAAGCGCGCCTCCAGATCGTCACGGCGCAGCGTAAGGATGCGTCCGCGGCGCTGCGGATTGGGCAGGTTCCGTATCACCCCCGCCTCGCGCAAGACCTTGAGCATATGGGATTTCGTGGCCTTCGGCAGGTCGGTTCCCGCCGGCGTGCAGGCCGCCGCCTCAAGCGGGCCGTCCTGCAATTGGCGCACCATCGCGCGGCGTCCCGGATCGCTTAGCGCGAACAGCACCTGCGACAGGTCGATCCCGGCGCGGTCGGGATGTGGCAGCTCCGGGCCGGATGCGGCATGATCGCGCACCGTGGGCCCAGGCGCGGGATCCGCGCCGCGCGTGGAGTGTGTCTCGGAATCCATGGTTCGACAATAGTTGAACCATGGACCGAAGGCGAGTAGAAAATGGTTCGAAATGATTCGAACCTTAGCCGCGATCCCGCCCCGGAACGCGCCGCCAATCCGAAAGGTGCCCCATGTCCGCCAGCATCTGCCCCCCTGCCCGTCCGGCCCCGCGCCGCGGACGCGCCGGGTTCGCGCTGACCCTTGCAGGCCTCTTGCTCATGATGGCCGGCGCCAGCGCGCCCTCGCCCTTCTACCCGGTGCTGCAGCAGGAGATCGGCTTCTCCTCCGCCGCCATGACCGGGATCTTCGCGATCTACGCCGGCGCGTTGCTGGCAACGCTGCTGGTGGCGGGCAGCGTCTCGGACCATCTGGGCCGCCGGCCGGTGCTGTCGGTGGGGTTCTTCCTGCTCGCGGCCAGCATGGTCGGGTTCCTCCGTGCCGACACGGTCGGCGCCCTCTTGATCACGCGGGTGATACAGGGAATGGCGAGTGGCCTTCTGCTGTCGACGCTGACCGCCACCTCGACCGATCTGGAGCCCGCCGACCGGCCCGGCGCGGCGGCAGTGGGCAATTCGGTGACGCCGCTTCTCGGCCTCGCGCTTGGCGCCCTCTTCGCCGGGGCGGTGATCGAGGATCTGCCCGCACCGCGCGGACCGACATTCGAGATCCTGGCGGCGGCCTACGCAGCACTGGCCGCCCTGGTCTGGCTTCCGCCCGAAACCGCGCCCCGGCACGAGGGGCTGATCGCCTCGCTCCGCCCCCGCATCGGCGTGCCCCAGGGCGCGCGGGCCGCGTTCCGCCGGGGCGCGCCGGCAATCGTGGCAAGCTGGGCGACAGGCGGCCTTTACCTCTCGCTCGGCGCCCCGATCGTGGCGCGGGTTTTCGGCCAGACCGATGCCGTGGCGCAGGGCGCCGTGGTTACCCTGCTGTCGGGCGCGGGTGCCCTGGCCGCCTTCGCGCTGCGGCGCCAGACCCCGCGGCGGATCACCCTGACCGGTACCGCCGCCCTGTCGCTCGGCACCCTCCTGACACTGGCCGCGATCGCCTCGGGCAGCTTCGCCTTCTACGCGCTCAGCGTCCTCGTCGCGGGGCTCGGCTTCGGCGCCAGCTTCTACGGCGTCATGCGCTCCATCGCGCCCACCGTGGGCGCCGGCGAACGCGGAGAACTGTTCGCCGCATTGTTCACGCTCAGCTACACCGCCTTCGGCCTGCCCGCACTTGCGGCCGGCATCGCCATGCCCCAGCTGGGGCTGACGCTGACGACCTATCTTTACGGCGCGGTCATCATCGTGCTGGCGGGCGGCGCGGGCCTCGCCCGGCGCTTCACCACGACCGACTGATCACTCAGGAACGTCACGGCGGACCCGACAGCCGGGCCCGCCGCCACGCTTGCCGCGTCATGGTTTTCTGCTAGGCTGCCCTCCGACCGCTGCAACATTTGCACCACTCTTCACATGCGCCACCTCCTGCCCCTGCACTACATCGACGCGATCGCCCGCGCAGGCTCCATCCGGAAGGCGGCCGAGACGCTGGCGATCACCTCGACCGCGCTCAACCGCCGGGTCCTGGCACTGGAGGAAGAGCTTGGCACGCCGATCTTCGAGCGGCTGCCGCGTGGGGTAAGGCTGTCAACGGCGGGCGAACTTCTGATCCACCACATCCGCACCCAGATGTCGGATTTCGAGCGCCTGAAATCCCGCATCGCCGACCTCGCGGGGGAGCGTCGCGGCCACGTGGCGATCGCCTGCTCTCAGGCCCTGCTGCCGTATTTCCTGCCCGAGCAGATCGCGCTTTACCGTGCTGCGCATCCTCAGGTGACCTTTTCGGTCTTTCTGCGTGACCGGGCCGCCGCGGAACAGGCGCTGATCGACTACGATGTCGACATCGCGCTGGTGTTCGAACCGGCGCGGCTGGCCGAGGTCCAGGTGCTGGCCACCGCGCGGCAAGTCGTCCACGCGGTGATGCCCCCCGACCACCCCCTCGCGCAGGAAGAGACGGTGCGGCTGGCCGATTGCGCGCAATTCCCGATCGCCATGCCGACAGCGCAATACGGCGTGCGGCACCTGATCGACATCGCGGTGCGGCAATCGTCGGTGGAGCTGCGCCCCGCGGTGGAATCCGACGCCTTCGAATTCCTGCGCCGCTTGCCCGCGCATGAACAGATCGTCGGCTTCCAGATCCCGGTAGGCCTGCCCCGCACCGACGGCGAGGACGGCATCGTCAAGCGACCGCTCGACCGGCGCGACGTGCCCGAGGGGCGGCTCTACCTCGGGCAGCTCAAGGGCCGGACCCTTCCGGTCGCCGCCGCCAAGTTCTCAAGCCAGCTCGAACGCACCCTGATCGACCGCTTCGGCGACTAGAGCGCGCCCCGGCCCCGAGCGTTTCTCCCGCTCAGGCCCCCGGCTCGGTGGCGCCATCCCCCCAGGGCGAGAAGGTCTCGGTCGTGCCCGAATTGCGATCGCCCTCGCGCATCACGCCGGCAGGGCAGGCGAAGGCATAGGGGAACGGCAGACGCTTGGCCGTCGCCGTCTGCATCACCCCCGAAAGCGCCGCCAGCGCCGGCCCGGCCAGGCGCTCGTCCGCGATGCACAGATCGCCGCCCGAGACGTCGATCCGCGGCGCCTCGATCGCCTCGGCCATGGACTGCCCCTGCTCGATCAGCCCCGCCGCGATCTGCGCCACCGCGGGCATGATCTTCCGCCCGCCGCTGGCGCCAAGCGCGAACCGGCGCTGGCCGCCCTGCCCCTCGCCCACCACCGGGCAGACGTTCATCAGGCACTTCTTGGCCGGCGCAAGGGAGTTCGGCCGTCCCGGCTCGGGGTCGAACCACATGATGCCGTTGTTCATCAGCATGCCGGTCGAGGGCGAGACGCAGCGCGACCCGAAGAGCGACAGCAGCGTCTGAGTCATCGCCACCATGTTGCCCTGACGGTCGACGATCGAGAAATGCGTGGTGCAGCCCGGCGCCTTGGGGGATTCGTTGTCGCCCATCCCCTCAAGCCGCGTGCGGTACGCCTGATCCAGACCCTCGGCGCGCGCGGCATAGGCCTCCGGCTCGCCGGCCCGGTGCTGCGGATAGCCCTTCTGCCAATGCGCGATGGCGTCGGCCAGCGTCGGCCCCGCGGTCATCTTCGGCACCGCCCAGAGGCGACCGTCGCGGAACGGGATTTCCAGCGGATCCTGCCACTCGGCCTCATAGCCGGTCAGGTCCTCGCGGCTCATGAAACCACCCTTGGCGGTGACGTCCTTGACGAAGGATTCGCCGATATCACCGTCATAAAGCTCGCGCGGGCCGGCCATCGCCAGATGCTGCAGGGTATCTGCATGGCGCGACTGGTCAAGGCGTTCATCCGACAGCGCCGTCCAGCCCGAGCCGCGCGGCCACTGGCCGTCCTCGAGGAACAGCGCAGCGGCATCCCGATCCTCCGACAGTTCTCGGCAGGCCGAGGAAATGATGAGCGCCGCGTACCAGTCGACATGCAGGCCGCGCCGGGCCGCCTCGATCGCCGGGGTCAGCAATTCGGCCCAGGGCATCCGGCCATGGCGCGCATGCGCCTTTGCAAGGCCGTCCACGACCCCCGGCACCGCCACCGCCGTCGCACCCTTGACGTTGCGGTCGTCGAACACCTGCGCCCAGGGAAACAGGTCCGACGCCTTGCCACGCCCCACCAGCGGGTAGAACCCGACATCGAGCTTGCGCGAAGACCGCATGCCGTAGTTCAGCGCCTCCGCCTTCCCCTCGTCCGCGCGCCAGAGCATCATCGCGCCGCCGCCGAACGGCCCGGACATCCACGGCTCCAGCACGCCGATGACGAAGCTGACCGCGACCGCCGCGTCCACCGCGTCGCCGCCCGCCGCCAGCACATCGGCCCCGGCCCGCGCGGCGATCACGTGTTGTGCCGCGACCACGCCGCCGGAGCTGGCGGTCACGCCGGGCTTTCGTGTGGTCTGGCTTCGGGAAAAGGAACCGCTCATGGCCGGGTCTCCGCTGCTGTCAGGTGGTCCGGGCGGCCGCGCACGCCCCGTTTCGCTTGTGACAGACCTTGTGCCCGGGCTGCAAGCCGCGCCGCGCCCCCCGCGCGAGAGATTGCGCATCGCCCCCACGCCCCCGCGCAGCGAAAAGACCCCAACCCCCCAGCTTTCTTCTGAGCGGAAATATCCCGGGGGGTGCAGGGGGCAGCGCCCCGCCGCCACGCTCTCCACTCTCCGCTGGCCCGGGAAAGGACCCTACCGATCAGCCTCCCCCGCCGTCGGCCGCTTCCTGTGGTCCGCCGCGTCCCCCGCCTTCCCCTCCGGCTCCGTTAGCAGGGCCGCAGCACCCGACGCCCCCTCGTGAAAGGTCCACCGCCCGCGCCCCGCGTGCTTCGAGGCGTAGAGCGCGGCATCCGCATCGGCCAGCAAGCGCGCCGCCTCGGGGCGCGGATAGTCGGATGAGCGCACCACCCCGAGACTTGCCGACACGCGGCAATCGCGGCCCTGGTATTCGATCGGCTGGCCGATCCGCTCGACGATCCGGCCGGCGATCGCCGACAGACGCGCGGGCTGGTCGATCCCCGGCAGCAACAGCACGAATTCGTCCCCGCCGATCCGCGCCAGAAGGTCCGCCGACCGTGTCTCCGCACGCAGCCGTTGCGCGGCGGCGCGCAGCACGTGGTCGCCCGCCGCATGGCCCAGCGTGTCGTTCACCTGCTTGAAGAAGTCGAGGTCGAGGTGCATCAGCCCGAACGGCGTGCCGCGTCGGATCAGCGCCCCCAGCGCCCGGTCGAAGCGGCGGCGGTTGGCAAGGCCGGTCAGCGTGTCGGTCTGCGCCTCGGCCTCGGCATGGCGGCGCCGCGCCTCCAGCCGGCGGGTGAGATCGGTCAGCTCCTCCATCACGAGCGCCTTCGCCTCGGTGAGGTACAACAGCTCGACGGCGAGGTCCGTGGGGGCGAAATCGGCGTCGGTCAGGGCGTGGTCGCGCACCCCCTTCTCCACCTCCAGGCCGAAGGACAGGTTCACCACCATGCCCTTGCCGCAGGCGAGCGGCACCGCAAGGCCGCGAAACGGGGTCCGCGCCCCGTCGCGCAGCTGCAGGTGCAGGCGCGCGCCGGCATGACGTCCCAGCGCGCCGATCGCGGCGATCCCGCGCGGGCGCTTGACCAGGAAGGTCGCGAAGAAGTCGCGTCCCGGCAGGTCCGGCACGGCCAGGATCTTGGCCAGCGTCGGCCCGGCGGCCCGGATCGTGCCGTCCGTCCCCAGCCAAAGGTACATCGGCATCAGCCGCGCCAGCGCCCGGGGCGTCAGGCCCAGGGCAGCCTCCGCCCCGGTATGCGGTTCCGGCGCGCCGGAACAGCCGGGCGGACAGCCGTCGCCGGGGCGCGGCAGGATCGGCCCGGACACGCTCATGCCTCGCCCCCGCTCGCCGCAAGTTCGAACCGGCGGCCAAGCGCATGGGCCGGGTCGAGCAGGTTGATGGCGATCCGTTCCTCCTCCCCCGTGGCGGGACGATCCGGGGGATCCGTGGCCATCTTCGCCGGGGTCGTCGCCACCCCGCTGTCATCGAGCAGCACCAGCGCACCGTAATCGTCGGCCATGGCGCGCAGGACGCCCAGCATGACAAGGCCGAACCCGCGCGGCCCGCCCCGGCAGACCAGCGTGAACTGATCTCCGCCCTCCTCGATCAGCTCCAGCTGCGGCAGATCAAGATCGGGCACCGCCAGCCGGCTCCTCCCCGGCAGATCGTCGAGCGATTGCAGGAAGTCGAGATAGGTCACCCCGCCGAACCGAAGCAGCCGGCGCAGCGGCTCAAGGTTGGGATGGGAGACGAGATAGGTTCCCAGATCCTCGAGCACCCCCTCGAGCGGACGGTTGAGAATCCGTGTGGCCGAGGCCAGCACCGCCCCGGTCAGCGCATCGTCGTAGCGCAGCATGGGTTCGAAACTGTCGAAGTCCAGCCCGGCGCCGCGCGCAACGCGAAGCCAGAGGGCGGCGCCGTAGGTATCCCTCAGGAACGATTGGATCGAGCGATTGATGAGACCGTGCATGGCGCCCTCGCGGTTTGCGCGAGGAAGCTACGCCGGTCGCCTTAAGAAAAGCCTAGCGTCGGCACTTCGGCCCGGCGCATCAGCCCGGCAGATGGGAACCGCCGCGCTGCGAACTTTCGCGTCCCTAGCCGGACACCGGCGCGGCCGCCGCCTCGGCCAGCGCGCCGGGCAGCGCCTCGGCCAGGGCGTCCAGCATCGCCTCGGGCCCGCAGGAGACGCGGATGCAGCGGTCCTGCGGCGCGACGAAGGGCATCCGGACGAATACATCGCGTGCGATCAGCCCGGCCAGCACCCGGCGGGCGAAGGCACCATCGGCGCCGCAGTCGATGGCCACGAAATTGGTGGCCGACGGCAGGGTGGTCAGGCCGTTTTCGGCAGCGATCGCGGCGATCCGGTCGCGCGCGGTGGCCACCTTGGCCCGCACCTCGCCGAGATAGGCCTGATCGGCGAGCGCGGCCAGCGCACCGGCCTGGCTGATCCGGGTCATCCCGAAATGGTTGCGAATCTTGTCGAAGGCCCGGACCAGCGAGGGTTCCGCGATGGCATAGCCGACGCGGGCGCCGGCCATGCCGTAGCCCTTGGAAAAGGTGCGCATGCGGATCACCCGCGGATCCGCGGTGTCGATCGGCGGGGCGATCCCCTCGGGCGCGAATTCGAGATAGGCCTCGTCGAGGATCATCAGGCTGCCCTCGGGCACGGCCTCGATCATCGCCTGCACGGTGGCGGCGGAATGGGCGGTGCCCATCGGATTGTCGGGATTGGCGAGGTAGATCAGCTTGGGCGCGACCTCGCGCGCCCTCGCGATGAGCGCCTCGGGATCTTCGCGGTCGTCGCGGTAGGGCACCTTGTGGAGCACACCGCCGAAGCCCGAGACGTGGTAGTTGAAGGTGGGATAGGCGCCGTCCGAGGTGACGACAGCGTCGCCGGGGCCGATGACCAGCCGGACGAGGTAACCCAGAAGACCGTCGATCCCCTCGCCCACCATGATTGCCTCGGGCGCGATGCCGTGATGGGCGGCAAGCGCGTGGCGCAGGTCGTGGTTCTGCGCGTCACCGTATTTCCAGACCTCGGCGGCCTCGGCCTGCATCGCCGCGATGGCTTTGGGCGAGGGTCCGAAGACGGATTCGTTGGCGCCGAGGCGAGCGACGAAGGGGCGGCCGCGTTCGCGCTCCTGCGTCTCGGGGCCGACGAAGGGCACGGTGGAGGGAAGGGAGGCGACGAGGTCGGTGTAACGGGGTCCGGTCATGGCAGCGATGTGAACCGGAAATCGCGGTGCGGTGCAAGGGGCTCCTCGGGCGCTCCGCTGCTCGTCGCGGCGGCAGGGGAATGGAGAACTGGGGGATGCGCCAGGTCAGGGGGTGGCGACAAGGCGGGGGGCTGTCTGCCCCCCGCGCCCCCCCCGAGGATATTTTCGCTCAGAAGAAGATGCGGTCAGCCGACCTCGGCCAGCCGCGCCAGCGCGGATCTGAGCTTGGCCGCCTCGTCCTCGCCTTGCGCCAGGCGTTCGCGGGTTTCCTCGACCACGTCCTCCGGGGCACTTTCCACGAACTTCGGGTTCTTCAGGCGGCCGCGCAGACCGCCGAGGTCCTTTTCCAGCTTCTCCAGCGTCTTCGCCAGACGGGCCTTTTCCTCGGCGATATCGATGATCCCCTCGAGCGGGATCGCGAAGGTCCCGCCCTCGACCGCGACGGTGATCGCCCCTTTCGGCGCGGTCTCGGCCACGCTCAGGCTTTCGATCCGCGCCATCCGCTTGATCAGCGCCTCGTTGCGCGCCCAGGCGCCCTGCCCGGCGTCGTCGAGCGACAGTTGCAGCATGTCGAGCTTGAGGCCCACCGGCACGTGCATCTGGGCGCGTGCGGAACGGATCTCCTCGACCAGCGCGATCACCCAGTTCATCTCTCGGTCGGCCTTGGCGTCGATCAGCTCGGCGCCGTAGGCGGGCCAGTCGGCATGCACCAGCTTCTTCGCGCGGGTTCCGGTCAGGTCCCACAGCTCCTCGGTGATGAAGGGCATGATCGGGTGCAGGAGGGTGTAGCACTGGTCCAGAACCCAGGCCATGGTCGCGCGCGTCTCGGCCGCCGTCGCCTCGTCATCGAAAAGCGGCTTGGCGAATTCGACATACCAGTCGCAGACCTTGCCCCAGACGAAGGCGTAAAGCGCGTTGGCCGCGTCGTTGAAGCGGAAGTTTCCGAGCGCCTCGTCCACGGTTTCGCGCACCCGCGCCGTCTCGCCCACGATCCAGCGGTTCACGCGGGCATCGGGCTGCGGGATCGTGCCGTCGGGGATGTAACCCTCGAACACGCCGTTCATCTCGGCGAAGCGGGTGGCGTTCCAGAGCTTGGTGCCGAAGTTGCGGTAGCCCGCGACCCGCTGGGTGGAAAGTTTCAGGTCGCGGCCCATGGCGGCCATGGCCGTCAGGGTGAAACGCACGGCATCCGCGCCATATTCGTCGATCAGCTCCAGCGGGTCGATGACGTTGCCGAGCGACTTCGACATCTTCTTGCCCTTCTCGTCGCGGACGAGGGCGTGGACATAGACGGTGTGGAACGGCACCTGATCGACCACGGCCAGCTGCATCATCATCATCCGGGCAACCCAGAAGAAGATGATGTCGAAGCCGGTGACGAGGACATCGGTCGGGAAGTATTTCTTCAGCTCTTCCGTCTCTTCCGGCCAGCCCAGCGTGCCGATCGGCCAGAGACCCGAGGAGAACCAGGTGTCAAGAACATCCGGGTCCTGCCAGACCGGATAGACGAGGTGCGTGGGATCCTGATCGACCTCGTACCGCGCCAGCGCATGGGTCAGCATCTGGACCGCGGCGGCCTTGTCGGTGACCTCGACCACGCGGCAGGCCTGAAGCGGTGTCGGCAGGAACGAGAGCGTGTGCTGGAACTGCGCGGCCACGCCGTCGAAATCGGCAGCGCAATGGTGGGTCAGGTCGCGCTGGGTGAAGGCACCGTCCACCAGCAGGCGGAACATCTCGACCTCGTCCAGATCGCCATCGCCCTCATCGTCGACGAAATGGGTGTGGTGAATGCCGAGGCCGTACCACACCGGGATCTGGTGGCCCCACCAGAGCTGGCGGGAGATGCACCAGGGTTCAATGTTCTCGAGCCAGTGGAAATAAGTCTTGGCGTCGCGCTCGGGCAGGATCCGGGTATAACCCGCGTCCGGATCGAAGGTGCCCGCCTCCTGCGCCGCCATGCCATCGCGGACGGCCTGAAGCGCCGGTTCGACGATCTTGTCGGTCGCGACGAACCACTGGTCTGTCAGCATCGGCTCGATCACGACCTTCGAGCGGTCGCCGAAGGGCTGCATGATCGGCTTCGATTCGACGTAAGGAATGGTCTCGGGCTCGCCCTCTTCCCCCGCCTTGGGATTGGCGATCATGACCGCCAGCCCCTCGTCGGTGATCTGCCTGACCACCGCCTCGCGCGCTGCGAACCGGTCGAGGCCGCGCAGCTCGTCGGGGACGAGGTTGACGGCGTCGGCCTCAAGCTCGGTCAGCGTGGTCTCGCCCTTGGCGACCGACATCGCCAGCGCCGCGCAGGTGGCGTAATCGTCGCCGTCGTCGCGCATGTGGGCCGAGGTATTCATCAGGCGGTACATCGGGATGCCGCCGCGCTTGGCGACCTGATAGTCGTTGAAATCATGCGCGCCGGTGATCTTCACCGCGCCCGAGCCGAAGGCCGGATCGGGGTATTCGTCGGTGATGATCGGGATCAGGCGGCGATGCTCCTTCGGCCCCACCGGGATCTCGCACAGCTTGCCGACGATCGGGGCATAGCGGGTGTCGGAGGGGTGCACCGCCACCGCGCCATCGCCCAGCATCGTCTCGGGCCGCGTGGTCGCGATCGAGATGTAGTCGCGGGTCTCCTCGAAGAGGACGTTCCCGTCCTCGTCCTTCTCCTGGTAGAGATAGGTCTCGCCCCCCGCCAGCGGATACTTGAAGTGCCACATGTGGCCGGGTTTCTCGATGTTCTCGACCTCGAGATCCGAGATCGCCGTCTCGAAATGGGGATCCCAGTTGACCAGCCGCTTGCCGCGGTAGATCAGGCCCTTGTTGTAGAGATCGACGAAGACCTTGATCACCGCGTCGTGGAAGTTGCCGTCCTCGCCCGCCGGCGCGCCCGGGGCACCCGACATGGTGAAGGCGTTGCGCGACCAGTCGCAGGACGCGCCCAGACGTTTCAACTGGTTGACGATGGTGCCGCCCGATTGGGTCTTCCACTCCCATACCTTCGACAGGAACGCCTCGCGCCCCATCTCGCGGCGGGTCTGGTTCGACTTGTCCTTGGCCAGCTCGCGTTCCACAACCATCTGCGTGGCGATCCCCGCGTGGTCCTGCCCGGGCTGCCACAGCACGTCATGCCCGCGCATCCGGTGCCAGCGGATCAGGATGTCCTGCAGCGTGTTGTTGAACGCATGCCCCATGTGCAGGCTGCCGGTCACGTTCGGCGGCGGGATCATGATGGAGAAGGTCTCGGCCCCCGGTTTCGCGTTCGCGCCGGCCTTGAAGGCGCCCGAGCTTTCCCAGTCGGCGTAGAGCCGGGCCTCGGCCTCGGCAGCGTTGAAGGTCTTGTCCATCGTCATCGGGTCGTCCTGAAGGCTGGCGCGGGGAGTGCCGCGGCTTTGCCTGATGCTCTAGCGAATGCGCGGGCCGAGGCCAAGGGCGTTGGGCACGCGGGCGCCTCTTCCGCCCCTTGCGGGCCCTCATCGTCCGACGAAGGCCCAAGGGATCGAGGCAGCGCGTTCAGAGCGCCCCCTCTCCCAGGATCAGCCCCGGGGCCGCCCCTGCCCGCGCCATCAGCGCGGCCGAGGCGTCATTGAACACGCGGTAGGTCACGGCCCAATGGGTGGCCCCGGCATCACGAAACCGCGCCTTGGCAGCCTCGACCAGAGCGAGGCCGATACCCTGCCGCCGCGCCGTGGCCGCGACCGAGATGTGATGCACCATCCCGCGGCGCGCCGGGTGGCGCAGCAGGTCGCCGGGGATCTCCTGCACCTCGGCCAGAACGTAGCCCAGCGGCGGCGCACCCCAGGCAAGCGCGAAGGTGCCCGGGCGGGCAAGCGTCGCCGCCAGGTGCGCGGCCAGCGCCGCGGGATCGGGATCGGCTGGGTAGATATGCGGGCATTCCGCCGCGTGCAGGTTCTGCACGAGCGTGTTGAGCGGAACCAGCTGCGCCGCGTCTTCGGGGGAGATCTCTCGGATCATGGATGCCTCCTCGGGCGATGGCGCCCGGGACGTATCGCCGGGCGTAGGCGCCCGGGACGTATTGCCGGGCGTAGGCGCCCGGGGCATTCCGCAAATGAAAAAACCGCCCCGGGCAATGCAGGGCGGTTTGCGCGCGAAACCCCGGTCAGGCGCGCTCGGAATAGGCGAAGGTCTCGGTGTGGACGACGATCTTCTCGTCCTGCGCGATGAACGGCGGCACCATGATGCGCACGCCGTTGTCCAGGACGGCGGGCTTGAAGCTTTTCGCAGCCGTCTGACCGTTCACCACCGGCTCGGTCTCCATCACCGTGCAGGTCACCTTCTGCGGGATCTGCACCGACAGCGCCTCGTCGCCGTAATACTGGATCGTCGCGGTCATGCCGTCCTGGAGGAACGGCCGGCGGTCGCCGAGAAGGTCAGCCGGCAGCTCGATCTGCTCGAAAGTCTCGCTGTCCATGAAGGTCAGCAGGCCGTCGGCCTCGTAGAGGAACTGCTGATCCTTGGTCTCCAGCGTGACCTGATCGACCTTGTCGACCGAGCGGAAACGTTCGTTCAGCTTGCGCCCGTCGCGGAGGTTCTTCAGCTCCACCTGCGCGAAGGCCCCGCCCTTGCCGGGCTTCACGTGTTCCACCTTCACGGCAGCCCAGAGGCCGCCGTCGTGCTCCAGGATCACCCCGGGCCGGATTTCGTTACCGTTGATCTTTGCCATGTGGCGAAACCTTGACAAATGCTTGATCGGAAGATGCGAGACCCTATATATCGCGCAGGAAACGCTGGCAAGCTGACTAGATACGGTACCAAATCCCACCAGTCATGCGGAGCGCGCATGGCTGGCATTCGATAGAGGGGATACCGAATCGTGACAAAAACGCCATAGTCGCCGCACGCCAGGAAACGCAAGAGCAATAATAAAGGACGACATCATGGTCGACTTCGTTGACGGTACGGCGTTCAACTTCGAACAGGGCCAACGGTCGCGCAAGCTTTTTGCCGCCGTGGTCCTTGCGGCGTTGGACGATGCGATTGCCGACGACAAGAAATACGGCAACGGGCCGGAGCAGATCGCCCGCTGGGCGCGCTCGCGCGATGGGCGCGAAGTGCTGTCCTGCGCCGGGATCGACCCCAATGAGCGGGTCGTGAAGGGGCTTATGGAGTTCGTCTCCAAGGGCGTGCGGACCTCGGTCGCGCTGTCGCGCGAAGAAAGCGAGCGCCGTCATGCGCTGGAACTGGAGCAGGCCGAAGCCGCCTGATCCGACGCTGTCGCAATACTGGAAAGGCGCGCCCTTCGGGGCGCGCTTTTCCTTTGCGTGCCTGCGCCCCGCTTCGTCCGCGAAGGGGGTGTCACGTCGCGCGCGAAGGCCCCCTGACGCCCCTCAAGCGGTGGCTACCAGGGCCTGGATCATGGATTGGCAGATACTCTGCCCACGCAGAGCGCCCCTCTCGGCCGCGTCCGAGAAAGGTCAAATACACGCGCGCCAGCGCAGAGCCGCAGCGCAGGGCTTACTGGAAATCGCGTGAGGCCAGCGCGCGGTTGATCTCCGCCCGCACAAGCTTGCGCACGTTCCGGGTGATCCGCTCGCCCAGCGAACCCTGAAGCTCCTGCCGGATCATCTCGCGCACCAGTTCGCGCAGGCTGTCCTCGTCGAGATAGCCGGTGTCGGCCTCGTCGAAGATCCCGGCCGGCCCCATGTCGGAATCGACCTCCCCGGTCTCGGTTTCCCCGGTCTCGGTTTCCCCAGTCTCGGCTTCCTCGGCGTCGGCAACCCAGGCGTCGGCCTCCACGGACGGGGCTTCCCGCACTGTCGGCGCGACATCGTCGTCGACGAGGTCCGCCTTTGCTGCCCCGGCCGTGGTGTCCGGCTCGGGCTCCGGCCAGGCCCGGGCTTCAGCGCGGGCCTCCGGTGCATCGGCGAAAGCGGCTTCTGGTGAGGCTTCGGGCGCCCGCAGCGGGGCACGGCGCGCGCTGTGGAAAGTGGTTGCCCCCCCGTCGGCGCGCGGGGGCTCGGCCTCGGCGCCGGTGGGTTCCGTTGCGGCACCCGCGGCGGCCTCGACAGGGACGTCCGGCGCAGCCTCGGGCGTGCGATCGCCGGCCGATGCCCCACCCCGCCCGCGCGGGTTGCCGCGGTGAACGAAGCGCACGGGGCCGTCGAACGCGTTGCTGTGATTCTCGTCGCGGTCAACCTCGGCGGTGCCGTCCGGATCCCACTGATCGACGCGCTGCGCGACCGCAGCCTCCAGTTCGGCGATCGTCGATTCGATCGCCCGCTCCGTCGTCTTCTGCAGACGCAGGACCGACACGTTCTCGGGCTCGGATTCCGGCAGCCAGTCCTCGGCGACGTCGACACTCATCGGCGCTTCGTCCACCTCGACTACGGGCGCCTCGACCACGGGCGCCTTAGCCTCGGGCGCGACAGTTTCAGACGCGGCCGTGCTAGCGGCCACCTCCCGAGTGGGCACCGAAGGCTGTGGCGCCGTCGCCTCTTCGGGGGCGGCCTCCTCATCCTCACGCCCCGCGACACGTAGCGCGGGGGTCAGGACCAGCCTGCCGGCATCCGCCGAGATCCCCCGCGACCCGCGGCCAGACTGGGCGTCAGCCGGCAGGCCGCGCCCCGGGGCCGCCACCGTCGAGGTGCCGGGCGCCGCCGGGCGGCCGGCCTGGCCGGCGCGCAGGGCGCTTCCGGCCCGCCCCTCTTCGGAAACGAGTCGCCGGATCGAAGAGAGGACATCCTCGATATCGGTTCTGGTCATCGGATCGGACATGGACAGATTCCCCGCTGAATCTGCAAGTATGGTAGCCGGGTCCCTTCCACGACACAACTCGTGGGACGGACCCGGCGCGATATTTTGAAGATGACGGCCCGCCGGTCGCCCCGGCGGAACCTGCCGTCGCGGCCGCTCAGCGGCCGATCGACTTCATCACCTTGTCGAGACGCTTCCCGTAGACGCTTGTCGCCGGGGCGTTCTTGACCTGGTTGTAATAGGCCGAGGCGTCGTAGGTCGGGACACCAAGCTTGAGGTGCTGCGCGGTCAACAGGCCCATCGACGACAGCAGCTGGTAGACCGCGACATATTCGTCCGTCCCCGCCGTCACCCGCGAAGACCGCGCATCAAGAAGCGACTGCTCGGCATTGAGAACGTCGAGCGTGGTGCGTGAACCCAGCTTGGCCTCTTCCTTGACGCCGTTGTAGGCGGTCTGCGCGGCACGGATCTGCTCGTCATAGGCGCTGATAGAGGAGCGCGCCACGGCCAGCTGCGCCCAGGCGTTGCCGACGTTCTGGGTGACCGTCACCGAGGTCTGCATCAGCCCCGCCTTGTTCTGATCTTCCTGCGCCAGTGCCTTGCGATACAGCGCCGAGATCTTGCCGCCGGCATAGATCGGCTGGGTCAGGGTGACGGTCGCGCTGGCCGCATCGTTGCCGAGGTCGTCGACACCGTATTGCGCCGAGGCCGACAGCGAGGGCCGGATCTCGTCCTTGGCCTGCTGCGCCATGTATTCGGCCGCCTTCACCTGATACTGTGCCGACTTCAGGTCGGGATGGTTGCGCTGCGCGATCTGCACCGCCTGCGACTGGGTGCGCGGCAGTTGCGGCGCATGCGGCGGCGGCGCCAGGCGGCCCGGGTAATGCCCGGTCGCGGCCTTGTAGGCCTCGCGCGCCATGGCAAGCTGCCCCTGCGAGGCGGTCAGCTGCGACCGTGCGGCGGCCAGCGCGGCCTGCGATTGCGCGACGTCGGTGTTGGTGATCTCACCCACGTCGAACCGGTCCTTCGACGCCTTCAACTGCTGTTCGAGCACGCCAACGTTGCTCTGGTTGAGGCTCACCACCTCCTGCGTGCTGCGCACGTTCATGTAGGCCTGCACCGCAGCGAGCAGCACGTTCTGCTCGACCCCGGTCAGCGCCTCCTGGGTGGCCAGGACCGTCTGCTTGGAGGCCTCGATCGCGGCGCGGGTACGGCCAAAGTCGTACAACGTCATCGAGGCCTGGAGCCCGATCGTCCCGTAAAGGTTCTTGTAGGCCGTCGACGAGGATTTGTAGTTCGCCGTGACGCCCTGCGCCTGCAAGCCCAGCGTCGGCCGGAGCGCCGAGACGTTGACCGCCACATCCTCATCCGACGCACGCAGCACCGCGCGGTTCTGTTCGAGGAGATGCGAATTGCGGTAGGCCGCGATCATCGCGTCCGCCAGCGTTTCGGCGCTGGCCGGAAGTGCCGACACCGATCCGACAGCGACGCCCATGGTTACCGCCGCCGCGAAGGCGCCCACGCGCCCGAAAGTCCGCCCTGTCATCATTTTTCTCTCTGCCCCTTTTCCTCGTTCGTCCGCCCCCTGCCCCGGGGTCAGAACACGAAGGCCTTGTGTTTCTCGAACCCCGGCAGGACCGGCGCCGAGGCGTTGAAGCCAAAGCGCCAGCTCACGACGCCATCGAGCTTGTAGCCTACGCGGCACACACCGAGCGCGCCTTCCATGAAGACCGCGGCAATGCGACCGCCTTCCTTGAGCTGCGCGTCGAGCCCCTCGGGAAGCGCCTCGATCGCGCCCTCAATCAGGATCGCGTCATAGGGACCGTGCTTGGAGGCCCCCTGCGCAAGCGGCCCCTCGATCACCGCGGCGTTGTCGACCTCCTCGGCCGAGAGCGTCGCCTGCGCCTCGGCGGCAAGATCGTGGTCCTCTTCCAGAGCGACCACCGCCTCGGCCAGCCGGGCGATCACGGCACTGCCATAGCCCAGCCCCGCACCGATGTGCAGCACGAGGTCGTCGGGCTGGATATCCAGCAGGTCCAGCATCTTGGCCAGCGTCCTGGGGTCGAGCACGACACGTCTCTGCCCCAGCTCTACATTCTCGCCGACATAGGCGGCGTCACGGCGCGCCGCGGGAACATAAAGCTCGCGCGGGACGGCCAGCATGGCTTCGATGATAGGAAACTTGGTTACGTCCGAGGGACGGACCTGCGTGTCCACCATCACGGTCCGGCGGGCGGCGAAGTCGGTCATGGCTAAACTCTTCGGTCTAGTTTGGGTCAGATCCGGTTTGCCACATTCCGCCTCCCTCGGCAACACGCCATCGTACGGAATGGTACAGAACGGCAGGGCTGAGACAAATTTACATGGCCGGACGACCTGCCATTCCCCGACGGCATCGCCGCGCCTTTCCGCGGCGTTCCTCCACGCTGGCGCTTTCGCGCGCTCCTGCTGGCAGAGACGCAAGAGGCGATTGCATCCATCCGCCGGCTGGTATAGCTAGTGCCCACCTTCGGCGGCGAGTTGGCGGAGAGGTTACGCAGCGGATTGCAAATCCGTGTAGACCGGTTCGATTCCGGTACTCGCCTCCACCTTACTTTCATGGAAATTTTGCCATCAGCAGACTGTATCCAGCCCGCTGGTTTACCAGCCGGTTTACAGTTGAAGCCCTTGCGGCACACCTTCCAACGCTCCGCATCGGTCGAATCCTGTTGAACGAAAGGCCGATCCCGGGAATGATCCGGGCATGTCGCGTATCTATGTTCCCACCCGAGGATTGGGTGATTGGCGTGCCCTGCTGGCCGATCCCGAGAAGCACTGGCGCGCCGGGTATTCCGCCATGGCGGCGGCACGTTCCTGGGAGGCCGCCGACGGCCTGCCCCCGGAGATCGCAGCGATGTTCGTCACCAACGCGGAGCTCCTCCTCGCCATCCCCGAGCACAAGGTGGCGCTCCCCGGCGGGCGCCGAGAAAGCCAATGCGACGTATTCGCCCTGGTCAGGGACGGAAACGAGACCGTATCGCTTGCCGTCGAGGCTAAGGTCGCCGAACCCTTCGACAGGACCATCGGCGACTGGCTCCGGAATGCCTCGGACGGAAAGCGAACGAGGCTCGCCGCGATCTGCGAATTGCTGGGGTGCCCCCCTCCTCCGGACGACCTCTACTACCAGCTTTTCCACCGCACCGCCGCGGCGATCCTCGAGGCCAAGCGCTTCGGGACCGATACAGCCGCGATGGTCGTCCACTCGTTCGTAAGCGTTGCATCTGACCCACATTTTTCGATCTTACGCCCATGGAATTCTAGGGCTAGGTTGGCGCCGTAGCGCCAACCAGAGATCTGCAAAATAAGCACTTTCTGCTTTTCTTATGCTGCTGGGTGAACGCGATAAGGGCCGTCTATCGCAGAAGCACTCAGATCCCACGAAGGGCTGACCGTTGCTGTGATACTTCACAGTTCACCCAGTCTATGTCGCCGTTCTTCGGAGAGGGGTTGGATAACGCTTTCTGCTTTTTGTTGCGCTGCCGGACGAAAGCGACAATGGCCGGTCCTACTGCTGAGCCGCCCACACTGGAATCGTCGGCGCTCTTTGGCCAGCTTCCGCACGCAGATCATCGAGCACAGGACTTCTTTCGGTGCGACCTATCTGAATGCCCGCTGGACAGCCTCAAGCATGTGATCGAAGGGGGGATGTGGCCAGCTGATCGGTGGCGACATGAACAGCAAGCTGACTGCCGCGACCGACGCCAAGGGTCGCCCGCTCAAGTTTTTCATGTGGGCCGACCAAGTCGGCGACTATATAAGATTTACTGCACTACCGAGCGGTCACCCTCGGGTAGACTAGCAGCTCGCCGCTTGGGACTCTGATGTGGATTGGTTCCGTGGAACCCTGCAAAACAAGGACTGCCAGCGTGCTTAACTCACGGCTGCACATTTCTCTAGCTCAGATAGAAAAGCGGATACGCATAGCATTCACGCGCTGACGCGGAATGCGCCGCGGCACTCCGGTGCCGGCCGGCCCGCCGGACAAATTACTGGCGGCGAGGCCTTCCATCAGCTCAGCGCCAGGTGCGCCGTGCGACAAATTTGATCTGCGACTCCCTCCTTATGTTCGCCAAGCTTTGCAAATACTCAATTTCAGCCTGCAAAATGTCCGTTCGGACAGAGCCAAGGCAGAAGCTTGTCATATTCCACCCCCTTCTTTCCCGCCGACAGCTTCTCAAAGACCCAGGTAAGATACGCGTGAGGCTCAACACCGTTCATCTTGCAGGTTCCAATCAGGCTACTCATCATCGCCCAAGCTTCGCCGCCGAACTCGGAGCCCGCAAACAGTGCATTCTTGCGAAGCAGCGCCAGGGGGCGGATCGTGTTTTCGACTGGGTTGTTATCGGGCATGCTGTTGGTGGCGCTTCGGTTCCGCGGTCTGTTCTTCCAT
>NZ_PHSN01000029.1 GCF_002871005.1 Acidimangrovimonas sediminis
CACGCCCCGATTACAGAAGGCACTCGTCCCTGAGGCGGCCATTGAAGCTCTCGACAAAGCCGTTCTGCATCGGTTTCCCCGGCGCGATGTAGTGCCATTCGACCCGGCGCTCCTCCTGCCATTTGAGGATGGCGTTCGAGGTCAGCTCCGTGCCGTTGTCGCTGACCACCATGCATGGATACCGCTGGCGCTAATGTCGCCTGTAACGACTGGGGTGGCGCCGTTCCACCAAGCCTCTGGACGCGAGTTACCAGGGGTGGGCGGCGTGCTCCGGGCGCTCTCCCGGCAGCAGGTATCCTGAGATCATGGGAGGTAAGGCACTATGGCAAAGCTGACCCTCGACCCTGCGGAACTTCGGGCCGTCGCGCTCAAGGCGGTCACCCGCATCTTCGCGACCTGGAGACTGTCGGATGACGAGGCTGCAGCCCTCCGCCCGATCCGGTCTTCGCCTACCACGAGGTGCTCCGGCGGCTTGAGGAGCTTCTCGGGGATCCGCACTTCGTCGATCGGGCCCACGAGCATCTCGCCGCCCTGATCCACCGGATCAGGCTCAGGCCAGACCCCACAGCGCAGGACGGCATGGCTGCCGAGATCCAATGGGATCTCGGCAGTTTGCTTTGCGCAGGAGGCTACGCAACCACATGGGCCAAGCGCTTGGCCTGCAATCCGCAACTGACGGTATGGTCAGGGGGCAGCGCCCCCGCCGCCGATCTTTCCGCCCCGGACCGCCCGCCCGGTCAGCGCACCCGATCAGAGCACCCGGTCAGCGCACCCCGCGTTCTCCCCTTGCCGCCGCCTCGATCGCGGCCACGTCGATCTTGCCCATGGTCATCATCGCGGCAAAGGCGCGGGCGGCCACTTCGCCGCCTGCCGCCAGGGCGCGGGTCAGCACCCGGGGCGTGATCTGCCACGACACGCCCCAGCGGTCCTTGCACCATCCGCAGGCGCTCTCCGCGCCGCCATTTCCCACGATGGCGTTCCAGTAGCGGTCGGTCTCGGCCTGGTCGTCGGTCGCAATCTGGAACGAGAACGCCTCGGTCTGGTGGAACGCCGGGCCGCCGTTCAGCCCCAGGCAGGGCAGGCCCAGCACGGTGAACTGCACCGTCAGCACCTCGCCCGCCTTGCCCGAGGGGTAGTCGGCCGGGGCGCGGTGCACCGCTTGAATGGCACTGTCGGGGAAGGTTTCGGCATAGAACCGGGCGGCGGCCTCGGCCTCGCGGTCGTACCACAGGCAGATCGTGTTCTTGGGGGTGTTCATCGCGTGCCTCCCGGGATGCGGCACCCCGGGGGTGCCAGTCAGAACCGCTTGCGCGCCTTCAGCGCCGCGCCGATCGTGCCATCGTCGAGATAGTCGAGTTCGCCCCCGATCGGCACGCCCTGGGCAAGGCTGGTGACCTGCGCGCCGGTCGCCTCCAGCGCATCGGCAATATAATGCGCCGTGGTCTGGCCGTCGACGGTGGCGTTCAGCGCAAGGATGACCTCGGTCACGTTCTCCTCGGGGATGCGGGCCACCAGCTGGGGAATGCGCAGTTCCTCCGGCCCGACGGCATCGAGGGCCGAGAGCGTGCCGCCCAGCACGTGGTAGCGCCCCTTGAACGCCCCGCCGCGTTCCATCGCCCAGAGGTCCGAGACATCCTCGACCACGCAGATCTCGCCGGTCGCGCGGCGGTCCGAGGCGCAGATCGGGCAGAGCATGTCGGTGCCGATGTTGCCGCAGCGGGTGCAGTTCTGCACACTGCGCGCGACCTCGGCCATGGCGGTGGCAAGCGGGGTCATCAGCAGCTCCCGCTTGCCGATGAGATGCAGCACCGCACGCCGGGCCGAGCGCGGCCCGAGACCCGGAAGCCGCGCCATCATCTCGATCAGCGCCTCGATCTGGGGGGGGATGTCGCCCATTTGGCCGGGGTCAGAACGGCAGCTTGAAATCGGCGGGCAGGCCCATGTCGCCGGTCAGCCGCTGCATCTCGGCCTGGTACTTTTCCTGAGCCTTCTGCTGGGCATCCTTGATCGCGGCAAGGATCAGGTCCTCGGCCACTTCCTTTTCCGAGGGCACAAAGATCGACGGGTCGATCTCGAGGCCGGTCAGCTCTCCCTTGGCGGTGGCCCGCGCGGTCACGAGGCCCGCACCGGATTCGCCGATCACCACCGTGGTTTCCATCTGGCGGTTCAGCTCTTCCATCTTGGCCTGCATCTCCTGCGCGGCCTTCATCATCTTGGTCATGTCGCCAAGACCGCCCATGCCCTTGAACATCTGCATCTCCCTCTCGGTTTGAACTGGAAGATAAGGGGGCGCGCGCGGGGCCACAAGGCGGGGAGGCACGTCTGCAGGGGAGGATTTGGCGCGCGGCAACATCCGAGGTCCCTCATGGGTGCCGACCCGGCCCGGTACGCGGCAAAGCCGCAGGGCCAGCGCCGGCCCATCCCCGCCACGCCATAGGTGTCCCTGCGGCAAGACGTGCTGGAGCTTTGTCGCCCGCGTGCCACGCATCATTCGATGGAGGGGGTTGGCGGACATAAAGCGCTACCGTTCACAGGTTGCTTGCGCCACCCCACGGGCCGGTGCTTACCCTGCAATCGGTGTGTCAGAGGCGGGGCATCCTAGCCGTCCTCGAACGGGTCCCATTCGTCCTCGACCTCGGGCAGGGCACTTTCGGCGGCGGCCTGCACCAGGACCTCGGGGGCGCGGATGTCGGTGATCTTCGCGCCCGGAAATGCGGCGAAGACCGCCTGCACCAGCGGGTTCTCGGCGCGCAGCTTCGCCTCTTCCTCGGCGCGCTTGGCGTCGCGGGTGTCGGCGATGGTGGGCTGGCCGCCCGAGGCGACGATCGAGACGCCCCAGCGCTGGTGGGTCCAGCCCTGCAACCGGCCGGCCAGTCGCGCGGCAAGGTCCTGTGGCGCGTTCGGTGCCGGTTCGAACTCGATCCGGCCGGGGGCGTAGCGGGCAAGGCGCAGGCCGGTCTCGACCTCGACCAGCAGTTTCACGTCGCGCATCGTGCGGATCAGCTCCACCACGTGGTCGAAGCTGGGGAAGCGCGCGGCAAGGGCATCGGGAACCTCGGCCGGGGCAAGCTGCGCCGAGGGACCGCGGGTGGGGACCATCGACGGGCCGCGCATCGGCGCATGGACCATGCCGCCCGGACCTGGCCCGCCACCTGCCGGACGTGCCCCGCCGCCGCCACCACCACCGGGCCCTTCCGGCGGGCGGGGGGCGTTTTGCAACCGCCTGATCAGGTCTTCGGGCGAGGGGAGTTCCGCGACATGCGTCAACCGGATCACTGCCATCTCGGCGGCCATCATGGCGTTCGGGGCCTGCGCGACCTCTTCCAGTGCCTTCAGCAGCATCTGCCACATCCGGGTCAGCGCCCGCATCGGCAGGGCCGTGGCCATCTTCTGCCCGCGCGCGCGCTCATCGGGCGAGATGGTGGGATCCTCCGCCGCCTCGGGCGTGATCTTGATGACGCTCAGCCAATGGGTGATCTCGGCGAGGTCACGCAGCACCGCCATCGGGTCGGCGCCATCGGCATATTGCGACGACAGCTCCGACAGCGCGCCCGCCGCGTCGCCCTTCATCACCATGTCGAAGAGGTCGAGCACCCGGCCCCGGTCGGCGAGGCCCAGCATCGCGCGCACCTGTTCCGCCGTCGTCTCCCCGGCGCCATGGCTGATCGCCTGGTCCAGAAGCGAAGTCGCATCGCGTGCCGAGCCTTCGGCCGCGCGGGTGATCAGCGCCAGGGCATCCTCGGAGATCTGCGCCCCCTCGGCCCCCGCGATCTTTTTCAGAAGGCCGATCATCTGCTCGGGTTCGATCCGGCGCAGGTCGAACCGCTGGCAGCGCGAGAGCACCGTCACGGGCACCTTGCGGATCTCGGTCGTGGCGAAGATGAACTTCACATGGGCGGGCGGTTCCTCCAGCGTCTTGAGCAGCGCGTTGAACGCGCTGGTCGACAGCATGTGGACCTCGTCGATGATGTAGATCTTGTAGCGCGCGCTGGCGGCGCGGTAGTGGACGCTGTCGATGATCTCGCGGATGTCGCCGACACCGGTGCGCGAGGCGGCGTCCATCTCCATCACATCGACGTGACGCCCCTCCATGATCGCGCGGCACGGTTCACATTGACCGCAGGGTTCGGTCGTCGGCCCGCCGTTGCCGTCGGGTCCCACGCAGTTCAGCCCCTTGGCGATGATCCGCGCGGTGGTGGTTTTGCCCGTCCCGCGGATACCGGTCATGATGAAGGCCTGCGCGATGCGGTCCGCGGCAAAGGCGTTCTTGAGCGTGCGCACCATCGCGTCCTGGCCGACGAGATCGGCGAAGGTCTCCGGCCGGTACTTGCGGGCCAGAACCTGGTACTTCGGGGCGGTGCTGTCGGGGGTGTCGCTCATGGGCGGGACGATGGGCCTCGGCTGGTCGGTCGCTGGAATCGGGTCGGGGGCAAGACTAGGGTGCGGCCGAAGCGACGTCCAGCGGGCGGGCGCGTTCGGGAAGGGAAACGGATGGAATACGAGATCGCCGAGATCGGGATGCTGTCGGGGCCGCGGCCCGGCGCGATCGGCATCGCCCCGGCGCCGGGGCTGGCCGGCGACTACAAGGGCGACCTTGCCGCGCTGCTGTCCTGGACGCCGGGCCTGGTGCTGAGCCTCGTGAGCGAGGCCGAGGCCGAGGCGGTGGGCGCGCGCCGGCTGGCTGCCGATCTGGGGCGCCGGGGGATCGCGTGGATGCGTTTCGCGATCGCCGATTTCAGCGCGCCCGACGCCATGAAACAGGAGGCCTGGCCGCCGCTCTCGGCCGAGCTGAGGGCGGCGATCGGGCGTGGCGGGCGGCTTCTGGTGCATTGCCGGGCGGGCTGTGGCCGGTCGGGCATGGTGGTGCTGCGCCTGATGGTCGACGCGGGCGAGGCCCCGGGGCCTGCGCTGGCGCGGCTGCGCGCGGCACGGCCCTGCGCGGTCGAGACGGCGGCGCAGATGGCCTGGGCGGTCGAGGGCTGAACCCGCCGTGACGAAAATGTAAGAGACCGAGATAAGGGAAAGATCCATGTTCCTCCTGCTGCCGATCTTCATTGTCCTGCTGTTCGTGGGAATGTGGTGGGTGCGCCGCAATTCCACCCTGACCCGCAACTGCCGCTGGCGCCCGGCGATGGCGGCTGCGGCCCCCGAGGGGCAGGTGCATTTCCGTTGCGTCGCCTGCGGGGCCGAGACAGATTGCCCGAAGGGAAAGACCCCCAACGATTGCCTGCGCCTGCCCGGCGCCGCCTGAGGGGCGCGCCGGCTGGCCCGAGACGGAACCACGGATGAAGACAGCTTCCCCCGCCTATCCCGCCCCCGCCGACGCCGAGGCCCGCCGCGGCCTGAGCCCGGTAGTCTGCTACGATCCTGCGACGCTGCCTGCGCCGGATCTTGGCGCCTACCGTGCCGCCCGCGCCGGCGCCCGCAAGACCGCCGAGGTGCTGGCCCCGCCACGCGACGCGGCCTGTTTCGAGGTCCCGGCGGGCAGCTTCTTCCGCATCAGCTGCATCGACGGGCCGCAGGTGGGCGACCTCAACCTGTGGAACGCGGCCGACCTTGGCGAACGCTTCTATTCCGGCAAGACGCGGGCGCTCCACGGCACTCACCTGTCGACGGGGGACAGGCTGTGGTCTTCCTTTCCGGCGATGCGGCCGATGGCCACGATCACCGACGACACGCTCGACTGGTACGGGATCGACGCTTTCGGCGGCTCGGTCCATGACGTGATCGGCACGCGCTGCGATCCCTACACCCACAATCTGCTGACGGGCGGGCAGTATCACCATTGCTGTCATTCCAACCTGACCCGCGCGCTGGCCGATGCCCGGGGGCTGCCGCTGGCAGAGGCCGGGCGCCACGTGCACGACGTTCTCAACGTCTTCATGTGCACGGGGTTCACCCGTGATACCGGGCAGTATTTCATGAAGGCCTCACCCGTGCGCCCCGGCGATTACCTGGAATTCTTTGCCGAGATCGACCTTGTCGGCGCGCTCTCGGCCTGTCCGGGCGGCGATTGCGGGGATGAGCATTCCTCGGACGCCGCCGCCTGCCACCCGCTGAAGATCGAGGTCTTCACGCCCGAGGCCGCGCCCGCAGGCTGGGCGCCGCCCGCGCCGAACGGCTACGACGGTTCTCACGGGCGCTGAGGGAAGGCCCCGGCGGGCAGCTTGGCGCCGGGGCACGCGCAAGCATGTCGCAAACCGCCCTCGCGGTCGGAAACGTGCGCGCCGCGCGGATGCGGGGGCGTTATGGCCGGACGGTTCACTGGGGCCCCCGATCATGCTTGCCATCCACGCCATTCCCGACGCCTTCACACCCGCCGAGTGCCGCCACATCGTCGACATCGCCCATGCCGAGGAGCCCGCGATCGCGGGCCTCGTGGGGCGGCGGCGCGATCACAACATCCGCCGGGCCGAGATCGCCTGGCTGGATGAGCGCGAGGGCGCCGAATGGGTGATGGATCGGCTGATCCGGCTGGTGGCGCAGGCCAATCGCGACGTCTTCGGCTTCGACCTGACCGAGTTCGCCGAAAGCGCGCAGGTCGCGCGCTACGGGGCCGAGCGGCAGGGCCATTTCGGCTGGCATTCCGACATCGGCGACGGGCAGGTGGCACGGCGGCGCAAGCTTACGCTGGTCGTGCAGCTTTCGGATCCGGGCGCCTACACGGGCGGCACGCTGGAGACATGGTCCGGGCATGAGCCGGTCGCGGCCGACCGGACGCAGGGCGCGGCGGTGCTGTTCCCGGGCTTCGTGCTGCACCGGGTCACGCCGGTCACCGAGGGACAGCGCTCGTCATTGACCGTCTGGGCACACGGGCCGGAATTTCGATGACCGATCGGCGCTTGCCGCTTTCCCGGGACACGCCGGCGTGACATAGCGACGCGATGATGAGCCCATGGATCCTTGCCACGCTGGCCGCCGCGGCGGTGCAGACGGTGCGTTTCAGCCTGCAACGCCAGCTGAAGGGTGCCGGCCTGTCGACCGGCGGCGCCACCTTCTCGCGCTTCCTCTTCGGCTTTCCACTTGCCTGTCTCGCCGCCGCGGTCCTGATCGCGACGCAGGGAAAGGGCGGGGAGATCGCGCTGCCGAACGCGCGGTTCTGGGCCTTCGGCATCGCCGGCGGCATCGCCCAGATCGCCGCCACCTTCTGCACCGTCGCGCTGTTTTCCGAGCGCAGCTTTGCTGTGGGCATCGCCTTCACCAAGACCGAAACGGTGCAGGTCGCGCTGTTTTCCACCCTGGTGCTGGGCGACCGGATCCCGCCCCTGGGCTACCTGGCCATCGTGATCGGCGTTGCGGGGGTGATCCTGCTTTCGCGTCCGCCGAAGCGGGCCGACGGCGGCAAGGTGACCGTCTTCAACCGCGCCACCCTTCTGGGACTGATCGCCGGTGCGTTGTTCGGCGCCTCGGCCATCGGATACCGCGGCGCGACCCTTGAGGTCGCAAGCACCGACCCGCTGATCCGCGCGGCGGTGGCGCTGGCCTGCGTCACCACCTTCCAGACCGTGGCCATGGCGCTCTGGCTGCGCTGGCGTGACCCGGGGGAGCTGACGCGGGTGCTGGGCGCGTGGCGTTCCACCGCGCTTGTCGGGCTGACCGGGGTCGCCGGCTCGTTTGGCTGGTTCACCGCCTTCACGCTGGAAAACGCGGCCTATGTGCGCAGCCTCGGGCAGATCGAGCTTCTGTTCAGCTTCGTCGTCTCGACCCTGATCTTCCGCGAGCGCAGCCACCCGCGCGAGGTTGCGGGGATGGCGGTCCTCGTGGTGTCGATCGTCATGATCGTCTGGATTTCGGCCTGATCCCGCCCTGAATCCGTGATCTCATGACCGGCGTCGAACCCGTACCCCGGGGGCGGCGCGCCTCACTCGATCCGGCGAAACAGGGATTCGGGGCCGGAATTGTCGAAGAACGGCACCGGGCCGACGACTCGGCCCCGACGGATCGCCTCGGACACCTCGGCAAGCACCACTTCGGTGATGAACGGCAGATCGAGGTGGCGCGCCTCGGCCAGGTCGATCCACTGCAGGTGCGACAGCTCGTCCGACGCGCGCGAGAAATCCTCGGCATCGCCCGCGACCGAGCCTGCATCGGCGAGAAAGAAGCGGGCGTCGAAGCGGCGCGGGCGGCCGCGCGGGGTGATCGCGCGGAACACGTAGGTCAGCCCCTCGGCCGAGGGGCAGAGCCCGGTCGCGGCGAAGTCCTGCCAGTCCGGGGCAGGGGTGCCGGGCCAGGCGCCGGGCACGCCCATCGGCAGGCCGGTCTCTTCCCACAATTCGCGGATCGCGGCGGCGGCCAGGGCCCGGGCGAGGTCGCCCGAATGGGGCGCCTCGGAGGCGTGGGCGGCAACGCGGCGGGCGCAGGCCTCGGGCAGGGGGCGGGCAAGGGGCACCTCGGCATCGCCGGGATCCACCGCCCCGCCCGGAAACACGAACTTGTTGGGCATGAACGCCGCCTTCGATCCGCGCTGCCCCATCAACACCTGCGGGCCGGATGCCCCCGCGCGCGACAGGATGATCGTGGCGGCATTGCGCAGGGCGGTCTTGTCTTCAGTCATCTGGGGGCCATTCCTCCGGTCGGTCTCGTCTCGGGGATCCCGATCCCGGCGGGAGCCTGCGCCGGAGACGCCGGCGGTGCAAGCCGATGCGGCGGCGGGGCGCAAATTTCTTGGCGGGAAATCCGTCAAAACCCCTGCAAGAGTTTTGCGCGCGGCGCTTCCCGAGGTCAGCCCGTCGCCAACCGGGAGGGCCGGCGGAATTCGGAATATTTTTATCTATTTCATTGTAATAATTCAGTTTTTCTTGACGCTCGGGGGCGGGGAACGCCGCCGCTGCGCCCGATCTCGCGACATTCCGCCATGCGCCGCGACGGAAGTTCTGAGCCGCCCCGTAGAATGGGACATGAGGCGAGGCAATCGGGCATCGCATCAAGAGGAGAGAGAGATGACACCCAAGGCAAAGCTGACCGCCCTGACCCTGGCCGCCGTTCTGGCCGCCAGCGTGTCGACCGCGATCAACGCGCAAGGGATGCCGCAGGCGGGCTCCGGTGGAACTGGTCCGGGCATGATGCAGAAGGGCCCCGGGGGTCCCATGGGACCCGGCATGATGGGCGCCGGACGGATGGGGCCTAAGATCGACTTCAAGGCGATCGACACCAATGGTGACGGCACCATCAGCCTCGATGAGATGAAGGCCTGGCAGGCGAAGAACATCGAGGGTCTCGATGCCAATGGCGACGGTTTCCTGACCAAGGACGAGATCGTCAACTTCGAGATGGCGAAGGCCAAGGCGCGGATCGAGGCGCGCGTGGACAGGATGTTCTCGCAGGTCGACGTCAACAACGACGGCAAGATCAGCGCCGCCGAAGTGATGCAGGCGCCGCAGGACATGATGATGATGCGGCTCTTCAAGATCGCCGACGCGAACAATGACGGCACGGTCTCGCAGGCCGAGTTCGACGCGGCCCAGAAACGCATGATGATGCACGATCACCATGGCCGCCGGCACGATGGACGGCACGATGGGCGCCATGACGGTCGGCCGGGGGGGCGCCACGGCGAGCATCGCGGCGATCACCGCGGCCACAATGGCTGGGGCAAGGACGGCCAGCACGGCGCCATGGGCCAGGGCAAGGGCCCCATGGGTAAAGGTCAGACCCCGCCGCCCCCGCCGCCGGCCCCGGATGCCGACACCGGCAGCGCGACCGACAGCGGCAATTGATCCGCTGGCCGCGCCCGGGGGGCCGATCTCCGGGCGCGGCGCATTGTGAACCGAAGGGTTTCGGGATACGCCCAAGGCACGATGACCATGCCCTACGACGCTCTGACCGAGGCCCCCGACGAGGCCCTGCTCGTGCTCTACGCCAATGGCGATGGGGCGGCGGCGCGGGTGCTTACCGGGCGGCTGACGCCGCGGGTTCTGCGTTATGCGGCGCGCCTGCTGTCCGATCCGGCCGAGGCCGAGGACGTGGCGCAGGAGGCGATGCTGCGGCTGTGGAAGATCGCCCCCGACTGGCGCCAGGGCGAGGCGCAGGTCACCACATGGCTCTACCGCGTCGTGACCAATCTCTGCACCGACCGGTTGCGCAAGCGGCGTTCGGTCGGGCTGGACGCGACGCCGGAGGTCGAGGACGATCGGCCGGGCGTCGTGGCCCGCATGCAGGAGGACGATCGGGCGAAGGCGCTTCAGGCGGCGCTTGGGCGCCTGCCGGAGCGGCAGCGCGAGGCGGTCGCGCTCAGGCATCTCGAGGGGCTCTCCAACCCCGAGATCGCCGATGTGATGGAGATAAGCGTCGAGGCCGTGGAAAGCCTGACGGCGCGGGGCAAACGGGCGCTGGCGGCCGATCTGGCCGGACGGCGCGAGGAACTGGGGTATGACGATGGCTGACAGATCCGAAGAGTTCGATGATCTCGAGGGCTTTTTCCGGGCCGCGCGGGCGGAGACGCCGGAACCTTCCGGGCGCCTGATGGATCGTATCCTTGCCGATGCGGCGGCGCATCAGCCCCGCCCGGCGGCGCATCCCGCCGTGCGGCAGGGCGCGCGCGCGCCCGGCCGGCGCCCGGCCGAGGCGCGGCGCACGGGCCGGGGCTTCTGGCAGCGTCTTCTGCCGGGGATCGGTGGGCCCGGCGTGGTGGCGGGCCTTGCCTGCAGCGCGGTCGCGGGGGCCTGGATCGGCTTTGCCCAGCCCGCGCCGATCGCCGGGCTGGCCAGCCAGATGACCGGGCAGACCGCGTCGCTCGACCAGGTCGACCTGATTCCGGCGATGGACAGCTACCTTACTGCGGATGCGGGAGACTGAGATGAGTGAACCGACACCTCCCACCCCGTCGGGCGGCCCCGACGGCCCGCGCGGCCCGGGTGCCGACGGCACGGCCGAAACGGCCCGGGGCCTTGGCCGCGGCTGGCGCCTCGTGCTGATCGCCTCGCTCGGGCTGAACCTGCTGGTCGCGGGGGTCGTCGGTGGCGCGGTCTTCGGCGAGTGGCGCGACCATGGCCGCCCCATCGTCCGCGACCTCGGCTTCGGCCCCTATGGCGAGGCGCTCAGCCCCTCCGACAGGACGGCACTGATCCACGCCTTCGCCAAGGAGACCGGCGGCTTTCGGGCGGAGCGCAAGGTCGCGCGCGAGAACTTCGGGCAATTGCTGAGCGTGCTGCGCACGACGCCCTTCAACGCGGGTGAGATGAAGGTGCTGATGACCCAGCAGGAACAGCACATGGCGGGGCGGCTGGCGCTGGGTCAGAAGCTGCTGATCGAGCGGATCGAGACGATGAGCCCCGACGAACGCCACGCCTTCGCTGATCGTCTTGAAAAAGCGCTGTCGCGCAAGGGGCACCACAGGCCGCCGAAGGGCCGGGCGAAGGCCGAATGCCCGCCTGCCGACGCCACTGGCGCGACACCGGACGGCGCGGCCGGTACCGCAAAGCCCTGATCGGCAGCCCCGGTTCGGGGCAGCGACGACGGCGCCGGTGGCTGCATGGCTATAGCCGGCGTGCGGCAGGGAATGCACCCCGAAGCGGAGCGCGGGTTTCCCGTGGCGACGCCCGGTGATTGGTATGCGGGCGGGCGGCAGGGCCTCAGGCCGCGGGGCGGTCGACCGTGACCTGGTTTCGGCCCTCGGATTTCGCCCCCAGCAGCGCGCGGTCGGCGCGGTCGATCACGGCCAACGCGTCCAGCGGGGCAGCCCGCGACGACGGATCTCCGACGGCCAGCCCGATCGACAGGGTCACCGTGATCTGCGTGCCCGAAGCCAGCGTGACGGGGTTCGCCCCCACCAACTTGCACAGCCGTTCGGCCAGGCGGCGCGCGGTCTGCAGATCGGCGTCGGGCAGGGCGACGAGGAATTCCTCCCCACCGATCCGGGCGAGCAGGTCGCCGGGCCGCAGGCTTCGCGCCAGCATATGGGCGACCGACACCAGAACCGCGTCGCCCGCGGCGTGGCCGAACGTGTCGTTAACCGCCTTGAAGCGGTCCAGATCCAGCACCATGACCGAGAAGCGTTTGCCCGAGATCCGCGCCCGTTCCGCGATCCGGGCGAGGTGGGGCAGCGCATAGCGCCGATTGTAGAGGCCGGTCAGCGGATCGGTGACCGCAAGCTGCAACCCCGCCGCGACCGATTCGCGCAAGCGATCGTTGCGACGTTTGCGCGCGATCAGCCGGGCAAGCCGCAAGCCGATTTCCCGCCCCAGCCCCGAACCTTCCCGCACCTGTGCGCCGACCGCCGGTGCCGCGGGCGGGATGGCGGCGGCGGGCGGCATGTCCGCCATCGTACCGGTGCCGGCCGTCTCGACGATGAGCAGATCGCCCGTCCCGGCGGGGGTGGGCCGGCGCGCCGACGCGCCGCCAACCGTGCCCTGCACGCCGCGCCCGTCAATCTCGGCGCTGTCCCTGTCCCCGGTCAGTTGGTCCCCGGTCAGTTGGTCGCCCGTCATGAGGTCGCCCGTCACGACGTCGCCCGCGCCGAGGTCGAGCGCGCGCGCGGCCGCTGCCGTGTCGGCGCCGGGCAACAGAACAAGGATCGCGGCGTGGCGGGTGGCCGAGCGCGAGCGGAGTTCGGACATCAGGTCAAGCACCGCGTCCACCCGGTCGCGGCATGTCTCGGGGCTTGCGCCGGGCCCGGGTGGCGCGGCGGCGAGGACGAAGGCCTCGGGCGCCACGCCGCCAGATGGCTCCCCCAGCGCCTCGCCCCTTCCCAGCACCTCGATCCTGCCGTCGATCTGCCGGGTCAGCGCCCGCCGAAGCCGCACCCCGGCGCCTGCATCGGCGGCGATCAGGCCGATCCGCGGTGCCCCCGCGGCATCCTCCTCCGGTTCGGTGAAACCGAGGTCGCGGCAGGTCTCCCCCCGCGCCATCAACTCATCCTCGGCCTCGCGTGCGCGCATCAGGCTGCGCACGCGCGCAAGCAGCAGCGCCTCGTCCAGCGGGAGGGCCATCACGTCGTCGGCCCCGGCCATCAGGGCGGCCAGTCCCTCCGCCCCCGCCGCACCAAGAACGATCACCGGCAGCGCGGCCGTCGCGGGATCGGCCCGTACACGGCCGCAGAAGTCGGCGCCCGTCATGTCGGGCAGCCGCGCGGCCACGAGCACGAGGTCGAGCGGTTCGGTCGCGGCCTGCGCCAGACCGGTCACGCCGTCCGAAGCCTGGATCATCCGATAGAAGGCCCGCCCCAGGCGCGCCTTCAAGACGATCCGGCTTGTCGCGACGTCGTCGACGATCAGGATCTTTCCCGCCACGGTCGGTCCCCGCCCCTTGCAACTGTGTCCTTCCGACTCCAAGGTCGCGCCCAATGGTTAAGAATTCCTTTCCGGGCGTTAACTGACCGGTCAGGTTTCGGCGGACGAGAGAACACGACATGGTGAACGGCACGATGACCCGGGACATGGCCGAGACGATCGGCCTGCGGGCACTGGGCTGGCTGGCGGGCGAGGAGGAGCTTCTTCCGGTCTTCCTTGGCGCCACCGGCGCCGATATGGCGGAGCTGCGCACGCGTGCCGCCGATCCCGGGTTCCTTGGCGCCGTCCTGGATTTCCTGCTGATGGACGATGCCTGGATCGTGCGGTTCTGCGACGCACAGGATCTGGCCTACGAGGTGCCGCGCGCCGCCCGTGGTGCCCTTCCGGGCGGCGAAGACCGGCACTGGACCTGAGCTTCCCCTTCCGGCCGGGCTGTTGGCCCGGAAGCAGGCCCGGACGTTGAAGCGCGCTCGGCGGCACCTTACCTATCGCAGATGGAAACCGAGATCCCCCCGATGCCCGTTCCCGACCTGTCGGGCGAAGAGATCGCCCGCCTTGCGGCCCGCTACCGCGACGCATCCGGGCCGATGATGTCGCTGGTCAACATGGTCGGCAGCCGCGTGGAAAAGCAGATCGAGGCGCTGCCCGACGGCGTGAAGGACCGGATCGAGACGATCGTGGAACGCGCATTGCATCAGGCCTACGGCATGGCCGGGCGCACACTGTCGGGCAGGGCCAGCAACGCCGCGGCCACGGCCGAGCGCCGCCACCGCGCCGCTGCCCTGGTGACCGGGGCCGTCGGCGGGATGGGCGGCCTTGCCTCGTCGCTGGCCGAGCTTCCGGTGACGGTGACGCTGATCTTCCGCGCGATCCAGAAGATCGCGGCATCCTACGGCTACGACCCCGAGGACGAGGCGGTGCGGCTGGAATGCCTTCAGGTCTTTGCCGCGGGCAGCCCCCTGGCCGAGGACGACGGGGTTAACACCTCGTTCCTGGGCGCGCGGGTGACGATCACCGGGCCCGCGCTGAACCGCGTGGTCGCGGCGGTGGCGCCGCGGCTCTCGGTCGCGCTGGGAGAGAAGCTTGCGGCACAGGCGGTGCCGCTTCTGGGCGCCGTGGCGGGGGCCTCGATCAACTACGCCTTCCTCCGCTACTATCAGGAGATGGCGCATGTCCGCTTCGGGTTGCGGCGGCTGGAGGACCGGGGCCACGACCGCGCCCAGCTGGTCGTAGCCTTCCGCGCCGCCGCGGCCACCCCGAAACGCCGCGCGGGCTGAGGGGGCCCGCGCGCCCCCGGACCGAATGCGCAGGAACCGGGCTGAGGCGCCCCGGGCGGTCGTGCTTTCCTTGCCCGGTGCCAAGGCAAGGAGGTTTCCCATGGCGTTCCGCATCACCGGGCTCTCGCCCGAACCGTTCCGCAGGTACTATGGCCTGTCCGACACCGCCCTCGCCGCCGAAGGGGTGATCCGCTGCGCGGTCGACGCCAGCCCGGGCTTTCCCGACCGGATCACCCTGCGCGACATCGACCGGGGCGGCAGCGCGCTGCTGCTGAACTGGGAACACCTGCCGGTGAATTCGCCCTACCGTTCCCGCCATGCGATCTTCGTGGCCGAGGGGGCCGAGGCTCCGTTCGACGCGGTGGACGAGGTGCCCGAGGCGCTGGCGCGGCGCATCCTCGCGCTGCGCGGCATCGACGGCCGGGGGCATATCGTCGCCGCCGCCCTCGCCGAGGGGGCGGAGATCGTCCCGAAAATCCGGCAGATGCTGGAGGCGCCTGAGGTCGGCTATATCCAAGCCCATTACGCGATGCGCGGGTGCTTCGCCGCGCGGGTCGACCGGGCCTGAGGCGCGGCGCCGGGGGCAGGGCTGGGGAAAGGCAGGGGCCTAGCGGTTCGCGCCCTTCTCGCCCTTCTCCGCGTCCTCCTCGATCGCGTAATCGCGGAAAAGCCGGGCCTGCAACATGAAGAAGGCAAACAGAGCGACGGTCAGGACAAAGGTCTTGAACCAGACCCAGGCCTCGTCACTCATCGTGCGCCAGACGATCTCGTTGGCGATCGCGAGGACGAAGAAGAAGGCGCAGACCCGGCGGGTCAGGATCATCCAGCCCTCGTGCTTCATGGGCACGACCTCTTCCATCACGATCCGGAGGTAGGATTTCCCCTGCAGGAGGCCCACCCCCAGGATCCCGCCGAACAGCAGGTAGATGATTGTGGGCTTCATCTTGATGAAGCTCGGATCGTTCAGCCAGACCGACAGCCCGCCGAAGATCACCACCAGCACCACTGTCGCGATCTGCATCTTCGACAGGTGCCCGGTCAGCCACCACAACAGGCCCGTGCAGATCACCAACAGCGGAACGAAGCCTGCGGTGACCAGGATGAAGCCATCGTAATCGGTGCCGCCGATCGCGACATGCTGCCCCTTGAGGCGCATGTAGGCCACGAAGAACGCGATGATCGGCCCGAATTCGAGCACGCCCTTGAGGTAAGGATTGATCTTCCGCCCGGCCATCTCGCTCTCCCAATGGATCCGCGCCGTGATGCCCCGGATCGCCTGCGGGTGCAAGCCGCCTGCGCCCCGCGCAGGCGGGGCCGCGCGCGGGGCATCCTCTTCTTCTGAGCGAAAATATTTCGGGGGGTGCAGGGGGCAGCGCCCCCGCCGGTCCACGGTCTCAGCCGGGGTCGCCCACCGGCAGCAGCGCACAGGCGACCCGGCGCCCTTCGGCCAGCGTCACGTTGTAGCTGTGCGCCGCGGTATGCGAGGCCATCACCTCCACCCCCATGCCGGCCGCCTCGATCTGCCGGCGCAGGTCGCCGGGCAGGGGGGCGATCTCGGGACCCATGCCGACGAAGATCACGTCGATCTCTCCCGCGAGGGCCAGCAGTGCCTCGGCGTCCTCGAGGCCGCCCCAGGCCGTGGTCGCCCCCGGCCGCACCAGCACGGCACCGTGATGGAGTTCCCCGCCGACGCGGAAGAAGCCGGGGCCGTAGCCGTCGACGGGGGTGGCGTTGCCGAAATCGACTTCGTTCAGGCGCATGTCTCAACCCTCCCAGATTGGCAGCCCGGCCAGGGCCGAGCCGAGGATGACGAGCCAAGCGATGCGGCGGTAGATCCGCTCCCGCTCCGGCTGGAACATAGCGGCGCCGGCGAGGCTTGCCAGGGTGAACGGCACGAGAAGGACCGCGCCCAGCACGATCGCGCCGGGCACGATCTGCCCCATCAGCGTCAGCGTGGCCAGCATACCGGCATCGACCACCATGAGGAACAGCACCAGATGCGCTCTGACCTCCGAGGCCGCGCGCGGCCCGGTCATGAGGAACAGGATCGCCGGCGGCCCGGGAACGCCGGTGGAGCCGCCGAGAAAGCCGCAGAGCGCGCCGATCCCGACAAGGCCCCGCGGCCCGGCACGCCAGGCATGGCGCCAGCCCGCGACCAGCAGGCCCAGCATGACCAGCGCCACCGCCGAGATCCCGATGCGGAACGCCGCTGCCGGTACCCGCGACAGAAGCGCAAGGCCCAGCGGCAGCACGAGGAGAAACCCCAGCGACATCAGCCCGACCTCGCGCGGTGCGCCGTCGCGCAGGGCACGGCGCGCATTCGGCAGGGTGCCGATCAGGTCCATCGCGGCAAGGGTGGTGATCGCGGCGAAAGGCGGCAGGACGATGCCCGCCATGGGCATGAACACCAGGGCCGAGCCGAAGCCGGCGAACCCGCGCACCAGACCGCCCACCGCGGCGGCCCCGGCCAGAAGTGCCAGCCCCGCGCCATCCAGGCCCGGGACCGGCAGAAGGCTCACGCCTTGCCCTTGGAGAAGTTGGTGCCGGCGTTCTTGTCCGACGGCTTGGACCAGTCGCGCTTGACCCCCAGCTGCAGCACGATGTTCTTGGCCACGTAGATCGACGAATAGGTGCCGACGATCACGCCCCAGGTCATCGCGAAGACGAAGTTGCGGATCACGTCGCCGCCCAGCACCAGAAGCGCGATCAGGGCGATCAGCGTGGTGCCCGAGGTCATCACCGTCCGGCTCAGCGTCTCGTTGGCGGAGAGGTTGAGCACGTCGCGCAGGGGCATCTTCTTGTACTTGATCAGGTTCTCGCGCGCCCGGTCGAACACGACCACGGTGTCGTTGATCGAATAGCCGACGATCGTCAGGATCGCGGCCACGATCGACAGGTCGAACTTCAGCTGGAACACCACGAAGATGCCGATGGTCAGCGCCACGTCGTGCACGGTCGCGGCCACGGCCCCCAGCGCGAACTGCCATTCGAATCGCAGCCAGATGTAGAAGACGATCGCGGCGACGGCGGCCAGCACCGCGATGACCGCGGTCTTGATCAGCTCACCTGACACCTTGGGCCCGACGCTTTCGATCGAGGGGAAGGTGGCCGAGGCATCAACCTTCTTGATCGCCGCCTCGATCGCCTGGGTGGTGGCCGGGGTGATGCTTTCCTGGCCGCTCTGGGCCTGGACGCGCACCATGGCCACGTGCTTCTCGCTCGACGAGGTCGGGTCGAACACCTGGGTGATCATCACGTCGCCCAGCTTCAGCGGCTGCAGCGCGGTGCGGTACTTGCCGGTGTCGATCGGCGTCTGGCTGTCGACGCGGATCGTGGTGCCGCCCTTGAAGTCGATGCCGTAGTTCAGCCCGATCGCCACGAACAGGATGATCGAGGCAAGCGTCAGCACGACCGACCCGCCGAAGGTGACGAGGGCGATCTTGAAGAAGTCGATGTTGGTCTTTTCGGGGACGAGTTTCAGCCTGCGCATGTCACACCACGATCGTTTTGGGGCGGCGGCGTTCGAACCAGATCACGATCACCAGCCGCGTCACGTAGATCGCGGTGAAGACCGAGGTCAGGATCCCGAGCCCGAGGGTGATGGCGAAGCCGCGCACCGGTCCCGCGCCAAGCCAGTAGAGGATCACCGCCGTCATGAAGGTGGTGATGTTCGAATCGAGGATCGCCGACAGCGCGCGCTCATAGCCCAGCTCGATCGCCCGGGCGGGGCCCTTGGCGACGCGAAGTTCCTCGCGGATGCGTTCGTAGATCAGCACGTTGGCGTCGACCGCCATGCCGACCGTCAGCACGATCCCCGCGATGCCCGGCAGCGTCAGTGTGCCGCCGATGGCCGAGAGGACGCCGAACATCATCGCCATGTTCAGCACCAGCGCGAAGTTCGCGATCCAGCCGAACATGCCGTAGCTCGCGACCATGAAGATCATCACGGCGATGGTGCCGACCAGCGCGGCCATCTTGCCCGCCGCGATCGAATCGGCGCCCAGCGTCGGGCCCACCGTGCGTTCCTCGAGGAAGGTCAGCTTGGCGGGCAGGGCGCCCGCGCGCAGCAGCACCGCGAGGTTGGTGGAGCTTTCGATCGTGAAGTTGCCGGTGATGATCCCCGAACCGCCGCCGATATAGCTTTGGATCACCGGGGCCGAGATCACCTTGTTGTCCAGCACGATGGCGAAGGGCTGGCCGATGTGATCGCGGGTGTAGTCGCCGAACTTGCGCGCGCCCGAGGCGTCGAAGCGGAAGTTCACCGCCGGCCGGCCGTTCTGGTCGAACGCCGGTTCCGCGTCGGTCAGCGAGTTGCCCGAGACCACCGGGGTGGAGTTCACGACGTAGTAGACGCCCTTCTGATCCTCGGACGGAAGAACCTCGTTGCCGACGCCGGCGTTGGCGTTCTTGTCGCCGGTCTGCTGGATCACCTGGTTGAAGGTGAGCTTCGCGGTGGTGCCGATCAGCTTCTTCAGTTCGGCGGCCGAGCCGATGCCCGGCACCTCGATCAGGATCCGGTCGTCGCCCTGGCGGGTGATCGTCGGTTCGCGGGTGCCTGCCTCGTCGATCCGGCGGCGCACGATTTCCAGCGATTGCTGCATCGTGCGCTCGTCGGTCGCCTTCTTCTCGGCATCTGACAGCTGCACGAGGACGGCATTGTCGCCGTCCTGCGTGACGGCAAGGTCGGACTTGCCGACGCCGGTCAGCGTGGTCACCGGGGTGGCCAGCTTCTTCACCGCGGCAATGGCCTGTGCCATGCCCTCGGGCTTGGAGATCTGGACCTTCAGCGTGCCGGGCGAGCTCTGCACCCGGCGGATGCCGCCGATGGTGTCACGCTCGGACCGGAGCGCGTCGCGCACCTCGGGCCAGAGCGCGTTCATACGGTCGGTGTAGACGTTCGACAGCTGCACCTCGGCCAGCAGGTAGGCCCCGCCCCGAAGGTCGAGGCCGAGGTTGACGATCGACGACGGCAGCCACGAGGGCCACGCGTCGGCCTGTGCCTTTTCCGCGGGCGTCGCCGTGCCGGTCTTGGTGATCTTCTGCACCGCGTCGTTGTGGTTCTGCACACGGCTGTAGAAGAGGTTGGGCATGGCGAAGAACAATGCGGTCAGACAGACCAGCACGATCAACGCCCGCTTCCACATGGGGATCTGCATGGGCGGGCTCCGCTTCGGCCGTCAGGAGGCGGCAGGTTCGGTCTTGGAGATGACCTGGCTGATGGTCGACTTCAGGACGCGGACCTTGACGCCGTCGGCGATCTCGACCTCGACCTCGCCGTTGTCCTTGACCTTGCTCACCTTGCCGAGGATGCCGCCCGAGGTCACGACCTCGTCGCCGCGCCGGACCGCCTCGACCATGGCGCGGTGATCCTTGGCCTTCTTCTGCTGCGGGCGGATCAGCAGGAAGTACATGATCCCGAAGATCAGGATCAGCGGCACGAAGCTGGTAAGCGCGCTCTCGGCGCCGCCGGCGCCTGCGGCCTGGGCGTATGCGGGGGTGGCGAACATCTTCATCCTCTCGTTCGGCGGCGCTCTGCCGGCGCCGTGGCATGGACCGGCAGGGCCTTGCCGACCCCCCCGAAATTGGCGCGCACCCTATCCGCGCCCCCCCCGCTTGGCAAGGCGAAGGCCGTCCGGGAGGGTGCATGGGTCAAGGCACGTTGGTGTGAGATGGGCAGGCCCGCGCGGCACCGCAAGAGGCCGGGCGGCGGATGCCGCGGGGGGCGTGCCGGAGATTGACGGGGGAACAGCCGGAGATCGGCGGGAGGCCAAGCAGGGGCCCAGTCGGATATGGGGCGCCTCAGTCCCAGACCAGCCGCAGGGCCAGCCCCGCGAAGACCAGCGCGGCCAGCCGGTTCAGCCCGCGCATCCGCCGGGCCAGCCGTTGCCGCACGAGGCCCGCCAGCGCGCCGTATCCCATGGTGATCAGCGTGCCGGTCAGCGCGAAGATCGCACCCAGCACGACGATCTGCTGCCAGACCGGTCCCAGCGCCGGGTCGGTGAATTGCGGCAGGAAGGCGAGGATGAAGAGGATGGGCTTGGGGTTGAGGATATTCGTCAGCGCCCCGCGCCGGAACGCCGCCATCCCCGACCCCACGCCCTTGCCACCTGTGCCATTTTCTCCTGTGTCGGGCGCGTCGGGCCCGGCGGCCCAGCTTTTCCACGCAAGGAACAGCAGATACGCCCCGCCGCCCCAGCGCAACGCCATCAGCGCCGCCGGTTCTGCCGCAAGCAGCGCCGAGATTCCCGCCGCCGCCAGCGTCACGTGCCAGAGCGCCCCGGCCCCGACCCCCAGCCCGGCC
Source organism: Acidimangrovimonas sediminis (assembly GCF_002871005.1). Lineage (GTDB taxonomy): Bacteria > Pseudomonadota > Alphaproteobacteria > Rhodobacterales > Rhodobacteraceae > Acidimangrovimonas > Acidimangrovimonas sediminis. Next base: position 20,805 of record NZ_PHSN01000029.1, read on the forward strand.
AGCGCGCCGATCCGTGGCCCGCCGCGGATCCCGCTGGCGGTGGCGAACATCACATCGGCGCCCGGTGTCAGGTTCAGCACGACCCCCGACAGGGTAAAGAGCCACAGGCTTTGCGCGGGGATCGCGGGAAGGAAGGAAAGAAGGCTCATCGCGTCACCATTCTGGATGTTGCGGCAGACCGTCGGCGATCTCGTAGTAATCGCCCTTTTCCGAGGTGAAGATATGTTCCTCGAGCTGGCCTCCGGTGGCGCCGCGGATGCACCCCGCCTCGACCGAGAATCCGCCGTCGCGGGCGCGGAACCACAGGCTTGCGCCACAGGCGCCGCAAAAGCCGCGCTCTCCGCCGCCCGCGGTGCGGTAGCTCTTCAGCGTCTCGCGGGCGGTATAGGAAAGCTGGGCGTCGTCGACGTCGAACGAGGCCGAGAAATGGCCCGAGAGGCGGCGGCACTGGTGGCAGTGGCAGGCGGTGACCGCGCGCGCCGGGCCGGGCAGGGTGAAGGATACCCCGCCGCACAGGCAGCCGGCCGTGAGCCGGCCGGAACGCGGGGTGGCCAGCGGCGGCGGTGCGGCGGGGGTGTAATAATCGCCCGCGCAATCGGTGAAGATGTGGCGCGTCAGCCGGCTGCTGGTCGGGCCGTCGAAGGCGCCGCCCGCCACGGCGATCTGCGCCTCGGCATCGTCTTGCCAGAACAGGCTTGCCCCGCAATCGCGGCAGAACCCGCGCCGGGCATGATTTGACGAGCGGTGCCAGGCGAGGCCGTCCCCGCAGGTCAGGCGGAAGGCCGCATGCGGCACCGGCGCCGCGGCCCAGTAATGGCCCGACCAGGTGCGGCACTGGCTGCAATGGCAGGCGGTGAAGGCCGGCAGCGACCCGGTCACCTCGAACCGCACCGCGCCGCAATGGCAGCCCCCGCCGTGGATGTCCTGATCTGGCATCGATCCTCCGCCAACGAGATGGCGCCTTTTGCGGCGGCTGCGCAAGGGGCGGCGGTCAGAGCTTGCCGAAGGTCTCGGCCAGGATCGCGGAGAGGTGATCGGCGTCCTCCTGCGTGAAGGCGCCGGGTCGGTCGCTGTCAATGTCCAGGACGGCGATCACCTCGCCCGCGCCGTCGAACACCGGCAGAACGATCTCGGACCGGGTGGAGGAGGCGCAGGCGATGTGGCCGGGGAAAGCCTCGACATCCGGAACGAGCTGGGTCTCGCGGGTGCGGGCCGCGGCGCCGCAGACCCCGCGCGAGAACGGGATGACCAGGCAGCCGTGCCCGCCCTGGTAAGGCCCGATCTTCAGCAGCTCGGGCGCCACGACGCGGTAAAAGCCGGTCCAGTCGAAGCGGTCGTCGCTGTGGTGGATCTCGCAGGCGAGGGTGGCCATCAGGGCGACGGCGTCCGTCTCGCCCTCGGTGAGGGCGCGGATCGTCGTGGCGAGCGTGGCGTAGTCGGGCATCTTCGGAGCCTCTTGCAGGGGGCGGGACCGGGGCGCTGCCCCGGACCCCGGAGTATTGGAGCCAAGATCAAGAGGAAAGGGGGTCTTGTCCGGAGGGTCGCGGGATACGGATTGGTAAGGATTGGCTTCTAGCCTTGCCGTGATGGCGAGACGGAGGTGACGATGAAGCTGAGGACCGAATTGCGGGGCACCGCCCTGGTGATCCGGGTCGAGGAGCGGCGCATCGACGCCGCGGTGGCGATCCGGTTCAAGGATCTGATGCGCGATCTGGTCGAGGCGCGGGCGGATCGGATCATCCTCGACCTCGGGCAGGTCGAATTTCTTGACAGTTCGGGGCTGGGCGCGGTCGTGGCGGTGCGCAAGATGCTGAGCCCGGGGCGCCAGCTTGAGCTGGCGGCGATGACGCCGACCGTGGCGCGGGTTCTGGCGCTGACCCGCATGGACAGCGTGTTCCCGCTGCATGCGCAGATCCCCGACCTGCCCGGGCCGACGGCACATCATGCGGGCTGAGGCGGTTCGCGGCGCGGCGACCGCCCGGTCCGCCTCGGATCCCCCGGACCCTGAGGGGGCAAGGCTGGAAAGGCCGGGGACGGCCGGGTCCGGGATGGCCGGGTCCGGGATGGCCGGGCAGGAGGCGGCCGGCAATCTTCGGCTGGATTTCGCGGCGGATCCGATGGCGGTGCGTCGCGCGCTGCAATTCGTCGTCGAGGCGCTGGAGGACAGGGGCGTCGCGGCCGATGACCGCGCACTGGCGGAGGTTCTGCTGGCCGAAGTTCTCAACAACGTGGTGGAGCATGCCTACGACCGCCGTGGCGGTTGGATCGAGATCGAGCTTTCGGTGTCGTGCTTGCCTGGGCCGATGCCGGGGGTCGTGCCCGCGGCCGTGACCGCCGGCGGCGGCGGGGGCCGGCCTGTCGCGCCCGCCGTGGCCCAGTCGTCGCGGGCGGAGCTTGGCTTTGTCGTCTATGACTGGGGGCGGGCGCTGCCCGGCGGCACCCTGCCGGATGGCCGGCTGCCGCCCATTGCCGCGGGCGAACTGCCCGAGGGCGGCTTTGGCTGGTATCTGATTCGCGCCCTTGCCTCCGACCTGAACCACGGCCGCGAGGGGGGCAGGAACTGGCTGCGATTCTCACTTGTGCAGGAACAGAGGGCGGCGTTGGGCTGAACTGTTCGCGTTGCGCCGACAGTGCCAGAAAGATGCCGGAATTTGCCCACACGGGCGCCATGCCTTGGCGGGAAAACGGGCGTGTAGCTGCACAGGCTTCACCCCGGCGTCGTGGTCAACAGCCCCCACCCAGTTCACGTCGCCGGGGTTTCCTGTCGTGCAGCGGCGCGCCCGACCGGTTTAGCCGGTGCGGGCGTTTCTTCGTTTCCGCTTGATTGCCCTTTCCATCGGCTGCGCCCCGACCGGCCACCCCGGTTCGGACCGCAGTCGCACCGGGCCGCACCGCCAGGCACCCCGTTGTGCCCGGGTCGGACCGCGCAACCGCGCCGCACCGCTTGGCAATGGCGCGCGCGCCTCCTATCGTCGCGCCGAGATCCAAGGAGGCCCTGATGCGCGATTTCCAATTTCCCGGCCGGTCGGCCGTCTTCGCCGGCAACGGCATGTGCGCGACGTCGCACCCGCTTGCTGCGCAGGTGGCCGTCGAGACGCTGAAGGCCGGCGGCAATGCCGTCGACGCGGCCATCGCCGGGGCAGTGCTGCTGGGGATCTGCGAGCCGCAGATGACCGGGATCGGCGGCGACTGCTTCGTACTGGTCAAGCCGGCGGGCGAGGAGCGTGTCGTCGCGCTGAACGGCTCGGGCCGCGCCCCCGCCGCGACCGATGCTGCAGCCCTGCGCGCCAAGGGGCACGCCACGGTGCCGCTGAACACCCCGGATGCGGTGACCGTGCCCGGCGCGGTCGATGCCTTCTGCACGCTGTCGGCGGATTGGGGGCGGCTGGGCCTCGACCGCCTGCTTGCGCCGGCGATCCACTATGCCGAAGAAGGCGTGCCGGTCGCCCCGCGCGTGGCCTTCGACTGGAACGCCTCGGCCGGCGTGCTGCAGGGCGCGGCGCGTGACTTCTACCTCGTGGACGGCAAGGCGCCCGCCGCGGGGCAGCTGTTCCGCGCCCCGAACCAGGCCGAGGTGCTTCGCCGGATCGCCCGCGACGGGCGCGCGGCCTTCTACGAGGGCGAGGTGGCCGAGGACATGATCGCCTCGCTCCGCGCGGCGGGGGGCAGCCACACGGCCGAGGATTTCGCCGCCACCGCCTGCAGCTACGGCGAGCCGGTCAGCGGGGCCTACCGCGACGTGGAACTGGTCGAGCATCCGCCGAACGGTCAGGGGGCGACCGCGATCCTGCTGCTCAACATCCTGTCGCAGTTCGATATCGCGTCGATGGATCCGTTCGGGGCAGAGCGCGCCCATATCGAGGCCGAGGCGACGAAGCTGGCCTATGACGCGCGGAACCGTTTCGTGTCGGATCCCGGGCACATGACCCGCCTCGACCACATGCTGTCGATGGAGACGGCGAAGAAGCTGGCCGCGCTGATCGACCCGGAGCGCGCCACGGCGGATACTGCGACGCTGTCCGAGGCGGTGCACCGCGACACAATCTACATCACCGTGGTCGACCGCGACCGGATGGCGGTGTCGCTGATCTACTCGGTGTTCCATGCCTTCGGATCCGGGCTGGCCTCGGCGAAGTTCGGCATCAACTTCCAGAACCGCGGCGCTGGGTTCTGCCTGACCGAGGGCCATGCGAACGAGGCGGGGCCAGGCAAGCGGCCGATGCACACGATCATTCCGGGCATGCTGCGCAAGAATGGCCGGCTGATGATGCCCTTCGGCGTGATGGGCGGGGCCTATCAGTCGAACGGCCACGCGCGGCTGGTGTCGAACATGGTCGATTTCGGGCTGGGCCCGCAGGAGGCGATCGACGCCCCGCGCTGCTTTGCCGCCGGCGGCGAGGGCATGGAGGTGGAGCGCGGATACACCCCCGAGGTGCGCGCGACGCTTGCCGCCATGGGGCACGAGGTGAAGATCCCCGACGGCCCGATCGGCGGGGCGCAGGCGATCGTGATCGACGAGGCGTCGGGGGTGCTTCAGGGCGGGTCGGACCCGCGCAAGGACGGCTGCGCGCTGGGGTACTGAGGCGCGGCGGGCCAGTTCGGGCGGCTGGCCAGGGCGGCCGCCCGAACTGGCCCGCGGACTTGGCCCTGCCTCCCACCCGCGTGCCTGGCCCATACGTCGCGGCGGGGGGCTGTCTGCCCCCCTGCATCCCCCCGAGGATATTTCCGCTCAGAAGAAGGGCGGGGGGAGGGCGGCTAGTTCAGCTGGAAGTGCAGAGGATAGCCGGCGCCGTCGAAATCGCCGAAGAGGTCGGGCAGGTCGGGGTGATCGACCGGCTCGCCTGTGTCGTCGGGAACCAGGTTCTGTTCGGACACGTAGGCGACGTAGTAGCTTTGGTCGTTCTCTGCCAGCAGGTGGTAGAACGGCTGGTCCTTGGACGGCCGGCTTTCCTCGGGGATCGCCTGGTACCAGTCCTCGGTGTTCGAGAACATCGCGTCCACGTCGAAGACCACGCCGCGGAACGGGTGCTTCCTGTGTCTGACCACCTGGCCAATATTATACTTCGCGTGCGTTTGCAGCATACGTTCGTCCCCCGACAACCAGCAATAATCCTTCCCGGGCGCGAGGTCCATCCGCGGGCGTCACGAATCAGGGAAACAGTGTGTGGACCTCGGTCCGACAGTTGGCGGCGCCCCCTCGCATCCTTCGGCGCGGGGCGCAAGGGTGCCAGGGCGGTCCGGCTGCGACCCGCCGATCCGCGGAACGGCGCGAAAACCGCTGCAAATGAGCGGTTTTGGATGGTTTCCCAGCGGGAGGATTTCGCCTATCCTGTCGCCAACAAAAAAAGCGAGAGGCAGATGAGCAGACTTCTTTTCGCGTTCGCGCTGTTGCTGATCCTCGGGTCCTGCGGCGGGCGGTACGCGCCGCCGAGCGACGTCAACGATGCCTGCGTGATCGTGCACGAACGGCCGCGCTTCCTGTCGGCGATGGAGCGGTCCAAGTCGCGCTGGGGCGTTCCGGTGGCGGTGCAGATGGCGATCATCCACCAGGAATCCAAGTTCGTCGGCAATGCCCGCACGCCGTACCGCTGGGCGCTGGGGGTGATCCCGATGGGGCGGCAGAGCTCCGCCTACGGCTATGCGCAGGTGCTTGACGGCACGTGGGACGATTACCGCAAGGAAGCCGGCCGCTGGGGTGCGCGACGCACTGACATGTCGGATGCGACCGATTTCATGGGCTGGTACCTGAACAAGGCGCATGAGAAGCTGGGGATCTCGCGCGCCGACGCGAAGAACCTGTATCTCGCCTATCACGAGGGCTTCGCGGGCTATGCGCGCGGCAGCTACCGCGCCAAGGGCTGGCTGCTTGCGGTGTCCGACCGGGTGGCGCAGCGGGCCTACAATTACGAGGCGCAGCTGATCTCCTGCGGGGTGATGTAGGCGCCCGAGGTGCGCGCCGCCCCCGGCGGGGCGGCGGGCCGCGTCAGCGGTTGCTGGCGGTGGGCGAGGCGCGCCGGATGTCGAATTTCGACGACGCGATCGACATGCCGGTCTTCATCGCGCCGAGGATCACCGTCGTCTGGCCGCCGCCCTGGTCGGTGATGACCCACTGGCGCAGCTCGGTCGGGTTGGCGGTGAAGACCAGCTGGATCGTGCCGTAATCGGGGTGCTGCGGGTCCTGCGCGGTGACGATCGTCTTGTTGCCATCCTCGCGCACGCCCCTGACCATGTTGGCACGGGTCAGGTCGACATTCGCCGCGAGGATCAGGTTCAGCGGGGTGCGCGACAGCGGGTATTCCTGCGGCGGCTGGTTCGATTTCGAATCGATCACCGCGACCGTGCCATTGTTCGCGATCACCAGGTTTCCGTCCGGCGGCGCGTATTGAAAGCGCACCTTGCCCGGCCGTTGGATGAAGATCTGCCCCTTGGAAATCGAGCCATCCGCGTTGACCTGCGTGAACGGAGCCTCGGCGGTCTTCAGCCCGTTGAGGTATTGCGACAGCGCCATCAGGGGGATCGGATCCGCAGCGGCGGGCTGACCCGCGGCGACAAGCATCAGAGCCCCGGCGGCGGTCGCGCAGCCAAGGGCGGTACGGGCGGGGGCGCGGCAGGGCGCGCCGGGGCGGCAGGTGCGTTTCATGACATGGAAATAGGCATGGGCGCGAAGAAGTTCCATCCCCCTGCGCATCGCCCACTTGGGCGCCTCCGCGGATTTCCGCCCTCGCCCTTGCGCCCGGGTGCGCGGCAGATGCCTTGTGTGCAGGGGGCCGGGACGGCTTCCGGTGCAGGCAAAGTGGACGGCGTGGAAAAACCTGCGATTTGGCCCTTGCAATGCCCGCGCAGGGCCTTTAAACGCCACCGCAACGCACCCGTAGCTCAGCTGGATAGAGCACCAGACTACGAATCTGGGGGTCGGGCGTTCGAATCGCTCCGGGTGCGCCACTTCTCCCTAGTGTTTATTGGGGTTTCTCCGAAAACGTCAGTCACGTTGCCGTCTTGGTTTGCAGGCGGTTTGCAAAGCGTGTTCCCTCGGCGTTCTCGAAGAGTGCCATTGCCGCCTGAGACTCGGCTTGTCATAGAAGCCCGCTGTGTCCGTGCGCGCGCGCCGAGCCTTCGAAAGCGCCTTGTCGTCCTTCTCGGTGATCCAGTGTCTGCCGGCGGCGCGGGTCAGGATATAGGGCGACGTCCGGGGTGCCTCGTCTCCAGCATCCGTTTCAGAGCCTTAGTGCAGACGATTTTGATGGGCACTCCGCCCTTGCTCTGGACGAGGGATACGCTTCTGCCGTCGTATTTTGACCACTTCATGCGAACCAAGTCGCCGTAGCGCGGCCCCGTGTGCAGAGCCAGGCGACTGAAACGGGAGAAACCTGACGCACTGGCGGTTCCGGAGGCTGCGAATGAGGTTTGGTCCATGGACTTCACGGCGGATCGCCTTGGAGATGGGCGCCAGTTCCGGCTGCTGAACCTCCTGGACGACTTCAACCGCGAAGGCCTTGGCATCGAGGTCGACTTCTCGCTGCCCGCGGAACGGGTCGTCCGGGCGCTGAACCAGATTATCGAATGGCGTGGCCCACCGAAGACGGTAAGGGTCGACAACGGCCCGGAATACATCAGCGGCGCCCTCATGGAATGGGCTGAGCACAAGGGCATCGCCCTGGCCGACGTCCAGCCCGCAAAGCCACAGCAGAACGCTTGCGTCGGGCGCTACAACCGGACGGTCCGGCACGAATGGCTGGACCTCCATATCTTCGATAGTATCGACGCGGTGCAGCAGATTGCCCCCGAGTGGCTCCGGTCTTACAACAATGAGCGCCCCAAGATGGGCAATGGCGACATGACGCCCGCCCAGAAACTGAGAATGGCCGCGCAAATTCTACGTCCAAGCCCCCGTAAAAACGGGGGATTTCCCCGCCATGACCAAGAGATGGGCGCCTCATTTCTTGCGGTGTCTGCTATCAGCTTACGATGCGGTAAATGAGCGGATCGTACGCTGTCTTGCCGCCCGCACCGGTCAGTCGCCGGCCTTGGGAAAGCGGGCGCTGACCCGCAGGCCCGGGCGCCCCGAGGCAGCATCTGGGTTGTCACGCAACGTCAAGGCGGCGCCATGCTGGCGCATCACCGCCGCCACCAGGCTGAGGCCAAGCCCGCTTCCCTCGCCCTCGCGCGCGCTGTCGAGGCGCACGAAGCGCCGCAGCGCGCGTGTGCGATCCGGCCCCGGGATGCCGGGGCCGTCGTCGCTGACGGCAAGGATCGCGCCCTCGAGATCAGGAATGACCGACACCTCGATCCGGGCGGGCGCCGGACAATAGCGGATCGCGTTCTCGACAAGGTTCGTCAGGGCCTGCGCAATCATGTCCCGATCCCCCAACACCATGGCAGGGCCGGACGCATTCAGAGTAAGCGAGTCGCCTGCATCCTCCGCCACCAGATCCACCATCTCGACCACGTCCCGCGCCAGCGCCGACAAATCGAGCGGGCGCATCTCCGGACGAGCGCTGTCGCCCTCCAGCTGCGCGATGCGCAGCACGGCGTTGAAGGTGCGCACGAGGCTTTCGGTCTCCTCCACCGCCTTCGCGATCTGGGTGTCGGCCCCGGGGGGCAGGTCGTCGCGCGCCAGAAGCGGCTCCAGCCGGTTGCGCAACCGCGTCAGGGGCGTGCGCAGATCGTGGGCCACGTCGTTCGAGACTTGCCGGAGCCCCTCGATCGACAACTCCAGTTGGTCCAGCGTCCGGTTCAGAGACCCCGCGATCCGACCGATGTCGTCGTCGCGCGCGTCGCGGGCTCGCCGGCTCAGGTCGCCACAGGCCACCGCATCCAGGACGCCGTTGATGCGGCTGATACGTTCCTCGCTGCGCCGGGCAAGCATGGTGGCGAAGAGGATCGAGATCAGCAGCGCGGCGCCGAGTCCCCAGCCGAGCGACTGCACCAGAACCTCGCGACTATCGCCGATCCAGACGGTATCGCGGCCGGCGACGATCCAGGCGTCCCCGACCCTGATGCCATAGGCGGCAAAGCTGTGGTCCTGCTCGTCCGGCTCTCCCGACAGCAGGGTCATGTCCTTGCCGGCCCGCAGGATCTTTCTGCCGGTGAACGTCGCCGGCGCGGTAATGTTGCCGGCGAGCACCTTTCCGCCGGGCCCGACGAAGAGGTAAAGGCTATAGTGGTCGTCGACCGCATCGGTGTAGGCGCCGATCTGGGTGCTCAGGGCGGCGGCGCCCTCCTTGCGCAGCGTGTCGGCCAGCCCCTTGGCAAGCTGCTGCGCCTGGTCGTCGAGACGGGCGCGCAATTCCTCCGTCAGGACCGCAAAGGAAACGGCCCCCGCCAACAGGATCGCAACGGTGAAAACCGCCGTGAGGCGCGCCGCAAGCCGCATCGCCGAGGACCTGCCGATCGCGTCGAACGGAGCGAGGCGGAGGAGCGGTTTCATTTCTTCAGGACATAGCCGCTGCCCCGCAGAGTCTGCAGAAGGGGCTTGTCGAAGGGCTTGTCGATCTTCGAGCGCAGGCGACTGATGTGGGTCTCGACCACGCTGGTCTGCGGGTCGAAGTGGAAATCCCACACCGCCTCAAGCAGCATGGTACGGGTCTGGACCCGCCCGGTGCGGCGCATCAGATGTTCCAGCAGGCGGAACTCTCGCGGTTGTAACTCAATCTCCTGCCCCTGACGGGTGACCCGGCGCGACAGCAGGTCCATCTTGAGGTCGCCGACCGTCAACTCGGTCTCGGGGCTGTCCGAAAACTGGGGCCGGCGGGCGAGCGCCGCGACACGCGCCGAAAGCTCGGCGAAGGCGAAGGGCTTCACCAGGTAGTCGTCGGCGCCCGCATTCAGGCCGTCGACCCGGTCCTTGACCCCGTCGAGCGCGGTCAGCATCAGGACCGGCGCCTTGAACCGTGCCGCGCGCAGGGCCTTGACCAGCGACAGCCCGTCGAGGCCGGGCATCATCCGGTCTGCGATCAGCAGGTCGTATCCCTGCATCGCGGCTCGGACCAACGCGTCCTGTCCATCGTTCACCACGTCGACACTGTGCCCCTCGGCATTCAGCCCGTCGCGGATATAGGCGGCGGTCTCGGTGTCGTCCTCCGCCAGCAAGATCTTCATCGAAATCTCCAAGGCACTATCCCTCAGCACTGCCGCGATCTGCGGCACCGGTCAAGTCCGGCCCGGGTACGGCCCAGCTACGGCCCGGCACGCAGGCGCCGGGCCGGGGGGGCGGGCTCAGCCGTCCTGTTGCTCCCCGTCCCCGTCGCCGATCTGACCGGTCCCCGGGGCATGATCGCCCGCACCGTCCTCGGCCTCCTGCCCGTCGCCATGCTCATGATCGTTGCCGATCGCGGTCGCCTGTGTCGTTGACATCACCTTGCCGCTTTCCGCATCGACCTTGACGAGGGTCACCTTCCCGGCGTCCCGAACCACCGAGGCCTCGTACACGCCCTTGCCGTTCTCGTCGTTGAAGCCGATCGCGGCCAGCGTGCCGGGCGCGGCCTTGAGGGCGATCCCGCCTGCCTGCGACAGCGTCACAGGCGCCGCGACGGCCATCTGCGCCTCGGCCACTTGCCGGTTGGCGGGCTGCGGCACGGATTGCGCCGTGGCCGACACGATGCCCAGGGCGGGAAGTGCGATCCCGGCAAGCGCGGCGGCGAGGATGAGGTTGCGTTTCATGCTTTGATCCTTTTCTCGGGGCACCCGTCGTGCCCATGGATCGCAGATGGAGAACCTCGTTTACCGCGGGCTCGATCCAACCATACGCTTTCGTAAGGTTGCGGTTTTCGGGCGCCTGAACCGTTGATCGGCACGCAGGCACAGGGCAAGTGAGCCTGCGTAACGGAAACGCGATACCGTCGGGGTCCGCGTCTCACCCTTTCGCAGGACGCCACAATGCCCCACAGCCTCGACCAACTCCTGCCCTCACTCCAGTCGCTTGGCGTCTGGTCCTACTGGATCACCGGCTTCGGCTCCCTGCTGGAAGGGTTCTTTGCGACCGGCATCATCGCCCCCGGAACGCTGATGGTCGATGCCGCCGGGATCCTCGCGCAGAGGGGTTACCTCGACGTCTTCGATCTGTTCTGGTTCGTGGCGATCGGGTCGATCCTCGGCGGCGAGTTGAGCTACTGGACGGGGCGCTGGAGCAGCGGGTGGCTTTTCGCCCGCTTCGATCCGGAGACGTCCCGAACCTTCCGGCGCGCCCGGGACCTGTTCGTGCGCCGCGGCGGCGTCGCGCTCGGTATCGGGCGCTTCCTTGGCCCGGTCGCGGGGTTCGTGCCCCTGGCGGCGGCCCTTGCCGGGATGAAGCCGCGCCGGTTCCGGATTTGGAACGCTCTAGGGGCGCTGCCCTATGCCGCCGCCCATCTCGCACTGGGATATTTCTTCGGCAACGTGCTGACCCGGATGGGTCCTCTGGCGACCCGGGCGCTGCTGTTTGCCGCGGGGGCCGCGCTTCTGCTGGGGGTGATCCTCCATATCGTGATCCGGATCGAGCGGCGCCTGCCGACGCTTCTGCTGTTCGGGCGCGCCTTGATGGACACTCTCGGCAGCACGACGACGGTCCGCGCGTTGCGTGCCCGTCATCCACGCCTTGGGGACTTTCTGGCCGGACGGTTCGACACGCGCCGCGCGAGCGGCCTGCCCGCGACCCTGCTTGCCATCGCCTTCGCCTACGTGCTGTTCATCTATCTCGGCAGCGTGCTGGATTTCCTCATGCTGCCTTCGGTCGTGCGTATGGACCACAACGTCGCGGCGCTGATGCTGGCCCTCCGGGATCCGCGCCTCATCGCGCTCGCAGCCTACGTCACGGCCTTCGGGATCTGGCAGGCAGTCTCTATCGTCCTCATTGCGGCGGGCGCAGCCTTGTGGCTTGGTGGCCGGCGCCCGCTGGTGCTGGGGCTGCTCACCTCGATTGCAGGCAACGTGGTGACCGTGGCGCTCCTGAAACTCGCCTTTCACCGTGCCCGCCCGCCGATAGGGTATTTCGTCGAGACGAGCGGCAGTTTTCCAAGCGGGCACGCCGCGATCTCGGTCGCCTGCTACGGCATGCTCGCCTATATCGCGTGGCGCGTGCGGATGGTGGGCCCGATCCTGGCCACGCTCGCAGGCCTCGTGATCGCCTTCCTGATCGGGCTGAGCCGGATCTACCTGATCGAGCATTACCTGAGCGACGTTCTGAACGGCTATCTCGTTGGTACGCTCTGGCTGGTGATCGGGGTGTCGGTGGCCGAATGGCTACATGCGCGCACGATCCTCCGAGGCGGCCCCCCTGTCGTGGCGAAATCCCCGCGGCGGGTCTTCAGCGGGATTCTGGTCGTGGCGCTGGCGGGATGCGGCCTTGTCTCGGCGACCTACCAAAAGCCGCTCAAGCAACCACCCTCGCCTGGCGGGCCGGCGATGCTGCGGGATGTGGGGACCTTCTTCGCGACCAACGGCAACCCGGCAATCGTCTACAGCATCGACGGCTACCCTCTGGCGCCGGTGAACCTGCTTGTTCTCGCCCGCAACAAGGCGGCACTGGAGGCTGCGCTCACCAGGAGCGGCTATGCCCCGGTCGCAAGCCCGACGCCAGGCCATGTGCTGCACGCCACGCTTGCGGAGCTGTTCGACAAACCCGATCCGCGCGCCCCGACCATCCCGGCTTTCTGGAACCAGACAGCGAACGCGCTGGTCTACGTAGGTCTATCAAACCCCGCAAATGGCGAGGCACGACACCTCGTGCGCATCTGGCCGACCCGCTGGCGGGACGCCGCGGGAGAAAAGGTCTTCGTCGTGACCGCCACACGTGACGACGCGCGCCCCTGGGATCCGGCAGAGAAGCTCTCGCCGGACGTCGATACCGACCGAAAGGTCCTTTCCGCCGCGCTCGTCGCGCATGGCGGGGCAGTGCGGAAAGGCACGGCCAGACTCCCGCAGGCAGCCGTTGCCGCCCCCCACCGCTGGCACACCGACGGCGGCGCGGCGGTGCTGTCGCTGCCCTGAGCGCGCAGGGAAAGGGCACAGGCGGCCACTTACCGATCCGTATGCTGGCAGACAACGGGCCGACAATCGCAGTTGCGATCAGGTCGACAGCGCGCGTGTCCATCGCGCGTTTCGCCCCCCGCGCCACGCAACGACGCGGCGCGGACCTCACAACCTGTCCGACCCAAGGAAACGCATTCGAATGGCCATCTCCTCCACCACCGATGCACGCTTCGAGATCGAGACCCACAAAAGGGCCCAAGAAGGCCCGGTCTACAATCGCGTGCCGCAGGTCACCTGGGATTTCTGGGTGATCAAGCTGCTCGCCGTCACCGTCGGAGAAACAGCCGCCGACTTCATCAACCAGTCGCTGGGCCTCGGCCTGTCGATGACCTCGCTGCTGATGAGCGGCTTCCTCGTCCTCGCGCTGATCTGGCAGTTCCGACAAAAGCGGTACGTCCCCGCTGTCTACTGGACCGCTGTCGTGCTGATCAGCGTGGTCGGCACGCTGATCTCGGACAACCTCGTCGACAACCTCGGATATGCGCTGAGCACGACGACCACGGTCTTCGGGATCGCGCTCGCCGCCGTCTTCGCCGGTTGGTACGCTCTCGAGAAGACGCTGTCGATCCACACGATCTACACCTTCCGGCGCGAGGCCTTCTACTGGCTCGCCATTCTCTTCACCTTCGCGCTCGGCACCTCGGCGGGTGACCAGCTGTCCGAGGGTCTGCAACTGGGCTACCTGCTGTCCGCCTTCATCTACGCCGGGGTCATCGCGGCGATCGCGGTGGTGTTCTTCGCCGGCAAGATGAACGGCATCCTGGCCTTCTGGCTGTGCTACATCCTGACCCGCCCGGCGGGCGCCTCCATCGGCGACTATCTCTCGCAGCCGGTGCCGGACGGCGGCCTCGGACTGGGCACGGTGATCACCAGTCTGATCTTCCTCGCCGCGATCGTCGTGACGGTGGTCTACATGTCGGTAAGCCACGATGGCGACGAGCTTCGCGACGACACGGCGGCCTGACACCGCACACGGGGGTGGCTTCCCGCCGCCCCCGGAATTGCGCACATCATTCTTACCATTTCGTAAGCTCACACCCTCGTCATCTCGCAGCTGCAGAAATGACGCTAGGCAGGGGGTCTGGCCAAGCCACGGATCCCCTCCCTTCCTCTTCCAAGGACCGTCCGATGACCGAGACCGCCGCCCTTTACGCCCCCGCTGACAGGACAGGCCGCAGCCCATACTCGAAGGTGCCGCAGGTGGCGGCGATCTTCTGGGTTGTGAAGATCCTGACCACGGGGATGGGCGAGACGACATCGGATTTCCTGGCCCACAACATAGACCCGCCGGTGGCCGTGCTGATCGGTTTCGCCGGCCTCGTCGCCGCGCTGGCGCTGCAACTGGCGGCGCCGCGCTACAATGCCTGGATCTACTGGCTGGCCGTGGTGATGGTCAGCGTCTTCGGCACCATGGCCGCGGATGTGCTGCACGTGGGCCTCGGCGTGCCCTATGTCGTCTCCACCCCGTTCTTTGCCGCCGCGCTGGCGGTGATCCTGTGGCTCTGGCACCGGACCGAGGGGACATTGGCCATTCATTCGATCCGCTCGCGGCGGCGGGAAGTGTTCTACTGGGCCACGGTACTGGCGACCTTCGCCCTCGGCACCGCGGCGGGCGACATGACGGCGACCAGCCTGCATCTCGGCTATCTCGATTCCGGTGTCCTCTTTGCCGCGCTGATCGTCCTTCCCGCGCTCGCCTATTGGCAGTTCGGCCTGCCCGAGGTGCCCGCGTTCTGGACCGCCTATATCCTGACCCGCCCCCTCGGGGCCTCCTTCGCCGATTGGATGGGGGTGAACCATGAGCGCGGCGGTCTCGACTGGGGGACCGGACCGGTGAGCCTCGGCCTCTTCGTCCTGATCCTGCTCTTCGTCGGATATCTCGCGAGGACCCGTGCCGATGTGGAGCCGGAGCGCCCGTGAGCGGAATGCGGGACCAGTTCAGACGGAGCGGAGCATGACCGGATCCCTGACCGCGGCCCTCGCCGGCCTGATCACCGCCGCGATCGGCGCGCTCGGCTACGGCGGCGTGGCGCTGCTGATGGCGGTCGAATCCGCCTGCATCCCGATCCCGTCCGAGGTGATCATGCCCTTCGCCGGCTACCTCGTCTCGACCGGGCGTTTCTCGCTCGTCGCGGTGGCGACGGCGGGGGCTCTGGGCTGCAACGCGGGCTCGACCCTGGCCTATCTCGTCGGCGCCCGGGGCGGGCGCCCGGCAGTGGAGCGATGGGGGCGCTACGTCTTCCTCAGCCAGCGCGAGCTTGACTTGGCAGAGCGGTTCTTTGCCCGCTACGGCAGCCTTGCTGTGTTCCTCTCGCGCCTCCTGCCGCTGGTGCGCACCTTCATCTCGCTGCCCGCGGGGATCGGGCGGATGAACTTCGTCCGCTTCCAGATCTACACCTTCCTCGGGTCCTGGCCCTTCTGCTTCACGCTGGCCTATGCCGGGATGAAACTGGGACAGGCCTGGGACAGGAGCCCCGCCTTGCACCGGGTCATGCACCTGCTCGACGGCGCCGTCGTACTGGCGCTCCTCGCCGGGCTGATCTGGCTCGTCGCGCGGCTAAGGGCAAGATTGCGTTTCCGCGGGCGCAGATCCTAGGGTCAGAACCCATTGATCGGCTTGTGAACTCGGTGCCTCTGTGCTTCACGCCCCCGAACTGATGCGGGCCTGACGAGCACACTCTTATGGCTGACCGATGAGCAGATGGCGTGGCTTCAGCCTTTCTTTCCAAAGAGCCGCGGCAAGCCGCAGGTCGATGATCGACGCGTTTTGAGCGGAATAGTCTTCATCAAACGCAATGGCTTGCGGTGGTGCGATGCGCCCAAGGAATATGGCTCGCACAAGACGCTCTACAACTGCTGCAAGCGCTGGAACGACGTGGGTGTGTTCGCCAGGATCTTCGAAGGATTGGCCGCGGAGGCGGCAAAGCAGGCGGCGATCATGATTGATGCGACCTATCTCAAGGCGCACCGCACGGCTTCGAACTTACGGTTGAAAAAGGGGGGCGTGGCAGGCTGATTGAGCGGGCGAAGGGTGGCATGCACGCCAAGCTGCATGCCGTCACGGACGCCGGGGATCGGCCGATCCGGTTCTTCATGACCGCTGGCCAGGTCAGTGATTACGCCGGCGCGACGGCATTGCTGAGCAGCCTGCCCGAGGCCGAATGGCTGTTGGCCGATCGGGGCTATGACGCCGACTGGCATCATGAAGCCTTGCAAGACAAGGGCATCAAGCCCTGCATCCCGGGCCGAAAATCCCGCAGCAAGCCCGTCAAATACGACAAGCGCCGCTACAAGCGGCGCAACCGGATCGTGATCAAGTTCGGCAAGCTCACGGACTGGCCAATCGTCGGGAAAACAGTCCTCCAGACTGTCTTCTGATCCTCTTCATATGTTGCGACTCGCTGCGACAGGTGCCCGAAGGTCTTTCTGTCCGCCGTAGCCCTCGCCGCCACCGTCATTTTCTGGCTATGAGACGAGAACGAGGCCTGACCCTAAGGCACATGGTCAAGCTCGAACCCTTCGGCCGGGGAGCAACCTCAACGAGGGCTATCTTGGTGTTCCCGAAGAGTGTCATCGCCGTCTGAGAGAGCAGGGGGCCCGGAACGATAGGTCGTCAGGATCCTGCTTGCACGGTCGAGCGCAGGCCCCGTAATCGCGGCGATCTGCTGCACTGTCGCGCCAGCTGCGGCCAGGAGTGTCAGGGCCGTGTCGCGAGTGTCATGGACATGACGGCAGGCCTCTTTCTCCTTCCCTGGCATCTCCTTCATGGGCTCGCGTAGAAGCCCGCCGCATCCATGTGAGCGCACCAAGCCTTCGAGGGCGCCTTGTCGCCCTTCGCGGTGATCTACGGCTTGCCGCCAGGGCGGGCCCACGCCCGGCCGGCTATGGCGACCTTTGGGCCAGTCTAAGATCCGCGAACGGCGTGGTGTCCGACCCAGAGGTCTGGAACTGCACGGCGATGGCACATGGCGCAGATGCCTTTGGCACCAAGCTTCCCGACTATCGTTCCACCGCCCGAGCCAGAGGTTTCTTCAAACCGTCACGGCTTCCCACGCAGCATTTCCTCGACGAGACGCTGCACATGCAGTGCCTCTTGCGGCGTTGCCAGCCGATGGGGCCGGCCTGACAGACAGGACAGCAAATCGTCAAGCTGAGCCTTCAGCGCAACGGCACGGCGTTCTCCCGGCAGGAAAGCCACGTCGATGAATTCAGTCCCCTGCGAGACGGATTCCTCCGAGAAGTTGCTGACACGATGGCTGGCCCGGCTGCCCTTCACGGTGAATTCCTGCCGATCCGGTTGCGCGCCGCCGACCGTTGCGAGAATGGACACCGGCAGGCCATGGGCGTTTTCCAGCCGGGCGAGGAGCGCGGTTTCGCAGAGCGCCGGGTCGTTAGGGTAGGAGGGGCGGGCCCAGGTCACTGACAGGGGCCCGAGGAGGCGCTGGCTGAAGAACAGGAAATGCGACAGCACCTCACGGGTCATGCCGCCCTCGGCACGAAAGCGCAGCCAGTCGGCAGCCTGCTGCCAGGCGCGCGGCCAGGCGGCATAGGTCACGACCATGTCGACGCCGGCCAGATCCCCCATCTCGCCCGCGTCCGCGGCCCTGGAGATATTCGCAAGCGCCGCGCCGGCGGCCTGGGTGAAGTTCACTGCGGCAGGGACGCCGCTGGCCTCCAGCCCTGCCACCAGCGCCTCGCTTTCGGCCACGTCCACGCCCAGCGGCTTTTCCAGGAACACGGCCTTGCCGGCGGCAGCGGCTGTGAGGGCGTAGGCCTTGCGCGGCTTGGGCGGGCAGGAGAGATAGACCAGATCAGCGGCGGCGATGGCCTCTTCCGCCGAGTCCACCAGCCGCGCACCCGGCGCCATCTCCTGCGCCGCCGCGCGGGCCGCCGGATCGGGATCCCAGAGCGCCACGGGCGCGTAGCCTTCGTGCAGGAGCATGTGTTCGAGCATCCGCCGCCCCATGATCCCCAGTCCGATGATCGCTGTCTTCACCGCCATGTCCGCTCCTGTCCTCGCTGTTCCCGGCCGTTCCCTCGGTGCCGGGCTCGGGCCGGGATCCTCACCCGCCGGGCCGCCGCGCACAACACCTTTGCATCCCCGCCGATGATGCCCGGGGACGTGCACCCTTCCTCGCCTCAGCTCCGTTCGGATGGTGATCTTCGCGGGCATCGCCGCGCGACCCGATTGAACGGCGGCTCAGGGCCAGACCGGCAGGCCGT
>NZ_PHSN01000003.1 GCF_002871005.1 Acidimangrovimonas sediminis
GCTTTCGGGCAGCGGCAGCATCGCGGCTTCCAGCGGCGTGTCGATCTCGGGCGGCGGCATCGACATCAGCGGCACGACCTCGGGCGCCACCATCAACGCGCTGAGCGGGACCGGCGGGTCGGTCGTGCTGGGCTCGCAGACGCTGACGGTGGGCGACGCGACCTCGACCAGCTTTGCGGGCACCATCGACGGGGCCGGCGGGCTGACCAAGCAGGGCAGCGGGACGCTGACGCTGAGCGGGGCGAACAGCTACACCGGCGCGACCTCGATCACCGCGGGCACGCTGGCGCTTTCGGGCAGCGGCAGCATCGCGGCTTCCAGCGGCGTGTCGATCTCGGGCGGCAGC
>NZ_PHSN01000030.1 GCF_002871005.1 Acidimangrovimonas sediminis
GCGCGCCGGATCGGCGGCGTAGCTGACGAAGGCGAGGTTGGAGCCGGTCGCCCACTTGGTCTGCGGCGGCCTGTCCGACACGCGGACGAAGGGCCGGTCGGCATAGAACCCGCGCGCGGCATCGAGGCATTGCCCGGTCGTGGCGCCGCCCCGGCAGTAGATCGTGACGAGGATGCCGCGGGTCATCGGCACGAGGTGCGGCGTGAAGACAAGCCCCTCTGCGCTGGCGCCCCCCAGCTGCTCTATCGTCGTGGCGATCTCGGGCATGTGGACATGCCGGAGGAGGCCGTAGGGCACCAGGTTCTCGTTGCTTTCGGCATAGCCGAAGCCGCCGCCACCGCCCCGGCCGGCCCCCGAGATGCCGGTCTTGGCGTCGATCACGATGTTGCCCGGTTCGATCAGGCCATCCGCCAGAAGCGGCGCCAGCGCGGTCAGCGTGGCGGCGGGGAAACAGCCGGGATTGGCGACGCGGGTGCTGCCGGCGATCCGCTCCGGCCAGATGTCGGCAAGCCCGTAGGCCCAGCCATCGGCATAGCGGTGATCGCCGCCGATATCGACGATCTTCACCTCCTCGGGGACGCGCGCCAGCGCCTCGGCCGAGGTGCCGGTGGGCAGCGAGGCGAACAGCACGTCGAGCTTCGGCAGCGCGGCGGGATCCCATTTCTCGATCACCATGTCGCCCAAGCCTGGCGGCACGCCGGGAAAGCGGTCCGCCAGGCGGCTGCCGGCACTACCCTCGCCAGCGGCATAGACCAGTTCCAGCGACGGGTGCCCCGCGATCAGGCGCAGCGCCTCGCCGCCGCCGAAGCCGCTGATCCCGACGATGCCTGCGCGAATGCTCATTGTGATGTCCCGGTGTCGCTGTCTGGTCTGGTGCTGATAGTGGCGCAACATCATGGATCTGCGGCGACTTGTCCACGGGGCACCGAAGGGGCGGGTGCTGGACATGGGGCGCCGCGCGCCTGTAGCTCTGCTCCTCGGTGGAACGAGGGTGAAGAGATGAAGGCAGAGCGGCTCCCGAATGGCCGGGTCAAGCTGAGCAGTGGCGCGTGGTCGGACGAATTCCCCGAGGAACGGCGTCTGACCTGGATCGCCTTCTATCGTCGCATGTTCGACGATTGCGGCGCCCCCAGTTACAAGCGGGCCGCCGAGGCGCTGGAAGCCGTCGGAGCGCCCTGATGCTCCGGAAAGTGCCGACCGGGAAACCGATGGCCGGGAAATGGATGGCCTGGAAACGGATGGCCGGGAAACGGATGGCAGGCGCCATGCTCCGTGCGGCCCTGATCCTGCTTGCGTTCGCGTCGCCCGCGGTCGCGCTGCCGATCTGCGGGTCGGGCTACCGCGTGAACTGCGTCGTCGACGGCGACACCGTCTGGCTTCGGCGCGAGAAGATCCGCCTTGCCGACATCGACGCGCCCGAACTGCAGGCAAGATGCCATCAAGAGCGGGTCGGCGCCCTGAAGGCGCAGGCCCGGCTTGCAGTGCTTCTGACCGGCAAGGTCACGATCAAGCGGCATGGCAAGGGCTATTACGGCCGCACGCTGGCGACGCTTTATGCACACGGCCGGGACGTGAACGCCGAGATGGTGCGCGAGGGGTTGGCGCGTCCCTATGGCGGGCATCGGAGGCCATGGTGCGGCTAGGCGGGGCGGCGCGCCCCCCTCGCGCCGACGCTGTGGCTGCAGGGCCGACACCGGGGACAAAATCGGCGCCACGGCCCGCGAAAAATTGACTTTGCGCCGCGATTTCCGAACGCTGAGGTATCGCCACAGGGTTCCATGGGGAATATGCGCCACCTCGCCTTTGTCCTTCTCTGCACCGCGCTGACGGGTCCGGCCCATGCCGCGGAGTGGAGCCTGACGCCCGGGGTCGAGAATTTCTCGGCCGTCGGCGCACCGACGAAGCCCGCGCTTTCGTTCGAATTGCAGGCGTCCCCGTTACGCCGCAGCGGCCGCTGGCGGTTCGGCCTTGGCGGCGCCGTCTCGTGGGACGGGGCAGGGGACCTTTGGGCCGGGGCGGGGCTGGTCGTCCGCTACGAGATGAAGGGCTGGTACGTCGAGGTCAGCGGGATGCCCGGCGTCTATCACGTCGGCAGCGACGCGACGGACCTGGGCGGCCCGCTGGAATTCCGAAGCTTGCTGGGTATCGGTTACCGCCTCACGCCGACCAACGCGGTGATGCTGGAAATCCATCATCGCTCCAGCGCGGATATCTACAGCTACAATCCCGGCGTTAACGGGGTCGGGCTGCGCTTCACGCAACGCTTCTGACGATCCGGCGCCGGGGTGCAGGCTTAGCCGTGCACCTCCGCCGGGCGCAGCTCGGGGCGTTCCGTCGCGGCGGCCATCAACTCGGGCGCGACGGGCGGCACTGGGCGAAGCCGCGGCTGGATCGCGGCGCGCGGGGCCAGGCTGTGGGCATGCGCATCGGCGGGGGCGGCCTGAGCCTCGACCAACAGAACGGCGGGGCGCAGGCGCGGCCGGCTCGCGATGCTGGGGGCCAGGAAATGCGCCTGCGCCTCGGCGGTGCGCGCCGGGATCGTGGCGCGCAGGGCGGGCCGCAATTCGGGGCGCAGGGATCGTGCCGGGGCGGGCGAGAAGGTGGTCGCAAGCCCGATCGGATGCGCCCGGGGCAGGGCTCCGTGCGGCGTGATGAAGCCGATCACCGGATAGACGCTGCCGTAACGGTGGTGATAGCTGGCGACGCGCACCTCGCTCCAGTCGTTGTGCGGCGAGACATCCTTTACCGCCATGTCGAGCGAGACCCTGTTGCGGTGCCAGTTCGCCTGGTTCACGAGGATCTCGCGCGACGAGATCACCCGCGCCACGACGGCGACATGGCCCAAGGGGATCCTGCGGGTGGGACGGAACGTCATCACCGCGCCGACATGGGGTGTGTGATCGCGGTGGTAGCGGTGGCGCGCCTTGCGCCACCACGTGCGGGCGTCGCCGTGGATGTCGACGCCGCTGGCCGCGCGGGCGAAGGGCACGCACCACAGGTAGCGGTCATCGGCGTGGGTTTCCCGCGCCAGCCGAAGCGCCTTGCGCGTGCGCCCCGAAAACTTGCTGTGCGTGGTCTTCCCGGCGGCTTCTGCCGCCGTCGCCGGCGCAAGGGCGATTGTGGATGCCA
The DNA here is from genome assembly GCF_002871005.1 of Acidimangrovimonas sediminis. Taxonomy (GTDB): domain Bacteria; phylum Pseudomonadota; class Alphaproteobacteria; order Rhodobacterales; family Rhodobacteraceae; genus Acidimangrovimonas; species Acidimangrovimonas sediminis. The sequence goes on from NZ_PHSN01000030.1 coordinate 3,130, forward strand.
TGAGAAGAAGGGTAAGCGCGGAAAAACGGCCCGAAAGGCCGGCAAAAGTCTGCCTGATCATGCCCCAGAATGTCCCTGTCCGTGTTTTTATTAGTGGACTGCTCGTAATTTCTGGAGACCCTGAATCTCCGCGCGATTCAAGGGGCCCGCGCAGGCAATCCCCTGATCTGTCGGGATTGTTATGTCGGTGATGAGAGTTCGGGCAGGCGGCTGTGCGCGATCTGCCTTGCCAATGGTCTGACCGTCCCTACGGGCGGAGGGCCCCCTTGGGGTAGGCCGCCTGCCGCGCCAACTGCCCGTTTCGCGCGCGCAGCAAACACAAGCTTTGGAGCGGGGCGCGAGATCGGGCGTCAGGAGATTGTCGGCCGCCCCGCCAGTGATTAGCTGGTAAGGATCGCCAGTCCCTCGCTCCGGGAGCATCCGACCCTTGATGATTGCGCGCCGCGCCCTTTTCGTGATCCCCGTGGCGCTTGTCGGCATCGTGGTATCCATTCTCTGGATCGACCATCCGCTGGCGCGGTTCTTCGCGCGGTTCCACGTCGGCCACGCGGTGTTCACCAGCTCTCCAGTCACGCTACCGGTGATGAGCGTCCTCGCCCTCGCGGGGCTGCTGCTGGGGGTCGGCTACCTTGTCGCCGGCAAGACGCTTCCGCGCTGGATCGAGGCGACGATGCTGGCAGGTTTCGCGGTGCTCGCGGGGCAGCTGCTTGCCCACGAACTGCTCAAACCGATCTTCGGGCGGCCGGTGCCCAGCGATTACCTGACAACGGGGCACCATGGGTTTCACTGGTTCCACAGAGGATTGAGGTTCGGGTCCTTCCCCTCCGGCCATTCGGTGCAGGCCTCGGCGATGCTGTCGGTGGCCTGGGCCTATTATCCCCGCTGGCGCTGGCTTTGCGCGACGCTGATGTCGCTTCTGGCGGTCGCGCTGATGCTGGGGCAGTGGCACTACCTGAGCGACATCATCGCCGGTACGACGGTGGGAAGCCTTGTCGGCATCGCGACCATGGCCGCATGGCGCAGGATGCGGCCGGTCCGCCGCCCGGCCTGATCCCGCCCAGTCTGACCCTGTGCCCAGTCTGACCCTGTGCCCGGCCCGATCCTGCCCGGTCTGACCCTGCCCGTGGGTCAGGGCGCCTCGGTCCCCGCAGTTCCGCCGGTCAGCCGGGCGACGATATGCGCGGCGATCGGGATCGACGAGGTGGCGGCCGGCGAGGGGGCATTGCAGACGTGCAGCGTGTGCTCCGTGTCGACGAACAGGAAGTCGTCGATCAGCCGCCCGTCGCGCGACACCGCCTGCGCCCGGATCCCCGGCTTGTAGGGCGCCAGATCGTTCAGCGTGATCCGCGCGCAGTACCTTTGCACCCGCGTCAGGTAGAGCCGCTTGGAGGCCGAGGCGGCAAGCTCCCCCATCGCCGGGGCGAAGTTGCGCCCGACCAGCCGCCAGAACCCGGGGTAGGACAGGCTTTCGCGCAGGTCGCGCGTGTTCATATCCAGCTTGCCGTACCCTTCGCGCGCGCCCGCCAGCACGGCGTTCGGCCCGACGGTGAAACCGCCGTCCATCTTGCGCGTCAGGTGCACGCCGAGGAACGGCCGCGCGGGGTTCGGCACCGGGTAGATCAGGTGGCGCACCAGATCTTCTGGCTGGTTGACGATACGGTAGTATTCGCCGCGGAAGGGGATCACGCGAAAGTCGATCTCGGCGCCGAAGGCCTGCGCCATGCGGTCGGACCCGAGACCCGCGCAGAACACCGCCTTGCCGGCCTGGATCTCGCCCCTGCTGGTGGTCAGGGTCACGCCCTGCGCCGTCTCCCGCCCGCCGGTGACGGCCTCGCCGGTGCGCAGGCTGCCGCCCTCGGCCGTGAAGCGGTGGGCCATGTGGCGGGCGATCGCGGCGAAGTCGGTGATCCCCGTGGTGGGGGAGTAGAGGGCCGCGACCGCGCTGATGTTGGGCTCCATCCGCCGGGCCTCGGCCCCGGTCACCGGCTCGATCCGGATGCCGTTCTGCACCGCGCGCTCGTGCAGCGCCTGCAACCGGCCTTCCTCTGCCTCGTCGGTGGCGACGATCAGCTTCCCGCAGGTCTCGTAGTTCAGGCCGTTCTCGTCGCAATAGGTGCGGGTCGCGGCGACGCCGAGGCGGCAGAATCGGGCCTTGGCGCTGCCCGGGGCGTAGTAGACACCGGCATGGATGACGCCCGAGTTGCGCCCCGACTGGTGAAGCGCGACGGCCTCTTCCTTCTCGATCACCGCGACGCGGGCCCCGGGCTGCGTCGTCTGCAGGCGGCGTGCCGTGGCGATGCCCACGATCCCTGCGCCCACCACCACGAAATCGAACGTCTCGGCCATCATCCTCACCCGCAGGGGCGCAGCGTGATCGGCGCCCCTTCCTTCGCCCCCAGTACGCGGCAATCCTTGCCCGGCCACGGCCCGTGACACAAGGTCCAGCCGCTTACCGTCGCGCCCGAGGCCGCCAAGATCACCTCGGGCACCGGCCCCAGCGTCGGCTGCCAGACCCACCAGTCGCCGTGCAGCACCGCGCCCGGCCCCGGATCCATCCCGGCGCCCGAGCCCATGACGCGGGCCTGCGTCAGCTTCAGGCCCTGACCCTCGACCCGGTAGGTCTCGGACCAGCCAGTCTTTTCCACCGAATGGGTCCAGGTCAGGGTGAACAGGGCCGAGGCGAGCGTGACCACCTTGGCCCCGACCATCAGGCAGGTGCCGCTCATGCCGGGGCGCCCCCGCCGGTTCCGCCTGCCGCGCGGTTCTTGCGCCAGGTCAGCACCGCGAAGGCCACGACGAGGGCAAAGCCGATCTCGTCGGTCAACGGCAGGGCCGCGACCAGCGTGAACGCCGCGGCGACGGCGAGGATCCGGTCGAGCGGGGTCAGCTTCACCCCCAGCCAGCCGATCACCGCGGCGCCCCACAGCGCGATGGCGATCACCGCCTTGACGACGACATAGGCCACTGCCAGCGGATAGCCGATCTCTGCCGCCAGCGGCCCGCCGTCCTGCAGCATCAGGGCCGGGGTGTAGACCGCCATGTAGGGCACGACAAAGCCTGCGGCCGCCACCTTGATCGCCTCGAAGCTGATCTTCAGGCCGCTCTCCTTGGCGATTGGCGCGGCGGCAAAGCAGGCCAGCGCCACGGGGGGCGTGAGGTCCGCAAGGATGCCGAAGTAGAAGACGAACATGTGGCTGACGATCAGCGGCACCCCCAGCGCCAGCAGGGCAGGGCCCGCGATCGACGAGGTGATGATGTAGTTCGGGATCGTCGGGATCCCCATGCCGAGGATGATGCAGGTGATCATGGTCAGCACCAACGACAGGAACAGGTTCGACTTGCCCACGCTGACGATGTAGTCGCCGAAGGTGGTCGCGATCCCGGTCAGCGTCATGGTGCCGATGATCACGCCGACAAGGGCGCAGGCAATCCCCACCGGCAGCGCGGTCTTGGCGCCCTCTGCCAGGCTGTCGCGGCAGATGACGAGGGTGGTCTTGCCACCCTTCACGAAGAGGTTCACCACGATCAGCGCCGCCATCGTCAGTACGATCACGTCGATTCCGTATTCGAAGAAGCCGGCGGCGACCACGCCCAGCCCGATCCAGAAGATGTAGCGCAGCACCTTTGACGGAAGCCCCAGCGCGATCGACCCCCCGAGGATCAGCATCGCGGTCAGCGCCAGCCCGATGGTGCCGGCGTAAAGCGGGGTGTAGCCGGTGAACAGCAGGTACACGAGCACCGCGAGCGGCAAGATCAGGTACCATCCTTCCTTCAGCGCCTTGCGGGGCGAGGGCAGGTCGGCCTTGGCCATTCCCTTCAGGCCCCACTTTCCGGCCTCCAGGTGCACCATCCAGAATGCCGAGGCGAAATAGAGCAGCGCGGGGATGAGGGCGGCCTTGACGACCTCGTGGTATTCGACGCCCAGCGTCTCGGCCATGATGAAGGCCACCGCGCCCATCACCGGCGGCATGATCTGTCCGCCCATGGAGGCAGTGGATTCGACGCCCCCGGCGAAGGCCGCGCGGTAGCCGAAGCTCTTCATCAGCGGGATGGTGAACTGGCCCGTGGTCACGACGTTCGCCACGCCCGAGCCCGAGATCGTGCCCATCAGCCCCGATGACACCACCGCCACCTTGGCCGCGCCGCCGTGGCGGTGCCCGACGAGCCCCAGGGAGACGTCGGTGAACAGCTTGATCATCCCGGCCTTTTCCAGGAACGCGCCGAACAGGATGAAAAGGAAGATATAGGACGACGAGACATAGACCGGGATGCCGTAGATCCCTTCGGTCCCGAAGGACATGTGGTCGACGACTTGCTCGAACGGGTAGCCGCGGGTCTGGAAGGCGCCCGGCATGTATTGCCCGAAGAAGCAGTACATCAGGAACGCGCCCGCGATGATCGGCAGGGCCGGGCCCATCAGCGAATAGGCCGCGGCAAAGACCACGATCAGCGCCAGAACGCCCATCGCCGTGTCCATCGGCAGGGGGTCGCCCGCGCGGATGATCAGGGGCGCGTATTCGACCCATTGGTAGGCCGCGACGGCGACGCTGAGCGCGGCAAAGCCCCAGGCCAGCGCCTTCACCCCCGGGCCGCGATGATGCGCCATGGCAAGGAAGGGAAAGCCCAGCAGGCCCAGAAAACCCACGTGCACCGCACGGATCACCTGGCTCGGCAGGTTGGTCAGATGCGCCGCCGTGGCGATCTGGAACACCGAGAATGCCACTGCGATCCAGAACAGCACCCGCCCCTCGGGCGTGCGCGGGAAGCTGTCGGCGAGCGGGTCGTGAATGCCCAGATCGCTGTCGCCCTCGGCCATCTCGTGGCCCGTTTCACTTGCCTGCATTCATCCCTCCCCGGATGGCGAAGGGGCGGCACGAGGCCGCCCCTTGCTTCGTCCCCTTCACGGGGAGCTTACTTCATGATGCCCTGTTCCTTGTAGAACTTCTCGGCGCCCGGATGCAGCGGGATCGGCATCCCCTTGATAGCATTCGCGAGCTTGATCCGCGCGGCGGCCTTGTGCGCGGCCTCCAGCGTCGAGAGGTTGTCGAACAGGTCCTTGGTCATCTGGTAGGCGATGTCGTCCGACACGCCTTCGCGCGTGACGAGGAAGTTCACGACCGCAACGGTCGGCACCGCCGCCGACTGGCCGTCATAGGTGCCGGCGGGGATGTCCTCGGCGATGTAGGGGGCCCCCAGCTTCTCGGCCACCTCGGCGGGCACCGACACCACGGTGATCGGCACCGAACTTGCCAGGTCCTTGATCGAGGCGACGCCCAGGCCCGCCGATTGCAGCGTGGCGTCAAGCTGGCGGTTCTTGATCAGCTCGACCGATTCCCCGAACGGCAGGTATTCCACCTTGCCGAGGTCCTTGTAGCTCATTCCCGCGGCTTCGAAGATCTTGCGGGCGTTGAGCTCGGTCCCCGATTTCGGCGCGCCGACCGAGACGCGCTTGCCCTTGAGGTCGGCCAGCGTCTTGATGCCGCTGTCCTTCGACGCGACGATCTGGATGTAGTTCGGGTAGATCGCGGCGATGCCACGCAGCTTGTCGAGCTTCTTCTTGAAGCCCGCCTCGGCATCGCCTTCCCACGCCAGTTTCACGGAATCGCCCAGGGCAAAGGCCAGCTCGCCGCGGCCCTGTTGCAGCAGGTTCAGGTTCTCGACCGAGGCCTTGGTCGACTGCACCTGCACCTTCACGCCGTCGATATGCTCGGAATAGATTTTCGACAGGCCCACCCCCAGCGGGTAGTAGACGCCCGAAGTGCCCCCGGTCAGGATGTTGATGAAGGTGGCCGCCGGGGCCGCGACCGGCGCGGCCGCAAGGGCGAGCGCGGCGACGAGACCGAGGCCGGAATTCCGTGTGAACAGACGCATCAAGCGTTCCTCCGCTGTCCTGTGATCGTGGATGCCGCGCCCTCTCCCGAAAGCGGCACATGTCCCTGCATCGCAAATCGTGCACGGCGGTTCAAATGTTATTTACTTCCGCGTGATGGCAAGCGTTTGGTTTCCCTGCGGAAACCGGGCAACCCGTGGTTGGGGGTTGCGGACATGCCCCCGGCAGACGGGATCAGCCCAGCCGGCGCACCATCCGCGTCGCGCCGCGATAGCCGAAAAGCGGCGCCAGCGGGCCCAGCCGGTCGCGCCCCGCCTCGGTAAAACCCGCGCGCCGGTAAAGCGCCAGCGCCGGCATGTTGCCATCCGAAACCTCTAGGCGCACCTCGGCATGCCCCCGGGCAAGCGCCTCGTCGCAAAGTGCCTCGACCAGGGCGCGGCCGACGCCCCGACCACGGACGCGGGCCTCGACGCAGAGCCCTTCGATCTGGAACAGCCAGGGCTCTGCCTCCTCGGCGACCATGCGCCAGGCCGCGCCGCGCCAGGCCGCGCCGAGACGGCCGTAGACGGCGGTCATGTCATGCCGGCTGCCGTGGGTGAAGGCACCGGCGGGCGTGCGGAACCCCGCAAGCCCGACCAGCGTGCCGTCGGGGGCCAGCGCGCAGAATGCCTGATCGGCGCGCATCACCCGCGACAGGTAATCGACCGCCCGGGCTTCGGGCCCCATCAACCGGCCCAGCTTGCCCCCGAACGCCTGCCAGTAAAGCGCCGCGGCGGCGGCGATCTGCCCGGGCGCAAGGCCGCGGCGGATGTCGATCTCGGAGCCGTCCGGCATCTGGTCCTCGCCCTGTTCCGGAATGCCCAAGGGGCGCCGAACTCTGGGCCGAGTGTCGAATGCCCTGCGCGTGAGGGCAACCCCTGGCACGCGGGACCAAACGCGCAGGCCCAGAACGTGCAGGCCCGGAACGTGCGGGGCGGCCGCCCGCTCCGGTCCGGGGCGCCCGGCACCAGCTTGCATCCCCGGGGGGGAGTCACTAAGCCGGGCTGCGGAACACTCAAGAGACCGTGATGCCCGACAGCCCCCGATCGCACTACCTGCGCGGCCTCCGCGACGGCGCGCCCTTCATTTTCGTCGTGGCGCCCTTCGGCATGCTGTTCGGCATGGTCGCGACTGAGGCCGGGCTGCCGCTGACGCAGGTCATGGGCTTTTCCGTGCTCGTGATCGCCGGGGCCGCGCAGTTCGCGGCGCTTCAGCTGATGAAGACCGACGCAACGACAGCGATCGTGCTGGCGACGGCTCTGGCGGTGAACCTGCGCATGGCGATGTACTCCGCCGCGATGGCACCGCATCTTGGCGCCGCGCCGATCTGGAAGCGCGCGGTGATGGCCTATTTCCTGGTCGACCAGACCTATGCCGCCTCGGCGCTGGAATTCGAACGGCACCCCTCGGCCACCTTGTCTCAGAAGATCGCCTTCTTCGCGGGGGTCGCCACCTTCGCCTGCCTGCCGTGGTACGGCGCGACCTACCTCGGTGCGACGCTGGGCTCGCGGGTGCCGCCGGAACTTGCCCTCGATTTCGCGATGCCGATCACCTTCCTCGCCATGATCGCGCCGATGATGCGCACGGCGGCCCATGTCGCCGCGGTCGCCGTCTCGGTTGCCGCGGCGCTGGTCTTCGCCTTCCTGCCCTACAACCTCGGGCTGCTGGTGGCGGCGGTGCTGGCCATGGCCGCGGGCGCGCGGGTCGAGCAGATGAGCGCCCGGCGGAGGGCGGCGGCATGACCATGTCCGACGGCTATGTCTGGGGGATCATCGCGGGTCTCGGGATCGGCAGCTTCCTGATCCGGTTCTCGTTCCTCGGCATGATCGGCAGCCGGCAACTGCCGGAATGGCTGCTGAGGCATCTGCGCTACGCGCCGGTGGCGGTGCTGCCCGCGCTGGTCGCGCCCTTGGTGCTGTGGCCGCAGGCGACGGGCGGAGAGCCGGATCCCGCCCGGCTGACCGCGGCGGCGGCGACCGTGCTTGTGGGGCTGCTCACCCGGCAGGTGCTGTTCGCGATCCTCGGGGGCGCCGTTGTCCTATACACCATGCTCTGGCTGGTGGGCTGAGGCACCGGGCCGGCGCCGGAGCCTGGCGCCGGTAGCGATGCCCTGGGGGCGAGGCCCTTTGGGGGCGAGGACGGGGCCAAAGACGGGGCCCGACACCTCAGCCCGCCGTCGGTTTCGCCAGCCCGTTCTCCTCGATCTTGCCGGTGTTCACGTCGGGATCGCTGTCGTAATAGACACGCGTCTTCACGCCGGGCAGTCTGGCGAAGGCATCCATCAGCGTGACCGGGAAGAAGGTCTGCGGCAGCGACTGGAATCCGGGAAGCTGGCGCAGGATCTTCGACACGTTGTCGGCGCACATCGCCTTGGGCGAGGCGCCGTTCGCCTCGACCAGCTTCAGCGCGCGCTCGGCCACCTCGGGCGAGACCGGGATCGTCAGCTCCACCGTGTGCCAGGTGACCCGGGTGTGATAGTCGATGTAATTCGCCAGCACCCCCGGCGTCATGCCGAAATGCACATCGTCACGCTCGGGCGCCCAGGGGTTCGTCCAGGTGCCGGCCGGGTCGTAGATCACCTGCTGGGTCGGCGCGTTGACGAGGAGAGAGGAATGACCGCCCGAGCCGTTGCGGTTGTTGACCACGGTGAAGAGGGTGAGCGTGCGGGTGCGCGAGGGGCTTGCCGTCTGCACCGGCGGGGCGACATAGGCGAACTTGGAGACCTCGGCGTCCGGGGCCCAGACGGAATCGGCGGCGCAGGCGCCCAGAGAGAGGAGGAGCGCGAAGCTCAGGAACAGGCGGCGCATCGACGCTCCTTGAAATATGTCTGCCGGAAGGGAGGCGGGGTCAGCCGTTGACGAGTGCGATGAAGATCAGGGTGCAGATCGCGAAGCCCGCGACCCAGGCGGCGAGGCGGACGAAGCCGTGAAACGTCTTCTCGTGGCTGCGGATGTCCATGGTGCCGCGCTGATACTCGCTCATGTCCGGATGCTCCGTTGCGTCTCCCTGCGGGAAGGCTAACGGATTTCGGGGGGGCTGTCACGCGCGCCGGCGGGCGGGCCGGTGGTCGCCGGCGGCTGCTCCTCGTCCAATGAGATGCGAAGCGCCCGAAGAGGCGCCTCAGGCCCGCCGCCAGATCCAGGCCCCCTCCGGCCCCATCTCCCGCGTGGCCGTTCCGGCGCCGAGCATGTGGTTCAGATGCGCCACGGTTTCCGCAAGCGCCAGCCCGTATTCGCCATCGCCGATCTCGCGCTTGAAAAGCGGGGGGAAACATTCGCCCGCGGTGCGCGGAGTCGCCAGATGATCGGCCAGTCGGGCCAGCGCGCCGGTGTGGTTCTCGGCCAGCTGGCGCACGCGCAGCGGCAGCCCGGTGAAGGGCAGCTTGTGGCCGGGCAGAACGAGGTGGCGTTCCTCGGCGAAGGGCGCAAGGCGGGCGCAGGCGGCCAGCCACTCGCCCACCGGATCGGCGGCCGGTTCGGTCGGATGCACCCCGAGGTTGGGCGAGATTGACGGAAGCAGCTGGTCGCCGCCGATCACCAGATCGTCGTCGCGGCTCCAGAACGTGGCGTGATCGGGCGCGTGGCCGTCGCCGAAGCGCACGTCCCAGTGCCGCCCGCCGATCCGCATCACGTCGCCATCCGCGATCCGGGTGAAACCTAGCGGCAGCGGCGCCACCACGTCGGCAAAGTTGAACGGCCTTTCGGTCAGCCGTTTCTCAAGCAGATCCGCGCGCATCCCCGCCGCGCGCCAGAAGGCGGCCGCCTCGGCGCTCGGCGTCTCTTCCTCGTCGAGCAGCAGCATCCGTGCCAGCAGCCAGCCGGTGCGCGGCATGGCAAGCTCTGCCCCGTGCTCGGATTGCAGCCAGCCGGCAAGGCCCACGTGATCGGGGTGATGATGGGTCACGATCACCCGGCGCACCGGGCGGCCGCCCAGCGGCCCCGCCATCAGCGCCTCCCACACGGCGCGTGAGCGTTTGCTGGCAAAGCCGGTGTCGATCACCGTCCAGCCGCCGTCGCCCTCGTCCAGCGCATAGACGTTGACGTGGTCGAGGCGCATCGGCAGCGGCAGGCGCATCCACAGCACGCCCTCGGCGACCCGAATGGCCTCCCCCTCTGCGGGCGGCTCGGGCCAGGGGGTGCGCAGGCCACCCGTCTGCAATCCGGTCTCGGCCCGGGTCACGCGCCCAGATCCTCAAGGTCCAGCGCGTAGAGATCGCCCGCCCCGGCGCCGGCATGGGCCAGCAGCGCGCCATGTTCCGGCAGAAGGCGGCGGATGAAGACCCGCGCCAGCCGGGTGCGCGGGCCGCCCCCATCGCCGCCGATCCCGCCACCGCCAGCCACTTCAGGGCCCCCAGCCTCGGCCAGCGCCGCAGCCAGATGCGCCTGCGCGCCCAGCACCAGCGCAAAGGCCCGCAGGTAGGGCACGGCACCGGCGAAGCGGTCCTGCATCTCCTGACCCACCAGCCGCTCGGTCGCCTCGCGCAGCTCTTCCGCCGCGTCCCAGACGGCGCCGGCCAGTTCCGGCAGGGTACCCCGCGCGGCCTCGGCGCCGGACTGGATCTCTTCCAGCAGGCGCCAGGCGGCCTCGCCCTTGTCCATCATCTTGCGCCCGACAAGGTCCATCGCCTGGATCCCGTTGGTGCCCTCGTAGATCGCCGTCACCCGCACGTCGCGCAGGTATTGCGCGGCGCCGGTCTCCTCGATGAAGCCCATGCCGCCATGCACCTGCATGCCCGCATTGGCCACCTCGATCCCGGTGTCGGTGCCATAGGCCTTGGCGATCGGGGTCAGCAGGGCTGCGCGCGCCGCCCAATCCGCATCCCCCGTCGCCCGCGCCATGTCGAGTGCGACGGCGCAGCTCAGCGCGATCGACCGCGCGGCGAAGGTCTGGGCGCGCATCGTGGCCAGCATCCGGCGCACGTCGGCATGGCCGAAGATCGTGGGCGATCCGTCCGGCGTCTTGCCTTGCTTGCGCTCCTGCGCATAGGCCAGCGCGTGCTGATAGGCGCCTTCCGCCACGCCGATGCCCTGAACGCCGACGCCGAGGCGGGCGTTGTTCATCATGGTGAACATGGCCTTCATGCCGCCGTGTTCCTCGCCCACCAGCCAGCCGGTGGCGCCGTCGTAGGACATCACCGCGGTCGGGCTGCCATGCAGGCCCATCTTGTGTTCCAGGCTGACGACCGACAGCGAATTGCGCTGGCCCGGTTCGCCGCTTTCGTCGGGGATGAACTTGGGCACCATGAACAGGCTGATCCCCTTCGTTCCCGGCGCGCCATCGGGCAGGCGGGCCAGCACGAGGTGGCAGACGTTGGCGGAAAAATCGTTGTCGCCCCAGGAGATGTAGATCTTCTGCCCGGTGATCGCATAGGTCCCGTCGCCGTTCGGCGCGGCCTTGGTCGACAGCGCCCCCACGTCCGACCCGGCCTGCGGCTCGGTCAGGTTCATCGTGCCGCACCATTCGCCCGAGACGAGCTTGGGCAGGTACACGGCCTTCAGCGCGTCCGAGGCGTGGTGTTCCAGCGCCTCGATCTGGCCCTGGGTCATCAGCGGGTTGAGCTGAAGCGACAGGCAGGCCGCCGACATCATGTCGTTGACGCAGGTGGTCACAGACAGCGGCAGGCCCATGCCACCATTCTCGGGGCTGGCCGAGATCGCGACCCATCCGCCCTCGGCGATCTGGCCGTAGGCCTCGGCAAAGCCCGGCGTGGTGCGGACGACGCCGTTCTCGAGCTTGGCGGGCTTCAGGTCGCCCGCGCGCTGAAGCGGGGCAAGGGCGTTCTCGCACAGCTTGCCGGCCTCGCCGAGGATCGCTTCGACCGTTTCGGGCGTGGCCTCGGCGAAGAGGTCGGTTGCGGCGACGCGGCCGAAATCCGCGACGTGGTCGAGGATGAAGCGGTAGTCGGCGACGGGGGCGCGGAACGGCATGGTCTCTCCTCCTGTGACGCGGACGCGCGGCCGGGGTGCCCTGAGCCGGCCCTCAGCCGGCCTTGAGGTAAGGGCCCCGCGCGCGTATGTCGTGTCGGCATTCTGGGCGCGACCCTATCGCAAGGGAAGCCTCCTTCAACCGCAACGCCACGTCACGAATTCTTCGCGTGACCAGTCACGAGGGCGCCATGTCCCAGCCGGTCGAGACCGAGATCCTGCCGCCCGATGCCGCCGGGCTTGCCCGCGCGGCGGATCTGCTGGGGCAGGGGGGGCTTGTCGCCTTCCCGACCGAGACGGTCTACGGCCTTGGCGGCGACGCCCGCGACGACCGGGCGGTGGCGCGTATCTTCGAGGCCAAGGGGCGGCCGCGGTTCAACCCGCTGATCGCGCATCTGCCCGATGTCGAGGCCGCCCGCCGCTATGCCGTCTTCGACGACCGGGCCGAGCGTCTGGCCGAGGCCTTCTGGCCCGGGCCGCTGACGCTGGTACTGCCCCTGCGCCCCGGATCGGGGCTGTCGCCGCTGACGACGGCGGGGCTGGACAGCGTGGCGCTGCGCGTGCCGGCGCATCCGCTGGCGCGGGACCTTCTGCGCGCCTTCGGCGGGCCGGTGGCGGCGCCTTCGGCGAACCCTTCGGGGCGGATCAGCCCGACGCGGCCTGCCCATGTGCTGGCGGGGCTGACCGGCCGGATCGAGGCGGTGGTCGACGGTGGCGATTGCGAGGTCGGGGTGGAATCGACGATCGTGGGGCTTGTCGGGGCAGCGCGGCTCCTGCGTCCCGGGGGGCTGCCGCTCGAGGCGCTGGAGGCCTGCCTCGGCGCGCCGCTGGAGATCGGGCCGGAAGGCGCCGTTCTGACCGCGCCGGGGCAGATGTCGTCGCATTACGCCCCCGGCGCGCCGGTACACCTGGACGTGACGTCGCCCGCCGCGGATGAGCTGTGGGTGGGTTTCGGCCCGGGCTGCGAGGGGGCGGCGCTGTCGCTGTCGCCCACGGGCGACATGGTCGAGGCTGCTGCGGCGCTGTTTCACATGCTGCATGAGGCGGACCGGCTGGCCGGGGGGCGCACGATCGCCTTCGCCCCGGTCCCCGATCACGGTCTGGGCCGGGCGATCAACGACCGCCTGCGCCGCGCCGCCGCGCCCCGGGGGTGATGGTACGGGGCTGATGGCGCGGGGGGAGGCCGCTCGCAAGCCCCGTTCAGGTTCCCTCCCGCCCGGGCGCCGCGTGGCCCGGTGCAATCGCACTTCCAGCCCTCTTGGCATTGGCGCGGCCCGGCGCGCGGCGAAGCCGCAGGGCCAGCACCGGCGCGTCATGCCAAAGGCGTGCCTGCGGCTTGGTCACCCTTGCGCAAGGCTCATCCGATGCACGGGCGATGGAGGGGTGTGGCAGGCATCGGCGCCGCCCTTCGAATGTCGCACGCGCCACCCCATGGCCCGTTGCCTGCCCCGCTTGCCGACGGTACGAGGCGGGAAACCACTGGGTCCGTCCTTTCGCCCCCCAACACCCCCGGTTGCCGCCCGCCGCCTCGCAGCCTAGAACCAAGGGGAACACGTCACGGCGCCGGGGAGGGCCGCTTCATGATTGCGGGCAAGCGCGTTCTTCTGATCGTCGGCGGCGGTATCGCGGCCTACAAGGCACTGGAACTCACGCGTCTTCTGAAGAAGGCGGGGGCCTCGGTCGTCCCGGTGCTGACCCGCGCGGGGGCCGAATTCGTCACCCCGCTCACCCTTTCCGCCCTGGCCGGCGAAAAGCTCTATTCCGAGCTGTTCGATCTGACGGACGAGGCGGAGATGGGCCATATCGAGCTGTCGCGCGCAGCCGACCTTCTGGTCGTGGCCCCGGCCACCGCCGACCTCATGGCGAAGATGGCTACGGGGCAGGCGGATGACCTGGCCTCCACGCTGCTTCTCGCCACTGACAAGCGGGTGCTGATCGCGCCGGCGATGAACGTACGGATGTGGGACCACCCGGCGACGCAGCGCAACCTTGCCACGCTGAAGGGTGACGGCATCCTCACCGTCGGCCCCAACCCGGGAGAGATGGCCTGCGGCGAATTCGGCCCCGGGCGGATGGCCGAACCCGCCGAGATCCTTGCCGCGATCGGGGCCGCCCTGTCGGACGGGCCGCTCAAGGGCCGCCACGTCGTCGTCACGTCCGGCCCGACGCATGAGCCGATCGACCCGGTGCGCTACATCGCCAACCGCTCCTCGGGCGCGCAGGGAACGGCGCTGGCGCGGGCGCTGGCGGGGCTGGGGGCCGATGTCACCTTCGTCACCGGGCCCGCGACCGTGCCGCCGCCGCAGGGCGTGCGTGTGGTGAAGGTCGAGACCGCGCGCGAGATGCTGTCCGCGGTCGAGGCAGCGCTTCCGGCCGAGGCCGCGATCTTCGCCGCCGCCGTCGCGGACTGGCGGGTCGCCAATGCTGCCGACCGCAAGATGAAGAAGGACGGATCCGGCGGTGCCCCGGCACTGGAATTCGCCGAGAACCCCGACATCCTCGCCACCGTGTCGCAGCTGAAGACCGGGCGCCCGGCCCTTGTCGTGGGTTTCGCCGCCGAGACGAACGACGTCGCCGCCAACGCCACCGCCAAGCGCGCGCGCAAGGGCTGCGACTGGATCGTCGCCAACGATGTGAGCGCGGGCACCGGCATCATGGGCGGGGCGGAGAACGCCATCACCCTGATCGGCCCCGACGGCGCCGAGGACTGGCCGCGCCTGACCAAGGACGAGGTCGCCCGCCGCCTCGCCGCGCGCATTGCCGACCAGCTGGCGCTGCCCACGACCTCTGCCACCCCTGCCACGGAGAGCCCCGAATGACCGACCCGATCCTCCGCGTCCTCTGGGAGGACTGGGCCGACCGCGACCTCGGCCTTCCCTCCTACGAGACCGGCGGTGCCGCCGGTGCCGACATCCGCGCCAACCTGCGCCCCGAGGATCGCGGCGCGGGCATCACGCTGGAACGGATGCACCGGATGATCGTGCCCACCGGCCTGCGGGTCGAGATACCCCAGGGCTACGAGATGCAGATCCGCCCGCGCTCGGGCCTGGCGCTGAAGAACGGCGTCACGCTGCCGAACACGCCGGGCACGATCGACAGCGATTATCGCGGACCGCTGGGCGTCATCCTGATCAACCTCGGGCACGAGCCCTTCACCATCCACCACGGCGACCGCATCGCGCAGATGGTGATTGCGCCGGTCGTGCAGGCGCGCTGGCAGGAGGTCGAGGCACTGGGCGAGACCGCGCGGGGCGAGGGCGGCTTCGGCTCGACCGGGCGCCGGTGAGGCGATGCGCCTGGTGCTGATCATCGCCGCGGCACTGTGGTGCCTCGGCTGGCTGATCGGCGCCCCGGTGCGGTGGCGCAACGCGCTGGGGGTGCTGGTGATCGGGGCGGCGATGGCGCTGCAGCTGGTGCTGCCCGCCGGGAACCCGCTCCGCGCAGCGACCGGGGGCGACATCCGCGGCTGGCTGGTGATCGTGGCCATCGCCGCGCTGGTTCTGGCCTACCGCGCGGGCCTGGCAAGGCTGCGGGCGCGGGCTTGGGCGTGCGGCGGCGACCGCAAAGGAAAGGCGACGACCATGCAGGACCTTCCACGCGATCCGGGCGGCCGGACGGACGACGAGGGCAGCGGGCCCGAGGAGGCGCCCGCTCATCAAGTGCCCACCCAGCAAACGCCCGCGCCCGAGGCGAAGCAGCCGCTCTTCACGCCCGATGAGCTTGGCCGCTACGCCCGTCACATCATGCTGCGCGAGATCGGCGGGCCGGGGCAGCGCAAGCTGAAGCAGGCGCGGGTGCTGGTGATCGGCGCCGGCGGTCTCGGCGCGCCGGCGCTGCTCTACCTCGCCGCGGCCGGGGTCGGCACGCTGGGCATCGTAGACGACGACGTGGTCGACGCCTCGAACCTGCAGCGCCAGGTGATCCATGACACCGCCTCGGTGGGGCAGCCGAAGGTCGCCTCGGCCGCCGCGCGGATCCACGCGCTGAACCCCTATGTCGCGGTCGACGAACACCGCATCCGTCTGACCGCCGGGAACGCGCGCGACCTGATCGCCGGTCACGATCTCGTGCTTGACGGGTCGGACAATTTCGACACGCGCTACCTCGTGAACCGGGTCGCGGCAGAGGCGGGCGTGCCGCTGATCTCGGCCGCGATCACCCAGTGGGAGGGGCAGATCAGCCTCTATGACCCGGCGCGCGGCACGCCCTGCTACGAATGCGTCTTCCCCGAGCGCCCGGCGCCCGGCCAGGTGCCGACCTGCGCCGAGGCGGGGGTGGTGGCGCCGCTGCCGGGCATCCTCGGGACGATGATGGCGCTCGAGGCGGTGAAGCACATCACCGGCGCAGGGGCCACGCTGCGCGGCGAGATGCTGGTCTGGGACGGGCTCTGGGGCGAGAGCCGCAAGTTCCGTCTGACCCGGCGCGCGGCATGTCCCGCCTGCGGTCACCTGCATCCCGGCACCCCGGACGTGGCGGAGGGGTAGGGCGCAGCATGGCCGCGGTGCGGTGCGTCGAGGCGCATCCCACGGGCCCTCTGGACCTCCCCCCGCGGCGGGCCTAGCTTCAGCGCAAAGGAGGCCCCCATGACCAATCCCCTGCTTTCCGACTGGACCGGCCCGTTCGGCCTCGCGCCCTTCGCCGAGATCGCGGATGCCGATTTCGCCCCCGCCTTCGACGCGGCCCTGACCGAGGCGCGCGCCAAGATCGCTGCGATCGCCGACGATCCGGCCGCGCCCACCTTCGCCAACACCATCGAGGCACTGGAGATGGCCGAGGAAACCCTCGACCGCGTCGCCGGGGTCTTCTTCAACCTCTCGGGTGCCGACAGCAACGACGCCCGCGAGGCGCTGCAGCGCGACCTTGCGCCGAAGCTCTCGGCGTTTTCGTCCGAACTGGTGATGAACCGCCCGCTGTTCGAGCGGATCGAGACGCTGTGGGAGGCGCGCGATACCCTCGGCCTCAGTCCCGAGGAAATGCGCGTTCTCACCCTCTACCGGCGCATGTTCGTCCGCGCCGGCGCGCAGCTCGAGGGCGAGGAGGCCGGGCGGCTTACCCAGGTCAAGTCGCGCCTTGCGGTGCTGGGCACCCAGTTCACCCAGAACCTGCTGGCCGACGAGCGGTCGTGGTTCATGGAACTGGCCGAGGACGACCTCGAGGGGCTGCCCGACTTCGTTGTCGCCACCGCCCGAGCCTCGGCCGAGGAACGGGGCCTCGACGGCTGGGTGGTCACGCTGAACCGCTCGCTGATCGTGCCGTTCCTGCAATTCTCCCCCCGCCGCGACCTGCGCGAGACCGCCTACAAGGCCTGGGTCGCACGCGGCGAGAACGGGGGCGAGCACGACAACCGCGAGATCGCCGCCGAGATCCTCAAGCTGCGCGAGGAGCGGGCGCATCTTCTGGGCTACCCGAACTTCGCCGCCTACAAGCTTGAACCCGAGATGGCCAAGACCCCGCAGGCGGTGCCCGACCTCTTGATGCAGGTCTGGCGCCCGGCGCGGGCCAAGGCCAATGCCGATGCCGAGGTGCTGACCGCGCTGATGCACCAGGATGGCATCAACGGCGAGCTCGAGGCCTGGGACTGGCGCTATTATTCCGAGAAGCGCCGCAAGGATGAACACGATCTGGATGAGACCGCGCTGAAGCCGTACCTGTCGCTCGACGCGATGATCGGCGCGGCTTTCGACGTGGCCAACCGCCTGTTCGGGCTGGAATTCAAGGAGATCGACGCGCCGCTCTACCACCCCGACGTCCGGGCGTGGGACGTGACGCGCAAGGGCCGCCACATGGCGGTTTTCCTGGGCGATTACTTCGCGCGCTCCTCGAAGCGTTCGGGCGCCTGGTGCTCGGCCTTCCGGTCGCAGCGCAAGTTCGGCGGAGAGGTCCGGCCCATCGTCGTCAACGTCTGCAACTTCGCCAAGCCCGCCAAGGGACAGCCCGCGCTCCTGTCCTATGACGACGCGCGCACGCTGTTCCACGAGTTCGGCCATGCGCTGCACCAGATGCTGTCCGACGTGACCTACGGCTTCATCTCCGGAACCTCGGTCGCGCGCGATTTCGTCGAGCTTCCCAGCCAGCTTTACGAACACTGGCTGGAGGTGCCCGAGGTGCTGAAGGCGCATGCGAAACACTGGAAGACGGGCGAGACCATGCCCGCCGACCTGCTGCAACGCCTGCTGGACGCAGCGACCTACGATCAGGGCTTCCAGACCGTGGAATACGTCGCCTCGGCGTTGGTGGATCTGGAGTTTCACAACGGCCCGGCGCCCGCCGACCCGATGGCGAAACAGGCCGAGGTGCTGGACGCTCTGGGCATGCCCAAGGCGATCCGCATGCGCCACGCCACCCCGCATTTCGCCCATGTCTTCTCGGGCGACGGCTATTCCTCGGGCTACTACAGCTACATGTGGTCCGAGGTGATGGACGCCGACGCTTTCGAGGCGTTCGAGGAGGCGGGCGACGCCTTCCACCCCGAGACTGCCGAGAAGCTGGAGAAGTTCATCCTCTCCGCCGGCGGCTCGGATGAGGCCGAGGCGCTCTACATGGGGTTCCGCGGGCGTCTGCCGGGGGTCGAGGCGCTCTTGCGCGGCCGTGGCCTCGTGCCCGCGGTCTGAGACCCACCTGAATCGAGATCCGACTTGAACCGGCCTCGGCGGGCAATAGCTCTCCGGGCAACGCACACAGGGAGATTACCGCGATGACCGACGAGACCGAGTACACCCCGCCCAAGGTCTGGACCTGGGAAAAGGGCAACGGCGGGCGTTTCGCCAACATCAACCGCCCCGTCGCCGGCCCGACCCACGACAAGGAGCTGCCGGTCGGCAAGCACCCGTTCCAGCTTTACTCGCTGGCGACGCCGAACGGCCAGAAGGTCACCATCATGTTCGAGGAGCTGCTGGCCGCGGGTCATGCAGGCGCCGAATACGATGCCTGGCTGATCAACATCGGTGAGGGCGATCAGTTCGGCTCGGGCTTCGTCGACGTGAACCCCAATTCCAAGATCCCCGCGCTGATGGACCGGTCGGGGCCGGAGCCGATCCGTATCTTCGAATCCGGCGCGATCCTGACCCATCTGGCCGAGAAGTTCGGGGCCTTCCTGCCGACCGACCCGGCGAAGCGGGCCGAGGTCTTCTCTTGGCTGTTCTGGCAGATGGGCAGCGCGCCCTACCTTGGCGGCGGCTTCGGGCACTTCTATGCCTATGCGCCGGTGAAGATCAAATACGCGATCGACCGGTTCTCGATGGAGGCCAAGCGCCAGCTCGACGTGCTCGACCGGCGGCTGGCCGAAAGCGAATACCTCGGCGGCGAGGATTACACGATCGCCGACATGGCGGTGTTCCCCTGGTACGGCGGGCTGGTGAAGGGCTGGCTTTACGGTGCGGCGGAATTCCTTGCGGTTGAGGAGTATAAGAACGTCAACCGCTGGGCCGACGCGATCTTTGCCCGCCCGGCGGTGAAACGCGGCCGGATGGTGAACCGCAAGACGGGCGAGCCGTCGGAGCAGCTGCACGAGCGTCACGACGCCTCGGATTTCGAGACCAAGACGCAGGACAAGCTGGCGGCGGAATAGGGCAGGACCCCGGGTGCGTTTTCAACGCACCTCGCCCGACCCCTGGGTGAAAACCCCGCCTTCCCGACAAGCGAAAGGGCCCCGCCTCGGGGCCCTTTTCTCTTCCGGTCCTCGGGGTGCCCCCGCGGGATGTCAGCGGCGACGGTCGCGCCTTGCCGACATCGGCTGGAACGCCACGCCCACATGCGCCTCGCAATAGGGCTTGCCGGGCTGCGAGGGCAGGCCGCAGAACCAGAAATCTTCGGTCGCCGGGTCGCCGATCGGCCATTTGCAGGTCCGCTCGGTCAGTTCCATCAGCGTCAGTTTGCGCGCCTTCTTCTCGACCTCGCCGACCTTGGCCAGCGCCTCGGGGCTGATCTCGTTGGCCGAGGGTTGCGGCGGCAGCGGCTGACCCGCGGGCACCACCGGCTTGCGCACCACCGGCGCGGTCGCCACGGGGCGCGGCTCGGGCTCGGCCGGGCGGGGGCTGGCGGCCGGGCGCGGCGCCTCGGC
>NZ_PHSN01000031.1 GCF_002871005.1 Acidimangrovimonas sediminis
TCGGGGGTGGAAACACATTGTTCCGTTGGCTGTGTCCCAGATGCCGGAATGCGTCGCAGCATCCTGTGGGGGCGTTTCTTTTGTTTTCTGGGCCGGCTGGGCAGAGAGCGACGGGGGAAGGGCAGGACACCGCGTAGGGTGCGTTTCAACGCGCCCCCACCGCGCCTGTCCCCCGCCGCCGGATTCATGCCCGGCCCAGCCCGTCCAGTCCCGCGATCACCTTGTCGGGCGTCGCCGGGTAGTCGCGCAGCCGAAGCCCTGTCGCGTTGTGCACGGCATTCAGCACCGCCGCACCCGCGCCCGAGATCCCCAGCTCGCCGATCCCTTTCGACTGCATCGGGTTGGCCTCGTCGTCGCGCTCGGGCAGGAACACCACCTCCAGCGCGCGCGGAATGTCCGCATGGGCCGGAACATGGTAATTGGCCAGATCGCGGCCGACGATATGCCCGGTGCGCGGATCATGCTCCAGCGCCTCGTGCAGTGCCGCGCCGACGCCCCAGATCATGCCGCCGACCGCCTGGCTGCGCGCGGTCTTGGCGTTCAGCACCCGGCCGATGCCGAACACCCCCAGCATCCGCCGCACCCGGATCTCGCCGGTGACGTCGCTGACCGCCACCTCGGCGAAATGCGCCCCGAAGCCCGAGGAGAAGTGGCTCTTGGCCGTCTCGCCCTTCTCGATCTTCGCCTCCATCGCCAGCGGCTCGGAGACCAGATCGGCGAGCCGGTGCCGCGTGCCCCCGGCCTCGACCGTGCCGTCGGCGAAACGCACGGTGTTCGGCGCGCCGCCGATCCGCTCGATCAGCGTCTCGCGGATCTTGCGGGCGGCAAGGAACACCGCCGAACCGGCCGACGAGGCGCCGAACGACCCGCCCGAGCCGGAGGAGGGCGGCAGGTCGCTGTCCGCCAGCCGTACCTCGACCTGATCGGGGGCGAGGCCCAGCACCTCGGCCACGATCTGGGCGAAGATCGCGTAGGTGCCGGTGCCGATGTCGGTCATGTCGGTCTCGACCACCGCGCCCGAGGGGCCGAGCGTGACCCGCGCCGCCGAGGGGATGAGCAGGTTCGTGCGCGCGGCCGAGGCAAGCCCCATGCCGATGCGCCACTCCCCCTCGCGCCGCGTGCCGGTTTCGGGGCGTGCGTCCCAGCCAAAGCGGCGCGCGCCGTCGCGCAGGCTTTCGGCCAGCGCATGGGCGGTGAAGGCCTGGCCGGTCTCGGGATGCGTCTCGGGGATGTTGCGCAGCCGCAGGTCCAGCGGGTCGAGGTTCAGCCTTTCGGCCAGCTCGTCCATGGCGCATTCGAGGGCGAGCATCCCCACCGCTTCGCCCGGCGCGCGGACCGACCCGGCGGGGGTGCGGTGGTTGCGCGACACGTGCTGGCGCATCAGCCGGCTGGGGGCGGCATAGAGGAACCGGGTGGCGGCGCTGACGGGTTCGAGGAACCCCTGGTCCGCCACGTTCGACACCCGGTCGTCATGCCCGATGGCGGTCAGCCTGCCTTCGGCATCCGCGGCGAGGCGCAGGCGCTGCCAGGTCTCCGACCGGCGCAGGACGGCGTCGAACACGGTCTGGCGCGCCATCACCACCCGGACCGGTCGGTCGAGGGCGCGCGACGCCACCGCCGCCGCGACATGCTCGGCCGAAATCCCCAGCTTGGAGCCGAAGCCGCCACCCACGTAGGGGGCCAGCAGCCGAACCTTGTCAGGATCCAGGCTCAGCGCATCGGCCAGCTCCGCCTTGTTGAACTGCAGCATCTGAAGCGCCCCGTGCAGCGTCAGCCGCCCGTCCTGCCACTCGGCCACCGCCGCGTGCGGTTCCATCGCCGCGGCGGCATGGCCGGGGGTGGTGTAGGTCAGATCGACCGAGGCGGCCGCCGCAGACATCGCGGCCTCAAGGTCGCCGGTCTCGGTATCGCCGCCGGAATTCGCCTCCAGCGGCGTGGCCGAGGGATCGACCGGTGCGCCGGGCACCTCGTCATAGGAGATGCCGATGCGCGCTGCCGCATCGCGCGCCACCTCGAAGCTTTCGGCGACGACAAGGCCGATCGGCTGACCGTGATAGCCCACCGCCCCGTCCGGTTGCAGCGGCGCCGCGGTCGACATGCCCTGCGCCGGAAGTGCCACGAACTCCGGCCCGTGGAACAACCCCAGGTATCCGGGCAGGTCCTTCACTGCGCCTTCGTCGAAGCCGGTCACGCGGCCATGGGTGATCGTGGCGCGCAGAAGCACCCCGTGCACGAGGCCGTCAGGCCGCTGCTCGGCCGCATAGGGGGCACGGCCGGTCACCTTCAACAGGCCCTCGGGCCGGTCCATCGGGGCGCCGATCACGCCCTGGCCGGTTTCGTCCAGCAGACGCGGTTGCGCCTCGTTCATTCTGAAAAGCTCGGTCATGCCGGCACCTCCACCTTGTCCGTCCCGGTCGAGGCCGGAGCAAGGCCCGTCGTCTCGGCCAGCACCGCCGCCAGCGCGCGGCGGGTCATCGCGAGTTTGAAATCGTTGCCCGCATCGGTCACCGCACCGTCCAGCACCGCCTCGGCCACCTCGGCGAAAAGCGCCTCGGACGGGGCCTTGCCAATCAGCAGCGCCTCGGCCCTGCCATCGCGCCAGGGCCGCGGGGCGAGGCCGCCAAAGGCGAGTGCGGCCCGGGTGATGCGGCCATCCTCGACCGCGACCACGGCGGCCACCGAGACCAGCGCGAAGGCATAGGAGGCGCGGTCGCGGATCTTGCGATAGGCCTGCACGGCGCCCGCATCTGGCGCGGGCAGGTGCACGGCGGTGATGATCTCTCCGGGGGCGAGGGTGGTTTCCACCTCGGGAGTATCGCCCGGCAGGCGGTAGAGATCGTCAAGTCCGATCCGCCGCAGCGTGCCGTCCGGGGCGTGCACCTCGACCTCGGCATCCAGAGCGCGCAGCGCCACCGCCATGTCCGAGGGATGCGCCGCGCGGCAGGCAGGCGAGGTTCCGAGGATCGCGAGCATCCGCGTCACCCCGCCCTCGGCGGCACAGCCCGCTCCGGGTTCGCGCTTGTTGCAGGCCATCGCCGGGTCGTAGAAATACGGGCAGCGAGTGCGTTGCAGCAAGTTCCCGCCCGTCGTCGCCTTGTTGCGGATCTGCCCCGAGGCGCCGGCCAGCAGGGCACGCGACAACACCGGGTAGGCATGGCGCACGCGCGGGTCGGCGGCGAGGTCGGCATTGCGCACCAGCGCGCCGATCCTCAGGCCGCCCGCTTCGGCCTCGATCCGGTCGAGGCCTGGCAGGCGGTTGATGTCGACCAGCGTCTCGGGCGCCATGACCTGCAGCTTCATGAGGTCGAGAAGGTTGGTGCCGCCCGCAATGATCCGGGCGCCGGGGGCATCCAGCGCGTCGGTCGCGGCGTCAAGGCTGTCGGGTCGGGTATAGTCGAAAGGTCTCATTCGCGTTCCTCCCCCACCGCGGCCTCGATTGCCTCGCGGATGAAGGGATAGGCCGAGCAGCGGCAGAGGTTGCCGCTCATCCGTTCGGCGATCTCGGCATCGGTCATCTCGGGCTCAGCCGTCAGGCTGTCAGTGACGTGACTGGGGCTGCCGTCGCGCAGTTCGGCCAGCATGCCGGTGGCCGACATGATCTGGCCCGGGGTGCAATAGCCGCACTGGAACCCGTCGCAGCGGACGAATTCGCGTTGCAGGGGCGCGGGGGCCTCGGGCGTGCCCAGCCCCTCGATCGTGGTGATCTCGGCGCCGTCGTGCATCACGGCCAAGGTCAGGCAGGCATTCACGCGGCGGCCGTCGATCAGCACGGTGCAGGCGCCGCACTGGCCGTGGTCGCAGCCTTTCTTGGTGCCGTTCAGGCCGAGGTGGTCGCGCAGCGCGTCGAGCACCGTGACCCGGGGGTCGAGGTCCAGCTCTCCGGGCGCGCCGTTGATGGTCCAGCGAAGTTTCATGGGGGTCCTTCCGGATGTGCCGCCCCGGATCGTCGGCCCGCTTTTTTTCGGGGGGCTGAGACGCGGCGGTCGGGACTGTCTTGAGTGGCGATGGTGAAACGTGCCCCGGGCGGATGAGTTCCGGCCCGGTTCTGGCGAAGGGCCGTCGCAGGGATGACAGCCGCGTGAGGTGATGGCGTCGGGGGCGGGAACAGGGCCGGTGGCACGGCGTTGTGTCGTGGTGGCGGCGCTCACTCTGCCCTCACACGGCGCGGACCGATCCATGGCGGATCGTACCGGCGCTGGCTGAGGGGAGGGCGTGCCGCTTGAAAGCAGACGCCGCATCATGGGCCACACGAAGGGCCACGCGAAGGGAACGTCATGACCAGTGCACATCAGCCGCAAGACGCAGACCTGCTGCCGCGCCCCGGCGACTGGGAAGGCTGGGCGCTGTTTCTCGATTTCGACGGCACGCTGGCGCCGCTCGAGTCCCGGCCCGAGCAGGTGTTCCTGCCGGCGCGCGAACGCCTGCTAATGGAGCGGCTGCACCATGCCACCGGCGGGGCGGTGGCCGTGATCACCGGGCGCGCGCTCGACGATATCCGGAAGATGACCGAGGGCCTCACGCTGGTGCTGAGCGGGTCGCACGGCGTGGAGACGCTCTGGCCCGGCGAGACGCCTCGGCTGGCCGAGGGGGTGTTCGAGGCGCTGGAGGCGCCGCATGATGCCCTTGCCGCCTTCGCCGCGCCGCGCGGCCTGCTGCTGGAGCGCAAGCCCGGCGCGGTGGCCCTGCATTACCGCGGGCACGAGGCTCTGGGCGCCGCCTGCCGCGAGGCGGTCGACCGCGCGGTCGCCGAGAGTTCGGGGGACGGCGGGATCGAGTTGCGAGCCATGCACGGTACGCTGGTCAGCGAGGTCGCGCCGGCCGGTGTCGACAAGGGCACGGCGCTGAGCGGTCTGATGGAACGTGCGCCGTTCTCCGCCCGCCGCCCGCTGATGGCCGGCGATGACCTGACCGACGAGGACGGCATCCGCGCCGCGCAGGCGCTTGGCGGTTCCGGTATCCGCATCGGTGGGCCTGACAGCGACGCCCGGGTCCGCTTTCCGCGCCGCGCGGCCTTCATAGACTGGCTTGAGGCGGCGCTGGGCTAGCGCGCGCCCGGGGTTGGGGGGCAGGGGCGCCGCCCCGGCCGCGTTTCCCCGGGGCCTTGATCGCGCGAGTATGTCGGGCGATATCATGAAGTGCGGAACACCTCGCCGCGTTGCAGCGTTGATCTGGTGACGGGACCAGGGCACCGCGGAAATTTCGCCGCGGCCCGCGGTCCGCCCGGCACACCGCCCCTGAAGCCCGTCCGCAGTGAACTGCCATCAGTGAGCTGGCCCCGGCGATCCCGGCCAGGGATCGCCTCTCCCGGTGAGTTGGTCGTGCAGTCTGCGTTCACCGAAGCACCCGGGCCGAAAAGGATGCCATGACTGAGCGGTTGATCGTCGTCTCCAACAGGATCCCCACCAAGGCGCCGTCCTCGGGCGGGCTGGTGGTCGCGCTGCACGAGGCGCTGGCCGAACGCGGCGGGGTTTGGATCGGGGCACATCCCGACGCGGGCGACGAGAAGGGGCTGTTCAGCATCGGCGACACCCCCTACCAGCGCCTGGCCTTCCGGCTGAGCGAGCAGGAATACGAGGATTACTATCTCGGTTTTTCCAATTCCGTGCTCTGGCCGCTGTTCCACCGCCGTTCCGATCTGGTCGAGCTGCGCTCCGGCTATTCGGCGGGGTACCGCAGGCTGAACGCCCGGCTGGCGGGGATGATCGCCCGGATGATCGAGCCGGGCGATACGATCTGGGTGCATGATTACCATCTCCTGCCGCTGGCGCAGGAGCTGCGCGCGCTGGGGGTGACCAACCGCATCGGGTTCTTCCTGCACATCCCGTTTCCTGCCCTGGGTGACCTGGCCGTGCTGCCCTATCCGGAGGCCTTTGCCGGCTGGCTGGCGGCCTATACCCTGGTGGGGTTGCAGACCCAGGCCGATACCGCGCGCTGCCTCGAGATGTTCCGCTCGGACCCGAGGGCCGAATTCCTGCCGGACGGCGCGGTGAAGTTCGATGGCGGGGTGGTCTCGGTCCGCTCCTTCCCGATCGGGATCGACGACGAGGGGTTTCGCGACCTAGCCGCGCGCGAGGCGCCCAACCCCTTCGGCAAGGATGCCCCCGAGGATCTGATCATCGGCGTCGACCGGCTGGATTACACCAAGGGGTTGCCGAACCGCTTCCGCGCCTTCGAGGCCTATCTCGACCGGTACGCCGCGGGCCGCCGCCCGACGCTTCTTCAGATCGCCCCGCCGACACGCGAGCAGGTCGAGGCCTATCGCCAGATCCGTGCCGAGCTCGAGGAGATCTCGGGCCAGATCAACGGCCGGCACGCCGAGCTGGACTGGACGCCGATCCGCTACATTCATCGGCCGGTGGGGCGCGAGACGCTGGCGCTTCTCTATCGCATGGCGCGGGTCTGCCTGGTGACCTCGCTCGCCGACGGGATGAACCTTGTGGCCAAGGAATACGTGGCGGCGCAGGACCGGGCCGATCCCGGCGTTCTGGTGCTGTCGCGCTTTGCCGGCGCGGCGGAGGAGATGGAAGACGCCCTGCTGGTCAACCCCTACGACACCGACGATTGCGCCAGGGCAATCGACATGGCCCTGAAGATGCCACTGTCCGAGCGGATCCGGCGCAACGAGGCAAGCCTCGCCGCCGTGGAACGCACGCGGGTTTCGACCTGGACGGGGCATTTCCTCGACGTGCTGGCGACGGTACCGCTGCAACCGGGCGGCGCCGACATGATGGCGCGGGAATGGTCGCTGGGCGGGAAGTGAGGGGGGCACCCGCCACCCGCCACCCGTCTTGCCCGGATCCGTCCCGAGCGCGCGGTAGGGTGCGTTTGAACGCGCCCTACGGGGCCGGCGGTTCGTCCATCTGCCGCAGGGCGACCTCGCCCCGGGTCTTGGGAAGGGCGCCCGGCATTTCGGCCTGAAGCCAGCCGATCAGTTTTTCCCGGATCTCGCAGCGCAAATCGAAGGTCGTGGGCCCGTTCTTGGCCGAGGCGAGGATGCGCACCTGCATCACCCGTTCCTCGAACTCCGTCACCTGCACGGCGAAGACCTTGCCATCCCACCGGGGGGAGGCGTGAACGATCTCATCGGTCTTTTCGCGGACCCGCGCAACATCGGCGGTCAGGTCGAGATAGATCATCACCGTGCCGATCAGTGCCGCGCTTTCGCGGGTCCAGTTCTGGAACGGCTGTTCGATGAAATAGGACAGGGGCACGACGAGGCGGCGCCAGTCCCAGATCCGGATCACGACGTAGGTCGAGGTGATCTCCTCGACATTGCCCCATTCACCGTCGACGATCAGCGCGTCGTCGATGCGGATCGGCTGGGTGATGGCCAGCTGGATCCCGGCGAACAGGTTCTTCAGAAGCGGTTGCAGCGCAAGGCCCACGACGACCGAGGCCGCGCCACCCGCAGCCAGGAGCGACACGCCGTATTGCCGCACCGCCGGAAAGGTCATCAGCGCGGCGGCGATGGCGAAGACGATCACCAGGATCCGCGCCACGCGAAGCAGGATGCGGGCCTGAGTGACGTGCTTGCGGGCAAGCAGGTTGTCCTCGGTATCCAGCTTGAAGCGGCGCAGGTGGATCGTCGTCCAGATGTAAAGCGCGGTATCGGACAGCCACGCGATGTCGAGGATCAGCGCGACGAAGAGGATCCGCCCGATCACCGTGGCCGCGCCATAGCCGACGGGCGCGAACGTCGTGGCAAGCCCCAGCGCGAGGATCAGCAGCATCAGCCGCACCGGCGGCGCGCCGCGCCCCACAAGCGAGCGCCAGAACAGGTCGCGCCCCGCGACCGCGCGGTTCAGCAGGTTCAGCGCGATGCGCGCAACCACCAGCGCCACCAGCGCCGCCACGACATAGACCAGGACAGTGACCGCCCAGTCCGGCAGATAGGCCTGCACCCGGACGACGGCCCGAGTCAGCTCCGTGTCGATCTGGTCTGCCGTCATTCGCACTCCGCCTTGCCGCGTTGCAGAAAAGATGGGGCGCGGCGCGCGGCAAGTCAAACTGCCTGGCCAGATGGGCCGCGCGGGAGGGCGCCGCCCGTCTGGTCGCCTCAGGCGGCGGTTCGGTCGCGGGGCAGAATGCGGGCGCGGTCCATGTTCCAGTCGACGGCGACCTCGGTCCCGGGCAGAAGTGCGCCCGCCTCGGGGGTGGCGAGGTCGGCGTGGATCTCGGCCCCGCCGGGAAGCGCCACGGACACTCGGGTCTGTGCGCCCATGAAGGTCTGCGCCCGCACCGTGCCGCGACGGCCACCCTCCACCATGGGCGACAGGCGCACGTCCTCGGGCCGGAGGTAGATGGTCACCTGGGTGCCCGTGGTCATGCCGTGGTCCGGAGGCGCGGGCAGAACCTCGGACCCCAGCACCACGCCACCCTCGGCGACATGGCCCTCCAGCCGGCTGGAAATGCCGATGAACCCCGCGACGAAGGCGGTCGCCGGACGCTGGTAGATCGCCTGCGGGGTGTCGAACTGGTCGATCCGACCGTGGTTCATCACCGCCACCCGGTCCGAGACCGACAGCGCCTCTTCCTGGTCGTGGGTCACGAAGATGGTGGTCACCCCGGTCTCCTGTTGGATACGCCGGATCTCGTCGCGCAACTGAACCCGCACGCGGGCGTCGAGGGCCGAAAGGGGTTCGTCCAGCAACAGAAGGCTGGGGCTGATCGCCAGCGCCCGGGCCAACGCCACGCGCTGCTGCTGGCCGCCCGACAACTGGTGCGGATACTTGTGGCGAAAGGCGCCAAGGCCCACCAGCTCCATGAGGTCGTCGACCCGCGCGGCCCGCCTGCGCCCCTCGGTCCGGCGAACCTTGAGGCCGAAGGCCACGTTCTCGGCCGCCGTCATGTTGGGGAACAGCGAATAGGCCTGGAACACCATCCCCATGTTGCGCCGGTTCGGCGCCATGGCCGAGATGTCGGCGCCATCGAGCATGACGGCTCCGCTGTCGGCCGTCTCCAGCCCCGCGATGATCCGCAGTAGCGTGGTCTTGCCGCAGCCCGAGGGGCCCAGCAATGTCACCAGCTCGCCCTCGGCGAAGGTGAGGCCCGCGTCGCGCAAGACATGTTGCGGACCGTAGGACTTGTTGACGTCACGAATTTCCAGACGGGCCATCAGCCGACGCCTCCTGCACGTACCTGGCCACGGCTGCCGCCTGCCAGCAGCCCCAGCATCCCGACCCAGGTGACGAAGAACGAGAACAGCGACAGTGCTGCCGCCCCGGTGCCGTTCACCTGGCCGATGTAGTTGATATAAACCGCGAAGGTGTTGAACAGCAGGATGTTGGCAAAGACGAATTCGCCCAGCACGATCGCGAAGGTCAGCAGCGTGGCACCGAGGATCGCGGTGCGCAGGTTGGGCACGATGACCCGGGCAAAGATCTGGCCCCAGTTGGCCCCGAGGCTGAGTGCGGCCTGCGTCAGCGTCTGCACGTCCAGCGCGCTCATCCCCACGTCCAGCGCGCGGTAGGTGTAGGGCAGGGCAAGGATGACATAGCCCAGCACCATGAATTCCGGGCGCGAGACGAACCAGACCGGCAGCGCCAGCGCCGCGCCGGGCACGGAATAAAGCCCAGTCAGGCCCTGCACCAGCGCGATCGGCGGGATGACGAAGGGCATGACCGAGATCACCTCGAGCACTGGGCGCAGCCACGGCGCACGCAGCCGGATGAAAAGGACCGCGGGCACCAGCAGGACCATGGTCAGCGCGACGGTGTAGATCGCCAGCTTTACCGACAGCCAGAGCGCGGCCCACATCTTCGGGCTCTGCACCAGCTTGGTGTAGTTCGAGAGGTTGTAATGGCTGCCCCCGGCCCAGAGGCTGAAGATCAGCGTCCCCAGCAGCGGCAGCAGGAAGAAGGCCGCGACCACGAGGATCCACAGGCCCGATGCCAGATCAGCGCCCGAGCGGGCCTTGCGTGTGGCGGGTGCGGGGGCGGATTGGGTCACCGCTTCTGCCATCGTCCGGCCCACTTCTGCAAAAGGGTGTAAAGGATCATCGCGGCCCCCATCACCACGATCATGCCCAGCGACAGCGCGTTGCCCAGCTGCGGGTCGGCGATGACATTGCCCGACATCAGGTTGCCGATCTCGATCGGGACCAGCGGCACAAGGCCCGAGGTCAGCGCATAGGGCGTGGCGTAGGAGGCGAAGGCGTTGCCGAACAACAGGATGAACGAGGCCAGCACCGCGGGCGTCAGCACCGGGATGCCGACGTGCCACCAGTAGTGCCAGCCGTTTCCGCCAAGGTTCAGCGCCGCCTCGCGCCATTCGCGGCGCATGCCCTGCAGGGCCGGGGTGATGATGATCACCATCAGCGGGATCTGGAAATAGAGATAGGTCAGCACCAGCCCCCAGAACGAGAACAGCGAGAACCCGGCCCCGTAGATGTCGAGGCCCACCGTCTTCAGCCAGAGCGTCAGCATGCCCTGCGTGCCGAGCGTAGAGATGAAGGCAAAGGCGAGCGGGATGCCGGCAAAGTTCGCGGCCACGCCAGCGAAGGAATTGACCGCGTTGCGCAGCCATTCGGGCGTGCCCGGGCGCTGGATCTGGTAGGCGGTGAGCAGCCCCGCCACCACGGCGATCAGCGCGGTCGCGGCCGACAGCGCGGCGGTGGTCAGGTAGGCCTTGGCATAGTAGCGGCCGAAGAGCTGGTCCACGTAGTGCATCGTGAACCCGCCGTCCGAGGAGGTGAAGGCCTGGACGAAGATCGATACCGCGGGACCAGCCAGGAAGGCCAGCACGTAAAGGAAGAAAAGCCCGATGAAGACCAGCGGCAGTGCGGCCGACAGGCTGATGCGGCGACGTTCGGCGGGCTGGCGGCGCCCGGGGGCGCCGCCGTTGGTCGTCTCGGAACTCACGTTATTGGCCGACCATGTTCTGCCAGTTTTCCTGAAGCACCTTCTGCGCGGCCTTCTGCTGGTCCTCGGTCGGGAATTTCACGTCGGTATAGAATTTCGACGGCGGCAGCTTGGCCTCCAGGTCCGCAGGGATCTTGCCGGCCTTGGCAAGGTCGTTGAACCGCGCGGGGTGGGCATAGCCTTCGAGGTAGATCAGCTGGCCCTCGTCGGAATAGACGAATTCCTGCCACAGCTTGGCGGCCTCGGGGTTCTTGGCGAATGCGCTGATCGCCTGGGCGTAGAAGTTGCCGAAGACACCGTCGGACGGCACGACCACCTCGATCGGGGCCTTGCCCTTGAACTTGTCGCGGTAGCCGAGGTTCAGGTAGTCCCAGTTGATCGCGATCGGGGTCTGGCCGGATTCCAGCGTCGCGGGCGTCACGCCGACGGGGATGAAGTTGCCCGACTTCGCCAGCTTGGCGAAGAATTCGACGCCCGGCTTGATGTCGTCGAGCGACCCGCCGTTGCCCAGCGACGCCGCATAGACCCCGCCGAAGGCCGCGCCCGCGCTCAGCGGGTTGCCGTTCAGCGCGATCATGTTCTTGTATTCGGGCTTCAGGAGGTCGGCCCAGGTCTGGGGCACGTTCTTGACCACCTTGGTGTTCACCCCGAACGAGACGACGCCGAAGTAATCGCCGTACCAGTGCCCGTCCTTGTCCTTCATGTCGGCGGGGATGCTGTCCCAGCCGGCCACCTTGTAGGGCGCGAACAGCTTCTGCTGCTGGCCGATCAGCGCGAAGGACGGGCCCACGTCGACCACGTCCACCGCGCGATCCTGGCCGCGGGTCGACTTCACCGCCTGAAGCTCCTGCGCGGAGGAGGCGTTGGGCGAGGCGTTGTCGATCTGGATGCCGTATTTCTTGGTGAAGGCCTCCATCATCTTGCCGTAGTTCGCCCAGTCGGGCGGCAGCGCGATGGTGTTCAGCTTGCCTTCCTTCGTGGCGGCGGCGACGAGGTCGCCCATCGCGTCGGCCAGCGCGAAGCCCGGCAGCGAGGCGGTCAGACCAAGGGCGGCGCTGCCCTGGAGGATGGAACGGCGGGTGAAGTGCGATGCCATGGGTTGCTCCCTTGTCGGCGGTGTCGCGCTTCGCATCGCAGTATTTGGTGACACTGCGGTGACAGCAGGGCGACGGCGGGGCAGCGGCGGACGATCGCCGATCACGCGGGCAAAGGGGGCGCCCCATGGCCTGCGGTGCCCGGCAAGCCAGGGCCAAGACAGCACAGGGTCGGCCGCCGTGTCCACGGTAGACGATTGTGTGGAGTTATGTTTTAAAACAGGTGATTGTCATCTGTTTCTCATGTCGCATCAGGCCTCAGGCGAGGCTGTGCTGCGGTCCTTCAGCCAAGCCACGAGGCTGGCGCGGCTCATGCCCGAAACTTCGGCGTCGGGCAGCAGGCGCAGCGCCTCTTCCGGGTCGTGGACAACCCGTGGCGTGCGGCTGCTTCCCCCGGCGCGCCACAGCGCGACAAGGCGCTGCCGCTCGTCCGTCTCGGCGATCAGAACGATTCGTTGCATCTGGGCCCCCCGGTCCATCTGTCCCGAACTCAGCTTAGCCCGGCCGACCCGTCCGGGGGCAGAAAAATTGTTGGTCCCGGCCCTAAATATGTCCCGCATCGCCTGCGCGGGCAGCGCCGCGCCGCCGGCTGCCCCGGTCATGAGCCGGGCCATGACCCGGGCCATGGCCCCACCTGTCACAAAACTGACGGCTCCCCCGGGTATCCCGACCTCGCGATTTCGTTATACCCCCGTGAGGATCACCATGCGCCGCCATCTGCTCGCAGCCACCGCACTGACCCTCGTTCCGGCCCTCGCCGGAGCGTCCGAGATCACCTTTGCCCCCGTGCCCTTTGCCCGGACCGATGCCGAGAAGCGCGCGGTGACGGCCTCGGCCAGCGCCGAGATCGACGGCAAGAAGGTCGACCTCGGCTATCACATCCTGGCGCGGTCGGGCGACAAGCTGGGCGACCATGTCTTTGGCGCGCTGGTCGATCGTCAGGGCAAGGTGGTGAAATCCGACGACGGGGCGGATCAGATCTCCGTCGATGCCGATTTCACCTCGCTGCTGCGGGTCGACGGCAAGCTCTACTCCGTCACCCATTTCGAATCGCGTCCCGGCGCGATGTACCTGACCCAGGTCGAACAGGCCGGGGACGGCACGCTGAAGGCCGTGTCGACCAGGCCAATCGACTTCTCGGGTCTCGGCGGGCTCTGGGTGCCCTGCGCGGGTTCCGTCACGCCGTGGGAGACGCATCTCGGCTCCGAGGAATACCCGGCCGACGCGCGCGCGATCGAGGCCGCGACCGCACTTGACCAGATCGACGATTATATCAAGCCGATGGTCCGCTACGAGGGGCTGAACCCCCGCACCATGACGCTGGCGGAGTTCAAGCAGGCCTACCGGCCCTATCGCTTCGGCTATCCGGTCGAGGTGACGGTGACCGGCGCGGGCGAGGCGACCCCGGCCAAGCACTATTCCATGGGCCGCGTGGCGGTGGAGCTTGCGAACGTCATGCCTGACCGCAAGACCGTCTACATCTCGGACGACGGGACGAACGTCGGTCTGTTCATGTACAAGGCCGATGTCGCGGGCGACCTGTCGGCCGGCACCCTCTATGCCGCGAAATGGACGCAGACCTCGGCCGAGGGCGCGGGGGCAGCCGATATCTCCTGGGTCGACCTGGGGCATGCCGACGATGCCTCGGTCCGGAAGGCGATCGAGGGCGGGGCGACGTTCTCGGACCTGTTCGATACCGCCAAGATCGGTGAAGACGGCAGCTGTCCCGAGGGTTTCAAGGGCTCCAACGCCGAAGGCGCGGCCGAGTGCCTGAAGGTCCGGCCGGGGATGGAGATGGCCGCCTCGCGGTTGGAGACCCGCCGCTACGCCTCAATGATGGGCGCCACGACCGAGTTTCGGAAGATGGAGGGGTCGACCCTCAACCCCGCGACCCACACGCTCTACCTGTCGATGTCGGCGATCGAGAAGGGGATGGAGAAGGACGCCAAGAAGGGCAAGTACGAGCTGGGCGGACGCAATGACATCCAGCTGACGGCGAACAAGTGCGGGGCGGTCTATGCCCTGACGCTGGACGCCGAGTTCAGGGCCACGAAGATGGAGGGCCTCGTCGCCGGCAAGCCCGCCAAGTACGCCGCAAATTCGGAATTCGCGGGCAATACCTGCGACGTGGACGGCATCGCGAACCCTGACAACATCACCTACATGCCCGGCTACGACACGCTGGTGATCGGCGAGGATACCGGCTCGGGCCACCAGAACGACGCGGTCTGGGCCTATAACCTGAACGCCAAATCGCTGACCCGCATCCTGTCGACGCCGTACGGGTCGGAAACCACCTCGGTCTACTGGTATCCGAACCTGAACGGCCATGGCTACCTGATGGGCGTCGTCCAGCATCCCTACGGCGAAAGCGACGAGGACAAGCTGACCGAGGCCGGGCAGGCCCGCGCCTACGTTGGCTATGTCGGCCCGTTCCCGGCCATGGACGCCAAGACCAACTGATCGGCCGCATTCGGCGGGGCGCCGGCGCGCCGGGGCTTCGTCCGGGGCCCCGGTGCGTGTGTGCCGGGCCCTGTCCTTCGTGTCGTGCGCACAGGCCCTCTGCCGGCCCCCGGTGATCCGCGCGCATCCGGCCAGATGCGGCCCTGCCCGACAGTTGTCAGCGCCATATCCAGGGACCTGCGCCGGCCCCGTTGCCGTCGCGCGGTCTTCGGCCGCCACCGAGATCCAAGGAAAACCCGATGCGCCGTCTTGCCATGCCGCTCCTTCTTGCCACCGCGTTGTCCGCCACCTCGGCCGTGGCGGGCAACGACCTCGCGTTGACGAACCCCACCGCCTACATCCCGCCGCAATGCTACACCAAGACCGAGGACGCCTCGGGCGGGGTGCACAACCCCTGCGCCACCTGCCACGTCCGGTCGCGCGCGCCGAACTACATCAACGACCCGGCGCAGCAGATGGAGTGGAGCTTTGCCGCCCCCGCCCGGGTGAACCGCTGGACCAACCTGTTCGTCGACCGCCGCGCCGCGGTGGCGGCGGTGAAACCCGACGACATCCTCGCCTATGTCCGTACCGACAATTACCGCGCCGAGGACGGGACCAACCTGCTGGCCCTTGCGCTTGCCCATCCCCCCGCCGGGTGGGATGCCGAGGGCGATGGCAAGTGGTCGGGCTATACCCCCGACGTCGCCTTCCGTTTCGACGATGCCGGCTTCGACATCGGCGGGGATGGTCGCATGACCGGCTGGCGCGCCTTCAGCTATACCCCGCTGCCGGGCACCTTCTGGCCCGCCAACGGATCCGCCGACGATGTGCTGATCCGCCTGCCTGCCGCCTATCGCCAGCGCGTGGACGGCACCCCGGATAGGGCGGTCTATGTCACCAACCTTGCCATCACCGAGGCGCTGATCAAGCGCCACGACATCGCCATCCCGCCCACGGACGAGGCCGCGATGGGCGTCGACCTCGACCGTGACGGGGTGATGGGCCGGGCGACGAAGGTGGTCTTTGCCTTCGCTCCCCTCGACGGCATCACCATGCGCTATGCGGGCCGGGCGGGCGCGTTGCAGGCCGCGGGCAAGGCGCCGCTTGCCGCCGGCCTCTACCCGCTGGGAACGGAATTCGTCCACACCGTGCGCTACCTCGATCTCGGCGCCGCGGGCGATGTCACGATGGCGCCGCGGATGAAGGAGTTGCGCTACATGCGCAAGATCGCATGGCAGAGCTATTTCGACCTTGAGGATGCCGTGCTGAAGGAGGCCAAGGAAAAGCACGACTTCCCCGACCGGATCCGGCTTTACGACGGCTCGGCCGAGCATGGCATCGCATCGGGCTCGGGCTGGCGGTTGCAGGGGTTCATCGAGGATGCGCAGGGTGCGCTGCGGCCCCAGACGCTGGAAGAGACGGTGTTCTGCATGGGCTGTCACGGCGGGGTGGGGGTGAACGACGATTCCACCTTTTCCTTCGCCCGCAAGCTGGGTGCCGAGGCGCCGCAGCGCGGCTGGCGGCACTGGACACAGGGCGCGGGACTGCGCGGGGTGCCGGACCTCAGGCGCGCGGACGGGACCGGCGATTACGCCCATTACCTGCGCACCAACCGCGCGGGGGACGAGTTTCGCGGCAACATGGAGCTGATCCGTGCCTGGCTGACCGCGAAGGGAGTGCTGACGCCGGAAAAGGCCTCGGCGTTTCGCAACGACATCTCGGCCCTGATCTATCCCAGCCCCGAGCGCGCGCTGGCGCTGGATGCGGCCTACCGGATGATCGTGCGGGACCAGAGCTTTGCGCAGGGCCGGGACGCGACGATCGCGCCGCAGCTGAACGTCTGGCGCAAGGTGGGCGAGGATCAGCCGACCGGCATCGTCTCGCCCGAGGATCCGTGGTTCGCGCCCTGAGGGGGCCGTTCAGCCCGGCATCTCAAGCCGCCGCATGGCGGAGAGGATGACGATCGGGACCAGCGTGGTCGCGACGATGGCAAGAAAGGCCACCGCCATCCCTTCGCCCATCGACCCCTGGTCGAACTGCCGCCAGATGTAGGTGCCGATCGTGTCCACCCCCACCGGGGCGACCAGCAGCGAGGCGACCAGTTCCCGTGCGGCGACGGTGAAGACCAGCAGCATCGCGGCCAGCACGCTGGGCGCGACCAGCGGCACCAGCACCCGCCAGGCGGCACGGGCCGGGCCCGCGCCATGCACCCGGGCCGCCGCCTCGAGCGCGGGGTCGACCTGCTGAAAGGCCGCCACGGTATAGCGCACCGGCTGTGGCAGCAGGATGCAGACATAGGCCAGCACCAGGATCGCGAGCGTGTTGTAGGGCGTCGCGGGCAGGGCGGGCTGGTTCCACAGCAGGATCAGCCCCAGTGCCACCACCACGCCCGGCGCGGCGTTGGGCAGCATCGACAGCGCGTCGATCAGCGCGGCACCGGGGGCCCTTCGCCCGCCCCGGCTGCCCCGGCGCGCGGTGGTGAAGGCCACGGCAAGGCCCAGCACCCCCGCCATCACGGCGCTGATCAGCCCGAGACCGAAGCTCGTGCCAAGTGCGCTCAGCGCGCCGGAGCTGTCGGCCAGCACCGCGCGGAAGTTGCCCAGGCCCAGGTTGTCAGGTGTCAACCCGCCCGAGATCGTCCGGCTCAGCGCGGTCGCAAGGATCGCCAGCAGGGGCAGCCCGGTCGAGACGAAGGCAACCGCCGCGAACAGCACCAGCACCGGCAGCGCCCAGCCGCAGAGGGGGCGCGTGGCCGCCCGCGCGGCCTTGCCGCCCACCACCCCCGCATCGCGCCGCGTGGCGACCCAGCGTTGCAGCGCGAAGGCCGCCAGCGACAGCGCGATCAGGGCGATCGACAGAAGGGCAGCCTTGGGCAGGTCGATCGGCCAGTCCGACAGCGAGGTGTCGATCCCGGTCACCAGCACGTCGAAGCCGAAGCGCGCGCCCAGCACGGCGGGGGTGCCGTATTCCTCGATCGTCATGGCAAAGACCAGAAGGCCGCTTGCCGCCAGCGCGGGCGTGGCAAGCGGCAGCGTCACCCGCCAGAAGGCGCGCAGCGGTCCCGCACCGAACACCCGGCTGGCATCCGATGTGCGCGCGCCGATCGCGGTAAAGGCACGGGAGGCCGCGAAATAGACCACCGGGAAGCAATGCAGCGTCATCACCGCCACGATCCCGGGAAAGGAGAAAAGCTGGGGCCCGAGGCTCACCCCGGTCAGCTGTTGCAGGTAGCCCGCGGGCTGCAGCGTCATGATCCAGCCCAGCGTGGCGATATAGGGCGGGATCATGAACGGCACGAGGAACACGAGATCCCAGATCAGCGCGCCGGGCAGCCGCGTCAGGGCCCTCAGCGCGGCCAGCGGCACGCCCACCGCGAAAGAGGCGACGACCACACCCGCCCCCAGCGCCAGCGTGTTGCGCGTCTGGGTTGCGAAATCCTCGGATCGCAGCACCGTGGCCAGGTGGGCGAGGGGCCGCGCGAAGGAACCGGCGCCGATCTCGGGAAAGACCGCCTGCAACGCGATGAAGGCGAAGGGCAGGGCCACCACCACGACCAGCGCCGCGATCGTCGACCCGCGGCCCAGCAGGGGGAGAAGCCCGCCAGCCAATCTGCCCGTCGTCATTCGGGGGCCAGTCATTCGGGGGCCAGTCATTCGGGGGCCAGTCATGCGGGGGCCTGTCATTCGGGGGCCAGTCATGCGGGGGCGCCGCCTCGACGGGGCCGCGGCCCCGGTGAACGCGTCGCCCCCCATGGGTCTACTTGCCCATCGCCTTGGCGAAATCGCCGAGGATCGCGGCGCGCTTGGCCTGCGCGCCCTCGCTGTCGAGCTTCAGAAGCTTCAACTCGCTGATCGTCGGGCGCTTGGCGGGCACGTCGGTGCGCGCGGGCATCAGGTAGACCTTTGCGACCGCCGCCTGGCCGGCATCCGACAGCACGTAATCGACGAATTTCTTCGCCTCGTCCGCGTGCGTGGTGGATTTCAGGATCATCATCGGGCGCGGCGCCACCACCGTACCGCTTTCGGGGAAGATCACGTCGACCGACTCGCCCTTCGCCTTCGCCGCCATCGAGATGTAGTCGACCGCGCCGAACACCGCCGCCTTGGCGCCCTGCAACACCGGGTTCAGCGCGGCCTTGTTGGCGCCCGCGACCAGCACACCGTTGCCGTGCAGCTTGCCGAAAAGGCCCTGCTGACCGTTCCCGTCCAGCGCCGCGACCAGCTCGAAGGCAGACCCCGACTGCGCCGGGTCGGGCATGGTCACCTTGTCCTTGTAATAGGGCTTGGCGAGGTCGGACCAGTCGGTGGGCCTGGGCGTGCCGCTTTTCGGGTTCCATGCAATGGCGAGGGCGGAAACCCCTTCGGCCACGGCGGTGTCGGTCTTGAGGAAATCCGGCACCTTGGCGGCATTCGGGCTGGTGTAGGGCATGAGGAGGCCCTGTTTGGCAAAGCTGGTGGCCGTACCCCAGGAGGCCGAGATGACGACATCGGCCTGCGGGTTCGACTGCTCGGCCTTGAGCCGCGCCATCACCTTGCCTGTGGTGGCCTGGTAGAGGTTCACCTTGATCCCGCTTTCCTTGGTGAAGCCCTGCACCAGCGCCTTGGCCAGGCCGCCGGGGCCCGCGGTATAGACCGTGATGTCGGCCCGTGCGGCGGTGGCGGCGGCACTGGCGGCGGCGGTCAGGGCCGTGGTGGCGATGAGGAGGGAAAGTCTTTTCATCTCAATCTCCTGTCTGGGGATCTGCATGTTGGTCGGGGCCGCCTGCGAACCAGCGCAGGGCGGAGATGTTCAGCGAGAGCGGCAGCGCCTCGCCCGGATCGGCGCGCTGCGCCAGCGGCAGGTGCAACGTGGCGCCGCCGGGCAGGTCGAGCGTGGCGAGGTAGCCCTCGCCCTTGAACAGGCAGCGCCGGACGCGGGCGGTCAGGGCCGCATCCGCGGTGGCGCAGGGCGTCAGCGCGCGTCGGGTGAAAAGGACATGGGTCGTGCCCCGGGGGGCCGCCGCGGGCGGGGCGACCGGAGTGCCGTCGTCCAGCGCCCAGCCTTCGGCGCCCACCCGCACGGGCAGCACCGCGCCCAGCCGCAGGAAGGCCGCGATCCAGGCGCTGGCGGGTGCGTCGACCAGCCGCTCGGGCGGGGCGCTCTGCACGATGCGTCCCGCCGCCATCACCGCGACCTCGTCGGCCAGCGAGAACGCCTCGGCGTGGTCGTGCGTGACGTAGAGCGCGGTAAGG
This sequence comes from Acidimangrovimonas sediminis, assembly GCF_002871005.1. Taxonomy (GTDB): domain Bacteria; phylum Pseudomonadota; class Alphaproteobacteria; order Rhodobacterales; family Rhodobacteraceae; genus Acidimangrovimonas; species Acidimangrovimonas sediminis. Next base: position 19,630 of record NZ_PHSN01000031.1, read on the forward strand.
CCGAGGTCGGCCACCAGCGCAGCGATCTCGTCCACCATGGTCTCGCGCAGCTCTCGGTCGAGGTTGGAGAGCGGCTCGTCGAACAGCACCGTCCCCGCGCCCGATGCGATGGCGCGGGCGATGCCGACGCGTTGTTGCTGCCCGCCCGACAATTGCGCAGGCCGCCGCGCCGCCATGGTGCCCAGGCCCACCCGGTCAAGCGAGGCGAGGGTGCGGGCCTCGCGCTCGGCCCGGGGCACGCCGGCCATTTCGAGCGCGAAGGAGACGTTGCGCGCGACGCTCAGATGCGGCCAGAGCGCGTAATCCTGGAACACCATGCCGAGACCCCGCTTTTCGGGCGGCAGGCAGCGGCGCGCAGTGGCGTCCGCGACGACCCGGCCGTTCAGGGCGATGGTTCCGGCCGAAGGGGCCTCCAGCCCCGCGATGGCGCGCAGGAGGGTGGTCTTGCCGCTGCCAGACGGGCCGAGAAGCGCCAGCGCCCGGCCGGGGGCAAGGGACAGGTCGATGCCGCGCAGGATCTCGGCCGGGCCATAGCTGAGGCGCAGGGACGCGACCGCGATGGCGGCGGTCGCCGCCTCGGTCGCGTCAGTCGCTGTCTCCGTGCCGGCCACCTGTGGCCCGCCTGTGATCCTGTCGAACATGATCCCGTCCCCGTCTTGGGGCCAAGCCCTATGACGGCAAGGTAACACTTCGATAACACCGGGCATGATTGCCGGTGGCAGGGGGGAAAGGGGCGAGAGGGGTCAGGGCAGGTGGAAGACCTCTTCCATCGGCGCCCACCATTCGCCCTCGGCCCGGGTGTCGAGGGGGCGTTGCATCGGGCCGCAGAGCGCCCACCATTCGCGCGTCACCGGGTCGGCGGCGATGGCCGCGTTATCCGCCGCGAAATCCGTGCCGCGGTATTCCCAGTAGCTGAACATCAGGTTCTCTGGCTCGCGGAGGAAGATGGAGTAGTTGGTAATGTTCGAGGCGCCCAGCCGCGCCAGAACCCCGGGCCAGACGTCGGCATGCAGGCGCCTGTATTCGGGGATCTTCGCGGGATCTATGCCGATCACCAGGCCCATCCGTTGCATGACGTCTCCTTTCAGGTGTCCGCGCCGGGGCGCGTGTCGTCGAGGCCGTAGAACCGCGCCGCCGTGCCGCCGAAAAGCGCCTGGACGTCGGCGGGCGGCAGGTCGCGGGACAGGGTGCGGGCGGTGGCTATCCAGCGGGCGTAATCGCCGGCCAGTTCCAGCACCGGCCAGTCGCTGCCCCACATCACGCGGTCCGCCCCGAAGGCGGTCAGCACATGGTCGAAGACCGGGCGCAGGGTGTCGGCCGACCAGCCCGGGCCGAATTCGTTGGCAAGGCCCGAAAGCTTGCAGAACATCTGCGGGTGCGTGGCAAGCCGCGTCATCCCCGTGCGCCAATCGTCGCCCGGGTCGCTGCCCGTGAACACGGGCTTGGCGCAATGGTCTATGACGATCGGCAGGGCGGGGATCTCGGCCGCCAGCCTGTCGATCGTGCCGAGATGGCGCGGCGTGATCAGCGCGTCCAGCCGGAGCCCCGCCGCCGCGACCTCCCGCAGGCCCGCCAGCACCTCTGGGCGCAGGATCCAGCCGGTTTCCCCGATGTCCTGCAGCATGGGGCGCAGGCCGACAAGGTAGGGGTCGGACAGGCGGTGGAGTTGTGCGCGGACATCTCCCGCGAGGTCGATCCAGCCGACCACCCCGCGGATCAGCGGGGTCTCGTGCGCGAGGCCGAGCAGGAAGCGCGTCTCCTCAAGCGTGGGGGCGGCCTGCACCACGACGGTGCCGTCGATGCCGGCCGCGCGGGCGAGGGGGGCCAGGTCGACAGGCAGCAGGTCGCGCCGGATCGGCGCCACGCTGTCGTCCATCCAGGAATAATCCCCCCGCGCGATGCGCCAGAAGTGCTGGTGCGCGTCGATGGCCACCGGATCTCCTCCCCAGTTTCCTCTTGCCCGACGATATGGTTCTTAATAATAAGAAACTGTATTCGGGGAGGAATACGCATGTCAACAACACCGATCGTGCCCTTGGGCACCCGCCGCCGCGCCCGCCGGGCCGGGGCCTGTCTGTCTTTGTCCGGGGCCCTGCCGGGCCGCGCCATTGCGGGAGGGGCGGCATGAAGACGAACCGGATCGGCCGCACGGATGTCGCGGTGACCGAGGTGGCCTTCGGCTGTGCCAGCATCGGCAATCTGTACCGCGAGGTGACCGAGGACGAGGCGCAGGCGGTGCTTGCCGCCGCGTGGGACGCGGGCATCCGTTACTTCGACACCGCGCCGCATTACGGGCGGGGGCTGGCCGAGATGCGGCTGGGGCGGTTCCTGAAGGGGCGGTCGCTGAAAAGTGGGGCGGGCTTTGCGCTGTCGACCAAGGTGGGGCGCATCCTGTCGCCCGCCGCGGCGCCCATTTCCGAGGCCGACGGCTACGTCAACCCGGCGCAGAACGACATGCGCTACGATTATTCCGGCGACGGCATCGAGGAAAGTCTGGCGCAAAGCTTCGAACGGCTGGGCGTGACTCGGGCCGATATCGTCTACGTCCACGACATCGGGGAATACACCCACGGCGCGGCCAACGCGGCGCATATGGAGGCCTTCCTCGGGTCCGGCTACGCACGGCTGGCGCGTCTGAAGGAACAGGGGCGGATCGGGGCCTTCGGGCTTGGCGTCAACGAATGCGAGGTCTGCCTCGAGGTGATGGACCACGGGCCGCTCGACGCGATCCTGCTGGCCGGGCGGTTGACGCTGCTGGACCGTTCGGCCGAGGCGGCGCTGGTGCCGCGTTGCCTTGAGGCGGGGACGAGCCTTGTGCTGGGCGGCGTCTTCAACTCGGGGATCCTCGCCACCGGGCCGGTGGAAGGGGCGACCTACGATTACGGCCCCGCGCCGCAGGAGGTGCTGGACCGTGTGGCCGCGCTGAAGGCCCGGGCCGATGCGCATGGCGTGCCGCTGGCCACCGCTGCGCTGGAATTCGCGCGGCGTCATCCGGCGACGGCGGCGGTCCTGCTGGGGACGGCGAAACCCGCCTCGCTTCGCCGCAACCTCGATGCGCTGTCACGGCCGTTTCCCGCCGGGGCCGAGGCCGCGCTGGCCTGAGGCTGCATTCTCAGCCCAGGTCGTGATGGCGCAATGAGGACAGCAGCGTCGACTTGGAGGTTTTCAGGTGACGCCGCGCCGCCTCGACCGCCGCGTTCCCGTCGCGCGCCTCGAGCGCGTCGATGATCGCCAGATGCTCCTCGATCGCGGCGGCGTTGCGGGTCTTTTCCAGGGTTTTGTCCCACATGTAGTGGTAGTGGAAGATCAGCGAGATGACCTTCTGGAACTCGGCCACGAAGCGGTTGGAAACGACCCCGTTGATCGCCATGTGAAAGCTTTCGTCGAGCTTCGAGAACTCGTGGTAATCGGTATCGATCCGCTGCTTCAGCGCAAGATGGCGGGTGCGGAGCGCGTCGAGCTGGTCCCAGATCGGATGGTCGATCGGCGCCTCGGCGGCATGGGCCACCGCGTTGAGTTCCAGCACGGAGCGGAAATCCGACAGCTCGATCGCGAATTCCCGGGTGAAGCCGCGCAGCATCCAGCCGCCCTGCTTGCGTCGCCCGACGAGGCCGAAGCGGCTGAGGCCCGCAAGGAATTCCTTCAGCTCGTGCTGGGGCACGTCGAAGCTGCGCGACAGCTCCGCCACCGAGAGTGGCGTATTGGCGGGCACGTCGAAGCGCAGGATCCAGCTCAGGAACCGCTTCTCGAGGTCCTCGCTCGACCCGCCATGTTCCGGAAGCGCGATCCGGTCTGCCGGGGCGGGCGCGCGCAGCAGGTGTTTCTCGCGCCCGTCCCAGGAAATCAGCCCCAGTTCCTGCAACCGCGCAAGACATCGCCGGATCACCGTGCGGCTGACCCCTGCCGCGTCGCTCAGCGCCGTTTCCGCCGGCAGGGCGGCCCCGACCGGCAGCGCGCCGCAATAGTCCAGAAGCCGGTTGAAGGCCTCGCGGTAGCGGGTGTCACTGCGCGCCATTTTCCCGGCCCCTCCCTGTTCTTGCGGTCTGGTCCACCCGGATCCGCCTGTTTTGTTTGAAATTATAAAAAACACTTGACGGGAATCAAGAGGGCGATGTGTAGTCTTAAATAATTAAAGTCTGATATGTGAGGGAGGCATATGTCGGATACGAGCAAGCCCGCGCAGGGATTCCGTCTTGATGCCCTTATGCCCGGGGAGGGGCAGATCCACCGGTTGTCGGCCCTGGCCACGCTGCTGCTTCTGGTGGCGGGGTTCTCGATCGCCAGCCCGGCCTTCTTTTCGGTGAACAACGCGCTGACCGTGCTGTTGCAGACCTCGGTGATCGGGCTTCTGGGCATCGGCATGACGATGGTGATCCTGACCGGCGGCATCGACCTGTCGGTGGGGTCGGTGCTGGCGCTGTCGGGTGTCGTGTCGGGGCTTGCGGTGAAGGCGGGGGTGCCGGTCGCGCCGGGAATGGCGCTGGGTATCGTGACCGGCGCGGCCTGCGGCGCCTTCAACGGTTTCGTCATCACCAAGCTTCGGATCACGCCCTTCGTGGCGACGCTGGGCATGATGCTGATTGCGCGCGGCCTTGCCTTGCAGGTGACCGGCGCGGTGCCGGTGTCGGGGCTGGGCGAGGGGTTCGGTACGCTGGGCAACGGCGCGCCGTTCCGCATCGTCCACATGAAGCCGAACGGGTTTCCGCAGGTGCTGTTTCCGGGCATCCCGTACCCGGCGATCCTGCTTCTGGTGATGGCGGTGGCGGGGGCCTACCTGCTGCGCCGGCGCCAGCTGGGCCGCCACATCTACGCCACCGGATCGAACGAGGAGGCGGCGCGGCTGTCGGGCGTGCGCGTCGACCGGGTGAAGCTTTACGCCTACACCATCACCGGGGCGCTGGCGGGGCTTGCGGGCAACGTGCTGATGTCGCGCCTCGTCACCGCGCAGCCGAGCGAGGGGATGTTGTCCGAGCTGGACGCGATCGCCGCGGCGGTGATCGGGGGCGCGTCGCTGATGGGGGGCGTGGGAACGATCTCGGGCACCATGATCGGCGCCTTCATCATCGGCACGCTGCGCAACGGGCTCAACATGGCCGGGGTCTCGGCCTTCATTCAGCAGATCATGATCGGCCTCGTCGTCATCGGCGCGGTCTGGATCGACCAGATGCGGAACCGGCGCTGAGGGAGAGCGGCGCCGGCCCGGCAGGGCGACCCCCGGGGAGGGGGCGGACAACAACGGAGGAGGAAGACGATGACGACAACGAAGATGGTGCGGATGCTGGCCACCACGGCGGCGGTGGGGCTGATCGCAGGATTGACCGCCGGTGCGGCAGGGGCGGCCGAGATCGCGGTGATCGTGAAGACCACGAATTCCAACTACTGGCAAAACGTGAAGAAGGGCGCCGATGCGGCCCTCAAGGGCCAGTCGAAATATACCATGAGCTTCGACGGCCCCTCGGCGGAAAGCCAGATCGCCGACGAGGTGAACATGGTCGAGAACGCGATCAACCGCGGCGTCTCGGGCATCCTGCTGGCGCCGTCGGATCCGGATTCGCTGGTGCCCGCGGTCAAGAAGGCGTTCGAGGCCGGGATCCCCGTGGTGATCATCGACAGCGCGCTGTCGAAGAGCGGCGACAAGTATTACCAGTCGTTCCTGTCCACCGACAATTGCGCGGCGGGCGAGCTGGTGGCCAAGCGCATGATCAAGGACGCGGGCGACACCGGCAAGATCGCGATCATGTCCTACGTGCCGGGCGTGGGGTCGGAAATCGGGCGCGTCGGCTGCTTCACCAAGTACGTGAAGGCGCATTCCAGGCTGTCGATCGTGGGCCCGTATTATTCGCAAAGCCAGATGTCGACCGCGCTGAACCAGACCACCGACGTGCTTTCGGCCAACCCCGACCTGGTGGGGATCTTTGGCGCGAACGAGCCTACCGCGGTGGGCATGGGCCGGGCGCTGGTGCAATCGGGCAAGGCGGGCAAGCTTGTCGCGCTCGGCTTCGACGGCAACAAGGACGAGCAGCAGTTCATCAAGGACGGCGTCTTGCAGGCCACGGCTGTGCAGGGCTCGTTCCAGATGGGCGACATGGGCGTGAAGACCCTGATCAAGGTGATCGAGGGCGACAAGGTGCCGAAGCATGTCGATACCGGGGTGGTGCTGGTCGACAAGACCAACATCGCGACGCCCAAGGCCGAGAACGTTCTTTACTGAGATCGGAAGGGGGCCATCGGGGCCCCCTTTCACCCCGCAAGCAGAGGTCACGCAATGTCACAGCCGCTGGTCGAGATGATCGACGTCGAGAAGCATTTCGGAGGGGTCCGCGCGGTCGATCACGTCTCGCTCGATCTCTGCGCTGGTGAGGTGGTGGGGGTGCTGGGCCACAATGGCGCGGGCAAGTCCTGCCTCATGCGCATGCTCTCGGGCGCCATGGTGCCCTCGGGTGGCGAGATCCGGATCGGCGGCGAGGCGGTGCAGATGACCAGCCCCAACGACGCTCGCGACCGGGGGATCGAGACGATCTACCAGACGCTGGCGCTGGCCGATCACCTGGACGCGCCCGCCAACCTGTTCCTTGGCCGCGAGCTGAAGACGCGGTTCGGCAATCTCGACGATACGCGGATGCTGCGCGAGGCGCGCACGGTGCTGGCGCGGCTGAACCCGAATTTCAAGAACCTGCGCGATCCGGTCTCGTCGCTGTCGGGCGGGCAGCGGCAGGTGATCGCGATCGCCCGGGCGATCTATTTCGACACGAAGATCCTGATCATGGACGAACCGACCGCGGCGCTGGGGCCGTCCGAGACGGCGATGGTCGCCGACCTGATCCGCCAGTTGCGCGACGAGGGGATCGGGATCTTCCTCGTCAGCCACGACATGCACGACGTGTTCGATCTTTGCGACCGGGTGGTCGTGATGAACAAGGGGCGCCTCGTCGGGGCGCATCGTATCGACGAGGTGACCAAGGACGACGTGCTGAGCCTGATCATCAAGGGCGAGCTGCCCGCCGACTGGAGCGCGCGCAACCTCGCCCCCGCCCTCTGAGATTCACCCCCCGGACGGCGCGCCCTGACGGCGCGCCCGCCGCGATTGCCCCCGAGAAGACACATGCCCGACACTCCGCTCGCCCTGCGCCTCCACGAGGCCGATAACGTCCTGGTGGCGCTGGCCGCGCTGTCCCCCGGAACCGAGGTCGAGGGGATCCGCCTGACCGAGGCGATCCCCGCTGGCCACAAGCTGGCGGTGCGCGCCATCGCGGCGGGCACGCCGGTGATGAAATACGGCCAGATCATCGGCACGGCCACCGCCGACATCGCACCGGGCTGCCATGTCCATGTGCAGAACCTCGGGATGGGAGAGCACAAGCAGGATTACGGCTTCGGTTCCGCCGCGCATGCCCTGCCGCCGGTCGACACGCCCGCCACCTTCCGGGGCTATCACCGCCCCTCCGGCCGGGTGGGGACGCGCAATTACCTCGGTATCCTGACCTCGGTGAACTGCGCTGGATCGGTCGCGCGCTTCATCGCCGAGGAGGTCGAGCGTCAGGGCTGGCTGGCGGGGTTCCCGAATATCGACGGCGTGGTGCCCATCGTCCACGGCACGGGCTGCGGCATGGCGGGCAAGGGAGACGAGGGGTACGAGACGCTGTTCCGCACGTTGGCGGGTTATGGCCACAACCCGAATTTCGGCGCAATCCTGATGGTGGGCTTGGGCTGCGAGGTAATGCAGATCCCCGACCTCATCGACCGCCGCGCACTCAGGGACGACGCGCGGTTCCGCTACATGACGATCCAGCAGACCGGCGGCACGCGGGCGACCGTGGACAAGGGCGTGGCGATCTTGCGCGAACTGGCCGAGGAGGCGAACCGCGCCACCCGCGAGGAGGCGCCTGCAAGCGCGCTGTCGCTGGGCATGCAATGCGGCGGCTCCGATGGGTATTCCGGGATCACCGCGAACCCGGCGCTGGGGGTCGCGTCGGACCTGCTGGTGCGCCACGGCGGGATCTCCATCCTGTCCGAGACGTCGGAGATCTATGGGGCCGAACACCTTCTGACCCGCCGCGCGGTGGATGCGCCAACGGGCCGCAAGCTCATCGACCTGATCGAGTGGTGGGAGGATTACACCGCCCGCAACAACGGCCAGATGGACAACAACCCCAGCCCCGGCAACAAGCGCGGCGGGCTGACGACAATCCTTGAGAAAAGCCTTGGCGCCGTGGCCAAGGGCGGATCGGCCCCGCTGGCCGGCGTCTACCGCTACGGCGAACCGATCGACGCGCCGGGCTTTGCCTTCATGGACAGCCCGGGCTACGATCCCTGTTCGGTCACCGGGCAGATCGCCTCGGGCGCGAACCTCATTGCCTTCACCACCGGACGGGGAAGCGTGTCGGGATACCGCCCCGTGCCGTGTCTCAAGATCGCCTCGAACGCGGACCTGTGGCGGCGGATGGAACCTGACATGGACGTGAATTGCGGCGAGGTGCTGGACGGGGTCAGCCTCGAGGACAAGGGCCGCGAGATCTTCGATCTGATGTTGCGCGTAGCCTCCGGGGAGGAGACCAAGAGCGAGGCGCAGGGGTTCGGCGCGGTGGAATTCGTGCCGTGGCAGATCGGCGCGGTGATGTGAACGAGGAGGGGACCAGATGTCGGAACGCGAGCTGAAGGGAAAGACGGTGCTGCTGACGGCGGCGGCGCAGGGTATCGGACGGGCCAGCGCCGAGGCCTTCGTGGCCGCCGGCGCGCGGGTGATCGCGACGGATGTGAACGCGGGGGGGCTTGCCGGGCTCGAAGGCTGCGAGACGGCGCCGCTCGACGTGCTGGACGGGGCGGCGGTGGCGGCCTTCTGCGCCGAGGTGGGCCCGGTGGACGTGCTGTTCAACGTGGCCGGCGTCGTCCATGGCGGCACGATCCTCGAGGCCACCGAGGACGAGATGGATTTCGCCTTCGACCTGAACGTGAAGGCGATGATGCGGATGATCCGGGGTGTGCTGCCGGGGATGGCCGAGCGCGGCGCGGGCTGCATCCTGAACATGTCATCGGTCGCCTCGTCGGTGAAGGGGGTGCCCAATCGTTTCGTCTATTCCGCGACCAAGGCGGCGGTGCTGGGGCTGACCAAGTCGGTGGCCGCCGATTTCGTGGGGCAGGGGATCCGCTGCAACGCGATCTGCCCGGGCACGGTGCAATCGCCCTCGCTCGACCAGCGGCTGTCGGCCACGGGTGACTACGATGCCGCCCGCGCGGCCTTCATCGCGCGCCAGCCGATGGGGCGCATCGCCGAGGCCTCGGAAATCGCCGACCTTGCCGTCTACCTGGCCCACGCGACCTATACCACCGGGCAGGCGCATTGCATCGACGGCGGCTGGACGATCTGAGGGCGCAGGGCAGAGCGGAGGGCAGCGCCCGACCCGCGGGTGGGCGCTGGCGTGTCGGTTGTGGTTCGCGCCTGATCGTTTCACGCCCCTTCGGCGTTCGTATGCGCTGTGGTTGGTAGTCGCGGGGCCGGTCGCCCCGGGCTGTGCCATGCCTCAACCCGGGAACAGCTCCGGCCGGGCGTGGCAGAATTTGCTAATCTCGCCGGCCGTCGTGAACCAGACCTTCTCGCGCGCGCCCAGCATGTGTTCCACCGCCGCACGGAAGCGGCGCAGGCGGAACGGCTGGCCCAGGATGTAGGGATGCAGCGCGATGCCCATCACCAGCGGCTGGCGCGCGGATTGCTCCAGCATCTCGTCGAAGCTGTCGGTGATCATCTGGGCGAACTCTTCGGACGAGCCCCGCCGCGCCGCAATCGCCGGGATGTCGTTGAGCTCCTGCGGATAGGGCACCGACAGGATACGCCCGCAGCGGGTCGTCATCCACACCGGCTGGTCGTCCATGCACCAGTTCATCGTGTAGGTATATCCCGCCTCGGCCAGCAGGTCGGGCGTCACCGCGCTTTCGGCGATCCAGGGGCTCAGCCAGCCCTCGGGCGCGCGGCCCTCGGCGGCGGTGATCGCCGCCGTGGCTTCCTCGATCAGCGCACGTTCCTCGGCCTCTGGCAGAATGCTCTGGCGTTCGGAATTGCTCCGGCCATGGCCCGCCACCTCGTCGCCGCGGGCGCGGAAGGCCGCCATCAGCTCGGGCGCGTAATCGTACATCGCCGAATTCGCCAGCACCGTGACCGGCAAATCGAAGCTGTCGAACAGCTCCAGCATCCGCCAGGCGCCGACCCGGTTGCCCCAGTCGCGCCAGGCGTAGTTGAGGACGTCGGGCTGCGGCCCGCCCGGCGCAAGCTCCGCCCCCAGCCCCTCGCCAAAGGCGAAATGTTCGAGGTTGAGGCCAAAGTAGACCGCCAGCCGCTTGCCCTCCGGCCAGTCGTAATCGGGGCGGCCGGTGATCGGGCTGTAGCCGTAGCGGCCATGATCGCGAAGGCTCACAACGGGGCCTCCGCGAGGCCCGCGCGGTCCAGCAGGATCTCGGCGCTGTCGTTCCAGACGTTGGTCTCGACGATCAGCCCGTCGCGCACGGTGAAGATGTCGATATAGCGGTTGGTCTCGAAGGCGGTGCCGTCGGGCCATTCGCCGTAGAGATAGCCGGTGTTGTAGACCCGGACATCGCCGCTGATCGGGTCGAGGGCGGCATCGGTCCGCAGGAAGCGCTTTTTCACCCAGGTGTAGCGCTTCGCGTTGAAGGCCGCGCTTTCGGCGGGCGAGGTGAAGCGGCGCCCCCCGGTGAAGGTGAGGGTGAAGCCCGGTGCGACATGGCGCGCGGCGGCCTCCGGGTCGGGGATCATCGAAAGCTCCAGGTAGCGTTCCACCACCTCGCGGGCGGTGGCGAGCGGGTCGTCTTGCGGGGTCATGGGGTGTCCTTTGCTCAGGCGGCGGAAAAGCCTACGGCGGCACGGGCAAGATAGGCCGCGGCGGCGACGCCGTCGATCAGGCGGATGCCGGTGCGGGCGGCGAGGTCGGGGGCCAGCGCCGACATGCCGGCGCAGCCCAGCACCACGGCCTGGGCGCGATCCTCGTCACGCGCAAGCGCGATCTCCTCGGCAATGCGGGCGCGTGCGGGCTCAAGGCCTTCGTCGATCTCCAGCACCGGCAGGTTCGCCGCCCGGACCGAGGCGCAGGCGCCCGCAAAGCCCTGCTCGCGGATGTTGCTCTCGATCACCGGGATCGACGGATAGGTCGAGGTCACGACGGAGAAGCGCAGACCCAGCAGAGCCGCCATGAGGTACGACGCCTGTCCGATCCCCAAGACCGGGCAGCCCGCCATCGCCTGGGCCTCGGCCAGGCCCGTGTCGTCGAAACAGGCGATGACGATGGCCTCGGCGCCGGTGGCGCGGGCCTCGGGGATCCGGGCCAGAAGGCCCGGCACCGCGGCGGCGCCATCAGCGGCGCCCTGGATCGCGGGTGGGCCGTCGGTGTTGGTCATGCCGGTGATGGTGGCATCGGGAAGGGCCGCGCGGGCCACCGCCACCACGCTGTCGGTCATCGCCCGGGTGGAGTTTGGGTTGATGAAGGTGATGCGGGTCATCGGCTAGACGCCCTTGCCCGCGTCCGATCCGTGGCGGCGGCGCCTACGCTGCACGATCGTCACGACGGTCAGCACGGTGCCGATCACGGTGAGCGAGATCGCCGTGGTCACCGTGCCGAGCGCGTAGATCGCGGGGGTCGTCACGGTGGTGGTCAGCGCGCGGAGCGTGATCGGAAGGGTGTTGTCGGCACCCATCGCCTGGCTCGACCTTGCGATCTCGTCCCAGGACAGGGTGAAGCCGAAGAGGGCGACCCCCGCGATGGCGGGCGCGATGATCGGCAGGACGACGTGGCGGAAGGCCTGCCACGGCGTCGCGCCCAGGTCGCGGGCGGCCTCCTCGAAGGCGGGGTTGAAGCGGTTGAAGACGGCGAACATGATCAGCAGGCCGAACGGAAAGGTCCAGCTGAGGTGGGCGCCGAGGCCCGAGGTGAAGAGGCCCATGGTCGTGGTGAAGTTGTCCCAGATCCATTCGATGGAATAGGCGTCGCCAAGCGCCTTGACCCCGTCGTCGGCGATGCGGAATTCCAGCGCGATCCCCAGCGAGACGACGATGGAGGGCACGATGAGGCTGGCGATCGCGGTGTAGAACAGAAGCGTCGCGCCGCGGAAGTTGCGCCGGAAAGCCAGCCCCGCCATGACCGAGGCGACGACCGTCAGGATCGTCACGACGATCCCAAGCTTCAGCGAATTCCACAGCGCCCCCCCGATGTCGACCACGCCGATCCCCTGGAAGAGCTGGCGGAACCAGTGCAGCGAGACGCCCCGCATCGGGAAGGTCAGGCCCCCCTGCGGCCCCTGGAACGACAGGATCAGGATGGTGATCGTGGGCCCGTAGAGGAACACGACGAACAGCGCGAAGAACAGCGCGAGGGCGAAGAAGGCGGGAGAGCGGCGCTCGTGCATCGTCAGAGCTCCTTGCGGATGTCGACCAGCCGGCTCAGCGCCCAGATCAGGACGAGGACGGTGGCCAGAAGCACCACGGCATTGGCGGCGGCCAGCGGGAATTGCAGGAAGTTGGTCTGCACCTGAATCACCTTCCCGACGGAGGCGATCTGTTGCCCGCCCATGATGCCGATGGTGATGTAATCGCCCATCACCACGGTGATGACGAAGATCGACCCGATGGCGATGCCGGGCTTGCACAGCGGGATCAGCACGTTCCACAGCGTCTGCCAGGCGGAGGCGCCGGCGTCATGCGCGGCCTCGATCAGCGATTTGTCGATGCGCGCCATGGAGTTGAGGATCGGAATGATCATGAACACGGTGTTGAGGTGGACGAAGGCCAGCAGCACCGAGAAATGCGAATAGAGCAGCCATTCGATCGGGTGGCTCGTCAGCCCCACGTCCTGAAGCCCCTGGTTGATCAGACCGTTGCGCCCCAGAAGCGGGATCCACGAGATCATGCGGATCACGTTCGAGGTCCAGAACGGGATGGTGCACAGGAGGGCGAGGACCACCTGCATGGTGGTCGTGCGCACCTCGAACACCAGGAAATAGGCGATGGTGAACCCGATCGCGAGGGTCAGCGCCCAAACCTCGGCGCAGAAGATCAGCGTCTGGAGGTAGGTCGAAAAGGTCGTGCAGAGGCTGGGAAGCTGGGTGAAGCAGCCCGAGAAGATGTCGGTGTAATTCGAGAAGATGAAGGCGGGGCTGATGGAATACTGCGTGTATTTCCAGAAGCTTACGATAAGGATCACCCCCAGCGGCACGGCGAAGAACAACAGGAACACAAGCGCCATCGGCGCCGCCTGCCAGTAGGAGGTCTTGGTGGAGCTCTTTGCCATGGCCGTTCTTTCGCCGGGAAGGTCTTGCAGGGTTTGGGGAGGGCCGCCCCGCACGCATGGGGGCGGCCCTCCGGTTCAGGCGAGCCTGAGCCCGCGCATGGAACGGAAGACGGGCCTCAGGCCGCGATGAACTCGTTCCACTTCTTCACCATGTACTCGTTCTGATCCATGACCGAGTTCCAGCAGGCGACATGGCCCATCCGGTCGACGTAGGAGCCGCCGTCGCGCACCGCGCCCGCCTTCTCGATCAGCGTGCCGTCGGGGGCGTGGATGTCCTGCGCGGCGGGCTTGCCTTCCATCCAGAAATCCCACTCGTAGGGCTTCATGTATTCCTTGGCGGTGTCGAGAACGGCCGAGTAATACCCCTGGCGGTTCAGGTAGGCGCCGGCCCAGCCCGAGAGGAACCAGTTCACGAATTCATAGGCCGCGTCGATCTTCTTGCCGCGGGTGGTGCGCGGCAGGCCAAAGCCCGAGGCCCAGCCGCGATAGCCTTCGGCCAGGCCGGGGTAGGCGCATTTGATGCCCTTGGAACGGACGGCGGTGACGGCGGGCGACCACATCGACTGCAGCACCACCTCGCCCGAGGCCATCAGGTTGACGCTTTCGTTGAAGTCGGTCCAGAAGGCGCGGAACTGGCCGGCCTTCTTGGCCTTGATCAGGGTCTCGATCGTGAAGTCGATCTCTTCCTTGGTCTGGTTGCCCTTGTCCTTGTACTTCATCAGCCCGGCGGATTCGATCGCCATGGCCGCGTCCATGATGCCGATCGAGGGGACGTTGATCAGCGCGGTCTTGCCCTTCAGCTCCGGATCGAGAAGCGCCTTCCAGTGTTCCACCTTGTGGCCGATCAGGTCGGGGCGCATGCCCAGCGTATCGGCGTTGTAGGTGGTGGGGATCAGGGTGATCCACTCCGTCGGTTCCTTGGCGAAGGACTTGGAATGCTCGCCCTCGAGGTAGAACACCTTGGCGGGCGCGGTGCCCTGCATGCCGATCTTCTTGCCGTCGACCTCACCCTTGGTGATGACGGTCGCCAGCTTGTCGGAATACTTGATCTTCTTGGCATCCATGCCGATCAGGTTGCCCGAGGGGACCAGGTTCGGCAGCGAGAAATATTCGCTGTCCACCATGTCGAAGGAGTTCGGCTGCGTGATGATGCGCTTGGCCACCTCGTCGGTGGTGACGGGGATGTACTCGATGGTGATTCCGGTGTCTTCCTTGCACTTCTTGGCAATCTCGGCCGACTGGTTCACCGCGGTGCCGAGGTAGCGCAGCGTCACGCCCGATTCCGCGTGGACGGCGGGGGCGCCCAGGATCTGCGCGCCGGCCAGCGTGGCGCCGGCGGCCGCGGTTCCCTTCAGGAACGTGCGGCGATCCACCGATTTGCCGTTGAGACGATAGGACATGGTTACTCTCCTCTGTTGTTCTTTGCGAGTTCTTGCAGGGTCCGGGGCGGGTCAGCCTTCCAGCGCGTGCACGTCGGCCTCGGACCAGGCGACGTTCGCGGTTTCGCCGATCTCGAAGGGCCGGCTGAAGAAATCCCGCTCGGGCAGGACGACGGTCAGTTCCTCGTCGGCCGGGGTCTTGAGGATGATCTGCACGGTGGTGCCCTGGTACTCGATCCCGAAGACGGAGGCAGCGATGCCCTCCGTCCCCTCGCGGCTGAGCTGCATCCGGTCGCTGCGGATCGCCAAGGCGCGGCCGTCTTGGCGGACGACGTTGTGACCGCCAAGGAAACGGGCGACGAATTCGGTCCGGGGCGTGTTGAACAGCTCGCGCGGCGGGCCTGATTGCTCGATCACCGCGTTGTTCATCACGATCACCTCGTCGGCCAGTGCCAGCGCCTCGTCCTGGCCGTGGGTGACGTGGATGAAGGTGATGCCCAGCTCCCGCTGAAGGCGCTTCAGCTCGGTCCGCATGCGGATCCGCAGGAACGGATCGAGCGCCGAGAGCGGCTCGTCCAGCAGAAGGACCCTGGGTTCGGTGATCAGCGCGCGGGCGAGCGCGACCCGCTGCTGCTGCCCGCCCGAAAGCTGGTTGGGAAGCCGCGCGGCGTAACGGCCCATGTCCACGAGATCCAGAAGCTCGTCGGCGCGGGCGTGCCGCTGCGCCTTGCCGACGCCCTTCATCTTGAGAGAGAAGGCCACGTTGTCGCGCACGCTCAGATGCGGGAACAGGGCGTAGCTCTGGAACATCATGGCGGTGCCGCGGCCCGCCGGCGGCAGGTTGGAGATATCCGCCTTGTCCAGCAGGATGGCGCCTTCGCTGACCGATTCATGCCCGGCGATCATCCGCAGGGTCGACGACTTGCCACAGCCCGAGGGCCCGAGAAGGCAGACATAGGTCCCCGCGGCGATCAGGTGGTTGAGATCGCGCACGGCGACGGTGTCGCCGTAACGTTTCGTCAGGCGAAAAAGCTCTAGATCAGTCCCCGTGCGCATCCTGTCCCCGCGTCCGTATCGAGTTGCAGACTGTCGCGGGAACCGCCGTCACCGGAAGAAAATTGCCCAGAAAGGCGGCAAAAGCCTCTACCTGCCTATTGTTCGGGCGATCCTCCGGCCTCATGCCCAAAAAATGAGAGACGGTGAGGGGGCGGGCGGGGTGCCTACTTTGCGCCGAAGGCCGTGTTCACCGCGGAGAGGAAGACCCCCGGTTTGTCGAGGTTGACGACATGCGTCGCGTTCACCTTGAGGTAGGTCCCGTGCCGGAGCAGCGACATCGCCCGCTTCGCCTGCACCGTGCTCATCGCCGCGTCGAGCGTGCCGTCCTTGAGGTATTTCACGTCGGCCTGCATCAGCAGCACGGGGCAGCGGATCCGGGCCAACGCGGCGGCCTGGTCGAACCCCTTGTTCCATGTCCCGTCGTAGAAGGCCGCGCCGAATCGCGGGTCGTACTCGCTCAGGCCCCGCACCAGCATCCGCACCGTGGGGTTGGGCAGCAGACCCAGCTCCACCGGCTGCCCTGGGTGACGGCTCTGGTAGATCCCGACAGCCTTGCTCAGCAGGAAGGGCGTGCCGGGACCTATGTTGTTGCGAAAGAAAGGGGCGTTCCGGTGGATCCAGTAGCGCAGGAAGTCCTTGGGATGGTCCTTCAGCGCGGTGGCGCTGGTGCGGAAGGCGCGGTAGGCCACCGTCTTCTTGATCGCGGGATATTCCGAGGCGAAGAGCGGCGGATCCTCCAGCAGGGCCGCGCGGATCAGCCCGGGCCGGTTCGCCGCGAGCCAGACCGCAAGCAAACCGCCCGAGGAATTGCCGCTGATGTAGACCGGTTTGCCGATCTTGCGCTGGATGAACAGGCCAAGATCCTTGCCGATCCGGTTGGCGTTCATCGGATAATCGGGCGCCGTGCGGGTCGCGCCGTGTCCCGGATAATCGATGTCGAAGACGTGGTAGGATTTGGCCAGCGCGGGCAGCACCCGGTAATAGCTGAACCAGTCGAGGAACTGGGCGTGCAGCAGGACCAGCGGCGGCCCGTTGTCGGGCCCCTCGGCATAGCTGAAGCTGACTCCGTCGATCGTCGCGCGTTTCAGCGTATACCCGGCGGCCGAGACCCTGGCGTGGTCGCCACGGGGCGTAGCGCCTGCCAGAGGGGCGGTGCCGAGGCTTGCCACCGCGGCCAGCGCGGCCGGGAGCAACCGCAAGCGGCGTGTCAGGGGGTGTTTGCGCGTCATGTGGGCTCCGATCTTGCTTGCTTGTCTGCCGGTCCGGCGGCGCCTAGTCTGACCCGGGCAAGGTCGGGGCGTCCGCGGGCCTTTCCAGCAATTAGGCCGACGCAGCCCCGATCCACTCGCATTCCCGACCGACGAGAGGCGCTCCGGTGAAATCCGACGAACCCGATGATCTGCTTCGGAAAAAGCCGGTTCAGGACCGGTCGCGCCAGACCATGGAGACGATCCTTCAGGCGGCGGCTCAGATTTTGCGCGGCGGGGAGCGGCTGACCACCGAGGCGCTGGCGCGGCGGGCGGGCTATTCGGTCGGCACACTCTACCAGTACTTTCCCAGCCGCGAGGCGGTTGTGCTGTCGCTGATCGAGCGTCAGCGCGCCGAGGTGAACCGCCGGCTGAAGCAGATCGCCGCCGCCCCGGCCGAGGCCGACCCGCGGATCAAGACCCGGCTGGTGGTGGCCGAGCTGTGCCGCGCCTTTCGCCTGCACCACGGCACTGACCGCCGCCATCTGCGCGCGCTGCTGCGGGCGACGGTGGAGCGCGGATTGCCCGAGCCGGGCCCGGTGATCCCCGAGGTTCTGATCGCTATCTGGTCGGAAGCTGCGGGGCCGGGCACGGCGCCACCCGAGTTGTCGCAGACCGAGCGCGCGGTACTTGCCCGCGCGGTGATCGAGCCGCTGCGTCAGGCGGCGCTCAGTCCGGCGCCGGAGATCGCCGAACCCGCGTTCGAGGCGGCGCTGGTGCGGCTGATCAGCGGCTTCATGACGGAACGTGGATGACATCTGCCGAACCGGCGGGGTCTCCTGTCCCAGCCTGCTTGAACTTCGTGGCAGAATTAGTAATGTTATGACATTACATTAATCTGCGAGGCCTCATGTCACCGAATTCCATCCTCACCGGCGCGCCGTCTTCGGGGAAGTTCCGGCTGCCCGTCACGATCCTTTCGGGCTTTCTCGGCGCCGGCAAGACGACGCTTCTGAACGAGATCCTCAATAACCGCGAGGGCCGGCGCGTCGCCGTCATCGTCAACGACATGTCCGAGGTGAATATCGACGCCGACCTCGTGCGCGAGGGCGGGGCCGGCCTGTCGATGCAGGAGGAACGGCTGGTCGAGATGACCAACGGTTGCATCTGCTGCACCCTCCGCGAGGACCTGCTGACCGAAGTGCGGCGGCTGGCCGAGGAGGATCGCTTCGATTACCTGCTGATCGAATCCACCGGTATCGCGGAGCCGCTGCCGGTCGCCGCGACCTTCGAATTCCGTGACGAGCTGGGCCGGTCGCTGTCGGATATCGCGCGGCTCGACACCATGGTGACGGTGGTGGATGCCGCGAACCTGCTGAAGGACTTCTCCAGCCACGACTTTCTGACCGACCGGGGCGAGAGCCTGGGGGCGGCGGACGAGCGGACGCTGGTCGACCTGCTCGTCGACCAGATCGAGTTCGCGGATGTCGTGGTGCTGAACAAGGTATCGGCGGCGGGGGGCGACCGCCTAGATGCGGCGCGCAAGATCGTCACCGCGTTGAATCCCGACGCACGCCTGATCGAGACCGATTACGCCCGCGTCGCGCCGGGGGATATCCTCGACACCGGGCTTTTCGATTTCGACACCGCGCATGAGCACCCGCTTTGGGCGAAGGAGCTTTACGGTTTTGCCGACCACGTGCCGGAGACCGAGGAATACGGTGTCTCGTCCTTCGTCTACCGGGCCCGCAAGCCCTTCGACCCGGCCCGCATCCATGCGGTGCTGAACGGCGACTTGCCCGGGGTGATCCGTGCCAAGGGGCATTTCTGGATCGCCACGCGGCCCGACTGGCTGGCCGAGTTCTCGCTGGCCGGGGCGCTCAGTTCGGTGCGGCCGATGGGCAAGTGGTGGGCGACGGTGCCCGAGGATCGCCGCCCCGACCACCCGACGGCGCGCGCCTATCTGGCACGACACTGGCAGGAGCCTTGGGGGGACCGGCGGCAGGAGATCGTGTTCATCGGTTCCGGGCTGGATCGCGGGGCGATCACCGCGGCGCTGGATGCCGCATTGGTGAACGAGGCCGAGGACGCAAGGGCGCGCAAGCTGCCCGATCCGTTCCCGATCTGGCGCGAGGCGCCGGTCCCGGCATGAAGCGGGCGGGCAGGGGCGCAGGTTCCGGCGCCAATCTGGGGTCTGCCCGGGTGCGCAAGCGCCGCCGTTCGGCCGATCCCATGGCCGAATATGATCGGCTTCCGGCACCGCTGCGGCAATGGCTGGCGGGGGCGGTGCTGCCATGGTCGGCCCGCTCGGCCGCCCGCGCCTGGAACGCGGCGCTTGGCCGGGTGGGCGGCGACCCGGCGCGTGCGCGCGATGTGCTGACCGAGATCGAGGCCCGCCAGCTTTCGCGCACCCCGCACCGGCCGGCCATCGCCGGATAGCCGGTGCCTCCCTGATCGACGCGCGGCCGGGAAGCAGGGCCCGGTACGAAGGTGCCGGGCCTTCTTCGTCGGCGGGCCTTCCGGGGCCCGTCCGGGGGTTCGCATCTGGGCCGCCAATCGGGACGCGGGCACTTTTCTTACGGTGCCGCAGATGGCATCGAGCGGCCGCGGCGCGCCGCCGCTAACTGGTGCGTCTTCCGTTCGGGGCGGGGAGGGGAGGCCGTCGCTCCGCAACGTCAGGTTGCGGCGATACTGCTTAAGGTGGTCAAACAGTCGTGATCGCGGTGGCGGCGCTCTTGAGCGTGCGGCGGCTTGACGCAGCGAGGGCCTGCGTCTCTCCTCGCCGTTCATGCCGCACGAGACCGAAAACCGACAGAACGGCAGGGAGATATTTTCATGACCAGAGACCGGACACCTCTCAAACTGATGACGGCGGCCTGTGCCCTGTCGGCATTTGCCGCGCTGGGGCTGCCCGGTGCCGCCTCGGCCGCGTCGAAGAAGGACACGCTGATCGACGGCACCACCGATACCGTCACCGCGCTCGACCCCGCGGGGCAATACGATTACGGCTCGGATACCGCCGACCGCGAGATCTTCCAGCACCTGATGGGCCTGCCCGCGGGCGGCGGCACCCCGGTGCCGGAACTGGCGACCAAATGCTCGGCCGACGACAGCCAGACCACCTGGACCTGCGAGTTGCGCAAGGGCGTGAAATTCTCCAACGGCGACGATTTCACCTCGGAGGACGTCAAGTTCTCCTTCGACCGGGTGGTGAAGATCCACGACGCCTCGGGGATCTGGGGCCTTCTGGCGAACATGAAGGAGGTCGCCACCGACGGGCCGGACAAGGTGGTCTTCCACCTCAAGAACCCACAGTCGACCTGGCCCTACATCCTGGCCACCAGCGCGGGCTACATCGTCGACCACAAGGTCTATCCGGCCGACAAGCTCCAGCCCTCGACCTCGCCGCAGGTGGGCACCGGGCCCTACAAGTTGGTGAAATACGTTCCCAGCCAGATCGCCGTCTACAAGGCGCGGGAGGATTTCTGGGGCACCAAGCCGAAGATCCCGAACCTGATCATCAACTACTTCGCCAAGTCCTCGACCATGAAGCTCGCGCTGCAGAAGGGCGAGATCGACATGGCATTCCGCAGCTTCTCGCCGACCGAGTTGACCTCGCTCCAGGGGGCGAAGGGCATCAAGGTGCACAAGGGGCCGGGCGTCTCGATCCGTTACCTGACGCTCGACACCAAGCGCGCGCCGACCAACAAGCTGGCGGTGCGTCAGGCTCTGGCCTACCTGATGCCGCGCGAGGCGATCGCCAAGCAGGTCTATCACGGTTTCGTCCAGCCGCTCTATTCCATGGTGCCGGCGGGCCTGCCGGGGCATGAGGATGCCTTCGCCAAGATGTACGGCAAGACGCCGGACAAGGCGAAGGCGGCGGAGGTGCTGAAGAAGGCCGGGATCAAGACGCCGGTCGACCTGACGATCTGGTGGACACCCAGCCACTACGGCGCCGCCTCGGCCGAGGAATTCACCCAGATCCAGCGTGCGATGAACGCCTCGGGCCTGTTCAAGATCACGCTGAAATCGGCGGAATGGGCGACCTATTCCAAGACGCTCGGCACCCAGTACGACGCGTTCCAGCTGGGCTGGTTCCCCGACTATCCGGATGCCGAAAACTACCTGACGCCATTCTACGAGTCGGATTCGAACTTCACCTCGAACGGCTATGACAGCAAGGACATGGATGCGATCCTGACCAAGGAGAAGGGCGCCAAGACCGACGAGGAGCGGATGAAATACGTCAAGGAGGCGCAGGATCTGGCCGCCAAGGACGTGCCGATCATCCCGTACTTCCAGCAGGCCATGGTCGCCGTCGCGCGCGACAACGTGCACGGCATCGACAAGACGCTGGATACCACGTTCCTGATGCGCTTCTGGATGCTCAGCAAATCCTGATCGCGATGGTGCGGTTGCGGCCCCCGGCATGCCCCTTCGCGGGGTCTCCGGGGGCCGTTTCCTTCGCGGCAAGAACAAGACCTAAGGAGTAGGCATGGCTGGCGGAGGTTCCTCCCTCAAGTCCTATCTGTTGGTGCGGACGCTTCTGGTGATCCCCACCATCTTCATTCTTCTGACCCTCGTCTTCGTGTTGATGCGGGTGGCCCCGGGCAACCCGGTTTCGGCGGCGCTGGGGGGCCACGTGCCGCAGGCGGTGATTCAGGAGATCAGCCACCGGCTGGGCTATGACCGGCCGCTCTACCAGCAGTTCGGCAGCTACCTGTGGAACCTTGCGCATGGCGATTTCGGCGCGACCATCACCGACAAGCGGCAGGTGAGCGACATCATCCTCGTCAACGGCGCGGCGACGCTGGAGCTGACGCTTGCCGCCGCGATCGTGGCGCTTGCGGTGGGCATTCCCATCGGCCTGATCGCCGGGCGTTTCCGCGACCGTCCGATCGACGCGGCCAGCCGGATCTTCGGCATCATCATGTACGCCATGCCGGTCTTCGTGCTGGGGCTTCTGGCGCAGATCGTCTTTGGCTCGTGGCTGGGCTGGCTGCCGATCTCGGACCAGGCAAGCCCGATGACCTCGGCGCTGATGACGACGCATACCAACCTGCTGCTGGTGGATGCCGTGATTGACGGCGACTGGGACAGCTTCTGGGACGTGCTGCAACATCTCGTCCTTCCGGCGGGGACGCTGGGCCTCGTCTTCGCGGGGGTCTTCGTACGGCTTGTCCGGATCAACGTGATCCGCACGCTCAAGGACGATTACATCGAGGCCGCCCGTGCGCGCGGCATCCGCGAACAGGCCGTGGTCTACCGCCACGCCTTCCGCAACGCGCTGGTGCCGGTGATCACCGTCATCGGGCTGGAGATCGCCCTTCTGATGGGCGGCGCCGTGCTGACCGAGACCACCTTCAACTGGCCGGGGATCGGCCACGCGCTCTATACCTATCTGCAGAACCGCGATTACGCGGCGGTGCAGGGGATCGTCATCGTCTTCGGGCTGGTCGTGGTCTTCGCGAGCCTGCTGGTCGACATCCTGAGCGCCCTGATCGACCCGAGGATGCGCTACCAATGACTGACAGCCCCCACACGCCCGTCCCCAAGCCCCAGCGGTTTCCCGCGTTGCGCCGGATCTTCCAGCCGGTGGCCGAGACCCGGGGCTTCGCCCGGTTCATGCTGTGGACAGGGGCGGTTCTGACCGGCCTGTTCATCCTGATGGCGATCTTCGCGCCGTGGCTGTCGCCCTATGCCTTCGATCAATACCAGTTGGCGGGGGTGGCGTTTCCCCAGACCGCGCCGCCGTCGGCCCTGCACCCCCTGGGCACCAACGTGCAGTCGACCGACGTGCTGGCTCAGATCCTGTGGGGGGCGCGGACCGAACTTCTGGTCGTGGCGCTGGCGCTGATCCTCGCGCTTGCCATCGGCGTTCCGCTGGGCCTGATCGCGGGTTATTTCGGCGGCTGGTTCGACCGGATCATGGTACTGGTGATGGATGCGATGTTCGCCATCCCGTCGCTTCTGCTGGCCCTCGTGATCGCGTTCCTGCTGGGATCTTCCATCGCCTCGGGCATCGTTGTGGCGGCCGCCGCGATCACCATCGTCTACGTGCCGCAATATTTCCGGGTGCTGAGGAACCACGTCACATCGGTGCGCGAGGAATCCTATGTCGAGGCCGCCCGCGCCATCGGCGCGCCACCCTCGACGATCCTGACGAAATACATCTTCTTCAACGTGATCCAGGCGATCCCGGTGCTGGCCACCCTGAACGCCGCCGACGCGATCCTGACGCTGACGGGCCTTGGCTTCCTGGGCTACGGCGTGCAGCCGACGCAGGGCGCCGAATGGGGCTATGACGTCTCGCGCGCCGTGGGCGATGCGGCCTCGGGCATCTGGTGGACGACGCTCTTTCCGGGGCTGGCCATCGTCCTTCTTGTGACCGGGCTCACGCTTCTGGGCGAGGGGCTGAACGAGACGATCAACCCGGTCCTGCGCCAGCGCGCGGCGACCCGCGTTAACATGGAGGACGAGGCATGAGCGAGACCTCCGCAAACGCCGCGACCCCTGCCGACGCCGAAGATCCCATTCTCACGGTGCGCGATCTGCGCGTCTTCTACGGCACGCCACGGGGGGCCGCCCGCGCGGTCGACCGCGTGTCCCTGACCATTCGGCCTGGCGAAACGCTGGGCGTCGTGGGCGAAAGCGGCTCGGGCAAGTCCACGCTGGGCCGTGGCATCCTCAGGCTTCTGCCTGAGGGCACGGGTGTCGATGGCGAGGTGCTCTACAAGGGGCAGAATCTTGTGAAGATGACCCCGGATCAACTGCGCCGCATGCGCGGGCCGGAGCTGGGCCTGATCTTCCAGGAGCCGATGACGCGCCTCAACCCGCTCCTGCGCATTCAGGAGCATTTCGAGGAGGCGCTGAAGCAGCACCACCCCGAGCTGAAGCGTGACGAGCTGCGCAGGCGTGCGCTGGCCGCGCTGGGGCGCACGGGCATTCCGCCGACCCGCTACCGCCAGTATCCGCACGAATTCTCGGGCGGGATGCGGCAGCGGATCATGATCGCGCTGGCGCTGGTGCTGAACCCCACGCTGCTGATCGCCGACGAACCCACCACCGCGCTCGACGTGATCGTAGAGGCGCAGATCATCCGGCTGCTCGCGGATCTGAAGAAGACCACGGGTACGGCGGTCATGCTGATCACCCACAACCTCGGCATCGTCGCCGAGGCCTGTGACCGGGTGGCCGTGATGTACGGCGGCAAGATCGTGGAGGAGGGGGATGCGCGCTCCGTCTTCGCGGATCCACAGCACCCCTATACGCAGGCCCTCCTGCGCTCGACCATCTCGCTCGAGACGACGGAACTGCACACCATTCCCGGCGCGCCTCCCAGCCTGATCAACCCGCCGCAGGGGTGCCTTTTCAGCCCGCGCTGCGGGCACGCGATGAAGGTCTGCGCCCGGAAGGCCCCGGCCGAGCAGCGGCTGGAGGATGGCCGCCGTGTCGAATGCTGGCTGCATTGCCCGGGTGCCATCCCGGCGGGCGAGGAGGCCCCCCTTGAACGACAGGAGATCACAGTTGCAGACGAAGCCTGACACTGCACCCGACGCTCCGGCCCCCGATGTGCCTCTCGTCTCGGTCAGGAATCTCAAGACCTGGTTCGAGATCCGTGGCGGCGTGCTCGACCGCATGCTGGGCCGCGACGCCGGCACGGTGAAGGCGGTCGACGACGTGACCTTCGACCTCGCCCGCGGCGAGGTGCTGGGGCTGGTGGGTGAAAGCGGCTCCGGCAAGTCGACGCTGGGGCGCAGCCTTCTGGGCCTCGTCCATGCCACCGGCGGCAGCGCCTCCTTCGAGGGGCAGGAGGTCGTGGGCCTTGACGAGCCTGCGCTGCGCAAGCTTCGGTCGCGGATGCAGATGGTCTTTCAGGATCCCCACGCCGCGCTGAACCCCGCCATGACCATCGCGCAATCGGTCGGCCACCCGCTGACGATCCACGGCCGCCTGAAGGGCCGCGACGAGATCCGCGCCCATGTGGCGAAGACGCTGGAGCGTGTAGGGCTTTCGCCCGCCGATACCTACATGGACAAGTACCCCGGCGACCTGTCGGGCGGGCAGAAGCAGCGCGCGGTGATCGCGCGGGCGATCGTGCTGGACCCTGTGCTTCTGGTGGCGGACGAGCCGGTGTCGATGCTCGACATGTCAGTGCGCTCCAAGATCCTGAAGCTGATGATCGACCTGAAGGACCAGCTGGGACTGACCTACCTCTACATCACGCACGACCTGGCCTCGGCCAAGTTCTTCTGCGACCGGATCGCGATCCTCTACCTCGGCAAGATCGTCGAGATCGGCGAGGCGCGCGCGCTCTATGCCGGGCCGAAGCACCCCTATACCGAGGCGTTGCTGGGCGCGATCCCGGATCCCGATCCGACGCGGACGATCCCGCGCAACCTGCCGCGGGGCGAGATCCCGGATGCCGCGAAACCGCCGCGGGGCTGCGCCTTCCACCCGCGCTGTCCGCGCGCCTTCGCCCCCTGCGGCTGGGAGCTGCGCGACCTCACCCCCGTGCTCGAGGCCCGCTGGGCCGGGATGGAGGAACAGGCCCACCTCGCCGAGCGCGCGCTGATCGGCGAGATCCCGGCCGAAGTGATGGAGGGCACCACCGCGCGGCTGCCGGCGGCGACACCGGGCGGCGGGGCGGACCTTCTGGCGATGCTGGAACGGATCCGGTCCGAGGACCCGGCCGAGCCCTTCTGGACCGGCATCAAGGAGATGCGGGCCGAGGCCGATCACGTGGCGATGGAGTTCCACCCCGCCCTGACCCCGCGGCTGTACGCCGAAGGCACGACCGCCGCGGCCTGCCACCTGCTCGACCCCGGCCTGACCCACCCCCGCGCGGCGGCTGCGCCAGTCCTCTGAGCCGCAGCGGCCTCCGCCGCCGGTGGGGCGAGAGGGCCGATCGGCCCCGGGTAGATTGTGCGCCGGCCTGACGCGCCCGGCGCGAATGCGACGGGCGGTGCCATACCATTCCGCGCGTGTGTTTGATTGTATCGGCAGTGTGGTGGCCGCGGGAGATCGGGAGAAGCGCCAAGGGGCGGAGTTAAGCAAGCGTTTTGGGCCCCGGTGCCGATCGTCAAGATCAGCACCACCCAACAGCGTGGACCAGCGTAGCTGGTTGCTATGGCCGAATTGCAGGCCGTTGATTGCGGATAAACATTCGCCGCGGCACAGTCTTGAGGGAACAGCCCGGAGGCAGGAACTTCTGGAGTTGTCCAACTGCTTCCCCGCGTTGCGCAACGCGGGGTCTCTACCTTTCGGGTGGGGTAGCTATTCGAAATCCTTGGGGATTTTTGGCTCCGGCGGTAGGGATCGGAGCTATCTTGGCTTCAGTCTTAAGCTGTTGAAGTCGTTAAGGCTTTTCTGCGTGGTTCCGTGGTTGTTGCCACAGTCGGATGTCCCGACGATAGATGTTCGAATTCGAAGCTACAAGGCTTTTTCGGTAGTCCGCTCACGCTAACAAGCCGATAAATGGCTCGGCTTGACAGAAGGGTTGGCCTGGCCGAATTCACCAAGTGTTCTAAGCTTGTCTTGAGGCTTGAAATTGCACTATGGGCGGTTTCCGGAAGTTCGCCGCACGTGCGAACCCGCCTGAGCTCCACCGAGGAAGCGGACATTCCGCCAAGCCTGCCTCGCCAGAATCGAGGTGCTCGGCACTGAGGGCGGGAAGCGCATTTGCGGCGGCGCCGCAAGACAACTGAAGCATCAGGTATAAGCGGCGTATGCCCCCTCGAACCGTCGCAGCCCATTTAGCAGGGTGCTGAAAAAGGTCTGAGGAGCGCGCCTCTCGCCTCGCTCGTCAGACCCCGGTGCGCCACCTTTTCACCAGATCGCCGAGAGACCGTGACAATTGACGCGCTTTCGCGTCGAAACGGCGGCACTCGGAGTATTTCAGCACCCTGTTAGGAATGAAGGGATGCCCGGATTGCGGTCCGGGCATCCTTTCTCATTCGGCGTCGGCGCTTCAGGCGTGGCCGAAGGTGTTGAGCGCAGCCTCGCGGACCTTTTGCATCTCGGTGGCAAGATCGACCCTGCGGGCAAGGACGGCATAGACGATTGAGGAGACCAGCAGCCCGGCGATGAACGACACATCGACCCCGTGCATGCTTGCCGCGAGCGGCCCGGTGTAGATGGCCGAGCTGAAGAACGGGATCATCGCGACGAAGCCGATGGCGTAGCTCGCAATGCCGATGCCGCCCCACGCGCCGTACATTCCGCCGTCCGGGCGCATGATGTCCGTGATGGAGTAGCGCCCGCGCCGTACGAGGTAATAGTCGGTCAGGTTCACCGCAGTCCACGGGATCAGGACGTAGCCGAGAATGGCGAGGTAGGCACCGAAGGTGTTCAGCGTGTCCTGAGACATGGCCAGCGAGCAGGCGAGCGCGAGGATCATGCCGATGGAGATCGACACGGTGCGCAGCCAGAGAGTGGGGCGGAGCGGGCGGAAGGCCTCAAGGCCCGAGATCAGCGCAAGGGTTCCGCTGTACGCGGTGATCGAGATGGTGATCAGGCAGCTCAATGCCGCGACCACCATGGTGAAGGCCCCGAGCCCATAGCCGAAGCTATCCCCAAGCTGGCGCACCGCGGCGATGGTGTCGAGGTCCGGGAAGGCGGCAGTTACGAAGGCGCCGATGCCCTCCAACCAGACCGCCGAAAGCGTGGTGCCGAAGAAGACCGAAGCCGAGACTTTGGCGCCGCTGGTCTTTGCCGGAAGGTAGCGGGTGTAGTCCGACACCAGCGGTGCGATGGCGAGCTGGTAGATCGCGGACACGCCGAACTGCAGGAAGAAGGCATGGGTGCTGAAGCCGCCCTGCTGGAACAACGCATCGATCGGCAGCACGGTGACGACGGCGATGCTCAGCAGCGCGAAGTTGAGCAGGGTGAGCCAGGACGCGAACTTCTCGACCTTCATCACCAGCCGGAACCCGACGATCGCGATGATCCCCGCCACGGCGGCGATGATGACTTGGAGCAGCGTGAAGGAGCCGATCCCGGTCACGTCGCTCACCGCGTAGGACGCGGTCTGGATCAGAAAGACCGCGAAGCCGAAGGGAGAGAGGGTGGCGGCAAGGATCGGCAGCAGCACCCCGCGGGAGCCGAATTGCACGCGCGACTGGATCATCTGGGGCAGGCCCATGACCGGACCCTGCGCGCCGTGGAAGGCTTGGAACAATGTGCCCACCAGAGAGCCGGTGAGGATCGCGACCAGAGCCCAGCCGAGCGACAGACCGGTCGCGACACCGACGGCGCCCGTGTAGATCGTGAGGATCTGGGCGTTGATCATGAACCAGAGTTGCACTTGAGAGCGGACGTTGCCGTGCCTTTCTTCTTCCGGAACATAGTCGAAGGATCGTGTTTCAAGCAGTGGTTCGGACATTCCTGTCTCCCTGACGAGGCCTTGTGGCGTGCTTCTTGGTGTCGGGCCGCAGCTGCCCGGATGACGCCAGAATGCTCGGAAAGCCGCAGGGAAACTTGGACTCCGCGGCCAGAGAGTCGCTCAGGTCGGCCAAGAAAAGG
Organism: Acidimangrovimonas sediminis; assembly: GCF_002871005.1. Taxonomy (GTDB): domain Bacteria; phylum Pseudomonadota; class Alphaproteobacteria; order Rhodobacterales; family Rhodobacteraceae; genus Acidimangrovimonas; species Acidimangrovimonas sediminis. The sequence goes on from NZ_PHSN01000031.1 coordinate 48,061, forward strand.
CAGGGGAATGCGAAACGCGCCCGGCCTTGGAAGGCGGGCGCGTCACGAAGGTTGGGGCGGCTGGCGGGATCAGCCGAACATGAACACCGTGCGGCGATTGGTCGGCAGCGCGACCATCGTGTCGAAGTCGATGAAGGCGGCACTGTCCTCGATCACTTCCGGCATGCCCCAGCACTCTTCTGCTTGGGCTTCGGTCTCGAAACTGTAGACGGAGAGGGCGTCATAGGCCGGGCCATCCTCGGCCAGATAGCGGCCTTCCTTCTGGGCAGTAACCGGGAAGTGCTCATAGGCCAGAAGCCCTTTGTCCTTGATCAGCTCGACCATGCGCGGGCCGTGGCGGTCGCGGTAATAGGCAAGGAAGTCTTCCAGCGACATGCCGGGCTTGCGCTTCATGATGAAAGCGACGGTGTACATGGCGATCTCCGTATCTGTTGGTCCCGCGAAGATGCCATGTCAGGATTGAGCGGGCTCGTCCGTGACGGCCATATAGTTGACCGAGACGGACGCGTGTCATTCAGTGCTGGACGAGGCAGACCTGACGTGGAGTCTTCCCGTAGGCCTTCTTGAACGCGCGGCCAAAGTACGACAGGTCGCGGAACCCGCAGTCATAGGCAGCCTCTGTCACCGAGCGCGCGCGCCCCTCGGAGAGCATCGCATGCGCCTCGGTCAGGCGGCGATCGCGCAGCCAGTTCATCGGCGTGGTGCCCTCGGCGGCGAAGGCACGGCCCAGCGAGCGGGCGGAGATGTTCTGCGCTTCGGCAATATCCGCGACGCCAAGATCCTCGTTCCCCATGTTCTCGATCATGAAGCGTTTGATCCGGTTCAAGGTATCGTTCCGGCCAGCAACCTCGTTGCGCAGGGTCTCTTGCCCGAAGGCTCCGGCAATGAGATCCAGCGTCGGCGCGATGAACTGCTCTGGCAGATCACCGTCGCGCGCGGTGTCGAGCAGGTTGACGATGAGGCTCTGGATCAATGCAGCCTGAGGGCGACCCGCCGACATCAGCGTACCGCCAAGATCGCGCACGCCAAGCATCCGGGCTTCCATCATCTGTCGTGGCACGCGCAGCAAGGCCGTGCGGTAGGCACTGGGATATTCGTATTCGTAGGGTCGTGCGGAATCGTAGATCAGCACGGTCCCGGGGGCATGATGCACGGCGCGGTCGTTCTGGCGGAAATAGCCGCCCCCCTCGAGCATCACCGAGACAAAGAAGGCATCCGTGTCGCTCCGGCGCAGGTGACGCTCGCTGCGCAGGTAACGCACGGCGTCCGAGGTAAGAGCCGTCAGCTCACTGTTGCCGCAATGCGCGATCTCGATCTCGGCGCGAAAGCTGCGACGGTTCGGCGCGATCCCGTCGCAATGGGCGAAGGAAGTTTCGACAATATTGTGCCAGAAGTCGTACTGCATTCCGGGCGCGTGTTCGGCGGTGCTGAGGCGCTGCATTCCGATCTCCCCGGTAATGGCAGAAGGATCGGAGAGTTCTGGCGCACTCCCCTGAGCTTGACGAGAGCGAGCGCGGTGCGAGGCGGAGGCTGACCTCAAAAACGCACAATAATTACTCATGTATCGCTCATTCTGCACGAAGGATGAGCGCGTGGCGCGCTGCATATGCGCAGACCCGGACTGTAGCGCCAATGCGGATTGGCCGGTGAGTCCGAGAATCTGACCGTGCGCGCCGAGCCGCAGGGCATGGAAATCGGCAGGGTTGTCGCCAACGACACATCCAGACGACGGAGGTCCCATGACCCGCACTCCAGCAAAGACCCTGCGCCTCGTGATGCCGCAATGGCAGGGTGGTGACGAACCGGCCTACCGCGTTGGCGCCAAGGTTCTCGGGGCGCTGCTCCCGGATGCAACCGGTCCGGTCGAAACGATCGAGGTGCCGACCGCAGAGGGCGCGGACCGCGCTCCTGTGGACGGGATCAAGTCCCGGGCAGCACTGAAAGCACAGCTCGACGCCGCGGTGGAGGCCATCGCCTCTCATGCCCCGGAGGCAATTTTGACGGTGGGCGGCGACTGCCTCGTGGACCTCGCGCCCATTGCCTATCTTTCTGAGACATACGGCGATGATCTCGCGGTGATCTGGGTCGATGCGCATCCGGACGTGATGAACAAGAGCCAGTTCAGCCATGCCCATGCTCACGTTCTCGCCATGCTTCTCGGTGACGGTGACGCGGAATTCACCGCCTGCGTGACACGCCCGGTCAATCCCGCCCGCGTGCTCTATGTCGGCGTCAACGACATGATGGAAGGCGAGCAGGCCTATCTTGCCGAGCGCGGTATGCACAGCATCCCCCCGAACGAGTTCCGCAACAACCCGCAGGCCGTGCTCGAATGGCTGAAGGCCAGCGGAGCGACGAAGGTGGCCGTTCACTTCGATCTCGACGTGCTCTCGCCTGAAGGTCGCGACTACCTCCTTTTCAACAAGCCGCACGTGCCTGCTGGCGCATTCGACGGCATCGCCAGGGGCAAGCTCGAACTACCCGAGATTGTCGAGATGCTGCGCGGCGTCGCGGCGCAGGCCGACATGGTCGGCCTTGCCATCACCGAGTTCCTTCCCTGGACCATGATCGACCTGTCCAAGGCGCTCGCCGAGCTGCCGTTACTCAGCACGGATGCGAAATGAGCGCACCGATCCTGAGCGCCCGTGGGCTGAAGAAAAGCTATGGCGGTGTGCGTGCTCTGCGGGGCATGGACATCGACCTTGCCGAAGGCGAGATCCACGGTCTCTGCGGCGAGAATGGCGCAGGGAAGAGTACTCTTGTGAAAATCCTCGGCGGGCTGGTCGAGCCCGACGAGGGAGAGCTGAACATCGGCGGGATGCGGGTCGAGCTCGGCACTCCGGTCGATCCGGCGCTGCTGTCCATCGTTCATCAGGAACTGTCGATCATCCCCCACCTTTCGGTGCTCGACAACGTGATGCTGGGCGCGCGCGATGTAGGGCGGATCTATCGTCGCGGTCAGTTCCGCGACCATGTGCGACAGGTTCTGGATTCGGTGGGGCTGGGGCATGTGTCTCTTGACGCCCAGGCCGAGGCCCTGCCGCTGGCCGAGCGCCAGCTGATCGAGATCGCGCGAGGCATTGCCCGTGGCGCACGGGTGTTGCTGCTCGACGAGCCGACCGCGACCCTGTCGGATGGCGAGATCGAGAAGGTCTTTGCCGTGATGCGCCACCTCAAGGCCGAGCAGGGCACCACCATCGTCATCATCTCGCATCGTCTGAACGAGATCTTCGCGCTGACCGACCGCGTCACCGTGTTGCGGTCGGGCCAGCATGTGATGACCGCGAACACGGCCGAGCTGACCAACGCCCGGCTGGTCGAGGCGATGATCGGACATGAATTGCAGACCGGAGAGATCGCACCGAGCCATGCCCGCGAGGGTGTTGCACCGCGCCTCTCTCTTTGCGACTGGAGCCTGCCGGGGCGCTTTGCGCCTGTCGATCTCGACGTGCAGCCGGGGCAGATCGTCTCACTGGTCGGCCAGCTTGGCTCTGGTGCGGACACGCTGCTCGAAAGCCTTGCCGGTCTGCATCCGTCCCGGGGCATGCTGAAGCTCGACGGCAACGCCGCAACGACGCGCGGGATCGCGGTGGCCTATGCTGCAGGGATCGCCTATGTCTCCGAGGATCGCGCCCGGCGCGGGGTCTTTCTCGAGGCGGCCATCGTGACCAACCTCGTAAGCCAGATCCTCGACCGGGTGTCGCGCAAAGGTTGGATGGTGACCGCTGCTGTCCGCGAACGCGCGAGGCAGCTGGCGCAGAACTTTGCCATCGACCCGGCGCGCCTGCCGCATGACGTCTCCACCCTGTCGGGCGGCAACCAGCAGAAGGTCGCGTTGGGCAAAGCCGCGGCGCTCGGCCCACGGCTTCTGCTGCTGAACGAGCCGACCCGCGGCGTCGACATCGGTGCGCGTGCCGAGATCTATGCGCAGCTGCGGCGGCTCGCCGAGGCCGAGGGGCTCACGATCCTCTTCTACTCCACTGATCTTGAGGAGGTGCTCGATGCCTCGGACCGAATTGTGACCTTCTATCGCGGTGCCATGGTTCGGGACGCGCTGCGTCCGCAGATGGATGCCGACATGATCCTGCACGACATCCTGCATGGTCCCGACACCCCCAATACAGAGGCAGCGGCATGAGCGCAGCAACCCTTTCCCGGACCTCTGTCTTCGGCGCCCTTTTCGCCCCCGCGCGCGTGCAGGCGACGGTGATACAGATCGCCACCGTGGTGATGTTCCTGGTGGCTTGTGCCTTCATCGAGAACTTCGCTAGCGCCTCGAACATCTCTTCGATCCTCTACTCCGCCTCGACCGTGGGGATTGCGGCACTCGGGCTGGCCAGCGTAACGATCAGCGGCAACCTCTTTGCGTTGTCGCTCGGCAGCACGGCGGCCTTTGCCTCGATCGTTTACATCGCGGCCTCCGGCTGGGGCGTGCTGCCCGCGCTGGCAGCGAGCCTTGCGCTGGGGCTCGTCTTCGGGCTGCTGCAGGGCCTTGTCGTGGGCTGGCTGCGCTGCAACGCGATCATCTCGACAATCGCCGCGGGCTCGCTGATCGCGGGTCTGGCGACATGGGTTTCCGACGGGCGCACCGTGCTGGCGGAGAGTGGACCAAGCTGGCTGGGCAGCGGCACCCTCATGCCGGGCGTGCCCTGGCAGGCGGTACTCTTTCTGCTCATAGTGATCGTGGGCGAGGTGCTGATGCAGCGCACCCGCGCCGGATGGGAGCTGCGCCTGCGTGGCACCAATCCCGACGCCGCGGAACTGGCCGGTCTGCGGGTCACCCGCATGGTCGTGCTGTCCTACGTTCTGGCCGGTGCTGGCGCGGCCATTCCCGGAGCACTCATCGCGGCGCAATCCGGAACGGGCAACCTGCGGGTCGGCGCGGATCTGGACTTCAGCGCCATCGCGGCAATGCTGGTCGGCGGTGTCGCCATTGGCGGCGGTCGCGGTCGGATCATCGACGTGGCCTCGGGCACGCTGTTCCTTGCCGTGCTCACCAACATCCTGCTCGTCAACAATTTCGCCTACGAGGTGCAGCTCATGGTCAAGGGGCTCGCCGTTCTGCTGGCGGTCATGGCCGGCGCCCTGCTGGCACGCAAGAAACGCTGAGAAGGGAGAGCTTTATGAAAACGCTTGCCGAAAACCCGCTTCTCGCCCTGCGCTGGCTGCTACTGCTTGGCATGACGCTGATCTTCACCGCCGCCAACAGCTACTTCCTCGCGGCGGGCAATATCTTCGCTCTGGGCGAGAGCTTCGCTCTTCTGGGCCTTGTCGCTCTGGGGCTCGCCTTGACGATGTTGGCGGGAGAGTTCGACCTCTCGGGCGGCGCGATGGTCTCGGTCGCGGGCCTCATCATGCTGAAATGCGGCGCAGATAATGCCCTTCTGGGGCTGCTTGCTGCGCTCGCTTTCGGCGGGTTGGTCGGGCTCTTCAATGGCATCGTGACGCTGAAGCTTGGCGTCTCGTCGCTGGTCACCACGCTGGGCGTGATGATCCTGCTTTCGGGTTTCGCCGTCTGGCTTGAGGGCGGTCAGGCCGTCAGCTTCGAGAATTACGATCTCACCGATGCCTTCAACATGGATTGGTTCGGCATCCTCTCGCCTCGCTCGGTCATCACCATCGCGCTCTTCGTGATCACGGGGCTGATGCTGGCCTTCACGCGAATGGGGCGGGACATCATTGCCGTCGGCAGTCACCGCAAGGCCGCGGGCATGGCCGGGGCGGATGTGCGCGGCGCGGTGGTCACGACCTTCGTGCTCAGCGGGCTCTTCGCCGCGCTGGCCGGCGCTCTGCTGGCGATCACGCTGGGCCGCGCCTCCTCGACCTTCGGCGCCAACCTGCTGCTTCAGGGCGCTTCAGCGGCGATCCTCGGAGGTGTGGCGCTCTCCGGGGGTATCGGGCGCCCCTTTGGCGTCGCCATCGGGGTGCTGGTGCTGGCGGTTCTGAACAACGGGCTGGGGCTGATCGGTGCCAGCTCTCCCGCGATCCTGCTGCTGAACGGTGGCGTGCTGCTGATCGCGGTCCTTGCCGGGGGCGCACCCGGCACCTGGCTCCGGGCCAGACTGGCCTGAGATTTCCAACAAAATAACCAACAGGAAGGACTAGCAATGAACATTATCCGATCGACCTTCGGCGCACTGCTCGCCGGCTCGCTCCTCGCCTCGGCAAGTTTTGCCGCAGAGGGTGCAGAGGCTGGCAAAAAGGTCATCTTTCTCGGCGCAGACGACATCTGTGAGTATTGCGCCGTCTACAACGACCAGATCCGCAAGCTGGCCGCCGAGAAGGGCATCGACCTTGAAGTCGTGACCAATAAGTTCGACCCGGCACAACAGGCGACGCAGGTCGATCAGGCTATCGCCAAGCGCCCCGATGCCATCCTGCTGTGGACCATCGACGGCACCGCGCTCTTCCCGGCAATGCGCAAGGCTCAGCGCGCCGGCATCCCGCTGCTGCTGACCGACGTGCAGCCCGACAAGGCGCGCGAGGACCTCTGGGTGCAATACACCGGGGGCAACTACGAGGAACAAGGCTCGAAGTCGGCGCAGCTTCTGGTCAACGCGCTGAAGGCGAAGGGCAAACCGCTAAAAGGTGGCGTGATCATGATCACCGGCATCGTGGGTCAGGCACAAACCATTTCGATGACCAAAGGCTTCACCGAAACGCTGGCAGCTCTGGCGCCCGATCTCAAGATCCTCGGTGCGCAGCCGGGAAATTGGGACACCGGAACCTCGACACAGGCCGCAGCTGGCCTCTTCACCAAGTACGGTGATGAGATTGTCGGCGTCTATGCCGCAGAAGACATTATGATGCAGGGTGTTCTGATTGCCGCGAAGCGTGCCGGTCTCGACCCCACCGAGATGGCAATGGTCGGCGGCGGCTGCGAGCCGGTCGGCATCAAGAACATCAAAGCGGGCCTTCAGTACGGCACCGTTCTGCAATCGCCGGTCGATGAGGCGCAATACGCGGTACAGAGCATCGTTGACCTCTTCAATGGCGCGAAGATGCCCAAATCCGTCTATGTGCCGCACCCGATGGTCACCGCCGAGAATGTCGACGAGGTCTGCCATCCCTGGCCGACCAACTGAGGCGGCTGCTCTCTCGTGCCGGCCGGAGGGCAGCCCTTGTGTGCTGCCCTTTTGCTTTTCTCGCGGCGACAGGGGGCAATTTCATCCTCTGCTACGCTGCCGACAAACCTCGATCAAAGTCGCGAACGAGACCTATCTGAG
>NZ_PHSN01000032.1 GCF_002871005.1 Acidimangrovimonas sediminis
CGGAGACCTGATCGGCGTGCCCTCGATCGCCATCGACGCCTCCGGCGAGACCGCCGGTTTCGCGGTTGCGGGCAGTCAGCGCGGCTGGGCCTCATCGCAACCCGGGCGCCCTGTCGAGACGATCCGGCAAACACTCGTCGGCAATCCCGTCATCATCGTTGACGAGATCGAGAAAGCCGGGCGCGTGACCTCGGACAAGGGACATTCCCACAATATTGCCGATGCCCTGTTGCCGCTCCTGGAGCCTGCAACAGCGCGGCGCTGGACTTGCCCCGCCTATCGCGTCACCTTCGACATGTCCTGGATCAGCTGGATCCTGATCTCGAACAGTACGGCCCCCCTCCCCGAGCCGCTTCTGAGCCGATGCCGGATCCTGCGGCTTGGA
>NZ_PHSN01000033.1 GCF_002871005.1 Acidimangrovimonas sediminis
CGTTCGACCGCAGCCACAGGATTGCGGAACCAGTCGGTCGACCAGATCCGGAAGATCGTCCAGCCAAGGTTTTCCAGCACGGCCTGTCGCACCTTGTCCCGGTCCCGCGCGGTGGCGGAGCCGTGATAAGTCGCCCCACCGCCACGTTCAGGCGCTTCTCACCGCCGTCTCCGTTCAGAGCGCCGAAGGCCAATCGTCGCCGGGCGGCCCCCGCCGTCGGGCACTGATCACCCACATTGCGCCAAGATAGAGCAGCCGCCTCAGGTATCGGTTACCCATCTTCGAGATGCGCCCGAGTTTTTCTTTGCCGCCGCTGGAATGCGGCTTCGGCGTGAGGCCAAGCCAGGCTGACAGGTCACGGGATGTACGGAAGCCGGTCACATCCGGCAGGGTTGCCGCCAGCGCCGTCGCGGTGATCGGGCCGATGCCGGGAATGGTCTGCAGCCTCTTCGCAGCCACGTTGGCCTCCGCTTCGCGGCGGATGTCCTTTGTGAGCGCATCAATCCGTTTGCGGGTCTCAAAGAACTGGTCAGCCAGCAAGCGCAGCGGTGCCCGGGCAGCCGCCGGAAGGTCGGCACGCTCGCCGGCCTCAAGCAACCGCCCGACATTGTGGACGCCCTTCGGAGCAACAATGCCGAACTCGCCCAGATGCGCACGGATCGCGTTGGTGACCTGCGTCAGCTGCCGCACCAGGAATTCCCGGGCCTTGTGGGTCATCAGGAGGGCCTGCGTCTCCTCGCTCTTTACCGGCACGAACCGCATCGACGGCCGGGTCACTGCTTCGCAGATTGCCTCCGCATCGGCTTGGTCAGTCTTTCCGCGTCGGACGTAGGGTTTGACATAGGATGGCGGCATAAGCCGAACGTCATGACCGAATTTTCCGAGTTCCCGAGCCCAGTGATGGACCCCGGCACAGGCTTCGATGCCGACCACGCAGGGCGCAAGCCGCTGGAAGAACTCCAGTATCTGGTTCCGCCGCAGCTGCCGCCTCAGAACGACCGAACCTTCGGCATCAACGCCGTGAATTTGGAAAACGGACTTGGCGAGGTCAACGCCGACCGTGGTAATCTCCGTCATGGATGGCTCCCCTTTGAGGTGACTTTTGACAGCACCCAATGTGGCACATTGCGATGCCGGGAGCGGGAGCCATCCACTCCATCAATGGCGCGACATGGCTCATTCCTGAACGGCTACACCGCCCTCGGCATACCCGTCACAGAGACCGTGGGATAAATCCGTCCGGGGAAAGGGGAGCCGCGCCCGTCATCCGATTTGTGCAACAGAGCCTTGTCTATCCCTCCAAGCTCGCCGCAAACCACATCGTCACGCCCGCTACAGATAAGTTCACCGGCCATTTTGACGGCTGTTTCGCCAGAGCGACAACGATGATGGAACCATCGTTCCCCGGATGCACACTGGCGGCCTTGAGACCCGCGGCATCATGGTGCTCGGCGAACCCGGTAGCGGCGAGACGGCCCTTTTGCCCCACCACCTCCAAAACCATCAAGGGTTGGCCCCCATCGTGGGAAACGACTGGCACCAATACCGACCTGCACAAGTTGCCGCTCAAGCAACCGGACCAGCTACAATGCCTCATTCGGACGACGAGGGGGCACTCACCCCCGGGTCGCGCCGACGGCGTTGAGGGCCATGTCGGTGTAGATCGTCTCGATCTCCGCGCGGGCGAGGCGGCCGCCCTCGCGGTACCAGTTGGTGACGCCGGTCAGCATCGCGATCAGCGCCATCGTGGCGAGGCGGGTGTCGGGGATGCTGAAACTGCCGTCGGACTGGCCCGCGGAAAGGATCGCCTCGAGCGCGTCCTCGTAGGCGTGGCGCAGCTTCTCGATCTCGGCGAAGCGGGCGGGTTCGAGGTTGCGCAGTTCCATGTAGGCGATGAACACCGCCTCGGCCCGGTCGAGGTGAAAACCGATGTGGAAGCGTACGAAGGCGCGCAGGCGGCCTTCGGGCGAGGTCTCGGCCGGGACCGCCTGCCATGCGGCGAGCAGTTCCTCGAGATGATCGCGCATCAGGTCATAGAGCAGGGTCTGCTTGTCGGGCGTGTAGAGGTAGAGCGCGCCGGCCTGCACCCCCACCTCGGCCGCGATCTGGCGCATCGAGACGGCGGCATAGCCATGCCGCGCGATCAGCCGCGCCGCCGCGGCACGGACGCGCGGGCCGGTGGTCTGGGAATGCGATCCTGTCTTGCGGGCCATGGCAGCAGCTTTATCTGAACACCCGTTCAGTTCAACCCGGCTGCGACTTGCCCGTCCCCCCGCTGTGGCGCTAAGGTCGCGGGACCCCATCGATCGGACCCTGTGGATGCCGCGCCTGACCCTGACCTTCACGCTTGCCGCCGCGCTTGGCCTCGCGCTCGCCTCCTGCACCAAGTTCCCCAAGGTCGACGCCGCCGTCGGCCCCGAGGCGGCCCACGCGCCCTACCCCCATCTCGCACCGCTGAGCGATGTCACGCCGGCGGCGGACGCCAAGCCGCCCGAGAACCCCGCGGAGTCGCTCTCCTCCCAGGGAGCGGCGCTCCGGGCGCAGGCGCAGAAGATCTACGACAGCCCCGCGAACTGAGGCGTTGCGGCCGCGCCGACCGGGGTTGCGAGGCACGCCGCGTTGCACCGACACGCGCGATGCGATAGCAGACGCAGGCAATCTTTTCCCTGACGGAGCTTTCCATGTCCGACCTCACGTCCAAAGGCCCCCTGCGTCTCGGCATCGCGGGCCTCGGCACCGTGGGCATCGGCGCGGTGAAGATCGTCCAGCGTCACGCCGACCTTCTTGCCCGCCGCGCCGGGCGACCCGTGGTCATCACCGCCGTCTCGGCCCGCAACCGCACCAAGGACCGCGGCGCCGACCTCTCGGCCTATGCCTGGGAGGACGATGCGGTCGCCCTTGCCCAACGTGACGATATCGACGTCTTCGTCGAAGTGATGGGCGGCTCCGACGGCCCCGCCAAGGCCGCGACCGAGGCCGCGATCGCCGCCGGCAAAGACGTGGTCACCGCCAACAAGGCGCTTCTGGCACTGCACGGCCAGGCCCTCGCCGAGGTGGCCGAGGCGAAGGGCGTCTCGCTGCGCTTCGAGGCCGCGGTGGCGGGCGGCATCCCGGTGATCAAGGCCCTGACCGAGGGGCTGGCCGCCAATGCGATCCGCCGGGTGATGGGGGTGATGAATGGCACCTGCAACTACATCCTGACGCGGATGGAGAACGCGGGCCTGCCCTATGACGAAGTGTTCGAGGAGGCCCGCCAGCTGGGTTATCTCGAGGCGGACCCGACGCTCGATGTCGGCGGCATCGACGCGGGGCACAAGCTAGCGCTGCTGTCGGCAATCGCCTTCGGCACCCGGGTGAGCTTCGACAAGGTGGAGCTCGAGGGGATCCAGCGGATCACAATCGAGGATATCCGCGCGGCCGCTGACATGGGCTACCGCATCAAGCTTCTGGGGGTTGCGCAGATGACCGGCCGCGGGCTGGAACAGCGCATGTCGCCCTGCCTCGTGCCGGCCGACAGCCCGCTGGGCCAGCTTCAGGGCGGGACCAACATGGTGGTGCTGGAAGGCGACAGCGTCGGCCAGATCGTGCTGCGCGGCGCGGGCGCGGGCGAAGGCCCCACGGCCAGCGCCGTCATGGGCGACGTCATCGACATCGCCCGCGGCTTTGCCGAGCCGGTCTTCGGCCAGCCCGCCGCAGGCCTTGCCGAGCCGGTCCCCGCACTGGTCACGGCGCCGGCGCCCTATTACCTGCGCATGGCGCTGCTGGACAAGCCGGGCGCGCTGGCCAAGGTAGCCGCAGCCCTTGGCGATGCCGGGATCTCGATTCACCGGATGCGGCAATACGACCATTCCGACACCTCGGCCCCGGTGCTGATCGTCACGCACCGCACCACCGGCTCCGACATCGCCCACGCGATCGAGCGGTTCGGCGCGACCGGCGTCGTGCAGGGCACGCCCGTGGCGATCCGCATCGAAGAGGTCTGACCCCGCGCGCCGCTCCCGCGGCGCGCCCTGCCTTCGCGAAGTCGCGGCCACACGTCCGGTGCGCCCCTCCTCGACCACGGGGCGCGGGAAGCGCCCGAGATGCTGTCCGTCCCTTGTCACAGCACGATCTATCGCCGTCGCCCGGAGAGACATCTTGCCGGGCGCCGGCATTCCTATATCATCCGTCAACCTCCTATTCACACAGCCCTGGATTCTTTTTAATAATGACCGCGTGTGCGGTGGCAAATCATATGCCAATATCTACTCTGGGGCGAATACAAGACGAATGCGATGCAGGACGAGACACTGGAACGACACTTCGCGCGCCTTGATGCCCTTTCGCCGGCAGGAAGCAGCTTCGGGTTCCACATCCGGTTCAGCCGCCCGCTTCTGACCCGTTCGCGCTATGACAAGGTGTGGATCCGAACCTACACCGCCAGAACCTACATAGTATGCGACCCGACGGTCATCTGGGCCGTCACGAACGAGGGCAGCATTCGCTGGTCCGAGGTCGACCTGCCGGACACCGTGGGCCTGTTCGCCGATGCGGAGCGTCACGGGCTGCGGTTCGGCGCGACTTTCTCGCGCGGGGAGGGGAATTCCCGGACGATCGGCAATTGCGCCCGCTCCGACCGGGAATTCACCGATGCCGAGATCCGGGAGCTCGAACAGGTCGTCGGCGCGATCCATGACCACCTCGGCGCGGAAACGAACCTCAAGACCACCCAGACGGAAGCGCTCCAGGCACTGGCCGACGGGCTGACCTATGACGAGGCCTGCGCGCGGCTGGGGATCTCGCGGACCGCGCTGCGCAACCGGCTGAAGGGCGCCCGTCACGCCCTTCTCGCCCATGACAATGCCGAGGCGGTGCGCCTTGCGGTCGTGACGGGCCAGATCGATAGCCCGACCTATGCCGATCTCGACCGGGGCATCCCGCGGGACTGAGCGGCCGACCGCCCTTTCCCGCCCCCCGATCCCGGCGGCCCCCTGCCCCTTGCGCATGCCGCGGGTGCTGTTAGCGTTACCGACGTTGCCCCCCGCCCGGCCACGGGCTAGCAAGGGGCCGACCCATTCAACCCGCAAGGATTTTCGCACATGGCCGACGACGCAATCTTCCACGACCGCATGCTCTCGCTGGGCCTCGCCCGGGTGTCCGAGGCAGCCGCGGTCGCCTCGGCCCGGCTGGTCGGCCGCGGCGACGAGAAGGCCGCCGACCAGGCCGCCGTGAACGCCATGCGCGAACAGCTCAACCAGCTCGACATCGCGGGTGTCGTGGTGATCGGCGAGGGCGAGCGTGACGAGGCCCCGATGCTGTTCATCGGGGAGGAGGTCGGCACCGGCCAGGGCCCCGCGGTGGACATCGCCCTCGACCCGCTGGAAGGCACGACGCTGACCGCCAAGGACATGCCCAACGCCCTCACCGTGATCGCCATGGGCCCGCGCGGCACCATGCTGCACGCCCCCGATGTCTACATGGACAAGCTGGCGGTCGGCCCCGGCTTCGCCCCCGGCGTCGTCAGCCTTGAGATGTCGCCCGCGGAACGCGTGCGCGCGCTGGCCGCGGCCAAGGGCTGCGCGCCCGAGGACATCACAGTGTGCATCCTCGAACGCCCCCGGCACGAGGAGATGATCGCCGAGGTGCGCACCACGGGCGCCGCGATCCGGCTGATCACCGACGGCGACGTGGCCGGTGTGATCCACTGCGCCGACAGCGCCGTGACGGGGATCGACATGTACATGGGCTCTGGCGGGGCGCCCGAGGGGGTGCTGGCGGCGGCCGCGCTGAAATGCATGGGCGGGCAGATCTTCGGCAAGCTGCTGTTTCGCAACGATGACGAGCGTCAGCGCGCGACCCGCGCCGGGATCACTGATTTCGACCGGATCTATTCGCGCGACGAACTGGTCACGGCCGACGTGATCTTTGCCGCCACCGGCGTCACCGACGGCTCGCTGGTGCGCGGGCTGAAGCGAGAACCCGGCTGGGTCACCACCGAGACGCTGCTGATGCGCTCCAAGACCGGGTCGCTGCGCCGGATGGTCTACCGCACGCCGATCGACAAGTGACACGGGCCGCCTGACGCGGCCGGTAGGGAAAACGGGACCGGGGGGAGATGAGCTTCCCCCGGTCCCATGCATTTCCTGCCAAGGCCCCCTCTCCGCCCCTCCACTGAGGTCTGACACGCCCGGCGCCGCATCCCCGGACAATCGGTCCATCGGCCAAGCTATTGCGATTCCGTGGTCGTTCAGCTCAGATCCCGGCTTGACCCCGGGCGCACGCTGGGCTTCAACCGGAACGCCCCTTGTCCCGCCGGAGCCCCAATGCGCCTGTCGATTTCTGCCCCCGCGCTCGGCGCCCTGTCGCTTGCAGTCCTGCCGCTGGTATCCCTCTCGCTGGCCGTCGGGGCCCGGCCCTGTGCCGCCGCGACGACGGACACGCCGCAGGTGACGACCCCGGCGCCCGCTTCGGCCCCGGCCAGCGCCCCAGCGGCCGCGGCGGCGGAAAGCCCTGCCCCCGTGGGTGTGACGACCTCGACCTATCACGACGCCCTCACCGGCCGCGATCTGGCGCTGACCGTCTGGTATCCGGCAAGCGGCCCGGGCACGCCGGTCACCCTCGGCGGCAACGCGGTGTTCGAGGGGATCTCGGGCGAGCGCGGGGCACCGATCCTGCCAGGGCGGCACCCGATGGTGCTTTTGTCGCACGGCGGCCTGCGCTCGGCCGACAATACCGGGGCATGGCTTGCCCGGCGGCTGGCCCGCGCGGGCTATGTCGTCGTTGCCGAGGATGGCCCGATGCTGGGCGCGAAGGATGCCCCGCTGGCCGTGAACGAGATCGCGAACCGGGCCTACGACCTGCGGGGGGCGCTGGATGCCGTGCTTGCCAACCCCGACTGGGAGGCCCGCATCGCGCCCGACCGCATCGCGGCCATCGGGGTTTTCCTTGGCGGTACCGCGGCGCTGTCGCTGGCTGGCGCGGCGTTCGACCCCGCGGCGTTTGCCCGCAGCTGCGACCCGACGCCGGCCACCACCCCTGCCGATATCGCCAAAGGCGCCGCGCAGCCGGGCAAGGCCGCACCCGCCAAGCCCGCCACCGCCAAGCAGGCCAGCGGCGCAGAACGCGACGGGCCCGGCCTCGATTGCGCATGGTTCCGGCAGGGCGGGCTGAACCTGCACGCCGCCGACCTGACCCCGCTCGCCAAGCTGACCCGGGACCACCGCATCGGATTCGCGATCGCCGTGGCGCCGGAATATGCCGCCAGCATGGACCCGGCCAGCCTGACCCGCGGCGCGGTACCGATGGCGATCGTCGACCTGGGTAAACCCGGGGAAACGCCCGAAGGGATGGAGGGCAAGGTGCTGGCTGACGCCGCCCCGTCGCTGACCTACCTGCGGCTGCCCACGGTCACCCGCTTCGACGCCTTCACCCAATGCACCGCCAAGGGGGCGGCGATCCTGAAGGATTCCGGAAGCGACGCGCCGATCTGCAACGACAGCGGCCCCGCCCGCGATGCCGCCCATGCCGTGCTGGCCGATGAACTGCGGTCGCTGCTCGACAGCGAGCTGCACTGAGGTCCGCGCCTAGGCTCGGCCTCGGCGCAAGCCGGGCGCACGCGGCCAGCGCGGTGATGCGCCGGCACCACCAGATCCCGCGCGACCAACCCTGGAGTTTCCGGCCCCCGGGCGCGGGTTGGAATGGCGAATCTCCCTCGCTTCTTCTAGTATGTCGAAATGGACATTGCCCCAGATATTGAGATTTCCGCCGCCAGCTCTGCCGCTGTCCCACCCGGCGATGCCTTCCTCGACGTCGCGGCGTCAGCCACCGGGCGGCGCTGGGTCGGCCCTCCGGTCGAGGTTGAGCGCCTTGCCGAGGCGATCGCCCAGGCGACCCGCCTTCCCCGCCCGCTCTGCGCGACGCTGGCCCGCCGCGGCGTTGCACCGGAGGAGGCAAGCGGCTTCCTCGCCCCTACGCTGCGCGAGCTTCTGCCCGATCCACTGACCCTGCGCGACATGGGTGCGGCGGCGGAGCGCTTTCTCCAGGCGGTGCGCGGGAACGAGAAGATTGCGGTCTTCGCCGATTACGACGTGGACGGCGGCGCCTCGGCCGCGCTGCTGATCTGCTGGCTGCGCGACATGGGGCGCGAGGCCACACTCTACATCCCGGACCGGATCGACGAGGGCTATGGCCCGAACGAACCCGCCATGGCGGAGCTTGCGGCGAAGCACGACCTGATCGTCTGCGTCGATTGCGGCACGCTGAGCCACGGGCCGATCGCCGCCGCCGCGGGCGCCGACGTGATCGTGCTTGATCACCACCTGGGCGGAGAGACACTGCCCCCCGCGCTGGCCGTGGTGAACCCGAACCGCCAGGACGAGAGCGGCGATCTGGGGCACCTCTGTGCCGCCGCGGTGGTCTTCCTGATGCTGGTCGAGGCGAACCGCCAGATGCGCGGCGACGGTGCCACGGGCCCCGACCTGATGGGCATGCTCGACCTCGTAGCGCTGGCCACGGTGGCCGATGTTGCCCCGCTGATCGGCGTCAACCGGGCGCTTGTCCGGCAGGGGTTGAAGATCATGGCGCAGCGCGGGCGCCCCGGACTGGTGGCCCTGGCCGACGTTGCCCGGCTGAACGAGGCGCCGGCGCCCTATCACCTTGGCTTCGTGCTCGGCCCGCGGGTCAACGCGGGCGGGAGGATCGGGCGCGCCGACCTTGGCGCGCGCCTGCTCTCCACCCCCGATCTGCAGGAAGCGCGCGCCCTGGCCGCCCGGCTGGACGAGCTGAACACCGAGCGGCGCGAGATCGAGGCCGCCGTGCGCGCCGCCGCGCTGGCGCAGGCCGAGGCGCGCGGCCTCGACGGGCCGCTGGTCTGGGCGGCGGGCGAAGGCTGGCACCCGGGCGTCGTCGGCATCGTCGCGGCCCGCCTGAAGGAAGCGACCAACCGCCCCGCCGTGGTGATCGGGCTTGAAAACGGCGAGGGGAAGGGCTCGGGCCGGTCGATTGCCGGCGTCGATCTGGGCGCGGCGATTCACCGGGTCGCCTCGGAAGGGCTGTTGATCAAGGGGGGCGGTCACAAGATGGCTGCCGGTCTTACGGTGGCCGCCGATATGCTCGACGCGGCGATGGCCCGGCTGGGCGAATTGCTCGACCGCCAGGGCGCTTCCGCGATGGGGGTGGCCGACCTGCGCCTCGACGGCATGCTGATGCCGGGGGCGGCCACCCCCGACCTGATCGACGAGATCGAGACGGCAGGCCCCTTCGGTGCAGGCGCCGCGGCCCCGCGCTTCGCCTTCGCGGCACAGGCGATTCACTTCGCCAAGCGCGTCGGCGAATCGCACCTGCGATTCTCTTTTTCCGACGGCACAGGGCCAAAGCTGGACGCGATCGCCTTTTCCGCCTTCGACGGCCCCTTGGGCCCGCTGATCGAAGGCCACGGCGGCGCGCGGCTGCACCTTGCCGGACGGCTGGAGATAAACAGCTGGGGCGGCCGCAGGAAGGTTCAGCTGCGTCTCGAGGATGCCGCACGGGCCTGATCCGCGGGGGAAATTGGGTGACGCAGGAATTTCGTCACGAACCTCGCTTTTCCCTCTTGCGAGTCATCCCCGTACCGCCTAAACACCGCCCCACGCCAAGCGCGGCCCGTTCGTCTATCGGTTAGGACGCCAGGTTTTCAACCTGGAAAGAGGGGTTCGACTCCCCTACGGGCTGCCATTTCTCCCGCATGATGTCGAAGACAAACGGCAGATCAAGGTCGGCCAGTAACCTGCTGTGCCCGGTCTTCCCGACCCTGCCCACACCCCGTGCCACGACCCGGGCGTCACGCTCCCCCAAGGACCGAGACATATCACCATGTCGCGTCGGACAGCGCGAGGCCGGAGGTGAATTCAGGTCACGCCGCCCTGCCACCCAAGCCCTGAAGCCCCCGCCTAGGAGGCGCGGCGGAGGTCTTCCGCCCGGGCGGAGGTGCGGAACCTTGCCGCCTGCTCCGCCAGCGTTGCCGCCTGTTGGCGGAGTGCCGAGATGGCGGCCGAGGTTTCCTCGAACATCGCGGCGTTCTGCTGCGTCAGGCGGTCGAGCTGGTCCACCGCCCCGTTGATTTCGGTCAGGCCGAGCGATTGTTTCTGCGCCGCCACCGCGATCTCGCGGACCAGGCCGTCGACATCGCTGACGAGGCGGTCGATCTCGCCCAGCATGTCGCCCGTCCTGGCGACCAGGCTGACGCCCTGCTGCACCTGTCGGTCCGAGGTCGCGATCAGTTCCGAGATCTCGCCCGCCGCATCGGCCGACCGCTGCGCCAGCGCCCGCACCTCCGAGGCGACCACGGCGAAACCCCGGCCCGTCTCGCCGGCGCGGGCGGCCTCGACCCCGGCGTTGAGCGCGAGCAGGTTGGTCTGGAAGGCGATATCCTCGATCACATCGGTAATGCGCGAGATCTTCTTGGATCCCTCCGCGATGTCGTTCATCGCCCCGATCGTCTGGGCAACCACCTCGCGCCCCTCGCCCGACCGGCTGCGCGCCGTCCCCACGACCGTGGCCGCATTCGCAGCCCCCCGGGAGGAACCGCCGACGGTTTCCGTAAGTTCGGCGATCGCCGCCGCCGTCTCCTCGAGAGAGGCGGCCTGCCGTTCCGCGCGGGTTCCCAGGTCGGTGGCCGCGCGCGTCAGGCTTTCGGTTTCGCTCAGCGTCATGTCGACATTGCCCTGGATCGCGCCGACAAGCGCGGTCATGCCCTCCAGCGCCGCGTTGAAATTGGTCCGCAACGCCTCCATCTCGCCGGGCATCGGCGTGGTGATCCGGCTGGTCAGGTCGCCTTCGCGCAGCGCCTCGACCGCGTGCAGGAAGTCGAGGACCGCCCGCTTGCGCGCGGTGACGTCCATGGCGAACTTCACCACCTTCACCGGCTGCCCGTCTTCGCCCAGGATCGGGTTGTAGGTCGCCTGGATCCAGACCTCGCGCCCGCCCCGGGCCATGCGGCGGAACTCCCCCTCGCGGAACCTGCCGCTGCGCAGGTCCGACCAGAGCGCGGCGTAGTCGGGGCCGTCACGATCCTCCGGGCAGACGAATTCGGAATGGTGGCGGCCGATCACGCTGGTGCGGTCACAGCCCATGGTGGTGCAGAAATTGTCGTTCGCGCGCAGGACCCGACCGTCGAGCGCGAACTCGATCACCGCCTGCGACCGGCCGAGCGCCTCGATCTGCGCCGCCGCGTCGCGGGCCGTGGCGCGCGAGGCGGTGATATCGATGGCCAGCTTGGCGATGGAGACCAGATTGCCGTTCGTGTCGAAGATCGGGTTATAGGTCGCCTGCAGCCAGATCTCCTGCCCGGTCTTGCCGATGCGGCGGAACTCCCCCTCGTGGAACTCCCCCCGCCTGAGCCCGTCCCAGAACGCCCGGTAGGCGGCCCCCTCGGCCGTGCCCGGCGGCATGAAGATGCGGTGATGCTGCCCCCGAATCTCGTCGATCGTGTAGCCCGTCACCTTCAGGAACAGCGGGTTCGCATCGAGGACGATGCCCTCGGGGCTGAAATCGATCACGGCGTTCGAACGGCGCACCGCGTCCACCATCGCACGGCTGCGCGCCGCCTCCTCGGTCCCGCGGGTGACATCGGTTGCGACGGCCAGGATCTGCGAAAGGCTGCCGTCGGCGGCCCGGACCGGCACCTGCGTGAGGTCAAGCCAGAGGCGCGCGCCCGACCGGCCCTGATGCGGCAGCGTCTCCCGGGCGGTTTCCCCCCGTGCGAGGGCCTGCCATGCGGCCCCCGTGCCGAAGGCGCCGCGCGCTTCGGGCGCGATCAACGCCTGCAGTTGCGTCCCGTCGAGCATGCCGGGCCCATGGCCAAGCATCCCCGCATAGCTGGGGCTGGTCGAAAGGATCGTGCCATCCGGCCGAAAGACCACGACGGCAAGCTCCTCCTCGATTGCCCGCAGGCGCGCGGCTTCGGGGGCGGGGGCGGTCGCGGCACGGGATCTGAACAGCATGATTCGCCTGACGTCGGGAACAGGGGTGTTCTGGATGCACCAGCCGGGGTTTAGAAATCGTTCATCGCTTGACGCCGCGGCCCGGCACGAACCGCCGTGTCCAGCCCGTCGCGAGAGGGAAGCGCAGCCCGAAGACCCAGCGCCATCCCCGCGACCGACCGAGGCGGACCTACCTGACCGCCGCCCCCTTTCCCCAACCGCTCACCGGCTTTCCGGCGGGATGTAAGCCGTCCAGTTCTCCGCAAGTTCGGGCATGTCGGCAAAGCGCTTGCGGGCGTCGGCGGCCCGCCCGACCAGCTCCGCCGCCGTCATGTCACGGCCCGCGCAATAGGCGTCGAGCCCCGCGATGCTCTCGGTGATCACGCCGAAACCGCGCAGCATGACCGCCGAGGCCAGCCCCGCCGCCGACGCCCCGGCCAGCAGGGCGCGCGCCACGTCCTCTCCACCGGTGATGCCGTTGATGCCGATCAGCGTTCGTTCGGGTCCCAGTGCCGCGCGGCACAGCGCCAGCCAGTGACAGGTCAGCGGCAGGTTCCAGAACCCGCCATAGCCGCCAGAGGTGCCCAGCATCGGCGCCTGTGTCTCAAGGTCGGGCAGCATGCCCAGCAGACGGCCGGCGACGATGACGCTTTCGGCCCCCGCTCCGGCCGCCGCGCGGGCAAGGTCGGGGACGTCGTTCGACTGCCCTGTCAGCTTGACCCAGACCGGGATCGAGACCGCCTCACAGATCCGCCGGGTCAGCTGCGCGACCCGCTCGGCGCCGGTTTCCGTCGCCACCGCCCCGGCGGCCGCCTCGCGCGCATAGGGGGTGCCGATGTTGAATTCCAGCACCCGCAGCCCCGCCGCCTCGACCGCGCGCGCCATCTCCACCGCGCGGTCGATGTCGGCGAGGATCAGGCTCGGCACCAGAAGGCACTCCGCCGCCCGGGCGGTCGCATCATGGGCCACCGCCCGGTCGAGCCATGCCTCGAACTCCAGCGGATGCAGGCCCGAGCGCGACAGGATCATCGTCGCCGGATCAGCCTCCGGCCCCCAGGCCACCGGCCTCCAGCGGCTGTCGAGCGCCACGTATTCCGCGGCGCGAAGCTGGGCCCTGGCGGCGGCGCTCTCGTTGGTCGACTTCACGACGACCGCGCCAGCGCCCGCGGCGATCGCCGCCTCGATCCCGCCATCGCGGATCATGTGCTCGGCCGGGGCGGCGATGACGGGGTTCTTCAGCGCAAGGCGGCCGAGACGACTTGTCAGTCGCGACATCCGCAGCCTCCCGCGGGGCGGGAACGGCGCCGGGACAGGGGGCAGGACAGGGGGCAGGACAGGGCCGACATCGCTAGGCCGCCCCGTCCACGCCGCCGCGAAAGCTGCCCAGGGCCGCCACCGCCGCGCTGCGCAGAAAGCCCTGGTCGGCCGACAGGATCAAAGCGGACGCGCCCTGCCCCGCCATGTCGGCCGCATCCTCGGGCGAACCGGGCAGGATCGCGATCGGTTTCCGCCCCTTCGCCGCGGCCAGCACGCGGGACGCGGCGTCGCGCACCGCCTCGGGGCCCTGCCCCAACCCGCCGTAGGCGGCACCAAGATCGCCACGGCCGATGAAGATCCCGTCCAGGCCCTCGACGGCAAGGATCTCGTCGATGTTCTCCACCGCCTCGGGGTCCTCGATCATCGCGATCACCGTGACCCGCGCGTCCTGCCGGGCGATGTGCGCGGCCATGCCTTCCGCGCCGAAGGCGCCTGCCCGCGTCGTGGGGGCAAAGCCGCGCCGGCCCGGGCGGTAGCGGCAGGCCTCGACCACCGCGCGCGCCTTTTCGGCACTGTCGACATGGGGCACCAAAACCCCGTCCGCGCCGCAGTCGAGCACCGACAGAAGCGCCGCCGGATCCGCGCTCTGCACCCGCACGACCGAGGCGATGCCCCAGGCGCGACAGGCCAGCACGATCGCGTCGGTGGTTTCGCGGTTGAAGGGGGAATGTTCCTCATCCACCACGACGAAGTCGAACCCGACCGCACCAAGGATCTCGGCCGGCATCGTCGCCGGGATCTTCAGGAACGATCCATAGAGCCGCTCTCCCTCGAGAAAGCGCTTGCGAAAGCCAGTGGCTGTCATCTTCATCTCCAGATTTTGCAGGCCCGGTGACGCCCCGCCGGCGGCCCCTGCCGCCCGCGGGGCGCGGGGGTCAGGCCGCGTCCAGCCCCAGAACGTCGGCGGCGTTGGTGGCGACCATCTTGTGGATGTCCTCGTCGCCGTATCCCAGCGACAGGCACAGCGCGACGCCGCGGCGCATGCCGTCGAGGGGCGCGAAGGTTCCGACCTGGCCCAGATCGGAACAGAGGATCGTGTTGTCGACCCCCGCCGCCTCGATATGCGCCTTCAGGTCCTCGTCGGTGCGGGTCTTGAACTTCGACCCCTCGAGGAAGAAGCCCAGAGAATGTTCCACCTGCGCGCCCATCCCGGCGATGCCCTTCACGTCGTCGATCGAGGCGCCGACGATGTCCTCGGGGTGGGTGAACATCAGCCGGGTCACGCCCCGCGCCCTGGCCTCCTCGAACACCTTCCAGGTTTCGCTCACGTGGATATGGCCGCTGGCCAGCGCCATGTCGGTTCGGGCCACGATGTCGAGCACTTCCTTGACATCGTCGCGAACCTGCTTGTTGGCGTCGAGCACCGGAACCGGCGTCGCGTGCCGCATCTTCTGGGTCGAGGCCGGATGCGACCAGTTCGCGCTCTTTTCCCAGGCAAGGTGGTTCTCGGCCGCCAGTGTCGGCATGAAGACGATCTTCGCCCCCATCGCCGCGGCATGTTCCACCGCGTAGGGGTTCATCCCGCCCACCACGTTGTTGAGCACGAGCGAGGTGTAGACCCGGGTCTTCAGCTCGGGGAAATTGTCGTTGATCAGGATCGCGGTCGCAGTGCCCGCATAGTCGTGATCCTTGGTCACCACCGCGCGAAAGCCCGCCTCCGACGCCTGACGGGCGAGCGCGAGATGGTCGAGGGCGCGCGGCGCGATCGAGGGGCCGGTGTGCACATGGGTGTCGACCGCGCCCTGAAGGATCCTGTCGATCCGGGCCGCGGTCTCTGGGTCGGTGGTGAAGGGGGTGTCCAGCATAGCCTCTCTCCTCTCGAGTCTGGGACCGGCGCGCCCTTGTGGGGCACGCCGCGGAAACGGCCGGGTCCGGTCGGGCGCCGGGTCCGGCCCGTCGTGTTCTAGGCGCGGCTCCAGGCGCCGGCGCCGACCTCGGCGAGCGCGGCCAGCGGGTCCGCGATCTCGATCCGCCGCGCGGCGTCGGCCGCGGCAACGATCCGGGCCTGCCACGCCGCGATGCAGGCGGCGCGCTCCTCTGCGCCGATGCGGGGAGCGGCATAGGCGACGAAGGGGTCGTCAACCTCGTAGCCCATGTATTCCAGCGCCAGCCGCCGGACCGGGTAGAGCACGCTCTCGATCGGCCCGTAGACGTCACCGTCAGAGAACCGCCCGGGCGTTCCCCCGGTGGTGACCGACATCAGCGCCCGGCGTCCCCGGAACAGCCCGGTGTCGAAGCGGCGCCCATCGACATAGGCGAAGCCATAGGCCATCACCCGCTCGAACCAGCCCTTGAGCAGCGCCGGCGGCGCCCCCCACCACAGCGGGAATTGCAGGACCAGCAGGTCCGCCGCCCGAACCCGCGCCTGTTCGCGCGCGATCTCGGGGGCGAAACCGCCCGTCTCGGCGGCATGGCCCTGCTCCGCCTGGTAGTGGAACCTCAGCGGATCGGCGGCGGCGGCAAAATCGCCGCGCCCCGCCGCCGCGCCGAACCCCTCGGCGTAGAGGTCTGACACCTCCGCCTCGTGGCCCGCGGCCTCCAGCGCCTCGACCGCGGCACGGGTCAGCGCACCGTTGAACGAGGTCCGCTCGGGATGCGCCAGGACGATCAGCACGCGCATCGGCTCATTCCCCGGGCATCGGATAATCGTCGGCGTTCAGCACCCAGCCGGGCTTTTGCGAGAAGTCCACCCGCGGCGGGCAGAAGATGTCGACCAGCTGGTTGACGCCCGCATCGATGCCGCGCGAAGTGTGAATCGCCGGCGGCGGGATCACGAGGACCGAGGGCGAGGCGCATTCCTCGTGCCGGTCCTCGCGCCACATCCGCATGTCGGGCGTCCAGGTCCAGCGCAGGTGATGGATGAACGTTCCTTCCAGCGCCAGCGAGCATTGTTCGAAATCGTCGTGGTGGTGGGGCGAAAGCTTGGTGATGTCGCGCGGCCCCACCTGCGGGTCGAGGAAGTTCACCATGAGCGTCTCGCCGCGCCAGATCCGGCCGAAGCGGCCCGGCTCGGGCGGCACGTCGAGCGAGTAGACCCGGACCTTGCGCCCGTCCTTCGGCTGCGGCCAGGGCACGACCGGGGCGACGTTGGGGTGATCTTCGGCATAGGCCTCGGCGTTGCCGCAGGCCGTGCAGAGGTCTTCGGCCGCGGTGGTGAAGATCCGCACCACCTCGCCCGCGCCGCGGATCGTCACCTTGCTGGCGCCCGGCGGGATGAAGGCGATCGAGAAGGCCGGCACCTCCGTCGTGGTACCGTTCCAGTCGACCGATGCCGCGGCATCGTGGCCGGGCAGCAGCAGCACGTATTCATCGGGCTGGTCCGCGCGCTCGAAGCGGGCGCCGTCCCGTGCCTTGGCATAGGCCACCACGGCGTTCTGGGAACGGATGAGCCAGCTCTCGGCGCCGTCTCCGGCAGATTGCGGCGCCTCCTGATAGAAACGGCCGACGTCGGGTGCGGCATAGGCGGTGAATGTGGGGCCTGCGCCGGCAGCGGGTGCCAGGCTGGCGCGGGGGTCGGTGGGGTCGTACATGGGTGTCCTCCTCTTTCCTGCGGATCCCTAGCGGCGGCTCGCGCGCAGGGTCTTCAGCCCGGCGAAGACGCCTTGCGGAAAGACCAGCAGCACCACGAGCAGCACGCTGAGCGCCGCGACGTTCTTGAAACTTGCGCCCAGGAAGGCGATCGCGAGGGCCTGCAGCACGCCCAGCAGCAGCCCGCCCGCCACCGCGCCCCCGGCAGAGCCGAACCCGCCGATGATCGCGGCGATGAAGCCGTTCACCCCGAAAGGCGTGCCGATGTTGTAGGCGGTGATCTGGCTCGGGGTGATCAGGATCCCCGCGATGGCACCCAGGGCGGCGCTCAGCGCGAAGGACAGCATCATCATCCGGCGCACCGGAATGCCCAGAAGGGACGCGGCCTCGGCGTTCTGCGAACAGGCGCGCAGCGCCCGCCCCATCCGCGTCCGCGTGAAGAAGAGCCACAGCCCCCCGACCATCAGCGCGCCGCATCCCAGCACCCAGAACAGCTGGTACGGCACCGCCACTCCGCCCACCATCAGGGGGCCGCCGGGGGTGAAGCTGTTGAAGGTGCGGGGCTGGTCGCCCAGCGTCAACAACGTCACCTGTTCAAGCAGCATCTGGCTGGCCAGCGTTGCGAGGATGATGGCGAAGATCGAGGCGCCCCGCGTCCACATCGGGCGCACCACCGCCACCTCCATCACCACGCCGATCAGCGCGACGATCGGCACGGTCAGGATCGCCGCCAGCCAGATCGGCAGGCCGAACCGCGCCAGCAGTGTGGCGCAGATCATGCCGCCCAGCATCACGAACACGCCCTGGGCGAAGTTCACGATCCCCGAGGCGTTGTAGATCACGCAGAATCCGATCCCGACCAGGCCGTAGATCAGCCCCAGCCCGATCCCGTTGACGAGGTTCTGCACAAGTTGCACGGCATCAATCATCGTATCCCTCCGTACCGCCGAGATAGGCGGCGATGACCTCGGGATGCGCGCGGATTTCCTCCGGCGTGCCCTCGGCGATCTTGCGTCCGAAATCGAGCACCGCGATGCGGTGGGCGATCTGCATCACCAGGCCCATGTCATGCTCGATCAGCATGATGGTGACGCCGTTCTCGTTGACCTTGCGCACCACACGCGCAAGCTCTGCCGTCTCCTCGGTGTTCAGCCCCGCCGCGGGTTCGTCGAGCAGCAGAAGCTTCGGCCCCGCCGCCAGGGCGCGGGCCACCTCGAGCAGGCGTTGCTCGCCGTAGGGCAGCAGATCGGCGGTCACGTCGGCACGGTGCGACAGGCCCACGAACTCGAGGATCTCGGCCGTCTTCTCGCGGATCTCGCGTTCCTGCCGGCGCACCCCGGGTGGACGGACCAGGGCCGAGAAGACCCCGCCGGTCGTGACCCGGTGGAACCCCACCATCACGTTCTCGGCCACCGTCATCTGCTTGAAGAGCTGAACCAGTTGATAAGTCCGGACCAGCCCGGATTGCGCGATCTCGGCGACCGAACGCCCCGAGATCACCGCCCCGTCGAAGGCCACCTCGCCCTCGGACGGCGGAAAGGTGCCCGCCACCATGTTGAAGAGCGTGGTCTTGCCTGCGCCGTTCGGCCCGATGACGGCGAATATCTGCCCCGCCTCGACCGTGAAGGCGATGCTGTCGTTGGCCACCAGCCCGCCGAAGCGCTTGGTGATGTCGCGGATATCGAGCATCGTCATGGCTCAGCCCTCCCGGTCCGGCAGGATCCGCTCCAGAAGGCCATGCAGCCCCCTAGGTGCGTAGATCAGGATGGCCAGCAGCAGCAGGAGGTAGCCGACGGTCTGGAAATCCTTGAGGCCGCGCATCACCTCGGGCAGCATCGACACCACCACCGCGCCGATCAACGGGCCCGCGATCGTGCCGATGCCGCCGAGGTAGAGCATGGTGAAGCTTTGCACGACCATGGCGGTGCCGAAGACCTCGGGGCTGATGAAGCCCACGAAATGCGCGAACAGCGAACCCGCGGCCGAGGCATAGACCGCGGCGATCACGAAGGAGATCAGCTTGTAGCGCGCCACCGGTATGCCCAGGGCACCGGCGGCAAGCTCTGACCCCGCGATCGCCCGGCAGGCCCGCCCGAAGCGCGAGTTCTTCAGCCGCGCCGCGGCGATGACACCGAGGGCCAGCAGCACGAAGATGACCGCAAGCTGCGCCTTAGGGCTGTCGGCGTAATAGGGGCCGATCCCCAGCGGCGGGATCCCGGAATAGCCCATGTAGCCCTGCGTCAGGTCGGTCCAGTTGATCGAGATCTCGTAGGTGATCAGCCCGAGCGCGAAGGTCGCCATCGCCAGATAATGGCCGCGCAGCCGGAGCGTCGGGTAGCCCACGATCAGCGCGACGAGGCCCGAAAAGCCCATCGTCAGCACCAGCGCAACGGCCGGTTCGACGCTGTAATCGGCGGTCAGGATCGCGCTGCCGTAACCGCCGAGCGCGGCAAAGGCGTTCTGGCCGAAGGAGGCCTGCCCGGTGAACCCCATGAAGAAGTTCAGGCCGGTGCAGAACAGCGCGTAGATCGCGGCGAAACCGATCACCGTGACGACATAGCCGTTCGCGGTGAAGGAATAGACGACGATCGCGACGGCCAGCACCCCGAGCAGGATCTGGCGCCAGGGAAGCCCGCTCCTAGTGGAGGTAGTATCGGGCAAGGTCATGGTGAGACTTGATTTCATGGGAAGGCAACTCCGCGACGACGCGCCCCAGCGACAGCACGTAGACCCTCTGGGCAAGCCGGAGCGCCAGCGGCGCCTTCTGCTCGACCAACAGGATCCCGAGGCCTTCGCGGTTGAGCTCGCCCAGGGTTTCGAGGATTTCGGCGGCCACGCGCGGTGCGAGGCCGAGAGACGGTTCATCGAGCATCAGGAGCTTTGGCCCCGCCATCAGCGCCCGCCCGATGGCGAGCATCTGCTGCTCGCCCCCGGACATCAGCGATGCGGTCTGGTCCAGCCGCTCCTTGAGGCGCGGGAACAGGGTGAAGACCCTCTCCATCCGCGCCGACAGTTCGCCCGCGTCCCCGCCGGCGTTGTAGCCGCCGAGGATCAGGTTCTCGCGCACGGTCATCTCGGAGAAGAGGCCGCGCCCCTCCTGCACCATGATGATCCCCAGCTCCGACAACCGGTGCGTGGGCAGCGCGCTGACGTCCTGCCCCTGGAAAAGGATCGTGCCCGGTCCCGGCGTCAGGCGGGTGACGGCGCGCAGCAGCGTCGACTTGCCCGCCCCGTTGGGGCCGAGGACGGTGACAAGCTCTCCCTCCGCGACCGTGATCGACGTGGGCTTGAGCGCATGCACATGGCCGTAGCGCGCCGACAGGTCGCGGATCTCGAGAAGTGGCGTGGTCATGACCGGCTCACTTCACCTGGACGAGCGCGCCGTCCTTCACCTCACCCATCACGAAGGGGTTCTTGACCACCCCGTTGTGCTGCTTGGGCGAGAACTCGTAAAGCGCGGCAGCCCCCTGGTAATGGGTGATCTCCTCGAGCGCGTCGCGCACCTTGGGCCCGTCGGTCGACTTCGCCAGGGTTACCGCCTTGTCGATCACCATCATCGCGTCCCAGGCGCGCGAGGCGGCGCTGCCGTCGCGGTCGCCGTACTTCGCCTTCCAGCGGGTCAGGAACGCGTCCAGCGCGGCCTTCGCCTCGGCATCGGTGACGGCGCTGGGGATCTGGACCGCGGTCGCCGCGAACATGAAGTGATCGCCCAGCACCTCGCCCGCCTGCACATAGGGCGCGGCATCGTCGAGGCCCGACAGCAGAAGCATGTCCTTGAGACCCAGCTGCTTGACGTTCTTGGCGATCGTCACGGTCGATCCGCCGATGCCGATCTTGATGATCGCGCCCGCCCCGGCGGCATTGATCCGGCCGACCTGAACGCTCATGTCGCTGTCGTCCTGCTGGTAGGTTTCGTGGGCGACGACCTGGATGCCGTATTGCTTGGCGGCGGTCTCGGCCAGCTTGGCCATCAGCATGGCATAGGGCGAGGGATCGTTGAGGATGCCGACCTTGCGGATCTGGGTGTTGTCCTTGAGATAGGCCATGCGCGTCTGCAGCTCGTAGATCGGCGGCGGCAGGAAGCTGAAGGCCCAGTGGATCTCGTTTTCGCGGCGCGGCAGGATCGAGCACAGGACCATCGGGATCTTTGCCCGCGCCACCGCGCCCGCGGCGGCGAAGTTGCCGGCCGAGACGCATCCCGACGCGAAGATCTGGACGTGGTCGTTCGACATCATCTTCTGATAGGCGACGACCGCCTGCTGCGGGTCGGACTTGTTGTCCTCGACCACCAGCTCGACCTTGTGGCCGTCGATCCCGCCCTTGCCGTTGAGGTAATCCGCCGCGAGCTGAAGCCCGTCGCGCCAGCCGCGATCGGTGGTCGCGGCATAGCCCGTAAGGCCGACCGCCGCGCCGATCTTGTAGACATCCGCGGCATGGACCGGGCCTGCGAGCGCAAGCGCCAGCGCAGCCGCAAGAGTGATGCGTCTCTTCATGTTCCTCCTCCCAGAGCAGCATTTCGTTTAACGAAACGATGTTTCGTATTTCTGAAACAGGGAGGGAGGAGATGTCAAGCCCTCAGGCTCAATCGAGGACGTAGCCGAGCTCTGCCGAGATGCTGCGGGCGGCCTCCAGCACGCCGGCGATCTGTTCCTTCGTCGGCTCGGGCGCGATGAACTGGACCGAGTCGACGATCGCCACCGCGCCCACCAGCGCCCCCGACGCCTCGAAGATCGGGGCGGCCAGCGTGTTGATGCCGATCAGCGATTCGTTTGGGGCGGTGGCCCAGCCCCGGTGACGGATTCTCTCGATCTCGGCGCGCAGGGCGGAGGCGGTGGTGATCGTGTGTTCGGTCATCTTCTCAAGCCGCGACGACAGCACCTCGGCCCGCAGGCTCTCGGACCCGAAGGTCAGCGCCACTTTGCCATGCGCCGAGGAATGGAACGGCAGCAAGGACCCGGCCCTGACACCGATCTCTATCGTTGACTTACCTGTAATCGTTGACAAAATACGCGCGCCTTCCGGCTCCACCTGCGACAGGACGGCGGAATGTCCAAGGCCCTCGCGCAGCGCACGAAGCGCACGGTAGCTGGCGATCGCCAGGTCCTGGTTGTCGCTTGCAGCCCGCGCCAGCGCCAGCAGCCGCGAGCCGATCCGATACCGCTCCGTCGTCTCTGATTGCAGGATGTAGCCGTATTGCTTGAGCGTATGCAGATGCCGGAAGATTCGGCTTTTCGTCGTGCCAAGCGCCTCGGCCAGCGCGGTCACCCCCATGGGCTTCCCCTCTTCCGCGAGCCGCTCGAGTATCTTCAGCGCCAGCGCAACCGCCTGGACGCCTTCGCCGCCTTCGCCTGTCACCTTGGGCATTCCTGCCTCCTTGATCCGGGAACGCGGGCCTGCCTTGGCCAGCGCGTTCACAATTTTCTGTCTCCTTCAAAAATTGCTATTATGTTTTTCCTATCGAAACAAGTTGCGATGAATTTCCGCGAATCCCGCACTGGCCCCTGCCCCCCGACACGGCAGGGTCGGCGTTTCGCATCCGGCGCACAGGGGATGCCTTGACATCCCTCGCGTTGCGACCAACGATCCACGGCACTCGTCATGTTTCGTTAGGGAAAACATGATGTCAAGGGTGCCTGCCCCGCGCAGGCCACAGGCCGGGAGGACAATCATGGGCCGGAAAGTCATCATCACCTGCGCCGTCACGGGGTCGATCCACACCCCGTCGATGTCGCCCCATTTGCCGATCACCGCCGACCAGATCGCCGAGGCCGCCGTCGGCGCGCGCGAGGCCGGCGCGGCCATCGTCCACCTGCACGCCCGCGACCCCGCGACAGGCCAGCCCGACCAGCGCCCCGAGGCGTTCGAGCCGTTCCTCAAGGTCATCAAGCAGCGTTCGGACGTGGTGATCAACATCACCACCGGCGGCGCGCCGACCATGTCGGTCGAGGAACGCCTGCGCCCCGCGGCGATCTTCCAGCCCGAGGTCGCATCTCTCAACATGGGGTCGATGAACTTCGGCCTCTACCCGATCCTCGACAAGAAGCAGGACTTCGCCCAGGCGTGGGAAATCGATTACCTGGAAGGCTCGCGCGATCGGGTCTTCCGCAACAGCTTCGCCGATATCGAGAGCATCCTGACCACCTGCGCCGACAGCCGGACCCGGTTCGAGATCGAGTGCTACGACATCGGGCACCTCTACACGCTGGACCATTTCGTCCGCCGCGGGCTGGTGACGCCGCCGTTCTTCGTGCAGTCGGTGTTCGGCATCCTCGGCGGCATCGGCGCCCACGGCGAAGACGTACTGCACATGCGGCGCACGGCCGACAGGCTGTTCGGCGACGCCTACCGCTGGTCGGTGCTGGGGGCGGGCCGGCACCAGATGCCGGTCGCGCTTCAATCGGTCCTGCTGGGCGGCCACCTGCGGGTGGGCCTCGAGGATTCGCTCTATGCCGGGCGCGGCCGCCTGGCGCGCAGCAATGCCGAGCAGGTCACACTGGCCCGGCAGATGGTCGAAAGCCTCGGGTTCGAGGTCGCCACCCCGGACGAGGCGCGCGAGATCCTGAACCTCAAGGGCGGCGACAAGGTGGCGTTCTAGGGGGCCGGCGCCCTAGGCAATGTCGGCATAGGCACCCGGAAGGTCCGCGATCGCCGCGCCAAGCTCATGCAGGCCCGCGTCGATCCGGTCCTCTCCGATATAGCCCACGCCCATGCGCAGGTAGCGGCCCGCGTCCCGCGGCGCGACGAACGGGTCGCCGCTTTCGATCAGCACGCCGCGGCGCGCGGCGGCCGCCAGCAGTGCTCGGCCGTCCAGCCCCGGCGCGCATTCCAGCCACAGGCTGGAGCCGACCCCGGGCCCGAGGCGCAGCTTCGGCAGGTGCCGGGTCACGCCCTTCGCCGCGCGCTCGAACCGGCGCTCCAGCGCGTCCTGCAGGTTGCGGATCAACTGCAGGTAATGGCCCTCCGCCAGGAAGATCGCCGCCGTGCGCTGGTTGTTGAGCGGGCACGACCGGTGCATCAGCCGGCGCAGCCAGCGGGCCTCTTCGATCAGCGCGGCATCGGCGACCATGAAGCCCAGCCGCACCCCCGGCGCCAGCACCTTCGACAGCGTGCCGAGGTAGATCACCCGCCCGTCCTCGTCGAGCGACTTGAGCGTGACGCCGTCGCCCGAGAATGTCGTCTCGCCCTCGTAATCGTCCTCGACCAGGATGGTGCCGTTCTGCCGCGCCAGCGAGAGCGTCTCGAGCCGGCGCGAGGAGGTCATGGTCACGTTGGTCGGGCAATGGTGCGCGGGCGTCAGCAACGCGAGGTCGAGCGCCCCGCCCCCCAGCCGCGCGCCGGCGGAATCGACGGCCAGTTCGACGATCTCGGCACCCTCTGCCTCGACGATGTTGCGGCTGTCGGGATAGCCCGGCACCTCGACCCCGACCCGCGTTCCCTCGCGCACCAGAAGGCGCGAGATCAGGTAGAAGCCGTGCTGCGAGCCCAGCGTGATCAGGATCTCTTCGGGCCGGGCGAAGATGCCGCGGCGGGGCAGGATCTGGGTGCGGATCTGCTCGATCAGCTGCGGGTCGTCCTCGTTGGCGCGATCGGCCGCCCACCAGTCGATCGCCGCGCGCCCCAGCGCATCGCGCGAACAGCTGCGCCAGATGTTGATCGGAAACAGCGCCGGGTCGACCTGGCCATACACGAAAGGATAGGGAAAATCCTGCCAGTTCGCGGGCTTGACGAGGTGGCGGTGCTGCGACGGCCGCTGGCGCAGCGCGCGGGACCAGTCCACGCTCCCGCCTCCCGTCGGCGCGGGCGTCTGCGCGGCCGCGGGGTCGGCGGCGGGAAGATCGGGGGCCACGAAATAGCCCCGCCGCGGCCGCGCCTCGAGATAGCCGCGCGCGACCAGCTCTTCGTAGACCGCGGTGACGGTGTTGCGCGCGATGCCCAGCTGCCCGGCCAGCTGCCGCGAGGGCAGCAGCTTCTGGCGCCGCTGCATCTGCCCGGCGTGAATCGCGTCGATGATCGAACGGC
Source organism: Acidimangrovimonas sediminis (assembly GCF_002871005.1). Taxonomy (GTDB): domain Bacteria; phylum Pseudomonadota; class Alphaproteobacteria; order Rhodobacterales; family Rhodobacteraceae; genus Acidimangrovimonas; species Acidimangrovimonas sediminis. The sequence goes on from NZ_PHSN01000033.1 coordinate 24,801, forward strand.
GAAGTTGGGACTGGATCGGGGCGCCGCTGTCGCGGCGGATCGGGGGAAGCATGCGAAGTGACCTTGTGCGTGATCCCGCACCAATGCCCCGAACCGCCCGTCAGCGTCCAGTTCCCCGCTTTGGCGCATGCGGGTGCGGGCGCGCCCGCGGCCAGAAACTGCACAACAACCGGGCACGCTGCCGAACCTCTGGGCAGCGCGTTCCAGGATCATCCCGCCGCACACCACCCTGCCCCGGGCATTTCCCGGAGCGTCCAGGGCGGGCGCGGGTCAGATCAGGCCAGCCAGTCCCCGCGCGCCGGCAAACAGCGCCGAGCAGGCCATGACCGCGATCGCCAGCCTGCGGTACTGGGCATGATCGAGACGGCGGAAGGCGGCCATCCCGGCCCATGTCCCGATCAGCATGGCGGGCAAGGACAGCGCCGTAAGCATCAGGCTCTGCCGATCGATCGCCCCGGCGAGCACCAGCCCCGGCATTGCCATCGCCGAAGTGAAACAGAAGAAGACAAGCAGCGTGGCGCGGGTCTGCACCGGCGCCAGCCCCGTCGTCAGGTAATAGGCGACCGCGGGCGGGCCCGGCATAGCCGCCAGCCCGGAAAACACCCCCGAGGCAACCCCCGCCCCCAGCGCCAGCCCCGGGTGCGGTGCGGTCCCGGCCGGACGCCGCCGCAGGATCAGCCCAAGGCCCGAAAGCACCGCAAACGCGATCAGGATTCGCGCGGCATTCGGACTCAGCCCGGCCAGCGCCGCGATGCCGATCGGAATGCCGATCAGCGACCCGATCGCCAGCCGCGCCAGTGACGGCAGGTGCAGGCTGCCGCGCAGCGTCACCACGTCGCGCAGCCCCACGATCAGCTGCAGCATCACGGCGAGGGCCACCGCCTCCAGCGGCGGGGCGAAGAACGACACCGCGGGCACGGCAGCCAGCGCGAAGCCGAACCCCGCAAGCCCCCTGACGAAGGCCGACAGGAACACGGCGGCGATCACCACCGCCAGCGTCTCGATGCTCATTCCTGCCGCCCCTCTGCGCGGCCGCCCCGATCTCAGCCGGTGACGGCGGTCAGCGCCTCTTCGATCGTGTCGGCGATACGGTCGATCTCGGCCTCGCCGGCGATAAGCGCGGGGCTGAGGCAGAGCGTGTTGTTATAGCCCGGGACCGAACGGTTGGTCATGCCGAGGATCACGCCCCGCGCGTCGCATTCCGCAACCACCCGCTGCACGATCTTCTCGTCCAGGGGCTCACGCGTCTTGCGGTCGGCCACCAGCTCCAGCCCGCAGAACAGGCCCGCGCCCCGCGCCTCGCCCGCCACGGCGAATTTCTCGGTCATCGCCTCGAGCCGGTCCAGCAGGCGCACGCCCATGGTCTTGGTGTTGGCCAGCAGGCCCTCCTCCTCGATGATGCGCATGTTCTCCAGCGCTGCCGCCGGCCCCGCGGTACAGCCGCCGAAGGTCGAGATGTCGCGGAAATAGCTCATCGGATCGGCGGCATCCTCGCGGAAGGCGTCGAACACCTTCTCGCTGGTCACGAGGCACGAGATCGCGGCGTAGCCCGAGGCCACGCCCTTGGCCATGGTCACGAAATCGGGCTCGATCCCATAGTTCTGATAGCCGAACCATTCGCCCGTGCGGCCGACACCGCAGACCACCTCGTCGATGTGCAGAAGGATGTCGTATTTGCGGCAGATCTCCTGCACGCGCTCCCAGTAACCCTTCGGCGGCACGATGACGCCGCCACCGGCGGTCACGGGCTCCAGGCAGAGCGCGCCAACGGTATCGGGGCCCTCGCGCAGGATCACCTCCTCGATCGCGTCGGCGGCGCGTTCGCCGTAATTCTCGATCGCGCCCCACTGGCTGCGGTATTCGAGGCAGTGCGGCACCTCGACGAAGCCCGGCGCGAAGGGGCCGTATTCCGCCGCGCGCTGCTCCTGCCCGCAGGCCGAAAGCGCGCCGAGGGTGGTGCCGTGGTAATCGCGCTCGCGGTAGAGGATCTTGGTCTTGCGGCCGCCATGGCGGCGATGGGCGATCTGGCGCACCATCTTGAACGCCTTCTCGTTCGCCTCCGACCCGGAGTTGGCATAATAGACGCGCTTCAGCCCGGGCATCTTGGCGATCAGCGCCTCGGCAAATCGCGCGCCTGGGATCGAGCCTGCCGACCCCGCGAAGTAGTTCAGCGTCACCAGCTGCTCGCGTACCGCGTCGGCAATGCTTTCGCGGCCGTAGCCCACGTTCACGGTCCAGACGCCGCCCGACACCGCATCGAGGAATTCGCGGCCGTTCTGGTCCCAGACCTTCATGCCGTGGCCACGCATGATGATCCGCGGGTCCTTCTCGTCGAACGCGCGGTGCTGGGTCAGGTGGTGCCAGACATGGCTGCGGTCGGCCTCGACCAGCCCGGAAATGTCGTTGTCGTACATCGCATACCCTCGCGCGTTTATCGGTCGCCCCGTCTTGGTGCCGCGCAGGGGAAGGAGGACAGGGCCAGCGGTTCGGATTTGATGGGGCCACCGCCGGGCGCAACGGGCGACGACGGGACACGCAGCCGCAGCGCGGAGGGCGCGCTGAAACGCGCACCCCATGTTACGTCCATCACCCTCTGGCCCATCCCTTACCTCTGGCCCAACCCTCTGGCCCAAGCCTCTGGCCCAGTCCGCGCCGTGCCGGTGGACCTGCCCCCGCCGAATGCCGCCCCCTAGGTTCGGGCGGATCGCAGGAAGGACAGGACATGACCGCACAGACCACGATCTTCAGCGCCCGCGCCATCCGCACCATGAGCCGGGCGCAACCGCTGGCCACCCATGTCGCCGTGCGCGACGGTCGCATCCTCGCCGTCGGCACCCTCGCCGAGTGCCAGGGCTGGGGCCCCGCCACGCTGGACAAGCGCTTCGCCGACAAGGTCCTGATGCCCGGCTTCGTCGAGGCCCATGGCCACGCGATGGAGGGCAGTGTCTGGCGCGACTTGTTCCTCGGCTATTTCCACCGCCACGCGCCCGAGGGCGAGCTCGAAGGCGGCCTGAAGGATGTCGAGGCGGTCATCGCCCGGCTCAAGGAGCGCGAGACAGCGATGGAGGACCCCGACGCGCCGCTGCTGGCCTGGGGTTTCGACCCGATCTACTTCGCCGGCGCGCGGCTGACCCGGCACGATCTCGACCGCGTGTCGACCACGCGGCCGATCCTGATAATTCACGCAAGCTTTCACATCATGAGCGTGAACACACCGGTGCTCGAGATGGCGGGGATGTTCGGCGAGGTCGAGGCCGAGGGGATCCTGCGCGATGCCCAGGGCGACATCACCGGCGAGCTTCAGGAAATGGCCACGATGTTCCTTGCACAAAAGGCCGTGGGCGCCGCCTTCGGCCTGCGCGACGTCGATGTGGAAAGCGTTCGGCGTTATGGGCGCTCGGCGGTGAACGCGGGCGTCACGACCGCCGCCGACCTGCACCAGACCATGACAGACCAGGTCGTCATGGCTTTCGCCGAAGCGACTTCGGCCCCCGATTACCCGCTCCGGGTCGTACCCGCGATGGGCGCGATCGGTTACGGCATCGAGGAAGGCGTCGCCCGCGCCACCGCGCTGCGCCAGATGGGGAACGAGCGGTTCTATCCCGGCCTCGTCAAGATCATGACCGACGGCTCGATCCAGGGGTTCACCGCGCGGGTGAAATGGCCGGGCTACTACAACGGCGCTCCGAATGGCATGTGGAACCTGCCGCCCGCGACACTGAAGGAGATGATCAAGGCCTACAACGCCGCCGGGCTGCAGATGCACCTCCACGTGAACGGCGACCAGGCCAGCGAATTCGTCATCGACACGCTCGCCGAGGGCCTGCGCGAGGCCCCCTTCCCCGATCATCGCCACGTGCTGCAACATTGCCAGATGGCCGACCGCGCGCAGTTCCGCAAGGCGCGCGCCCTCGACCTCGGCGTCAACCTGTTTGCCAACCACATCTACTACTGGGGCGATCAGCATTATGCCCTGACCATGGGGCCGGAGCGGGCGAACCGGATGGATGCCTGCGGCTCCGCGCTGGCCGAGGGGCTGGTGCTGGCCATTCATTCCGACGTGCCGGTGACGCCGCTCGGGCCGCTGTTCACCGCGTGGTGCGCGGTCAACCGCCAGACCGCCACCGGCCGCATCCTCGGCCCCGAAGAGCGGATCACCGTGGAACAGGCGATGGAGGCGATCACGCTGGGAGCCGCCTGGCAGCTGAAGCTCGACCACCTCGTGGGCTCCATCGAGGTCGGCAAGTTCGCCGATTTCGCCGTGCTCGACCGCGACCCGTTCGAGACCGCCCCCGAGGCCCTGCGCGACATCCGCGTCGAAGGCACGGTGAGCGGCGGCCTCTGGCACGAAAGCGCAATCCCCGCATGAGGGCGCGGCAGGCAGGTGACGGCAGGACCGTGACATCATGAGGAGGCGCGCATGAGCATCCCGGCCACCATCCTCGGCGGTTTCCTCGGCGCGGGGAAGACGACGCTGCTGAACCGCATCCTCGCCTCGGCGCCGGCGCGCACGGCGGTGCTGGTGAACGATTTCGGCGCGCTGAACGTCGACGCGGCGCTGGTGCAATCGGACGACGGGCTGACGATGGAGCTGTCGGGCGGCTGCATCTGCTGCTCCCTCGCCGACGGGCTTGGCCCCGCCATCTCTCGCGCGCTGGACCACGCGCCAGAGGCGATCCTGATTGAGGCGAGCGGCGTCTCCGAACCCCGCCGCATCGCCGAATTCGCCCTGCTGGAGCCGCGCCTGAGGCTGGACCTCGTCGTCGTGCTGGCCCACGCGGGCGAGATCGCCCGGCACCTTGCCGATCCGCTGGTCGGCGACATCGTCGAGCGGCAGTTCATCGGCGCGGACCTCGTGGTTCTGAATCACACAGACACCGCCCCCGCCCCGGTGCTGAAGCGCGCCCGGGACGAGGTGACCCGCCTTGCGCCGAACGCCGCGCGGGCCGAAACGGTGCGGGCCGACCTCCCGCGCGAGCTTCTCCTGCCCCGGCCGCTCGCGCTCTTCGCGACTCCAAGCGGTGGGGCGGGTCGCGAGGCCGCGCATCAGGGCGTGTTCCACAGCGAGACATGGGTGCCCCCGGCGCCGCTTCACCCGGCGCGGCTGGAAACCCTGCTGAAGCACCTGCCGCGCAGCCTGTTGCGGCTGAAGGGCTGCCTCGATCTGGCGGAAGAGGACGGGTTGCAGCTGCTGCAATGGGTCTCGGGCCGCTGGATCCTGAGCCCCGCGCCGGACAAGGCCCGCCCCGGCCTCGTCGCGATCGGCACCGATCCGGATTTCCGGCTGGCCGAGGCGCTGGCGCCCGCGCTGGCCGATACCGTCACGCTCTAACCCTCTGACCCAGCCCCAGTCACGGCACCTGTCCTTGCGGCGCGGGACGGGATGCCGGGCGGCCCGGGCTGCGAACGCGGCCGGACTGGCCCCATGAATTGCGCCGCTCTGGACCAAGCAAAGCTGCAGTGCAGCACGGATGATCGACCCATGACAGAACAAAGCCCCGTCCTTCCCTCTGCCGAAGATCTACTGGCCGCCTATGCCGGCGTGAACCTGATCGGCAACGCCCGCCTCTCCGCCGCCGCGACCCTGACGGTCGAGAACCCGGCCACCGGCAAGGCGCTGGCCGAGGCCGCCGCCAGCCGCGCGCCCGAAGTGGATGCCGCCGTCACCGCCGCCCGGGCCGCGGGCCCCGGCTGGGCCGCCCTGCCTGCCCGCCAGCGCGGCCGCAAGCTGGCCGATGCCGCCCGCGCGCTGGCCCCGCTGGCCGAACCGATCGCCCGCCTCCTGGCGATGGAGACCGGCAAGGCGATCCGCACCGAATGCCGGGGCGAGGTGGCGACCGCGACCGATATCCTCGACTTCCATGCAGGCCTCGGGTCGGAGCTGAAGGGCGAGACGGTGCCCTACCACCCTCGCATGATGACGCTGACCACGCGCGAACCTCTTGGCGTCGTGGCCGCGATCCTGCCGTGGAACGTGCCGCTTGTGCTGATGATGCTGAAGATTGCGCCGGCGCTGGTGGCGGGCAACACCGTGGTGGTCAAGGCCGCGGAAGAGGCCCCCTTCGCGACCTTCGCGATGGCCGAGGTGCTGATGCGCCACCTGCCGGACGGCGTGCTCAACGTCGTCTGCGGCGACGGCCCGGATTGCGGCGCGGTGCTGACCGCGCACCCCGACGTGGCCAAGATCACCTTCACCGGGTCCGAGGAGGTGGGCGGCATCGTCTACCGCGCCGGGGCTGAAAAGATCATCCCGGTAAGCCTGGAACTGGGCGGCAAGAGCCCGATGATCGTCTGCGCCGATGCCGATCTGGAGAAGGCCGTGGCCGGCGCGATTTCCGGCATGCGGTTCACCCGGCAGGGGCAAAGCTGCACCGCGTCCAGCCGGATCTACGTGCACGACAGCCTGTTCGACGCCTTCCTGGCCAAGCTGACCGCCGCGCTGGACGCCCTGAAGATCGGCGACCCGCTGGACGAGGCCACCGACATCGGCACCATCGTCTCGCCCCGGCAGGCCGCCATCGTGCGCGACTACGTGGCCAAGGCTGAAGCCACGCCCGGCGCGCGCGTCCTCCGCTGCGGCGCGCTGCCCGACGATACCGCCCTCGCGGCCGATCTCTTCGAGCGCCCGACGCTGCTTCTCGACCTGCCCGAGGATCACCCCTGCCTGCGCGAGGAGATCTTCGGCCCCGTCGCGGCGATCCAGCGCTGGGATGATTACGACGACGTCATCGCGCGCGCCAACGACAGCGATTACGGGCTGGCCGCGACGGTCTGGACCGCGTCGCTTTCGACCGCGCTGGACGCCACCGCGCGGCTGGATGCGGGCTACGTGCAGGTCAACCAGAACCTGACGATCCAGCCCAACGTCAGCTATGGCGGCTTCGGCCGATCCGGCCTCGGCAAGGAGGCGTCGCTCGAGGCGATGCTCGAGCATTTCACCCGAAAGAAGACCATCGTCCTGAACTTCGACTGATCCGGAGGGGCCGGACCTGCCGGCCCCCTCTTTCGTCCAACGAGACCAACAGGGAAATGACATGACAGCACTTCGTACCAAGGCCTTGGCCGCGCTCGCCGCCACCTCGCTGGCGGCACTCTCGCTGACGGCGGGGCCGGCGCTGGCGCAATCCGCGCCGAAGGATGGCGGCACGCTGGTGATGGGCACCGTGGGCGTGCCGCGCCATTTCGACGGCGCGATCCAGTCGGGCATCGCCACCGCCCTGCCCTCGACCCAGATCTTCGCCTCGCCGCTGCGCTACGACAAGAACTGGGATCCCGAGCCGTATCTCGCGAAAAGCTGGGAGGTGGCGAAGGACGGCAAGAGCGTGACGCTGCACCTGGTCGACAACGCCAAGTTCAGCGATGGCACGCCGGTCACCGCCGAGGACGTGAAATTCTCGATCGAGACGATCAAGAAATATCACCCGTTCAAGACCATGCTCGCCCCGGTCACCACCGTCGACACGCCCGACAAGTACACCGTGGTGATCCACCTCGCCCATCCCTACCCGGCGCTTCTGCTGGCGATGTCGCCGGCGCTGATGCCGATCCTGCCGGAGCACGTCTATGGCAAGGGCGACATCCAGACCAACCCCGCGAACCTGAAACCCGTGGGGTCGGGCCCGTTCAAGCTTGTCAGCTACAAGCAGGGCGACAGCTACGTGCTCGAGAAGAACCCCGACTTCTTCCTCAAGGGGCGCCCGCATCTCGACAAGATCATCGTCAAGATCTTCGCCGACCCCGAGAACATGGTGCTGGCCGTGCAGAACGGCGAGGTCGACGTGGCGCCGCTGCTCAGCGACGTGCGCGACATCCAGCGGCTGGAGAAGGCGCCCGACGTGACCGTGTCGAACAAGGGGTTCGAGGCGATCGGCCCGATCAACTGGCTTGAGTTCAACACCAAGAAGAAACCGTTCGACGACGTGCGCGTGCGCCAGGCGATCGGCTACGCGATCAACAAGAAGTTCATCGTCGACCGGCTGCTGGGCGGGGTGGCAAAGCGTGCCTACGGCCCGATCGCGCCGGGCTCGCCCCTGGCCACGACCGACGTGAACCACTACGACTACAACCCCAAGAAGGCGAACGAGCTTCTGGACGAGGCCGGGCTGAAGAAGGGCGCCGACGGCACCCGCTTTACCATGACGGTGGATTACATCCCCGGCTCGGTCGACATCGGCCGCAACGTGGTGGAATACATGCGTTCGGCCCTGCGGCAGGTGGGCATCAAGGTCGAGGTCCGCACCTCGCCCGATTTCCCGACCTGGTCCAACCGGATCTCGAACTACGATTTCGACCTGACCGAGGATGACGTCTACAACTGGGGCGACCCGGTGATCGGCGTGGCGCGCACCTACCTGTCGTCGAACATCCGCAAGGGCGTGGTCTGGGCCAACATGGCGCAATACGACAACCCGAAGGTCGACAAGCTGCTGAACGAGGCCGCGGTCGAGGGCGACCCGGCCAAGCGCAAGGAACTTTACGCCGAGTTCCAGAAGATCGTGGTGGGCGACGCGCCGATCCTGTTCCTGAACACCGTGCCCTTCGCCATCGCCTACAAGAAGGGGCTGGAGAACGTGCCGGCGGGGATCTGGGGTTCGCTCCAGCCGTGGGACAACGTCTACTGGTCGAAGAAGAACTGATGACGGATCGGGGGGCGCCAGCGCCCCCCTTTCCCGCCGTGCCGCGCCCGTCGCGGCATTTCCATTCGGGCCCCGAAAGCCCCCTTCCCGAGGAGCGTCCATGCGCAAGCTCGCCCCCCGTCTGATTTCGGCCATCGGCCTGCTGCTGGCCGTGCTGGTCCTGAACTTCCTGCTGATCCACGCGGCGCCTGGCGATCCGGTGCAGGTGATCGTCGGCGACATGGGCGGCGCCTCGCCGCAGCTGATCGCCCAGATGAAGGCGCAATACGGCCTCGACAAGCCGTTGCCGGTGCAGCTTGGCCTGTATCTCTGGCAGGTGCTCCACGGCAATTTCGGCTACTCGGTCTATTTCAACATGCCGGTGCTGGACCTGATCCTGCAACGGCTGCCCGCCACCATCGTGCTGGTGCTCTCGTCGCTGATCCTTGCCGTGGTGATCGGCACGCTCCTGGGCATCTTCTCGGCCCGACGGCCGCGCGGGATCCTGAGCCACCTCGTCACGCTGGTCTCGCTCTTCGGCTTCTCGGCGCCGGTGTTCTGGACCGGGATCATGCTGACGATCCTGTTCGCCTCGGTGATCCCGATCTTCCCGGTCTCGGGGATGTTCTCGGTGCGCGACACCGGCGGGTTCTTCGCCCAGACGCTGGACCTGCTGCGCCACCTCGTGCTGCCCTCGGTCACGCTGGCCTCGATCTACATCGCCACCTATTCGCGCCTGGCGCGCGCCGCCATGCTTGACGTGCTGGGGGCCGATTACATCCGCACCGCCCGCGCCAAGGGGCTGAGCGAGCGCCGGGTGGTCTTCGGCCACGCGCTGCGCAACGGGCTGATCCCGATCGTCACCATGGTCGGGCTGCAGTTCGGCCAGCTGCTCGCCGGCGCGGTGCTGGTCGAGACTGTGTTCAACTGGCCCGGGCTCGGGCGGCTGGCCTTCGACTCGATCCTGCGGCGCGATTACTCGACCCTGCTCGCGATCCTGTTCTTCTCAGCGATCCTGGTGATGGTGGCGAACGCGCTGACCGACCTTGCCTATCGCTGGATCGACCCGAGGATCGGAGGCGGACGCACCCGCAAGGCCACGAAGACACCCGCCGCTCCGGGCTCCAAGAGCCCCGGCCCGGCCAAGGGATAAGACCATGACCGACGCAACCAACACCGCCCCGCTGACCGCACCGGTCCCCGAGGCCCCGGCCGCGCGCCCCACCCGCCCCGCGGTTGAATTCGCGCGCAGCTTCGCGGCCAACCGCCCGGCCCTCTTCGGCCTCGTGCTGCTGATCGCGATCCTGTGCATGACCTTCCTCGGGCCGCTGATCTACCCGGTGAACCCCTACGACATCGTCGACATGCCCTTCGCCCCGCCGGGGGGTGAATATGCCCCGCTCGGCACCGATTACGTCGGGCGCGACATCCTGTCGGGCATCATCAACGGAGGCCGCGCGACACTGGCCGTGGGCGCCGCCGCGGCGGTGATCTCGGTCGTGCTGGGCATCCTCATGGGCGCGCTCGCCGGGTTCTACGAGGGCCCGATCGACGCCGCACTGATGAAGGTGACCGAATTCTTCCAGATCCTTCCCACGCTCCTGCTGGCGATGGTGGTGGTGACGGTCTTCGGATCGAACCTCTACACCATCACCGCGGCGATCGGCATCGTCAGCTGGCCGCAGGTCGCCCGCCTCGCCCGGGCGGAGTTCCTGCGCATCCGCAAGCTCGACTATGTCGAGGCCGCCCGTACCGCAGGCGCCCGCAACCGCTACCTGATCTTCCGCGTCATCCTGCCCGGTGCGCTGCCCCCGCTGGTGGTGGCCGCCGGGTTGTCGGTCGGCTCGTCGATCCTGTTCGAAGCGGGGCTTTCGTTCCTCGGCCTCGGCGATCCCAACACCATGAGCTGGGGTCTGATCGTCGGCCAGAACCGCAACTACCTGCTCGACGCATGGTGGACCGTCACCCTGCCCGGCGTCGCGATCTTCCTGACCGTGCTGGCGATCAGCCTCGTCGGTGACGGTATCAACGACGCCCTCAACCCCCGACTGCGGAGGCGCTGATGGACCCCGTTCTCCAGATCAAGGACCTCAAGGTCGAGGTCGACACCGGCACCGCCGTGCATTCCGTCCTCGACGGGGTGACCCTGACGCTCCGGCGCGGCCAGACGCTGGCCGTGGTCGGCGAAAGCGGCTGCGGCAAATCGATGACCGCGCTGTCCGCCATGGGCCTTCTGCCCGACCGGTTCCGCATCGCGGCGGGTCAGATCCTCCTGGGCGAGGAAGACCTCGTGCAGGTCCGCCCGCAGCGCCTGCGCGCGCTGCGCGGTAACGCCATGTCGATGATCTTCCAGGAACCCATGACTTCGCTCAACCCGGTGCTGACGGTGGAACGCCAGATCGCCGAGGTGGTGGAACTGCACCAGGACAAGACCGGCGCCCAGGCGCGCGAGATCGCGCTGGAGATGCTGCGCGCGGTGCAGATCCCCTCGCCCGAGACGCGGCTGGCGGCCTACCCGCACGAACTTTCGGGCGGCATGCGGCAGCGGGTGATGATCGCCATCGCGCTGGCCTGCCGTCCCCGCGTGATCATCGCCGACGAACCCACCACCGCGCTGGATGTGACGGTGCAGGCGCAGATCTTCCGCCTGCTGCGCGAATTGCAGATGCAGACCGACACGGCGATCATGCTGATCACCCACGATATGGGTGCGGTGGCCGAGATGGCCGACGAGGTGGCAGTGCTCTACGCCGGCAAGTGCATCGAGGCCGGGCCGGCGGCGCAGCTTCTGGCCGCGCCTGCCCATCCCTATACCTCGGGCCTGATGGCCTGCACGCCGAAGCTGCGGCTGGGTCGCGCGGCCCTCACCGCACCTGCCCGCGGGCTGGGCGAGATCCCGGGGATGGTGCCACCGCTGGGCCAGTTTCCCCCCGCCTGCCGCTTTGCCCCGCGCTGCGCGCGTGCCACCGAGAAATGCCACGCGACGCCCCCCGAGACGGTGCGCCTGGGCCCCGATCACGAAACGCTCTGCTGGCACCCCAACGAGGCCCGGGAGGCCGCCCCCGCATGCTGACGGTCGAGAACCTCAAGGTCCACTTCCCGCTTTCCTCGGGCGCCACGGTGCACGCGGTGGATGGCGTCAGCTTCTCGGTGCGCGAGGGCGAAAGCTTCGGCATCGTCGGCGAGAGCGGCTCGGGCAAGTCCACGACGGCCAAGGCGCTGATGCGGCTGGTCGACCCGACCGAGGGCAGGATCGAGCTTCTGGGCAACGACCTGGCCACCATGGACGCGGGCGCGCTGCGCCGCGTCCGGGCACAGTTCCAGATGGTGTTCCAGGACCCGTTCTCGTCGCTCAATCCGCGCATGCGGGCGGGCGCGGCGGTGCGCGAGCCGCTGGACCTGATGGGCATCGGCGCCCCGGCCGACCGCGAGAAGCGGGTCGAGGCGATGTTCCGCGCCGTGGGCCTGCATCCCGATGCGCGGCGCCTCTTTCCACACCAGTTCTCGGGCGGGCAGCGTCAGCGTCTGTGCATCGCCCGCGCCATGGTGACGGAGCCCCGCCTCGTGGTCTGCGACGAGCCGGTCAGCGCGCTGGACGTGGCGATCCAGGCGCAGATCCTGAACCTTCTGCATGGCCTCCAGCGCGACAAGCGCCTCGCCTATGTCTTCATCTCGCACGATCTGGCGGTGGTGCAGCACATCTGCACCCGGGTCGCCGTGATGTACCTCGGCGAATTCGTCGAGGTGGCCGATACCGCAACCCTCTTCGCGCGGGCGAAACACCCCTACACCTGGTCGCTGATGGCCGCCGCACCCTCGGCCGAAACCGGCCGGGCACAGAGCGACTACGTGCTGACCGGCGATCCGCCCTCGCCCGTCGACCCGCCGCCGGGCTGCCGCTTCGCCGGGCGCTGCCCCTTCGCCACCGACCGCTGCCGGGCCGAGAAACCGGTGCTGCGGTCGATGACCCAGGGCCATGCCGTCGCCTGCCACTACGCGGGCGAGCTGACCCCGCCCCTGCCGGAGCTGGCCGAGGCGGTCTGACACCCGGCGCTAGAGCCGGAAGTTCCTGACGTGGTCGGGCATCTCCACCCCGGGCAGGTTGCGCGGGTCGGGGACCGGTTCGCCCACCTCGGTGCGGACCGGGATCACCCCGGCCCAGATCGGCAGGGCGTAATCCGCCTCCTCGTCGCCGGGCGGGCCGGTGCGGACCTTGGCGCTGCCCTCGCGGATCTGCATCCCCAGCACCGTCGTGGCCTTCAGGTCCTGCGCATGGTCCGGGCGCAGCCCCTCGTAGCGCCCGGGAAAGAGGCCGTTCACGAAGCGCGTCAACCGTTCCAGCTTTTCCGCCGGGTCCTCGACCTTGAAGGCGGTGCCATAGAGCGTGACGGACCGCGAGTTGACCGAATGGTGCATCCCCGACCGCGCCATCACGAAGCCGTCGAGGATGGCGACGTTCAGGCAGACCTCGGCGTCGCGGGAATTGCGTAACGCGCGGCTGGCGGAAGAGCCGTGCCAGTAGACGTGATCGCCCTCGCGCCACTGCAGTGTCGGGGTGACGAAGGGCCGGCCGTCGATCACGTAGCCGACCGAGCACATCGGCTGGGCGTCGAGGATGGCATCCACCGTGGCGCGATCGAAATGCCCGCGCTCGTGCGAGCGGCGCAGGCGCGATCTGTCGGTGGAGAGAAGCGTGTCGGACATGGCTGTATTCCAAAGGTTGAACTTGCTGCCGCCGTGATGCCGCATTATTGGCCGTTCACAAATGGCCACTTTTGCAAAATCCTCTCAGTCCAATCTAAGCCGCGACCTGTTCGCCCTGACGCTCGACCCGGGCAGCGGGGTGGCGTTGCAGGCGCAGCTCCTCGACGCGCTGCGCGCGATCCTCGCCGCCGCGCCGGGACGCGCCGGCGCGCGGCTGCCGGCCAGCCGGACGCTGGCGGCGGAACTGTCGGTGTCGCGCACCACGGTGCAGGCGGCCTATGACCAGCTGATGGCCGAGGGCTACCTTGTCGCCCACCGGGGCAGCGGCACCTTCGTCGCCGAGGAGATCACCCACCTCGCGCCGCCACCCCCCGGGGAACCCGCGCCCCAAAGGGCCGTGCGGGCCCCGGACAGGGCGGAACCCTGCGGCTGGCAACCGTTCCAGACCGGCATCCCGGACCCGGCACTGGTGCCCCACCGGCAATGGGCGCGCCACCTGGAACGGGCGTGGCGCGACCCCGGGCCGGCGCTGCTGGGGCGCCCCGATCCGCTCGGCTGGCAGCCTCTGCGCGTTGCGATCGCCGATCACCTTGCCGCCTGGCGCAAGCTCGACTGCGACCCGGACCAGGTGGTCATCACCTCCGGCGCGGCGGAGGCCTACGAGATCGTGTTTCGCGGGCTCACCCCGCCCGGGCAGGCGGTCGCGGTGGAGGATCCGTGCTGGCCCCGGGCGCGCGAGGTGCTGGCCACGGCGGGCGCCCGGCCGCTGCCGGTCAGGATCGACCGCGACGGGATCGACGCGGCCCGGATCCCGGCGGAGGCGACGGCGGTGGTGGTCACCCCGTCGCGGCATTACCCCACCGGGCGCAGCCTGCCGCTGTCGCGCCGGGTCGCGCTGCTCGACTGGGCCGCGCGGCATGGCGGGCTGATCGTCGAGGACGATTACGACAGCGAATTCCGCTACCGCGGGTCGCCCCTGCCCTCGTTCGCCGGGCTCGACGGACTGCGGCACGTGATCTACGTCGGCAGCTTCTCCAAGCTCGTCAGCGGCAGCATCCGGATCGGCTACATGGTGGTGCCAAGGGCGCATGTGGCACAGGTGCGCGCCTATCTCGACCGGGCGGGGGCGCGCGCGTCGCTGGTGCCCCAGCCGGCGCTTGCGGGCTTCATGGCGAGCGGGGAATTCGCGGTCCACCTCCGGCGGATGCGCCGGATCTATGCCCAGCGGCAGACCCATCTGCTGGCGGCGCTGGCCCCGGTGCGCGACCTTCTGGATCTCGCGCCGGACGCGGCGGGCATGCACCTTTGCCTGCCGTTGCGCCCCGCCCTCTCGGCCCGCGCGACCGATCGCGAGATCGCCCGCCGCTGCGCCGGGGCCGGGATGCAGGTCGGCGCCCTGTCGTCGCACTGCGTTCTGCCCGGGGCGCCCGAGGCCCTGCTCACCGGCTATGCCGCCTTCCCCGAAGAGGCCCTGAGCGACGCCGCCGCCCGGCTGATCGCCGTGCTGCGCGAGGTCTGAGCGCCGCGCCGGCAGAGGGCGCGTTCAAACGCCCCCCGCAACGCCCATGCCGTGGATCCTCAGCCCAGAAGCCGGGCGATATGGGCCGGTCCGGTGGGCACGATGCAGGTCGGGTTCAGCGCCTTGATCGAGTAATAGCCGCGGGTGATGTGATCCATGTTCACCGTCTCTCGGATCCCCGGCAGGTGCAGGACGCGCTCCATGTAGGCCGAAAGCCGGGGGTAATCGGCGATCTGGCGGCGGTTGCACTTGAAGATGCCGTGATAGGCCGCGTCGAACCGGATCAGCGTGACGAAAGCGCGGATGTCGGTCTCGGTCAGCCGGTCGCCGAAGAGGTAATCGCCGCTCAGCCGGTCCTCGAGCTCGTCGAGCATCTCGAACACCCCGGCGACCGCCTCGTCATAGGCCGCCTGCGTCGAGGCGAAGCCGGATTTGTAGACCCCGTTGTTCAGCTTGTCGTAAAGCCGCGGGTTCAGCGCGTCGATCTCGGGCGCCAGATCGGCGGGGTAAAGCCGCAGGTCCGATGGCACGAGCCCCTCGAACGCCGTGTCGAACATGCGCAGGATATCGGCGCTTTCGTTGTTCACCATGACGTCGCGCTTCATGTCCCACAACACGGGCACGGTGGCCCGTCCGGTGATATGCGGATCGGCGCGGGTGTAGATCTCGTGCATGTGGCCTGCCCCGAACAGCGGATCCTCGTCCGCCCCCGGGTAGCCGCCGAAGGACCAGCCCTCGTCGCCCAGCACCGGGTTGACAACCGTCACCGGGATCAGCCCGTCCAGCCCCTTGAGCTTGCGCGCCATCAGCGCACGCGAGGCCCAGGGGCAAATATAGGCGACGTACAGGCGGTAGCGCCCGGCCTCGGCCCCGAACCCGCCCTCGCCCGTCGGACCGGGGGCGCCGTCCGGGGTGATCCAGTTGCGAAAGCTCGACACCTGACGGACGAAACGGCCCTTGGCATCGGCCTTTTGCACCGGGTCCCAATCTCCCGTCCATTTCCCATCGACAAGCATGGTGGTCCTTTCGGGCGTATGGGGGCCTCGCGGCGCCCCGGGCCTTTACGGCGCCCGGGGGCCGGCCACCCCTCAGGTGTAGATGAACGACCGCATCGAGACCGAGGCGATGTCGATCGAGGCGTTCATGAAGGTCAGGCGGTCAGAGGCGTCCGCCGCCCCCGCCACGGTCAGCGCAGGCAGGTAATGCTCCACCGTCGGATGCGCCAGCTTCAGCAAGTCTCCCATCCCCGCCCGGTCGGTCAACGCGGCCAGATCGCCAGCCGCCAGCCGGTCCGAGAAGGTCAGGTCGAATTCCTCGGCCCAGTCGTAGGCCGGCGCGTCGAAGCGCATGGCGCGCAGGTTGTGAACCACGTTCCCCGACCCGAGGATCAGCACCCCGCGGTCGCGCAGCGCCCTCAGCGCCCGCCCGATCTCGAGGTGATGCGGCAGGTCCTTCGTCATGTCGAGCGACAGCTGGAACACCGGCACGTCGGCCCCGGGATAAAGCCATTTCAGCACCGACCACGCGCCGTGGTCGAGACCCCAGGTATCGTCGCCCTCGGCATGGTGGCTGGCCAGGAGCGAGACGACCTCCTTCGCGATGTCGGGCGCACCCGGGGCGGGATATTGCTGGTCGAACAGCGCCTGCGGGAAGCCGTAGAAATCATGAATCGTCTTCGGCATGGCCGAGACGTCCACCAGAGTCGACCCGCGCGTCATCCAGTGCGCCGAGACCACGAGGATCGCCTGCGGCCGCGGCAACGCACGTCCGAGAGCCTCCCAGCTGCGCGAATAGGGCGTGTCCTCGATCGCGTTCATGGGCGAGCCGTGCCCCAGGAAGACGACAGGCATCCGGTCCGAGGCGGCCAGCCCCTCTTTCAGCCGTTCGAGCGATTGAACGATACTCATGGCGTGTCCCTCCTCTCGGGTGCCTGTCGTGGAAACCAGGGGGCGCCGCTCAGGCGGCAACCGCCCGGCGCGGGGCCGGCGTCGGACGCAGAGCGTAGGCGCCGTCGCCCAGAAGGGCCAGCACGATCATCGCCATCATCCACAGCGCCGGGTATTCCCAGCCGCCGCCCGGGTTGGTGAAGCCAAAGCCGTTCGCCGCATGCACGAACAGGATCGCGCCGAGCAGCGGGAACACCTCGATCACCGCGACGATCCGGGTCCAGAGGCCGAGGATCAGGGCGATGCCGCCGAGGATCTCGACCGCCATGGTCAGGTAGCCAAGCCAACCCGGCAGCCCGAGCGACGCGAAATAGCCGGCGGTCCCGGCGGGGGTGAAGACCAGGAGCTTGATCAGCCCATGGGTCAGGAACAGCGCGCCGGTCACGAGGCGCAGGATCAGGGCGGCATAGGGGGCCGTGCGGGTGTCGAGCATCGTCTCTCTCCAATGGGGCGGGCCGGTCGGGCCCGGGGGGTCATCTGCCCCGGAAGATGCGCCTTGCCATTCAGGAATGAAATGTAGAATAAATGGAATGACTATGACCAAATTGTTCCTAATAGGGGCAGCGCATGGATGTGATCGACGGGCTGCGCGCCTTCGTCGCGACGGTCGAGACCGGGTCTTTCACCGGTGGGGCCGAGCGGCTGGGCATTTCCAACCGACTGACCTCGAAATACGTGGCCGAGCTTGAAACCCGGCTGGGTGCGCGGCTGATCCAGCGCACCACGCGCCGGCTTGGCCTGACGCCCGCGGGGGCCGACCTTCTGGCACGCGCCCCTGCATTGCTGGACGATCTCGACGAGATGCTGGCGGCGGTGACCGAAGACACCCACGGATTTCGCGGCACGCTGAGGATCTCGGCCCCCGTGACGTTCGGCGAGATCTACGTCATGGACCTGCTCAGCCGCTTCGCCGCGCCCCACCCCGACCTGACGATCGACCTGCGGCTTGACGACCGCTACGCCGATCTCGCGGCCGACGGGATAGACCTGGCCTTCCGCATCGGCACCACCGCGATATCGTCGCTGAAACGCGCCCGAATGGGAGAGATCACCTCGGTCGTGGTCGCGGCGCCCGCCTACCTTGCGCAGCACCCCGCACCGGTGCGGCCCGAGGACCTGCGCGATCACCTCTGCATCGCCGACACCAACCGCGCCGACCCTCGGCACTGGACGCTGGTGCGCGACGGCACGCCGGTCAGCGTGACCGTCCCAACGCGGTTTCTGGTGAACAGTGCACGGGTGGCGCGCGACCTCGCCGTGGCGGGCAAGGGGGTCGCCTTCTGTCCCAGCTTCGTGCTTGGTGACGACCTTGCCGCGGGGCGGCTGGTGCGGCTCTTTCCCGATCACGCGCCGATCCGCCTGCCGGTCAGCGCGGTTTATCTCGAGGGCCGCACCCTGCCCCGCAAGCTGCGCGCGCTGATCGACTTCGCCCGCGCCGACTATCCCGGCGCGGGCCTCGGAACGGTGCCCCCGCCCTAGGTGCCCCCGCCCTAGTTGCCCCCGCCCTGGGCGCCCGGCACCGAAAGCGCCTGGTCGATCAGATCGAAGGAACGGCGCAGATCGGCCTCGAGCGTCGGGCTGTCCAGCACCTCCGGCGCCGTCGCCTCGACCGAGAACGCCCCGTCGTAGCCCGCCGCCAGCAGCGCCCGCATCTGGCCGACGTTGTCGCACCGGTCGTCCGCCTCGACGAGGATCCGGTGCCCGTCCTGCTCCGCATCCAGCGCCACCGACGGATCCGAGATGCCCGAGATGTGCACGATCCCGGTCTGGGCCGCGAAGACCCCGGTCTCGCCCGCGATGCAATGCTGGAACGTGTCGTGGATAAGCTTGAACCGCCCCGCCCCCACCTCGTCGAGCGTCCGGGCCAGCCACGCCTTGTGCCGGATCGACGAGGTCTCGAAACCGATCACCTCGATCAGCGCGACCACGCCGGTGCCCTCCAGCATCGGCGCCACCCGCGCCATCGCGTCGCGCACCGCACGGTCCTGCGCCTCGGGCGGCGGCCTGCGCGCGTCGACGCAGGGAATCAGGCTGATGGTCTCGACCCCCGCCGCCTCCGCCGTGGCGATCAGCGACCGGATCGCCGCATCGCGCTCCGCGTCCCAGACGTTGAAGGCATAGACTTCGCTCAGCCCCAGCAGGCGCTGTCCGCGCGCCTCCGCCATCTTCGCGGCCTCCGCCGGCGCGATCCCGTCGAAGAACGGCCGGCCGAGGTCGTTTCGGCACTCCACCCCCACGCAGCCCAGCCGCTCCGCGAGGTCGAGATACCCGGCGAAAGGCAGATGCCGCGCCGTCTTCTGGTTCAGAGCCCTCTTGAACCGTTTTTTCATTTTGCGTCTCGCTCCATGATCGGTTCGACCTCTTTCGCGG
>NZ_PHSN01000034.1 GCF_002871005.1 Acidimangrovimonas sediminis
TGACAGCCACGCCCCGATTACAGAAGGCACTCGTCGCGCAGGCGGCCATTGAAACTCTCGACGAAGCCGTTCTGCATGGGCTTTCCCGGAGCGATGTAGTGCCACTCGACCTTGCGATCCTCCTGCCATTTGAGGATGGCGTTCGAGGTCAGCTCCGTGCCGTTGTCGCTGACCACCATGCATGGATAGCCGCGCACCCGAGCGATGCTGTCGAGCTCACGGCCAACGCGCTGCCCTGACAGCGAGGTGTCCACGACCGCGGCCAGGCATTCCCGGCTGAAGTCGTCGATGACGCACAGCACCCGGAAGCGGCGACCATCGGACAGGCTGTCTGACACAAAGTCCAGCGACCAGCGCTGGTTCGGCCCCTGCGGGATCGCCATGGGCGC
>NZ_PHSN01000035.1 GCF_002871005.1 Acidimangrovimonas sediminis
ACCTTTCAGCGGGATGATGGTCAACTGCGCGCGTTCGTAGGCGAGCAGCGTCTTCTCCAACCAGAAGATCCGTCGGTAGATCCGGTCGATGCCGGCGGCCTTCCCGGTCTTCGGATTTGTGAGCAAGCGCTGAATCTTGCCGATCCTGCCTTCGTTGGCCAGCTCCCGCAGGATCTGGATGTTGTCGTAGCGCTCTTGCTGGCGCGCGTGCTCGAGTGAGACCGAGATTCTCGACCCCGCTTCACCCCGGCAAGGCTTGTGGATCAGGCGAACGCTTCGGCGCTGCGCCTTCTTGCCTTGGGCGATGGAGCGCTTCTCGCCGTGCCGGCCATTGAAAGCGAACTCGCCGGGCCGGTCGAGATACCGCGTTCCGCAGGCCTTGCATCGCGCACCGTCGAGGATCCCGTTTTCGCTCCGGAGACGTTCGACCTCGTCGTCGAGGTGCGCGTTTGACAGGAGCGAGAGCGTGTTGTCGCAGGTGCCGTTGCCGTGTGTATGCCTACAGACAATGGATCGACCATCTGTCCAGGCCGCCGGATCGTCCGCGAAGTCGAAGACCGTCGAGAGACGTTGTTGGTCTTCGTCCCCGAACGAGGTGAGCGTGTAGTGGCCGCGCCCGCTCGCGATCGAGCTGTTCGTCAGTCGGGCCTGCGCTCGGCGCGATTGGGCACCAGGGCCGATGAACTGCGGGAGTTCTGCATCGAATGGGACCCCGAAGTTGCCGCAATCGGGATCGCTACACGCATTGAGATTTGTGTTACCGCTCAATGCGGGGTAGATTTGTGCCAGCGTCAGCTGGGGAAGCTTTCTTGCCACGACACCCTTCCTGGTGATCTGTGTTTGCATCAAGAAGCTGCTCCCAGCTCAAAGGGCACCTTGGCCATTTCCGGGAAATCGGAAATCGCAGGGGCCATTTTTTCGGTTGTTGTGGCCTGAGGGTTTTGTGCGGTCCCGAGAATGGGAGCGTCAAGCGCATTCCGGCACGAAATACCACACAAAATCAAAGCGCTGCCGAGTTGCCCCGGCAGCGCTTGCTCTTGTCATGTCCCAGATACCCGAATGCGTTGAGGATGCTGCGGGGGCGTTTCTTTTTGGGGATAGTTGCGTCCGGGCCGGCGGCGCGCGTCCGCCGGCCCGGGGCGCCTCACTTGCCGCCGATGCTCTTGGCCGAGGCCATGCCGGGCGCCTTCGACTCGCCGCCAAGCTGGTCGCGCACGGCCTTCTCGATCCGCGCGCCGATATCGGCGTCGATGTTGCGCCAGTACTCGAAAGCACGCTTCAGCACCTTCTCGCTGACCCCGTCGCAGAGGTGCCCGGTGACATTCGTCACCAGCCGGTCGCGCATCCCGTCATCCATGACGTCGCGCACCAGCGCGCCGGCCTGACTCCAGTCGTCATCGTCCTTGCGCAGCTGATAGGCCGCGCGAACCATGTCGCCATCGGCATGCCAGAGACCGGCCTCGGCGGGCGTGGGCTGCGCCTCGGGGCCGCCGTAGGAATTCGGATAATAGACCGGATCGGCCGCGTTCTCGACCCGCATCGCGCCATCCTTGGAATAGGCGTGCACCGGGCTTTGCGGCTTGTTCACAGGGATCTGCTTGTAGTTCACCCCAAGCCGCGCGCGGTGCGCATCGGCATAGGAAAAGCCCCGCGCCAGCAGCATCTTGTCAGGCGACAGGCCAACCCCCGGCACCATGTTGTTCGGCTCGAACGCGGCCTGCTCGATCTGGCTGTGGAAATCGGTCGGGTTGCGGTTGAGCGTCAGCTTGCCCACCTCGATCAGCGGGTAATCCGAATGCGGCCAGACCTTGGTCAGGTCGAACGGGTTGATGCGGTAGGTCTTGGCATCCTCGAAAGGCATGATCTGCCAGTAGAGAGTCCAGCTCGGGTAATTCCCCGATGCGATGTTGTCGAACAGGTCGCGGCGGTGGAAGTCGCTGTCCTGCCCGGCCATCTTGTCGGCCTCGTCCTGGCTGAGATAGGCGTTGCCGTCACCCTGATCGGTCTTGAAGTGGAACTTCACCCAGAAGAGCTTTCCCTCGGCGTTGACCAGAGAATAGGTGTGGCTGGAATAGCCGTTCATCTCGCGCCAGGTCTTCGGGATGCCGCGGTCGCCCATGAGATAGGCCACCTGATGCGCGCTCTCGGGCGACAACGTCCAGAAATCCCACTGCATGTCATGGTCGCGCAGGCCGTTGTCGGCACGGCGCTTCTGGCTGCGGATGAAGTTCTGGAACTTGGTCGGATCCCGCACGAAGAAGACGGGCGTGTTGTTGCCCACCATGTCGAAGATGCCTTCGTCGGTGTACATCTTCACCGAGAAGCCGCGCGGATCGCGCCAGGTGTCGGGGCTGCCGCGCTCCCCCGCCACGGTTGAAAAGCGCACCAGCGTGTCGACCTTGGCGCCGGGCTGGAACACGCGGGCCTTGGTGTATTTCGAGACGTCGTTGGTCACCTCGAAATGGCCGAAGGCGCCCGATCCCTTGGCGTGGGGCTGACGCTCGGGAATGCGCTCGCGGTTGAAGTTGGCCATCTGCTCGAGCAGGTAATGGTCGTGCAGGACGATAGGGCCATCCGTGCCGACGGTCAGAGAATGTTCCTGGCTCTGGACGGGATGGCCCGCGTCGTTGGTGGTCGCGGGGACAGGTTTGTCGCTGCTCATGGTCGGAACCTCTGTCTTGGAGAAATCGGTATGGGGGAAACGGGCAGCCGCCTGCCGGGGTTCCAGAGGTTCCGCATGCTGATGCATCACTCAGTTGAGGGCCGCGCGCTCGGGAACGCGGAACCGCTGTGGCACGGCCCGGGTTCAGCAGGACGGGCTGCCGCCGATGGGCCCCCGCGGTGCCAGACCCCGCGGTGCCAGAGGCACGCCGGATCGGCACGGAAAGGCAGGAAGCGAAGATGCGACTTTTCCAATGCCAATGCTGCGGGCAGGTCCTCCATTTCGAGAACACCGCCTGCCTGAACTGCGGCAGGGACGTGGGCTACCTGCCCGGCCGCGACGCCATGGCCGCGGTCGAGGCCGAGGGGCCGGTGTGGCACCTCGCGGAGGGGTCGGGGCCGAACCTCGGCGACACCTCTGGCCGCTATCGCTTCTGCGCCAACTGGGAGATGAGCGGCTGCAACTGGCTGCTTGATGTCGGCTCAGTCTCAAGCTCGGGCGCAAGCGCAGACGAAACCTATTGCCGCGCCTGCCGTCACAACCGCACCGTGCCCGACCTCTCGGATCCCGGGAACCGCGCCCGCTGGCAGAAGATCGAGACCGCCAAGCGGCGGCTGATCTACACCCTGCGGCGCCTTGGCCTTCCGATGCCGCTTGCGGATGACGGCCATCCCGAACCGATGATCTTCGACTTTCTCGCGGACGGCCCCGACCCGTCGGAACAGGTCACCACCGGGCATGCCGACGGGGTGATCACCATTGCCCTGACCGAGGCCGACGACGCCCACCGCGAGAAGCTGCGCCAGGACATGGGCGAAGGCTACCGCACGCTGCTGGGGCATTTCCGGCACGAGATCGGGCATTATTACTGGGACCTGCTGATCCGCGACGGATCGGAGGACGGCGGGACTACCGGCATCGAGGCCTTCCGCGCCCTCTTCGGCGACGAGCGGGCCGATTACGGCGCGGCGCTTCAGGCGCATTACCGCGACGGCCCCCCCGCCGACTGGCAGGCAAGCCATGTCTCGGCCTATGCGACGATGCATCCATGGGAGGACTGGGCCGAAACCTGGGCGCATTACCTGCACATGGTCGACACGATCGAGACCGCGACCGCCTTTGGCATGAGCGTGGCCCCGAGGATCGACCCGGAGGGCAAGCTGTCGGCGGAGCTCGATTTCGACCCTTACCGCGCCCTGGACATCCGCCAGCTTGTCACGGCCTGGATGCCGCTGACGGTGGCGTTGAACGCGATGAACCGCGCGATGGGCCAGCAGGATTTCTACCCCTTCGTGCTGCCCGAGCCGGTGCAGGCCAAGCTGGCCTTCGTGCACGCGGCGATCCGGACCCGTATCGCGCCGGCCTGACCCGGCCCCCGGCAGCCGGGAGCGGCAACCAAGCCCTCGCCACTTCGCCGGGCGCGGACCTTCGGCGTATCGCGGAGGTCGGTCTGGTCCGGCGACCACCCGGGCGATAGCTTCGCGCTTTGGTTCGTAGGGGAGCAACTGTAGGGGGGTCTTACCTTTTGCACACGTTCCGAAACCTAGGAGACCCACAAAAAGCGCTGCAAAAACAGGGTAATGTAAGTAATTAGGGCATTTGAGGTTCTGTACGGAGAATGCGGGAAGACGCCCCAAAATGAGCTTGAACTGCGCACTTCCATGACACCAAGCAGGCAAAGCAGCCGCAAAAGGCGATCATCAGACCGCATTCTCTAACATACTGGGAGAAAATGGGAATATTGCGCGAGAGCTTGGCCGCGTGGGGCACCGACAGCCGCTTAGGACCATACTAGGGCAGCAGGGGGTTTCGGAACTGAGTTCCGAAACCATGTAGAGGGCGGTATGGTATCGAGTAGATCAATGGAAAAAGGGGATAGAAGGGAGCACCGCATCAGATGGATGCACGGAGGTTTCGGAACTCGGAAAGCGTTAGAAAAGGTTCAGGTAAGGTGGTTTTTAACGCGCAGGATGCCCGTCAAACCTCGTAGGAGGAGAGTGTGGCTGTGGAAGAGGATCTCCGTCTGAGGTTAAGCGGCCAGATCGCCGAAGTTCACCAACTGACCTGGTGACGTAAGCACAATTGCATGGGTAGTCGATGCACCTGCTCAAGGGGATCACCTCAAGCTCATCACGACCGAGAAAGCGGCCTGTCATCGCGGAAGCCTGAGGGCAGATCCAGGGGCCTGCCAGAAGCTCAACATAGGGGCGCATACGCTCCATACCAGGATCGCAAATTTGCTCGATCCGATAAGCTGAGTTGATCCATCCGCACACTCGCCCCGTGATCGCATCGAGGTTTCCGCCATCGATCCTGTCCAGCATATCATTGGAAATTTTTGAGTCGAGGAAAGCCAATTCCGTCAACTCCGCGAGTTCGGAAAGGCTAAAGTCGTGCTTGTACGGGCACTCGGAAACGGCGCGCGCAATGTAGGGACCAATATCGATCGGCTCGTGTCTGAACCACACCTTCATGAGGTGGGAAAAGCCTTTTTCCATCACACTCTCTCCGTATGCCCCCACCAGACTACCCGTCCGATTACGGTGACGTCAGCGACTGATTTATCCTCTTGCCCAAACTCGGGATTGTCCGATGTCAGCATCAGCAGATCCTCCGATGGGCGCCACAATCTCTTCGCTCTCGCTTCTCCATCATCCAAAAGCGCGTAGATCGGGGCAAGACCGTCCTTCAGGTTCTGGCGGACCGGCAGTACCTTCTGCGACGTGTCGATCATAACCATGTCGCCGTCGCTGATCGTGCGCGCCATGCTTTTACCGCTGATCCTCGCCAGAACCGCATCCGCACTCGATATCTGTCTGCGGCTCATCCAGTCTTTACGGAAGGCGATCATGTCGATGATTTCTTCGGCCCCATTATGGCTGCCCGCGCCGGCCGCGATCCGGGCATCGTAAAGAGGAAGATGAACGAGATCTTCTTCATGTCGCCGTATGGAGACATGCGTGCTCGATGCACTCATACCTTCCAGTTTGGCAGCTATCTCCCGCCTAATCGACTCGGCATGTTGTTGACCCGTTAGGATGTACTGAACATCTGCCCCAGCTTCGGCGATCGCTGAGAGGTAGCCTGCATCTGGCGCCCTCTTCCCTGCCTCGTAGTTGAGTTGCGCGTTTCTCTTAACCCCTGCGATCGCACCAAAATCAGCCTGATTAAGCCCCAGCCGCAGACGCTCCTCATGGAGGCGTTTACCAATGCACGCATATGGATGCATTTCTGATTGACTGTATCCATTTGAGTGCATAATATTATGATCCAAGAGCAGAGCATGTTTAACGAGGCAGCATGACCGAGAACGCCATTAAGTTCCAGCCCGGGGCGATCCTGCACGATGCGATCGTTGGCGCATTCCGGGCTCAGGGCCGAGGCTTCGATATCTGGTGCGCCGAAAATGGCGTGTCCTCGTCGAATGCCAGGAACGCCACCTTCGGCCAGTCCAGGGGACCCAAAGGTAGGGCACTTCTGGCACGGATTATTGACGCAGCTGGCCGGGACTTCGTGATGGCAGCCTATGCCAAACGCCTGCGCGATCACCATGCCATGATCAGCCAGGAGAGCCGCTAATGCTCAGCACCCGCCCCCGTCCGACGGTCGACCACAGCGCCCTGCGCTGCCGCCTGCGCGACCCGAAGGACCGCGCGTACCTGCACCTGAGCGGATGCGGCGCCACCACCGGCACCACCTATGCCTGGCTGGGCACCCCGCGGCAGGCGGATCTGCTCCGCACCCGCGCCGAGGCGCGCGGCGAGCCATGGCCGTTCATCATCGTCGAACTGGAGGGGGTGTGATGCTGAATGTGTCAGGCAGCAGGGGGATGAGCATTGCCCAATTCCCCAAGCTTTCGGTAGTCATGTCCCTCGAAGGACACGAAAGCTGCCAAAATGCGGTGCAGAAGCGGCACGTGAAGCCGCTGATCTCGACCGAATTCGAGCGCATCAATCGCATCATTGTAAGCCTTGGCGTCGAGAGCGCGAAGCATTGGCGGCTCCTCGGCTGCGATGCGAACCAGACGGCTCTGCCAAGTTGCGCAGTCTTCATCGTTTGCGCTGGGGACGGCCTCAATGTCTGCGAGAAGGGAGTAGTAGTCTCTCTGCAACGTCTGATGGTCGCGGGCCTGGCGACCAAAATCAAAGACCAACTGCAGCGCGCCGATCAGCGCAACTGCTGCGCCAATCCAGCTTTGGGCAATACCAAAGCGAGCAAGCACGTCGCCGATTGCAGCTGCACCAAGCAGTATGACCGCAAGATTGAATACCCGGTTCATACGCTCAAGAGCGCGTCTCCGCGCCGTATGATAGAGGGCGTTCCGGAGAGCATTGAAACGGACGTTCTCGCGATCTGGGGTCATACGTCAGGCTCCTATTTCTGCGGTGGCGGCTTTGGCGCTGGGGCACTGGGCTGGCGAGGGCCGGGGCCAGCACCTGGTCCGGACGTGCTGGGCTGCCTTGGCCCCAGCGAGTTAATCTGCATTTCACGATCCGGCTGGCGAACTCCGAATTCCCGGCGCGGGGTGTCATCTTTTTTCCCACTCATCGAACACGTCTCCTTTTGCTGGTCTCAGAAGGGGATGTCAGGTGTCGGGGGGCGCTCCTACGTCCCTCGACACCGCCAGTATAACTTGGGCCTTCCCATTCTCCAAACCCAACATCTGGAGGATGCGGCATGACCCATATCTCCCCCCTTCTCCGCGCCGCCGAGCAGTCTGCCACCACTCAAGGGGCGGTGGCGCGTGAGCCCGCCGGCCCGCACGCTTTCTCCTCCCCCCTGCGTGCGGGCTGGCGCCGGCTGGTTTCGACCGTCCGTGCCTTCGAGGCCAGCCCGTTCTCCAACTGGATCGGCGGCGCCGTGCTCTTCGGCATGCTGATCGTGGGCCTCTGGATCGGCACCGGCCTCGGGATGATGGAGCTGCCGAAATGAGCCCGCTCGGTTTCACGATCTTCATGGGCAGTGTGCTGGGCGGCTTGGTCGCCTGGCTGTGGATTTTTCATCGTCTTTTCGGGTTCTGACCATGGCTGAGAACGACAAACCCCGCACCGGCTTTCCCCGCCCCCTGCGCGCCACGGGTCACTGCCGACACTACCGCTACGAGCGCGGTGACCTGCTCTCGGGAACCGGACCGTGCTGCGCGCGCGAGGTTAGCCTGCGGAAGCTCGGTGCGGCACTGGCCTGCATGCCGACGCCCGCCGCCGATGCCTATTGCCCGCTCCGCCAGGAATACACCGCCGCCGAGCGGCAGATGTGGAAGGAGTTTGGCGACGCCCTGCATCACCGCATTGCCCAGGCGATCGCCGCGCTGCCCGCTCCGATCCCGCTGAACACCAGCGGTCATGTCCCCTGCCCGAACTGCGAGGGGGGCGAGCTCTACTACGCCCGCTGGGATCGCGGCGCGGCGATCCAGTGCAACACCGAGAACTGCGCCGGGGCGCGCTTCTCGATCGAACGCGGGGCCGACTGGCCCGCCAAACCTGAGGAGGACGCATGATGCCCGCAATCGCGACCAGCAAAACCCCGACACCGCGCGCCAAGCTTGCCCGAGTTACCGAACTCCTCGCTGCCGCCCAGTCCGATCTCGACATCGCTCGCGACACGGCGCTGCCGTGGCCCATGCGGTGCGCCTCCAGCCGCCTCTATGCCCAATCAGCCGAGCAACTCGTGGACGAGCTGGGCGAACTCGCCAGGACCGGCGCGCTCGATGTGCTGCGCCGGGTCCTGGCCAATTCGGGCGGGCACGCCTGATGCACGCGGCGGCGCTCACCTCTCCCCGGCTTCAGCGGGTGCTGGCGGTCCTGCGGGACGGCAAGCCCCACACGACGCGCGACATCGTGCGTCGGGGCCGGGTGATGGCGGTGAACGTCTGCATTTCCGAACTTCGCCACCACGGCGCCGAGATCGCCTGCATCAAGCAGGCCACGGCCCAAGGCTGGCGCTTCTACTACACCATGACAAGGGCTCCCAAAGTATGAATGCCGAAGCTAACCGCCCCGAGACCTACCTCGGTCAAGACAGCATCGATGTGTCGATCGACGCGATCGAGGCCAATGAGGGCCGCGCCCGTGCCCTGGACATGAACTGGGTCCGCGCCCTGGCCGACATGATCCGCGAGCAAGGCCTCCTTCAGCCGATCCGCGTTCGTGACCTTGGCGACGGCCGCTGGAGCCTGACGGCCGGGCACCATCGCCTGATCGCAGCCAAGGTGGCCGGCTTCGCGAAGATCCGCTGCATCGTCTCGACCGCCAGCAATGCCGACGAGGCCCGGCTCGAAGAGGTCATGGAGAACCTCGGCCGCAACGAGCTCAATGCCCTCGACCGCTGCTGCCACCTCTTCGAGCTGAAGCGGGTGTGGGAGAAGCTGTATCCGGAAACGAAAGCCGGCGTTGCTGGGGGTAAAGCCCGTCAGGGTTCAGCAAACGAAATGTTTTCGTTTGCTACCGCGACTGCCGAAAAAATTGGGCTTTCGAAACGTGCAATTCAGATCTCCGTCAAGATCTGGACCGACCTGACGCCCGAGGCCCGCCGCCGCCTAGTCGGCACCGAGACCGCGAACAAGCAGACCGAGCTGAAGGCCCTTTCCGAACAGAAGCCGGACCTTCAGGGCAAGATCCTCGACTTGATCTTGGGCGATGGCCCTGTCGGCAACGTCGCGCAAGCCCTGGACTTCCTGGCAAACGGCGTTGCCCAGAACGCCCTCGAAAAGCGCTATCTCAAGGTGAGCCAGAGCCTCGGCGCCCTCGACGATGTCACCTTCGACAACGTGCTGGCTGCCCATGAAGACCGGGTGATCGCGTCCCTCAAGCGGAGGGGGCGCATCTGATGAGCGCGGCCGCCCAGCAGTTCTTCACGGCAAGGGAGCTTGCAGATGCCACCGCCGCGCGCGGATTGGCAGGCCTTCCGATGACCGAGCGTGGATGGAGAAAGTCCGCGACCAGGGAGGGCTGGAATGCTCTGCCGGAACGACTGGCGCGGCCGCGGGCCACGTCGGGCACGGGCGGACGCCCCACCACCGAATACCACCTCTCGCTCCTTCCGGAGGCACTACAGGCAGCGCTGACCGCCCGCACGGCCACCGTCGCGCTGCAGGCCGCGCACGAGATCCAGACCGAAGCGGCAAGACGTCAGGTCATGGCAATCCGAGCCCAGGCGCTCGGCGCCCATGCCCGGGGCGTGATGGAGGCCCGGGCCGAAATCCTGACAACGATCGAGGGCTATGCCATCGCCCACGGCGAGAACCGTGCCTGGGGCATCGCGAGCTTCGTGAATGCCCAGAAGGCGTTCGCCGATCGTCAGGAAATCGAGCTCCGGCGCGAGTCAGGCGCGCCCCTCTCGCCCCACGAGCTCGCATCGCTCTCGCGGCCGCTCGAACTGACCTCGCCGACAGGTTTTCACATTGCCCCGGAACGCCTCCGTGTCGCCAACGATCGGCGCAACGCGATGAGCGTAAGCCGCCGCGCGCTCTACGACTGGTTCAAGGTTCGGGATGAGCGGGGCGTGGTCGCACTCGCGCCCGTGCCGCCAAAAGAGGCCGAGCCGATCCCCGCGGCCTTCGCGGAGTTCCTCAAGTTCTACGCCATGCCCTCGAAACCGACCATCTCGGATGCGCATGCGCAGTACCTGAAGAAGGTGACGGGTGATCCGGGGCTGCACCACATGCCGATCACGCTCGGACAGGCGCGCCGTATCTTGCGCGAGCGGATGAACAACATCGAGAAGCATGTCGGCCGTGAGGGACTGCTGACGCTGCGCTCCCGCATGGCTTATGTCACGCGCACCACCGAGGGCATGTGGCCGACCACGATCTATACCGCCGACGGCAAGACCTTCGACGCCGAGATCGCCGATCCCGTCACGAAAAACCCGATCCGGCCGGAGATCACGACGATCCTCGACGTCGTTACGCGCAAGGTCGTCGGGATCTCCCTCGCCCGCTCGGAAAACCAGCGCACAGTGGCCGAAGCGCTCCGCAACAGCTGCGTCGATAACGGCATTCCGGCGATTTTCTACGTCGACCGCGGCCCGGGCTACAAGAACGAGGCGATGGACGCCGATGTCAGCGGCCTGATGGGGCGCCTCGGCATCACGAAGATGCATGCGCTGCCCTATGGGTCGCAGGCGAAAGGCCGGATCGAGCGCCCACAGGCGACGATCTGGGATGTGCTCGCCAAGCGCCTGCCCACCTACATCAGCCGCGACATGGACAAGGAGGCGAAGCAGTTCGTCCACAAGAAGACCCGGCGTGAGATTGCCGAGTTCGGAGAGTCGCGCCTGCTGCCGAGCTGGGAGCGCTTCGTCGAACTCGCCTGGGGCATGGTCGCCGAATACAACGATCGTCCCCACCGCGGATTGCCGAAGTTCATCGACCCGGAAACCGGGAAGACGCGGCATATGAGCCCGAACGAGGCCTGGGCCGCCCACGTGCGCGACGGCTTCCATCCCGTGCAGGTCGATGCAGACGAGGTCGACGATCTTTTCCGCCCCTACGAGACCCGTGTCGCCCGCCGCGGCGAAGTGCAGTGGAACTCGAACACCTATTTCGACCATGCTCTGGTACCCTACCACCAGAAGAAGGTCATGGTGGGCTACGACTATCACCAGGCCGACCGGGTCTGGGTCCGGGAGTTCGACGTCGAGACCGGTCAGCCCGGAAAGCTCATCTGCGTCGCGCGTTTCGAGGCGAACGCCCAGCGGTATGTCCCTGTCAGCTACGAGCAGAAGGCGATCGAAGACCGGGCCAAGAGTCGTCAGGCCCGGATTGGCAAGAAATCGGCCGAGATCGAAGCCGAGCGCCTCGGGCTGCATCTGGTGGAACATCAGCCGGTCGAGCCCGCGCCGTTCTTCGAATCGATCGAGGATGAACCCGTCAGGATTTCCCAAGAGCCGGAAGTTCCTGACGTCCCTGCGAGCCTGCCCAGGCGACGCACCTTCGCTTCCGACGAAGACCTGGCCGCCTGGGCCCTGGATCACCCTGAAGAGCTAACGCCAAACCAGATCAACGTCCTGAAGAGCTGCCTTGGCAGTCAGACGGCCCGCGATCTGTTCCGAATGTCAGGCATCGATGTGGAGGCGCTTCGAACCCTCCTCCGCGCCGTTGCCTGACACCCTGCTGAGAGCATGAGGAGAGCATAAAAATGAAGAACACCTTTGTCGAGACGAGCAACACGAAGCGCTTCCTGGGCGCCATGCATGCGCTCGACGATCGCGGTGCGATCGAGGCCTGCATGGTGGTGGTCGACGGCAAGCCGGGGCTGGGCAAGACCACCACCCTGTCGCGCTGGGTCGCCCAGACCGGCAGCATCTACATGCGCGCGCAGAAGGGATGGGATTATAGCTGGTTCATCAAGGATCTGCTGACCGAGCTCTCCGTGTCTTACGAGGGCATCCGTGGTGGGCGCCGCGAGCGCTTCGCCCGCGTGATCCAGGAACTGCAGTCGCGTGCCGAAGAGGCCGCACTGAACGGCACGACGTTCGGCCTCGTCATCGACGAATGCGACCTTGTGTCGAACCGCAGCGAGATCATGGAAGCGATCCGCGGCATCAGCGATATCCAATTCATGCCGACGATCCTGGTCGGCATGGGGCGGCTCCGCGACAACCTGCGCCGCTTTCCCCAGATCGAGAGCCGCGCCCCGAACAAGGTGGAGTTCCTGCCGGCCTCCCGCGAGGACGTCGCCGCGCTGATCGAGGGTCGGTGCGAGGTGGCGGTTGCCGATGATCTGATCGACTTCGTCCACAAGGTCTCGAAGGGGTTCAACCGCGAGATCCTCGACGCGATCGCGAACATCGAGAAGTTCGGGCGCCGCATCGATCTCGGGCCGAAGGGCGTCACCGTCGCCGACATGGCCGGCCAGACGCTCATGAACGACCGTACACATGGCAAGCCCATCAAGGTTCCGGGGGCGTTCTGATGGTCGCAGGCGAATTCGATACAGGCACCCTTGGCGCTGCAACGACAGCGCTTCTTCGAGCGATGGCGGATGGCAGCGATCACGGGGTCATGGCGCTGCAGGAGCAGCTCGGCCTTAACCGCCGCCAGTTCAACAACGCGGCCCGGCGGCTGTTCCTGCGGAGCTACGCCACCATCGTCAAACCGGGCGTGATCCGACTCACCAATGGTGGGAAGGCCGCTGCCTCGTCCGGCGAGGTGATCCGCGGCGGTCCGAAGGGTCAGGTGAAGATCATCAAGGACACCTTCCGCCAGCGCGCCTGGACGGCGATGCGTGTGCGGCGCTGCTTTACGATCGGCGAGATCGTGGCCGATGCCTCTCGCGATGGCGATGGTGATCAGCAGGACAACGCTCGCCGCTACGTCTCGCGGCTGAGTGCGGCCGGCTACGTCGCCGAGATGCCGCGCCGCGTGTCTGGCACGGCGCCGGGCTCCAACGGCTTCAAGCGTTGGCTTATCCGTCAAGACACCGGCCCGAAGGCACCGGTGTTCCGCGAGAGCGCCTGCGCGATCCATGATCCGAACACAGGGGAGGACGTGGCATGCAAAACCGCCAGCTGACCAACCTGGATCTGCCCGCCCCCGACTGGGTCGAACTCGTCCGCGAGGAGGTTGCCAAGGGTCGCTCGATCGCCGCCGTCGCGGCTGAAATCGGCATGCCGCGCCCGTCGCTCTCGATGCTCTTGTCGGGCACCTATCCGGCGAAGCTCGACAAGGTCAGCCGCAAGTATGCCGCCCGTGTCTTCTCAATCTACCGGGCTGAACGGCTCTGCCCCCACATCGGCCGCGGGATCTCGCTCGCGACCTGCCGCGAGAACGCGCTCGCGCCGATGTCCACGTCGAACCCCGAAAAGCTGCGCCAGTGGCGCGCCTGCCGGGTCTGCGAATTCAACCCGCTGAAGGAGGTGACCTGATGTCGCGCAAACACCTGGTCGAGCAGATCGAAGCGATCGAGTTCAGCGACGAGGCGGGCGTTCTGTTTCAGCAGCTCTCGGCCTTCCCGCCTTCATCGGAAGCAGGTGCTGTCATCCTGGTCGTGGCTGCCATGCTGCTCGCCTCCCAGCATCCGGGAGAGTCCCCGTTGATCGGCGCCGCACTGCGCGAGATGAGCACGGAATTCGAGGATCTCATCTTCGAGGTTCACCAGCGCCTGGGCAATGGCCGCATGAGGTCCGTGCTTCGCTTCGTGGGAGGGATCGATGTCTGACCCTCTCGCCGGAAATCCCCCCATCCCCACCATGGAGACCCCAATGTCCGATTTCGCCCCCACCGCCGTACCGAGCGCCCTGATCGAGGTCGACGGCAAGAGCTATATGCGCGACGCCAAGGGCGCGCTTTGGCCGGCAGAGCTCGTGAAGGCCCAGCACAAGCTTGAGGACGATACTGTCCGCAAGGTCATGGGCTACGCGCTGTCGTTGAGCGACCAGGTGTCGCGCTTCAAGGCCCACACCTTCGAGGATCTCGGCAGCTTCGACGCGATCCTCGAACAGGAATACGGGCTTACGAAGGGCGGCCCAAAGGGCAACCGCACCTATCAGACCTACGACGGCCTCATGAAGGTCGAGGTTCGCGTTGCCGACCTCATGGATTTCGGACCGGAGCTGCAGGTCGGCAAGCAGTTGCTCGACGAATGCCTCAACGAGTGGGCCGCGGACAGCCGCCCGGAGATCCGCGCCCTGATCACCAAGACCTTCAACACCGACAAGGAAGGTCAGGTGAACCGCGCGCTGCTGTTCACCCTGCTGAGCCTCGATGTCGAGGATGAGCGCTGGGTCAAGGCGATGGAGGCCCTGCGGGCTGCCATCCGTGTGGTGGGTTCCAGGACCTACTACCGGATCCAGACACGCCAGAGCGTCGATGCGCCCTGGGAGACCGTCACGATCGACCTGGCGAAGGCATAAGTCGATGAAACTGACCCTCAACCCCGCAACCATCGTTCTCGTCGCCGAAATCCTGCGTGCAGAGCGCGGCGCGGAGGCGTGCGACGTCGACGATGCCGGTCGGATGATCGTGGAGGCGATCAAGCGCCTCCGCGATACGGGCGACGAGGTCGAGACCGAAATGCGGTTTCACGAAGGCGAACTCGACTGACTTTTGAATTTCACCCCCGGCGGCGCTGTGCGGCCGAGCAACCCCAAGGAGAAGACCATGAGCAACTTCAACAAGACCGACCTGATCGCCAACGTGACCGCGGCGACGGGTACGTCCAAGCAGACGGTTCAGGCAGTGATCGACGCCGCCCTGAAGGAGATCTCCGAGAAAGCTGACGCCGGCATGACGGTCCGTCTCGCGCAGTTCGGCACCTTCCAGGTCAAGGAAAGCGCGGCGCGCCAGGGTCGGAACCCTCGGACCGGTGAGACGGTCGAGATCCCGGCCAAGCGTCGGCTCGCCTTCAAGGCGTCGAAGTCCCACGCCTGATGCGAAACCCCGCTCGGCGATGAGCCGGGCGGCGGTCGGCCGGGCGTGGTGGCCTGGTCCTGATGATGCAGCCGGAGGTGCAAGATGAAGAAGAACAGGTTGTCCGATCTCAATGATCACCTCTTCGCCCAGCTGGAACGGCTGAGCGACGAAAGCCTGACGGCCGAACAGATCGAGCAGGAGGTGAAACGCGCCGGCGCGATTGTCGATGTCGCTGACCAGGTCTCGGAAAATGCGAAGTTGCAGCTCACTGCCGCCAAGCTCTTTGCAGAGCACGGGGCTCAAGTGCTTCCCCATCTACCCGCAATCGGGAAGGCGCAGGAATGAAGGGCCAGGCAATCGACTACCTGCCGGAAGAACTGGCGTGGATCGAGGCCCACAAGGACTGGCCGCGAAAGACGCTGCATGCGGGGTTTTGCGCACGTTTCCGTCGCACCGATGTGTCCGTGGATGCGCTGAAGCAGCTCTGCCTCCGCAAGGGCTGGAAGACAGGGCGCACCGGCTGCTTTCCCAAAGGCAACGAGCCGATGAACAAGGGCAAGAAGATGCCCTTCAATGCCAACAGCGCACGCACCCAGTTCAAGAAGGGAGATCGGCCTCACACATGGCGCGGCGCGGGCCACGAACGTATCGACGCGAAAGATGGTTACGTCATCATGATCGTGGACGAGACGAATCCCTGGACTGGGGCGCCGACCCGGCCGGTCCACAAGCATCGCTGGCTCTGGGAAAAGAAGCACGGCCCGATCCCCAAGGGAATGGTCCTCAAATGCCTCAGCGGCGACAAGACGAATTGCGATCCATCGAACTGGGAACTCATCCCGCAAGCCATGATGCCTCGACTTTCGGGGCGCTGGGGCATCGCCTACGATGATGCGCCAGATGAGCTGAAGCCCACGTTGATGGCAACGGCGAAGCTGGAATACGCCGCCCGCGAAGCAAAGAAGCGGGCGAAGTCATGAACGCCACTGCGATCATCAACATCGCGAAGGCCGAGCTGGCGATCGACGATGACGATTACCGTGATCTCCTGGAACGCGTCACCGGCCAGCGCTCGTTGCGTGCCATGTCAGAGCGTCAGAAACGGGACGTTCTTGACGAGCTGAAGCGTCTCGGTTTCCGCGTGAAGACCAGCCGCCCGGCCCGGACGGCCTCGAAACCCTACATCCGGCTGATCCATGCGCTCTGGAAGAACTGCCAGCGCCTCGGCGTGATCGACAACGGCTCCCGAGAAGCCCTGCGCGCCTTCTGCGCGCGCTTCGTTGACCAGGGCAGCGGCAACGTCGCCGTCGATCCGGATCTGCTTTCCTATGATCAGGCGTCCCCGGTCATCGAAGCGCTGAAGAAGATGGAAGCCCGTGGCCTCGCCGCCGAGCGGAAGCGGGGGCGCCATGGCTGACAAGCACATTCCCGCGTCGCAGATCCGCAAGGTCTGGCTTGATTCTTCGCTGACCACAGCGCAGGCCGCGGCGGAGGTCGGGCTGTCACGCTCGAACCTCTGGCACCGGGCGAAGCATCTCGGCCTTCCTCAACGCAAGCAGGGCAACCGCTATCTCAACCTGGATGCCGATCAGCTTCGGGACCTCTGGATTGCCGGCGTCGACGGAAACGAAATCGCCAGGCACTTCGGCTGCAGTCGCGCCGCCATTTCGGCCTGGTGCGGTCGGCTCGGCCTGCCACCGCGCCCGAACGGCGGGCGTCGCCGCTATCTGACGATGGCGGAATACCGTGAGCTGAAGCTGGCCGAGAAGATGCGCGACCAGGCCGCGGTGGAATACGCTGCCCGCAAGGCGCGGGGCTGACATGCCCATTTCGCCTCATAGCTCTCATCATCTTCCGGAATCGCTTGCCGATGTGGCCGACGCGCTCGGCGTGAAGCTGGTGCTGGAGCTGATGCAGGCGTTTGGCGGACGTGAACTCTGGATCCCCAAGTCGGCAGGACCGGACCACGAACTCGCGAAGGTGCTTGGCGAAGAGCCGGCCAACGCGCTATGCAAGTTCATCGGGAACACCGCGATCTACATCCCGCATGGCAAAGCCGGGCAGGTTCTGCGCAACGTCCACGAGCTGGAAGCCCGGGGCCTGAAGAAAGGCCAGATCGCGCGGGAACTCGGGATTTCGCAGCGCCACGTCCGGCGCCTGGCGAACGGCGATGCGGGCCACGGCGGCCGGCATCGCGATCCGCGACAGGACGATCTCTTCGACAACGACTGAGGCTGCCCCGGACGCATGTCCGCTGCAGCGGTGCGCAACGCTCGTGCCAATTGCGAGACGGGAAAACCGTTTCGCGGAGCGAGTATTCATGCAGACCAGCGCACAGGGCACGGCCGTCCTCGAGGAAGAGGAAGGCGTCGTGCTGAAGGCCTATCGTGACGCCAAGGGCGTCTGGACGATCGGCGCAGGCCTCACGGCCGCTTCGGGCGTCGTGACGCCGAAGGCGGGCATGGTGCTGCGGCCCGACCAAGCGACGGCGCTCCTGCAGCAGGCGCTTCGCCAGAACTACGAGCCAGCCGTCCAGAAGGCGATGGGCCAGCCCAAACAGAACGAGTTCGATGCGGGCGTGCTGTTCCACTGGAACACCGGCGCGATTGCCCGCGCGACCTGGGTGAAGCTCTGGAAATCCAGCGCCGCCGCTTCGGCGATCCGCGCCTCGATGGCGGAGTGGGACAAGAGCGGCGGCAAGGTGCTTCCCGGTCTCGAAAAGCGCCGTCAGCGCGAAGCGAACATCCTGCTGATGGGGGTCTACGGCGATACCGGCAACGCCGAGAAGATCGGCAACTGGGTCATCAAGATGACGCCCGGCGAACGGAGCGCCGCGGTCGAAGGCTTCCGGAAGCTCGGCTACGAGATCGGCGCGATCGGCCAGGAAACCGACCAGATCAAGCGGTTCCAGAGCGACCACGACCTGACCGTCGACGGCCTGATCGGGCGCGCCACCCTCTCGACCCTGCAACGCGCCCTGGACGCCCGCGCAAAGGCCGCCCCGAAGGCAACGGCCGCGATCGCCACCGGCGTCGCTGCCAGCTCGACCGATCTGGTGCATCAGCTCTCCGGGGTGCCCCATGCCGATGTTGCCGCCACCGTCGCGGCCGGCGCCGCGGCGCTTCATCAGGCCTGGAAATACCGCGACGTGATCGCCGCAGCCGTGGCCCCCACCATGCCGCGCGTCGCGGCCTTCCTCCGGAGCGTCTGACATGGGCGCCCTTGCCGCGATCGCCATCCAGGCGGGCCTGCCGTTGATCGGCGCCATCCTGCAGTCGAAGCTCGGTCCCGCCGATGGGCGGCTGGCATCCGACGTGCTGACCCGGGTCGCCAGTGAGCTCGGCATTCCGGTCGATCAGCTCGAAGCCAAGGCGCAGTCCGATCAGGACTCGGTGGTCTCGGCCATGCGCACCGTGGAGGCGCAGAGCCCCGCCATGGTGCAACTCTACATGCAGGAAGCGCAGCAATCGGCCGCGCTCGCCGCGGGCGAAGCGACCGATCCGGTATGGATGCGCGCCTGGCGCCCCGCCGGCATGTACATGCTGGGCTTTCTCTGGCTCTGGAACAGCGTGATCCTGCATGTGGCCAATGCGATCTGGAAGATCGCGTTGCCGCCGATGCCGTTCAACGACCTGCTGCAGCTCTCGACCCTCTACATGGGCCTCTACATGGGCGGCCACACCGTCAAGGACGTGGCCGGCAAGATCGCCGCGAAGATGGGCGGCAGCTGATGCCCGGAGGCGTGTTCGACATCTCGCCGCTGGTCGACTGGATCGGTGTGCTCTCCCCGATCATGACCTTCGCGTTGGCGGTCTGGATGCTGGTCTCCTCCCGGCCCCGATCGAATGCGGACAAGATCGAGAAGATCGAGAAGCGGCAGAACCACCAGGAATCGCGGATCCAGAAGCTCGAAAACGACCTGACGTATCTGCCCACCAAGGATGAGCTTCACGCCATCGATCGGAAGATGACCGAGCTCCACGGCTCACTCAACGCGGTCAGCGGCCAGATGCTGCCGCTGAAGCACGCAATCGAAAACCTCCAGAAATGGGCCATGGGGCTACGGGACGGCGAATGACCAGGGAAGACATCAAGCGCAAGGCGCGCTCCGACTACATCTACCGGCGGATGACACAGGCGACCATTGCGGCCGCCTATGGCATCTCGGAAGCGACGGTCGGGCGCTGGAAGAAGGCCGCGCGCGATGCCGGCGACAACTGGGATGCGGCGCGCACGGCCCATGTGATCGCGGGCGAAGGTGTCGAGACCGTGGTCAGCCACGTCGTCGAAGACTTCATGCTCCAGGCGCAGTCGATCCTGGAGGAGATCAAGTCGGGTACCCATTCGACCACCGAAAAGGTCGGCATGCTGGTTTCGCTCTCCGACGCGATGACGAAGATGGCCGCCTCGGCCAAACGGTTCGCACCGAAGGTGTCCGAGCTGGGCGTGGCCCAGGACGTGATGGGCAAGCTCCTCGAGTTCGTCCGTGAGAACTTCCCGCAGCATGCCGATGCCGTCCTCGAGATCATCGAGCCGTTCGGCGATCGCCTGGCGGAGCTCTACACGTCATGACCGTCCGGCCGCGCCTGAAAGCGGCCGTCAGCCGGCGCGAGTTTCGCGAGAACATCGCCAAGATGGCGGACGAGTTCTCGCGCTTCATCGAGCTCAGCGTCGATGCCTTTCCGACGGACCCGGCCGCCAAGGCCGAGCGTCTGCGAAAGGTCGAGGGCGCGGACGGTTACCGCTTCTTCCTGGAAACCTATCTGCCCCACTACATCCGGGGAGAAGCGAGCCTCTTTCACGAGGCGGTCTTCGAACGCGTGCCCGGCATTCTCGGCTCCGACAGAGGCGCCCGCGAGCTTTTCGTGGCCCCGCGGGGTTCCTCGAAGTCCACGCACCTCTCGCTGGGTCTGGCGCTCTACTGCATCGTCCGGGGGCTGAAGCACTACATCGTCGAGGTCTGCGACGTCTACGAGCAGGCTGCGCTCCTGGTCGAAGCGATCAAGGCCGAGCTGACCGTCAACATTCGCCTTCAGACAGACTTTCCTGACGCCTTCGGCGCCGGCCGCGTCTGGCGTGAGGGAGACATCGTTACCCGCAACAACGTGCGCGTCTCCGGCCTCGGCGCCGGCAAGAAGGTCCGTGGTCGCCGGCATGGCCCCTTCCGGCCCGACCTCCTGTTCCTGGACGATATCGAGAACGACGAGCAGGTCCGCAGCCCCGACCAGCGCACCAAGCTCTGGAACTGGATCAACCGTGCCGCGCTGAAGCTCGGGCCGCCCGACGGCTCTATGGACGTCGTTTGGGTCGGGACAATCCTGCACTTCGACGCCGTTCTGGTGCGCGCCTCGAAATCGCCCGCCTGGACGGTCACCAAGTTCCAGGCGATCCAGCGCTGGCCCGACCGGATGGACCTCTGGGACGCGTTCGAGGAAATCTTCCTGGCCGACGGCGAAGAGGCCGCGCGGGCCTTCTATGCCGAGCGCAGGGCCGAGATGGACGCGGGCGCCGTGATCAACTGGCCCGCCCTTCAGCCGCTCGTATGGCTGATGCTCGAACGCGCGGCCGATCACGAGGCCTTCCAGACCGAGTACCAGAACCAGCCGATCAGTGACGGCAACCCTTTCGGCGACCTGACCTATTGGGTCCAGCGCCAGTCCGACTGGATCTTCTTTGGGGCGATCGATCCGTCGCTCGGCAAGAAGGCGAAGGGCCGCGACCCGTCTGCGATCCTGGTGGGCGGTTGGGATCGCCTCAATACCCGCATGGACCTGGTCGAGGCCTCGATCCGTCGCCGGCTTCCCACGGTGATCATCTCCGATGTCATCGCGATGCAGCGCGATTATCGCTGTCTCCTGTGGTTCGTGGAAAGCGTCCAGTTCCAGGAGTTCCTGCGTACCCAGCTGATGACCGAGGCCGCGAAGGCCGGCGTGGGTGTCTCGGCGATCCCGGTGACGCCGATCGCCGACAAGGATCTCCGCATCGAGCGCCTGCAGCCGCCGATCAAGGCCGGCATGATCCGTTTGCACACCTCCCAGGTCACACTGATAGAACAGCTCGAGCAGTGGCCCAATGCCGCCCACGACGACGGTCCGGACTGCCTCGACATGCTCTATCAGAACACGCTGATCTATGGCGGCGCCGGTGCAGGCGGCGGCGAGGTGATGACCGCGTCGGACGGAGGCGGCGATCAGCTGGGCGGCTTCAGATTGGGGAGGGGCTGATGCGTTGCAGCTATTGCGGCTCCCATCGTCATGACCACCGAACCTGTCCGCACACCTTCGGCGGTTCGGCGCGCCGCGCCAATCTGCGCTGCGGCTATTGCGGCGCGCGCAACCACGACATGCAGGCCTGCCCGCACCGCCACACCGGCCGCGCCGAGCGCGGCCGGGGCATCACCATTCTCGATCGAGGACCGACCCGATGAGCCGCCGCAAGCACAAGCGTGCAAACGCGTCCTTCGCCGACCAGGGCCGCAAGAACCTGCCGGCGGAGCAGCGGACGCTGATCGCCAGCGCCCAGAACGACATCACGATCCCATTCTTCTCCGGCGTGATGCAGTATGTCGACGACACGCTGATCCAGCAGGGCGGCGGCCAGGGCCTGAAGATCTATGACGAGATCGAGCGCGACACCCATGCCGGGGCAATGCTCGGCAAGCGCAAGAAGGCCGTCGTCGCCCGCGAGTGGGGCGTCGAGCCCGGCGGTGATCGCGCGATCGACAAGGAAGCCGCCGACCTGGTGGAAGAGCAGCTCGGCAAGCTTCCCTTCGACCAGATCTGCGAAGACCTGCTGGACGCGACGCTGAAGGGCTTTGCCGTCAGCGAGGTGGTCTGGATGCGCGATGGCACCCAGATCCGGCCCGAGCGGATCAAGACCCACGATCAGCGGCGCTTCCGTTTCGGCTTCGACTGGAAGCCGCGGCTGCTGACCTGGACCTCGATGTACGAGGGCATCGCGCTGCCCGAGCGGAAGTTCATCATTCACCGCGTCGGCGTGAAGGGGAACAACCCTTATGGCCTGGGCCTCGGCAACAGCCTCTTCTGGCCCGTCCTGTTTAAACGCGAGGGTATCGCCTTCTGGCTGCACTTCCTCGAGAAGTTCGCCGGGCCCACTGTCGTCGGCAAGACCCCCTACGGCGATATCGATGGGCAGCAGCGCAAGCTCCTCCAGACCCTGCAGAATATCC
The DNA here is from genome assembly GCF_002871005.1 of Acidimangrovimonas sediminis. GTDB lineage: Bacteria > Pseudomonadota > Alphaproteobacteria > Rhodobacterales > Rhodobacteraceae > Acidimangrovimonas > Acidimangrovimonas sediminis. The sequence goes on from NZ_PHSN01000035.1 coordinate 22,204, forward strand.
GGACCAGCTCCGCGGTCACCGTGCCGATCGGGACGGATGTCGAGTTCCTGGAAGCGACCCGCGGAGGCACCGTCAGCTATCAGGGCTTCCTCGATTACTGGGATCGCCAGATCTCGATCCGGACCACCGGCGAGACACTGACCACCCAGGTCGGGGATTCGGGCAGCCGTGCCCTGGGCGACGTGCATGAAGAGATGTTCGGCCTCGTGGTCGACAGTGACAGCGATCTGCTGTCAAGCACGCTCCGCCAACAGCTGATCCGCTGGATCGTCGAGTACAACCTGCCCGGTGCGGCCCTGCCGTCGGTCTGGCGGGCCAGGCCGAAGAACGAGCAGGCCGAGGCCGAGACCCGCAAACAGAAGGCGGAAGCGGCCACGGCCAGCAACCAGGCGCTGGTGACGATCGTCAAGCAGTCGGCCGTCTTCGAAGACGACGCGATCGCGCGCGAGTACATCATCTCCTTCGAGCTGACCGACGGGCTTTCCGATCGCACGATCGACGCAATGGTAAAGGCGCGCGCGGCCTTCGCGCCGGCAGCCCAGGCCCCGGATCCGTTCGCCAGCCAGGATCCTGCAGCCGATCCTTCCATCGCCTTCGCCGCCAGGCTCAAAAAAAAACGCTGAACCATCGCCACGTCTGCTTTGCTGAGACCGATGGCCCGGTCGAGAAGATCACCGATCAGGGCGTCGCGACGATCCAGGCTTTCGTCGAACGGCGGATCACCGCGGTGCGCAAGGCGATCGCCGCGGCCGAGACGGCGCAGGACGCGCAGCGCGCGCTCCTCGACCTCGCAGCCAGGTGGTCACCGCAGACGCTGGGGCAGTTGCTCGGCGATGCGCTGGAGCTGGCGGCCTTCCAGGGGCGAGAGGCGGTCTTCGCCGAAGCCGACCCGGCGAGCTTTGCGAGCGTCGCGGCGACCCGTCAGAGTTTCCAGGAACAGATTGGCTTCCTGACGCAGAAGCGGGTGAAGCCCACGAAGGCCTGGACCGACGCGATGTATGGCGAGCACGATCGCGCCTTCGTCGTGGCCGGCGCCACCGACACCGCGATGCTCGAGGAGTTCCAGGCGGCGATCGTCGCGGGCGCTGAGACCTATGACCGCGAGACCTTCGCCAAGGAGTTCGACCGGATCGTCGAGAAATACGGCTGGTCCTACAATGGCGGTCGGGAGTGGCGGATCCGGACGATCTTCGAGACGAACATCCGCACCAGCTACATGGCCGGGCGTCTGCGGCAGATGCGGGACCCCGCCGTGGTGAAGCTGCGTCCCTATTGGCAATACGTCCATGCCGATACCCGTGTGCCGCTCAATCCCCGCCCGCAGCACCTTGCCTGGGACGGCATGATCCTTGCCTGGGACGATCCCTGGTGGGACACGCACTTCCCGCCGAATGGCTGGCTCTGCTCCTGCGGGGTGAAGACACTCTCGAAGGGCGACCTGCGCCGCATGAGCAAGACCGGGCCAGACAAGGCCCCGACGATCGAGACGCGCAAGATCACGGACCCGGTCACCGGTCAGGAGATCCACATGCCAAAGGGCATCGATTATGGCTGGAGTTACATGCCAGGCGACCATTGGGAACGCGGCCTCGTGCCCTCCGCCCTCATCGCGCCGCCGCAGAGCACCGTAAAGGCACCGCCCCTGGCCGTGCTGAGCGACCCGGCCCCGTCCGTCGTCGAACGGGTCACGGCGGCTCGTCGTCCCGCCGCAAAGCCGCTCGCCCCGGATCTGCAGCCGGCCGACTATGTCCAGGGATTCCTTAAGCCGTTCGGTGCGGACATCGGCAAAGCCAAGCTCTGGGAAGACAAGGCCGGCACGAAGGTCGCAATCTCCGACGAGCTCTTCCGGGATGGGAGCGGGAACTTCAGCTTCGGCTCCCCCGAGCTGATGCGCCAGACGCCGCTCCTGGCCGAGGCCATGCGCGACCCCGATGAAATCTGGCTGGGTCTCGCCTCGGTCAGAGACCCGATCAACCCTGAGCTCGAGGAGCTCGTCCTTGATCGCCGGTATGTGCGCTTCGCCCCGGACGGCACCGTCATGGCGGCCATGCGGCTCGGCCGGCGATGGTGGGAACCCTATCTCATCGATGTGGCTGCGGCCTCCGGGATTACGGATGCGGCGCCGCTCGACCAGCTTCGCCAGGGCAAGTTGCTCTGGCAGCGGAAATGATCAGGAGGATCTGAGATGACCGGCGTCAGCATCACCGTCACCCTCGCGGACCTGGGCGCAAACAAGAGCCTGCAGCGGCTTCTGGACAAGATGGAGAACCGCAAGCCGTTCTTCTGGGCCGTGGGCGAGCGTCTGCTCGCCTCGACACAGGAGCATTTCCAGGAGGAGACCGGGCCGGATGGCTTTCCCTGGGCGCCGCTTGCCGCCTCGACCATCCGCCAGCGCACCCGCAAGGGCCAGCTCCCCCTGACGATCCTGCGCACGAACACGCGGGGGCGGCATGGTTCGTCGCTGGCGGGATCGATCAACTACAGCGCCACCAACGACCAGCTCTCGATCGGCTCACCGAAGGTCCAGGCGGCGATGATGCAGCTCGGCGGCACGATCGAGGTGCCCGAGCAGACGCGGCACATGGTCGGGCGACGATTTGCCAAGGCCGGGGCCGAAGGCGCCCGCGAGGTGACGATCAAGGCGCACAGTATCACCATCCCGGCGCGGCCTTACATTGGGATCTCAGAGGCCGATCGGGTGGCGATCACCGAGGATGCAGAGGACTGGCTGAGCGGATAAAGGATCATTCTGGTGCCGAAAGTTGCATTCCGCGACCGATTTGCTCTAGCATGAGACTCAGCAATGTATGTCAGTTTCAAGGATGAGGGTATGCACATGCGTCTCCCAAAGTTCCTTAACCAGGACGGCCTTGCTACCTTGTTCGTGGTTCCGCTGAGCACCTTTGCTTTCCTCGTCTGCGGGATCGCGTGGTACGTCGCCGTCAATCAGCTCCCCTCAGTCACCACGTGCTGCGCTCAGGGCGGAGAAACGTATGCGATCCCGGGGTTGCTCGCGATGATCCTGTCGGTCGTGCTCTTTCCGCTCTTCATTATTGCCGGCTTCGTCATCATGATCTTCGATGGCAGGGCACTGGATGCTGTCGGCATGGTTTTCGTAGTTCTCGCATGGCTCTGGTGCATGATCATTCTGCTCGGTCAGAGAGCTCGGGACAGACGCGAAATTGCTGCCCGAATCCGGACCAGGCGCCACCAGGCTGAAGGGGCAGCTGCGGGGCATCCGGCTGATGGCCACAATCTCTCCTGGCGGAGAAATCAGCGGCATTGAAAAGGGCTTTTGACCCCGGGGCACTCAGGGCTTTTGCCCCCCTCGCGTGGCCGGTGGGCCGCGCAAACTCGACTTCCCCCGTTAAGACCCCGTTAGAAACGCTCTGAGGGCGCAGCGCGCACGATACCGAGGACACCATCTGCGGCCGCGCGGCGCCAAGCCCCTTGATCGGGGTGGCTGACATGCCCCATGATCGGCCCAGGTGATCGCTGCCGCTGCACCGGACCTATGTCCGCTGCAGGGCGAAACCCCGATCCGGCATGGTGAAGCTTCCAGGATCAACGGAAGCCCCATGCCCAAGCCGCTCACCGCCCGCATCGAAGTTTTTCGCCCCGGCACCTTCACCCCGATGGAGGGTGCGCCGCTGACCTTTTCCGCGGCGGACCTGCGGTCGATCGCCGATGCCTACGAGCCGTCCACCGCACCGGCGCCGATCGTCGTGGGTCACCCGCAGGCCGACGCCCCGGCCTTCGGCTGGGTCGAGAGTTTCGATTACGATGCCACGGGCGAACGTCTCTTTGCCAACGTCCACGAGATCGCCCCGGAATTCGCCGAGCTGGTGAAGGCCGGGCGGTTCAAGAAGATCTCCATGTCGTTCTTCTCCCCCGAGCAGGGGCACAACCCCACGCCCGGCAGCTGGTACCCGAAGCATGTGGGCTTCCTCGGCGCTGCTGCGCCGGCCGTCAGCGGGCTGAAGAACGCGAAGTTCGCCGAGCCGGCCGGTGCGGTGTTCACTGCGGAGTTCGGCGATCCGGTCGCCGAGCAGACGGCTTCGCTCTTCCGCAGCCTGCGCGACTTCCTGATCGATCGCTTCGGGCTGGACGACGCCGACAAGGTGCTCCCCGCCTATCAGATCGAATGGCTGGACGAGACCGACGACGACGCGCCGCGGTTCGCCGCGCCGCCCGCCAATCCCAAACCCAAGAAGGAGGCCACCGTGCCGAAAGAACCCGATCCGGCCTTCGCCGCGCGCGAGGCCGAGCTGCAGGAGCGTGAGCAGCGCATCGCCGCCCGCGAGGCCGAGACTGCGCATGCGAGCAACGTGAGCTTCGCCGAGAAGCTGGTCACCGATGGCAAGCTGATCCCGGCGAGCCAGGAGAAGGTCGTGGCGATCCTCGACGCGCTGCCGGCCGAGACCTCGGTCAGCTTCTCCGAGGGTGGCGAGAAGCTCGCCCCGGGCGCCGCGCTTCGCCAGGTGCTGGAGGCGCAGCCCAAGGTGGTCTCGTTCGGTGAACAGGAACTCGGCCAGGAGCCCGGTGAGGGCAAGGCCGCCTCGTTCGCCTCGGACGGCAAGCCCGTCGACCCCGCGGGCCTCGCCCGCCACCAGAAAGCGCAGGCGTACATGCGCGCCAACCCCGGCACCGCGTACCTCGACGCCGTGCACGCCGTGTCCTGAGGAGGTCACATGCAGTATTTCAACTCGGTCCTGTCGGACACGCTCACCGCGACGTCGACCTTCGACGCCTATCAGGCAGTCGATTTCAACGACGCGCAGATCACGGCCGAAGATGCCGCGGTCAAGGCGATCTCGCTCAATCCGGCCACCGAGGTCGGCCTGGACGTCGCCGGCATGCTGCTCGGCACCGTCCGCATGAAGGCCGATGGCGCCGTCGCCAAGGGCGACCGCGTCAGCACCTCGGCCACCGCCGGCAGCGTCAAGACGCTGGCCACTCCCGCCAATGACTTCGCCACCGCGCTCACCGCCGCGGCCGACGGCGAATACGTCACCATCTTCGTGAAGTGAGGCCCTGATGAACCAGCCCCTTAACCAGCGCACCGCCCAGGTGATCGACCCGATCCTGTCGAGCCATGCCCGCGGCTACCGCAATGCCACCTTCATCGCCGAGACGCTGTTCCCGCGCGTGCCGATCCCGAACCGTTCGATGAGCGTTCTGAAGTTCGGCAAGGAAAGCTTCCGCATGCTGAACACCCGCCGGGCGCCGGGCGCGAAGAAGAAGCGCGTGCAGTACGGCTATGCCGACGGCACGGTGGCCCTGGTCCAGGACGCCCTGGAAGGGCTCGTGCCGATCGAGCACCAGGACGAGGCGATGGCCATTCCCGGCATCGATCTGGGCGCGGCCGCGGTCAACATGGTGCTGGACGTGATCGATCTCGGCCACGAGAATGATGCGGCCACGATCGCCCGCAATGCGGCGAACTACGACGCCAACCACAAGCTTGCGCTGGCGGGCACCGATCGCTGGAGCGACCCCACGGCCGACGTCGCCGGCGACATGAACACCGGCAAGGAAGCTGTCCGCAGCTACATCGGCCAATACCCGAACACGCTGGTTCTGGGCCCGTCGGCCTTCAACGGTCTGAAGCTCAACGCGGCGATCAAGGACCAGTTCAAGTACACCTCGAGCTCCTCGATCACCACGGCGATGCTTGCGGCATATTTCGAGCTGGACAAGGTCGTCGTCGGCAAGGCGGTTTATCTGCCCGAGACCGCCGATGACACGGCCTCGGCGCTCGACGTGTGGGGCGATGACGCGATCCTCGCCTACGTTCCCCCGGGTTCCAACACCTACCAGGTCCCGGCCTATGGCTACACCTACGAGCTCATGGGCTATCCGCAGGTGAACCAGCCGTACTTCGAGAACGACTGCGACAGCTGGATCTATCCGACGAAGACCGAACGGAAGACCTACCTGACCGGCGCGGAAGGGGGCTTCCTCTTCCAGAATGCCGGCGCGGCCGCGGCGTAAGGGGGGCAGTCATGGACACCCCCGAAACCGATCAGGTGACCGTCACACTCTCCGGCCCCGCCAAGGTGGACGGCAAGGTGAAGCCCGCGGGCGCGACGGTCACCGTCACCGGCACGCTACTCGCGCATCTCAAGCAGGCCGGCGTCGTCAAGGCCGTCACCGAGCTGGGGGAGGAGGTTAAGGGTTTCGTCGAGAAGACTATCGAGAACCTGCGCGAGGAACTTGAAGCGGCCGTCGCGCGTGCCGAGAAGGCGGAAGGTGCGCTCGCGGACCTCTCGCAAGCCCATGACGAGGTGACGACGCAGGTGGCCGATCTCCAGGCCCAGCTTGCCGCGGCCACCACGACGCCCACCACCGAAACGCCGACCGCGACCGATCCTGCCCAGGGCAAAGCCCCGGCCGCGTCCAACGAAGCTCCCGCCAAGACCGCAGCGAAACCTGCCGCAAAGACGGCCAAGGCTTCGGGCGGGAGCACCAAGAAGAGCTGACCCACAGCTCCTCGCCCGGGGCGCGTGTGCGGATTGAGCCCCCGCCAGCGCGCCCCGGGCACCTTCCTCGATCGGAGTTCGAAGCATGCCGAAGATGAGCCAAGGCCTTCCCGTGAGCGGCTATCGCCCGCAGTCCGCTGATGCGGTCTGGCTGGTGAACATGAACAAGCAGCTCGAGGAGATGGTGCTCCGCCACCTCGATGCGCTGAAGGAGCGCGACGATGTCGACGGACGCTGGCTCGCGATCGGCCGTACCGCGATCGAGCAGGGCTTCATGGCGGCCAACCGAGCCGTGTTCCAGCCGGAGCGCGTGAATCTGGCCGAGGACTTCAAGCCCGGTGAGGCCTTCGCCAGGGAGTGGCCTGAGGAATGAGCTACGCGACCCTCGATGACCTGGTCGAGCGTGCGGGTGATACCGAGATCCGCCAGATCGCCGACCGAGACCGGGACGGCACGCCGGATCCCGATGTCATCGCAGCGGCGCTCTCCGATGCCGACAACATGGTCGACGGATATGTCGGCGCGAAATACGCGCTGCCGCTGACCTCGGTTCCGGCGATCGTCATCACCTGGGCCGTTTCGATCGCGCGCTACACCCTGCATCGCAATGGCGCGCCCGATCACGTGACGGCCGACTACAAGGACGCGATCGCGGCGCTGAAGGACGTCTCTCGCGGACTGATCGCACTGCCGGTCGCGGCCGGCGAGAGTGCCCCCTCGGCCGTGAGCGGCGAGGTTCTGTCGGTGTCTCCGGATGAGGTCTTCACGCCCCAGCGGCTGCGGGGCTGGCGATGCTGACCGAGATCCTCGATCACCTGAAGGCCGCGCTGCCCGCCCAGACCTGGGCAGATGTGCTGATCGCCGAGAACATCGACGAGGTCAGCCGGCTGGCGGGTCAGGTCGATACCAAGACCGCGATCGTCATGCCCTGGCGGGAGCGCGCGGGGCGTCAGGAACTGGCAACCGGCGGCTTCGAGCAACTGGTCGAAACCCAGTTCCTGATCGGCATCGTAGTGCGCGACTTCGACCAGATGATGGGCGCCGACCGCGCCACCCAGTTCGACGCCCTGAAGACGGACGTCGAGACCGCGCTCGCCGGTTGGACGCCCGCCGGCTTCGAGGAGCCCTGCGAACTGGTCGGCGGCGAGTCGAGCCCGGTGACCACGGGCGTCAGCATTTACGCCCAGACCTGGGCCACCTCGCGATTTCTGACGGGAGACTGACGATGAAACTGCCCACTGAAGGCGGCCGCTACACGCGCGACGCGAAGACCGGGAAGCTGACGAAGGGCGATCCGGCGCCGGACAAGGCGGCCACGAAGACCACCACCGCCAAGACCACCACCCCGGCCGAGGACACGGCCTCGAAGGCGAAGGAGAGCTGACATGGCCTATCGCAACTACAAGAAGCTGGCCGTGCTCAGCAAGATCGAGGACACCTATGGCACCGACGCGACGCCGCAGGCGGCCGACGCGATCATCGGCACCAACGTCCAGTTCAACCCGATGGAAGGCCAGGAGGTCGAGCGCGACCTGATGCTGCCCTATCTCGGCAACCAGGGGCTTGTCCTGGCCGGGATCTACGCGAGCCTGCGCATGGACGTGGAGATCGCCGGTGCCGGCACTGCGGGCGACGTCCCGAAATACGGATCGCTCCTGCGCGCCTGCGGCATGGCCGAGACAGTCACGGCCGATACCTCCGTCGATTACTCCTTCGTCGACAGCGGTCTGGAGTCGACGAGCCTCTACTTCGTCTCCGACAAGGTGCAGCACGTCCTCCTGGGCGCGCGGGGCACGCTCACCCACAACTTCACGGCCAAGGGCATCCCGCGGTTCACCTTCTCGATGACGGGGCTTCTGGGCACGATCACCGATATCGGCGCGATGCCGGCCGTCACTCAAGCCGGCTGGACGCGGCCGCTGATCGTCTCGAAGGCGAATACCGCCCTCTCGCTACATGGCTGGGCCGGCGGCGTTGAGAGCCTTTCGATCGACCACGGTGGAACCGTGACGCCCGACTTCCTCATCAACGAGGAGAATATCGAGGTCACCGACCGCAAGGCGACCGGCACGGCCGTGGTCCGGGCGACCGATCTTGCCACGGTGAACTGGTTCGAGCTGGCCCAGGCCCGTACCCGCGATGCGCTCTCCCTCGTCCAGGGCACGGCCGACGGCAACATCGTCGAGCTGGCGGCCCCGGCAGTCGAGATCGGCCGGCCGACGCAGGGCCAGACCAACAACAGGGTCAACTATTCGCTGCCGCTGGGGCTCTGCCCGGTCAACGGCCTCGATGAGCTGACGATCACCGTCCGCTGATCGCGGGCGGCCGAGATGCCGTGAGGGATGGGTGAGCCCGGAGAGATCAGCCGGGCAAGACCCCAACCGAAGCGCCGCGGTGGCGGGCGTGGAGGTCAGGCCAGGGACGCTACCGCGATGTGACCCCGCGGGAGCCACCAAGCAAACTGACAGGAGAGTGCAAATGGATTTCAGGCTCGTCGACGAATACCTCTACTGGTGGCCCGTGGTGGTGCGGATCCCCGACCCGGATCCGAAGCGCGCCGGCAAGGTGATCGAGCAGACCCTCAAACTGCAGTTTCGCGCGACCGATCGCGATGAGGCGATCGCGGCGCAGAAGGACTACGAGCAGCTTCAGACCGCGGCCGAACGCGCCGATCACGAATACCAGCAACTCGTCGACGTGTGCCGCAACTGGTCGGGCGTCGTCAGCGGAGGCGGTTCCGGCAGCGACGGCGAAGTTCCGTTCTCGGCCGCAAACCTGACGGCCGCCCTCCAGAAGAGCTGGTTCCGCATCGCGGTCTTCCAGGCCTACCGGGATTCGCTGAGCGGCGAGGAAGCGCTCGCGGGGACCTCCTCGGGAAACTGATCGCCGCCGCGCGCGCCTGGGCAACGGAGCGCGTGGGGCGGGCCATCCCTCGAAAGCCCGTGCAGGTAGATGACGGGCTCCTCGAGGACTTCCGGGCGATGGGGGTCACGAACCTGCCGGAGCCCAGCTTCGACGCGGATGACGACATGTTCGATGTGCTCTCGACCAACTGGGACAGCTTCTGCGCCTTTCTCGATTGCGCGACCCAGTGGCGCATCCTGGGCGGTCTCGCGGGCCTGAGCTGGCTGGGCCTCGATTATGCCGGCGTCGACGTGGTTCTGCGTCGCAGGGGATATGCCGACAAGGTCTTCGCCGACCTTCAGTTGATGGAGAGGGCCGCGCTCGAGGTGATCCGGGAGGCCCAGGCATGACCGCTCAACCCTTCGTCTTCGAAATGGTCTTCAAGGCCGACGTTGCCCAGGCGAAAGCCGGTGCCACGGACGTCCGGGCCGGGGTCGAGGCGATCACCAAAGCGACGCGGGAAGCGACCGGAGTTTCGCGCCAGAACACCGCAGCGCTCCAGTCCGAGGCGGAAGCCGCCCGCCAGGCGACATCCGCGAAGCGTGATCTCGCCGCCCAGGAAGCCCAGGCCCGGGCGCAGGTGCTGCAGGCCACCACCGGGGTCGCCGCGGGCCGGCAGGGCTCCGGATCCCTCTATGCGATGGCGGCGGCGTCTCTGAGCAACAGCAGCCGTAATGCCGCCCTGACCTCCAACGCCGGCGCGCTGAGCACCGAGATCGCAGCGACGAAGGAATGGCGTCAGGAACTCGACCGCCTGCGGGCCGAGTTCAACCCGCTCTTCGCCGCCTCCCGACAGTATGAGCAGGAGCTGCGGCGCATCGCCGATGCCGAGCAGCTGGGCGCGATCTCGGCGCGCGAAGCGGGTGACGCCCGGGCGAAGGCGGCCCAGATCATCGCGCCGGCTGCCCAGACCGTGCCCACCGGCCCCTCGACCGAGGAGATCCGCTCGCGGTACGTGCCCCTCTTCCAGGCGCAGCAGCAATACGAGAAGGAGCTGGCGAATATCCGGCAGGCGGAGGCGACGGGCGCGATCACCACGGATGAAAGCGCCCTGGCCGCGGCGCGGCTCACGGCCGGCTATGAGAACACGGTGGCCGGCATCAAGCGGACGGATGAAGCGCTGAAGGGCAATACCGGCCAGCTGCGGCTCAACCGGATGGGGATGCTTCAGCTGCAGGCCGCGGGGGTCAACAGTTTCCAGGCGCTGGCCGCGGGGATCTCGCCGGCGCGCGTGGCGCTGATGGAAGGCAGCCAGGTCATCGGCGCCTTCGTCCAGGGCATCGAGACCGGCAATTCCTCGGCCGGCCGCTTCGGCACGGCGCTGAAGCTCCTGACGTCCGTCTTCACACCGTTGCGCCTCGCGATCGGGGCCACCACCGCGGCCGTCGCCCTCGGGGTTTCCGCCTGGTCGAGCTACCACAGCTCGATCGACGAGGTCGAAGCGGCCGCTTCCGGCCTCGGCCGGGCGGTCGCTGGCAGCGCGCAGGACATGGAGACGGCGGCCGAGCGTGGCGCCATGGCCGCGGGGATTTCGGTCAAGGCTGCGCGCTCGATGGAAGCCGCCTTCCTGCGGACTGGCACGATCGGCCATCAGAACTTCGAGCAGCTGATTGCCGTCTCGCGCGACTTCGGGCGGGTGATGGGCACCGATGCCGCGACCGCAGGCCAGGCGCTTTCGCAAATGTTTGCCGACCCCGCGAAGGCGGCTGAGACGCTTTCCCAGAAATACGGGTTGATCGATGCTTCCGTTGCGAAACGGGCGATCGATCTCGCGCAGCAGAACAGGCTCGTCGATGCGCAGCAGCTGCTGGTCACTTCGCTGGCCGGCCGCATCGACAAGGCGACGGACCATCTGACGCTCTTCGGCCGCGCCTGGGAGCATGTGCGAGATACTGCTAAGGGCGCATACGACTGGATGGGGCGGGCGCTCGATACGGCGATCATGGGCCCGTCTCGTGATGAGCAGATCGCCCAGCTGCAACGCGTCGTCGACCAGATCAACGCCGGCAACGCCAGGATCGCGAACAACCCGGCGAACGCGCATGCTGAGGCCCGTCTGATTGCCCTGCAGACGCAGAAGGCATTGGACGAGGCGCAATCCTCAAGAGACGCAGCCGCCCAACAAGGACGCTTCGCTCTCAACATCGCGAACCAATCTCCGGCGACGGAACGCGATCGGACGATCGAAACGCTGCAAAACCAGATCGCCGCGCTTCAGCAGGGTCAGGGCAAGCCGGGGCTGGATGCGGACCAGCAGAAGAAGATAGCCGATGCCCTGGAGACCAAGCGTCGGGTGCTCCAGGCTACGCTCGACGCCCAGTCCCGCGGCCTTCAACTCGACCGCCTGGACATCGCGATGCAAGTGGCGCGCGACTCGATCGAGAAGGCGAACATCGCGGCTCAGCGGACGCGGCTCGATCTTTCCTCGCAGGAGATATCGCAAAAGCAGATCGACATCGCAGCCGAGCGGGCACGCGCCAAGGTCATGGCTGAAACCTTCGCCCAGAGCGAGGGGCAGATCGCGGACATGCGCGACGAGCTCACGATCCGCCAGCGGCTCGACGCCCAGGTCGCGACGGGGGCGATCACGGCCGATGACGCCAACCGCAAGCTGCAGGAAGAGCTTCAGCTCCGTCCTCTGATCACCGCGGCGGCGAAAGCCGAGGGGGCGGAGAAGATCCGGCTTAATGCGATCATCAACCAGCAGCGCGACCTCTATGCGCAGCTCGCCCAGGAGCAGAGCCGCGCCTCGGTGAACGACCTGCTGAAGTCGCGCCGCGAGGATCTCGCCCAGCTGCAGCTCGAGGTGACGCTGCTCGGGAGCGATGCGAGGGTCCGGTCGCGGCGCCTGGCGCTTTTCCAGGCCGAGCAGGAGCTGCGCGATCGCGGGCTCCGGTCGGGCATGGCCGATTACGATCGGCAGCGTCAGGAACTCGTGGCCACGGATCTCCAGACGCAGGCGCTGCAACGGCAGATCGATGCCTGGGGCAAGGTGAAGGACGCCGCCGGCACCGCGATCGACGACACCGTCGACAAGCTCACGAGCGGGGACATCTCGGGGGCCTTCTCCTCGCTGGGCAAGGATCTCGAAAGCTTCGTGACCGAGATGGCGGTGAAGAACCCGCTGAAGAACATGCTGCTCGGCACCGCCTTGCCGACGCTTGACGATACGGGCGGCCTCGGCGGGATCTGGGACCGGTTGACGGGCAAGGCCTCCACCTCTGCCACGCTGAGCACCTCGGGCCGCTCGGTCGCCAGCATGGCCGTGACGGCCGCGTCGGTGACGATCGTCCCCTCCGGCAACGCCATCTACGGCGCCGGCGCGATCACCACGGCGAACCTCGCGAATTCGCCCCTGCAGCTCAGTGGCGCGCAGGCGGTCCAGTCCCAGATCTGGAACTATTTCTCGAAGAAGGGGCTCAGCCCGGTCCAGGTCGCGGGCATCATGGGCAACGTCCAGGCCGAGAGCGGCTTCAACCCGTTCGCCGTCGGCGACAATGGCAACGCACTTGGCCTCTTTCAGCACAATAACCGCAGCGGTGCCCTGCTTTCCGCGCTCGGCGGCATGGGCGGTCTCGGCAACGTGCAGGGCCAGCTCGACTTCGTCTGGAAGGAGCTGATGACCTCGGAACGCAGCAGCCTGACGAAGCTCCTTTCGGCCACGAACGTGCGGGACGCGACGGCGGCCTTCGGAGGCTTCGAACGACCGAGCGGCTATTCCGCGATCGACCCGACCCAGATGAAGGGCTGGGGCGACCGCCTGTCGGCCGCCAATGCCGCGCTTTCCCAGTTCGGGGATACCGCCAGCTCGGCCACGGGTACGCTCGGCCAGCTCGGCCATGGGTTCGGCGTCTTCGGCCAGGCGCTCTCCGGAGCCCTCGGCAACGCCGTCGGCGGCAGCCAGTCCAGCGGCAACTTCCTCGGCACGCTCATGTCGTCGGTGCTGGGCTTCTTCGGGTTTGAGCAGGGTGGCTGGACCGGTGGCAGCGATCCGGGTGAGGTCCGCGGTGTGGTCCACGGCCGCGAGTATGTCTTCGACGCGAAGTCGACCGAGCGCATCGGCGTGAACACCCTCGATGCGCTTCGGAAGGGCGCGCTGCGCGGCTATCGTGACGGCGGCTACGTGAGCGGCAGCGGACCAATCCCCTATGTGCCGGCGAACGTCGCGAGCCAGCCCGCCCAGATCCCCGAGATCCGCTTCGTGAACATGGGCACACCCCAGGAAGAGGTGGGACGCGAACAGACCACGGACAGCTCGGGCCGCCAGCTGGTCACCTATTACACCGCGGACAAGGTCGGTCAGGCGCTCGTGCATCGCGGCGGCGGCGCCAGCAAGACGATGAAGCGGACCTATGGTCTCCAGAAGACGATGGCCGGCCGATGACAGTCGCGGTCTGGCCCTCCGAGCTCCCGAAGCCCACCCGCAACGACTGGCAGGCGCAATACCAGGATCCGCGTCTCAAGCGGACGCGCGACACAGGCCCGCCGGGCTACCGCCGGCGCTGGTCCTCCGTCGCGCGGCAGGTCAGCCTCGCGATCGTCGTGCCGCGCTCCCTGAAGCAGGTCTTCGACAACTTCCACAGGGACGCCACCGCCTACGGTGCGCTGCCGTTCTACATGCCGGATCCGACCACCGACGGCTGGGCACTTCTCTCGGCCGATGGCGCGCCGATTCTTAACGGCTCGGGCCAACCGCTGCTGCTCTCCGCGCGCTGGCTCTGCCTCTTCGGCGACACGATGCCCTCCGAGACGGTCCAGGGCATCCGCTTCAAGATCTCCTTCCCGGTGGTGGTGATGCCATGAGCCAGATCGTTTCCCTCAATGCCCGCAACGCCAACGACGCGGCCAGCACGGCCGAGACCGAGGTCGCGCTCTTCGTCATCGAGCATCCCTCGCTCGACGCGCCTCTTCGCCTCGCAACCGACTGGTCGGAGAGGATTTCAGACGAGCCCCTGATGTACGGCCTCCGCTCCACCTGGCAGGGCGCGGATCCGGCGACCGACCCCTATCTCTTCGTCCTCGCCTCGGCCGAGGTGCCGGGCGATCTGGAGGACGGGCCGGGCCCCGCGACGATCGTGCTCGAGAACGTCGACAACGACATCATCGCCGTCCTGCGCTCGATCACCGACCGCGCGACCGTGCACATGGCCGTGGTGCTGGCGAGTTCCCCCGATCTCGTGGAGCTGGAGTTCCTTGGGCTGAAGCTGATCTCGGCGGATTACGACGCGGCGCAGATCACCCTCTCGATCAGCCGTCAGCCGATCGAGGATGAGGCCGTGCCATCGGCCCGTTTCACCAAGGATCGCTTTCCGGGGCTCTTCAAATGACAAAGCACTGGGTCAACCGCTTCATTGCCATTCCCCACGTCGACCTCGGTCGAGACGCTGCCGGCTGCGACTGCTGGGGGCTCTTGCGCCACGTCTACGCGGCCGAGTTCGGGATCTCGCTGCCCGACTACCTGGGCGAGTACGTCAGCGATGAGGAATCGGAAGAGGTCGACGCCCTGGTCACGCGGGAGGAGCCGGGTGGTCCCTGGCGGCGCGTCGAGGCGCCGCGTCCGTTCGATGCACTCCTGTTCCGCCGCGGGCGCTGGCGGTCCCACGTCGGCATCGTCGTCGATGCCCGGCACATGCTTCACATGGGCGATCGCCAGTCGGTTGCCGAGGATTGGACCTCGGCCGTCTGGCGCCGGCGCCTGGCCGGCATCTACCGCCACCACCAGAGTCCCTATAATCGGAGCGTCGCATGACCGGATCCGTTCTCGTCACCACCGCGCCGGTTCCCGATCCGGGCCTCGGTCGCACGGAGATCACCCTTCCGGAAGGGATGACGATCGCCCAGATGATCGAGCGCGCGTATCCGGGCATCTCGGCCTCAGACCATGATCAGCTCCGCGTGTATCTCGTCACGCCGCTCGCCAAATCCACTGTGGATCCGCAGTACTGGCACTGCACCCGCCCGAGACCCGGGGTGCGGCTGCTGATCCGCATGGTTCCGGGGAAGAACGCGATCCGCACGGTCCTCCTGGTGGCCGTGACGGTGGCCGCCGTCGCCGTCGGCCAGTTTTACGCAGGCTCTTTCCTGGGCGTCGCCGGGCTCAGCGCCACCGGCGCAGCACTTCTGACGGCGGGGCTAACGGTCGTCGGAACGCTTCTGGTCAACGCCCTCATCCCGGTGAAACCCTCCTCCCAGGGCGGCAGCAGTACCAAGGCGCAGGACGTCTACACGATCTCGGGGTTCCGCAACTCGTCGCGGCCGGGCGATCCGGTCCCGCTCGTCCTCGGCCGCCATCGCTACGCGCCGCCCTTCGCCGCCGGGTCCTATTCCGAGATCGTCGGCGACAAGCTCTACGTCCGCGCGCTCTTCTGCGCGGGCTACGGCCCGAACACGATCTACGACCTCCGGATCGGCGACACCCCCGTCTCGGACTTCGACAACATCGACATCGAGACCCGCGAAGGCTGGTCCACCGATGCCCCGATCACGCTCTATCCGCGGCAGGTCATCGAGGAGAACACGGGCGTCGACCTGATCCGCCCGCTACCCCGTGACGATGCCGGCAACATCGTCGATGGCCCCGGGACCGAGACCCCGGTCACCCGCTTCACCGCGGGCGATGCCACCGAGGCCTCCATCATCCTCGCGTTTCCGGCCGGGCTGTTCAGCGTCGATGACAACAACAACGTGGTCGGGCTCTCCGTGAGCGTCAGGATCCGTCAGCGCCTTGAAGGGGAAGGCGACTGGTCGGACGTCGCGACGCTGGATATCTCGTCCTCCAAGCGGGAGCCCATCTACCGCCAGCACAGCTGGGCCCTGCCGACGCGTGGCCGCTACGAGATCGAGGTCACGCGCATGACCGACGAGAGGACGTCGACGACGACGTCTGATCGCACATCCTTCGTGGCGATCCAGTCGATCCGCCCCGAGGCGCCGATCAACAGCGCCCTGCCGCTCACGCTGATCGCCATGCGGGTGAAGGCGACCTACCAGCTCAACGGCCCGCTCGACAACGTCAACGCGGTCTTCCAGCGCTACGGCAAGGTCCGGGACGGCG
>NZ_PHSN01000036.1 GCF_002871005.1 Acidimangrovimonas sediminis
ACCCGCTGTTCTGGAACTTCGGGGGTCAGGATCTGACCGGGCTGACGCAGTTCACCACGACTGTTCAGCTTGTCGGCAACCCCGCGTTCGGCATTGAGGTGCGGCTGCTCAATGGCGGGAACAATGCCGAGCGGTTTCTTCAGCCGGACGGCACCTGGTCGGCCACCCGCAACCGGGGCTTCCCGAATACTTCCCCGGGGGCGAATGGCAACGCAACCCACATGATCGCCGTGAGCTTCGACCCGACGCCGGTGATCGACAGCGGCAATGCCCTCTACATCGGCGTCACCGATCCGGTGATCCAGATCC
>NZ_PHSN01000037.1 GCF_002871005.1 Acidimangrovimonas sediminis
TGGGCCGCATGCGATGGTGTGAGGCGGGGGGGCCAGAGCTCGTATCGTATAGCTTGCGGCTGTTCGGAGCAGGAAGCGGAAGCGCCTCAGTGGCGTGGTGAAGAGAGACGCTTCCGCAGTGAAGGCAATTGAGTGACCTTCACATCGTCGACCTAGGCTTCCGAAAGCACCCGGCAAGCGTTGCGCCGTCAGATGACGGTATTTCGCTCAGACTCCTGGACATGCGTTTGGTCCGGAGACCTGTTCGCGGGCCAGGCATGGCTGTTTCCTGTACGGCGACGGAGTGTTGCCTTGTCACCCCCCGACCCCGGTGATAGCGAAATTTCCTCTTCATGGGCGCCTGATAGCCCATGTCGGGCGGGGTTGTTGTCCCCCAAGAAGCAATAGCCTCGTGGCCGGTAGCGGCGGGTACCATGCCCAGAACCCGCCCGCCGCTGCCGGTCGTAAACAAAGGGAAGTGCGGAAGCGCCCGCGAGTCCTTTGGGGAAGGTTCAAGGCGCTTCCGCGGTGAAGGGATCGGACATCCTTCGCCCGCCAAGGTAGAACGGCAGGGCGGGCGCCGCAAATTTCGCAAGGTAGTGTCGGCTGCTTCCTGCCCACATGCTGGCTCCGTTATAGATCACTGGAGAGGCTGCGGAAGCGCCTGGGGCGCTTTGGCTCTCGTTGACGCTTCCGCAATGAAGGCAGTCGGCTCACCTTCCCCCATGCCCTAGCCCTCCGAGCCTCGTGCCGCAATCGGCAGCGCTCCTGGAGGCGGCAAGCCGCTCAGATGCCAGTTCGCGGGCCCGTCTTGAAGGTCGCCTTCAATCCGGCTTTAACGCACCCTTCACCGGTCCCTTCCGGCCCCCGTCGCCAAAAACGCTCTGCTGCAGGTTTCCGTGTCAAACTCTGCAAGAACCGGTGGCGAGCCACACACAACCTGTACGTTGACACCTATTCCTGCAGTGAGGGTGGAAGTGCCCGGAGCATCGTGGAAGATCCCGGAAGGCCCGCAAAATAAGGCCTCTGGAAGGGGACGCACTCAGTGAACGTCATGCGCCATATGGCATACAGGAATGGCCAAATGCCTCTAGGAGCTGCCTACTGCGCCCTCAGCCGCACCGTCAGCCGAGAGAGCCCGCACAGCCTGTAACCCATTGTGGTTTATGGGCCAAATCGCAACGAGCGGAGCTTCCGGGCCGATTTTGGCGACCTGAGACACCCTCCGAACTGGGAAATCGCGCGCCAAGTTCGCTTTGGATTTCCCACTTCGCGATTACATAAGCATAAACAACTAGATAGGTACTCTTGGCGGGTCTCTTTGTGCGAAGCAAACCGGGAAGCGATTTCCCCGAACAGGTGCCAGGTAGTGGTAGGTAATGGAAACTCGTGGATGGACGCGTCCGTGACGACACGATAGCTTCAATGACGGTCGCGTGAAGTAGGTTGATCTCATGAGTAAAATTCCCAGCCCGCCAAAGAGAAGTTGGCGAGTTGAAGATATTGACCAACTGCTTTCATATGATCGTGTCGGCAACAGTGAGTTCCTCGAACGGGCAAGGATAACAGCGTTCCTTCGACGCCGCTGGATTTCCGGCAATGATCGCCTGCGCCAAGCTTCATCTAAGCAGAGACATGCAATTCTATCGCGAAGGCAGCACGGAAAGGCTCTTGCACGAAAAGTGATTGTCGCAGCAAAGCGCGGCCAACTCCCTGAGAAAGCGGTAAGAAACATCCACAGAGAACTTCTGCTAGGCAGCTATAAACCTTCCGTTCTTCTAGGCGGCTTAGTCAAAAACAGGGAGAAGGCTTGGCTGAGCGTTCCTAAGCGCATCAAAGTTAGGCAATCTCAACAGGTTACGGTCTCAAACTTTTCGTTCCTCGAGAACCCATCAGCGACGATCAAAACCCTGGCGAGTATTGCAAATTCGGAAGCACAATGCCTCGCCGCATCTATCGATTTCACGGACGAGCATTGCTTGGACATCGGACCTTGGCTCGTGCTTTCCGTTATGAGACAGGACATGCTGCCCATCTTTGTCGGCGGAGCGATCTCCAACTCAATGTCCAAAGTCATGGCGGCGCTACGCTTGGACGAAACTCTGAGTATGCAGGTCCTTCCAGTATGGTCAGGCAAACAGGACATTTGGGCATTTCCTGTCAAACAGAGGCGCCCTCCGGGCACCTCTACCAGCCCAACGCTACAGTTAGAACCGCAAACCAAGGAGAAGACCGGAGACGAGCTCTGCGACGCGATCGACGAGTGGCTCGCCACTTGTGTGCAACAGGAACTCTCTCGCGTGGGGCGGCGACTGGTTAAAACGATCGTTGGTGAAACACTCGACAATGCAGAGAGGCACAGCAACCCTATACAGTTTCCAGACGACGGAGACTGGATGGTGTCCGGCATGACCGTGCGTAGGGGCCCGGATAACTCCCCAAGCTTCCAGTGTCAGCTCGCCTTCTTAAGTGTTGGTTCATCGGTCGCTGAGACGATTGATACATGTCCTAGCGAGATCAAAGATCGGATGGATCGGTATGTACGCGCTCATCGCGGCGCTTTCGTCAACAAGCAGCTTGCATCTGAGCATTTGAAAACTATCTTCGCGCTGCAGCCAGGAGTGTCGAGAGATCCGGAAGCCGTTGAACGTGGCAGCGGCGGTACGGGGTTCAGCGACATCCTAAGGCTGTTTGCTGACCTTGCCGGGATCGAATCAGAAACGAGCAAGGCTAAGCTAGCGATTGTGTCTGGAAGAACCTGCATCCACATTGGCTTCCCCCTTGTGCGCAGCAACATGTGGAAGTTTGGTACTCCTGGAGAAATATGGTTCAATGAGGCCAACAGCGAGAGTGAACCTCCGGATAAACGCTTCGTCATCGGCCTTGATGAAGAGTTCAAGGGCACACTAGTTACTATGGCGTTCACGTTGAACAGAGAGTATTTGGAGCGAACTGCCAATGGCACAGGTTGATCTTAAAGATCTGACGCGTGGTGAGGTAAGGATGCTTACCGGTCAACCACGTGGGTTCAACGCGCGCAAGCACTATCATATGGATGATCTCGACCTGTCGGACGAGCCGGTGACTATTGTTGCTCCAGAGGACCTTGACACTGTAACGCCATCCTTTGTCCAAGGCTTTTTGGCAACATCACTGCGAAGCTTGGGCGAGGAGAAGTTCCGCACGAAGTTCAATTTCGACCGTCTGCCAAGCCTTTTGCAGGATGACTTCCGTCTTGGGATAGAGAGAGTCGTCTGGTTGGGCACTTCCGGCCGAAGCAAGAAGTTTCCGCCAGCGAAAAGATGACTGCCGATAGCGTCGCGGCATGGACTGGTGCTGTTGGCAGTATCGTGGCTGTCTTTGGGCTCATCACCCAGGCAGTTTGGACGAGCAGGCAACTCTCGCAAGTTAACGCCTTGGCGAGGTTCCAGTCTGCAGTCGATGGTCCTGTCACTCTTGCAATTCAAAAGCTTGACGAGTTCGAGGGTGGGGTGCACGACTTAATTCGTGGCCGCCAAAATGCGAGCGTTGACGGGGTCTTCTCGGAAGGCGTCAGAGTAAACAGGGCTGTCAACACTGCCGCGTCGAGCGCAGCTCGCTTCGATGTAAAGGTAATGGCTCGATGGTATGATCTCGACACATCATACTTCGAGGAGCTTTTTGACAGCCTTAGGGAAGAGAACAAAGCTGAAATTTGCGAAAGACTAATCAAGGAGATCGATCGAGTCAGGCGTCTTGCGCAAGACCTCCTTGCAGACAGCAGGAACATCGCAGAAGGCCGCAAGTAAGCTAGCGTTTGAGCTTGTAAGGATTGATGACATGAAAGCTTGGATCATCAAGTGGGCATGGATTGGCGATCACGCGGCTGTCGACAAGCCGATCATCTGTGTCCTAAGCGCCCATCGTTCCCCCAAGAAGGTTAGGGAATTTGTAGAGCTGTATTACGCCAGCCAGAGCTACTCGATCGCAGAGCAGATGGGCCAAGCAGACTACAACAACCCGTCCCCCAACCCCTACCCAGCAGAATTTCAGTCAGTTGAAGGCGTGCGCCACGAAGGCTTCATTACCTGCGGCCACAATCCTTGGATCGAAGCATTTGTCGCCGATGGCGTTTGCATTGACGAGGCGTCCGGCAAGATCCTGTGGGAGGGAGTACAGCTGTAGCGAGATCTCGACTTCGGCGGCCGTGGCGGATTTTGGGTGGAGCACTATTCGCGCTCGGCACTCGAATCCGACTTGGCTTGTAGCCGCCCGGAAGTCGGTGCCTACGAGCCCGAACCGTCACTCTCGACCAGCACCAGATCATCGTCGTCCAGCGGCCGCTGAAGCTCGCGCGCGGTCTCGAAAGGGGCTGAAAGCCATGCCTCCCACTCCGCGGGCTTGGTCAGGATCACCGGCATCGCCTTGGGGTGAAACGCCTTGACCACTGCGTTCGGCGGGCAGGTGAGGAAGGCGAATAGATCGTCCTCCGTCTCGCCGTCCTTCACCTTGCGAACCGAGTGCCAGCCCCGCGTCTCGATGCCCGCGAAGAACATCGTCATGCCGGGATCCGCAGGACCAAACCACTGATTACCGCCCTTCACCGGCTCCGCGAACGACGTGACCGGCACAAGACAGCGATGCGCCGGCCCCAGCCAGCGCCGCCAATGCGACGAGGACAGGTTGCGGACGTTGGTGACCCCAGGGTCCCGCTGGGTCTTCAGCGCAAATGATGGCGACGGCATGCCCCAACGGACCTTCGCCAGCTCCAGGCCATCTCCCGCATGCCGTATAATCGGCGCCATCTGGTCCGGATAAAAGGTGCCGGGCCCGAGGTTGCCAGCCTTGTCAGAAAGGTCCGGGAACAGGCGCCGCATCGCCTCCTGGCTGGTCGTGCTGGAATAGAGGTTGCACATGCTTCAGGCCCTCTCGTCGCGCCATATCCAACGCACAACCTGTCCGACCGGCCGCCGCACGGTCAAGCCTGCGAGTGTGCTCGGCGCCGGCACGCGCCAGGTCACGTCAATCTCCGAGGTGCGGCAGCGGGAGCAGGGAAAAGGCGCCTGGTGAAGCGGGAAGTCCGGGCCGAGGACCTTGAGCAAGTCGGCAGCCCAGAAGTTGGTCTTTCGGCGGCAAAGCGGACAGCGCACCGTGATCAGCATCCCCTGCCGAGCCGCATCAGCCAGACGCATTGCGCGGAAAGGGTTCGCGGAGGGGCGCGGGACGGGCATGACTGATCGTTACCCCCCGGACACAAGCAGTTCGGCCCGAGCGCCTGAGCGGTCGTCGGCTTTGCCAACGGTGTAGGTCGTCTTCACCTCTTCGACCGAGAACCGGCCGAAGATCTCCCGCACCTCGGGCACATCGTTGATCGACAGCAGGAACTGCCCGCGGATCCCTGCGAGCTGCGCGGCCATCCTGGTGAAATCTTCCCTGCCGAACATCGCCTTGCCGTAGTCGGTTTCGCAGCCCCAGTAGGGCGGATCGAGATAGAAGAGCGTACCCGGCCCGTCGTAGCGGGTGATGAATTCCGACCAGTCCAGGCACTCGATCACGACGCCCGCCAGGCGGCTGTGAAGATCCTCGAGCATCGGCTCGAGCGTTGTCAGGTTGAATCGGCCGGGCCGATCCTTGGCCACGCCGAAGTTCCGCCCCGACACCTTGCCGCCAAATGCGGTGCGCTGGAGATAGAGGAAACGCGCCGCCCGCTCGAGGTCGGTCAACGTCTCGGGATCGGTCGAGACCAGGCGGTTGAACTCCGCCCTGGTCGTCAGCTGAAACCGCAGCACCTCGAGGAACTGTGGATAGTGGCGCTGCAGGATCCGGAACAGGTTCGAAACGTCGCGCCCCCGGTCGTTGATCACCTCGCACCGCGGCTGGTTGGCACGACGCAGGAAAACGCCGCCCATACCCACGAAGGGCTCGCCATAAGTGGTGTGCGGGATCGCTTCGATCCGGGCGCAGATGCGTCTCGCCAGGTTGCGCTTTCCGCCCAGCCAGGGCGCAGCCGGCCGGACGGGTTCAACGGGTGTTAAGGGGGTGTTCAATGGGGTGTTCCTGACTCGTGTTGAGACAGGAACATAACAGGAACAAATCTGAGTTTCAGTCAAAATCTGGTTCCCGCTCGCCCAGACCGCATCTTCAGTGCGGCCCTAGCTGAAAGCCTAGCGCAACATGCCGTCTCTGCGGATCCGGTCGACAAGCACGCCCAGCGCTTCGATCAGGGTTTCACTGTTCAGGAGGGAGGCCTCGGCCGAGGCAGCACGCGTGGCTGCGTCCTGCAACTCCTTCAGGATCAGCCCTCTGGTCAATGGCAGCTGGTCTTCGAGTTCGCCGAGCAACTGGACCAGGGACCGCTCCACCTCGCTCACCTGCTGCGCCATCTCGGAACCCAGGGCGCGCAGTGATGCTGTCTCCGCCTCGATTTCCCTGATCACATCGAACAGGGAGGAACATCGGGTCATCTTGCGACTCCCTTGGGCCCAGCCCCACAGCTGCCCGACTACTTAGCATGTGTAGCGATCACCTGCCGGGAGGCCTGATGCGCGGCGGCGGTTTCTTGCCACCCCGCGATCGAATGGATCGCTGCTCCCGTCGATTTCAACGGCTTACCGGAACCCGCAGTCCTCAGCCAAGTTGATCTGCATGTCGATGCCGGGCCTCCTCACGGCCTTCGCTTGAGCCCGGAAGAAGGAACTGATCATGGCCGACGCAATCCACTTCGACGCTGACCTGCATGAATTTCTGACAGAAGCGGTAGAGCTGAATTTTCTCGACACCAGGGAGAACGCGGAGGAGATCGCTGTGGCCATGCTCGTCGTGTCAAAGGGCTATGGTGCCCTCACTGAGCACCAGCAGGACCTGTTCCTGCACTCCGTGATACCGGCGATGAAGGCATCGGTAGGAGGGCAGCGGGTGAGCGAAAAGCTTCTCTGGTTAGACACCTAACTTCACGGCCGTCCCAGAGGCGACCAGCAGCATCATGCTTTTCCCGCCCCCCGAGATCTCGCTGTAGTCGAGGTCGACGGCGATCACCGCATTGGCGCCGAGTTCGGCCGCCTCGCGCTTCAGCTCGTTCAGGACGGATTTTCGCGCGGCGCGCAGTTCGTCCTGCATGCTCTTGTTCCGGCCACCGACGACGTCGCGCCAAGCCGCACCAATGTCGCGGAAGATGTTCATCCCCAGCACTGCCTCGGCCGAGATCACCTCGATCCGCTCGGCGATCGGCTCGGAGAGGTGGGTTTCGGTGGTGACGAGCATGTTAGAAATTGTCTGTGCAATATCAGCACGCCTCGCCGCCCCCTGCGCCCGGGCTTCCGCTGCGTCACGCTTGTAGTCCAGCAAGCAATGCTCGCAGAGCCCCTCGTGCAGATCGAGGGTCAGAACCATGTCACCGCATTTCCGACATTTTGCCCTGAACACCGAATTACTCCCTAACGGTATGGCCCCACCACATAACCTTCCCGATGATCGTAACATCGCGGCTGGATCGAAAATCTGGCGGATGAGCTGGGTTATCTGAAAGCAACGCAATCTTGCCCTCCTCAACGAAGGCCACTCGCTTAACTCGCGCTAACCCATCGTCAAGAATAGCAAAAATCGGAACAGGCCGCAGATCTTTTGGGGACCTAACTCCTCCCGGAGGATTGGTCCTCGAAGTGTCTATTAGAAGTAGATCGCCCGGGTGGATGGACGGCAGCATGCTGTCTCCGCTCGCCCGTGCGAGGACCGCGTTCGACGCAGAGACGCCGATCTTCCTGAGCCAGTCTCTGCGAAAGGCAAGTTGGTCGACCACCGACTCAGCACCATTTTCCGCCCCGTCGCCAGCAGCCAGTGCAGCGGCATGTAGGGGAATTTGAGCGAATTCGACGCCATCGACTGTAACGTTCTCAACAGGCCCGCTGTCACGTGGTGGCCCGAAATAGAACTCAAGGCCAAGCACGTCCGCAAGCTTCTGCAGCGCAGCCACGTTGTAGCGCTTCTCCTCTGATCTGGAGGTCCGCATGTTCTTGATAAGCGAATAGTTCCCGACAGCGAGCTTGGATGCAGCGGCATCGCTCAACCCCCTGATCTTCAAGGCCTTGTCTATCTCAGAAAGAATCGGGTCCATGCGGCCTATTAGCCTAAAATGGCTAAATCAACAATACTTAGCCATAGCTGGCTTGCAATGTATCGCCATATCAGGCTAATCTTCTGGCATGGAACAGAGAGACGCCCTTATTTTCCTCGCTGACGCCTTGGCTATGCACCAAGGAGTGACGCACTACGCAGTCTCCATGCGGGCCCTTGGGAAGGGCGACTTCTTCAAGAATTTGAAGGCGGGGCGAGACTGCCGCACCACTACGGCGGCAAGGCTTCTCGCCTGGTTCTCCGATCACTGGCCAGAAGATCTTGAGTGGCCCAGCGACATCCCGCGCCCGCCGAAGTCGTCGGAGGCAGCCTGATGCTCAGCTCCCGTCCCCGACCGACCGTCGACCATAGCGCCCTTCGCTGCCGCCTCCGCGACCCCAAGGCCCGCGCATACCTGCACCTGAGCGGACGCGGTGTCACCACCGGCACAACCTATGCCTGGCTGGGCACCCCGAGACAGGCCGACAGGCTCCGTACCCGCGCGGAAGCGCGCGGCGAGCTCTGGCCGTTCGTCATCGTCGATCTGGAGGAGGTGTGATGCGCGACCAGAAGATGATTGCCACGATCAGCGAGGTCACAGCGGCAGACGATCCATGGGGAGCGTTCACCACCTGGCTGGATAAGCGGCGCGCCGAAAATCACCGCCGCGGCGGCGATGACATGGGCTTCATCATTCGAGCGATGATGCAGGAAATCGCATGTCAGACGCCCGCTAGCTCGGGAGGTCAAAAATGACCTTCAGCGCACCCTTTGCCAAGACGTCGTTTGCGCCCGGCCGGTTGCTTAGGCCCAACGCCATCACCTCTAGCTCCCGCACGATCGTGCCACGCGACACCTCCTCGCCGGACCGGAGCATGTCCAGAACAAGCCCGCCAATCGTCCCTTTTGCGAGGTCCGGGTTTTCCGCCAACTTTTGCAGCGCCTCACCAGTTTTCGACCGCAATTCGACTAGCCGCTTCTTAGTCTCGTCGCTCATCGAACACGTCTCCTTTTGCTGGTCTCAGAAGGGGATGTCAGGTGTCGGGGGGCGCTCCAACGCCCCTCGGCTCCGCCAGCATAGCTTGGGGCTTCCCGTTCTCCAAACCCAACATCCGGAGGATGCGGCATGACCCATATCTCCCCACTTCTCCGCGCCGCCGAGCAGACTGCCACCACTCAAGGGGCGGTGGCGCGTGAGCCCGCCGGTCCGCACGTTTCCTACTCGCCCCTGCGTGCGGGCTGGCGCTGGCTGATCGGTCAGATCCGGACCTTCGAGGATAGCCACACGGCCAACTGGGTCGGAGGGGCCGCGCTCGCCGTCATGTTGATCAGCGGGATCTGGATCGCAGCCGGTTTCGGCTGGACCGATGTGCTGCCGTGAAGACGTTCAAAGGAGGAACGCCAATGTTCAGTCGAAAGAAGGAAGCCCCCACCGCGCCGAGCCCGCGCCAGCGCTGGAACAGGGTGATCGAGCAATTCAACACCGCTTCTGCGGCCGTCATCGAACACCACCGCCCTGGCGCCAGTATGAGCGCCCAGCGCCGGGCCCATAGCAACTTCGTCGAAGCAACTGACGCGATGATGGCCGAAATGGCCGAGTTGCAGAAAGCCGGCATCCTGGACGAGATCCGCCGCCACCTTGCTGCGACCTACGGGCGCACCTGATGCACGCGGCGGCGCTCACCTCTCCCCGGCTTCAGCGGGTGCTGGCGGTCCTGCGGGATGGCAAGGCCCACACGACGCGCGACATCGTGCGCCGAGGCCGGGTGATGGCGGTGAACGCCTGCATTTCCGAACTTCGCCACCACGGCGCCGAGATCGCCTGCGTGAAGCAGGCCACGGCCCAGGGCTGGCGCTTCTACTACACCATGACGAAGGCCCCGCGCGGATGACATCTCCCACACTCCTGAAGATCGACGAAGTCGCCGTTGCCGACGTGATCGAGCGCGGTCGCCTGCGTCCCGTCTCCGAAGCGGCAGTCGAGAGCCTGGTTGCCTCGATCGGCGAGCTCGGCGTCATGAAGGACCCGATCCATGTGCGCAAGCTGAAGGACGGCAAGCTGGTCCTGATCGCCGGAGGTCACCGGCTTGCGGCCGCGCGACGGCTCGGCTGGGAGCGGATCGCGGCCAAGGTGTGGACCAACGTCACCGATGACTGGGCGCGCCTCATGGAGGTCGACGACAACATCGCGGGGGCGGAACTGAACGCGCTCGACACCGCGATCTTCCTGGCGACCCGGAAGGAGGTTTACGAGCGGCTGCACCCGGAGACCAAGGCGGGCGTGGCTGGCGGGCGAGCTCGTCAGGGTTCAGCAAACGACATCGTGTCGTTTGCTGCCGCAACCGCTGAAAAGTTTGCCCTGTCACGTCGGCAAGTTGAGCGTCTCGTTGCCGCCGGCGCCAAGCTAGACCCCAAAGATCGCAGCCTGCTGCGCGCGGCGAAGCGTCCTGTCACCCTCAAGGACCTGACCGAGATCTCGAAGATCGGTCAACCGCCCGAGCGTTACGCGGTCGTTGCCGCCCTGTCTGAAGGCCGCGCCAGGACGGCAGCCGAGGCGCGGAAGGCATATGCGGCCCAGGAACGCGGCGTTGAGCCCCCCGTTAAAGACCCCGTTGAAGAGGGGTTCAACAAGCTGATGGATGCCTGGAAACGGGCGCCGAAAGCTGCCCGTAGGCGCTTCATCGAAGAGCTCTTCGATGAGGTCGCCCCGCTTGTCGATGACGAGGCCGACCATCGGGTCGGCGGGATGGCCGCCGAATGAGCCTTGTCGCCCCCTCCCAGGAATGGTGGACGGCCGACGAGATCGCGGCCAGTGGCCTGCCGGACGTGCCCGCCACGAAGCGCGGCGTGAACCAGATGGCCGAGCGTCACCATTGGCGCGCCCAACCCGGGCTCGCCCGTCGCCGCAAAGGGCGGGGCGGCGGCTGGGAATACAGCTGGCGACTTCTGCCGGCCCGTGCACAGCGCAAGCTGCTGACCGGCGCCGCCGTTGCCGCGCAGCCTGAGCGGCAAGGTCGCGATGACGCGTGGCGATGGTTCGAGGCCCAGCCCGAGCATCGCCAGAAGAAGGCGCGGGACCGGCTGCAGATCCTCCAGGAAGTCGAGGCGCTTGAACCGGCGATCGGCCGTGACCGCGCGGTCAGCGATATCGCCCGGCATCGCAAGATAGGCGCCCGCACGATCTGGACCTGGTTCGCACTGATCGAGGGGGTCCGCCCCGACGACCGGCTGGCCTACCTCGCCCCGCGCCAGGGCGGAGGCGATGGCCCCGTCCGGGACTGCTCGCCCGAGTTCTTCGACTTCGTGAAGAGCGACTTCCTGCGGACGGCGCAGCCCAGCTTCAGCTCCTGCTACCGACGGGCCGAGCGCGTCGCTGCGCGCGAGGGCTGGGACACGGTGCCCGAACGGACACTGCGGCGCTGGTTCGACGCGCAGGTGTCGAAGCCGACGCAGGTGCTCTGCCGCAAGGGCGTCGACGCCCTCAAGACTATGTTCCCGCCGCAAGTGCGGGACAAGACCTGCCTCGTCGCCATGGAGGCCGTGACCGGCGACTTCCACAAGTTCGACGTCTGGGTGAACTGGCCGAAGATCAACCATCCGGTGCGACCCCAGATGGTCGCCTTCCAGGACATCTATTCCGGCCGCATCCTCGCCTGGCGGATCGACCTCAGCGCGAACAGCACCGCGGTACAGCTCGCCGCCGGCGACATGATCGAGACCTGGGGCATCCCCGAACACGTCCTCCTCGACAACGGCCGCGAATTTGCCGCGAAGGCGATCACCGGAAAGGCTTCGACACGGTATCGCTTCAAACCCAAGGAAGACGATATCCCGGGCCTCTTCACCGCGCTGGGCTGTGAGATCCACTGGTCGACGCCCTACAGCGGCCAGTCGAAACCGATCGAACGGGCCTTCCGCGACATGTGCGATACGATCTCCCGCGACCCGCGCTTCGACGGTGCATGGACGGGTAACCGCCCCGATGCGAAGCCCGAGGATTACGGCTCCCGCGCGATCGACCTGGACGAGTTCATCAAGGTCGTCGCCGAGGGCATCGATGAGCACAACACCCGACAGGGCCGGCGGTCCGAGGTCGCCTTCGGTCGCTCCTTCGCCGATGTCTTCGACGAGAGCTATGCCACCGCGCCGATCCGCAAGGCGACCGAGGCGCAGCGCCGCCTGTGGCTGCTGGGGGCCAAGGGCGTCCGGGCAGACCGCAACACCGGGGAGATCCGGTTCGCCGAGAACCGCTTCTGGGCGGACTGGATGCATGAGATCTCCGGTCAGCGCGTCGTTATCCGCTTCGACCTCGCCGACTTCTGGGCCGGCCTGCACGTGTACAGCGCGGACAACGCTTACCTCGGGCATGCCCCCTGTATCCACAAGGTCGGCTTCTTCGACGCGGACGAGGCCCGCAATTTCGCCCGCGTGCGCAACGAGTATCAGGCCTCTGTGAAGAAGGCTGCCGCAGCCCACCGTCGCCTGACGGCCGCCGAGCTTGGTGGCGCGCTCGACGGCGCGTCGCTTGGCAATCCCGTGACCCCGGAGGCAAAGGTGATCAAGCCTACCTTCGGCAAGAAGGCCTCCCGGGACGGACAGGCGCCTCGCGAGGCCCAGGCGGCGACCGTCGCCGACCTCGGCAGCCGCCGGCCACAGCCGGTAGAGGCCGAGGAGACAGCCCGCGCCCGTTTCGGCCGCGCGCTCGAGCTCGAGCGTCAGACCGAGCGCGGCGAAGGCATCACCCCCGACCAGCAGCGCTGGCTGAACGCCTATCAGACCACACCGGAGTACCGCGCCGAGCGGATGCTCTGGGAGGACATGGGCGACGGGATTTTTGGATGAAAATGCCGCCGCGGGCTGCGGGCCCAGCGGCGGCATCGAGTGGTGGCACTTGAGCAGTGTGAGGGAAAGATGACCGAAGAAACGAGACTTTACAATACCATTGCGCCGCTGCGGAACGTGGCGGCACTGCTGACGCTGATCGACCGGATCCAGAACCGCGCCTTCGGGCTACCGGGCATGGGCACGTTCTACGGTCCCTCGGGCTACGGCAAGACAACGGCCGCGACCTACGCGATGAACCGCTACCAGGCCTGTCACGTCCAGATCCAGGCACTCTGGCACCCCAAAACCATGCTGCAGGAGATCGCGACCGAGCTTGGCCTTCGGTACAAGACGACGGCCACCGCGCCGGTTCTGTTCAACCTGGTCGCCGCCGAGCTCGCGCAGACGAACCGGCCGCTCCTGCTCGACGAGGCCGATTACCTCTGCAAGGAACAGATGATCGAGGTGGTCCGCGGCCTGCACGAGACCTCGGGCGTACCGGTGATCCTGATCGGCGAGGAGCTTCTGCCCCAGAAGCTACGGGCCTGGGAGCGGGTGCATGGCCGGATGCTCGACTGGGTCGGCGCGGAAGCCGCGACGATCGAGGATGTCGGTCACCTCGTGCCCATCTACGCCCGGGGCATCACCGTGACCGACGATCTGCGCCAGCTGGTGCTGCAGGCGGCCCAGGGCTCGATCCGCCGGGTGTCGATCAACCTCGCCACGATCGCGGAGCATGCCACCGTCCAGGGCCTGACCCGGGTTGACGCCGCCACCTGGGGCAAGCGCGCCCTCTTCACCGGCGAAGCCCCCGCGCCCCGCCGCGAGGTGGCAGCCCGGCGCCGTGCCGAGCAGACCATGGCGCGCCGGAGGGTCAGCTGATGGCACGCCTTCCCCGCAAGCCCACCGCCCTCATCGAGGACAGCTGCTGGGCCGTCGCCCTGCGCCTCGGTACCTTCGGCTATTCCGAGATCGCCGCCGAGGCCCATGTGTCGCACGAGCGGGCCAGCGCGGTCGTGCGCCGCTGGCTTGACGCCGGCCGTTGCGAGCTGGTCCAGCGCAAGCACGAAGGTGCCAAGCGCAACCTCTACCGCGTCGACCCGAAGGCTGCACCGAAGCAGCGCCCGACCGGGTCGGTGCCGCAGAACCTCTGGAACTCGATGCGCGGGCTCAAGCACTTCACGCCGGTCGATCTGGCGGCGCACTCCACGACGCCGACGGTCCTGGTCACGGTCGAAGCGGCCCGGGCCTATTGCCAGGCGCTGCTCAGGGCCAACTACCTGCGTGCCGTCCGCCGGGCGGTGCCGGGCCAGCGTGAGGCGACCTACCAGCTGATCCGCAACACCGGCCCGCGCCCGCCGCGCGAGCGCCGGGTGCGGGCAGTCTGGGACGAGAACCTCGAGGACTTCACCCACGTCGCGAGAGCTTCGAAATGACCGGTCCCCTCGCGATTGCCGAAGAAGCCTGGGGGGAGGCGCTGCCCGAATGGGTCGCCGCCCTGGCCGCCGAATGCGCCGCCGCCAGCCAGAACAAGGTGGCCGGTCGCCTCGGCGTCTCCGCCTCGATGATCAGCCAGGTGCTGCGGCGCAAGTATCCGGCCGATCTGACGCCACTGGAAGACCGCTTCATGGGTGTGTTCCGGCACGCGCGCGTCGACTGCCCGGCCCTCGGGCTGATGCCCCTGAACGAATGCCGCAGCTGGCGGGAGAAATCCCGCACCTTCGCCGCCGGCAACCCGCTCCGCCTGCGCATGTACCGCGCCTGCGCTGGCTGCCCGCGGAACAGGATCACGGAGGTGACCGATGACTGATCCCGCCCGCTTCGATCCCGCCGAAATGCTGAGCCTCGCCTCGCGCGGCGTCGGCAAGGTCGATGCGCTCGGCCCGCGCGGGGCCACCCTCGTGACGATCGAAGAGATCGAGGCCATGGCCGCCACGCTCGCCTGCCTCGGTCTTGCCGCCACACCCCCGGGCGAAGATCCGCCCGAGGCCCTCTTCATCCCTGCCTAGGAGAACCATCATGTCGGATTTCACCCCCGCCAAGGTGCCGAGTGCCCTGATCGAGGTCGACGGCAAGAACTACATGCGCGACGCCAAGGGCGCGCTCTGGCCGGCCGAGCTGGTCAAGGCCCAGCACAAGCTCGAGGACGATACCGTTCGCAAGGTCATGGGCTACGCCCTGGCGCTGAGCGACCAGGTCTCGCGCTTCAAGGCCCACACCTTCGAGGATCTCGGCAGTTTCGACGCGCTCCTCGAGCAGGAATACGGCGTCACCAAGGGCGGCCCGAAGGGCAACCGTACTTATCAGACCTATGACGGCCTCATGAAGGTCGAGGTGCGTGTCGCGGATCTGATGGATTTCGGGCCGGAGCTGCAGGTCGGCAAGCAGCTGCTCGACGAATGCCTCAACGAATGGTCCGCGGACAGCCGCCCCGAGATCCGTGCGCTGATCACCGAGACCTTCAACACCGACAAGGAGGGCCAGGTGAACCGCGCACTCCTGTTCACTCTGCTGCGGCTCGACGTGAACGATGCCCGCTGGGTGAAGGCGATGGAGGCGCTGCGGGCTGCGATCCGCGTCGTGGGCTCCAGGACCTATTACCGGATCCAGACCCGCGAGACCGTCGATGCGCCTTGGGAAACCGTCACGATCGATCTGGCGAAGGCCTGACCATGATCCGCTCCCTCCAGCGCAAGATCCATCTCGCCTGCCGCCAGCTCGGCCTCGACCAGGATACGCGGCACGACCTGCAGCTCGTCGTGACCGGGAAGGCGAGCTTGCGCGACATGGACGAGGGGGAGCTGAAGGCGATGGTCGCCGCGCTGGAGGCGCGCGGCTTCAGGAAAACGGCGCCCACCCGCAAGCGCTATCCCCGTGCGCCCCGCGCCGATCTGCGCCTCGTCCACGTCCTCTGGAGCCGCCTTGGTGAAGCCGGTGCCCTGCGGGAGCCCGGACGGGCCGGTCTCAACGCCTTCATCCGGGCCCGGTTCGAGAACAGCTGGGGGTCGGTCCCTGTCGACGTCGATGCGCTGCGCGATTGGGACAAGATCGCCACCGTGATCGACGCCCTGAAGGCCATGTGCGCGCGCAATGGTGTGGAGGTGGACCCGTGAAGAAGTCGATCGTCACCGTCACCGACCATGCCGTCCTGCGCTACCTGGAGCGGGTCGAAGGGCTCGATGTCGAGCGGGTGCGCCGGGAGATCGGCCGACGCGTCGATCGCGTCGCCCTGGCCGGCGCCTCGGCCGTGCTGATCGAGGGGCACCGGTATGTCCTCTCGCCGATGGGGTCCGTCGTCACCGTGATGTCGGCCGCACGCCCCGAACGCGGGAGAGGCTCGGGATGACCGGTACTCCCAAACCTCCGGCGCATATTCAGCCCTATGTCGAGATTCTGGGCATCGACGGCGCCATCGACTTCTTTCTCGAGTTCGGTGGTTCCGAAATCTACCTGTCGGCCACGCCCAAGGGAAAGTCCCGCCTCGTCCAGCATGTGGGGGCCCAGCGGGCACAGGAGCTGGCGGTCGCTGTGGGGCACCTCAAGGTCCGCATTCCCACCACGAAACCCTGGATCGCGCAGGTCTGGCATTCACGGGGCTTGCCTGTGGCCGAGATCGCCCGCAGACTGCACATGACGGACGTTGCCGTGCGCCGCTGGCTGAAGGCTGGCCCGGGCAACATTGCCCCCGATCCGCGGCAACCCAGCCTCTTCTGACTGTCACCCGCACACCGTTGCGGATGTTTTGACACCCCCTTCAAGGGCAATCTGGCCTCATCATTCGATGAGGTTTTCATGCCCGATCAGGACAAGTTCGTGACCTGCTTCAAGGAGGTCATCGGCGAGGAGGGGGACTATGTGAACGACCCGCGCGATCCGGGGGGCGAGACCAAGTTCGGCATCGCCAAGCGCTACAACCCGAACGTCGACATCAAGGCGCTCACCCTCGAGCAGGCACGCGAGATCTACCGCACGAAATACTGGGATCCCGCCCAGTGCGACCTGCTGCCGCTCGCCGCTGCCAGCGTCTACTTCGACGCCGTCGTCAACATGGGGCAGGATACCGCGGTGCGGCTGATGCAGACCGCCCTCGGCGAGACCTCCGACGGCGTCATCGGTCCTCGCACCCGCGGGGCGATGCGCCGGCGCGGCAAAGACCCCGAGCTGATCGTCAACTTCCAGGCCGAGCGCGGCATCTACTATGCCGGGCGCGGACACTTCGAAATCTACGGGCGAGGCTGGCTGCGCCGGGTCATCCGAGGCGCGATGGAAGCCGCGCGCATCGAGGCGGATGGCGAGGTGGCGGCATGACCGGCAACCCGTCTCTTCCCCCGCTTCCCGCCTGGCACGCGCGCAGCTTCTACGCCGCGCTCCTGATGATCGCGACGGTGATCTGCAATGCCATGGGCATCGATCTCGGTGGCTGGTTCGCCACTCACCTCGGCCTCGCGAACGAGTCCGCCGTCCTGGATTTCGTGATGGCCGTCATGCCGATCGTCTTCGGGCTCTGGGCCTGGGCCGAACGCCACGCGCCGAACTACCGGCTCGTTTGGAGACGGATCCTGTGATCAGCCTCACCGCCATTCTCGCGCTGCTCGGCAGCGTGATCGCCGCGATCGCCGCCGCCTTCGGCTACGGCCGGGTCTCCGGATCAAAGGCGGCCAGGAAGGACGTCGCCGCCGAGGCAGCCGCGTCGGAACTGCAAACCAGAAAGAGGATCGACAATGCGGTGGATGCTGCGACCGGCCCTGATGCTGACGCTGATCGCGACTGGCTGCGCGCCCGCGGTCGCGACCAACGATAGCGCGCTCTGCGCGGGCCTCGAACCATTGGCGACCCGTCATGCCGCGGCGCTGGCCGAGGATGGCGGCCCGAAGTCGCTCGCGACCGGGCGCCAGCTGATCGCGGGTCTGGATGCGGGCTGCGGGAAGGCCGCCCCGTGAACATCGCCTTCGACACCACGATCAGCCTCATGGGGCTCGCCAGCGTCGCCGTCTCGGCCGGCACCGCCGTCTTCGCCTGGTACCGCACCCGCACCCGGGATCTGGAAGAACGCCTGAAGGAAGGCTCCGACCGAATGAACCGTCACGACGCGCGGATCGAGCGGATCGAGCAGACCGTCAGGGGGCTCCCGGCCGCGAGCGACATGCACACGCTGGAGCTCCGGCTTGTCGAGATGTCTGGCGACCTGAAGGCGCTCGCCGCCGTGATGGAGGGCAACACCAAGGTCATGAGCCGGCTCGAGTCGATCGTCTCGCGCCACGAAGACCACCTGCTTGAAGGAGGGAAGCGGTGAACTACGCTGAACGGACCCGCATGCACCGCCGCCTCGCGATCCTGCGCCATCTTGAGGCCTGCGCCGAATACACCTCGAACGCCTCCATCCTCCAGGACGTGCTGTTCGGCGTTGGCCTGCCCTCAACTCGCTCCGAGGTCGTGACCGAGCTTGCCTGGCTGAAGGAACAGGGTTTCGCCAGCTACGACGACCGTGCCGATTTCGTCGTGGTGACCGCCACCCGCCGTGGCGTCGAGATCGCGCGCGGTCTGGCCGTTCACCCGGAGATCCAGCGCCCTTCGCCGAGGGCCTGATCATGCCCGTCCCCCGCAAGGTCGACCTCCTGCCGCCCGAGCTGAAGAGCTGGCTGCAAGCCGAGCTGCGCCAGCGTGGCTTCGGCGGCTACGAGGATCTGGCCGAGGCTCTGAACTTCCGCCTCGAGGAAGAGGGGCTGGAGCTCCGGATCCGCAAGAGCGCGCTGCACGAGTTCGGCTCGGAATACCGCGAGTTCGTCCGGCTCCAGGAGCAGGCCAGCGACTGGGCGCAGGAATGGCTGGGCGAGATGGGCATGGACGACCAGGCCCAGCGTCAGAACGTGCTCTTCCAGATGCTCACAACCCTGGCCTTTAAGGTCATGCAGGCTCAGGTCAGCAAGACCGGCGATGAAATCAGCCCCCAGGAGCTGCACTTCCTCGCCCGCATGATGAAGGACGTGATGCATTCCTCCGGCATCGTGCAGGCCATGCGCGAGAAGGAGCGCAAGGACCAGGCTGCAAAGCTTGAGGCGGCCGTCGCGGGCGGCGACATCGACGCGGCCGCGGCCGACAAGGCCCGCCGGATCCTTGGCTTCGCATGAGCGCGGATCATGACATCGGCATGCTCGTGCTGGTCGCGGGGCTGCATTTCAGGTCCGCGCGTCTCCGCACGCGGGCGGCGGCCTGGCTGTTCGGCCGCCATCAGCCGTTCGAGCATATCGGCTATCGCGGCCGGATCGCCTGGTGGCGTGATCGCCCCTATCTCCTGACCTTCAGGGAAGTCACGCCATGACTGCCTCAGCTGCGGCCAGTCCGGTCGTCGATTTCCTCCCCTATCAGCGTGCCTGGATCTCCGATGACAGCCGCTTCAAGATCGGCATGTTCGCACGTCAGACCGGCAAGACCTTCTCGACCTGCGGTGAATGCGTCGATGATTGCTTCCGTGCCTGGGCCGACGGACGGCGCGCGCGCTGGGTGATCCTCAGCCGCGGCGAGCGGCAGGCGGCCGAGGCGATGACCGAGGTGATCAAGCCGTTCACCAAGGCCTTTTACGAGGTCTACAACACCCTGGTGAAGGGTGGCGAGCCGCGGTTTGAGGAGAGCGAATTCCGCGCCCCGCAGGACAGTGGGCCCGACGCCATCTACAGGGCGATGGAGACGATCTTCCCCAACGGTTCGCGCATCACGGCGCTCCCGGCGAACCCCGACACCGCACGCGGCTTCTCGGCCAATGTGATCCTCGACGAATTCGCCTTCCATGCGAAGAGCCGTGAGATCTGGGCCGCACTTTTCCCGGTGATCTCAAAGGGCGGCCAGAAGCTGCGTGTCATCTCGACGCCGAACGGCAAGGGCAACAAGTTCTATGAACTGATGACGGCCGAGGGCTCGGTCTGGTCGCGCCACGTCACCGACATTTACGAGGCGGTCCGCCAAGGCCTTGATCGGGACATCGACATGCTGCGCGCCGGCATGGCCGACGAGGATGCCTGGGCGCAGGAATACGAGCTCAAGTGGCTCGACGAGGCCTCGGCCTGGCTCGACTATGACCTGATCTCCTCGGTCGAGAGCGAGACGGCGGGCAAGCCGGATGGCTACCGCGGCGGGACCTGTTTCGTCGGTGTCGACATCGCCGCGCGCAACGACCTCTTCGTCATCTGGGTAATGGAGCTGGTCGGCGACGTACTCTGGACCCGTGAGATCATCGCGAAGCGTCGCATCACCTTTGCCGAGCAGGAGGAACTGCTCGCCGAGGTCTTCCGCCGCTATCGCGTCGTCCGCTGCGCGATCGACCAGACCGGCATGGGCGAGAAGCCCGTCGAGGACGCGCAGCGCCGTCACGGTACCGATCGCGTGGAAGGCGTCCTCTTCTCTGGGGCCGTGAAACTCGACCTCGCGACGGTGTTGAAGGAGCGGTTCCAGGATCGCCGGATCCGCATCCCCGCCGGCGACCCGGCGTTGCGTGCCGATCTGCATGCGATCCGCAGCCAGGTTGGCGTGACCGGCCAGCGCCGGCTGATCGCCGATGGTGATACCGATGGCCACGCCGACCGGTTCTGGGCCGGTGCCCTGGCCGCCGGCGCGGCGCAGCTCGACTACCAGCCCTACGAATACCGGGCCACCGGCCGCCCCGCTGAGGCGCTCGGGACGGCCGAGGACGATGATGACCAGCGCGATTGGTGGCGCCCGCCGATGGGCGGCGGCCTGAGAGGAGGCCTCTGATGGCAAAGACCCCGACCCTGCTCGATCAATGGGGACGCCCCGTGCGCAAGGCGGTGCTGACCGAAGAAATCTCCGGACCGACGCTGGCCGGCGTGCGCTCTCCGATTGCCGGCACGCCGGCGGATGGGCTGACGCCGGTCCGCCTCGCATCGATCCTGCGCGAAGCCGATCACGGCGAAGCGGTGCGCTATCTCGAACTGGCCGAGGTGATCGAGGAGCGTGACCCCCATTATCTCGGCGTGCTGGGCACCCGGCGTCGATCGGTCTCGCAGATCGACGTGACGGTCGAGGCGGCAAGCGATGCGGCGCGTGATGTCGAAATAGCGGACATGGTGCGCGACTGGCTCGAACGCGATGAGCTTCAGGAGGAGCTCTTCGACATCCTCGACAGTATCGGCAAGGGCTACAGCTTCACCGAGATCATCTGGGACACGTCCGAAGGCCAGTGGCAGCCACAGCGTCTGGAATGGCGCGACCCACGGTGGTTCCGCTGGGAGCAGCGGGATCTCACGACGCCGCTCTATCTCGCCGACGATGGCACGCGGCAGCCGCTGGAGCCGTTCAAATACATCTTCGCACGGATGAAGGCGAAGTCCGGGATCCCCGCGCGCTCCGGTCTGGCGCGGGTCGCGGCCTGGGGCTGGATGTTCAAAGCCTTCACCCAGCGCGACTGGGCGATCTTCACCCAGACCTATGGCCAGCCACTCAGGGTGGGCAAATATGGCGCCGGCTCCAGCAAGGAAGATCGGGATACCCTCTTCCGCGCCGTTGCCAATATCGCGGGCGATTGTGCGGCGATCATTTCCCAGAGCATGGAGATCGAGTTCGTAGAGTCGAAGAACGTCGGACCGGGCTCGGATCTCTACGAGAAGCGGAGCGATTGGCTCGATCGTCAGATCTCGAAGGCTGTGCTTGGCCAAACGGCCACAACGGACGCGATCGCCGGCGGGCATGCCGTTGGCCAGGAACACCGGCAGGTGCAGGAGGACATCGAGCGCGCCGATGCCAAGGCGCTGAGTGCGATCCTGAACCGCGACTTGATCCGGCCCTGGGTCGATCTCGAGTATGGTCCCCAGGAGCGCTATCCGCGCCTGGTCATCGCCCGGCCAGAAGTGGAAGACATCGGCACGTTGGCCGATGCGCTTGCCAAACTCGTGCCGCTCGGGCTGAAGGTCCAGGCGAGCGAGGTCCGCGACCGTGCGGGCTTCTCGGATCCGGAGGAGAATTCGGAGGTGCTGGGGGCGACGACACCCCAAAATCCGCCCCCAAATGCCCCGAACACCCCGCCGGAGCCGGGTCAGGTCGACCCCTCGCAACAGGATCGTCCGGTTAAACACTTTTCCGGCGAAATTAAACGGGGTCTCGGTCTTCCGGGTGTCACGGCCGCCCCGCAGGCAGAAGGGCCCTCAGCGGGCAAAAAATCGGGGGGCTCGCCTCAGGACCTTCTGACCGACCGGATGGAGATCGAGGCCGGCCCCGAGATCGCCGCCATGATCGACCAGGTGGAAGCCATGCTTTCGGCGGCCAGTTCCCTTGATGAGTTCCGCTCGATGCTGCTCGAGGCCTTCCCATCGATCGACAGCTCCGGCCTCGCCCGCGTCATGGCCGCGGGCATGATGGCGGCCGAGGCCGCGGGCCGCACGGCGCTGGAGGCCGACAGTGGCTGATCCGATCCTCGGCATCCTGGGCAAGCCCTTCGCCGAGCAGGTCGCGGCCTTTCGCCTTCGCCTCGGCAACCTCGTCCCGACCGCCCGTTGGGATGATATCCAGACCTCGGCACATGATACCGGCTACATGGTGGCGGGTGCTGCCAAGGCCGACCTCCTGGCGGATCTCGCCGGGGCGACCGACAAGGCCATCTCGGCCGGCACCTCGCTCGAGGAGTTCCGTCGCGACTTCCGCCAGATCGTGGAGCGGCATGGGTGGCACGGCTGGACCGGAGAAGACACCGCTGCGGGCCGCGCCTGGCGGACGCGGGTGATCTACCGCACCAACATGTCGACCACCTATGCCGCCGGACGCCATGCTCAGCTCACCGAGGGCGGCTTCCCGCTCTGGGTCTACCGGCACGGCGCATCGCGTGAACCCCGGATCCTGCACCTTTCCTGGAACGGGCTGGTGCTGGCGCCGGATCATGCGTTCTGGAAAGCGCATTATCCGCCCTCGGACTGGGGATGCAGCTGCTACGTCATCGGCGCGCGCTCGAAAGCGGGCGCCCGGCGCGTCGGCGGCGATCCGGACAAGCCCCTGCCGGACAACTGGGACCGGATCGACCCGAAGACAGGCACGCCGGTCGGTATCGGCAAGGGTTGGGACTA
Organism: Acidimangrovimonas sediminis; assembly: GCF_002871005.1. Classification (GTDB taxonomy): domain Bacteria; phylum Pseudomonadota; class Alphaproteobacteria; order Rhodobacterales; family Rhodobacteraceae; genus Acidimangrovimonas; species Acidimangrovimonas sediminis. The sequence continues at coordinate 22,956 of NZ_PHSN01000037.1, forward strand.
TGCGCCGGGCGCCAGCGTCACACGGCTGATCCCCGCGATGCGCGACAAGCTCGAGCAGCTGCCTGACCGCCCCTCGATCGACCTGATCCAGAGCTGGCTCACCTCCAACGGCTTCAGAAGCTGGCTTGCCACGCCGCAAGGCGCCTTCCCGATCGCCCGGGCTCCGGCCGAGGTCGTGGCCCGGCTCAGCTCCGACCGGGCGGTGGTGGAGCTCACGGCCCAGGCGGCGCGGTCGGCAACCTCGGCGATCGCCGACCTGAGCGGCGCGCAGCTGACCGCGGTGCAGTCGCTCATTGCCAACCCCGCGCGTGTCGTCGCGGACGGCGCTGCAGAGATCTATGTCGGCGCGGCCGGTCCAGATGGCACGGCTCTCGCCATTCGGGTGGTGCGGGCGGCCGAGGGGCTGGAGGTGACCCGGGTCGTCAAGATGAGCCGCCCGAACGAGACGGATGACCAGACGATCATCGCCATGATGGAGGGCTGAGCCATGCCCCGAAGGAAGAGGCGCATAAGGCCCGGAATGATGGCCGATTACTGGAAGTATGATCGCTTTCGTTACCCCGCGCCCTGGCGACGGCGGCTCTTCGGCCTCAGGTAAGGAGCGACACATGGTGGTGACCGTCGAGTTGAACGACGCCGATCTCATCAAGGCATTGGAGCGAGCTGCGCGGGCCGTCACCGACATGACGCCGCTGATGCAGGAGATCGGCGAGATGCTGGTCGAGTCTACGAAGGCGCGGTTTCCGGAGGGGGTGAGCCCCGAGGGAACGCCCTGGGCGCCGAAGTCGCAGTCCACGATCGACACCTACCGGCGGCGCGAGGCGAAGGGCAAGAATGCCAGCCTCGACTTCCGGCCGCTCTTCGGCCCGAGCCGAATGCTGTCTTCGCAGATCCATTACGAGGCAGGTCCGAACCAGGTCGAGTGGGGCTCGAACCGGATCTACGCCGCGGTGATGCAGCTCGGGGCCGCGAAAGGTGCGTTCGGGTCTGATGCGAAGGGGCATCCCATGCCCTGGGGCGACATCCCGGCGCGAGAGTTCCTCGGACTGTCGGACACGGATCGAACGAACATTGGCGCGGCAGTAAATGAGTGGCTACAACTGAGGGCAACCGCAGGTTCCCCGGATAATGAGTGACCTCTCGCCCACAATGTGCGCCACGCATCCTTCAGGTTGTAGACTAAAAGGTGAGCGGCTACTAACACATATGTGACCAACCCAGTCGCAAGCGATTCGGTCGACGAGTGCTCAAGGCGCTCCACTCAGTTGCCGGTCTGAAAGCGCGACCAGCGCCCCCCACATCTCCCTCAGGACGTAAGAAAGCCATTGAGAAAACGTATCGTCCTCGCCACCTGCGCAATCTCTGTCTGCTTCGCCCTCGGACTTTCCTACTTCTATTACCAACAAGGGACCCAAGCCGCGCTCGCTGGGGAGGTTGCTAGCATGCGCGAGACCGCGCGCCTGCTCGCGCTGAACTATCAAAGCAAGGAAGAACGGATTGCTGAGGATCTGGCGATGCTGTCGGCATCCTCCGCGCTCCACTCCTTTACGAATGACCATGCCGTGCCTGAACAGGCCGACTCTCCGGCATCCTCGGCCCGCGCGAAGATGCCGACGGAAGACTTCTTCGTGTCGCTCCTGAAATCCCGGCCGTCCTACCTTCAGCTGAGTCTCATAAGTGTCGCCAACGGCGGCCGTGAGATGCTTCGGGTTGTTCGCAAAGGCGATGAAGTCACCACTGTCGACGCAAGCGACCTGCAAACCAGCGACGTGGCGCAGACACTGCCGGAGGTTTTCCATCACGACTGGAATGACATGCATCCCCGCCACCCGGAATTGGGCCACATGCTGTTTCTGGATGCGGCCCGCAACCCGGGCCCTGGAACGGGAGAGGCGCGTTCCGGTAATGTGCTCGCCGTTGCCTATCCCATCCCCAGGAATTCCCATATGCCGCTCGGCTACATCGTCCTGATGGTGGATGTGGGCAAGCTGACGGCGCCCATGTTCAACAGGATCGAAGATGGGAATTCGGCTTTGCTGTCCACTTCAAGTGGCCTGTTTTCCTACGGTGCCGACTGCAACGCCTGCGCCCTGAAGGCGTCCGGGATATCGCCGAAGCTGCTGGCGCTGTTGGACACGGCCAGACATTCGTCCAACGTGGAGGGGGCCGTCTTCGGTCACGACCGGGTTTCCTACTATCTGCGGACGCCCGCTCTGCCCGAGGCATCGCACACGGGCAGCCTGCTGATCTTTCAGGAGCCCCGATCCAATATCCTCGACAAGGTCGATGAGATCGCACTCCGCAGCCTGCTGCCGATCGGGATCTCACTCCTCGTCATCGGGACCTTCACCGCCTGGCTGACGCGTCGTCTGCTCCGTCCGCTGAAGGTTCTGGAAACCGAGGTCAGCAAAGCGCGTACGAAAGATGCCGTGCCAAAGCTACCGATCGCCTCGCTGGACGAGATCGGCAGCGTGGCGCGGGCCTTCCAGGGGCTGATCGACGACTATGCCCAATCCGAAACCCGGCTTGCGACATTGATCGACAACCTTGGAGAGGGCGTCATCACGATCGACGGGAGGGGCCTCATCAAGACCTACAACCCCGCCAGCGAGCGCATCTTTCAGTGGCGCGAACAGGAGATCCTCGGCAAAAATATCGAGATCTTGATGCCAAAGGAAAGTACCTCGTCGCTTCGCGGATTTCTCATCCAATTCGCCAGAAACGAGCACCCGAGCACGCCGCTGAATTTGCCGGACGTGATCGCTCTACGAAAGAATGGCACGACCTTTCACGCAGAGCTGACGGTTACCGACATCAGGCTGGACGGAGAGCTTACCCTGATCGGGATCTTCCGCGACATCACCGACCGCCGCGCCGCAGACAAGGCGAAGTCCGAGTTCATCGCCACGATCAGCCATGAGCTGCGCACCCCACTGACCTCGATCCATGGCGCCCTTGGACTGATGAGGATGGAAAACGTCGTATCAGATCCTGTGAAGGTGCGGCGCATGGCCGAGGTGGCCCTGATCAACAGCGAGCGGCTGATCAAGCTGATCAACGATATTCTCGACATCGAGAAGCTCGAGCGGGCCGAGTTCCCGCTCACGCTCGCGTCCAAACGTCTTCGCCCTGCGATCGCCAGTGCCGTGGCGTCCTTCGAAGGATATGGGACGGAGACCGATGTCTCGCTCGACTTCGACCAGGAAAGCGACGATGCCATTGTCGAAATAGATGTAGACCGCATCACGCAGGTCATCGGCAACCTCCTGTCAAATGCGGCCAAGTTCTCGGATCCCGGTGGCCGGGTTCAGGTGAGCATTCGGCGATGCCCAGAGGTGGGGACAGTGCGTGTATCCGTCCAGGACGAAGGCTGTGGCATTGGCGAAGAGGCCCAGGCGACGATTTTCGAGAAGTTCACCCAGGCAGACAGCTCGGATCGGCGCAAGTTTCCCGGAACGGGGTTAGGACTGAATATCGCCCGGACGATTGTGGAACGGCATGGTGGGACCATCGGCATGGAGTCGACGGTGGGCGTCGGGACGACCTTCTACTTCGATCTGCCGGTCAAGCCGGATTGAGATCTGAAAGAGGAGGGCGTAACAATGAACCCGTCTTCCAGTCGCCTCCTGGTACGTCCCCACCGCAAACCGTTGTGGATGTATCGGCGCTGACCGATTGGCGATTGTCGCTCCATGACAACGCCCAAGCTGCCCCTCAATATCGCCCTCGCCGCCGCGGTCGAACTCCCCGGCGGTGCTGACGCGCCGGAATGGATCCACCTGGTTCCGACGGCGCAGGGCGAGGTGAACACCTTCGACACTCGCGGCCCCTACCGCGTGGAGGATGCCGCCGCGATCGTCGCCGCCAGCATGGCCGACCCGCGCGGCCTGCCGATCGACGAGAACCACTCCCTCTACATCGCCGCCCCCCAGGGCCAGTCCGCCCCGGCGCGTGGCTGGATCACCGGGATGGAGGTCCGCCCGGACGGCATCTGGGGCCGCGTCGAATGGACCGCGGCGGGCCGCGAACTGGTCGCGTCGCGGGCCTATCGGGCGATCTCGCCCGTCATCCGGCACGACAAGGCGGGCCGGATCCACAGCCTGACCTGCGCCAGCCTCGTGAACCGCCCGAACTTCCAGGGGCTCACCGCACTCAACCAGGAGATCACGATGACCTTCCAGACCACCCTGGCCGAGAAACTCGGCCTGGCGGCGGATGCGAGCGAGGAGGACATCCTCGCAGCCTTGCCCGCCACCGGCACGGACACCGCCCTCACCTCGCTGCAGTCGGCGATGGGCGAGATCGGCGTCGCGCTCGGCGTCGAGGCCGGCGCCAAGCCCGAGGCCATTCTTGCCGCCGCCAAGGCCAGCAAGCCCAAGGGGGCGGGCGACATTACCGCGCTGCAGTCGGAGCTGACCGCGCTCCAGGCCGAGAACGTCGAACTCGCGAAACGGGTGAACGTGCTGACCGAGGGCTCCGCCCGGGCCGCCGCCGTCAGCTTCGTCGACGGCGAGATCCGCAAGGGCCGCGTCGGGCTGAAGCCGCGCCGCGATACCTACATCGCGATGCACATGGAGGATGCCGCGAAGACCGAGGAGCTGGTCACCGGCCTGCCGATCCTCGGCGCCTCAGGCGCGCTCACCGCCCCGCCCGCCGCGGGCAAGGACGGCGAGATCTCTCTCAACGCCGAGCAGGTTACCGCCGCGAAGATGCTCGGCCTCGACCCCAAGCAATATGCCGCCACGCTCAAGGATGAGCGCGCCGGCCAGGAGGGCTTCTGATGGCCGCGCTCACGAAGGACCGCAACACGCCCCGGCTGACGGGCGATCTCCGCTCCGGCGCGCTCGCCGCCACGACGCTGATCTATGCCGGCGCGCTCGTGATGCGCGACGCCTCGGGCAATCTCGTCCAGGGCAAGACCGCCACGGGCCTCGTGGGCGTCGGTCGGGCGGAAGAGCGGGCCGACAACTCCGCGGGGGCCGCGGGCGACGTCGACCTGACCTACCGCCCCGGCATCTTCCGCTTCGACAACTCGACGTCGACGGATGCCATCACCGCGACCGAGATCGGCACGGTCTGCTACGCGGTCGACGATCAGACCGTCGCCAAGACCGACGGCAGCGCGGCCCGCTCCCCCGCCGGCCTCGTCGAGGACGTGGACGCCCAGGGCGTCTGGGTCCGTCTCGACGAAGCCCTCACCAACGCCGCCTGACAGGAGACCAGCTGATGCTCGTCAATGCCGCCAACCTCGACACGCTGCGCGTCGGCTTCAAGACCTCGTTCCAGAACGGGCTGGGTCAGGCCTCGTCGCAATACCAGCGCGTGGCGACCGTCGTCACCGCGACCACCAAGGAGCAGAAATACGGCTGGCTCGGGAAGATCCCGAACGTCCGCGAATGGATCGGGGCCCGTGCCGTGCAGAACCTCGAACAGCACGACTACTCGATCAAGGAGAAGCCCTGGGAGCTGACTCTGGGCGTCGACCGCGACGACATCGAGACCGACAACCTCGGGATCTACGGGCCGCTGTTCCAGGAGATGGGCCGGTCGACCGGGTCGAAGTTCGAGATGCTGGTGTTCGAGCTCCTGAAGTCCGGCTTCGCCTCCGACTGCTACGACGGCCAGTCCTACTTCGACACCGATCACCCGGTGCTGGACGAGGACGGCAAGACGATCACGGTGGCGAACACCGATGGCGGCGCGGGCACGCCCTGGTTCCTGCTCGACGTGAACCGGGCGCTGAAGCCGATCATCCTGCAGAAGCGCAAGGACTTCGAGTTCGTCTCGAAGACGAAGCTCGATGACGACCACGTCTTCATGAACAAGGAGTTCCTCTACGGCGCCGACGCCCGGGCCAACGTGGGCTTCGGCTTCTGGCAGTTCGCCTGGGGCTCGAAGCAGACGCTGGATGCCACGCACTACGCGGCGGCGCGCGCGGCGCTCTCTGGCATGAAGGGCGACTACGGCCGCCCGCTCGGCATCATGCCGAACCTGCTGATCGTGCCGCCGGCGCTCGAGAGCGCTGGCCGGAAGATCCTGAACTCCGAGCTGGGCGCGAACGGCGAGACCAACGAGTGGAAGGGCACGGCCGAGCTGCTGGTCGTTCCCTGGCTGGCCTGACGGTCGGGTGATGCAGAGGGGGCGGTGCGCCGCCCCCTTCCATGACCCGATCGAGGAGACAGACCCATGCCGGAGAAGTCGGAAGACCGCCTGAAGCTTGAAGCCCGCGCCACCGAGCTGGGCGTGGCCTTCGCCCCCACCATCGGCGACGAGAAGCTCGCCGAACGGATCGCGGCGGCCGAGGCGGCCAAGAATACCCCGGAGAGCCCGAAGACCTCCGGAGCCGCGCAAGCGGCTGCGGACGAGGGCGCAGCGAAGGGGGCGGGGCAGACCGGCTCCGCCCCCACCGAACCCGCCGGCGGCGCGCAGACATCCCCTGCGGATGGCCAGCCGGTGGCAGGCGATGCGGCGGGGCCGGCAGCCCCCGCCGCCGCCGACCTTTCCGCCACGGGCGCGACCGTCATCGTCAAGGGCCCGCGCAAGGGGCGCTGGCGCTGCGGGCGTCACTTCGGCGCCACGGCGGTGACGATCCCGGCTGAGGAGCTGGACGAGGACGATCTGGCTGCGATCGAGGCCGATCCGGCGCTGACCATGACGGTGGTCGACGCGCCCTACTGATCCCGCGGCCGTCCTCCTCCCTGGCCGCGAAACGCTCCGGACGCGGGGCCTCCCCGGCGGCCGGCGATCGCCGTCGGGACCTTCGACGACCATCGGCACGGCGCAATGCCACCTGAGGACCCGCAATGACCTATGCCACGCAACAGGACCTGATCGACCGCTTCGGCACCCGGATGCTGGTGGCGCTGACCGACCGCGGCGAGACCGCGACCGGCGCGATCGACACCGACGTGGTGGCCCGGGCGCTCTCGGATACGGATGCGGTGATCGATGGCTACCTCGCCGGCCGCTACACCCTGCCGCTCTCCGTAACCTCGCCGGTGATCGAGGACATCGCGATGTCGATCGCGATCTGGAAGCTTCACCTGTCCGCTCCCGATGACAAGGTGAAGGCCGATTACGACCAGGCGCTACGCAGCCTGCGCGAGATCTCGGTCGGCACCGTCCGCATCCCGGGCGCCGCGGGGCTGGAGCCCGCCGGCACAGATGGATCCTCCGCCCGGTCGACCGATCGCGAGCGACCGATGACGGCCGACAACCTCAAGGGCTTCATCTGATGCTCGAGGCGGTCATCTCCCGCATCGAGGCGTCGGTGCCGCAGCTTGCCGGCCGCACTCAGGGCGCGGTGCAGTTCGCCGAGCTGATGCGCACCGGCAACCTGCCCCAGGTGACGCCGGCGGCACATGTCCTGCCGCTTGGCTTCACGGGCGGCCAGCCCGATGCCATGGCCGGTGCCTTCGTCCAGCCCTTCGACCGCGCGATTGCCGTGATGCTCACGCTGCGGTCCTACGATGCCAGCGGCGAGAAGGCGCTCGATCCGCTGGAGGCGCTGATCACCGCGATCGTCACCGCAATCGCCGGCTGGCAGCCGCCGGGCGCTCCGGGCGTCTATCGCCTGTCCCGCGCCGCGCTCGTCTCGATGACGGCGGGCACCCTTGTCTACCAGATCGACTTCGCGATCGCCGACCAGCTGAGGATCTTCCCATGAGCAAGCCCCTGTCCCTGCCCAGCTCGGGCGGCAGCTACCAGCGCGGCGCCGACGGCGCCCTCATCCCCGCCACCGGCAAGGACGGCAAGACGTCCAAAACCGCCCAGGCCAAATCCGACACCGCCGCCAAGGCGTCCACGAAGAAGGAGGCTTGAATGCCCTTTGACGCCCCCCTTTACTGGAACACGAAGATCATCCTCGCCAAGATCGAGGCGAGCTACGGGGTCGATGCGACACCGACCGGGGCCGACAACGCGCTCCTGGTGAAGAACGTCAGCCTCTCGCCGATGGAGGGTGCGGACGTCAGCCGCGACCTTGAGAAGCCCTGGCTTGGCGCCGACGAGACGATCCCGAACGAGCTGCATGTCAAGTTCACCTTCGACGTCGAGCTGGCGCCCTCGGGCACCGCCGGCATCGCACCCGCCTGGGGGCCGCTCCTGCGCGGCTGCGGCGTGGCCGAGACGATCACCGCCGACACTTCGGTGGTCTACAACCCGGTGGGGCCCGCGCACGAGTCGCTGACCTTCTACGTCTGGATCGCCAATACCCAGCACAAGATCGTCGGCACCCGCGGCGACGCGACGATCAAGGCCGATGCCCAGGGCATCCCGGTCATCTCCTATGCCTTCCAGGGCCTCTTCGTCACCCCGGCCGAGGCGGCCCGGGTCGTGCCCGATCTCTCCGCCTGGCAGAAGCCGCTGATCGCCACGACGGCGAACACGCCGACCTTCACGATCGACGGGACCGACTTCATCCTCCGCTCGTTCTCGCTGAAGCTCGGCAACCAGATCGAGAACCGCTTCCTGATCAATTCGGAATCGGTGCTGATCACCGACCGCTCCGACGCGATCGAGTCGCAGATCCAGGCGGTGCCGCTGACGACGCTGAACCCCTACGCGCTGGCCGCGGCTCAGACGAAGCAGGCGCTGCAGCTCGTCCATGGCAAGACCGCCGGCGCGATCGCCACGCTCGATGTGCCCTCGGCGCAGATCCAGCGGCCGGCCGGCCTCGAGAACCAGCAGAACATCGCCGAGTGGAAGCTCGGCCATGTGCCGCTGCCGGTCGCCGGCAACGACCAGTGGACGCTGACCCTCACCTGATCCCCGAAAGGACCCCTCCATGTTCAAGCTCGCGAAAGAGCCCCAGTTCACCCATGACGTGCCGGTGCAGGTGCCGGTCGACGGCGGACACGAGGCGCAGACGCTCAAGGCCCGGTTCAGGGTGATCGCCGACGACGCGGCGGAGGAGTTCGATGTCAGCACGACGGACGGGCTGAAGGACTTCCTGCGCGCCGCGGTCGTGCGGATCGACGACATCGTGGACGAGGCGAACGACCCCGTCGTCTGGTCGGCCGATCTCTTCGAAGAGCTGCTGAACCTCGCCTACGTCCGGATCGGTCTCTGGAATGGCTACATCAAGGGGCTGGTGGGCGCGCGCCTGGGAAACTGAAGGCGGCCGGGCGGGCCTGGGCAGAGGGCACGCTCGGCCGGCCCGCGGCTGACCGGGACGATGCGGCGGCCGACGCCCGGCGCTGGGGCATCGATCCGGCCGAGGCCGGCACGGCGATCGATGAGGACGCGCTCTGGCCCGAGCACCTGGATGCGCTGCACGCCTTCCTCGCCATCGCCAGCCAGTGGCGCTTCGCAGCCGCCGGCATGGGCAGCGTGATGGCCATCGGGCTCGACTACCAGGGGGCGCAGGCCGGGCTCGCGCTCGCCGGGATCGAGGTGGCGCCGGAGACCTGGGCGCAGGTCCAGGTGATCGAAGGCGGGGCACGTGAGGCGATGAACAAGAGGCGGCAGAGATGACCTTCGTCTATTCGATGGTGCTGAAGGGCGACGCGAGCGACGCGAAGGCCGCGCTGCAGGAGACCGGACGGGCCGCGAAGGCGACCTCGGCCGAGGTCACGAAGGTCGGCACCGCCGGGCGCGAGGCGAGCACCGGCGTCACGGCGACCGGCACCGCCGCGGCCCAGACGGCGGCCAACCTGCGGACGATGGAGAGTGCGGCCAACGAGGCGGGCACGATGCTCGACCGGGCGAAGGCCGAGTTCGACGCGCTGCGCCTGTCGCTCGATTCGGGCTTTGCGGGGGCGACCCGCTATGCCGAGGTGCAGCGCCAGGTGGCGCAGGCGGTGCAGGCGGGGGCTGCCAGCCAGACCGCGGCGAACGTGGTGCTGGAGCAGGCCCGGTCGCGCTATCTCGGCGTGGCGACGGCGGCCGAGCAGGCGGCGGCGAAGCAGATGGCCTTTGCGCGGCAGATCAGCGACCTGAAGGCGCTGCGCATTGGCCTCGACGATGTCTATGCGGCCTCGATGCAATACGAGCAGGCGCTGCAGATGGTGAATGCCGGCGTGGCCTCCGGCGCGATCACCCAGACCGAGGCGAACCGGCTGCTCTCGCTGGCCGAACAGCGCTATCTCGCCGTCGCTGCGGCCGAGACGCAGATGGGCACCGCCGCCACCGCCGCCGCGTCGAAGGTGCAGGCGCTGAACACCTCGAACCGCGGGGCCGCCGCGCAGATGGCGAACCTCGGTGCCCAGTTCAACGACATCGGCATCATGATGATGGCGGGGCAGAACCCGCTGCAGCTCGCCGTCCAGCAGGGCACGCAAATCACCCAGGTCATCGGACCGATGGGCGCGGCGGGCGCGGCCAAGGCGCTGGGCGCCGCCTTCCTGTCGCTCATTTCACCGGTCAACCTGGTGACCATCGGCGCGATCGCCGCCGCGGCCGCCTTTACCAACTGGCTGATGAGCTCGGGCGAGGAGGCGAAGACGTTGGGCGACCAGCTCGACGATCTCTCGCATTCGGTCGATGCCGTGCAGGCGGCGACACGCGATGCGCTCACGCCGATGTACCAGCTCGAGGCGGAGTTCGGGCGCAACGCGAAGGCGGCGCGGGATGCCTATGACGCGCTTCTCGCCATCAAGCAGATGAACTTCGCCGATGAGATGGTGAAGGCCCAGGAAGCGCTGGGGAAGACGTTTTCGGGCATAATGGCAAACCTGAAGACATACGAGCAGGCGACAGCCAATGCTGCGAAGGCAACGCAGGATCTGAAGGGTCATTTTCTGGAAACCGCGGTGATCGCCCGTGGTCAGGTTCAGGACGCCTTCAACGGTACAATCGAACAGACCAGGACGATCCGCACCGCGCTCGATGCACTCGGCAATGCGCAGGGACCACAGCAGATCACCGAAGCCGCCAAGAACCTTCTCCATGCCATCCAGGCCACCGCCGATTCGAGCGGCAGAATTCCGGAGCAATTGCGTCCGGCTGCCGAGGCTGCCGCGCGCCTCGAACTCTCCGCGGCGTCCATGGCCGGCAGTCTCGGCCGCTCGGCCGATGAGGCGCGGGCGCTGGTCCAGGTCGACATCGCGGGCAACCTCGAATCTGCCGCCGACGCCTCCTGGCGCATGGCACAGGAGCTCGGCCACGCGCTCAGCTTCGCCCAGGGCCTTGCCGGTGTGCAGCTCCCGGGCGTCAGCGGCCAGCCGGGCGGCACCGGCGGCCTGACCTTCAAGCGCTCGCCCTGGACGCTCGGCACGCCCGCCAACGAGGCACAGGCCCCGGCCACGACCGCCGACGGCTGGTCCCTCGGCGCCACCGTGCCCGGATCCGAGCCCACGAAGACCACCCGCCGAGGAGGCCTGACCGACACCGAGCGCCAGCAGAAGGCGGTGACCGAGCTGATCACGGCCGAGCAGACCCGGCTCGCCGTCCTGCGCGAGACCGACCCGGTGGAGCAGGAGATGCTGCAGAACAGCCGCCAGCTCACCGGTGCGACCGACGCGCAGCGCCAGGCGGTGCGGACCCTGATCACCGAGCGGATCGCCTCGCAGAAGCAGCTTGAGGCTGAGACCCAGCAATGGGACTTCTTCGGCCAGGTCGGCCTCGACGCCTTCGACGGGCTGATCGCCCAGGGGCAGTCGCTCGACGACGTGATGTCGAACCTCGCGAACTCGATCCTGGAGGCCGCGCTGAAGGCCGAGCTCCTGGGCACCGGCCCGCTTGCCTCGCTCCTGGGCACCAGCCCCGAGACCAGCGTCATGAGCGGGATCCTCGGCGCCTTCGGGATCCAGGCCCATGCGTCAGGCGGCCCGATCGTCACCCCCGGCCGCGGCTACGTCACCGGCCCCGGCAGCGGCACTTCGGACGACGTGCTGATGTGGGGCTCGGCCGGCGAGTTCATGATGAACGCCCGGGCCACCGCCCAATACCGCCCGATGCTGGAGGCGATGAACGCGGGCGTTCCCGCCTTCGCCGAGGGCGGCATGATCGGCGGCGGCAGCTCGGGCGGCGCGGGCGGTTTCGTGGTCAATGCGCAGCCGATCATCAACATCGAGAACTACAGCTCCGCCCAGGTCCGCCAGGAGGAAGGCACGGACAGCGCCGGACGGCGCACGACCACGCTCATTCTCAGCGACGCCGTTGGCCAGGGCATGAACGCCCGGGGCGGGCTGGCCCGCAAGACCCTGCACAAGACCTATGGCCTCTCGCCGGTGAAGGCCAAGCGATGACCGTGCCCTCCTGGCCCTCCGAGCTCCCGAAGCCCACCCGCAGCGACTGGCAGGGGCAATATGACGATCCGCGCCTGAAGCGGGCGCGCGACACCGGACCGCCGGGCTACCGCCGGCGCTGGTCCTCGGTCGCCCGCCAGGTCAGCCTCGCCATCATCATCCCGCGCGCCCTCAAGCAGGTCTTCGACACCTTCTTCGCGGAGACCACGGCCTTCGGCTCCCTGCCTTTCTGGATGCCGGATCCGACCACCGACGGCTGGGCGCTGCTCTCGGCCGACGGCACGCCGATCCTGAACGGCGCCGGCGCCCCGCTTCTCCTCTCCGCCCGATGGCTCTGCCTCTTCGGCGACCAGCTCCCGGTCGAGACCGTGAAGGGGCCGGAGTTCAAGATCGCCTTTTCCGTCTCGGTGATGCCATGAGCCGTCTCGTCTCCCTGACCACCCGCAAAGCCAACGACGCCGCCAGCACGGCCGAGACCGAGATCGCGCTCTTCGTCTTCGAGCACGCCGCGCTCGAGGCGCCGATCCGGCTCTCCACCGACCCGACCGAGCGGCTCTCGGACAGCCCGCTGATGTACGGCACCCGCTCGACCTGGCAGGGCGCCGATCCGGCGACCGACCCCTATCTCTTCGTCCTTGCCTCGGCCGAGGTGCCGGGCGATCTGGAGGACGGGCCGGGCCCCGCGACGATCGTGCTCGAGAACGTCGACAACGACATCATCGCCGTCCTGCGCTCGATCACCGACCGCGCGACCGTGCACATGGCCGTGGTGCTGGCGAGCTCCCCCGATCTCGTGGAGCTGGAGTTCCTCGGGCTGAAGCTGATTTCGGCCGATTACGACGCGGCGCAGATCACCCTCTCGATCTCGCGCCAGCCGATCGAGGACGAGGCGGTGCCCTCCGCCCGCTTCACCAAGGACCGCTTTCCGGGGCTCTTCAAATGACCTGGGCGGCCCGTCATATCGGCCTGCCCTATGCCGACCTCGGCCGGGACGCCTGCGGCTACGACTGCTGGGGACTGGTGCGGCGCGTCTACGGTATGGATCTCGGGATCCTGCTGCCCTCCTATGCCGGCGCCTACACCAGCGCCGAGGAATCGGCCGAGGTCGAGGCGCTGATCGACGCCGGGCGCGCGGCTGGCCCCTGGAGCCCCGTCGCCGACCCACGGCCCTACGACGTGCTCCTGTTCCGCCGTGGCCGGTTCCGCGCCCATGTCGGCCTCTTCGTCGATGCCCGGCACATGCTCCACATGGCCGAGGTCCAATCCGTGATCGAGGATCGGGCCGCCCCCGCCTGGGCGCACCGCCTGATCGGCATTTACCGCCACGTTGAAGCCCCCGTTGAAGGGAGCGTTCAATGACCAATTCCATCCGCCTCACCGCCGCCCCGATCCTCGACCCCGGCCTCGCCCGAACCGAACTGACCCTGCCCGCGGGGATGACCCTCGCGCAGATGGTCGAGCGGGCCTATCCGGGCCTGCCGGAAGCCGAGCGGGCCTACCTGCGGGTCACCCTGGTCACGCCGCTCGGCCAGGCGGCGATCGAGCCGCGCTTCTGGCACCGCACCCGGCCGCGCCCGGGCGTGCGCGTGGTGATCCGCATGCTGCCCGGCAAGAACGCGGTCCGCTCGGTCCTGACCATCGTCGTCACCGTTGCCGCGATCGCGCTGGGGCAGTATTACGCCGCCGCCTGGGGCCTCAGCACCTTCGGCGCGGGCCTGCTCACGGCCGGGCTGACCGTGGTCGGCTCGATCCTCGTCAACGCCCTCATCCCGATCAAGCCGACCTCGGTCACCGGCGCCGACAGCACCAAGGCGCAGGACGTCTACACGATCTCGGGCTTCCGGAACTCGTCGCGGCCCGGCGATCCGGTCCCGCTCGTCCTCGGCCGCCATCGCTACGCGCCGCCCTTCGCCGCCGGGTCCTATTCCGAGATCGTCGGCGACAAGCTCTACGTCCGCGCGCTCTTCTGCGCGGGCTACGGCCCGAACACGATCTATGACGTCCGGATCGGCGACACCCCCGTCTCGGACTTCGACAACGTCGACATCGAGACCCGCGAAGGCTGGCCCACCGATGCCCCGATCACGCTCTACCCGCGCCAGGTGATCGAGGAGCAGACCGGCGTCGATCTGATCCGGCCGCTGCCCCGCGACGATGCCGGCAACATCGTCGATGGCGGCGGCACCGAGACCCCGGTCACCCGCTTCACCGCGGGCGATGCCACCGAGGCCTCGATCATCCTCGCCTTCCCCAACGGCCTCTTCGCCGTCGACAGCGAGAGCGGCGCGGTCGGCGCGCTCTCGGTCGGCGTCCGCATTCGCCAGCGGCTGGAAGGCGCGGGCGACTGGTCCGAGGTGGCGACCCTCGACATCTCCTCCTCGAAGCGCGAGGCGATCTACCGCCAGCACAGCTGGACCCTGCCGACGCGCGGCCGCTACGAGATCGAGGTCACGCGCATGACCGACGAGCGCCGCGACACCAACACCTCCGACCGGTGCAACTTCGTCGCCATCCAGTCGATCCGTCCCGAGGCGCCGATCAACAGCGACCTGCCGCTCACGCTGATCGCCATGCGGGTGAAGGCGACCTACCAGCTCAACGGTCCGCTCGACAACGTCAACGCGGTCTTCCAGCGCTACGGCAAGGTCCGGGACGGCG
>NZ_PHSN01000038.1 GCF_002871005.1 Acidimangrovimonas sediminis
ATTCTACGTCCGAGCACCCGTAAAAACGGGGGGATTACCCCCCAAAACGAGGACATTTCAGGGGAGCAGGTATACGGCCTTGCGGCAGGTCTCCGCAACCGGCGTGCCTTCCTCGCCCTGCTTCAGGATGAGCGCCTATCTCGCGCGTTCGAAAACTTGCTCGCCTTCATGAGATTCCACTCCTCTCCCAGCGGGGAAAGCGTAACAGAAAACTCCGGCTTAAAACGGCCGAGTTTCGGAGATCAGATCACCCCTCAGGAATTGGCGCAGAGGAGCAATTCAATCCACCAGGAACACGAGTTTCAGGAGCTCAGATCAATGAACTATTCCAGAAGGAATGGCCGGATATATGGCGCCACTCGGATCGCGGTGAGGGTCATCAGCAGAGCGACAACATACGTCAAGACCAACGTTATCATTGCGTTTTCGAAGCCGCCAATACCCGCCATCAGGACGAATGTGGAAAGCGCATAGTTCAGGACCGGGGTGTGGAGCAGGTAGATGCCGCCGCTGCCGGGAAGGCGTCCGCCGTGATTTAGCAGCGCCGATCCGCGGATCGAGACCTCCGTCAACAGGAGCACCAGAGGCAGGTCCCAAACGCGCGCCTGCCAGGGGATCGCGAACAACGACACGATGGCGATGCCAATGGCCACGTTGGAAATCAGCTCTCCGGCGTAGGCGCGACGATAGAAGCCCCAGACAAACGCGAGGGCGTAGAGCGGAAGCAGATGTGGATCGGGGCCGGTCGACCCCCGGGTGGGGAGAACGAGATACACGAGGAACACGACGAGCAGGGTTGTCGCCGTGGCGAGCTTGCGGCGTTGCTCTGGCACCCGGTCGATTATCAGCCCCCAGCATGTCCAGATGAGCAGCAGATAAGGCAGGAAATAAAGCTGCGGCCCGACTCCTGCCCCATCCAGAATGTTAACGATTCCGTGCTGGAAGCGCATCTTGCCCATGCTGCCAAGCACCGCGGTGTAGACCAGGGAAAAGGCGACGTAGGGGATGAGGAGGCGTTTGGCGCGCGCGGCAAAGCTCTGGCGGGTCATGCCCGGTCGAAAGAAATATCCGGACAAAAGGAAGAAGCCCGCGACCGCCCCGTCCACCAGGGGGGACCAATGCGCAAGTTGTCCATTCACGGCATCTGAATAGCGCGACTGAGACGACATATGTTGGAAGATGACCGCAAGCACGAAGAGATGCCGGAGCAGATCAACCCCTACGAGGGAATTGGGTCGCGTTTTTTTGCTGGACTCCAGCTCGCCTAGTTTAAGAGGCTTCACTTTCAGCAGCTCCAATTAATGAACAACTTGATCTTTAGTAGCAGGCTTCGGGGTCTGGACCTTCAATCAACTGAACACTTTGGCCAACAGTCGAGTGGTTTGAAGCGAGGATCGGCCTCGCTACATTACTTTGTTGTTCTGCTCCTTGGGGCTAGCTTGCCCCATGTGTTCGGTCCAGTTCCATCAAATATCGCTGCTGCCTGCAAGAGCCAGCCCCCAGAGCGATCGCCGGGGATCGGCCATCGCCGAAAAATGGTGGTGACCTCAGGCCCTTCTCCCCTTCCTCCGCGGACGCGGTGGAATCCGCCCGGCCTGCTTCCGAACCTCAATGAACCGCCGTGCCGGGATATCGCCATCCGTGCTCTGCGGCCTGTCACGCCTCGCCGAGATAGGCGGCGAGGGCCGGGGGAGGGTCGGCGAAGAGGTCCGTGGTCGGCGCCGGCGGATGGGCCGTGCCCTCGGCGACCACGATGGTCGTGTCGGCGATGCGGCGGGCGTCGCCGGGGTCGTGGCTGACCATCAGGAGGGTCGCGCCGGTTTCCTCGGTGATGCGCGCGACAAGGTCCAGCATCTCGGCCCTCAGCGCGGGGCCTAGCGCGGCGAAGGGTTCGTCAAGCAGGAGGAGTGGGCGGGCGCGCAGCAACGCCCTTGCCAGCGCGACCCGGCTTTGCTGGCCGCCCGACAGCTGCGCCGGCTTGCGTTCGGAGAGGGAGGCGAGGCCGGTTCGTTCCAGCGCCTCGGCGACGCGGGCGCGCTCCTCCGCCGTCAGGCGCAGCGAGGGGCGCAGGCCGAGGCCCACGTTCTGCTCTGCCGTCAGATGCGGAAAGAGGTTGTTGTCCTGGAACAGGATCGACACGGGCCGTGCGCCGGGGGGCAGCGGGCCAAGGTCATGCCCCTGCCACAGGATCCGCCCCCGCGCCGGCGGCAGAAATCCCGCGATGGCGTTCAGAAGCGAGGATTTCCCCGCACCGGAAGGGCCGATCAGGGCGGTCTTCGTGCCCTTCGAGACGGTCAGGTCCGCGTCGAGGGCCCAGCCGTCCTGTTCGAGGTGCAGGTTTTCAAGCGTCAGCATCGGCACGTCCTCCGCGGTCGAACAGCCAGAACAGGCCGAAGCTCAGGACAAGGAGGAGGAGGGCGGCGCCTGCTGCCTCGTTCATCCGGTAGGCCCCCATCAGGCGGTAAAGCTGCAGGGGCAGCGTGCCCTCGCCCGGGGCCGCGAACAGGGTGATGACGCCCAGGTCCCCCATCGACAGCGCCGCCGACAGGCCCAGCGTAAAACCCATCGGCCCCCGCAGCCGCGGCAGGATCAGCAGCCGTAGCCGCGCAAAGCCGGTGAGCGAGAGCGCATCGGCCAGCCGGCCATGCGCCGCCTCGATCTCGCGCAGGGCGGGGACGAGGGCGCGCAGGCCGAAGGGCAGGGCCAGCAGCGCGTTGACCAGCGCGGTGACAGGCAGCGCCAGCGCCGCCGGGTCGATCCACGGGTTCACGATCAGGAAAAGCCCGGTGCCGAGGACCAGCGGCGAGGCGGCGAGGGGGAGCATCCCCGCCCCCTCGAAAAGCCGCGGGCGGCGGCTGCCGGTAATCGCGAGGGCCAGCGCCAGTGCCGCCCCGGCGGCGATCACCGCCGAGCCCAACGCGACGCAAAGCGAGGTCAACGCCGAGGTCCAGACGATGCCGGGGAGGTGTGTCAGGGTGGGCAGGCCCTGCGCGAGGATCACCGCAAGCGGAAGGATCAGGAACAGCGCGGCAAGCGCGATGGTGGCGGTGTCGAGGGTCCGCAAGAGGGGGCTGCGGGCATCCCAACGCTCGACCGCGCGGTCGAGGCCGGCGGCGCTTGCCTGTGGCAGGGCGAGGCGGAGGGCGATCAGCGCGGCCACGCCCGAGACGGCGAATTGCAGGGCGGCAAGAACGGCGGCACGGCCGAGGTCGAAATCGAAGCGGAAGGCCTGGTAGATCGCCAGCTCCAACGTGGTCGAGCGAGGGCCGCCGCCGAGGGTCAGCGCGATGGGGAACGAGGTGAGGCAGATCAGGAAGATCGCCAGCGCCGCGCCGGGCGCCACCTCGCGCAGCATCGGCCACTCGATCTGCTTCGCGACCTCGGCGGACGAGAAGTCGAGCGCGGCGGCAAGGCGAAAACGCTCCGCCGGGATCGCCTGCCAACCCTGCAAGATCAGCCGGGTGGCAAGCGGCAGGTTGAAGAAGACATTACCGATCAAGACGCCCTGAAGCCCGTAGATCGAAAAGGCGGGAAGGCCGAGCGCCGCGAGGGCCGCGTTCACGATGCCGCCGCGTCCGAAGACCGACAGAAGGCCCAGCACGGCCACGATCACCGGCAAGATGAACGGCGCCCCCATCAGCGCGATCAGCGCGCGCCGCCCGGGAAACCGCCGCCGCGCCAGCGCGCGGGCGACCGGCACCGCCAGCGCGACCGAGATCAGCGCCGAGGCCCCGGCCTGCACCAGCGTGAACCGCAGCGCGGCCCAGTCGGCCGGGCCGAGCAGCGGCCCGCCCGCACCATCCGCTTGCGCCCCCCAGGCCGCGCGCCAGGCGACGGCGCCCAGCGTCCCGAGGATCAGCGCCGCAAGCCCAAGGGCCACGGCGCCGCCCAGGACCCGCCCGGGAGGGCCGCCTACTTGCTCAGCGCGTCGCGCCATGCGGCCAGCGCCTTGTCCTTCACCTTCGGCACCTCGGCCGCGGGGTAAAGCAGGGTCTTCTCGGGTTTGTACATGTCGAAGCCCTTGGGCAGCGGCTTGGACAGCTTGATCACCGGGTACATCCAGTTGGTGGTCGGGATCTCCTTCTGGAACGCCTCGGTGGTGATGAAGTGCATGAACTCATCGGCCAGCTTCGGGTGCTTCGACCCGGCGATCCGGCCCGCCACCTCGACCTCGGCATAATTGCCTTCGGTGAAGTCGGCGGCGGCCTTGCCGTCGTCCTTCTCCTCGACCATGTGGTAGGCGGGCGAGGTGGTGTAGCTCAGCACCATGTCGGCCTCACCCTTGAGGAACATGTTGTAGGCCTCGCTCCAGCCCGGGGTGACGGTGACGATGTTGTCGGCCAGTTCCTTCCAGATCTCCGGTGCCTTGTCGCCATAGGCCTTTTGCACCCACAGCAGCAGCCCCAGCCCGGGCGTCGACGACCGCGGATCCTCGATCACGATCTTCAGCTTCGACTTCGCCAGATCCTCGAACGATTTCGGCACCTCCTTCACCTTGGCCTTGTCGTAGACGAAGGCGAACCAGCCCCAGTCGAACGGCACGAAAGTGGGATCGGTCCACTTCACCGGCAGGTCAAGCGCGGGCAGGTCGCCGTGCTTGGCAAAGAGGCCGGTCTTTTCGGCATCCGCGGTCAGCGCGGTGTCGAGGCCGATCACCACGTCGGCGCGGGTGCGCTTGCCCTCCAGCTTCAGCCGCGACAGGAGCGCGGCACCATCGCCCGCGGTGACGAAGTTCAGCGTGCAGCCACAGGTCTTCTCGAACGCCGTCTTCACGGCGGGGCCGGGGCCCCATTTCGAGGCGAAGCTGTCATAGGTGTAGACGGTGAGCGTGGGCTTCTCGTCGGCCTGCGCGGCGGTGCCGAGCATCATGGCCAGAAGTCCCGCGGCAAGGATCGGCAGTTTCATGCATTCCTCCATGTGCGACGGGCGGGGGCAACGGAGGATGATCCTGTCACCTTCCCTCCGCCGGTGTTAACCGGTTCAGGTTCAACGGGTTCGCGCCTGCGCATCTCAGCTCCTGGTCGGAGCACCCCGAGGTGCGCGGGAGCATAGCGCCGCAACAGAACCGCGCAAGGGGGTGCGCATGCGGCCCCCTGCGGGCCGCCGCCTGTGCGGCCCCCCTTGCATCGGTTCCCCGCTCGGGCGATGACGGACCACCCCTTTGGGACAGGAGGACACGACCCGTGATGACGCGACACGATCAGAACCTTCCCGTGCACAGCCCCGACCAGCCCGGGGCCGAGATGTTCACCGACGCCACGGCCGCCGTCGATCGCCTGCAGGCGCTCTACGATGGCGCGACGGCCTTCCTGATCGCCGAATTCTCGGGGGCCGTGACCGGCGGCAAGCCCGAGACCCGGATCCGCGCCTTCTACCCCGAGGTGCGCTTCACCACCTCCACCTTCGCCAAGGCCGACAGTCGGCTGAGCTTCGGTCACGTGCCGGAACCCGGCACCTACGCCACCACGATCACCCGGCCCGACCTCTTCCGCAATTACCTGATCCAGCAGATCGGTCTCCTGATGAAGACCCATGGCGTGCCGGTGCAGGTGGGGCCGTCGGACACCCCGATCCCGGTGCACTTCGCCGTCGCGGGGGCCGAGGTCACCGTGCCGCAGGAAGGCGCGCTCGACTTCCTGCTGCGCGATGTCTTCGATGTGCCGGACCTGAACACCACGAACGACGACATCGTCAACGGCACCCGGCTGACCAATCCCGACGGCTCGCGCCCGCTCGCGCCCTTCACGGCGCAGCGTGTCGATTACTCGCTCGCCCGGCTCAGCCACTATACCGCGACCGGGGCCGATCACTTCCAGAACCACGTCCTGTTCACCAACTACCAGTTCTACGTCGAGGAGTTCGAGGCCTACGCCCGCCAGATGCTGGCCGATCCGGCCTCCGGCTACACCGGCTTCGTCGCTCCCGGCGGGGTCGAGATCACCGATGCCGAAGCGCCGCTGCCGGTGCTGACCAAGATGCCGCAGATGCCCAGCTACCACCTCAAGCGCAAGGACGGGCAGGGGATCACGCTGGTCAACATCGGGGTCGGGCCCTCGAACGCCAAGACCGCGACCGACCACATCGCCGTCCTGCGCCCCCACGCCTGGCTGATGGTCGGTCATTGCGCGGGCTTGCGGAATTCCCAGTCCCTGGGCGATTTCGTGCTGGCCCATGCCTACCTGCGCGAGGACAAGGTGCTCGACGACGACCTGCCGGTCTGGGTGCCGATCCCCGCGCTGGCCGAGGTGCAGGTGGCCCTGCAGGAGGCGGTGGCCGAGATCACGAAGCTCGAGGGCTACGAGCTCAAGCGGATCATGCGCACGGGCACGGTCGCCACGCTCGACAACCGCAACTGGGAGTTGCGCGACCAGTCCGGCCCGGTCCAGCGCCTCAGCCAGTCGCGGGCCATCGCACTCGACATGGAAAGCGCCACGATCGCGGCCAACGGTTTCCGCTTCCGGGTGCCCTACGGCACGCTGCTCTGCGTCTCTGACAAGCCCTTGCACGGCGAGCTGAAGCTGCCCGGCATGGCGTCGGATTTCTACAAGACCCAGGTCGCGCGCCACCTGCAGATCGGGATCCGCGCGATGGAGCTTCTCAGCGAGATGCCGCTGGAAAGAATCCACAGCCGCAAGTTGCGCAGTTTCGAGGAGACGGCGTTTCTCTGACGCCCCGGGTGGGGTTTTCCCGACCTCTTGCAGGCACGGATCGCAACAGTTCCGGAAATAGTGACGATTTGCGCAGAAGAACGAGGAAAACAAGGCCGATTTGGCTTGATTTGTCCCTCGAAAACCTGTGTAGCGGCACGGTAGCCCAACCGGGCGAGGACAGACCCCGCGCAGGAAGCGGGGCACGATTGAGGAGACAAGGATGTCGAAACCGATGACCAAGACCCAGCTCGTTGCGGCCCTGGCCGAAGAGATGGGTGCGGACAAGAAGACCGCGACCGCAGCGCTTGACGCCGTGACCGCCGTCGTCACCCGTGAAGTCGCCGCCGGCGGCGCCGTCACCCTGCCGGGCCTCGGCAAGGTCGCCTGCCGCGCCCGGCCCGAGCGGCTGGTCCGCAACCCGGCCACCGGCGAGCAGATCAAGAAGCCGGCGGACAAGGTCGTGAAAATGACCATCGCCAAGGCGCTGAAAGACAGCGTGAACGGCTGAGCCGTCAGGCAGCGCGCCCCCTCGGGGGCGCCACGGGGCCGCCTCGCGCGGCCCTTTTCTTTTGCGCGGCCGGTGCCCGAAGCGCCGCGTCGTGCACCGGCGGTCTCGCTCGGGCTCGAAGGACGCGCGGGGGTTTCACACCCCCGCACCCCCGTGGGATATTTTCACTCAGAAGAAGGGGAACGTCTCCTCTCTTTCTGCTCTCAAATATCCCGGGGGGTGCAGGGGGCAGCGCCCCCGCCGGCGCAGGTCCCGCCGCCCTTGCTGACAGCCGGTCTTTGCGCCATGGTCCGCGCGTTCTGGAGGAGGGCACGACATGGACTTGCGGGCGATCGGGATGGGATTGGCCTTTGCGCTGATGTGGTCCTCGGCCTTCACCTCGGCACGGATGATCGTCACGGCTGCGCCGCCGCTTTACGCGCTGTCGCTGAGGTTCCTGATTTCCGGTCTGCTCGGCGTGGCGATCGCGCTTGCGCTGGGGCAGAGCTGGCGGCTGACGCGCGGCCAGTGGCGGGCGACGATCGTCTTCGGGATCTGCCAGAACGCACTCTACCTCGGGCTGAACTTCGTGGCGATGCAATGGGTCCAGGCCTCGCTCGCCGCGATCGTCGCCTCGACCATGCCGCTGGTGGTGGCCTTCGCCGGCTGGCTGCTGTTCGGAGAGAAGGTGCGTCCGCTGGGCCTTGCGGGGCTGGTCGCGGGCGTCGCCGGGGTCGCGATCATCATGGGCGCCCGGCTGCAGGCGGGGGTAAGCGTGACGGGCATCGTGTTCTGCGGGCTGGCGGTCGTGGCGCTGGCGGCGGCAACGCTGTCGGTGCGGCAGGCGGCGTCCGGCGGCAACCTGATGATGATCGTCGGCCTGCAGTTGCTGATCGGCGCCGCCGGCGTGGCGCTGGTCGCGGTACCGACCGAGACCTGGCACGTCGAGTGGTCGGTGCGGTTGGGCCTGGCCTTCCTTTATACCACCCTGGTGCCTGGCCTGGCAGCGACCTGGGTCTGGTTCGCCCTGGTGCACCGGATCGGCGCGGTCCGCGCGGCGACCTTCCATTTCCTCAACCCGTTCTTCGGCGTGGTGATCGCCGCGTTTTTCCTGCACGAGGGGCTCGGGGTGGCGGATGTGATCGGGGTAGCGATCGTGGCGGCGGGGATCCTTGCGGTGCAGCTCTCGAAGCAGCCGGGCGCGGCGGCCCGGCCCGTTGCCGCCGGTGAAAAGCGCGTGACCTCGTCCTAGGCCCTTTCCCCGGGGGCTTTGATGCCCCATCATGTTACGAAAGGGCTCTGCCCGTTCTGCCTTGCATACCGAAGATCCGAGATGAACCGACGCGATTTCCTGAACCTCACCACGACGATCACCCTGGCCGCGCCGCTGGGCGCCGGGCGTCTGCGCGCCGGCACGCTGGATTACCGGCCCGGGGTCGTGTCGCAGGCGTTGCTGGCGGGTCGCACGGTGCTGGTGGATTTCCACGCCGGATGGTGCCCGACCTGCCTTGCTCAGGGCCGGATCCTTGACACCTTGCGGGCGGGCAATCCCGGCTACGACCGGCAGATCGACTTCATCGTCGCCGACTGGGATCGCCACCGCGACGGCGCCATGACCGACGCGCTCGGGGTCGAGAAGCGCGGCACCCTTGTCGCGCTGACGAAGAAGGGCGAGGTCGGGCGGCTGATCGGCGCCACCCAGACCTCGCAGATCAAGGCGCTGCTTGACCGGGCGCTGAGCGCCTCTGTCTGACCGCCGCGGCGATGTGCGTCGCCTGCCGGCCCGTCAGGCGGGCCCGGCCATAGCTGCGGTGTCAATGCGGGCCATTGCCTCGCGGTCGCGCGCCTGCACATGGGCCTGGGCTGGCCGCGCGGCGCAGCGTGCGGCCCAGTCCCGGATCAGCGGGTCGTCCGGCATCGCCCCGGGGTGGAAGCCGAAGATCGAGCCCATGACAAGATCGACGGCGGTGTAGCGATCCCCCATCAGCCAGGGCCATTCCGCCAGCGGCATGCGGAATGCGGCCATCACCTCGTCCAGCCCGCGGTAGGCGAAGCGCGCGAAGGGATGGTCGATCCCGAGCTTGTCCAACAGCACGACCGGTTCCACCACCGAGGCGTAATAGCTCATCCAGCCAAGGAATCTGCCCCGATCGGGCGCGCCCGGATCAGCCCCCAGCCCGGTGCCGGGGAAGCGTTCCAGCAGGTAGAGCATGATGGCGATCCCCTCGCGCACCGTCTCGGCGCCGTCGACGAGATAGGGCACCTTGCCCTCGGGGTGGGGGTTGGCCGGATCGGCGGCCCCGGTGCCGGTCAGCGCGCGGAAGATGTTCACGTCGTGGATCCGGACCTTGTCGGAGATCGCCATCTCGTCGATCAGGGCGACGATCCGGGAGGAACGCGACTGGGGGGCATGGTAGAGAGTGAGCATGGCATTTCCTTTCGCTTTGCCGGTTGCGGTCGCGGGACTATGCGCCGATCCTGCTGACAGAACCTGACAGGAGGAGAGGATGGCCCGTGCAGATCGCCTGTTCCGCCTGCTCGACACGATCCGGCGGTTGCCGCAGCCGGTGACGGCGGGGCGGCTGGCCGAAGAGACCGGGGTAAGCCTGCGCACGCTGTATCGCGACATCGCCGCCTTGCGCGCGGGCGGGGCGCTGATCGACGGTGCCGCGGGGCTGGGCTACAGCTTGGTTGAAGACCCGGCATTGCCGCCGCAAAGCTTTACCCGGGAGGAGATCGAGGCGCTGGTTCTGGGGCTGGCGGAGGTGGGGTTCTCGGGCGATGCCGCGCTGGCTCGGGCCGCCGGAACGGCGCTGGCCAAGATCACCGCGACCCTGCCGGAACGTCAGCAGCGACAGGCGATGCATGCCGTGGTGCAAAGTTACCGCTTCGGGCACCGGGCCGAACCCGTCGTCGACATGAGCCTGATCCGGGAGGCCTGCTGGGAAGAACGCGCGATCGACCTGGTCTATGCCGATGCCGACGGCCGGCTGACAGAGCGGCGGGTCTGGCCCCTGTCCATCGTGTTCTTCGAACAGGTGCAGATGCTGCTGGGCTGGTGTTGCCTGCGGCAGGGGTTCCGCCGTTTCCGGCTTGACCGGATGGTTTCGGTCGATGCCACCGCGGAAAGCTTCCGGCCCCGCCGCGTGGCCCTCCTGCGGGAGTTCATTGCCGAGATCAAGCGCCGCCCGTTCACTGGCGCCGGCGAACGGGAGGCCCGGGGCCGCGCGAGTGGCGTTCAGAACTGACGGAAGAAGGCCCAGATCTCGTAGGGTGCCGAGATGTCGGTATTGGTCGGGCCCAAGATGCGCGGCAGGCGCGGCACCCCGCCGGGCCAGTTGTGCCCGCCGCCCTCCACCCGGTCGAGGCGCGTGGGCGCCGCGCAGCCCTGCCACGACAGCCGGTCGACCGCGCCGGTGCGGGTGGCAGGCGCCGTGCCGCCACAGTGGTTGCGCGCCGCGAACAGCGCCATGGTCGCGGGTGCCGACATCACCCGGTCGCGCTGGCGCTTGCCGAGGTGGACGCGGCCGCCGCCATAGGGCGCGATCGGGTCCGCCGTGCCCTGGATCAGCAGGATCGGCAGCGGCGGCCCGCGCCGGCAGGTCGCGCGGAGGCCCTCGGGCAGGGGCATCTCTACCGGAGCGATCGCGCGGATCAGCCCTGGCGCCTCGCAGCCCAGCATGTAGCTGGCATGCCCTCCGCGCGAAATCCCGGTTGCGAAGATCCGGTGCGGATCGACCGCATGCCGCGCGCCGGTCGCGGCGATCGCCGCCTTGAGAAAGGCAAGGTCGTCGCGGTGCGGCGACAGCCCGGCCGAGACGTCGCCCTCGCCCGTGTCCCACATCCGCCCCACCGCCTGGGGGTAGAGTACGAGGAAACCTTCCGCCTCGGCCAACTGGTCGAACCGCCCCTTCGTCGCGCGGATCGTCCCGCGGTCGGTGCCGCCCCCGCCATGCAGCACCAGTACAAGCGGGCGCGGGCCGGAAAACCGAGCTGGCATGTCGGGGACATAAAGCAGGTAGTGCCGGGTCACGCCGCCCGAGCGCAGGGTGTGACGCTCAAGCCCCGCCTGGGCCTCTGCGGGCAGGCAGAGCAGAAGAAGGAAAAGCAGGCTGCGGATCATCGGCGTCTCCCTGTGATGGCGGGGATACGCGGCACGCCCGGCATTCCGTCGGTTCCGCCGGTCAGGCGCCGCCGATCACGCCGCGGGGACCTTCGCCCACCTGACCGCGGTGCAAGAGCAGATGGTCGAGCAAGACGCAGGCCATCATCGCCTCGCCCACCGGGACGGCGCGGATGCCGACACAGGGGTCGTGACGGCCCTTGGTGATCACCTCGGTCTCTTCGCCCGTCAGCGTGACCGAGCGGCGCGGCTGCAGAATCGACGATGTGGGTTTGACGGCGAAGCGCACCACCACCTCCTGCCCGGTGGAGATCCCGCCAAGAATGCCGCCCGCGTGGTTCGACAGGTAACGCGGGCCATCGTTGCCCATCTGCATCTCGTCCGCGTTCTCGACCCCGGTGAGGGCGGCGGCATTCATCCCCTCGCCGATCTCGACGCCCTTGACCGCGTTGATCGACATCATCGCGGCGGCAAGCTCCGTATCCAGCTTGCCATAGATCGGCGCGCCGAGGCCCGGGGGCACGCCCTCGGCCACCACCTCGATCACGCCGCCCGTCGAATTGCCCGACTTGCGCAGACCGTCGAGGTAGCCGGCCCAATCCTCTGCCGCCTGGGCATCGGGCACCCAGAACGGGTTGCGCTCGATCTCGTCGCGGTCGAACCTTGCCCGGTCGATCCGATGTGGCCCCATCTGCACCATGTAGCCGCTGATCTTCAGCCCCGGCACCAGCGTCGCCAGCGCCGCGCGCGCGATGCCGCCCGCCGCCACCCGTGCCGCCGTCTCGCGCGCCGACGATCTGCCGCCGCCGCGCGGATCGCGGATACCGTATTTCTGGAAATAGGTGATGTCGGCATGACCGGGCCGGAAGGTCCTGGCAATCTCGGAATAATCCTTCGACCGCTGGTCGGTATTCTCGATCATCAGCTGGATCGGGGTCCCGGTGGTGCGGCCCTCGTAAGTGCCCGACAGGATCCTGACCGCATCCGGTTCCCGCCGCTGCGTGGTGTATTTCGACGTGCCCGGTTTGCGCCGGTCAAGCCAGTGCTGCAACGCCGCCTCGCTCACCTCGATGCCGGGCGGGCAGCCGTCGACCGTGGCACCAAGCGCGGGGCCGTGGCTCTCGCCCCAGGTGGTCACGCGGAAGAGATGGCCGAAGCTGTTGAGGCTCATGGGATCGGGTCCTTTGCGGGGCGGCGCGCGGCAGGGCGCGGTCGGCACCGGGTCTAGCGGCACCGGCCCTCTCCCTCAAGCGATTTCGCCGTGCTGCGTGGGCCTCACGCCTTGCGGAAGCGGGCGATCATGGCGCGGTGCCCGGCATGATCGGCGTCGGCGCCCGGGCCGTAGACTGCACAATCCAGAAGCTCCAGCCCGGTGATCTGTGCGCCCATCGACACGAATTTCTCCGCGAATCCCATCGCCTCGTAGATCTCGACCTTGATCGACAGCGCAAAGAGCGCCCCGGGCGCCGCCACCTGCATCAGCCCGTCGAGGGCCTCGGGCCCGACGTGGCCATGGGTGAAGGTGCCAGACGAGGTGATCCCCGCATAGGCCCCGAGGTCCAGCGGCAGCGCGCGCATCAGATCGGCCTGGACAAGCTTGCGGTAACAGCCCTTGGCGGCGGCGGCCTCGAGCATCTCGGAGGAGATGTCGAGCCCGTCGACCGGCCCGATCCCGCGCTCTGCAAGCGCCGCCCCCAGCAGGCCGGTGCCTGCCCCCACGTCGAGCACGGGGCCCTCCCCGCCGCCCTCGGCAAAGGCCGCGGCGGTCGCTTCGGGCAGGCGGTAATCGAGTGCCGCGGCGAAATCGGTGTCATAGCTGCTTGCCCAGTCGCGATAGAGCCGCACGGAATCTTCCGGCGTCTTCAGCGAATAGGCGGCGTCGAGATCTGGCTTGTGGTCTGTCATGGCCCCATTGGGGCAGGCCGCGGCCCGGAAATCAAGGGCCCGGAAACGCCAATCGCCCAGACGGTCCATCCGCGCCGCGCGCAGGGCGGGGTGGGCGCCCCCCGCACCTGCCGTCGTCGCGGGGGTTTCACACCCCCGCACCCCCGTGGGATATTTCCGCTCAGAAGAAGATGGAATGCGCCCCGGTCTTCTTTCTGTTCGAAAATATCCCGGGGGGTGCAGGGGGCAGCGCCCCCGCCGCCGACGGTGTCCACCCGGGCCTGCCCCGTGGCAGGGGGCGCTTCACCTCAGGCCGCGTCGAAATCCAGCACAAGCTTCTCGCCCCTGGGCTGGGCCTGGCAGCCCAGCACATAGCCCGCCTCGACCTCCCAGGGCTCCAGCGACCAGTTCTGCGCCATCTCGACGGCGCCTTCCTCGACCTTGCAGCGGCAGGTGCAGCACATCCCGCCGCGGCACGACCAGGGCAGCTCCACCCCCGCCCGATGCGCCGCCTCGATCAGATCGGCGTCGCCCGGCTCCAGCCGGAACGCCCGGCGGGCGCCGTCGAGGATCACCTCGACGGCCACGCCCTCGGCGGGCCGCTCCACCGGCGCCTTGCGCGGGGTCGAGCCGTCGGCCGGCGTGAAGAACTCGTGCCGGATCCGGCCCGCCGCGACGCCGAGATCCAGCAGCGCCCCCTGCGCCGCCTCGATCATCTCGCCGGGTCCGCACAGGAAGATCCCGTCGGCCCCCGCTGGGTCGATCGCGCCCGCCCGGGCCAGCTGCGCGATCTTTGCCCCGTCGATCCGGCCCTCCAGAAGCGGCACGTCCTGCCCCTCGCGGCTGAGCACGTGGATCAGGGTGAACCGGTCCATGTAACGATCCTTCATCGCGTCCAGCGTCTCGCGGAACATGATCGTCCCGATGCCGCGGTTGCCGTAGACCAGCCTCACCCGACCGCCCCGCGCCAGCGCGGTCCGCGCGATCGAGATCATCGGCGTGATCCCCGACCCGGCGGCGATCAGCAGGATCTCCGCCTCCTCGCCCAGCGTGAACCGCCCCTCGGGCGCCATCACCTCGACCACCTCGCCCGCCTGCCAGCCCTGTGCCGGTTCCGACATGCCGCCCCCCGGCACCGCGCGGATGCCGACGCTCAGCCCCTCTCCCGGCGCGCAGGCGATGGAGTAGGAGCGCCGAATATCCCCCCGCTTCAGCGTCAGGTGCTGGCCTGGCGTGAAGGCGAAGGTATCGGCCAGCGCCTCGGGCAGATCGAAGCGCACGGCCACCGCGCCGTCGCCTTCGGGCCGCACTTCGGCGATCGTCAGTTCGTGGAAACCGCGGGCCATGGCATTCCTCCTCAGATGCATTTGAAATGGTCGAACGGCTCAAGGCAGTCGCGGCAGCGGTATTGCGCCTTGCACGGGGTCGAGCCGAAATCGCTCAGCTTCTCGGTCGCCTCGGACCCGCACCGCGGGCAGGCGACCACGCTCTCTCCAAAAAGCGCGCGGACCGAGTTGGCGGCCTGCGCAGGCGGCGCGATGCCATAGGCGCGGAGCTTCTCGCGCCCTTCCTCGGTGATCCAGTCGGTGGTCCAGGGTGGCGACAACTGCCGCTCCACCCGCGCCTCGAAGCCTGCATCGCGTAGCGCCGCCTCCACCGCCAGCTCGATCGCTAGGACTGCCGGGCAGCCGGTGTAGGTGGGTGAGACCTGCGCCACCGCAACGCCATCGCGCAACGTCACCGCCCGCAGAATGCCGAGATCGGCCACGGTGACGACCGGGATTTCCGGGTCCGGCACGGCGGCTGCCGCGGCCCAGGCGCGGGCCCCGGCCTGCGCCGCCGAAAGGTCGGTCACGCTCACCACACCGCCCCGGGATGGGCGCGGGCGATGACCTGCATCTCGGCCAGCATGTGACCCAGCGCCTCGCCATGTTCGCCCTTGCGTCCGCCGCTCTGGGGCCAGACCTTTTCGGGCCAGTCAAGCTGCGCCTCGGCGAAGACCGGTTTCAGCGCCGCCTCCCAAGCGGTGCGCAGCGCGGCGCGCCCGGGCAGGATCCCGGCCGCCTCGGCCGCCTGCGCGGCCTCGGACGAAAGGAACAGCTCGTCGGTATAGCCATGCAACTCCACCACCGCCTCGGCCATGCGCGCGGCGCTTTCCGCGGTGCCGTCGCCCAGCCGGATCACCCATTCCGCCGAATGCCGGATGTGATAGGCCACCTCCTTCAGCGCCTTTGCGGCCAGCCCCTGCACGACAGCGTCGGAGGAGCCGAGCGCCGCCTTCCAGTAAGGCTCCATGAAAGCCGCGAAATAAAGCTGGCGCAGCATCGTCTGGGCAAAATCGCCATTCGGACGTTCCACCAGCAGGCAGTTGCGATAGGCCCGCTCGTCGCGCAGATAGGCGAAATCGTCCTCGCCGCGCCCCTTGCCTTCGATCTCGCCCGCCCGGGTGTACAGAACCCGCGCGGCTCCGATCAGGTCCAGGCCCATGCTCGGCAGCGCCAGATCTTCTTCCAGCATCGGCGCATGGCCGCACCATTCCGACAGCCGGTGCCCCAGCACCAGGTGATCGTCGGCAAGCTCCAGCAGCGCGGTGACGATGGCGTCCGACATCACATGTGCCCCACGTCTTCCGGAATGTCGTAGAAGGTCGGATGCCGATAGATCTTGTCGGCGGTCGGATCGAACATCTCGGCGGCGTGGTCCGGATCACTTGCCGTGATCGCATCCGACGGGATCACCCAGATCGACGTTCCCTCTCCGCGCCGCGTGTAGACATCGCGCGCCGCCTGCAGGGCCAGCACCTCATCTGCCGCATGCAGCGATCCCACGTGCCGATGCGACAGCCCGTTGCGGGGCCGGATGAACACTTCCCAAAGCCGCGTTGCCTCAGCCATCTCCTCACCCTTTCATTGTTCCGAAAATACGCCGGGGGTCCGGGGGCTGGCCCCCGGCTCCGGCCGCCCGCTGCCGGACGATGTCACTCGGCGGCGACCTTGCCGCCCGCGTCTTCTCCTGCGCGCCGCGCCGCCCGCTTCTCCGCATGGGCCTGGGCGGCCTCGCGTACCCAGGCGCCTTCGTCCCAGGCCTTGCGGCGCGCCTTGATCCGGTCGCGGTTCATCACGCCCCCACCCTTCACCACGCGCCAGAACTCGTCCCAGTCGATCGGCCCGTGGCGATAGCCGCCCTTGCCGTCGTTCAGGCTCTCGTCCCAGGCCATGTCCGGATCGGGCACCTTGAGCCCCAGGAACTCGGCCTGCGGCACCGTCGCGTCGATGAACTTCTGCCTGAGCGCGTCGTTCGAGAAGCGCTTGATCTTCCATGCCATCGACTGTTCGGAATGCGCGCTTTCCGCGTCATGCGGCCCGAACATCATGATCGAGGGCCACCACCAGCGGTTCAGCGCGTCCTGCGCCATCGCCTTCTGTGCCTCGGTCCCGCGTGCCAGGGTCATGACGATCTCGTAGCCCTGCCGCTGGTGAAAGCTTTCCTCCTTGCAGACCCGGATCATCGCCCGGGCGTAGGGCCCGTAGGAGCAACGGCACAGCGGGATCTGGTTCATGATCGCCGCGCCGTCGACCAGCCAGCCGATGGTGCCGATATCGGCCCAGGTCAGCGTGGGATAGTTGAAGATCGAGGAATACTTGGCCTTGCCGGACAAAAGCTCTTCGGTCATCTGCTCGCGCGTGACGCCCAGCGTCTCGGCGGCGGAATAGAGGTAGAGGCCATGCCCGCCCTCGTCCTGCACCTTGGCAAGAAGGGCCGCCTTGCGGCGCAAGCTGGGCGCGCGAGTGATCCAGTTGCCTTCGGGCAGCATGCCGACGATCTCGGAATGCGCGTGCTGGCCGATCTGGCGCACGAGGGTCTTGCGATAGCCCTCGGGCATCGCGTCCTTGGGTTCGATCTTTTCCTCGGCGTCGATGCGGGCCTGAAAGGCGGCGAGAAAGGCCTCGTCCTCCTCGGTCCGGCCGTCGGCCCCGATCAATCCCTGACTGTACATGCGCGCCTCCCTCTCCTCGAGACTCACCCCAAAGGGTGCCTCCTTCGACAATATATGTTACGAAAACATGTTAAGCAATAGATTTGCGTAACATTAGGTCGGGCTTGCGAAGCCCGGATGGCGCCGCGATAGTCGCCGCCATGACACAGGTGCTGCTTTCGATCGGACATGGCTATTCTGCGCAGGCGCTCGCCCGGAGGCTGGGCGAGGGCTGGCAGGTGATCGGCACCACGCGCAGCCCCGACAAGGCCGCTGAGCTGGCGCGTCAGGGGATCGAGGCGCTGATCTGGCCGGGAACCGACCTGCGCCCCGCGCTGGCGCGCGCCACCCATTTGCTCAGCTCCGTTTCCCCCGATGATCAGGGCGATCCGGTGCTCAGGGCCGAGGGCGCGGCCATCGCGGCCGCTTCGCTTGACTGGGTGGGGTATCTTTCCACAACCGGGGTCTACGGCGACCACGGCGGCGGCTGGGTCGACGAGTCGACGCCGCTGATGCCCTCGACAAAGCGCGGTCAGGCGCGGGCGCGGGCCGAGGCGGAATGGCAGGCGCTGGGTCTGCCCCTGCATATCTTCCGCCTTGCCGGGATCTACGGACCGGGCCGCGGCCCATTCGAGAAGGTCCGTACCGGTACCGCGCGGCGGATCGTCAAGCCTGGGCAGGTGTTCAGCCGGATCCATGTCGAGGATATCGCGCAGGTGCTGGCGGCGTCGATCTTCCGCCCCGACCCGGGGGCGATCTACAATGTCTGCGACGACGACCCGGCCCCGCCGCAGGACGTCATCGCCCATGCCGCGCGGCTGCTGCACTTGCCCGTGCCACCCGAGATCGCGTTCGAGGACGCGCCGATGTCGCCCATGGCCCGCAGTTTCTATGCCGAATCGAAGCGGGTGCGGAACGACCGCATCAAGCGCGATCTTGGAGTGCGGTTGCGCTATCCGACTTACCGCGAGGGGCTGGCGGCACTGCTCAAGGCGGAAGGTTAGTCCCTTGGCGAGAAAGGCGGCGCCCGACGCTGGGTGGGCGCAGGCAAGGCGTGTTTGGTCAGGACTTTATCGTCTTGCGCCCCTCCAGCGATTGACCCCGCGATGACGCAGTAATGCGTCAACCCGTGGGGAGCGTCGGGCGCTGCCCGGGGCTGGCCGCTCCGAGCACAACGGCCGGCAAACCGCGCGCCAATGAAAAAGGCCGGGGAGCGATCCCCGGCCTCTTTCCGTTCATCCACGAAGATTCAGTGCACCACCGCATCTTCCGGCGGCTGACGGTTCGAGGCGCCAACCCGGTCGCCGATGATCAGCCCCTCGGGCCCCGCACCGACATGCACCGTGGCGCCGTCCATGACGTCGCCGGCCAGGATCATCTCGGCCAGCGGATCCTGCAGCGCGCGCTGGATCACCCGCTTCAGCGGACGCGCGCCGAAGACCGGATCGTACCCCTCGTCGGCCAGCCACTTCATCGCCGCCTCGTCGAGGTCGAGCGTGATCTTGCGGCCCGCCAGACGCTTGACCAGACGCGCCAGCTGGATCTTGACGATGCCGTCCATGTCGCCCCGGCCCAGACGGTCGAAGATGATCGTCTCGTCCAGACGGTTCAGGAACTCGGGCCGGAAGTGGGCCCTGACCGCATCCATCACGTCGCGCTTGGCCTCGGCGCCGTCCGCACCCTCCGGCAGGCGGCTGAGCGCCTGCGACCCGAGGTTCGAGGTCAGCACGATCAACGTCTGCTTGAAGTCGACCGTGCGGCCCTGTCCATCGGTCAGGACACCATCATCCAGCACCTGCAGCAGCACGTTGAACACGTCCGGATGCGCCTTTTCGACCTCGTCGAACAGGACCACCTGGTAGGGACGGCGACGCACGGCCTCGGTCAGCACCCCGCCCTCGTCGTAGCCGACATAGCCCGGAGGGGCACCGATCAGACGCGAGACCGCGTGTTTCTCCATGAATTCCGACATGTCGATGCGGACCATCGCGTTGTCGTCATCAAAGAGATACTCGGCCACCGCCTTGGTCAGCTCCGTCTTGCCGACGCCGGTCGGCCCGAGGAAGAGGAACGAGCCAAGCGGCCGGTTCTCGTCGTTCAGGCCCGCGCGCGCCCGGCGCACGGCGTTCGACACGGCGCGGACCGCCTGCCGCTGACCGACGACGCGCTTGGCAAGCTCGTCCTCCATCTTCAGCAGCTTCTCACGCTCGCCCTCCAGCATCTTGGAGGTCGGGATACCGGTCCAGCGTTCCACCACCTCGGCGATCTGCTCGGGGCGCACGGCCTCTTCGACCATGACGTCGCCTTCCGCGGCCTCGGCCTCGGCCAGCTGCTTCTCCAGCCCCGGGATGATCCCGTAGGAAAGCTCGCCCGCGCGGGCGAGGTTGCCGGCACGCTTGGCCCCGTCGAGCTCGTTGCGGGCGGCGTCCAGCTGCTCCTTGAGGTCGCGGGCGGAGTTCAGCTTGTCACGCTCCGCCTGCCAGCGGGCGGTCATCTCGGCAGACCGCTCGGACAGGTCCGACAGCTCTTTCTCCAGCTTTTCCAGCCGGTCGACCGAGGCTGCGTCATCCTCGCGCCGGAGCGCCTCGGCCTCGATCTGCAACTGCAGGATCTGCCGGTCGAGCGCGTCGAGCTCCTCGGGCTTCGAATCCACCTCCATGCGCAGGCGGCTGGCGGCCTCGTCCACGAGGTCGATCGCCTTGTCGGGCAGGAAACGGTCGGTGATGTAGCGATGCGAAAGCGTCGCCGCCGACACCAGCGCCGAGTCGGAGATCCGCACGCCGTGGTGCAGCTCGTACTTCTCCTTGATGCCCCGCAGGATGCTGATCGTGTCCTCGACCGTGGGTTCGCTGACCATCACCGGCTGGAACCGGCGGGCAAGGGCCGCGTCCTTTTCGACGTGCTTGCGGTATTCATCCAGCGTGGTTGCACCGACGCAGTGCAGCTCACCCCGTGCAAGGGCGGGCTTCAGCAGGTTCGAGGCATCCATCGCGCCATCGGCCTTGCCGGCGCCGACGAGGGTGTGCATCTCGTCGATGAACAGGATGATCTCGCCCGCCGCGGAGGTGACCTCGGACAGGATCGACTTCAGCCGTTCCTCGAACTCGCCGCGATACTTCGCCCCGGCGATCAGCGCGCCCATGTCGAGGGCCAGAAGCTTCTTGTTGTGCAGGCTCTCGGGCACGTCGCCGTTGACGATGCGCAGGGCGAGGCCCTCGGCGATCGCGGTCTTGCCCACGCCGGGCTCACCAATCAGCACCGGGTTGTTCTTGGTCCGGCGCGACAGCACCTGCATGGTGCGGCGGATCTCCTCGTCGCGGCCAATGATCGGGTCGATCTTGCCCTCGGCGGCTGCCTCGGTCAGGTCGCGCGCGAATTTCTTCAGCGCGTCATAGCCTTCCTCGGCGCTTGCCGTGTCGGCGGTGCGGCCCTTGCGGATGTCGTTGATCGCGGAATTGAGCGCCTGCGCGTTCACCGCGCCCGCGTCCAACGCCTCCTTGGCGGGCGACTTCACCATCGCCAGCGCCATCAGGATCCGCTCGACCGGGACGAAGCTGTCGCCCGCCTTCTTCGCGATCTTCTCGGCCTCGTCCAGAACGCGGCCAAGCGCCGGATCCATGTAGACCTGACCCGCGTCGCCCGAGACCTTGGGCAGCTTGCCGATGGCAAGATCCACCGCTTCGGCCACGCGCAGGGGTTCCCCCCCCGACCGCTTGATCAGGTTGGATGCAAGGCCCTGATCGTCATCCATGAATGCCTTCAGCAGGTGTTCCGGGGCCAGACGCTGGTTCTGTTCCCGCATGGCGATCGTTTGCGCGGCCTGAAGGAACCCGCGCGACCGCTCCGTGAACTTCTCAAGGTTCATCGGTTGTCTCCTCTTGCTAGCACCTGCCTTCGCGACGCCCGTTTTCGGCACGTCCACTTGCAGGCCTTCGGTTAGGAAATGGGGGGCAGGTTCGGGGGGTGCAAGAGGGCAACAACGCGAAAGCCACTTGTGTCGCAACGGTTTCGCAGATTGCCGTGGAGGCGCCGGTGGGTCAGGGTGGCGCGCCCGGCCGGGAAGAGCGCGGCGCCATCACGACGCCACAATCACAAGGCAGTACTTTCGGGCGATTGAGGTAGCAGAATCGTGGTCAGTCAGCCGAACCGCGCGGTTGCGCGCGCGCACTGCCGGAACTCTTTCCCACCCCCTTGGCGCCCGTGCGCGGGGGCTCTCTGATGGAGTGCCTTCGGCTTTCCTCGTCGGATCCGGCGCTCCTTTTCGGCAGCTTTGTCTGGCTCGGGCTTCTGCTGCTGACGCTGTGGGTCTGGCAACGGCCGCGGCTTCCCGCGCATGGCTGTTTTCTCGTGGCCCACGCGGCGATGCTCTGGTGGCTTTTGGGGGCGCTGCTGGAACTTTCGTCCCACGGCGCGGCCTGCAAGGCCTTCTGGGCCGAGGCGACGTTTCCCGCCACCGTCCTGATGCCGACCGGATGGGCGCTGTTCCTGTTCGGCTATGCGCTGGGGTACGAGCAGGAGGGCAAGCCGCTTCGCCGGCTGGCGCTGGTCGGCGGGCCCGCAGTGGCGGCGGTGGTCGCGCTGAGCAACCCGCTGCACCACCTCTTCTACGGGCCGGCGACCCGGATGGCCGAAGTCGACGGGCGGCAGGCGATGATCTACGATCACGGGCCGCTGTTCTACGTGATGATCTGCTACAGCTACCTGTACCTTGTCGCAGCCTTCTCGGTGATGATCATGTCGATCGTCCGGGCGGAGCGCGACTATCGCGGGTTCCTGGTGACGCTGCTGTTCGTCACCTCGGTGCCCGTGGCGGCGAACCTTGCCTACAATGTCTGGGGGACGACGTTGTTCGGGCTGGACCCAACGGCCTTCATGTTCGTCTTCGTTCTGGTCGCCTTCGGCATGCTGGCCGTGAACAACCGGATGATGGACGTCAACATGCTGACGCGCGACATCCTGTTTTACCGCTCGTCCGACCCGATCGTGGTGATCAACGACCGCGGGCGGCTCGAGGGGGCCAGCCCCGAGGCGCGCTATGTCTTCGGCGCGGATCTGCCGCCGCCGGGCGGCCCGGTGGCGGGCGTTCCCCATATCGGGCCGATCGCGGAGCGCCTGTTCGCGCCGGGCGACAGGCGCACCGAGCCGGTTATGGAAATCGCCGGGCGCAGCTTCTCGCCGCGCGTGGTGGCGCTGGTCAGCCCGATGCTGCCGCGCCGCCCACCGCTGGGCTGGGCGATCCAGCTGGTCGATGTGACCGCGCAGCAGGAGGTCGCGGCGGCGTTGCGCCGGGCCGCGGAAAGCGCCGAGGCCGCGAGCCTTGCGAAATCGCAGTTCCTGTCGACCGTCAGCCACGAGCTGCGCACCCCCCTGACCTCGATCAAGGGCTCGCTCGACCTGATGGCGTCGGGGGCGCTGGGGCCGCTGCCCGAACGGGCCCACCAGGCCATGGGCATCGCCGCACGCAACAGCTCGCGCCTTGTGGGGTTGATCAACGACCTGCTCGACCTGCAACGGATCGAGCTGGGCGAAATGGCGATCGCGCACGAGCCGGTGGACCTGTCGGCCATCGTCGCGGATGCGGTCGAGGCCGCCGAAGGCTACGGCCGTGCGCTCGAGGTGAACCTGGTGGCCGAGGTCGACCGGGGCCCGGTGGTGGTGCGCGGGGATACTGCCCGGCTGATGCAGGTGATGGCGAACCTGTTGTCGAACGCGCTGAAGTTCTCCGAAGCAGGGGGCAAGGTCACCGTGCGGCTGGAGCGCGGTCGCGACACCGCGCGGATCGAGGTGCAGGACCACGGCAGCGGCATCCCCGAGGACTTCCGCGACAAGGTGTTCGAGCCGTTCCGGCAGGCCGACGCCTCCAACACCCGCAAGATCGGGGGATCGGGCCTCGGCCTGTCGATCACCCGGCGCATCCTCGACCACCTGAACGGGCGGATCTCGTTCGAAAGCGCGCCGGGCGTGGGCACCACCTTCTTCATCGACCTGCCGCTTCTGGAACTGTCGTCGTCGCACGCGGCCTGAGGCCGGTCCCCGGCCCGTTCCGGGCGACCTCCGGGCCGGATCCAGACGGGCCGGCCGGGTGCCCCACCGCGCCGCTCCCGGCGCTTGTCCGGCAGGGGGTGCCCGGCTATAAGCGGCCAATTCCGTATCACAGAAGCAGGAGGCCGCGATGCCCGAGACCGCGCTCAAGGAGACGCCCGCGACGGCGGATGACCGGCTGATCATGGCGCTGGACGTGCCGAACGTGATGCAGGGACTCGACCTTGCGCAGCGTATCGGCGACGCGGTCAGCTTCTACAAGATCGGGCTGGGGATGCTTGCGGGCGGCGGCATGGCGCTTGCGAACGAGCTCAAGGCGGAGCACGGCAAGCGGATCTTCCTCGACCTCAAGCTTTTCGACATCGGCGCGAC
This sequence comes from Acidimangrovimonas sediminis, assembly GCF_002871005.1. Classification (GTDB taxonomy): domain Bacteria; phylum Pseudomonadota; class Alphaproteobacteria; order Rhodobacterales; family Rhodobacteraceae; genus Acidimangrovimonas; species Acidimangrovimonas sediminis. The sequence continues at coordinate 23,535 of NZ_PHSN01000038.1, forward strand.
GATCGAGGCGGCGGTGCGCGGGATCTCGGCCTTCGACCTCGATTTCCTCACGGTGCACGGTGATCCGCAGGTGGTGCGCGCGGCGCAGGAAGGCAAGGCCGGGCGCGACCTCAAGATCCTGGCCGTGACGGTGCTCACCTCTCTCGACCGGGGCGATCTGGACGACAACATGATCCGGCCGGGCGACCTGTCGGAGATCGCGGTGGAACGGGCGCAGCGGGCCCTTGCCGCAGGGGCGGATGGGGTGATCACCTCGCCGAACGAAGCGGCGATGATCCGCGCGCTGCCCGAGGCGAAGGGTCGGCTGATCGTGACGCCGGGCGTGCGGCCCGCGGGTGCCGCGCTTGGCGATCAGAAGCGGGTGGCGACCCCGGCAGAGGCGGTGCGCGACGGCGTCGATCATGTGGTGATCGGGCGGCCGATCCGGGACGCGGCAGACCCGCGGGCGGCGGCGCTCGATATCGTGGCAGAGTTGAACTCGCCGCAAGCGGGCCGGCCCAACCACTGAGCGGAAAAGGAAAAACCGCTGCGGGGCTGGACCGGCCCTTGTGACCGCCGGGGGCGGAGCGGTCAGTTGCCGCTGGCGCCGGAGCCCGTGGTGGTGGACTGTCCGGCTTGCGGCGCCGCCGGGGCATTGGCCGCCGGGGCATTCGCAGCAGGCGCGCTGGTCGCGGGGGCATTCGTGGCGGGTGCGGTACCGGCGGGTTGCGACATCGTCGCATCGCCGGCGGCGGGCGCGGTCTGCTGACCGCTATCGCCGGACCCGCCCATCCAGAGCGCGAGGGCTGCGAGAACGACGACGACGGCGACCCCGATCCCGAGGGCCTTGCCGCTGCGCGGGCTGGCCTCCAGGCGCTGGTTCATGCGGGGATCGGCGTGGCCGTCTTGGCGCATCAGGTTCGCATCGTGCATCGTTTCCTCCTCATGGTCGTGATGCCTGGGATAGAAACTGGGAGCCCCGGGATCCGGTTCAACCGACCCCGGTCGGCGCGGCGATCTCTGGCCTGTTCGGCCCCCCGCGCTCGGCCAGAGATGGCCGAAGGCGGGCAGGGGAGAGGCGTTTGCGCAGAATTTGGCCGAACCATTCGCAGCCGGAGGAAGACCCCGTCACCCGGCCGGGGAAGGCCTTGCCGTATTGGCCGAAAGGTCATGCGGCGGTGCAGAAAACCCGGTGGCCACGCCCGCCCGTTCCTGCGGGTTCCCTGTGCAAGGGCGTGTGTGCCGTTCCGCGTGCGCCGCTCCTCGTGCCCGGCGGCGGGGGTGCCCCGATTTTCGCCGAAAATCGGGACCCTGCCCACCGAATGCATCCGGATCAGGCGGTAAAATGCCCTGTGACGAGGCGCAGGCGCTGCTTGAGGAAGGGGATCGCGCGCGGATGATCGAGGAAGTCGTCCACCGGCATCAGGCGCCAGTCCTGCCCCTCGTCGCCGAGCCGGAGCGTGGCAACCTCGGCGTTCGCCAGTCGTGCCGCGAAGAAGACCGAGGTTTCGCCGGGCCAGGTGCCCGAGGGGTGGACCGAGCGCCAGAACAGCCGATCCGGCGCGAGGGTCAGGCCCAGTTCCTCGTCGAGTTCGCGCAGCACGCAGGCCGCGGCGCTCTCCTCCCCTTCGCGGCCGCCGCCGGGCAGGTCCCAGAAGCCGGGCCAGGGGATGGTCGGAATGTCGTCGCGCAGGATCGACACCACGGCGCCGTCGCAGAGCAGGGCGATCTTGGCCCCGTGAAATTCCATCTCCCGGGGCGGCTCAGTTGTCATTGACGTCGTGATGGACGATCCGCACCTGGCCCTTGCGGAGGCCGAAGACCGCCCGCAGCGCGATCCAGGCGATCAGCGACAGGACGGCGAAAACGAGGAGATGGCGAAACAGGTTTGCCCCCATCCAGCCCGCCGGCGGCAGGCCGATCCAGACGATCAGGCCAGTGAGCACGGCGCCGATGGCGAACCCCAGGAAGACGAAGGCGGGCACCAGCACCTCGAAGATCGCGAGCACGAGCCCGCCCACGACCCAGACCCACCAGTCGGTCCAGCTCATGCGCCCGTACCCCGCTTGCCCGCAAGCATCTTGAAGGCGTCGCCGAAGGCCTCGATCGCGTTCGCCGGTACGATGATGGTCTGCTTGCCGCTGCCCTGACCCACCGCGGTCAGCGCCTCGACCTGCTTCAGCGCGACCTGGTATTGCGCCGCCTCGAGGCCGTTCTGCGCGATCGCCTTGGCCACGACCCCGGTCGCATAGGCCTCGGCATCGGCGCTGACACGGCGCGCCTCGGCGGCCTTCTGCGCGGCGTAGAGATCGGCATCGGCCCTGAGCTCGATCGCCCGCTTGCGCCCCTCGGCCTCGGTCACCTGCGCCCGCCGCGCCCGCTCGGCGTTGAGCTGCTGCAGCATCGCGTCGCGCGTCGCCTGGTCGAGGTTGACGTCGAGGATCTCGGCGCGCGTCACCTCGATCCCCCAATCCTCGACCGCATAGGCGACCTGGGCCTTGATCTGGTCGATCAAACGCTGGCGGTTCGACTGCACCTCATCGAGGTCGATCTCGCCGATGGCCGAACGCACAATGCCCGCTACGGTGGTCGAGATCGCGGCGTCGACATCGCGGATGCGGTAGACCGTCTTCTCCGGCTCCAGGATGCGGTAGAAGACCGAGGTCTCGACCTTCACCAGCACGTTGTCCTTGGTGATGGCATCCTGTTCCGCGTTCGGCAACTGGCGTTCGAGGATCGAGATCTTGTGCGCCACGCGGTCGAGGAACGGCACGATGAAGTTGATGCCGGGGCCAAGGACGGCCCGTAGCCGGCCGAACCGCTCGATCACGTGCTTTTCCGATTGCGGCACGATCCGCACGGCCTTCCAGACCGCGAGGATGACCAGAGCGGCGAGAAAGAGCGTCACCCCGTTCGAGGCGAGAAATTCATTCATGTCCATGGCTTACCTCAATCTGCGCGTGACGGTCGGTCCGCGCCTCGAAGTATGCCGCCTCGCCCGCGCCGGGGCAAGAAAAGCCCGTGGTCCGGTGCCGTCCCCGCATCTTTCCCGTCATGATGCTCCGGGGGCCGGGATTGGCCCGCGGTCTGCCCCGCCTTGCCACTGGCGGCGCGGGCGGGGCCGGTGGTATCCTGCCCTCCCATGCACGCCCCCGCCCAAGCCCTTTGCCGCGATTGCCTCACCCCGTTCCAGGCCGGCCCGGGCGGGGCAGGGCGCTGCCCGGCCTGCCGGTCGCCGCGGACGATGGCGCATCCCGAGCTGTTCGACCTGTCGATCGCGCACATGGATTGCGACGCCTTCTACGCCAGCGTGGAAAAACGCGACGATCCGGAACTGCGCGACAAGCCGGTGATCATCGGTGGTGGTCAGCGCGGCGTGGTCTCGACCGCGTGCTACATCGCGCGGATCCGCGGCGTGCGGTCGGCCATGCCGATGTTCCAGGCGCTGAAGCTGTGCCCCGAGGCGGTGGTGATCAAGCCGCGGATGAGCCGCTACGTCGAGGTCTCGCGCCAGGTTCGCGCGATGATGGAGGAGATGACTCCGTCGATCGAGCCGCTGTCGCTGGACGAGGCGTTCCTCGACCTGACCGGCACGGCGCGGCTGCATGGCGCGCCGCCCGCGGTGATGCTGGCGCGGCTGGTCAGGCGGATGGAGACGGAGTTGGGTATTTCCGGCTCTATCGGGCTGTCGCACAACAAGTTCCTGGCCAAGGTCGCCTCGGACCTCGACAAGCCGCGCGGCTTTGCCGTGATCGGTCGTGCCGAGACGCAGGCGTTCCTCAAGACCCAGCCGGTGCGCCTCATCTGGGGTGTCGGCGCGGCGGGGCAGGAGGCGCTGGACCGCGCGGGCATCCGCACCATCGACGATCTCCTGCGCTGGGACCGGAAGGAGCTGTCGCAGCGGTTCGGCCAGATGGGGGAACGCCTCTGGCACCTTGCGCGGGGCGAGGACAACCGCCGCGTCACCCGCGACGCGGCGGTCAAGTCGATCTCGAAGGAGACGACGTTCAATGAGGACACCGCCGACCGGGAGCTGCTCGACGGTCACCTCTGGCGGCTGGCGGAACAGGTGTCGGACCGCGCCAAGGCCAAGGAGTTGTGCGGCGGCACGGTGGTGCTGAAGCTTCGCCGTGCGAACTTTTCCCTGCTAAGCCGGCGTCAGGCGCTGCGCGAGCCGTCGCAGATGGCCGACCGGATCTACCGCACGGCGCGCGAGCTTCTGGATCACGTGACCGAACCGGGCCCGTTCCGGCTGATCGGTGTGGGGATCGCCGACCTCGCTCCCGCGGCGCGGGCCGACCTGACCGGCGACCTGCTCGATCCCGACGCTGCGCGTCGCGCACAGGCGGAACGCGCGACCGACGCGATCCGCAAGCGCTTCGGCTCCGACGCGATCGTCAAGGGCCGCAGCCTGCGCGGCCGCACCCCAGGCTGACCCTTCCCGAACCGCCGTCATCCCGGCGAAAGTGCGCCGCTAAGGTTGGGGGCGTGACACGCCTGGTGGTTGCCATGGGGCGCCCGCTCAGAACCCCGTCGCGGTATCTTCCACGATCTTGTCCAGCAGCGCGTTCACCGGCTGCATCGATGCGCCCGGATAGCGCCGGTGCCCGATCACCACCTCGCCCGGGGTGTCCGGCAGTTCGTAGAGAAAGATCGTGTAGGGGCAGTAGGCGATGTTGTCGCGATCCGCCGCCATCGCCGCCCGGCTCCACTTCGCCGAACAGAAGCCCAGCGTCACCGCGTGTGTATAGAGTGTCTGCTGTGCCCCCGCTGCCTTGGCCGTGCGCGCCAGCATCTCGCCCACCCGGTTCACCTGGTCGACGACGAGGCCCTGGTCGGTCACCGCGTTCTTCAGGGAGAACAGCGCGTCGTCGAAGGACTTCTTCAGCACCTTCCTGACGATCGGTGGCCCGGCCTCTGCGCCGGGGGCCGTCGGGGCCGTCTCGGCCCCGGCGGGCAGGGCCAGCAACGCGGCGCCAAGCGCCAGGTGCGCCAGTTTCGGGAACGCGAGTTTCATCCTGATCCTCCCTGATGGTCCGGCACGGCGGTTGCGGCCGGGCCCGGCCCCAACCTGCCAGAACCGGAGCCGCAGGAAAACGTGCCTGAATTCCCTTGCGGCGGCTCTTTTCTGTAACATAGGTCACGAAAGCGACAGTGACGCCCTCGTGAGGAAACTATCCCTTAGTATAGGTCGTATCCTGGGGCATCGCAGGGAAACTCCGAGGAGCCGCGCCATGACCAGAAGATTTGCCAACCGCTGGAACGGCGGCCTGACCGAGGCCGACGTCACGCCGAAAGAGACCTTCTTCAACCGCCGCCAGATCATGACCGGCGCGGGCGCCGTCGCCGCCGCCGGGCTTATCGGCGGCCCGGCCGCGGCCAAGCTGACGACCGTGCCCAGCAAGTATTCGACGAAGGACACGCCGAACACGCTCGACCAGATCACTCATTACAACAACTTCTACGAATTCGGCCTCGACAAGACCGACCCCTCCAAATACGCGGGCCAGCTCACCGTCAGCCCCTGGTCGATCAAGATCGACGGGATGGTCGATAAGCCCGGTACCTATGCGCTCGACGACCTGACCAAGGGTGTCACGCTGGAGGAACGGATCTATCGCTTCCGCTGTGTGGAGGCCTGGTCGATGATCATCCCCTGGGACGGCTTCACCCTCTCGACGCTGCTGAACCGGGTGGGGGTGCAATCCTCGGCGAAATATGTGGCCTTCCGCACGCTGGAACGCCCTTCGGAGATGCCGGGCCAGAGGTCGAACCTTCTCGACTGGCCCTACCGCGAGGGGCTGCGCCTCGACGAGGCGATGAACCCGCTGACGATTCTTGCCACCGGGATCTATGGCGAGCCGATGCCGAAACCCGACGGCGCGCCGATCCGGCTGGTGGTGCCGTGGAAGTACGGCTTCAAGTCGATCAAGTCGATCGTCCAGATCACCCTCACCGACAAGCAGCCCGAGACGACGTGGAACATGCAGGCCCCGGGCGAATACGGTTTCTATTCCAACGTGAACCCGCACGTCGACCATCCCCGCTGGAGCCAGGCGAGCGAACGGCGCATCGGCGGTGGTCTCTTCGCCAAGCGGATTCCGACGCAGATGTTCAACGGTTACGGTGACGAGGTCGCATCCCTCTACAAGGGGATGGACCTGCGCAAGTTCTACTAGGGCAGGGCATGGAACGGATTGCAAACCCGATCAATACGGCCCTGCGGCGGTTTCCCCCCTGGCTGGTCTATGTCCTGGGCAGCTTGCCCTTCCTCTGGGTCGTCTGGCTGACGCTTTCGGGCGGGATCGGCGTGGATCCGGTGGCGGAGATCGAGCACCGGCTGGGCTTCGATGCGCTCTACTTCCTGATCGGCGGGCTGGCGATCACCCCGCTGCGGCGGCTGACCGGCATCAACCTGATCCGCTATCGCCGGCAGGTGGGGCTGGTGGCCTTCGCCTACGTGGTGCTGCACATGCTGAGCTGGCTCATCATCGACATGGGGCTTTGGTGGCAGCAGGCGCTTAGCGACCTCTACAAGCGGCCCTACCTTCTCTTCGGCCTGGCCTCGCTGATCCTGCTGACGCCCCTTGCCGTTACCTCGAACAACATCTCCATCCGGCGGATGGGGAAGAATTGGCGGCTTCTGCATTGGCTGGTCTATCCGGCGGTCCTCCTCGGGGTTGTGCACTACCTGTGGCAGTTCAAGGTGATTCCGGGGGAAGGCTGGTTTTGGCTCGGCGTCACGCTTGCGCTCTTGGGGCTGCGGCTGTGGTGGTCGGGACGCCGTCGGATCGCGGCTCCGGCCCGCCCTGTGCGGGGCTGACGGCAGGGCAGCCCGGCGAGGGAGGCAAAGTTCGTTTCGTTGAATCGGGTGATTTGCGAAACAAGCTTGCGCAGGCGTCAAGGAAGCCGCTGTCCGGCCTGCCTCGGGGCGGGTCCCCGCACCCCGGTGCTCCCGTCAGCCCCTTTAAAACAAGGGGTTCCGGAAGAAACCGCAAAAAAGATGCTGATTTTATGAAAAGGGGGCTTGCGGGTTCTGTGCGTGAACCGT
>NZ_PHSN01000039.1 GCF_002871005.1 Acidimangrovimonas sediminis
CCGCTTGACAGCCACGCCCCGATTACAGAAGCGCTCAGTTCCCGGCCATTTTGATTTCGGGCAGCAGCCCCGAAAGCTGGACGAAGCCGCCGGACTGGTCGCAATCGGGCATCGCCACCGACAGGTCGGTCGAGCGGGGCGCAGCGTCGCGGCGGGTGCGCAGCGTCTCCGCCAGCATTTCTCGACCGCAGGTGGCGGGGGTGACCGCCGCGTCGATCACCAGCCGGACGTCGCCATCCCGCGCCGCGAGGCGCGTCGGATAGGTGTAGACCTGCGCCTTCATCGGCAGGGTGACGTCGCCATTGCCGAGAACGGTCATGAAGCCCCCGCTCGCGGGGGGCTGGGGAGCGGGCGCGCCCGGGTTGGCGGCCGAAACATCGCCCCGCGCGCCGAATGTGGCGCCGAATTCCAGGGCGTGCAGCTCGAAGCTGTCCTTGCCGACCCATTGCACCGCGACCCGGTCGTAGATCGACAACTCCGGCACCGTGGTTGTCGCCGAGACCCGTGCGCCACCCGAGAACATCGCCGTGACCCGCGCGTCCCGCTGCATCGCCGGCAGGCGGACGCGTAGCTTGCCCTTGGCATCCGTGACCTCGGTGAAAGCGAGGCCCGCATGGCGGATCACGATGCGCTGCGAGGGGTGGCAGGGGGCGTCGAGATGGAAGTTGAGCATCGCCCCCTCGCCGACCGATAGGTCGGCGCTGTCGTGGCAGGCTACCGCTTCCGGCGCCGAAGGCGCCGCCGCCACGGTCAGCGCGGCCGGCAGGCCGGGAGAGAGCGGCGACAGCCGCGGCAGGGCGTCGCGCAGTGCGACATCGGAGATGTCGGCCCGGGCCGACGGCCCGCCCCGGTGTGGCGGGTCGATCTGCGTGGCATCCTGCAGCCTGGGGGCGGGCTGCCCGGACTTCGCAACCGCCTTTGCGGCCGGGCCGGACGGTGGTGCCGGCGCGGCGCCGGAGCGCGGCCCGAGGCCGCCTTGCATGTATTGGCCGGTCGCCGCGGCAAGCAGGAAGGTCGCGGCGACGACCGTGACTTTACGGCTGAGCTTCATCTCTGGCCTCCGTTCCCACGATCACGAGTCGATGCCGAAGACGATAGGCGCGAAAAGCGGCGCTGCCGTGGCCGGGCAAGGGCCGGCCCGCGGCAGGAAACGGATCGTTTCCGGGCAGGAGGGGCAGGAAAAATACGCCGGCGCCACCCCGACAGAAGCGGCGCCGTCCGGCGGAAACCGGGCGATCAGACGGGCAATGGCGTCAGACGAGACGGCCGTGGCAATGCTTGAACTTCTGGCCCGACCCGCAGGGGCAGGGATCGTTGCGGCCGGGGTTGCCCCAGGTGCGCGGATCGGCCTCGTCGAAGCCCGGCTGACGCTCGGCCGGGGGTTCGGCGGGCGCCTGCAGCTCCAGCCCCTCAAGGGCCTGCTGCTGCGCGGCCTGCTGCTCGGCCATCTGGCGCATCATCTCGGCCTGCTCCTCCTCCGTCAGGGGGCGGATGCGGGCAAGCTGTTGCGTCACGTCGCTGCGCAGCGCGTTCAGCATGGATTCGAACAGCTGGAAGGCCTCGGTCTTGTATTCGTTCAGCGGGTCACGCTGGGCATAGCCGCGGAACCCGATGACCGAGCGCAGGTGCTCCAGCGTCAGCAGGTGTTCGCGCCACTTGGCGTCGATCGTCTGCAGCAGGATCTGCTTTTCGATGTTGCGCATCGTCTCGGCGCCGAAAGCCTCGGTCTTCTCCGCCATCAGCGCGGTAGAGGCCTCGGCGATCCGCTCGCGCATCACCTCCTGGTCGACGCCTTCCTCCTCGGCCCATTCGACGACGGGCACGTCGAGGCCCAGCCGGTCGACCGCCGCCTCGTGAAGGCCCTCGGTGTCCCACTGGTCGGCATAGGATTTCGGCGGCAGGTAGAGGTCGACGATATCGTCGATCACCTGGTCGCGCATGTCCTCGATCACGTCCGACAGGTCGTCGGCCTCCATGATCTCGCGACGCTGGGCAAAGACCACCTTGCGCTGGTCGTTCATCACGTCGTCGAATTTCAGAAGCTGCTTGCGGATGTCGAAGTTGCGCCCCTCGACCTTGGCCTGTGCCTTTTCCAGCGACTTGTTCACCCAGGGGTGCACGATCGCCTCGCCTTCCTTCATCCCGAGCTTGGACAGCACGGAATCCAGCCGCTCCGACCCGAAGATGCGCATCAGGTCATCTTCCAGCGACAGGAAGAAGGAGGAGCGCCCGGGGTCGCCCTGACGGCCCGAACGGCCGCGCAGCTGGTTGTCGATGCGGCGGCTTTCGTGACGCTCGGTGCCCAGCACGTAGAGGCCCCCGGCGTCCTTGACCTTCTGCTCGTCCTCGGCGTGCTCGGCCTCGATCTGGCGGCGCAGCGCGTCGGGGTTGGCATCCGGGTTGGCGTCGAGCGCCTGCATCAGCTTGATCTCGACGTTGCCGCCCAGCTTGATGTCGGTGCCGCGGCCGGCCATGTTCGTGGCGATCGTCACCGCGCCCAGCTTGCCGGCATCGGCGACGATGTTGGCCTCCTGCTCGTGGTGACGGGCGTTGAGCACGTTGTGCGGCACGCCGGCCGTCTTGAGCAGGTCCGACAGCTCCTCGGATTTCTCGATCGAGGTGGTGCCGACGAGGATCGGTTGCCCCTTGGCGTGGGCCTCCTTGATCGACTCGAGGATACCCTGATACTTGTCGGCGGTCGTGCGATAGACCTGATCATGCTCGTCCTGGCGGGCGATCGGGCGGTTGGTCGGCACCTCGACAACGCCCAGCTTGTAGATCTCGTCGAATTCGTCGGCCTCGGTCAGCGCGGTGCCGGTCATGCCCGACAGCTTGTCGTAGAGGCGGAAATAGTTCTGGAAGGTCACAGAGGCCAGCGTCACGTTCTCGGGCTGGATCTCGACGCCTTCCTTGGCTTCGATCGCCTGGTGCAGCCCCTCGGACAGGCGGCGGCCCTTCATCATGCGGCCGGTGAATTCGTCGATCAGCATCACCTCGCCGTCGCGCACGATATAGTCCTTGTCCTTCAGGAACAGGACATGGGCGCGCAGCGCCTGGGTCGCATGGTGGACGATGGTCGTCGATTCCGGATCGTAGAGCGACTGGCCCTCGGGCAGCAGGCCGAGCTGCTGGAGACGGGTCTCCATGAACTCGTTGCCGTCCTCGGTATAGGTGACGGTGCGCTGCTTCTCGTCCTTGGTGTAATGCTCGGGCGTGATTTCGGGGATGATCTTGTCGATCTGGACGTAAAGCTCCGACTTGTCGTCGGAGGGACCCGAGATGATCAGCGGCGTCCGGGCCTCGTCGATCAGAATCGAGTCGACCTCGTCGACGATCGCGAAGAAGTGGTCGCGCTGGACCATCTCCTCGACGGAGCCCTTCATGTTGTCGCGCAGGTAGTCGAAGCCCAGTTCGTTGTTCGTCGCATAGGTCACGTCGGCCTCATAGGCCGCGCGCTTCTCGTCGTCGGGCTGGTAGGGATAGACCACGCCGCAGGTCATGCCGAGATGTGCGAAGACCTTGCCCATCCAGTCGGCGTCGCGCTTTGCGAGGTAATCGTTCACGGTGACGACATGCACGCCCCGCCCGGCCAGAGCGTTGAGGTAAGCGGGGAAGGTCGCGACAAGGGGCTTGCCCTCGCCCGTCTTCATCTCCGAAATGTTGCCCTGGTGCAGGAAGATGCCGCCCATCAGCTGCACGTCGAACGCGCGCAGGCCAAGCGCCCGGCGCGCGCCTTCGCGGCAGTTGGCGAAGGCCTCGGGCAGCAGGTCGTCAAGGTTTTCGCCCTTGGCGTAGCGCTCCTTGAACTCGGCGGTCTTGGCGATGATCTCGTCGTCGGAGAGCTTCTCGAACTCGGGTTCCAGGGCGTTGATCTTTGCCACGATCGGGCGCGTTGCCTTGACCTTCCGATCGTTCGGCGTTCCGAAGGCCTTCTTGGCGAGGGTTCCGATCCCGAGCATGGTTTCTCCGCTTGGCGGTTTCTGGCGCGTTCGTGTCTGAAGCCGACTTGTGGCGCCGGCAGCCCTTCCGTACAAGGGCGATCGACTGCCGGGCCCGGACACGATCGTCCAGCGATGTAAGGGTGCACCGGTAGAGTGTCAACGTCGCGGACCCCCGCGGCGAACGCAGGAAAGGAATGTTATGTCGAAACAGTCGAAATTCTGGCTGAGCGGGGCGATGGTCCTTGCCCTGTCGGCGATCCCGGCGCTGGCCGACAGCACGGCCCCGACGGCGAGCGACGCGGGCGCGAAGACCGATGCCACGTCGACCGACAAGACCGCAGACACCGCCACCAAGAAGGACGTGAGCGCCGACACCGTCGTCGCCACCGTCAATGGCACCAAGATCACCCTGGGCGAGATGATCGCCCTGCGCAGCCAGCTTCCGGCGCAATACCAGCAGCTTCCCGACGAAGTGCTGTTCAAGGGCATCCTTGATCAGCTGGTTCAGCAGACCCTGCTGGAGCAGTCGATGAAGGGCAAGATGTCCAAAGAGGACGAGCTGGCGCTGGCCAATTCCAAGCGCGCCTTCGTCGCCTCGCTGGCCCTCAAGCAGGCCGAAGAAGCCGCCGTCACGCCCGAGGCGATCAAGGCCGCCTACGACGCCAAGTACAAGGATTTCAAGCCGGCGACCGAATATCACGCCGCGCACATCCTGGTGAAGTCGAAGGACGAGGCCGAGAAGCTGAAGAAGGAGCTCGACAACGGCGCCGACTTCGCCACGCTCGCCAAGAAGAACTCGTCCGACGGTTCGGCGCAGAATGGCGGCGACCTGGGCTGGTTCCAGCCCGACCAGATGGTCAAGCCCTTCGCCGAGGCCGTTGAAAAGGCCAAGGTCGGCACCGTGGTCGGCCCGGTCAAGACGCAGTTCGGCTGGCACCTGATCAAGGTCGAGGGCACGCGCCCGACCGAGAAGCCGACGCTGCAGGATGAAACCCCCGCGCTGACGCAGGAGTTGCAGAAGAAGGCCGTCACCGAGACGCTCGCCAGCCTCAAGAAGGGTGCCGATGTCAGCGAGGACGTGAAAGGTATCGATCCGACTGTTCTGAAGAACCAGGATCTGCTGAAGTAACCCGAACCGGGAACGGGGGACGCCATGGGCAAGACCGACAAGGACTGGAAGGCCGAGGCCAAGAAGCAGAAGGCCAAGGTCAAGAAGCTGAAGGCAAAGCTTGCCGAGACTGCGGCGACCGCCGTGGCCCCGGCGGTCAAGCCGGTCAAGCAGGCGCCCCCCGTTTCCCCGCTCGCCCCTCCGGGCGGGTTTCCCACGCTTCCGGTGATCAAAGGGGCCGAGTTCGCCTCGGCCGCCGCCGGAGTGCGCTACGCGGGCCGGACCGACGTGATGCTGGTCCGGCTTTGCCCCGGCACCTCGATCGCCGGGGTTTTCACGCGGTCATCCACCCGGGCGGCCTGCGTGCTGGATTGCCAGGCCAAGCTTGCGGGCAAGGCTCCTGCGGGCGAAGGCGCGGCGATCCTCGTGAATTCGGGCAACGCCAACGCGTTCACCGGTGCGGCGGGCCAGGCCTCGGTCGACGCCGTGACCGGCGCGGTGGCCGCGGCACTCTCGGTGCCGGCGGGCCGGGTCTTCTCCTCCTCCACCGGGGTGATCGGGGAGCCGCTGCCGCATGAGCGTATCGTCGCCGCCGTGAACGGGCTGCGGGCCGAGCTTTCCGAAGGCTCGATCGAGAAGGCCGCGCGGGCGATCATGACGACCGACACCTTCCCCAAGGGCGCCTCGGCCGAGGTACAGGGCGAGGGCGGCACGATCCGGATCGCCGGCATCGCCAAGGGCTCGGGCATGATCGCGCCCGACATGGCGACGATGCTGGTCTACATCTTCACCGACGCCACCGTCGCGCCCGCCGTGCTGCAGAAGATGCTGTCGCGCAACGTCGACGACACGTTCAACGCGATCACCGTGGACAGCGACACCTCCACCTCCGACGCGCTGATCGTCGCGGCCACCGGGCAAAGCGCGGCCGAGCCGATCGACAAGCTGTCCGCCCCCGGCGCCAAGGCGTTCGAGGCCGGCCTTCGCGCGGTGATGGAGGATCTTGCCAAGCAGGTCGTCCGTGACGGCGAGGGCGCGACCAAGTTCGTCGAGATCCAGGTGACGGGCGCCGAAACGGCGCAGGATGCCCACCGGGTCGCGATGTCGATCGCGAACTCGCCGCTGGTCAAGACCGCCATCGCCGGGCAGGACGCCAACTGGGGCCGCATCGTGGCCGCCATCGGCAAGTCGGGCGCCACGGCCGAGCGCGACAAGCTGGCAATCCGTTTCGGCGACCTTCTGGTGGCCGAAAAGGGCTGGCGCGTGCCGGAGTATTCCGAGGCCGAGGCCAGCGCCTACATGAAGCGCGACGAGCTGGTGATCGGGGTCGACCTGGGCTTGGGAAAGGCCGCCAAGACGGTCTGGACCTGCGACCTGACGCATCGCTACATCGACATCAACGCCGATTACCGGAGCTGAGATGAAGACCGTCCTCGTTTCGGCCGTTGCGCTGATCGACGTCGATGGCCGCGTGCTTCTGGCCCAGCGGCCCGAGGGCAAGTCTCTCGCCGGACTGTGGGAATTCCCGGGCGGCAAGGTCGAGCCGGGCGAGACCCCCGAGGTCGCGCTGATCCGCGAGCTGCACGAGGAACTGGGGATCGGCACGTGGGAAAGCTGCCTTGCGCCCCTGACCTTTGCCAGCCACAGCTACGACGATTTCCACCTGCTGATGCCGCTCTTCGCCTGCCGCCGGTGGGAGGGTACGCCCGTGGCGCGGGAAGGTCAGGTGCTGAAATGGGTGCGCGCAACCGATCTGCGCGACTACCCCATGCCCCCCGCCGATCTTCCCCTGATCCCGATTCTGCGCGACTGGCTCTAGAAGCCATTCGCCGCACCGCGCCTCGTTTCCGGCCTTCATAGGGCCGGTTTGAGGGGATTTTTGCTGGGTCCCTGCCCGCCATTTCGGCAGATGATTGTTTTATAACTGCGCAATAATAATGCTCTGTTAACCTTTTTGTGGTGATTTCGTAACGGGAATATAATAAGCTTCAGGTAGTGAGTTTTCTTTTTTGGGGAAGGAAAGCCGATGCTTCGGACCATCACGTTGGGATCTTGTGTCTCCGTCCAGGGGATGTTCCTGCGCCAGCTTGCCGATGGCAAGGTCGCGGTGCAGGTCGGAAACAAGACCTTCGTCGGGTATCCGGTGCAGGCCCGCGCGGCCTGATCACCCCTTCGATCGAAAGACCCCGACGGCAAATGAAAAGGCCGGGTCGCGCGACCCGGCCTTTTCATTTTATCGGCTGAACGCCGCGGCATGACCTCGGGGCCGGAAGCCCCGAGATGCCGGATCAGGCGAGCTTCCGCTCGACTTCCTCGCGCTCGAAGATCTCGATGACATCGCCGGGGCGAATGTCTTCGTAGTTCTCGAAGGCCATGCCGCATTCCTGGCCCGAGATCACTTCCTTGACCTCGTCCTTGAAGCGCTTGAGCGTCTTCAGCGTGCCCTCGTGGATCACCACGTCGTCGCGCAGCAGGCGCACACCGGCCGACCGGCGGGCGACGCCCTCGGTGACCAGACAGCCCGCGACCTTACCGACGCCGGTGACCTTGAACACTTCCTTGATCTGAGCGTAGCCGATGAAGGTCTCGCGCACCTCGTTCGACAAGAGGCCCGAGGCCGCCGCCTTCACGTCGTCCACGAGGTCGTAGATCACGCTGTAGTAGCGGATTTCCACGCCCTTCTGGTTGGCCGAGTTGCGGGCCGAGGCATTGGCACGGACGTTGAAGCCGATGATCGGCACACCGGAGGCTTCCGCCAGGCCCACGTCCGAATCGGTGATCGCGCCGACGCCGTAGTGCAGCACGCGAACGCGCACCTCCTCGTTGCCGACCTTCTCCAGCGCCTGAACGATCGCCTCGGCAGAGCCCTGCACGTCGGCCTTCACGACCACCGGCAGCTCGCTGACGTTCTCGTCCGCCTTGGCCTTGGCCATCAGCTGTTCCAGCGTGGTCGCGGCACCGGCGGCGGCGCGCTTGTCCTTCGCGGCCTCCTCGCGGTATTCGGCGATCTCGCGGGCCTGCGCCTCGGTCTCGACGACGTTCAGAACGTCGCCGGCACCCGGCGTCCCGTTGAGACCCAGAACCTCGACCGGAACCGAAGGCCCGGCTTCGTCCACCCGCTCGCCACGGTCGTTGATAAGTGCGCGGACCTTGCCCCACTGCTCGCCCACGACGAAGATGTCGCCGCGCTTGAGTGTGCCGTTCTGCACCAGAACCGTCGCGACCGGGCCGCGGCCCACGTCAAGCTGCGCCTCGATCACGGCGCCCGAAGCGGCGCGGTCGGGGTTGGCCTTGAGTTCGAGGATCTCGGACTGCAGCGCGATGGCTTCGAGAAGGTTGTCGAGGCCCTTGCCGGTCTTGGCCGACACCTCGACATCCTGCACGTCGCCCGACATCGCCTCGACCACGACTTCGTGCTGAAGCAGGTCGGTGCGCACCTTCTGAGGGTCCGCGCCGGGCTTGTCGCACTTGTTGATCGCCACGATCATCGGAACGCCGGCGGCCTTGGCGTGGTTGATCGCCTCGACCGTCTGCGGCATCACCGCGTCGTCCGCGGCCACCACCAGCACGACGATGTCGGTGACGTTCGCGCCACGTGCGCGCATCGAGGTGAAGGCCGCGTGGCCCGGCGTGTCGAGGAAGGTCAGGACCGCCCCCGATTCCGTCGTCACCTGATAGGCGCCGATGTGCTGGGTGATGCCCCCGGCTTCGCCCGACACGACGTTCGCGTGCCGGATCGCATCCAGAAGCGAGGTCTTGCCGTGGTCGACGTGGCCCATGATCGTGATGACCGGCGGACGCGACTTCAGATCCTCGGCCTTGTCCTGAACCTGGTCGATGACCTGTTCGACGTCGGCATCGGAAACCCGAACCGCCTTGTGGCCGAATTCCTCGATCACCAGCTCGGCGGTGTCGGCATCGATGGGCTGGTTCATGTTGACCATCATGCCCATCTTCATCAGCGACTTCACCACGTCGGCGGCGCGCTCGGCCATGCGGTTGGCCAGCTCCTGCACGACGATGGTCTCGGGAAGCTGAACCTCGCGACTCTGCTTCTCGGCGCGCTGGGGCATGCCCATCGCCTTCTGCCGGGCCTTCTCCTGCTTGCGCTTCATCGCGGCGAGCGAGCGTTGACGCCCGCCCTCGCCCGAGAGCGCCTCGGTCAGGGTCAGCTTGCCGGCGCGGCGGTTGTCAGCACCACCCTTGCCCTTGCCGCGGTTGTCGCGGTCGTTGCCACGGTCGTCGCGCTCGCGGTCGGTCTTGCGCGGGCCCGGAGAGGCCTTGGCGGCACCGCCACGGGTGTTCGGCTCGGACGCGGGCTCGGGCTGGGCCGGCTGAGCGGGGGCCTTGGCGGCCTCCTTCTCGGCGCGGGCCTTGGCCTCCGCCTCTTCCTTGGCGCGGGCGTCGGCCTCTTCCTTGGCCTTCAGCGCCTCTTCGCGCTCACGCTCTTCGCGCTCCTTGGCCTCGAGCTCCTCGCGCTTGCGCTGGCGCTCTTCCTCGCGGCGCTTTTCCTCGGCGGCGCGTGCGGCGGCGTCTTCCGCCTCGCGCGCCTTGGCCGCCTGAAGCGCCCTCAGACGACGATCCATCTCGGCGTCGGAAATCCCGGCAGGACGTTTGGCCGGGTCACCCCGGTGCGGGGAGGATCCGCCACCCCCGCCGGCGCCAGCCCCCTGGGCGCCGGGTTTCGGCACCACTACGCGCTTGCGCTTGGTCTCGACCACGACAGACTTCGTCCGGCCATGGCTGAAGCTCTGCTTCACCTGTCCCGAACGACCGCCACCCAGGCCGAGAGGCTTCTTACCGTCAGTATCGCTCATGCGTTCTTCGTATCCTTCCCGGCGGTCTTGCCACCGATCCGCCCGCGCAATCCGGCGAGCCTTGCCGCTTCGTCTACAACACGCGTGGTGAGTCCGCCAGCCGCAAGCGCGCCGTGTATGGCATGTTCACGACCGAATGCCAAACCGATTTCCCCGGCGGACAGGCAGTTGAAATAACGGCCCCCGGTCGGCGTCCAGAGCTTGGACTTTCCTCGCTCGGATCCGTCGAAGGCCTGAAGCAGGACCATGGCACGTCCCTGTGCCAGCCAATCCTTGACCTTTTCGAACCCGCAGACCGCGTCGCCCGCCTTGCGGGCCAGCGATACCAGCTCGACCACGCGCCGCGCCAATACCGCCTCGGTCTCGGCGGCCAGATCGGCGGGCAAGTTGACCTGCCGCCGGGCCGCCCGGCTGAAATAGTTCTTCGCGATCGCCTTTTCCAGTACCGAACGTTCGGCACTGACCCAGATTCCCCGTCCCGGCAGTTTTTGCAGGACGTCGGGCACGATCACGTCGTCCGGTCCGACGACGAAACGGATCAGCTCCGCCGTCGGTCCGCTTTCTCCCGTCACGACACAGCGCCGCTCGGGTCCGTCGATCTCCTTGTCGGCCCCACCCCGGGTCATGTCGCGCGCTCCTCTTCTCAGGCCTGCGCCTCTTCCTCGGTGCCTTCTTCGCCCTCGACCTCGGCTTCCTCCTCTTCCGAGGCAAGCTCCGCCGGGTCGACCCAGCCAAGCTGGATCCGGGCGGTCATGACGAGGTGCTGGGCCTCTTCGAGACTCACGTCGAACTTCTCGAGGACGCCTTCGTCCTTCTTGCGCTCGCCGTTCTCGGTGGTCCAGCCACCGGCAAGTTCCCAGTCGGCGCAGGTTGCGAAGTCTTCCAGCGTCAGAACGCCGTCCTCGGCCAGCGCCTCGATCATCTGGGGCGTCAGCCCCTCGAAGTTCACCAGGCTGTCCTCGACCCCCAGTTCGCGGGCCTTTTCCATCGCCTTGCGGTTCTGCTCCTCAAGGAAGTCGCGGGCCCGGGCCTGAAGCTCGTCCGCCGTCGCCTCGTCGAAGCCGTCGATGGCCAGCAGTTCGTCGATCTCGACATAGGCCACCTCTTCGAGGTTGGTGAAGCCTTCCGAAACCAGAAGCTGGGCGATCATCTCGTCCACGTCCAGCGTATCCATGAACAGCTGCGTGCGCTCGGCGAACTCGGCCTGACGGCGGGCGCTTTCGTCCGCTTCGGTCAGGATGTCGATGTCCAGCCCGGTCAACTGCGAGGCAAGGCGCACGTTCTGGCCGCGACGGCCGATCGCCAGCGATTGCTGCATGTCGGGCACCACGACCTCGATCTTGCCGGCCTCTTCGTCGATGACGACCTTGGTCACCTCGGCGGGCTGCAGCGCGTTCACGAGGAACGTCGCCTGATCCTCGTTCCACGGGATGATGTCGATCTTCTCGCCCTGCAGCTCGTTCACCACGGCCTGCACGCGCGAACCGCGCATACCGACGCAGGCGCCGACCGGGTCGATCGACCCGTCATAGGAGATCACGGCGATCTTGGCGCGCGAACCCGGGTCGCGGGCCACGGCCTTGATCTCGATGATGCCGTCGTAGATTTCCGGCACTTCCATCTTGAACAGCTCGGCCATGAACTGCGGATCGGTGCGCGACAGGAAGATCTGCGGGCCGCGCGCCTCGCGGCGGACGTCCTTGATGTAGCAGCGGATCCGGTCGTTCGGGCGATAGGCCTCGCGACCGATCTTCTCATTGCGGCGCAGGATACCCTCGCCACGGCCGATGTCGACGATGATGTTGCCGTATTCCTCGCGCTTGACGATGCCGTTGATGATCGTGCCGGCGCGGTCCTTGAACTCGTCGTACTGGCGGTCGCGCTCGGCCTCGCGAACCTTCTGCAGGATCACCTGCTTGGCCGATTGCGCGGCGATCCGGCCCATGTCGACCGGCGGCACCTCATCGCGGATCTCGTCGCCGATCTGCGGGTCGGCAAGGTATTGCTTGGCCTGCTTCACGGTCAGCTCGGCCTGATAGTTCTCGACGGCGTCATCCTCGACCACGGTGCGCACGCGGGTGAAGGTGGCGCGGCCGGTCTTGCGGTCGATCGCGACACGGATGTCCATCTCGGCGCCGTAGCGCGACTTCGCGGCACGGGCGAGGCTTTCCTCCATCGCCTGGATCACCAGGTCCGGATCGATCATCTTCTCGCGCGCCACCGCGTCGGCGGTCTGCAGAAGTTCCAGCTGGTTGGCTGAGGTGATGGCCATGTCTCACTCCTCCTTGGAAGCGGTGGTGTCGGCGGTGTCAGCGCCGGTGTCGTCGTCTTCGGTCTCGATCTCGTCGAACTGCGTCTCGTCCACGGCGCCGTCGTCCAGCGCGCCCGACGCCTTCTTCTGGCGCAGCATCTCGGTGATCAGCTCGTCGGTCAGGATCAGCTTGGCATCCGAAAGCCACTCGAACTTGAGGCCGATGGTCACGTCTTCGCCATGGCTCTCGATCTCGATCAGGATGTCGTCGCCGTCGGTGCCGCGCAGGAACCCCTTGAAGCGGCGCTGGCCGTCGATCAGCTCGGTCGTCTCGATGCGGGCCTCGTAATCCACCCACATGTCGAAATCCTTCAGCCGGGTCAGCGGCCGGTCGATGCCGGGGCTGGAAACCTCCAGCGTGTAATTGTCGGCGATCGGGTCCTCGACATCGAGGATGGCCGAGACCGCGGTCGAGATTGCGGCGCAATCGTCCACCTCGATCCCGCCTTCGGCCCGGTCGGCCATGATCTGCAGGGTCGATGTCTTGCCGCCCATCAGGCGGATGCGCACCAGCTCGAACCCCAGATCCTCGATCGCCGGGGTGACGATGGAGGCGAGGCGCCGGTCGATGGCGGTTTTGGCGATCAGGTCGGTCATGAGCTTTTGTCGAGGTCCAGAAAACAAAAAGGCGGGCACCGCGGCCCGCCACACGTATCCGGTGGAGCTTGGGTTTGGACCCTCAAGCACCGCTGTTGAGGGGGATATACGCAAGCAGGCCCGAGTCTGCAAGAGGGAAGGCAAGGGCCGAGTGAAGAGCGGATCCCCCGATCCCGTCCGGGCGGTCGGCGCGCACGGCGCCCGCCCCGTCCCCGGGGAGGGCGCCGGCCTTCGCGCGTGTCTTCACACTTCGGCCGTGCCCGCGGCAGGATTGTCGCGCCAGACCCGCCAGTTCAGCCCCGCGGCGACACTGATCCAGGCGAGATAGGGCACGAGGCACAGCCCCGCGATCCAGTCGATCCCCCAGAAGGCCACCAGCGTCGCCAGCACGGCAAGCCAAAGAAGGGCCAGCACCAACATGCCAAGGCCCATCCGGTGCACCCCGAAGAACACCGGCGTCCACAACGTGTTGAGCGCGATCTGCAAGCCCCAGAAGGCCAGCGCCTGCCCCGCCCCGGGCACGATCGCCACGCGCGCCGCCGCATAGGCCATGAGGATGTAGAGTGCGGTCCAGACCACCGGGAAGGCCCAGCGTGGCGGGGTCCAGTCGGGCTTTTCCAGCCCGTCGTACCAGGTGCCGGGCTGAAAGATCACGCCGGTCGCGGCCGCCGCCGCAGCGGCGCCGAGAAAGGTCAGGAACAGGGTGAACATCGGGTCTCCTTCCGGGTCGGTCCGTCCTGAAACGTACGCCGCGCGGTTTCGGTTCAGCCGAGCGCCTGCACCGCCGCCTGCGCTGCGCGGAACCTCGCGTGCCCCGCATCGAAGGCATCGGAAAGCGCCGCGTCGGGGACAAAGCTGGTGGCGATCTCGGGCGTGGTGGCGATTTCGGCCCCTGCCCCGGTCGCGGCCATCAATGCCAGCCGCGCCGCACCGAAGGCGCCGCCGTAATCGCCCGCGACGGGCCGGGCCACCTCGATCCCCAGCATCGTCGCCAGCATGCCCAGCCAGGCGTCCGACCGCGCCCCGCCACCGACGGCAATCAGCCGCTCGATCCGGGTGCCGGTCGCGGCCAGCGCATCGCGGCAGTCGCGGATCGCGTAGGCGACGCCCTCCAGCACGGCCCGCGTTCCCGCGACCCGGTCGGTCGCGTGCTCAAGCCCGAGGAAGGCGCCCCGGATCGCCGCATCGTTCAGCGGCGTCCGCTCGCCGCCGAGATACGGCAGGAAGAGGGTCTTTCCGGGCGCCTGCAACGGGCCGAGCTCCCCCGCCAGCGCCCCCGCCTCGGCCCCCACCAGCCGGGCGTACCAGTTCAGCGCATCGGTCGCGGCCAGGATCACCCCCATTTGGTGCCAGGTCCCCGGCAGAGCGTGACAGAAGGTATGCACCGCCGTCTCGGGCGCGGGCTGATAGCCCTCGTTCGCGGCGAAGAGCACGCCCGAGGTGCCCAGCGAGACGAAGGCCTCCCCCGCCCGTACCGTTCCGACACCGACACCCGAGGCCGCGTTGTCACCGCCACCGCCGGCGACAACGACCCCGGCGCCCATCCCGAACCGCTCGGCCAGCGCCGGACGCAGGGAGCCCGAAACCTCGGACCCTTCGACCAGCGACGGCATCTGCGAGCGGGAGAGGCCAGTGGCGGAGAGCAGATCGTCGTTCCAGTCACGCGCCCCGGTGTCGAGCCAGCTTGTCCCCGCGGCGTCCGACATCTCGGCGACATGGCCGCCGGTCAGCCAGAGGCGCAGGTAATCCTTGGGCAGCAGAACCTTCGCCACCTTGGCAAAGACCTCGGGCTCATGCCCCGCGACCCAGACGAGTTTCGGTGCGGTGAAGCCCGGGAAGACGATATTGCCGGTTACGGCCCGGAACCGCGGGTCGGCGTCAAGCTCCGCCGCCTCGACATGGGCCCGGGTGTCATTCCACAGGATACAGGGGCGCAGAACCTCGTCCGCCGCATCCAGCAGGGTGGCGCCATGCATCTGCCCCGATAGCCCGATGCCCGACACATCGGCCAGCGACCGCTGGGAGGCCAGCGCCGCCAGCACCGTCTCGGTCGCCGCAATCCAGTCAGCGGGGTCCTGCTCGGACCAGCCGCTGGCGGGACGGCTGACGGTCAGGGGCGCCGTTGCCTCGGCCAGCACGGTCTGGCCGTCGTCGATCAGGATCCCCTTCAGCCCCGAGGTTCCAAGATCCAGTCCGATATAGGTCATGACGCCGCCTCCCGCTCCGTGATGTCGGGCGCGAGCATAGCGAGAGTTGCGGGGGCGTCCACCAGCGGAAAGAGGCAATCCCTTCGTCTTTCATTGTTCTTCAAATACGCCACCCACGTCGACGCGGGCGCCGGCGTATTTACGGGAACAATGAAATACAGGTTCAGCCCAGCAGGCGGCGGGCGATCACCTGAGCCTGAATCTCGGCCGCGCCCTCGAAGATGTTGAGGATGCGTGCATCGCAGAGGATGCGGCTGATCTGGTATTCGAGGGCGAAGCCGTTGCCGCCGTGGATCTGCAGCGCATTGTCGGCCGCGGCCCAGGCGACGCGGGCGCCGAGCAGCTTCGCCATTCCCGCCTCAAGGTCGCAGCGGCGGTCGTGGTCCTTTTCCCAGGCGGCGTAATAGGTGAGCTGGCGGGCGATCATGATTTCCGCCGCCATCATGGCGAGCTTGCCGGCCACCCGGGGGAACGCGATCAGCGATTTGCCGAACTGCTTGCGGTCCTCGGCATAGCGCAGGCCGACCTCCAGCGCGTTCTGCGCCACGCCGATGGCGCGGGCCGCCGTCTGGATGCGGGCCGATTCGAAGGTCTGCATCAGCTGTTTGAAGCCCTGCCCCTCGACCCCGCCAAGGAGGTTGTCGGCCTTAACCTCGAAGCCGTCGAAACCCAGCTCGTATTCCTTCATGCCGCGGTAGCCCAGCACCTCGATCTCGCCGCCGGTCATGCCGGGCGTCGGGAAGGGATCGGCATCGTCGCCCGGGGTCTTCTCGGCGATGAACATCGACAAGCCGCGGTAATCGGTGGTCGCTGGGTCGGTCCGGGCCAGCAGCGTCATGATGTGGGCACGGGCGGCGTGGGTGATCCAGGTCTTGTTGCCGGTGACCTTGTAGACCTCTTCTTCCTTCACGGCGCGGGTCCGCAGGGCCCCCAGGTCCGACCCGGTGTTCGGCTCGGTGAAGACGGCGGTGGGCAGGATCTCCCCGCTCGCGATCTTCGGCAGCCAGTGGCTTTTCTGTTCGTCGGTGCCGCCGCAGAGGATCAGTTCCGCCGCGATCTCGGACCGGGTGCCGAGCGAGCCCACGCCGATGTAGCCGCGGCTGAGCTCCTCGGAGACCACGACCATCGAAGCCTTGGAAAGGCCGAGGCCACCGAGGTTCTCGGGGATGGTCAGGCCGAAGACGCCCAGTTCGGCAAGTTCCCCGACCACCTCCATCGGGATGAAGTCGTCCTTCAGGTGCCAGTCGTGGGCATGCGGAACGACACGCTCGTCCGCGTAGCGCCGGAACTGGTCGCGGATCATCTCCAGCTCTTCGTCGAGACCCGAGGCGCCGAAGGTCGCTCGGCCGTGGTTGTCTCGCATGAGCGCCACGAGCCGGGCCCGCGACGCCGCGGTATTGCCGCGAAGGAGCGGGGCCGCAGCCCCCCAGTCGGGCGCCTCGAGGCCGAGGTCGGAAAGACGCGCGACCTCGCCCTGGCTCATCGGAATGCCACCCGCGATCTGCGCCATGTACTCACCCAGGCCGATCTGCAGCAGCAGCTGCTCCATCTCGCCGAAAGCGCCGCGGTCGGAAAGCCGCGCGGCCCAGGCCGACATCTGCCGCAGGCTCTCGACATAGGTCGCGAGCCACGACAGCGCATGCGCCGCGAACTGCTCGCCCTCGAGCAGCGCGGCGGAGACCTTGCCCTCCACCGCCACCCGCGTCCGCAGCGCCGCGGTGGCGCGGGACAGGAGATCCTCGGCCACGGGCACCGCCGCCGCGGCCAGCGCCGTCAGGTCGGGCAGGATCGGATCGTGGTCGGCCGAGGGGGCGCCGTCGTGGGGCATCGCTCTCACTCCATTTCTGCGGGTGCATCGGGCATAGGGCCTTCGCAATCGCAGCGCAACAATAATTCACATGAAGGCATTCTGGCGAATGAAAGTGTCTCTCTCGAAATCGGCTGCACCTGCCGCGTCCACCGACTAGTACTGGCGGCAGGAGGACCTGCGATGGAACATCTTCTTGGCGGCCTGCCGCCGGAAACGCTGGCGCTTGCGGCGGCGGTGACCTTGTTCGCCGGCTTCGTGAAGGGGGCCGTGGGTTTTGCCATGCCGATGATCATGATCTCGGCGCTGGGGTCGTTCCTGCCGGGGCATGCGGCGCTGGCCGCGCTGATTCTTCCGACGCTGGTGACAAACCTGGCGCAGGCGTTCCGAGACGGGCCGCGAGCAGCGGTGGCCTCGGCGGTGAACTACCGGCTGATCCTTGGGGTGACGGTCGTCTTCATCGTGATCTCGGCGCAGTTCGTCCTGCGGATTCCCAACTGGCTCATGTTCGTGCTGCTGGGGCTGCCGATCACCGCCTTTGCCCTGGTACAGCTGGCAGGGCTGCCGCTGGTGATCGCGATCCACCACCGGCGGCGGGCCGAGGTGGCGCTCGGGATCATCGCGGGTCTCTATGGCGGGATCTCGGGGGTCTGGGGGCCGCCGATTCTGGTCTATCTGCTGTCGATCCGTTGCGAGAAGCGCGAGCAGATGCGCGTGCAGGGGGTGGTGTTCCTGTTGGGATCGACGATCCTGCTGGCCGCGCATCTGCGCTCGGGCGTGCTGAACGCGCAGACGGTGCCGCTGTCGGCCGCGCTGGTGCTGCCCGCGGCGCTGGGGATGGCGCTGGGGCGGGGCGCGCATGAGCGGCTGGATCCGGCGCGGTTCCGCTGGTGGACGCTGGTACTGCTGACATTGACCGGGCTGAACCTGGTGCGGCGGAGCCTGATGGGATAGTCCGGCGTGCATGCCGCCGTCGACATGGCGCCGACCTGCCAAGGAAACTTGGGAAAATCCCGGTTGACACGTGGCCGAGTCGGTCCTAGAAGCGCGGCTTCAGATTTACCCGAACGAAAACCGGAAACCGAGACTGATGGCCAATACGCCCCAATCGAAGAAGCGCGCTCGTCAGAACGAGAAGCGCTATGCCGTGAACAAGGCGCGCCGCTCGCGGATCCGCACCTTCCTGCGCAAGGTGGAAGAGGCGATCGCGTCGGGCGACCAGTCGGCGGCCGCCGATGCCCTGAAAGTTGCGCAGCCCGAACTGGCGCGTGGCGTGACCAAGGGTGTGCTGCACAAGAACACCGCCGCGCGGAAGATGTCGCGCCTGTCGTCGCGCGTGAAGGCCCTCGCGGCCTGACGCGAAGAAGACCGCTGAAATTTCAAGGGCGTGCCTTCGGGCGCGCCCTTTTTCGTGCCTGAATTTGGGCAAAAACGGGGGCGTGTCCTTTTTGCACAGGCCGGCGGGGATTCGTTTACCCGGGGCCTGAGTCAAGGTCAGAGTTCTGTTGCGACTCCGTGAACGCGCGGGCTAGCGTCAGGGTGCGATTCACATCGCCTTGGGGGGACATGGAATGGTCATGGCCCGGCCCTGACGAAACGGCGCTGCCATGCCGTTCGTGCGGGACCGGTCCTGAACGACCATCTGCGACCGGGGCCGGCCAAGCTGCCGCGCCGCCTGCTCGGGTCGCAGTTGGCACACGCCGGCCGCTTGCGCGGACACGGCGCGGGCCACTTGTCCGAATGCTGAGATCGCCCAGCGGGGCGGATCACGGTGCGCCCGTGGTCTGCCCGCCAAGCGGGGGACAGTCTTTCGTAACCTGGCCGCGTGCCGGGGCGATAGAGGCATGCCAGGGGTTGGGAAACGCGCAAACGCGGGACCGGCCGAGATCCGGCCCCGCATCAATAAGAAAGAGCGGGTCTGAGCATGACGAAAGAAACCTGGGGGCAAGTACGCGGTGAACTTCTTAAAAGCCTTGGCGAAAACAACTTCGTAACCTGGATCGAGCCGCTGAAGTATTCCGGCCTGCGCGACGGCGTGGCCCGCTTCTCGGTTCCGACCAGCTTTTTCGCCACCTGGATCGAACGCAACTTTGCCGACCAGATCCGAAAGAAGCTGATCCTGGCCGGTGCCGAGGTCGAGCGCCTGGAATTCGCCGTCGATACCAGCGCGCAATCCGGCGCCCGCACCGCACCCAAGGCCGAGGCACAGGCCGACGACGCCCGCGATGATGCCCCCGGGCCGCGCGCGGAGGCGCCCAAGGCGGTGGCCGAGAAGGTGGCCGCCCCCGCCTCGGTGCGTGCCAGCGACGAGCCCGAGGTGCCGAGCGCCCCGCTCGATTCCCGCTTCACCTTCGACAGCTTCGTCGTCGGCAAGCCGAACGAGCTTGCCCATGCCGCCGCCCGCCGCGTGGCCGAAGGCGGCCCCGCCAGCTTCAACCCGCTGTTCCTCTATGGCGGCGTTGGCCTCGGCAAGACCCACCTGATGCACGCCATCGCGCATGAGCTGCGCGTGAAGCGGCCCGACCTGCGGGTGCTGTACCTGTCGGCGGAGCAATTCATGTACCGCTTCGTCCAGGCGCTGCGCGAACGCGACATCATGACGTTCAAGGAGATGTTCCGCTCGGTCGACATGCTGATGGTCGACGACGTGCAGTTCATCGCCGGCAAGGATTCGACGCAGGAAGAGTTCTTCCACACGTTCAACGCGCTGGTGGACCAGAACAAGCAGATCGTGATTTCCGCCGACCGCGCGCCGGGGGAGATCAAGGATCTCGAGGACCGGATCAAGTCGCGCCTGCAATGCGGGCTGATCGTCGACCTGCACCCGACGGATTACGAGTTGCGGCTGGGCATCCTGCAGCAGAAGGCGGAATTCTACCGTGGCCAGTATTCGGGCCTGCAGATCGCGCCCGGCGTCCTGGAATTCCTCGCCCACCGGATCACCACCAACGTCCGCGTGCTGGAAGGCGCGCTGACCCGTCTCTTCGCCTTCGCCTCGCTCGTGGGGCGCGAGATCACGCTAGAGCTGGCGCAGGACTGCCTGTCGGACATCCTGCGGGCCAGCGACCGCAAGGTCACGATCGAGGAGATCCAGCGCAAGGTAGCCGAGCATTACAACGTGCGGCTGTCGGACATGATCGGGCCCAAGCGGGTGCGCACCATCGCCCGTCCGCGGCAGGTGGCGATGTACCTGTCGAAGAACCTGACGTCGCGGTCGCTGCCCGACATCGGGCGCCGCTTCGGCGGGCGCGACCACACCACGATCATGCACGGGGTGAAGAAGATCGACGAGCTGCGGCAGACCGACTCGCAATTGTCCGACGATCTTCAGCTGCTGCGCCGGCTTCTGGAAGGCTGAGACAGGGGCAGGCTTGCGACCGGGGGCCCGACCGGAGCCGGGAAGGCCACAGCCGCCCTTGCGAGGGCGGCGATGCCTTGACGCCCTCGTCAGATCAGCCGAAAGTCCGGGAAAACGAGGAACCGTGCCGCGCCCCGGGCGCTGCCGCAACGGGGTGTGAGGAATGAAGATCTCAATCGAGCGTGCGACTCTCCTGAAGGCCGTGGCGCAGGCGCAATCGGTCGTTGAGCGGCGCAACACGATCCCGATCCTGGCGAACGTGCTGATCGAGGCCGAGGGCGACACGGTCAGCTTCCGCGCGACCGATCTGGACATCGAGGTCGTAGACAAGGCTGCCGCCCAGGTGGAACGCGCGGGCGCAACCACCGTCAGTGCCGTGATGCTGCACGAGATCGTGCGCAAGCTGCCGGACGGATCGCTGGTGCAACTGGCCGACGACAGCGCGGCGGGGCGGCTGACGGTGACCGCGGGGCGGTCGACCTTCAACCTTGCGACCCTGCCGAAGGAAGATTTCCCGGTCATGGCGACGTCGGAATACACGTCGAAGTTCTCGGCCGACGCCAAGACCCTGCGCAAGCTGTTCGACAAGTCGAAATTCGCGATCTCGACCGAGGAGACGCGCTATTACCTGAACGGCGTCTACATGCATGTGGCGACCGGTGAGGATGGCCAGGTGCTGCGCTGCGTGGCGACCGACGGCCACCGGCTGGCGCGGATCGACAGCCCCCTGCCCGCGGGCGCCGAGGGGATGCCGGGCGTGATCGTGCCGCGCAAGACGGTGAACGAGCTGCGCAAGCTGCTGGAAGACGACGAGGCGCAGATCGCGGTGTCGGTGAGCGAGACCAAGGTACGCTTTGCCACGCCGCAGATCACCCTGACGTCGAAGGTCATCGACGGGACCTTCCCCGACTACACTCGCGTGATCCCGATGGGGAACACCCGCAAGCTGGAAGTGGACGCCAAGGAATTCGCCAACGCAGTGGACCGGGTGGCGACGGTGTCGTCGGAACGCTCGCGCGCGGTGAAGCTGGCGCTGGATGAGGACCGGCTGGTCCTGTCGGTGAACGCGCCCGACAGCGGCGCTGCCGAGGAAGAGCTGGCCGTGGCCTATGGCGACGAGCGGCTGGAGATCGGGTTCAACGCCAAGTACCTGTTGGAGATCGCCAACCAGGTGGACCGCGAGAACGCGGTGTTCCTGTTCAACTCTTCGGGCGATCCGACGCTGATGCGCGAGGGCGGGGATACCTCGGCGGTCTATGTCGTGATGCCGATGCGCGTGTGACGCCGCCTTCCACGTGGCTGGTGGGGGGGCTGTCTGGCCTCTACACCCCCGAGAATAATTTTGCCAAGATGAAGGGCAGAGCTTGCCCGGTTTGTCCGTTCAGGAACTGAGCCTGTCGCATTTCCGCTCGCATATTGCGGGGCGGCTGGTTCTGGATGGGCGGCCGGTGGCGATATTTGGCGCCAACGGGGCGGGAAAGACCAATATCCTTGAGGCAGTGTCGCTATTGTCGCCGGGCCGCGGGCTGCGGCGGGCGGCGGCGGAAGAAATCTCGCGCAGGCCAGAGGCGTTGGGCTGGAAGGTCTCAGCCCAGGTGAAAAGCCTCTGGCAGGTGCACGAGGTCGAGACGCGGGCCGAGGCCGGCGCGTCACGCTCGGTCCGGATCGACGGCAAGGCGGCAAGCCAGGCGGCGCTTGGGCGGATCGCGCGGATCGTCTGGCTGGTGCCGGCGATGGACCGGCTCTGGACCGAAGCGGCAGAGGGGCGCAGGCGGTTCCTCGACCGCATCACGCTCAGCTTCGAACCCGGGCATGGCGAGGCGGTGCTGACCTACGAGAAGGCGATGCGCGAGCGGAACCGGCTTTTGAAGGAAGAGGTGACGGATCCCGCGTGGTACGCGGCGCTTGAGGGCCAGATGGCCGAGGCGGGCGCGCGGATCGGGGTGAACCGGGCGCTGGCCCTGGGCCGGATCGCGGCGGCGCAGGCCGGGGCGGAGACGGCGTTTCCGGCGGCCGCGCTGACGCTGACCCATCCCGAGGGCCCCCTGCCCGAGGGGGCCGATGCCTTTGTCGAGGCCTTTGCGGCCGGGCGCAGGCGCGACGGGGCGGCGGGGCGCACGCTGGTCGGGCCGCACCGGGTGGATCTGGCCGCGGTCTACAGCGCCAAGGGGGTTGCGGCGGACCAGTGTTCGACCGGGGAGCAGAAGGCGTTGCTGATCTCGCTGGTGCTGGCCAATGCGCGGGCGCTGGCCGAGGATTTCGGGGCGCCGCCGATCCTGTTGCTGGACGAGGTGGCGGCGCATCTGGACGCGGGCCGCCGCGCGGCGCTTTATGACGAGATCTGCGCGCTGGGGGCACAGGCCTTCATGACCGGCACCGGGCCGGAATTGTTCGACGCGCTGGGGACGCGCGGCCAGAGGTTCGAGGTGACGGAGAACGAAGGCACATCGGCGATCCGGGAGGAGGAGACATGAGCTATCCGAAGCAGCGGGTGACGCTGATCACCCTTGGCGTGGCCGACCTGCCCCGTGCGCGCGCCTTCTACGAGGCGCTTGGCTGGCAGGTCGCGCAGGCGCAGGAAGGCGTGGCCTTCTTCCAGATGCAGGGGCAGGTGCTGGCGCTGTTCGGGCGCGAGGATCTGGCCGCCGATCAGGGGCGTTCTGCGGCCGAGCTGGGCACAGGGGCGGTGACGCTGGCGCAGAATTTCGACACCGAGGCGGATGTGGATGCGGCCTTTGCCGCCGCCGTGGCGGCGGGCGGCACGGCCCTCAAGCCACCGGAAAAGGTATTCTGGGGCGGCTATTCGGGCTATTGGGCCGACCCTGACGGGCATGTCTGGGAGGTGGCAGTGAACCCGTTCTGGCCGCTGACCGAGGATGGCGCACTGACCCTGCCGGCGGAACCGCCCGGGGCACCATGACGCTGTCGCTGTCGTCGCTCGCGCTTTATGCCGGGGCGCTGTTCGTGCTGTTCCTGACGCCGGGGCCGGTCTGGCTGGCGCTGACGGCGCGCGCGATCTCGGGCGGGTTCGCGGCCGCCTGGCCGCTGGCGCTGGGGGTTTCGGTCGGTGATCTTGGCTGGCCGCTTCTTGCGATCTTCGGGCTGAGCGTGGTGACGACCGCCTACGGCACGGTGATGTTGCTGCTGCGATGGGCCGCGGTGGCGATCTTCATGGCGATGGGCGTCGGGCTGATCCGAAAGGCGGGCAAACCGATCGAGGGCGACAGCCGGCTGACGCGACCCGGCCGCTGGGCGGGCTTCGCCGCCGGGGTGACCGCGATCCTCGGCAATCCCAAGGCGATCCTGTTTTACATGGGGGTCCTGCCCGGCTTCTTCGACCTGCGCCATTTCACGCCGCCCGACGTGGCCGCGGTGGTCTTTCTGTCGATGCTGGTGCCGCTGATCGGCAACTTCGCTTTTGCGGCCCTCGTGGCGCGGGCGCGGCACCGTTTGACGGGGCAGAGCGGCATGGCGCGGCTGAACCGGATCGCAGGCGGCCTGCTGATTTGCGTCGCGGTGCTGATCGCCGTCACCTGACCCCTAAATCTTGTGTCTCGCACGTGACATTCCCGCGCGGAACACCTATAAAACGGGCAGATTTCCAAGGAAGGTCCGCATGGCCGAAGCTGAGCAGAAACCCGAAGAGTACGGCGCCAGTTCCATCAAGGTTCTCAAAGGGTTGGAGGCAGTCCGCAAACGGCCCGGCATGTATATCGGCGACACCGACGACGGCTCGGGTCTGCACCACATGGTTTACGAGGTGGTGGACAACGGGATCGACGAGGCTCTGGCCGGTCATGCCGACGCCGTGACGGTGAAAATTCACGCCGACAGCTCGGTCTCCGTGCGCGACAACGGGCGCGGGATTCCGACCGATATCCACAAGGAGGAAGGCGTCAGCGCGGCCGAGGTCATCATGACCCAGCTGCACGCGGGCGGGAAGTTCGACCAGAATTCCTACAAGGTGTCGGGCGGTCTCCACGGGGTGGGCGTTTCGGTCGTGAACGCGCTGTCGGACTGGCTTGAACTGAAGGTCTGGCGCGGTGGCAAGGTCTATTTCGCCCGGTTCGAGCATGGCGAGACGGTCGAGCATCTGCGCTTGCTGGACGAGCCGGCGGATCCTTCGGAAAAGGGCACCGAGGTGCGCTTTCTCGCTTCGTCCAAGACGATCGACCCGAACGGCACCTTCTCGAACCTCGACTACAGCTTCAAGACGCTGGAAAACCGGTTGCGGGAACTGGCCTTCCTGAACTCGGGCGTGCGCATCATCCTTGAGGATGAGCGCCCGGCAGAAGCGCTCCGGACCGAGCTTTACTATGACGGCGGCGTGCGGGAATTCGTGCGCTACCTCGACCGCTCGAAGACCGCGATGATCCCGGACCCGATCTTCATCACCGGGGAACGGGCGGGAATCACCGTCGAGGTCGCGATGTGGTGGAACGACAGCTACCACGAGACAGTGCTGCCCTTTACCAACAACATCCCCCAACGCGACGGCGGCACCCACCTTGCGGGCTTCCGCGGGGCGCTGACGCGGACCATGAACCTTTACGCGCAATCCTCGGGGATCGCCCGGCGCGAGAAGGTGGATTTCACCGGCGACGATGCGCGCGAGGGCCTCACCTGCGTTCTGTCCGTCAAGGTGCCCGATCCGAAATTCTCCAGCCAGACCAAGGACAAGCTGGTCTCGTCCGAAGTCCGGCCCGCGGTCGAGGGGCTGGTGAACGAGAAGCTGGCCGAGTGGTTCGAGGAGCACCCGAACGAGGCGCGCCAGATCGTCGGCAAGATCATCGAGGCAGCGCTGGCCCGTGAAGCCGCGCGCAAGGCCCGTGAACTGACGCGCCGCAAGACGGCGATGGACGTGGCCTCCCTGCCCGGCAAGCTTGCCGATTGCCAGGAACGCGACCCTTCGAAATCCGAGGTCTTCCTGGTCGAGGGGGACTCGGCCGGTGGGTCGGCCAAGCAGGGGCGCTCGCGCTCGAACCAGGCCGTGCTGCCGCTTCGGGGCAAGATCCTGAACGTGGAGCGGGCGCGGTTCGACCGGATGCTGTCGAGCCAGGAAATCGGCACGATGATCACCGCGCTCGGCACCGGGATCGGTCGGGACGAGTTCGACATCTCGAAGCTGCGCTACCACAAGATCGTCATCATGACGGACGCCGACGTCGACGGCGCGCATATCCGCACGCTTCTGCTGACCTTCTTCTTCCGCCAGATGCCCGAGATCATCGAGGGCGGGTACCTCTACATCGCGCAGCCGCCGCTCTACAAGGTCAGCCGCGGCAAGTCCGAGGTCTACCTGAAGGACCAGGCCGCGCTGGAGGATTACCTGATCCAGCAGGGCATCGACGGCGCCGTGCTGCGCCTCAAATCGGGCGAAGAGATCGCTGGCCAGGACCTTGCCCGCGTGATCGAAGGCGCACGTCAGTTCCGCCGCGTCCTCGACGCCTTCCCGACGCATTACCCGCGCGGCGTGCTGGAACAGGCGGCGCTTGCCGGTGCCTTCGATCCGGGTGCTGTCGACCGCGACCTTCAGACGGTGGCCGACGAAGTGGCCGCGCGGCTCGACATGGTGGCGCTGGAATACGAAAAGGGCTGGCAAGGCCGGATCACCCAGGACCACGGCATCCGCCTGGCGCGCGTTCTGCGCGGGGTCGAGGAGATCCGCACGCTGGACGGCGCCGTGTTGCGCTCGGGCGAGGCACGGCGCCTGTCCGAGGTGTCGAAGCGCACCCGCGACGTCTTCGCCAACCCGGCCCACGTCGTGCGCAAGGACCGCGACGTGCTGGTCCATGGGCCGATCGACC
Source organism: Acidimangrovimonas sediminis (assembly GCF_002871005.1). GTDB lineage: Bacteria > Pseudomonadota > Alphaproteobacteria > Rhodobacterales > Rhodobacteraceae > Acidimangrovimonas > Acidimangrovimonas sediminis. The sequence goes on from NZ_PHSN01000039.1 coordinate 25,954, forward strand.
TGCTGAAGGCGATCCTGTCGGAAGGCGAAAAGGGCCTCTCGATGCAGCGCTACAAGGGCCTGGGCGAGATGAACCCCGACCAGCTCTGGGAAACCACGCTGGACCCCGAGGCGCGCACATTGCTGCAGGTGAAGGTGGACGATCTCGCCGAGGCAGAGGATATCTTCACCAAGCTGATGGGCGACGTCGTGGAACCCCGCCGCGAGTTCATCCAGAAGAACGCGCTGAGCGTGGAGAACCTGGATATCTGAGGGGCTGTAGGGCAGCGCATAATGCTTCGCGCTGCTCATAAGTTCTCGCGAAACGCCCATAATGCTTCGTTTTGGGCGTTTTGAGCCCCAGTTGGATCCTGACCGGTTCGTAGGCGCGAATCGTGCTTCGCGGGATTTTCCAGTTGATCGGATTCGAAAATTCACCGAAGAGCAGTTCACGCGAAAAGATGAAAAACCTCATCGCGATTCCTGGCTGGCGTCGTCTGCGGCTTGGAGGCCCGAGCACGGGTCACCAGAGCCTTACGCGCGTTCTTCCTTTAAGAGCGCCTCTTCCACGTTCCTTTGGGGCGCCTGAAACTCCATGCGCCTCGCAACCCACTCACCCAACGCAGCCGTGTCGTCGTCTGAAGGAGGTTCCTCCTCGAACACGAGGGGAAGGAAGGAAGTCAGGGCGATCCGGTAGAGCGCCGCTGCAAAATCGAAGGCAGATCGCCCCGAGTTTGGTAGGCGTAAAGCCTGATCATCTACCGGGTTCCCGTGGAGAAAGTCGTTTCGACGATTGTAGAGCTGCTGACAGAGCCAAGATGCCAGGGTGCATTCTCGACGTTCACCATTGATCCAGACCACATGGTTTCTCGCGCGGCATTTGTTCGATAGCCACGGGGCCCCCTCAATGAGATCGACGACCTTCTCTCGGTCCGCCTTCTCATTGCCCCCGGGATGGACGAGAATCTCGAATGCACTGACCCACAGCGACCCAACAC
>NZ_PHSN01000004.1 GCF_002871005.1 Acidimangrovimonas sediminis
TTTGCGGGCACCATCAGCGGCGCGGGCAACCTGGTCAAGCAGGGCAGCGGGACGCTTGCCTTGACGGGCAGCAACACTGGCACCGGCACCGTCCGGATCAGCGACGGCACGCTGTCGGTCGGCTCCGCCGCGAACCTTGGCACGGGCATCGCCTCGGTCGACCTGAACGGCGGCACGCTGGCCGCGACCGGAAGCTTCACCTCGGACCGCGACGTGACGGCGAGCGCGGACAGCACCATCGACACCGGCACCAACACCCTGACGCTGAGCGGCACGCTCAGCGGCTCGGGCGCGCTGACCAAGGCGGGCACCGGCACGCTGGTGCTGACCGGCGCGAACGGTGGGTTGAGCGGGGCGGTGGGCATCACCGCGGGCGTGGTGAACGTGCAGAGCGGCACCGCCCTCGGCACCGGCACGACCACGGTGTCCAGCAATGCGGCGCTGCAGCTTCAGGGCGGCATCTCGCTGTCGAACGCGATCGTGCTGAACGGCACGGGGATCAGCAACGATGGCGCGCTGCGCAACGTCTCGGGCAACAACACCGTCACCGGCGCGACCCTTGGCAGCGACAGCCTGATCGCCGCCGACGCGGGGACGCTGACCCTTGGCACGATCTCGGGGACCGGCGCGCTGAGCTTCGGCGGCGCGGGCGATTTCGCCGTGGGCGCGGTCACCACCTCGTCGGGCGGGCTGACGATGGCGGGCAGCGGCACGCTGACGCTGAGCGGTTCCAGCACCTATTCCGGCGCGACCAGCGTCACCTCGGGCACTGTGGACATCACCGGTTCGGTCAGCGGGACCTCTTCGGTGACCAATAGCGGGACGTTGTCGGTCGGCGGCACTGGCACGCTCAACACCGCGGGCGCGATCGGCAACACCGGCAGCTTCACCTCGACCGGCACGGTCACCGCGGGCGGGGGGCTGACCAACACCGGCACCTCCAATCTTGCGGGCACCCTCAACGGGGCGGTCGCCAACAGCAGCGGCGGCACGGTCAACGTGACCGCATCGCTCGGCGGGGTCAGCACCTATGCCAACACGTCGGATTCCTCCGCGCTGAACGTGCAGGCGGGGACCTTCTCGCTCAGCGGCGCGCTGACCAATGCGAGTACGATGAACGTGGCCAGCGGCGCCACCGTCTCGGCCGGCGGCGACGTCACCAATACCGGTACGCTGACGTCCTCGGGCACGGTCACGACGGCCAACCTTCTCAACAGCGGCAATGCCAGCCTGACCGGCACGGTCAACGGCTATCTGTCCAACAGCGGATCCGGCGCGGTCGGGACCAGCGGCACGCTGGCGGTGAACGGCGACGTGGGCAACGCCGGGACCGGCGGGCTGACGGTGAATTCGGGCACCACCACGATCAGCGGAACCCTGACCAACGCCACCACGACCACGGTCGCCAGCGGCGCGACCCTGGTCGCCGGCGACGTGTCCAACCTCTCGGGCGGCACGATCACAGTGAGTGCGGGCGGCACGCTGACCGACGATCTGGACAACGCGGGTACGGTCGACAACGCCGGCACCTACAACGCCGACGTCACCAACGAGGCCTCGGGGACGATCAACAACACGGGCACCTGGAACGGTGACCTGACGTCGAACGCCGGCACGGTGAACACCTCGGGCGCCTGGAACGGCACGATGTCGACCTCGGGCACGGTGAACGCCTCGGGCACGATCACCGGCGCGGTCGCCAACTCGGGCAGCTTCACCGTCGCCGGGGTGCTGGCCGGATCCGGCGCGGCCTTCGTCAACGAGGGCACGGGTACGCTGGCCGTCACCGGCGGCAGCTACACGGGCCTCGGCACGATCACCAACACCTCCTCGGCCTCGACCGGGATCACGGTGGGCGACGGGCTGACGCTGTCGGGCACCGACGTGATCAACGCGGGCACCATCTCGGTCGGGATCGGGTCCACGCTGGGCGGCGATCTTTCCAACTCGGGCCTCGTGACGCTGGCCAGCGGCTCCACCCTGGCGGGAAGCGTGTCGGGCGGGACGCTGACGCTGGCGGACGGCGCCTCGTCGACAATCACGGGTGATCTGTCAGGCAGCACCGTCAACATGGCCAACGGCGCAGCGGACCAGCACCTGACGGTGGCGGGCACGACTTCGGGCGCGACGACGTTCAACGTCGATGCCGACCTGGCGGCGGGCCAGGCCGATACGCTGTCGCTGAACGGCGGCAGCGGCACGGTGACGATGAACTACAACCTGATCGGCACGGTCACCACCTCGGCCGCCGATACCACCGTCATCACCGGGACTGACCTGGACGCGCTGAGCTACGACGTGACGGGGCTGAGCAGCTCCGGCGCGCTGGTGGTCAGCCAGGTGGTCACACCGACCAGCGTGACGCTGACCCCGGCGCTGAACCCGGGGGTCGGCGGCAACGCCTCGGGCCTTGCGGTGGTGCAGTCGCTGATCGGTACGGTGATCAACCGGCCCTCGTCGGTCTTCGCCTCGACCCCGGTCTACGAGACCAAGGCGTTCTGCGCGCCGGGCAGCTGGGGCCGGGTGGTCGGCGGGCGCGCCAGCGCCACCGCCACCTCGGACAACGGCGTCAGCCAGTTTCCGAGCAAGGTCACCGCGAATTATACCGGCCTGCAGGTCGGCGGCGACTGGGGCTGCTACAACTCCGATAGCGGGTGGGACGTGGTCTACGGCGTGAATGCCGGGGTCAACCACGGCAACACCTCGCAGGATGTCTACGCGGTCAACGTGCTGAACGGCCAGCCCACCGGCACCGTCAGCTCGGTCACGCATTCCAAGTTCGATCAGGCCTTCGGTGGGATCTACCTCGTCGCGACCAAGCGCAACATGGCCTTCAACCTGCAGCTGCGGCGCGAACATACCCAGTTCGATTTCACCAACCCAGACTTCTTCGAACCGGGAACCTCGACCTCGGTGAACGGCACGACGCTGACCGGCGACGTGGCGATCGCCAAGCCGATCGGGAAGGGGCTGTCGTTCATCCCGCGCGTGGGCTTCGGCCTGACGCGGGTCGGCGACTCGACGACCAACTACAAGGAGACGGCGACCTCGGACACCACCTTCCCGGTGGTCACCAAGGCGCATACCAACAAGGTCGTCTACATCGCGGCGAGCCTGCAGAAAACGCGCGAGAACAAGGCCGGCGACGCGCTGTTCGGCACCTTCGTGACGGGGACGGTCTACCACGACTTCAGCCCCGACGTGGTATCGGTCTACACCCCCTCTGGCGGCGGCACCGCGCGCACGACGAAGACCTCGAACATCGGCACCTTCGGCGAGATCTCCTTCGGCGTCGACTACCTCAAGGTGCTGGAGCCGGGGACGGTCGGGCCCGCGAAGCAGCTCAACGCCTCGTTCCGGGTCGACAGCCGCTTCTCGAGCGACGTCCACGCGATCGGCGTCACCGCGCAGCTCCGGCTGCAATTCTGATGCCCCCGATACCGGCCCCCGGAACAGAACCCCGGGGGCCGGGCCCGCACTCGGGTCTTTGTCGATTGCGGCATCTCGTCTAACCTGGGGCGGTTCGGTCACGACCGTTCACGCCGCACCCAACGCAGGTCATCAAAGGCAAACATGTCCTGGTACAGCAAAGTCGCCTGGAAAGAGGGCCTGTTCCTTCAGCCGCACCATTTCCAGCAGCATGACCGCTACGTCGAAAAGCTGCTCGAAAGCCGGACCCGGCTGACCAGCCCCTATCCCTGGGGGTTTTCCGAGATCGAGACCGATCGCGACGTGGCCCAGCAGAACAAGTTCGGGCTGCGGCGCGCCAGCGGGATCTTCCAGGACGGTACGCCGTTCGACCTGCCCGGTACATCGGCGGCGCCTCCGGCGATCGACGTGCCCGAGGGATCCGAGGGCTGTTTCGTCTGGCTGACCATGCCGATGGCCACGCCTAACATGCGCGAGGTCGGCACCGACGACGAGGCCTCGCGCGGGTCGCGCTTCTTTCTCGATCGCGAGACGGTGAGCGACGCGACCGCCGCGATGCGGCTGGAGCAGGACATCGAGGTCGCCCAACCGCGCCTTGCCTTCGACATCCGCAAGGCCGAGAAGCCGGGCTTTCACTGCCTGAAGCTCGCCAGGATCGTCGAGGTCCGCGACAAGCAGGTGATCTATGACGAGACCTTCGCGCCGCCGGTTCTGTCGGTGGGCGCGCACCCGGTGGTGTCGGGCTGGGTCGAACGGGTGATCGGCTGGGTTGAGACCAAGCTGATGAGCCTGTCGCGCTATGCCGCCGATCCCACCTCGGGCGGGGGGTTGCAGGCGGCGGATTACCTCATGCTGCTGGTCCTCAACCGCGAGATCAACCTGCTGCGCCACGCCCGCAAGGCGCGCTACATCCATCCCGAGCAGCTGTTCCAGCAGTTCCTGCGCTTGTCGGGGGAGCTCTGGACCTTCGACACGACGCGGCTTGCGCCGGAATACGCGGCCTACGACCAGGACGACCTTGCCACGTCGTTCGAGCCGGTGATGCGCGATATCCAACGGCTGCTGTCGCGCGACCTCGGCCGGGCGACGCGCCTGCCGCTGGAGCAGCTGGCGCCGAATTCCTTCATGGCCAAGGTGCCGGACCCGACGATGTTCCGCAACGCGAGCTTCGTGATCGAGGTGGCGGCGTCGAAGCCGCTGACCCAGATCCAGGGCCAGTTCAACGCGCTGTGCAAGGTCGGCCCCACCACCCGGATGCGCGAGATCGTCGGCAACAACCTTCCGGGGTTGGAGCTTGTGCATCTGCCGACCCCACCGCGGCAGATCCGGGCGATTTCCAGCCACGTCTATTTCGGCATCGACAAGAACGCGGCGCTCTGGCGCGAGTTCTCCAATTCACCGGCCATCGGGCTGCATTTCGCGGGCGACTGGCCGGGGCTGGAGCTTGAGCTCTGGGCGATCATGGAGAACCCGGCATGAGCTCCGACGGCCCCAAGAAGCCCCCGCAACGCACTGTGCTGCGTCCGATGCCGGGCTCCGGGGCCGGCGGGGGCGGTCAGGGGGGCGGCCACGAAGGAGGTCAGGGGGGCGGCCTTGGAGGGCAGCCGCCGGGCGATGCGGGGCATGACCCCTGGGGGGCGCCCGCCCCGCAACAACCGCCGCAGCAGCCCGCCGCGCCGAAAAAGCCCGCGGGCGGTGGTCAGCGCACGGTGATCGGGCAGATGCCGCCACTTCCGCCGCAACATGGTGGTCCGCAGGGCGGCGGTCAGCGAAGCGATCAGGGAGGTTGGGGCCAGCCCCCGGCGCAGGGCGGCGGCTTTGGCGGGCAGGATTTCGACAGCTGGGGCTCCGGGCAGGGCGGCTCGGGGCAGGGTAGCTGGGGGCAGCCTCCGTCTCAGGGGGGCTGGGAACAGCCGCCGCAGGGCAATTCCTGGGGCCAGCCGGCCGAGGGCCCGACCGATTGGGGCCAGCCCTCTCCGCCGCCGCACCAGCCGGGGCAGGGTTATGGCGGCCAGAACTATGGCGGGCAGAGCCAGGGCGGGCAGGGCGACAGCCCGTTCGACAGCTTCTCCGCCCCGACCCCGCCTGAGCAGGGCGGTCATTGGCTGGGGCAGGCCGGTGTCAACCAGGACAGCTTCTTCCCCGAACAGCGCCGCCCCGAACCGGCGATGCGCGCGCCTGCCCGCAAGATCGCGCTGGAGGAGGCGCTCAAGGTTCGCACCGCCGGCATCAGCGCCGAGGTCAACCCGATCACCGCGGCGGCGGCGGGCCTCCTGATCCTGTTCGGGCAACTGCGCAGCCAGATCGTGGAGATGCAGGCGGTCCCGCTGATGACCCATGTCACCGACGAGATCCAGGCCTTCGAGAAGCGGGCGCTGGCGGCCGGAGTCGACCCGCAGGATGCGATGGTCGCGAAATACTGCCTTTGCGGCACCGCCGACGACATCGTCCAGAACCTGCCCGGCACCGACCGTGGCGTCTGGATGCAGTATTCCATGGTCGCGCGTTTCTTCAACCGCCGCACCTCGGGCGTGGGGTTCTTCCAGGAGGTCGAGAAGGCGCTCGTCGATCCGGCGCGGAAATACTACCTGCTGGAGCTGATGCTGACCTGCCTGCAGCTGGGCTTCGAGGGCCAGTACCGCGGCATGCCCGGCGGCGACGTGGAGTTGCAGCGCGTGCGCCGGCGGATCTACGAGACGCTGCGCACGATCAAGCCGCGCGGCGACGATGACATCTCGCCGCGCTGGAAGGGCCTCGACATCGCCATGCGGCGCACGCGCGGCGGGTTGCCGGTCTGGGTTGCCGTCTGCATCGCGGCGGCGATCCTCGTCGGCGCCTATATCGGGATGCGGCAGTTCATCACCGCGGATGGCGATGCGCTGGCGCAGCGGGTGATCGCGGTGAACCCGCGCGACCAGGTGCGCATCCTGCAGATCGCGACCGTACCGACACCGCCCGCGAAACCCTACAAGGCGCCCGAGTTCAAGCCGCCGCCGGGGGCCGGCCCGACCCAGCTTCAGCGCGTGGAAAAGGCGCTTGGCGACGACATCAAGGCCGACAAGCTGACCGTGGCGAAGCAGGGCGAATACATCGCGATCACCCTCAACAACCTCGTGCTCTTCGCCTCGGGCAGTGCCGAGACCAAGGGCGATTTCGGCCCGATCGGCGGGCGTATCGCTGCCGCGCTCGATGGCGAGAAGGGCAAGATCCTGATCGTGGGCCATACCGACAACGTGCCGCTTTCGGGGCGCGGGCGGTTCAAGAACAACTTCGATCTGTCTGTCGCGCGGGCGAAATCCGTGTCCAGGGTGATTGCCGCCGGGCTGAAGGATCCGGCCCGGATCGAGGTACAGGGCAAGGGCTCGGACGAGCCGATCGCGGACAACAAGACCGCCGAGGGCCGGGCCAAGAACCGGCGGGTGGAGATCCTGCTGCAACGCGAGGAGACGCTCGATCCCGGCAAGGTGGTCGACACCGCGGCGGCGGCGGACGCGGCGGGCAAGGCGGCCACGCCGGAGGGCAAGTGACATGACGGCACGGTCGAACGGCGCCGGACGGCAAGAGGCGCGGGCATGAAGGTCTGGCTGACACGTATCCTGGTCGTGCTGGGGCTTTTGTGCTTCAGCGCGGCGGTCTGGTTTGCGGCCCCGCTTGTGGGCTTCGGCGAAAGTCAGCCCTTCGCCCCGGTCTGGGTGCGGATCGCGATCATCGCGGTGGCTTGGCTCATCGCCTTCGTGGTGTGGCTGATCCGCTTCCTCCGCGCCCGCAAGGCCGAGGCCGCGCTGGAGGATGCCGTCGCCGGACCGAAGGTGACGGGCGACGCCGACCAGCTGGGCGAGAGGATGACCGAGGCGCTGGCGGTCCTGAAGAAATCCTCGGGCTCGCGCCAGTATCTTTACGATCTGCCGTGGTACGTGATCATCGGGCCGCCGGGCGCGGGCAAGACCACGGCGCTTCTGAATTCGGGGATCAAGTTCCCGCTGTCGGAAAAGACCGGCGGCGCGGTGGCGGGCGTGGGCGGCACGCGTTACTGCGACTGGTGGTTCGCGGAAGAGGCGGTGATGATCGACACCGCCGGCCGCTACACCACGCAAGACAGCGACAAGGAGGCCGACAGCGAGAGCTGGTCTTCCTTCCTCGGGCTTCTCAAGCGCAACCGCCCGAAGCAGCCGATCAACGGCGTCATCGTGGCGATCGGCCTCGACGAGGTGCTGTCGGGCACCGAAGAGACGCTTGACCGCCACGCCGAGGCGATCCGCGCCCGGCTGATGGAGATCCACGAGACGCTGAAGATCGAGGTGCCGGTCTACGTCCTGTTCACCAAGGCCGACCTCGTCGCCGGCTTCACAGAGTTCTTCGGGTCGTTCAGCGCCTCGCGGCGGCAGAAGGTCTGGGGCGCGACCTTCCAGACGGAAAGCCGCAAGGAACAGACCGTCGGTCTCTTCGGCCGGGAATACGACGCCCTCGTCTCGCGCCTTTCGGAAGAGGTCACCGACCGCCTGCAGGAGGAACCGGACCCGGTCAGCCGGATCCAGATCTTCGGTTTTCCGGGGCAGGTGGCGATGCTGCGCGAGCGTCTGCAGGGCCTCGTCACCTCGATCTTCGAAAGCTCGCGCTACCGGGTGAACGCCAACCTGCGCGGCTTCTACTTTTCCTCGGGCACCCAGGAAGGCACGCCGATAGACCAGGTGCTGGGCGAGATGGAGCGCAGCTTCGGCGCGATGCCGGCGGGGGCCATGGCCGGGACCGGCATGTCGGGCAAGGGCAAGAGCTTCTTCCTGCACGACCTGCTGGCCCGGGTGATCTTTGCCGAGAGCGGCTGGGTCAGCTACGACCGGCGTGCGGTGCGGCGCGGGATGCTGATGCGTGGCGCGGCTTTCGGGGCGCTGGCGCTGGTGACGCTGGGTCTGCTGGGTGTCTGGGGGATGAGCTATTACCAGAACCGCCAGCTGATTGCGACCGCCGACGCGGCGGTGATGAATTACGCCTCGGTCGCGCGCGACGAGCTGGCGAAGACCGAGATCCAGGATCCCGATCCCAGCAAAGTGGCGGGCTATCTGCAGATGCTGCGCACCATGCCCACGGGCTATGCCGGGCCGGACGGGCAGGGCGCCTTTCTCGACGGCTATGGCCTCGCGGTGGAGCCGCGCCTGCACTCGGCCGCCGTCACCTCCTATCACCTCGCGCTGGAGCGGATGCTGCGCCCGCGGCTGATCATGGGGCTGGAGCAGCAGCTGACCGACTTCATCCAGAAGAACGACACGCTGTCGGTCTATGAAGCGTTGAAGGTATACAAGCTTCTGGGCGACGCTGCGCCGAAGCCCGACGACAAGGTCGTGCTGGCCTGGTTCAACAAGGAATGGAAGACCGCCTTCCCGCTGGACGACAGCACGCGCCAGCAGTTGATGGACCACCTCAAGGCGATGTTGACGCTTGATACCACGGGGCGCACGGCGGTGGGCCTGAACGGCGCGCTGGTGGATCAGGCGGAGCGGATGCTGGCGCGGATGAGCGTGGCCGACCAGGCCTATCTTCTGGTGAACGGCACGGCGGAATTCTCGGGCGTGCCCGATTTCAACGTGGCGCAGCGGGCGGGAGCCGACAGCGACAAGGTGTTCGAGACGGTCGACGGGTCGGATTTCAAGTCGCTGACCGTGCCCGGCCTCTATACCTACCGCGGGTTCCACGACTTCTTCCTGCCGCAGCTCGCCCAGGTCGCCCAGAAGATCGAGGACGACCAGTGGGTGATGGGCGATTACGCCAAGCAGGCGGATGTCGAGGACCAGATAAAGCGCCTCGGGCCCGAGCTGATGAACCGCTACACCAACGATTTCATCGCCGCGTGGAACAGGGTCCTGACCAACATCAAGTTCCGCCCGATGGCCGCCGACAAGCCGAATTACACAACGCTCGGCATTGCCTCGGCCCCGCGCCTGTCGCCGATCTTCCTGCTGATGCAGGCGATCGACCAGGAAACCCGGCTGACCCGCGCCTTCGCCGATGACGGGGACGGGGGCGGGGGGGCCGCCGGCAGCAAGGTCGCGGCGCTTGCGGCGCAGGCGAAAGGCGGCAACGGCGCGGTCGGCATGGCGGCAAGCGAGCTGAGCTCCCGCGCGCTGTCGCGCACCTCGGGGCTGGCACGGGTCGGGCTGTTCATCGCGCTGAACGGCGGCAAATCGCAGAACCGCGCGGGCGGCGGGGGCGGCGCGCAGCCGCTGCCGGGTGCAGCGATCGAGGCGAACTTCGCCGCCTACCACGACATGTTCGAGGGACCGGACGGACAGCGCACCATCGACCAGCTTCTGGCGATGCTCGACAAGTTGCATACCGATGTCATCCTGTCGGCCACCTCGCCCGCGGCGGCGGCGCAGCAGATCAGCCTCGATGTCGGCAACCTGAAGTCCAAGGCTTCCTCGCGGCTGCCCGATCCGCTGGGCCGCATGGTGAACCAGTTGGCCGACGATTTCGCCTCGGACGCGACCAACGCCTCGCTTGCCGACCTGAACGCCCAGCTTCAGGTGCAGGTGACGCAGCAGTGCCAGAAGATCGTGCAGAACACCTATCCGTTCTCGCGCCGCTCCTCGCGCGACGTGCAGATGATCGACTTCGCCCGGATCTTCGCGCCGGGCGGGGTGATGGACCGGTTCTTCTCGCAGTACCTGGTGAAATACGCCGACATCTCCGGCAAGGACTGGAAGTGGCGGGCGGGCGATCCGCTGGGCTCGCGCCTGTCCACCGCCGCGCTGCGCGAATTCCAGCGCGCGGCCGAGATCCGGGCCGCCTTCTTCCCCTCCGGCTCCAACATCCCGGGGGTGGAGCTGACGATCGCCCAGACCGCGATCCACAACGACGTGCAGGCCGCGCTGCTGGAGATCAACGGCCAGACCATGACCACCCGCCAGCAAGGCAACGTAGCGCAGAAATTCACCTGGCCGGGCGGGTCGGCGGACGGCTCGGCGTCGGTCCAGTTCGCGCCCGAGCTTCAGGGCCGCGACAGCGTGCTGGCGGCGCCGCGCGGGCCCTGGGCGCTTTACCGTTTCGTCAAGATGGGGCATCCGCGGATCTCGGGCCGCGAGGTGCAGGTGCAATACACGATCGGCGGGCGCTACATCGCCTATTCGATCCAGGTGGGGGCGCTGGTGAACCTGTTCGGGATCCGCTCGCTCAGCGATTTCCAGTGCCCGACCGGGCTCTAGGAGGGGGCGGATGACGACGAGGGGGATGGCGTCGGAACGGCCCGGGGTCTTCGGCAAGCTGCCCGCCAAGGGCGATTTCATCAGCCGCGACCTGCCGGCGCCAGTGTTGCAGGCGCTGGAGGGGTGGCTGCAGGAGGTGATGGCGGGCGCCCGCAACGCCGCCGGACCGCATTGGCCGGGGGCCTGGGCCGCGGCGCCGGTCTGGCGCTTCTGGATCGGGCCGGATGTGTTCGGCACCGCCTGTGCCGGGGCGATGATGACCTCGCGCGATCGGGTGGGGCGGCTGTTTCCGCTGATCCTCCTGCTGCCCGACCGGGGGCGCGCATTTCCGCCGCCACCCGTGGTCGACGCGGGCGAGGGCTGGTACGGCGCGCTCGAGGCGCGGCTACGCGCGGCCTTCCGGCTTTCCGATCTTGCCGATGCCTCGGTGCTGTCCGAGGGGCTGGCGATCGGCGAGCTGCCACCCTGGCCGCCAGAGGCGCCGGTGGATCTGTCGACGGAGCCGCAGCAGGAGGCCAAGGCCGCGGCGCAGGTCCTGGCCGAAACCTTCGTCTCCCCCGATCCCACGGCCAGCGCGCCCGACCCCGCGATCTGGGACGGCGCGGCCGCGGAGGAGGGCGATCCCGCCACCCCGGCCGCGGAGGGGGATGACACCGTGGCGGCGGAGGCAGTGTCAGAGGAAGGGTCTCCGGACGCCGAGGGAGAGGTGCCGGACGTCGCGACAGAGGCCGCTCCGGAAACCGCCGATCCGGCCTCGCCCGACGCCGGGCAAGAGGAGGCGGCCGCGCAGGTTGAGGCCCCGCCGCTCCCCGAGGGCGATGACAGCCCCTTTGCGGAAGACGGCTTCGTTCCTCCCGATCCCGCCGACCTGCCGGCCTTTGCCGAGGTGCCGCCCCCCATCGCCGATACGCTGCCCGCCGCGACACGGGCCGTGTCGGAGGCTGTGCCGGACGGCGTAGCGGAGGAGGCCTCGCCATCGCCCGCCGCCGCCCCGCCCGATCACGCCTGGGGGCCGCCGCCCGAGCCCTGGCCCTCGCTGCCGCGTCGCCAGGAAGACCCGGTGCGCGCGCTCTGGGCGATGGCCGAGGGCGACGACCCGGTGGCCCTGCTGTCCGACGTGGCTGCGGCCGACCACCTGCGCGCCGCCGCGCGCCGTTCCTATTGGTGGACGAACGGGGGCGGGCGCGGGCCGGCGGCGATGATCGCGCTCGACGGTCTGCCCGACAGCGCGGCTTTCGGCCTGCTGATCCGTGGGGGGAGATGAGATGGCGCAGATCGCGGTTCACGTGATTTCACGGCGCGGTAACGCCCTTGGCAAGCGGCCCCGCTTGCGCCTATCGTGGGCGGACGGATCGTCCGCGATCCCGCATTGTCGTACCCGGGACCCCCGCTGATGCCCGAGATGTATTTCCGTTTCGTGACCGGTGCCGTGACCCATGAGGGGCGGGTGCGTGACCACAACGAGGACAGGTTCCTCGTGGTCGACCGCGCGGGCCTTTGGGTCGTCGCCGACGGCATGGGCGGCCACCAGGGCGGAGAGGTCGCCTCGGGCAAGATCGTCGAGGCGCTGGCCTCCATCGGCGTCGCGGCCTCGGCCCCGGATTTCCAGGCGCGCTTTCTCGACCGGCTGGAGAACGCCAATTCCGCGATCCAGGATTACAGCCGCCAGCGCGGCGGGGCGATCATCGGCTCCACCGTCGTGGCGATCCTCGTGCACGAGAAGGAATTCGCCTGCATCTGGTCGGGTGACAGCCGCGCCTACCGCCTGCGCGACGGCGAGCTGCGGCAGGTCAGCCGTGACCATACCGAGGCGCAGGAACTGCTCGACCGCGGTGTGATCACCGCCGAGGAGGCCGAGAACTGGCCGCGCAAGAACGTCATCACCCGCGCCGTGGGCGTGGCGCCTCAGGTCAGCTACGATGTCGTCTCGGGCCGGGTGAAGGACGGCGACCAGTTCCTGCTCTGCTCGGACGGTCTTACCGGCCATGTCGAGGATGACGAGATCCGCGCCGCGCTGATGGCGCATGGCCCGCAGGAGGCCTGCCAGCAGCTTCTCGACCTGACGCTGAAGCGGGGGGCGACCGACAACGTGACGATCGTGATCGTGCGCGCCTCGGTCAAGACGCTGGTGGTGGGCGAGGGGGCGGCCGCGGGGGGCCAGGCCGCCGGCCAACCGGCGCAGGACATCTGGTCATGACCCATGGCTGAGGATGACGACGACGACCTTCCCGCCAGCCTGATCCCGGAATCGACCCAGATCGCCCCGGGGACCGAGATCATCGGCACCTACGTGATCGAGCAGCACCTCAACACCGGTGGCATGGGCGAGGTCTATCGCGGCCACAACATCCACACCGAGGAACCCGTCGCGATCAAGATCGTGCTGCCGGCACTGGCGCATGACCGCAAGATCATCTCGCTCTTCCAGAAGGAGGCCACGGTCCTCAACCGCCTCAATCACGAGGCGATCGTGCGCTACCAGATCTTCACCGTCGATCCGGGCATCAAGCGCCCCTGCCTTGTGATGGAATTCGTGGGCGGCGAGTCTCTGGCCGATCACCTCCGCCGCGGCCCGATGCCGCCGGCCCAGGTGTTCACGCTGCTCGCGCGCGTGGCGTCGGGCCTCGGGGCGGCGCACAAGGTGGGGGTGATCCACCGCGATCTTTCGCCCGACAACGTGATCTTGCAGGACGGCGCGGTGGAGCATGCCAAGATCATCGACTTCGGCATCGCCAAGGCCGCGAACGTGGGTAAGGGCCGTACCCTGATCGGCGACGCCTTCGCCGGCAAGTTCGGGTTCGTCGCGCCCGAGCAGCTGGGCAAGTACGGCCGCGAGGTGACAGAGCGGACCGACATCTATTCGCTTGGCCTCGTTGCCGCCGCCGCCGCGAAGGGCGAGGCCTTCGACATGGGCGACGATTTCTTCGAGGCGCTGGAGGCCCGCAATGCGGTGCCGAACCTCCTGGGGATCGACCCGGGCGTCGCCGCGGTGCTGGAGCGGATGCTGCAGCCCGACCCCAAGGACCGGCCCGCCGACATGGCCGAGGTGCTGGCGCTGCTGCCCGGGGCGGATGGTCAGACCCGGCCGCCCCGCACTGCGCCGCCGATCGTGCTGCCCGTCGCGGAGGCTTCCGCGCCGCCGGCCGCCAGCCCGGCCGCGACCGATCCGCCGGGGGGCTCTCCTCCGCCCGTCGCGGCACCTCCGGCGACCAAACCCCCGGCAACCGAAGCGCCGTCCACTTCCGGCCCCGGGGGCGTGCCCCTGCGCGAGCAGACGCGGGTGAGCGAGCTTCCCGCGTCGCGGGAAGGGATGCCACCGAAAGGATCTGCCCGCTCGACCGAGATCTCGGCCCCGCCCGGGGGCGGGTTCGAACCGACCCGCATCACCACGGACGCGCCGCGCGTGCAGCCTGCCCCGCGGGCGCCCGAGCCGACGCAGCTGTCCGAGCCTCCGACTGGGGCTTCGGTGTCCACGCACCCGTCTTCGGTGCCTCCGTCGTCGGTGCCTCCGTCCTCGACATCACCCGATGGGGCTCCTTCGACCACCCAGATCTGGAGTGAGGCGGCCGGCCCGGCAGGCGAACCGCCATCTTCCGTGCCGCGTTCGGTGCCGCCCCAATCTCAGCCGCCCCAATCTCATCCGTCCCAGTCGCAACTTCCCCGCTCCCATCCGCCCGAGGCCGAGCGCACGGTGATCGGCGAGGCTCCGGCGACGGCGCCATCTGTGGCACCGGTTTCGCGGGCGCCGGAGCGGACGCAGATCGCCACCTCGCCACCGGGAGGGGCTGCCGAACTGTCGCCGGACGGCGCCACGCCCGGGGACAGCGACAGCCCTTTCGGCCCGCCACCCTCTGCCACATCCACCTCACCGCCGCCCGCCGCGCCAGCGTCCCAGCCGACGGCCGCCGCCGCGCCTGCGGCCCCTGCTGCCACGAAGCAAGGGTCCAAGACCGGCGTGCTGATCGGGGGTGGCGTCGCCGCGCTGGTCGTCCTCGGGGCCGGGGCCTGGTTCGGGGGGCTGATCCCGCAGGGCGCCCCGGCGGTGAGCGGGCAGGGGACGGAGGTCGCCTCCAGCGTGCCCGCGCCCACCCCGGCGCCGAAAATCGCCCCCCCGGTGCGCTCCGGCGGAACCGCCGGGAATGACGCCGCCCCCGCCCCCGCGCCGAAACCTGCCGCGCCGGTCGTCTTGCCGGGGCCGCTGGTGCAACCCGAGGGGCTGGTCAGGGTCGACCTCGCGCGCGCGGCCCCCGCGGTGGCGGATCCCGCCGCGCAGCGCGGGGCGCTGCTGGCGGGCTTCGACGCCCTCGGGTGTGCCTATGCGCAGAAGGGCGGACAGGGCGGCCCGATCCTCGCCTATGCCGCCGCCGGGCGCGACGTCGCGGCGCTGAGCTGGGCCATCGACCGGACCGGTGGCGCAGGCGCGCCCTCGGTCAGCGCGCGCATGGTCACCCCGGCGCAATGCCCGGTGCTGGCGCTCGTCGCCGCCCGCGCCGGCGCGGCGCCGCTGACCATCGGGCTGCCGGCCGCCACGCTGAAGCCCGGCCAGCCGTTCAGTGGCCGCATCACCGGGGCCGGAAAGGGGCCGCTGTCGCTTTACGCCATCGACGCGGCGGGCGGGGTCTACGACCTGAGCAAGCGGCTTGGCCCGGCCGAGGGCGGCGCGCGCAGCTTCGAGGTCACGCTGCAGGCCGGGGCGGGCGCGGGGGCGGGGCAGCCGCTTTTGTTCCTAGCAGCAGCCATCGGCCCGGGCGCTGCGCCCGATGACGCGCCGGAGGATGCGCAGGGCCTTTCTGCCCGCCTCAAATCCGCGCTGGCCGCACCGGGCGGCACCGGGACACCGGTGATCGGGCTGCAGATGGTGACGCTCGGGACGCCTTGAATAATTGCCCTAAAGGGCAATCTTTGGCCCTCCCGCGCGGAAAACCGCCGAAAACGGGCCCCACTGGCGCCGCAAACCGGCTTCACCCTGCCGTTTCAGTGGAGTTTTCACCACAGGTGACGCTCCCGTCGCTGCCGAGGCTTTCCCTGACGTCCGGCAATGCCTATTTTACAAATTGAGGAGCATATGGAAGGTAGGAACATGAAGAAGACAGTTCTCATGACCGGCGCCGCTGCTCTGGGTCTGGCCTTTGCGGGGTCCGCGTTTGCCAACCAGGTGGTCGTGCCCGCGCAGGTCCTGTCCTGCGAAAACTGCACCGCGATCGAGGTGCCGAACCCGCCCGCCCCGCCGGCGGAGCGCAAGATCAAGGTGCATCGCGTCTGGAGTACCGGCGTTCTGCACTGACCAGCGCTATGCGAATTGGGGCGTCCCCTCGCAACGGGTGCGGATGCCCCGGCGAGGTATTGCTGAACACCAGGAAGAGGCGGGGCGCCCTGTCCCGCATATGATGCTCCTGCCCGGGTGGCGGGAGGAGTTCGTTTTTGCGGATCACGGACTTGCGATCCGGCCCAAAACCCCCGAACATGACCGCAGGCAGCGGCAGATCGGGGGAGCCAGGGTTACATGAGGAATGTCCGGAACGCGGCCAGGCGCGCAGTCGCCCTTCCCGCTGCCCTTTGCGCCATCGGCCTCACTTCCGCCGTCGCTGTCGGTGCCGCCGGTGGGGCCGTCGCCCAGACCCGGCCCGAGATCACGGTGGAGCTGAACAAGGCCGAGAAGGCGGACAAGGCCTGCCGCATGACCTTTGTCACCGAGAACGCGCTTGGCGTCGCACTCGACAAGCTGTCGCTCGACGTGGTGGTGTTCGACCAGGCGGGCGTGGTCGGGCCGCGGCTTGTCCTCGACATGGGGGCGATGCCCGAGGGCAAGACCAAGGTCGTGGATTTCGACGTGCCCGACACGGAGTGCGGCAAGGTCTCGCGCCTGCTGTTCAACGCGGTCCAAAGCTGTACCTCGGGCGGCAAGCCGGTGGGCAATTGCGAAGCCTCGGTCGAACCCGACAGCAAGATCGCCAAGCTTCCCTTCGACAAGTGATCGCGCCACACGTCGGCCCCCGCGTCTGAGCCCGCGCCGGGGCTGATGCCTGTCCAGCATGAGGACGTCACGGCGCCGCCTTGGCGTGCGCCGTCGGCTCCTTGATGCCCGGATGCTGCGCACGCCCCGATACAGGTGGTGCAATTTATGCAGCGGTACGGTGCAAACTTAGCAGAAGACAGCAGCGCAGCATCTGCCAATCTTGCGCGGAATCGTGACCCTTCCAGCTGTCGGAGATCTGCCAGATGCCGCACAAGATCCTGTCCCGCCGCGCCTTCCTTCGGACCTCTGCCGGCCTTGCCGGTGCCACCGCGCTTGGCACCCTGCCCATGGCCGCGCGTGCCGCGGGCAAGCTGACCGTCGGCTTCATCTACGTCGGCGCCAAGGACGATTACGGCTACAACCAGTCCCATGCCGAGGGCGCGGCGGCGGTCAAGAAGATCCCCGGCGTGACCGTGGTCGAGGAAGAGAAGGTGCCCGAGACGGTCGATGTGACCAAGACCATGGAATCCATGATCAACTTCGACGGGGCGACGCTGCTGTTCCCCACGTCCTTCGGCTATTTCGATC
Organism: Acidimangrovimonas sediminis; assembly: GCF_002871005.1. Taxonomy (GTDB): domain Bacteria; phylum Pseudomonadota; class Alphaproteobacteria; order Rhodobacterales; family Rhodobacteraceae; genus Acidimangrovimonas; species Acidimangrovimonas sediminis. Next base: position 17,170 of record NZ_PHSN01000004.1, read on the forward strand.
CCTTCATCCTGGGCCTCGCGCCGAAGTACAAGGACGTGCGGTTCGAACATTGCGGCGGTCTGTGGACGCCGAAGGACCCGAAGAACGTGGGGTCGTACTTCGGCTATATCGACATGGCGGTGTACCTGAACGGGGTCTGCGCGGGCCATGCGACCAAGTCGAAGAAGATCGGCTTCGTCGCCGCGAAACCGATCCCGCAGGTGCTCGAGAACATCAACTGCTTCCTCCTCGGTGCGCGGTCGGTCGATCCGACGATCACCTGCCAGGTGATCTTTACGGGCGAATGGTCGATGCCGGTGAAGGAGGCCGAGGCGACAAACGCGCTTTGCGATGCGGGCTGCGACGTGATTACCGCCCATGTCGACGGCCCCAAGGTGGTGATGCAGACCGCCGCGGGCCGCGGCGCCTTCATCTGCGGCTATCATGCCGATCAGTCGGCGCTGGCGCCCGAGAAGTACCTGACCGGGGCGGAATGGAACTGGCCCAAGGTCTACACCGGCTTTGTCGAGGAGGTTCTGGCGGGCAAGGAGATCCCGAACTTCGTTCGCGGCGGGTTCAAGGAGGGCTTCGTCAAGATGTCGCCGCTGGGGTCCGCCAACTCCGACGCCGCGCGCAAGCAGTTCGAGGATGTGAAGGCGAAGATCATGACCGGCGATTTCGTCGTCTTCAAGGGGCCGCTGAAGGACAACAAGGGCAACACGGTGATCCCCGCGGGGGTCAGCCAGCCCGAGACCGACGTGGCGCTGGAGAAGATGAACTACCTCGTCGAGGGTGTCGTCGGCACCACCTCGTAACCGGGCAGAGGGGGCGGGCAGATGGCCGAGCAAAGCGTGACCATGGCGCCCGGGACCGGCGGGCGGCGCACGGAGTGGCTGGCGCCGCTGGCGCGCCGGGCCGAGGGGGTGGTGCTGCCGGTGGCGGCACTGATCGCGGGGTTCGCGCTGTTTGCGCTGTTCCTCCTGATGCTCGGCAAGTCGCCCGTCGACTTCTATGAACTTGTCTACAAGGCGGGGTTCGGTACCGCCTTTTCGTGGCAGAACACCCTGTCACGCGCGGCCCCTCTGTTGTTCGCGGCCCTGTGCGTGGCGCTTCCCGCACGCCTGGGGTTGGTGGTCATCGGGGGGGAAGGCGCGATCGTGCTGGGGGGGACGGCCACGGGGGCGCTGGGGGTCTGCTTGGCAGGGACCCCCGGCGTCGTGGGCTTGCCGCTGATGGCGCTTGGCGGCGCGCTGACCGGCGCGCTGTGGATCGGCGCGGTCGGTGCACTGCGGCACTACCGCGGCGTGAACGAGACGATCGCGAGCCTCCTGATGGCCTATATCGGCATCGCGCTGATGAACTTCCTGGTCGAGGGGCCGCTGAGGGATCCCGCGAGCCTCAACAAGCCCTCCACCGCGCCGCTGCCCAGGTCGCTGCAGGTGGGCGACATCCCGGGGATGGACGTGCATTGGGGCCTGATCGTCGCGCTGGTCTGCTGCGTGCTGACCTGGGTGTTGATCGAACGCACCTCCTGGGGCTTTGCGGCTCGTATCGCTGGCGGCAACGTGCGCGCGGCACAGGTGCAAGGCCTGCCGGTGGGTCGTCTGATCGTGGGCTTCACCGCGCTTGGGGGCGCCTTCGCGGGGCTTGCGGGCTTCTACGAGGTGGCGGCTGTGCAGGGATCGGCCAACGCCTCGCTGGCGGCGGGCTATGGCTATACCGGCATCCTGATCGCCTTCCTCGCGCGGCAGAACCCCCTCGCCATCATCCCGGTCGCCATCCTCCTGGCGGGGTTCGAGGCCTCCTCGGGCCTCGTGCAGCGGCGGATGGACCTGCCGGATGCCACCATCCTCGTCCTCAAGGCGGTGGTCTTCGTGGTGATCCTGGTGTCCGACACCCTTTACGGACGGTTCAGGCTTTTCTCTCCCGAACGCTGGAGGACAAGATGAGCACCGATATCGGCGCCTGGGCCGTGCCCGTGGCGATCCTCGGGGGCGCGATCCGCGTCTCCACCCCGTTCCTCTTCGTGTCGCTGGGCGAGGTGCTGACCGAACGCTCGGGGCGCATCAACCTCGGGCTGGAGGGCACGCTCGTCTTCGGCGCGATGTCGGGCTACGCGGTGGCCTACCTGAGCGGCTCGGCCTGGCTGGGCGTGCTGGCGGCGGCGCTGGCGGGTACGCTCTTCGGCCTGCTGCACGGGCTGATCTGCTCGCTTCCCAAGGTCAACGACATCGCGGTCGGCATCTCCCTGATGCTGCTTGGCACGGGCCTTGCCTTCTTCTTCGGCACCGCCTTCGTGCAGCCCGTCGCGCCGCACCTGCCGTCGATCCCGCTGGGCTGGTGGTCCGACATCCCGCAACTGCAGGCTGCGCTGCGGGTGAACGTCCTCTTCCTCATCGGGATCGTGCTGGCGCTGTTGCTGGCCTGGATGCTGAAGACCACCCGCGTGGGCCTGATCCTGCGCGTGGTGGGCGACAGCACCGATGCCGCCCGTGCCATGGGCCTGCGTCCGAACCTGATCCGCATCGCGGCCACCGCCACGGGCGGGGCCTTTGCGGGGGTGGGCGGCGCGTACCTTTCGCTCTTCTATCCGGGCTCGTGGTCCGAGGGGATCTCCTCCGGGCAGGGGCTGATGGCGGTGGCGCTGGTGATCTTCGCCCGCTGGGACCCGATCAAGGCCTTCTGGGCTGCCCTTCTTTTCGGCGGTGCGGGCGCGCTTGGGCCCGCATTGCAGTCGGTGGGCATCGCCAAGGGCTACTATCTCTACTACGCGGCGCCCTACGTGCTTACGCTGGGCGTGCTGATCGCCACCTCCTCGCCCAACCGCGCCACCACCGGAGCGCCGGGCGAGCTCTCCATCACCAAGTAGGAGGCCGCCATGAACGCGCCCAGCCCCGACGTCACGCCGACCACCATCGCCTCCGAGCCGTACCCCTGGCCCTGGAACGGCGACCTGCGCCCGGAAAACACCGCGCTGATCATCATCGACATGCAGACCGATTTCTGCGGCAAGGGCGGCTATGTCGACGCGATGGGCTATGACCTGTCGCTGACGCAGGCGCCGATCGCGCCGATCAAGGCGGTGCTGACGGCGATGCGCGCCAAGGGCTACCACATCTTCCACACCCGCGAGGGCCATCGCCCCGACCTTGCCGACCTTCCGGCGAACAAGCGCTGGCGCTCGCAGCGGATTGGTGCAGGCATCGGCGACCCGGGCCCCTGCGGCAAGATCCTCGTGCGCGGAGAGGCCGGCTGGGACATCATCCCCGAGCTCTACCCCGAACCCGGCGAGCCGATCATCGACAAGCCCGGAAAGGGCAGCTTCTGCGCCACCGACCTGGAGCTGATGCTGCGCACGCGGGGGATCGACAACCTCATCCTGACCGGCATCACCACCGATGTCTGCGTCTCGACCACGATGCGCGAGGCGAACGACCGGGGTTTCGAATGTCTGGTGCTGTCGGATTGCTGTGGCGCCACGGATCCGGCGAACCATCAGGCCGCGCTCAACATGGTCAAGATGCAGGGCGGGGTGTTCGGCGCGGTCTCGGACAGCAAGACGCTGATCGCGGGGCTGGTCTGACATGCGGCAGGCACGGCTGCACCGCATCGCCACCGCCGGCCCGGACGACACCGCGGGTCTTGCCGCGCTGATCGCGGGTGGCAAGGTCGCGCCCGGGGCGATCCGCGCGATCCTTGGCAAGACCGAGGGCAACGGCTGCGTCAACGATTTCACCCGCGCCTTCGCGGTGTCGGCGCTGCGTGCGGCTCTGGCGCCGCATCTGGACGCGGCGGCGCTGGACGGGATCGCGCTGGTGATGTCGGGGGGGACCGAGGGCGCGCTCTCGCCGCATCTTCTGGTGTTCGAGGAGGTGGCGGCGGAAGCGGGGCAGACCGGCCCGGCGCTGGCGATCGGCAGCCATGTCACCCCCAACCTCGCGCCCGAGGATCTTGGCCGCCCGGCGCAAATCGCCGCGGTTGCCGAGGGGGTGCGCGCGGCGATGGCGGCGGCGGGGATCGACGATCCGGAGGACGTGCATTTCGTTCAGGTGAAATGCCCGCTGCTCACCGCCGCCCGCATCGCCGAGGCGCGGGCACGCGGCGCGGAGCCTGCCCTGACCGACACGCTCAAATCCATGGGTGCGTCGCGCGGGGCCTCGGCCCTGGGCGTCGCGGTCGCGCTGGGGGAGATCGGGACGGAGGTGGCCGCCACGCTGCGCATCGGGCAGGATCTCGACCATTACGCCACCCGCGCCAGCACCTCGGCGGGGGTGGAACTGATGGGCCATGAGATCCTGGTGATGGGGATGGCCGAGGGCTGGGCCGGGCCGCTGGCGATCGACCACGCGGTGATGGCCGACGGGATCGACATCGAACCGGTGCGGGCAGCGCTGGCCCGGCTGGGTCTGTCGGCCCCCGGACAGCTGCCGCAAGTGCAGGCGGATCGGGTGGTGGCACTGCTGGCCAAGGCCGAACCGGGCACCTCGGGCGTGCTGCGCGGATTGCGTCATACCATGCTCGACGACAGCGACATCTCGGCCACTCGCCATGCGCGCGCCTTCACCGGCGGTGCGCTGGCCGGGCTGGTCGGGCGCGCGGACCTGTTCGTTTCGGGCGGGGCGGAGCATCAGGGCCCCGACGGCGGCGGCCCGGTGGCGGTGATCGTCGACCGGCAGGAGGTGGGAGCATGACGGCAGCACTTCACGCCAAGACCCCGGCCCCCGGCGGCGCGCTGGCGGTCGAGACGGTGGGCATGACCATGCGCTTCGGCGGTTTCACCGCGCTCGACGATGTCTCGATCCGGATCGCGCCGGGCACGCTGCACGCGCTTCTGGGCGAGAACGGTGCGGGCAAGTCGACGCTGGTGAAGTGCATGATGGGCTTCTACCACGCCTCCTCGGGCCAGCTCATGGTCGCGGGGCGCGAGGCACCGGTCGCCGACCCACGGCAGGCCCATGCGCTGGGGCTGGGCATGGTCTATCAGCATTTCACCCTCGTCCCCTCGCTCACTGCGGCCGAGAACCTGGTGATCAGCCGCGAGGATGCGCCCCGTGTGATCGACTGGCGCCGCGAGACCGCGGCGCTGGAGGAGTTCATGGCGCGGATGCCGTTCCGCGTGCCGCTTGGTCAGCCGGTCAGCGCGCTGGCCGCGGGCGAGAAGCAGAAGCTTGAGATCCTCAAGCAGCTCTACCTCGGGCGGCGCTTTCTGATCCTGGATGAGCCGACCTCCGTCCTGACCCCTGACGAGGCCGACGAGGTACTGGGCCACGTCAAGGCGCTGTGTTCGGCGGGCGAGATCACCGTCCTGATGATCACCCACAAGTTCCGCGAGGTGACGGCCTTCGCCGATGACGTCTCGGTCCTCAGGCGGGGCAGGCTGGTCGGACAGGGCAGGGTGGCAGACCTGTCGCACGCCCGGATGGCCGCGATGATGATGGGCGAGGCGACCCTGCCCGCACCCGCCGCGCGGCATGGCACGCCCGGCGAGGTCGTGCTGGCGGTCGAGGGCGCGGTGGCGCCGGACCGCTCGGGCCTCAAGGAGATATCGGTCGACGATCTCAAGGTTCGGGCGGGCGAGATCGTGGGGATCGCCGGCATCTCCGGCAACGGCCAGATGGAGTTCATGGAGATGCTGACCGGCCAGCGTGCCCTCATCTCGGGCGGCATGCAGGTCAATGGCACGCCCTACCACGCGACGCGGGGCGAGCAGCGCCGCCTTGCCATCCGCACCCTGCCGGAGGAGCCGCTGCGCAACGCCTGCGCGCCCCGGATGTCGGTGGCCGAGAACATTGCCTTCCGGTCGTTCGATGCCAAGGGCGCGGGTGGGAAGGGCGCGCCCTCAAGCTTCTGGCTGAACCGGCGGCAGATGCGCAAGCGCGGCGAGGCGCTGGTCGCGGGCTTCAAGGTCAGGACCACCTCGGTCGACGCGCCGATCGCGGCGCTCTCCGGTGGCAACGTCCAGCGCGCGGTCCTGGCGCGGGAGCTGAGCGGGGATGTCGACCTGCTGATCATCTCCAACCCCTGCTTCGGCCTCGACTTCGCCGCCGTGAGCGAGATCCGCACACGCATCATGGCCGCGCGCAACGCCGGCACGGCGGTGCTGCTTATGAGCGAAGATCTGGACGAGATCCTCGAGCTTTCCGACCGGGTGCTGGTCATGTCCGAGGGCCGCATCGTCTACGAGGTGCCCGCGGCGGAGGCCGACATCCCGACGCTTGGGTCCCACATGGGGGGGCACCACATGGGAGGGCACGCCTGATGGCCGTGATCGACGCCAAACCCTTCGCCTACGAATTCGATCCCGCGACCACGGCGCTGATCGTCATCGACATGCAGCGGGACTTCATCGAGGCGGGGGGCTTCGGTGCCTCGCTGGGCAATGACGTGACGCTCTTGCAGGCGGTCGTGCCCGCCACCGCCCGGCTGATCGCGGGCTTCCGTGCGGCAGGGCTGCCGGTGATCCACACCCGCGAATGCCACCGCCCCGACCTGTCCGACTGCCCGCCCGCCAAGCGCACGCGCGGCAACCCGAGCCTGCGCATTGGCGACGAGGGCCCGATGGGCCGTGTCCTGATCGCGGGCGAGCCGGGGGCCGAGATCGTGCCCGACCTGGCCCCCGCACCGGGCGAGTACGTCGTCGACAAGCCGGGCAAGGGTGCATTCTACGCGACCGGGCTGGGCGATCACCTGGCAGGGCTTGGCACCCGGTCGCTGATCTTCGCGGGCGTCACGACCGAGGTCTGCGTGCAGACCACGATGCGCGAGGCCAACGACCGCGGCTTTGCCTGCCTGCTGGCCGAGGACGCGACGGAAAGCTACTTCCCCGACTTCAAGGCCGCCGCGATCGAGATGATCCGCGCACAGGGCGCCATCGTCGGCTGGACCGCGACCACCGCGCAGATCCTCGAGGCGCTGGATGCCTGAGCGCCGTGACACACGCCCTGTCCCGCTGGCCATTCCCGGCCTTGTCCCCGGCAACTGGGACAGCCTCGACTTTCGTCCCTTTCGGCCGGGCGTGGAGATCCTTGCGCTGCGCGAGGGCGAACCGGCGGTGGCGCTTCTGCGCTACGCCCCGGGCGGGGGCGTCCCCGAACACGAACACACGGGCCTCGAGATGATTTACGTCCTCGACGGCATGCAATCCGATGAACGCGGCAGCTATCCCGCCGGGACGCTGATCCTCAACCCGGAGGGATCGGTGCACTCGGTCTGGTCCGACGAGGGCTGCGTCGTCCTGATCCAGTGGGAGCGCCCGGTGCGCTTCACCCAAGAGGAAGACCGATGACCGAAGACCTTTCCGACCTGAGCCTCGACATCCAGACCCTGCATGCGGCCTATGCCGCGGGCCTCCGGCCCGAGGAGGTGATGGCCGAGGTGTTCCGCCGCATCGATCGGCGGGATGATCCGGGTATCTTCCTGCACCTGCGCGCGGCCGGGGAGGTCGCGGCCGAGGCCGCGGCGCTGGGGCCGTTCGACCCCGAGACACGTCCGCTCTGGGGGCTGCCCTTCGCGATCAAGGACAACATCGACCTGGGCGGCGTGCCCACCACCGCCGCCTGCCCGGACTTCGCCTATCTGCCGAAGGTGGATGCCTTCGCCGTGGCCGCCCTGCGCGCCGCCGGGGCGGTGCCGGTGGGCAAGACCAACCTCGACCAGCTGGCGACCGGCCTTGTCGGCGTGCGCACCCCCTTTCCGGTGCCGCGCAATGCCGTCGATCCCGAGATCGTGCCGGGCGGTTCGTCATCGGGGTCGGGGGTTTCCGTGGCGGCGGGGCTGGTGAGCTTCGCGCTGGGGACCGACACCGCGGGGTCGGGCCGGGTGCCCGCCGCGCTCAACAACATCGTCGGGCTGAAGCCCAGCCTCGGCGCGCTGTCCTCCACGGGGGTGGTGCCGGCCTGCCGGACGCTCGACACGATCTCGGTCTTTGCGCTGACGGTGGCGGATGCCTGGGCGGTGACCCGGGCCGCCGCGGTCTACGATGCCGCCGACGCCTATGCGCGGCCGCTCTGCGCGCCGCCGATGGGCGCCGTGCCGCCGGGTATCGCGATCGGCGTGCCGGATGCCCGGAGCCGGATCTTCTTCGGCGATACCGCGCAGGCGGAAAGCTTCGCCGCCGGCCTGGGGAGGCTCAAGGCCCTGGGCGCGCGGATCGAGGAAGTCGACTTCACTCCGTTCTACGACGTGGCCGAGATGCTTTACGAAGGCGCTTGGGTGGCCGAGCGGATGACGGTGGCCGAGGATCTGATGCGCCGCAAGCCCGAGGCGCTGCACCCGGTCACACGGCAGATCATCGGCGCGGCCGAGGGGCTGAGCGCGGCCGACGCCTTCCGCGGCATCTACCGGCTGGCCGAGCTGAAGCGCGTGGTCGAGCCGGTGCTTTCCCGGTTCGACATGCTTTGCGTGCCGACGATCCCGACCTTCTACACCCTCGACGATCTGGAGGCCGATCCTGTGGGGCCGAATTCTCGGTTGGGAACCTATACCAACTTCGTCAACCTGCTGGACCTGTGCGGTCTCGCGGTGCCCACGGGGCCGCGCGTCGACGGTCGGCCGGGCAGCCTGACGCTGCTCGGTCGTGCGGGGGGCGATGCGGCGCTGGCGACGCTGGGCGCGGCGCTTCAGGCGGCGGGCGGGGCCCGCCTCGGGGCCACCGGTCTGCCCCAGCCGGCGGCGCCCGAACCGCGCCCCGCGGCCATGCCGGGCGAGATGGTGATCGCCGCGGTGGGTGCGCACATGTCCGGCCTGCCCCTGAACCACCAGCTGACCGACCGCGGCGGCCGCTACCTGGAGACCACCGAGACGGCGCCCGAGTACCGGTTGTCGCTGCTTGCGGGCGGTCCGCCCCTGCGTCCGGGCCTTCTGCGCGTCGCCGAGGGGGGCGCGGCGATCGCGCTGGAACTTTGGGCCCTGCCGCTGGCCGAGGTGGGCAGCTTCCTTGTCGGGATCCCGTCGCCGCTCGGGCTGGGGACGGTGGTGCTGGCCGACGGGCGCAAGGTGCAGGGGTTCCTGGTGGAGGCGGCGGGCCTGACCGGCGCGCAGGACATCACCCGGCACGGCGGCTGGCGCGGCTACCTGCAGGCGGCGCAGGGACAGCTTTCCGGCGCGACCGCATGAGCGCCGGGAAAAACCATTTCAGGCAGTGGTTTGCATGACGATCCTCACCCGGCGCGCGGTATCTTTCCGCGCACTGGGTGAATTCTTCGTGGACCGGTCGAAGTTCCTCCGATAACCCTTTGACAAGAGGGTCGTAGGGAGGCGCCCCGGGATGGATCACGGCTTTGCACGAAAGCTGCGGCTCAAGCAGCTCATGGTCGTCGTCGCGCTGTCGGAGACGGGCAACATGCATCGCGCGGCCGAGGCGCTGGGGATGACCCAGTCCACGGCCTCGAAGTTACTGGGCGACGTCGAGGCGATGCTGGGCGTCACGCTGTTCGTGCGCGAACCGCGCGGCATGCGCCCGACCGAACTGGGCCACGAGGTGATCGACTTCGCCCGCGCCACGCTGGTGCGCATCGACCGGTTTCGCGAGGACCTCGAGGCGAAGATCGCGGGCGGGCACGGCCTGCTGGTGGTCGGCGCGATCATGGGCGCGGCGCCCGACCTGATCGCCCGCACCGTGGCCGACCTGAAGGCCGAACGGCCGCGCCTGATGATCCGCCTGCTGGGTGAGACCAGCGATCAGATCCTGGACATGCTGGAGGGTGGAACGGTCGACGTGGCCGTGGGGCGGTTCAGCACGCCGCGGCACTGGCAGCTCTTCGATTTCGAACGGCTGAGCGAGGAACCCATGCGCCTTGTCGTACGTGCGGGGCATCCGCTGGGCGCGAGCGGTCAGGTCACGCTGAAGGCGCTGCATGGCTGGCCCTGGATCATGCAGCCCGGCACCAACCCGACGCGGCAGATGATCGACAGCGCTTTTTCCGCGCTTGGGCTCGGGCCACCGGTCAATGCCGTGGAATCCGGGTCGATCTTTGCCATTCTCCAGCTGTTGCAGACCAGCGATGCGGTGGCCTTCCTGCCGATCTCGGTGGTGCGCGATCACCTGAACGCGGGACTGCTGACGGCGCTGTACGACCCGATCGGCAAACCGATCGGCGGCTTCGGCATCGTCCGGCGGCGGGGCGAGCCGCTGTCGCCCAATGCCGAGGCCTTCGTCGACAAGCTGCGCGCCGTCGTGGCGCGGACGCCGGGCTGATCGTCAGTAGGTCGCGCGCCCGCCCGACAGGTCGAACACCGCCCCGGTGGTGAAACTGTTCTCGGCCGTGGCCAGCCAGGCGATCATCGCCGCCGCCTCGTCCACCTCGAGGAACCGGCCGCGCGGGATCTTGGACAGCATGTAGTCGATGTGCTCCTGCTTCATCTGGTCGAAGATCCGGGTGCGGGCGGCGGCGGGGGTGACGCAGTTCACCGCGATGTCGCGATCCGCCGTCTCCTTCGCCAGCGACTTGGTCAGCGCGATCACCCCCGCTTTGGAGGCGGAATAGGCGCTGGCGTTGGGGTTACCTTCCTTGCCGGCGATCGAGGCCACGTTGACGATCCGGCCATAGCCGCGCGTCAGCATCCCGGGCACGATGGCACGGTTGAGGTGGAACACCCCCGTCAGGTTGATGTCGAGGACGCGCTGCCATTCCGCCGGGTCGTATTCCCATGTCCGGGCATTGGCGCCCGCGATCCCCGCGCAGGCGATCAGGATGTCGATCCCGCCAAGCGCCGCCTCGGTCGCGCGGGTCGTGGCCTCGACCGCGGCAAGGTCGGTCTGGTCGACGGCCCGGAACTCTCCCCCCAGCGCGTCGGCGGCCTCGGTCCCCAGCGCGCTGTCGACATCCCAGATCGAGACCCGCGCGCCCCCGGCGGCAAGCTTGCGCGCGACGGCAAGGCCGATGCCCTGCGCGCCGCCGGTCACCACGGCGCTGCGGCCGGCGAGATCGAGTGTGTTCATGCTGTCCTCCCCTGAGCGCGGCCCGGGATGCGGGCGGTGCTGGTCCGAGTGCTAGACCGGTGCGCAAGTCCGTCCCAATGAATTAATTCCGCCCTGCGATCGCGAAACGCGATCACTCGGTTGGGTTGGGGGAGCGTTCGCGTTTCGCGATCGCAGCGGGGAATGTTTTCATCGCTTCCGCATGGTTTCCGGCATGACAGGCCCGGTTAATCATGTTTCGCTGACCTCAAGGCCCGCGGGGGCCGCGGAAGGAGGAGCCGCACCCCGCACGGGAGAGGGCCGTCATCAGGGAGGACTTCATGAAGAGACGCGAGTTTCTGGCCGCGGGTGCGGCTGCTGGTGCTGTTGCGGCAAGCGGGTCGTCGGCCTGGGCCAAGGATTACCCGTCGCGCCCGATCCAGCTGATCGTGCCCTGGGCCGCCGGGGGCGGCACGGATGCGGTGGCGCGGATCCTCGGCTCGGTGATGCAGAAGGATCTGGGCGTGCCGGTCAACGTGGTGAACCGCACCGGCGGCTCGGGCGTGGTGGGCCATGACGCCATCGCGCGGGCGAAACCCGACGGCTACACCATCGGCCTTGCCACGGTGGAGATCGGGATGCTGCACTGGCAGGGGCTGACCAAGCTGACCTATGCCGATTACGACATCCTCGGCGTGGTCAACCAGGATCCGGCGGGGATCACCGTCTCGGCCGACAGCAAGTACAAGACCGCCGAGGAGCTGATCGCCGCGATCAAGAAGCAGCCCAAGGGCAGTTTCACCGCATCGGGCACCGGGCAGGGCGGGATCTGGAACGTCGCGCTCGACGGGCTGATGATGGATCAGGGGATGCCCGCCGATCAGGTGACCTGGATCCCCAGCCAGGGCGCCGCGCCCGGGCTGACCGACATGGTCGCGGGCGGGGTGAGCATGGTCACAGCGTCGCTCCCCGAGGCGCAGGCGATGATCGAGGCGGGCCGGGTCCGCGCGCTGGCCACGATGGCGTCGAAGCGGCTGGACAAGTTCCCCGACGTGCCGACGATCAAGGAGGCGCTGGGATCGGACTGGACCATGGCCGCCTGGCGCGGGGTCTTCGCGCCCAAGGGCCTGCCGGATCCGGTCAAGGCCGTCCTCGTGAAAGCGGTGGACGAGGCCTATCACAGCGACGACTACAAGAAATTCATGACCTCGCGCGGGCTTGGGATGATCTACATGCCGCCCAAGGATGCCGAAGCCTTCGCCGCCAAGGCCGATGCCTCCTTCGGCAAGGTGATGAAGGCCGCGGGGCTTGCCAAGGGCTGAGCGCGGGCCCGGGCAAACCGAAGACGGGCACACCGAAGACGGGCAGACCGGAGACGGGCGAGCAGGGGACGGGCGTTTCCGGGGGCATCTCTGACGGTGTCCCCGGGGGGCCGTCCGGCCGGACGCCGGGCACGGTTCGGCCAGACCGGTTCAGCACGACCGGTTCGGCAAGGCCGGTTCGGCAAGGCCGGATCGTCAGGGCCAGATCGCTGCGGACCTGTTTCCGACAGGAGAGATCATGAAAGCCAACACCCTCTTTCTCGGGTTTGCGATGCTGGTCATGGGCGCGGCGGTCTTTGCCTCGTCCTGGCTCTATCATCCGCTGCCCGATCAATCCTACGGCTCGGACACGATGCCCCGGCTGACCGGGCTGTTCGGCCTCGGTATCGGTGTCGCGCTGGTGGTGCAGGCCCTGCGCGCGGGGCAGAGGATCCCCGCGCTGACCGTGCAGCCGTGGCTGACCGACTGGCGCCGGGTCGGTGGCATGGTCGCGGCAGCGGCGGGCGTGCTGGCCTACGTGCTGTTTTCCGACCAGCTCGGGTTTCTCGGCGTCGCCGTGCCGCTGGTGCTGGCGCTGATGCTGCTGCGCGGCGCGCGCCCGGTGCTGGCGGTGCCGGTCGCCGTGGTGATCTCGCTCGCCGCCTACTTCCTGTTCGCCGGGCTCCTGCTGGTTCCACTGCCGGGGCCGGATCTCATGTCGCTGTTCTAGCCCCCGGGCGCAGGCCCACAGGCACGCGCCCCGAAGCTGCGAAGGAAATTCCATGTCCGTCTACCTGGACGCGCTCCAGCTGGTGTTCCAGCCCTACGTTCTGGCGGTGATCTTCGGATCGGCGATGTTCGGCATGTTCGTGGGTGCGATCCCCGGACTTTCGGCCACGCTTGCGACCGCGCTTCTGGTGCCGCTCACCTTCTTCATGGACCCGGTGCCGGCAATCGCCTCGATCGTGACCGCCACCGCGATGGCGATCTTCTCGGGTGACATCTCGGGCACGCTTCTGCGTATCCCAGGCACGCCCGCCTCGGCCGCCTATGTCGACGACGGCTACCGCATGACCCTGGCGGGCAAGAGCAGCGAGGCGCTGGGGGCGAGCCTTTTCTTCTCGTCGCTGGGCGGGATCTTCGGCACCATCGTTCTGACCGTCGCTGCGCCGCAACTGGCCAATATCGCGCTGAAATTCTCGTCCTTCGAATATTTCTGGCTGGTGTTGCTGGGGCTGAGCTGCGCGGTCTTCGTCTCGCCCGGGTCGGCCACGCTGGGCCTCGTGTCGCTGTTCGTGGGGCTGTGCGCCGCGCTGGTGGGGCAGAACAACCCCACGGGCGAGGCGCGCTATACCTTCGGTTCGGTCGAGCTGATGGCGGGGATCCAGTTCATCCCCGCGATGATCGGCCTCTTCGCCATGTCCGAAGTGTTCCGCTACTACGTCCACCCGGCGGCGAAGCGCGCGCCGCAGGCAGTGCGTGGATCGATCCTGCGCAAACAATTCGCCAACCTGCGCCGCTATCCGTGGCAGGCGCTGAGGGGCGCGAGCCTCGGTACCGCGGTGGGCGCGCTGCCGGGGGCGGGGGCGGATATCGCGGCGTGGATCTCCTACGCGGTGTCGAAGAAGATGTCGCGCACGCCGCAGAAATACGGCACCGGCCATGTCGAGGGGATCATCGAGGCGGGCGCTTCGAACAACGGTGCCGTCTCGGGCGCGTGGATCCCGGCGCTGGTCTTCGGCATCCCGGGCGACAGCATCACCGCGATCGTCATCGGCGTGCTCTACGTCAAGGGCGTGAACCCGGGGCCCACGATCTTCATCATGCACCCGCAGGTGATCTATGCCGTGTTCATCGTGTTCTTCCTCGCCAACCTCGTCATGCTGCCGCTGGGCTGGGTGATGATCCGGATGGCCAGCCGGGTGCTGTCGGTGCCACAGAACATCCTGATGCCGGTGATCCTTCTGTTCTGCATCACCGGGTCGTTCGCGATCAACAATTCGGTCGCGGGGATCCTGATCATGCTGGTCTTCGGCGCGATCGGGTTTGTCATGGAGGAGAACGACATCCCGCTGGCGCCGGCGATCCTGGGCATCGTGCTGGGCCCGATGCTGGAGCGCAATTTCGTCACCTCGATGATCAAGGCCCATGGCAGTCCGCTGGGCTTCTTCGAGCGGCCGATCGCGGCGGGGCTGGGGGTGGCGGTTATCGCGATCTGGCTGCTGCCGGTGCTGCTGCGCCGGCTGACGCGTGCGCGCCGGGTGGTGAAACAGGGCGCCTGAGGCGATCCGGCGGGCGCCGGGGTTTCAGACCTCAGCCCCCGCCGCATCCGCGAGGGGGGCACACCCCCGCACCCGCCGCATCCGCGGGGGTTTCACACCCCCGCACCCCCGTGGGATATTTTCGAGCAGAAAGAAGGGGGAGCGGGGGCTTTTCGTCGGGGGTCAGACGACCCTGCCGTGCTCGGGCTCCATCAGGTGCATATGGGCAAGGTTGGGGGCGAGGGTCACCGTCTGTCCCACCGCCGTCGGCGCGTGGGGGTCGACCCGGGCGCAGGCGAAGGTGTCGCCCAGCGGGAAGTAGAGGAGCGTGTCGGCGCCCAGCGGTTCGGCCACCTCGATCGTCACCGGCATCACCTGGTCGGGGCGCGCGGCCTCGGTGGCGAGGCCCAGATCCTCGGGGCGGATGCCGAAGACCATCGCCTTGTCGCGCCACTGGGCGTAGCGTTTCGCGCGGTCCTCGGGCAGCACCAGTTCGGTGCCGTCGGCAAGCCGCAGAGCCAGCCCCGATCCCGCCTGCACCACGTGGCAATCGAAGAAGTTCATCGGCGGCGAGCCGATGAACCCCGCGACGAAGCGCGAGGCGGGGTGGTGGTACATCTCGTCGGGGGTGCCGATCTGTTCGATCACGCCGTGGTTCATCATGACGATCCGGTCGGCCAGTGTCATCGCCTCGATCTGGTCGTGGGTGACGTAGAGCGTGGTCGCCTGCACCGTCTGGTGGATGCGCTTGATCTCGGTCCGCATCTGGGCGCGCAGCTTGGCGTCGAGATTCGAGAGCGGCTCGTCGAACAGGAAGACCTGCGGGTGGCGCACGATGGCGCGGCCCATGGCCACGCGCTGGCGCTGGCCGCCCGAAAGCTCCTTCGGCTTGCGCTTGAGGAAGTCGGCGATGCCGAGGATCCGCCCCGCCTCGGTCACCCGGGCCTCGATGTCCTCGGCCGAATGGCGACGGGTGCGCAGGCCGAAGGCGATGTTCTCGTAGACCGAGAGATGCGGGTAGAGGGCGTAGTTCTGGAATACCATCGCGATGTCGCGGTCGCGCGCGGGCAGGTCGTTCACCCGCTTGTCGCCGATCAGGATGTCGCCCCCGGTCACGCTTTCCAGGCCCGCGACCATGCGCAGCGTCGTCGTCTTGCCGCAGCCGGAGGGGCCCACCAGGACCACGAACTCCTTGTCCGCGATGTCGATGTCGATCCCCTTCACCGCCTGCTGCTTGCCGTCGTAGGATTTGACGACCTTCTGCAATGTCACCTTTGCCATGTCTGTGCTGCGACTCCCTGATTCGCGTTCAAGCGGAATTGGACGCGATTCCCGCGTCTCTGCCAAATCCTTCCGGACTTTCTCGGGCAATTCCCACTTTCCTCCTCCCAAATATTGGTATACCAAAATAGAGGAGAACCAGATCGCGCGCCATCACGAAGTCGTGAGTTCTTCTCACCCGGTTGTCGTTTGGAGGGCGACGGGCGCGCATCTAGTCTCTCGACGAGATATTCTACTGGGAGGAGAAAGAATGTCCGATTTCAATCGCCGCGAATTGCTGCAGATGACGGCGGCCGGCGCGCTTGCCGTGGGGGCGGGTGCGCGCCCGGCGCTGGCAGCCGATTACAAGCCGATGTTCGACGTCGAGAAGGGGGCCAGCCTGCAGCTTCTGCGCTGGACCGGTTTCATCGACCAGGACGACAAGCAGTGGAAGATCAACACCGACGCCTTCACCAAGGCTACCGGCGTGCCGGTCACGATCCAGGAGGTGTCCTGGACCGAGATCCAGGCGAAATCGGGCCTGGCCGCGCAGATCGGATCGGGGCCCGACGTGATCATGGGGTTCTACGATGACCCGTTCATCTATCCCGACAAGTTGGTCGATGTGTCGGACGTCTGCGAGTACCTCGAGAAGAAATACGGCGGCTTCTACGACGTCGCGAAAAGCTATGGCTACGACACCGAGAACAAGCGCTGGATCGGGCTGCCGATGGGCGGGCCGGGGGCCGCGGTGACCTATCGCGAGAGCTGGCTGAAAGAGGCAGGCTTCGACAGTTTCCCCAAGGATTTCGACGGGCTGTTGAAGGCCGCGCGGGCGCTGAAGAAGATCAACCATCCGATCGGCCTGGCGCTTGGCCACGCCGTGGGCGACGGCAACACCTGGTGTCACACCCTGCTCTGGGGCTTCGGCGGCAAGCAGGTGGACGAGGACAACAAGGTCGCGATCGATTCGAAGGAGACGCGCGAGGCGCTGAAATACGCCAAGGCGCTTTACGAGACGATGATCCCGGGGACGGCCTCGTGGCTGGACGTGAACAACAACCAGGCCTTCCTGGCGGGCCAGATCTCGATGACGATCAACGGCATCAGCATCTGGTATACGGCGAAGCAGAAGTTCCCCGACATGTTCCCCGACATCCGCACGGCGCCGCAGCCGATCGGGCCAGTGGGGCATGCGACGAACTTCAACCTGTTCTCGCAAAGCTTCATCTTCAAGTATTCCAAGTACCCGAATGCGGCCAAGGAATACCTGCGCTTCATGTGCGAGCGCGAGCAGATGGACCCCTGGGTCACCGGGATGGTGGGCTACGTCACGCCCGCGCTGAAGGGCTATGCGGACCTGCCGATCTGGACCAAGGCGCCCGAGATCACGCCCTATCGCGACGTGCTCAAGGACAACCACCCCGACGGCTTCGCCGGCACCCCGGGGCGCGCGGCGGCGACGGCGCTGAACGATTTCGTCATCGTCAACATGTTCGCCGATGCCTGCGCCCACGGCTCCAGCCCCGAGGACGCGGCCAAATCGGCGGCCGCGAAGCTCAAGTCGATCTACGGCAGCTGACGGGCCGGGCGCGATGAGCGACACCACCACACCGGAGGCGCGCCCGGAAGCGGCGCGCCCCAGCGGCTCGCTGCTTCGGCGGGCGCTGGACAGACCGAACGTCTTGGGGCCGCTTCTGGCGGCCCCGGCGACGCTGATCCTGTTGATATTGCTGGCCTATCCCCTGGGTCTCGGGCTTTGGCTGAGCCTGACGAACACGGTGCTGGGCGGCACCCCGTCGTTTGTGGGGCTGGCGAATTATGCGCAGCTGTTCCACGATCCCACCTACCTTGCCGCGGCGGGGTATTCGGTGCTTTACACCGTCTGTTCCGAGGGGCTGAAACTGACCTTTGGCCTTGGCCTCGCGCTGCTGCTGAATCGGCAGTTCAAGGGCTACCGGGCGGCGCGGGCGATCATGCTGCTGCCTTGGGTCGCCCCCACCGTGCTGTCGGCGCTGGCCTGGAACTGGCTGCTTGATCCGCAGTTCTCCGCCTTGAGCTGGCTTCTGATCAAGCTGGGCCTGATCCACAGCAACATCGACTTCCTCGGTCAACCCTGGCCTGCGCGGATCTCGCTCATCATCGTCAACATGTGGCGGGGTGTTCCTTATTTCGCAATGGGTTACCTCGCGGGCCTGACCGCGATCCCGCAATCGCTGATCGAGGCGGCGCAGATCGACGGGGCGGGGCCCTGGACGATCTTCCGCCGCATCACCTGGCCGCTTCTCCTGCCGGTGACGACGATCCTGCTGTCGTTCTCGACGATCTGGACGGTCACCGACTTCCAGCTGATCTGGACCATGACGCGGGGCGGGCCGCTCGACTCGACGCAGGTGTTCACCACGCTCGCCTACCAGCGGGCGATCAACGGCGGCGCGCTCGGGCAGGGGGCGGCAATCGCGATCTCGGTGATCCCGATCATGCTGATCCTCGCCATCGTCGCGCTCAGATCGACACGGGAGGGCAAGTGATGGACAGACGGGCCGGATGGCGGCTGTGGCTGCCGCTGGGGCTGATGCTCCTGTTTCTCCTGCTGCCGTTCTACTGGATGGTTCTGACTTCGCTGAAGGACCGCACGGAACTGTTGAACACCCCCAACCCGTGGTGGGTGTTCCATCCCTCGATCAACAGCTTCGTCGACCTGCTGACCCAGACGCAGTACCCGCGCTGGTTTCTCAACACGCTCTATGTCTCGGTGGGGGCGACGGCGCTGTCGATCGTGGTGTCCTACTGCGCGGCCTTCGCCATCGTGCGGCTGAAGTTCAAGGGCGCGCGGGCACTGTCAACGGCGATCTTCTTTTCCTACGTGGTGCCGCCGGCGATCCTGTTCATCCCGCTGGCCGAGGTGCTGGTGAAGCTGGGGTGGTTCAACCACCTCTGGGCGCTGATCCCGATCTACGCGACCTTCCTCGTGCCGTTCTGCACCTGGCTGCTGATCGGCTTCCTGCGCTCGATCCCGCGGGAGCTGGAGGAGGCCGCGCTGGTCGATGGGGCAAGCTGGCCGCGGATCATGATCAAGGTGATCCTGCCGCTGTCGGTGCCGGGGCTGATCTCGGCCACGATCTTCTCGTTCACGCTGAGCTGGAACGAGTATCTCTATGCCCTGATCTATATGTTCTCGTCGGACAACAAGACGATCACCGTGGGCCTGACGACCGAGCTGATGCGGGGCGACGTGTTCCAGTGGGGGCAGCTGATGGCGGGGTCTCTGCTGGGGACGTTGCCGGTCGTCCTCGTGTACTTCTTCTTCGTCGAATACTATGTGGCGGGGATGTCGGGCGCGCTCAAGGACTGAGGCAGGACACGGCAGGAAACGGCGGGCCCGCGCGAATTGCGCGGGCCCGTTTCATTCCATTATTCGAAATCAAGGAGATGGTCTTAATTGACAAATGATGGCTATGTGTTTTCTGAATATGCGAAAACAATCAGAAATAGATCGCAAAAACCGAATTAACGGATCGCGGTTTCGTGATTATATCGACGCTACTCGTACCGGTCTTTTGTCAATTCTCCCAACGGCAGTTGTCGGCGCTCCGTAGTGGAGCGCCGCGAAATCAGATATTTCCGCCCAATTCGTCCTCGATATGGGCGCGAATGATGTCTCGAAAGTCGGTCTCCGCGCGGAATCCCAGCGCGTGAGCGCGGGCGGTGTCGAAGTCGCGTGCCCAGCCATCGACGATGCGGATGATCGTCTCGTCCGGCTCGTGCCGGATCAGCGCGACCGCGCCGTCGCCGGCCACCGCGCGCAGCGCCTCTATCTCCTCGCCCACCGTGGCCGAGAGACCGGGCAGCGACAGGTTGCGCCGCCCGCCGAGCATCGCGGTGTCCAGCTCTGCCGCGTGCAGGCAGAACCCCACCGCCGCGCGCGGGCTGGCGAACCAGTGGCGCACGTCGGGCGAGACCGGCAGCACCGCGGGCTTGCCCGCCAGCGGCTCGCGCAGGATGTTGGAAAAGAACCCCGAGGCCGCCTTGTTCGGTGCGCCCGGCCGGATGCAGATCGTCGGGAACCGGATGCCGATGCCGTCGAAGAACCCACGCCGGGAATAATCGTTCAGCAACAACTCCCCGATCGCCTTCTGGGTGCCGTAGCTGGTCAGCGGCGTGTGGAAGAACTCGTCGCCGATCTTCTCGGGGAAGGGCGCGCCGAAGACCGCGATGGACGAGGCGAAGATCACCCGGGGCCGGTAGCCCTCGGCCAGGCGGATCGCGTCGAACAGCCAGCGCGTACCGTCGAGGTTGATCGCATAACCCTTGTCGAAATCCGCCTCGGCCTCGCCCGAGACGATGGCGGCGAGGTGAAAGATCACCTCGGGCCGCGCGCCGATCAGCCGCTCTGCCGTGCCCGGCACGGAAAGGTCGGCGGTCTCGGTCGCGATCTTCACTCGGCTTTCCGGGGCCGTCGGGGCGACCACGTCGACCAGCGTCAGCCGGTCGATCTCCACCCCTGCCAGCGTGCCGTCACGCGCCAGCCGCTCGGCCAGTTTTCGGCCGATCATGCCGGCGCCGCCGATGATCATTACATGCATGTGTTTCCTCCCTCGCAAATCGTCCGGTCAGCCCGGGGAATGCGTCTCCCTCTCGGCTGGATGCGCCACCCCGTCCTCCCCGGTGGCAGCGCGCGTGTCTTCGTCGTTCGCCCGCGCGAGGATCGCCTTCGTCGTGCGGGTGATGTTGTCGAGATGGTCGGCAAAGGCCGCCTGCACCGCGGCCCTGTCATGCGCCTTCAGCCCGGCCAGGATGCGCCGGTGATCGCCGGTCGACCGCGCGACCGCCCCCGGCTCGGCCATGGCGCTGCGCCGAAGCGCGATCATGTAGGTGTAGAGATCCATCACCAGTTCGGCCATCAGCAGGTTGCCGCAGGCGAGGTAGATCGTGCTGTGAAACTCCCGGTCGGACAGCATGAAGCGGACCGGATCGTCGCCGACGCGCGACTGCTCGGCGACCATGGTCGACAGCCGCGCCAGCGTCGCGTTGTCGATCCGCTCCGCCGCGTCGCCCACCACCTGCTGTTCGATCAGCCGGCGCGCCGCGTGGACCTGGTCGAGGTCGTAGCGGTTCACCTCGCGCGGGCGCATGACGCCCACCTCGATCGCGCCGACCTCGTCGCTGATCACACGGGTGCGCGCACCATGGGTCACGTCGACCAGGCCGCGCGCGGCCAGCATCTGCACCGCCCCGCGCACGGTTTCACGGCTGACCCCGAAAGCATCGGCAAGGCCGCGTTCTCCCGGCAGCGCATCGCCGATCCGCAGCATGCCCGAGGCGATCTGCAGCGCGATCTTGCGAAACACCACTTCGCGCATCGACTGCGGGCCGAAGCCCGCGCCGAGACCGGGGTCATGCGCGATAAGATCGGACCGGGAAGGGGTGCCGGTATCCACGGGGCCTCACAACGGGTCTACTGGTCCATCCACCAGACCAGTTGCCGCGCCACCGGTCAAGGCCGCTGTCCCGCGCGCCGGTCATTTCGGGGTGATCGACGCTGCCGGGTCAGCCGCCGGCCTTCGACGCGGGACTGGGCGTGGGACTGGACGCGGGATCGGGCGCAGGGCTGGACGCGGGTGACCGGTCGGGGCCGGGGGCGGCGCCCTCCTCGTCCTCCAACACGTTGCGGATATCCTCGGCCAGGTGCCACAGATGCTGGTCGATCGCCTTGCGCGCCGCGCGCGGATCGCGGGCACGCAGGGCGGTGACGATCTGGCCATGCTCCGACACCACCCGCTCCCGGTTCCGGCGCTGGCGTGCCGAAAGATAGCGCGCGCGCCACAGCCGGGCGAGATAGGCCGAATGCGTCCCGGCCAGCGCGCGGTTGCGCGAGGCCTCGGCGATGGCCCGGTGAAACGACATGTCGACCTCGAACATGTCGAGGGGATCGGTGGTGTCGAAATGTGCGCTCATGTGCTCGAGGATCTCGTCGAGCCGGTCGAGCTCGGCCTCCGAGGCATGGAGGCATGCGAGCTCCGCCGAAAGCTTCTCCAGCGCGATCAGCACCTGCACCTGGTCCGACACTTCCTTGAAACTCGGCTCGGCCACGATCGGGCTGCGCGAGGGCCGCAGGTTCACAAGCCCCTCCTGCGCAAGGATCCGGATCGCCTCGCGCACCGGCATGCGGCTCACGTCGAGCTCGGCCGCGACGTCCCGCTCCTTGATCTGCGCGCCGGGCGGCAGGGCGCCGCGCAGGATATCGCGGCGCAGCTTGTGCGCGATCTTCTGGGACAGGGGTTGCACGGCCATCGGTCGCACCTTTCGAACGTGGGGGCGGACCCCGGGGGTGAGACCGCGATGGTATACCGGTGCGGCAGGAGGGGAAACCTCCGCCGCGCGGTGCGGACCCAAGGGCAGGGGCCCGCGGGGGCGTGGCGTGGGGGGCGCGGCGTGGGGGGGCGGGGGAGTGAAACCCCCGCGGCCTGGCGCGTTCCGCCCTAGCCCCGGCCTATATAGGGCATGTTCGTGGCCATCACGGTGACGAACTGCACGTTGGCGTCCAGTGGCAGGCCCGCCATGTGCAGCACGGTGGAGGCCACATGCGCCACGTCCATCACCGGCTCCACGGCGATTGAGCCATCGGCCTGCGGCATGCCCGTGGTCATCGCCTGCGCCATGTCGGTCAGCGCGTTGCCGATGTCGATCTGCCCGCAGGCGATGTCGAATGGCCGCCCGTCGAGCGAGATCGTCCGGGTGAGCCCTGTGATCGCGTGTTTCGAGGCGGTATAGGCGGCCGAGCCCCAGCGCGGGACATGGGCCGAGATCGAGCCGTTGTTGATGATCCGGCCGCCCTGTGGCGACTGGCGGCGCATCAGCGCGAAGGCCGCGCGGGCGGCGATGAAGGCGCCGGTGAGGTTGATGTCGATCACCCTGCGCCAGTCGTCCACAGCGATCTCGTCGATCGGGGCGCCGGGGATGTTGACGCCCGCGTTGTTGAACAGCGCGTCGAGATGGCCCCACGCGTCCTGCGCCCGGGCAAAGGCCGCCTCGACCGCCGCCTCGTCGCTGACGTCACAGGGCAGGACGAGGGCGCGGTCCGATCCGCCCGCGGTCTCTTCCAGCGCCTCGGCGCGGCGGCCGATCAGGCCCACGTGCCAGCCGGCGTCGAGAAAGGCGCGTGCCGTGGCGCGGCCGATCCCGGCGCTGGCGCCGGTGATGATGATGCTCTGGCTCATGGCGCGGTGTCCTCCCTCCGGGCCGGTTTCAATGGTTGTCGCGGGGCAGGTCGCGGGCCACCTTGTGGTAGGCGGTCGCCAGCTCCAGGCAGCCGCCGTCGGCAAGCTGGCCCACATGGGTGCGGTAGATCTCCTGCCACGGGGTCTGGTTGTGGATCTCGGGCGGGGTCCAGGCGGATTTGCGGGCTTCCCACTCCGCCGGATCAACCAGCGCCTCCATCGTCGAGGCGGTGAGGTCGAGGCGCACGCGGTCGCCGGTCTGCAGATAGGCCAGCCCGCCGCCCACCACCGATTCCGGCGAGGCGTTCAGGATCGAGGGACTTTCCGAGGTGCCCGATTGCCGCCCGTCGCCCACCGTGGGCAGGTGGTTGATCCCCTGCTTCAGCAGGGCGTCCGGCGGCTGCATGTTGACCACCTCGGCCGAGCCGGGGTAGCCCACGCAGCCCACGTTACGGATGAACAGCATGGAATGTTCGTCGATCTCCAGCGCCGGGTCGTTGATCCTTGCGTGGTAATCCTCGGGCCCTTCGAAGACCACGGCGCGGGCCTCGTGGATGCCTTCGCGGCCGGGTTCCGACAGGAAGCGCGCACGGAAATCCTCGGAGATCACCGAGGTCTTCATCAGCGCGGAAGCGAAGAGGTTGCCCGACAGCACCTTGAACCCCGCGTTGGTCCGGAGCGGCCGGTCATAGGGGGCGATCACGTCCGCGTCGGTGCTGTCGCGGCCCTTCAGGTTCTCGCCCATGGTCCGGCCCGTGGCGGTCATCGCGCCCGTGTGCAGGCGCCCGGCCTTGGCCAGTTCCGCCATCACCGCAGGCACGCCGCCCGCGCGGAAGAAGCTTTCGCCCAGATATTCCCCGGCGGGCTGCATGTTCAGCAGCAGCGGCTCGGCATAGCCCACCGTCTCCCAATCCTTCACGTCGAGGGGGACGCCCGCGTGCCGGGCGATTGCCTGCAGATGCGGCGGCGCGTTGGTGGATCCGCCGATCGCGGTGTTCACCCGGATGGCGTTCTCGAAGGCCTCGCGGGTCAGGATGTCCGAGGGTTTCAGATCCTCCAGCACCATCGACACGATGCGCTTGCCGGTCTCGTAGGCCATCGCCATGCGCTCCCGGAACGGCGCGGGGATCGCGGAATTGCCGGTCAGCGACATCCCCAGCGCCTCGGCCATCGCGTTCATGGTCGAGGCAGTGCCCATCGTGTTGCAATGCCCGAGAGACGGCGCAGAGGCGCAGACCCGGCCCATGAACTCGTCATAGTCGATCTTGCCCTCGGCCAGCAGGCGGCGCGATTCCCAGATGATCGTGCCCGAACCCGCGCGCTTGCCCTTCCACCAGCCGTCCAGCATCGGGCCGCCGTTCAGGGCGATCGCCGGGATGTCCACCGTGGCCGCGCCCATCAGCATGGCGGGCGTGGTCTTGTCGCAGCCAGTGGTCAGCACCACGCCGTCGATTGGATAGCCATGCAACACCTCGACCAGGCTGAGGTAGGCAAGGTTGCGGTCGAGCGCGGCGGTGGGGCGTTTGCCGGTCTCCTGGATCGGGTGGACGGGGAATTCCATCGGAATGCCGCCGCCGTCACGGATGCCCGCCTTGATCCGGTCCATCAGGAAGACGTGGATCTTGTTGCAGGGTGCCAGATCCGAACCGGTGTTCGCAATTCCGATGACCGGCCGTTCGGACTGGAGTTCCTCGCGGGTGTATTCCTGGTTCTGGTAGCGTTCGAGGTAGAGCGCCGTCATGCCCGGGTTGTTGGGGTTGTCGAACCATTCCTGCGAACGAAAGCGCCGGTGCGCGCGCGTGTCGGCCATCTCGTAGCTCTCCTTGATCGGGGCGGGAACTCGGCGCCGCGCCCGGGGTCAGTCTTTCAATTTGGTATACCAAGTTCAAGCGAAAACTGGCGTGCTCAGGCGCTGATGGTGAACCCGCCGTCGACGTAGAGGACATGGCCGTTGACGAAGCTGGCCGCATCGGAGGCAAGGAAGACGCAGGCGCCGACCAGCTCTTCCAGCCGGCCCCAGCGGCCCGCGGGGGTACGGTCGACCAGCCAGTCGGTGAATTTCGGGTCGGCGACGAGGGCGGCATTCAGCGGCGTGTCGAAATAGCCCGGCGCGATGGCGTTGCAGGTCAGCCCGTGGCGCGCCCACTCGGTGGCCATGCCCGCGGTAAGGTTGACGATGGCACCTTTCGAGGCGCCGTAGGGCGTGATCCCGGGCCGCGCCATCCGCGCCATGGCCGAGGCGATGTTGATGATGCGGCCCTTGCCGCGGGGGATCATGTGGCGCGCGGCGGCCTGGCCCACGTAGAAGGCAGAGCCGAGATTGGTGCGCATGAGCCGCTCGAAAGTCTCGGTCGGAAATTCCTCCAGTGGGGCGCGGTGCTGCATGCCCGCGTTGTTCACGAGGATGTCCAGGGGGCCGGTCGCGGCCTCGAACCCGTCGATCGCGGTGCGCGCCGCTGCCGGATCGGAGACGTCGAAGGGCAGGGCGGTGGCGTCGAACCCCTCATCGCGCAGCTCGGTCACCGCCGTGTCCAGCCGCTCTGCGTTGCGCGCATTCAGCACGACGCTGGCGCCCGCCTGCGCCAGCCCGCGTGCCAGCGTGCGGCCGATCCCCATCGAGGCGCCGGTGACCAGTGCCCGGCGTCCGTTCAGGTCGAATAGATCCATTTTGTCCTCTGCTCCTCTGCCGCGCCGGGGGCGCCTCACGGGCAAAGCCGGCACGGGCAAGGTTGACAAGCCCCGCCGAACCCGTTTCATCGGGGATGGTATACCATGGCGGCGGGGGCGCAAGGTCCCGCCCGGCGAGGGAGGCGCTTGCATGGGACGTCAGGAGGGAAATCCGGGGAGCGGGACCAGAGCGGATCACTCGGCGCTGATCGCAGAGCTGTCCGCACTTCTGGGCGCGCGGCTCAGCACCAGCGCCGCGGTGCTGGAACAGCACGGGCGGTGCGAAACCTACCTGCCGCTCACCCCGCCCGACGCGGTGGCCTTCCCCGAGACGACCGCCGAGGTCTCGGCCATCGTCGCGGCCTGTCATCGCGCCGGCTGCCCGGTCACGGCCTATGGCGCGGCGACCTCGCTTGAGGGGCATCATCTGGCTGTGGCGGGGGGGATCAGCCTCGACATGAGCCGGATGAACCGGCTGCTGGAGGTGCATCCCGAGGATTTGAACGCCATCGTGCAGCCCGGCCTGACCCGCGTCGCGCTGAACGAGGGGCTGCGCGCGACCGGCCTGTTCTTCCCTGTCGATCCGGGTGCGGATGCCAGCCTTGGCGGCATGGCGGCGACCCGGGCGTCGGGCACCACGGCGGTGCGCTATGGCACGATGCGCGAGAACGTGCTGGCACTGGAGGCGGTGATGTCGGACGGCAGCGTGATCCGTACCGGCAGCCGCGCGCGGAAATCCTCGACCGGTTACGACCTCACGCACCTGCTGATCGGGTCCGAGGGGACGCTGGGGATCATCACCGAACTGACGCTGAAACTGCAGGGCGTACCGGAGCAGATCGCGGCCGCGACCTGCCGGTTCGCAAGCGTCGAGGATGCGGTGAACTGCGTGATCGCGACGATCCAGTCGGGCGTGCCGATGGCGCGGATCGAGCTGGTGGACGAGATGATGGTGCGCGGGTTCAACGCCTATGCCGACGCGGGGCTTCCGGAAAAACCACATCTTTTCATCGAGTTTCACGGCGGCCCTAAGGCGGTTTCCGAACAGGTGGAGGCCTTCGCGGCCCTTGCCGGGGATTTTGGCGCCGAGGGCTGGCAGGCCGCCGACACGACCGAGGGGCGCAACGCGCTCTGGTCGATGCGGCACAAGGCGCATTACGCGGGGCAGGCGCTGGCCCGGGGCAAGAAGGTCTGGCCCACCGATGTCTGCGTGCCGATCTCGGCGCTGGCCGAGGCGGTGTTGCAGGCGCAGCGCGACGCGGTGCAGCTGGGGTTGATCGCCACCATCGTCGGCCACGTCGGCGACGGCAATTTCCACGCCGGGATCTGCGTCGACCCCGAGGATGCCGACGAGATGCGCCGCGCGCACGATTTCACCCATGCGCTGGCCGAGACGGCGCTGCGCCTTGGCGGCACGGTCAGCGGCGAGCACGGCGTCGGCCTTGGCAAACAGGTCTACATGAACGCCGAACATGGCGCCGCGCTGGCCTGGATGCGGGCGGTGAAATCCGCGCTCGACCCGAAGGGAATCCTGAACCCCGGCAAAGTGCTGCCCCCCGAGACCGAAAGCTGAGAGAGGCCCCATGCTGCCCAAGACCAATCCCGACTCCGCGGCCTGTTTTGTCGGCCGCGTCTGGCGCCCGGGCCTCGGTCCCGCGTTGGTACGCCTCGACGGCGAGACGCTGACCGACATCACCAGCCGCGCCCTGCCGACGATGCAGGCGCTGTGCGAGGCCGCGGATCCGGCCGCGGCGGCACGTGCCGCGCCGGGCGTTCCCATCGGTACGCTGACCGACCTGGGCACCGACCCGGAGGCGGGGCCCGTGCTTCTGGCGCCCCCGGACCTTCAGGCGATCAAGGCCGCCGGCGTGACCTTCGCCGCCTCGATGGTCGAGCGCGTGATCGAGGAGCAGGCCGCGGGCGACCCCGACCGCGCCGAGGCGATCCGCGCCCGGGTCGTCGCGATCATCGGCGACAGCCTGTCGGGCATCGCGCCGGGGTCGGAAAAGGCCGCGCAGGTCAAGACGGTGCTGCAGGCCGAGGGGCTCTGGTCGCAATATCTCGAGGTGGGCATCGGCCCGGATGCCGAGGTATTCACCAAGTGCCCGCCCATGGCCTCGGTCGGGGCCGGGGCGGAGATCGGCCTTCTGCCCGGGTCGCGCTGGAACAACCCGGAGCCGGAACTTGTGCTGGCGGTAGGCTCCACCGGCCGGATCGTCGGCGCGACGCTGGGCAACGACGTGAACCTGCGCGATATCGAGGGGCGCTCGGCGCTGCTGCTGCCCAAGGCCAAGGACAAC
The DNA here is from genome assembly GCF_002871005.1 of Acidimangrovimonas sediminis. Lineage (GTDB taxonomy): Bacteria > Pseudomonadota > Alphaproteobacteria > Rhodobacterales > Rhodobacteraceae > Acidimangrovimonas > Acidimangrovimonas sediminis. The sequence goes on from NZ_PHSN01000004.1 coordinate 45,055, forward strand.
AACGCCTCTTCCGCCATCGGGCCGTTCCTGCGGCTTTTCGACGATGGCTATGGCCTTGACGACGTGCGTCGGGCCGAGCTGTCGATGCGGGTCGAGGGGGAGGACGGCTTCGTCCTCGACGGCAGCTCCTCGATGTCCGAGATCAGCCGCGACCCGGCCGACATCGTGGCGCAGACGATCGGGCGGCACCACCAGTATCCCGACGGTTTCTTCCTCTACCTCGGCACGATGTTCGCCCCGGTCAAGGATCGCGACGGGCCGGGGCAGGGCTTCACCCATCATCCGGGCGACGTGGTCACGATCACCGAGCCGTCGCTGGGCAGTCTGACGAATGTCGTGCGGCTGTCGACCGAGGCCCCGGAATGGACCTTCGGCACCGCGGCGCTGATGCGCAATCTCGCGGGGCGGGGGCTGCTTTAGCCCGCCGCCCGGGGGCAGGCCTCAGTTGACCGGCGTCAACAGGTCCTTGCCGTCGAGGAACGCCGCCACGTTGTCGCGCTGCAGCTGACCCATCGCCGCCCGCGTCTCGATCGTGGCCGAGCCGACATGCGGCTGGATCGCGACGTTTTCCATCGCGAAGAAGCGCGGGTCCACCGTCGGTTCGTTGAGAAAGACGTCGAGGCCCGCACCGGCAAGCCGGCCGTTGCGCAGGGCGTCGATCATCGCCTCCTCGTCGATCGTCGTCCCGCGCGAGATGTTGACGATCACCCCGTTGGTCCCCAGCGCCTCGATCACCTCGGCCGAGACGATGCCTGCCGTCTCGGTCCCGCCGACCACGGCGACGACGAGGTAGTCGACCGCCTCGGCCAGCGCGACCGGGTCGGGATGGTGGGTCCAGCCGGGGGTGTCTTTTTCCGACCGCGACCAGTAGTGGATCTCCATCTTGAAGGCGGCGAGGCGGTCGGCGATCTCGCGCCCGATCCGGCCGAGGCCGAGGATGCCGACGCGCCCGCCGCTGATCTTGCGGGTCAGCGGAAAGGCGCCTTGCAGCGCCCATTTTCCGGCCCGCAGATGCGCCTCCGACTGGGCAAGCTGCCGGGTCTGCATCAGCAGAAGCGCCACCGCCAGATCGGCCACGTCGTCGTTCAGGACATCGGGGGTGTTGGTCACCCGCACACCCCGCTCCGTCGCCGCGCCGACGTCGATCGCGTCGTAACCGACGCCGAAATTGGCGATCAGCCCGAGGTTCGGAAGCTTGTCCATCACCGCGCCGCCGAAGGGCGCGTGCCCCGCATAGGCAACCGTCGTCACCGCGGCCCGGGCGTCTTCGTCCAGGCTGTCGAGCGCGTCGAGCCCGTCCAGCATCGTTGCGCCGAGATCGGATTCAAGCGCGGCACGGTCGGTGTCGCGGTAGGTCCCGATGGCAAGGGTCGCGGTCATGGCAAGGCTCCGTTGTCCGAGGTTTGGTATACCAGAGAAGGGCAGGCGTGGCGGCGGAAGTCAAGACGGGCGGGCCCGGGGCGCCGGGGCGACTCTCAGATCCCCCGCGCCTCTGCCAGCCAGCCGAGGGAGGCCTCCGTCGGGCCGGCCGGCTTGTATTCCGCGCCGAGGGGACGCCGCCAGCCGAGGCGCCGGATCTCGGCGAAGACGAAGGGATAGTTGAGCTCGCCGTGGTCGGGCGGGCCACGATCGGGGGCGGCGGCGAACTGGATGTGCCCGACGAGGGGCAGGAGCGTGGCCAGCCGGGTGGTGACGTCGCCCTCGGTCCGCTGCACGTGGTAGCAGTCGAACATCAGCCGCAGGTTCGGTACGCCGAGGCCGTCGATCAGGGCGGCGGCCTGTTCCGTGTCGCGCAGGAAATAGCCCGGCGCGTCATGGCGGTTCAGCGGCTCGATCAGGATCGTCCGGCCCGCCTCGGCCGCGCGGCGGGCGGCATAGCGCAGGTTGGCGGCGAAGGTCTCGTGCGCCTCCGCGCCGTTCGCGAACCCCGCCATCACGTGGATGTTCGCCGCGTCGATCCGCGCGGCATAATCCAGCGCCTCGTCGATCGCGGTGCGGGCCTCCGCCTCGCGCCCCGGCAGGGCGGCAAGGCCATTCTCGCCGGGCCGGCCGCGTCGGGTGTTGAGGCCGAGCATGGCAAGGCCCGTCTCCTCCAGCGCCGCGCGCACCTCGTTCGCGCCCTGATCGTAGGGCCAGTGGCATTCGACCGCGTCGAAACCGGCGGCAGCCGCGGCGCGGATCGCGTCGGCCAGCGGCCGGTCTGCCCAGAGAAACCCGAGATTGGCCGAGAATTTCATCCGTCCCACTCCACGTCGAACCTGTCCACCACCTGCGAGACCTGGCCGGCCTCGAGCATCCGTGCGCCGGTGCCCCGCGTCAGAAGCGCCAGCCGTGCCGTCGCCTCCAGTTCCTCGATCGCGGCGCAGGCGGCCCGGACATCGCGCCCCGCGACCACGGGCCCGTGGTTCGCCAGCATCACCGCCGAGCGTTTGCCCGCCAGCCCGCGCACCGCACCGGCCATCGCCGGATCGCCCGGAAGGAAGAACGGAAGCAACTTCACCCTTCCCAGCAACATCACCGCGTAAGGCGTTGCCGGCGGGAGAAAATCCTCCACGTCAACTTCCGGCATCATGGACCAGGCGACCGCGTGGCAGGAATGCAGGTGCACTACCGCACCGGCGCTGCCGCGGGTTTCGTAGAACGCGGAATGCAGCGGCATTTCCTTGGTGGGCCGGTCGCCCCCGACCTGCCGCCCGGTGGTGTCGAACCGTGCCAGACGGGCGGGATCGAGCCTGCCGAAGGAACTCCCGGTCGGCGTCACCAGCAGGCCGCCATCGGGTGTGCGGGCCGAGATGTTGCCGGTCGTCCCGTGGGTCAGTCCGCGATCGAAAAGCGACCGGGCAAGGGCGCAGATCTCCTCGCGCAGGCGGGTTTCTTCGCTCATGGGGCCTCCAGTGCGGCGAGGGCTTCGGAAAAGAACGCCTCGCCCCCGAAGTTGCCGGATTTGAGCGCCAGCGCAACCGTTTCCCCTGCCGATGTGCCAAAGCACCAGGGCACGCCCGGCGCGATCTCGGCCCCGATGTCCAGCCGCGCCACCCCAAGCGCGCCGGTCACGGCGCCCGAGGTCTCGCCCCCCGCGACGACGAAACGACGGGCGCCAAGGTCGCGGGCGGTCTGTGCGAGACTGGCCAGCGCCGCCTCGACCACCGCACCCGCCCGGTCGCGGCCCAACGCCTTCTGCGCGGCGGCCACCGCCTCCGGCTCGGCCGTGGCGTAGATCAGGGGCGCGGCGGCAAGATCCTGCCCCGCCAGCCATTTGGCCGCGCTCTCCGGCCCCTCGCGGTCCAGCGTCACCGGGTCGAGCGACAGCGCCGGCCGGCCCAGCTTGCGATAGGCCGCCACCTGCGCCCGGGTCATCGCCGAACAACTGCCCGACAGCACCACCGCCGCGTTCGACAGCCGCGGCGGCGCAGGGCGATCCGCGGCGCGTGCGGCCCCCAGCTGGCGGGCCAGCGGCAGGGCCAGCGCGGAGCCGCCGGTCAACAGCGCGAAGTTGCGGCAGGCCTCGGCGATCACCTCCAGATCGGCATCCTCCACCGCGTCGGCGATCACATGCGCCACCCCCTCATCCGCCATCTTCGCCAGCGCCCCGGCCAGCGCCGCGGAGCCGCGCGCGACGGTGGGCCTGTCGGCGAGGCCCACGCGACCCGCGACCTGCGGCGCGAGCAGACGCATCAGGTTGGAATCGCGCATCGGCGTCAGCGGATGGTCCTTCATCGGGCTTTCCGCCAGCGGTTGCTGCCCGACGAACAGGTTGCCCATGTAGACCGAGCGGCCGTTCTCCGGGAAGGCGGGGCAATAGATCGTCTGGCCGGTCCCGAGCATCTGCATCAGGGCTTCGGCCACCGGGCCGATGTTGCCGCGGGGCGTGGAATCGAAGGTCGAGCAATATTTCCAGAACGCCTGCCGCGCGCCTGCCGCCTGAAGCCAGCCAAGGGCGGCGCGCGCCTCGGCCACCGCCTTATCGACCGGCGCGGTGCGGATCTTCAGCGCGATCACCTCGAACGGGGCGGCATCGGCGGACGGTCCCTCGGGCACGCCGATCCGCAGCGAGACTCGGGCGCCGCTGCGGGCGAGCAAGCCGGCAAGGTCGGTCGCGCCGGTGAAATCATCCGCGATCGCACCCAGAAGCGGCGTCATGGTGTCTCTCCCGGCAGGGTCAGCCCCGCGGCGCGGGCGTAGACCTTGGCGACGGCGGCGTCGTCTTCCTGTCCCAGGCCCTGCGCGGCGGCTTCGGTAAATCGGCCGAGAGCGGCCTTGGCAAGCGGCGCCTCGAACCCAGCCTCTCGCGCGATTTCCAGAACGATCCCAAGGTCTTTCGGCCAGATATTCACCTGGCTCTTGGGGCTGTAATCGCCCGCCACCACATGCGGCGCGCGGTTCTCCAGCATCCAGCTGGTGCCCGCGCATCTGGAGATCACCTCGAGGAAGGTCGCGGGCGCCACGCCCTGGGTCATGCCGAAGGTCAGCGCCTCGGCCATCGCGGCGATATGGGTGCCGGCAAGCATCTGGTTCACCGCCTTCATCGCCGATCCTGCGCCCGCCTCGGGACCCAGGTCGAACACGGTCTCGGCCATGGCGTCCAGCACCGGGCGCGCCGCGGCAAAGCTTGCGGGCCCGCCCGATGCCATGATGCTCAGCCGTCCCTCGGCCGCCTTGGCCGCCCCGCCCGAGATCGGCGCGTCGAGATAGTGAAGCCCCATCGTCGCGGCCCGTGCGGCCATGTCGCGGGCGAAGGCGGGGGGCACGGTCGCGCAGGACAGGATCACCGCGCCGGGCCGCATCCGGGGCGCGATCCCCTCGGGGCCGAACAGAACCGCCTCGGTCTGCGCGGCGTTCAGCACCACGACCACCACCGCGTCGAGCGCGCCGGCATGATCGGCGGGCGCCCCCGGCTGTCCGCCCGCCGCCACCAGGGCGGTGATCCGCGCCGGGTCGATATCCTGCCCCCGGACCCGATGCCCCGCCCGGACCAGCGACAGCGCCATCCCCGCGCCCATCGACCCCAGCCCGATCACCGCGATGTCCCGCGTCCCGTCCCGCTCCTGCATGCGCAATCCTCCCTGCCGCGTTGAAAAATGGTATACCAGACCGTTCGTCAGGATCAAACGCCGACCCGCCCGCGGATCGAGGAAAACCGCCTGCCAGGCCGGGCGCCTCTTCCGGGGCGGCCCGCAGTGCGCTGATGCACCGGTCGTCACGCGGGGCTTGACAGATGCACAATAATTAACAAGTGAAGTAAATGGACGAGGAGGCAACGGGCCGGGGAGGGCCGCCGCATGCCGCATCTTCATATCGAGTATTCGCCGGGGCTGGCGGCCCGGGCCGACATCGGTGACCTGTGCCGCGCGGTGCATGGGGCGATGGTGACGTCGGGGATCTTTCCGCTGGCGGGGATCCGGGTCCGGGCCTTCGCGGCGGATCACTGGATCGTCGCCGACGGCATTGCCGAAAACGACTTTGTCGCGATGACCCTTTCGGTGGGGGTGGGCCGCAGCAAACCGGCACTGTACGAGGCGGGCGCCGCGATCTTCGCCGCCGCGCGGCGGGCGCTGGCGGGGCCGCTGGCCACCGAACATTTCGCCCTGTCGCTCGAGATCCGGGAGATCGACCCGGAGTTGAGCTGGAAGGACACGCCGATTCACACCCGTCTGCCGGGCCAGGATCGGGACCAGAACCGAGACCCGAACCAAGATCGGACCTGAGGGATGACGATGACCGACCTGAACCGCAACCTCGACCGCGCCCGCGGCTATCTTGCGCATTTCGATGGCGGCGTGATGAACCACATCGGCGGGCAAAGTCTTCCTGCCGCCTCGCGCGCCACGTTCGAGACGATCTCTCCGGTCGACCTGACGCCGTTGGCGCAGGTGGCGCGGGGCGGGGCCGAGGATATCGACCGCGCGGTTGCCGCCGCGACGGAGGCATTCGACAGCTGGGGCCGGATGCCGGGAGAGGAGCGGCGCCGCATCCTGATCCGCGTGGCCGAGGCGATCGAGGCGAATGCCGAGCGGATCGCCTTCACCGAATGCCTCGACACCGGGCAGGCGCTGCGCTTCATGTCGAAGGCGGCGCTGCGCGGCGCGGCGAACTTCCGCTACTATGCCGACAAGGCGCCGGGGGCGGAGGACGGGCTGTCGCTTCGCACACCCACGCAGATGAATGTGACATCGCGCCGCCCGATCGGCCCGGTGGGGGTGATCACGCCCTGGAACACGCCCTTCATGCTGTCCACCTGGAAGATCGCACCTGCGCTGGCCGCGGGCTGCACGGTGGTTCACAAGCCGGCCGAGTTCTCGCCGCTGACCGCGAAGCTGCTGGTCGAGATCGCCGAGGAGGCGGGGCTGCCGCCCGGTGTCCTGAACCTCGTCAACGGGGTGGGCGAGGAAGCGGGGCGCGCGCTGACCGAACATCCTGGGATCAAGGCGATCGCCTTCGTCGGCGAAAGCCGCACCGGCAGCCGGATCATGGCGCAGGGGGCGGCGACGCTGAAGCGGGTGCATTTCGAACTTGGCGGCAAGAACCCGGTGATCGTGTTCGACGATGCCGATCTGGCGCGCGCGGCGGATGCGGCGGCCTTCATGATCTATTCGCTGAACGGCGAACGCTGCACCTCGTCCTCGCGGCTGCTGGTGCAGGAGACGATCCACGATGCCTTCTGCGAGACGGTCGCGAAGGTCGCGGCGAAGATCAGGGTGGGTCACCCTCTGGATCCCGAGACGGTGGTGGGCCCGCTGATCCACCCCGAGCACGAGAAGAAGGTGCTGTCCTATTTCGATACCGCCCGCGCCGAGGGGGCGACGATCGCCGCCGGCGGGGTCAAGATCGGCACCGCGGGCTGCTATGTGGCGCCCACGCTCTTCACCGGGGCGCGCAACGACATGCGCATCGCGCAAGAGGAGATCTTCGGCCCCGTCCTCACGGCCATCCCTTTCGCCGACGAGGCCGAGGCGCTGCGCCTTGCCAATGACGTGGATTACGGCCTTGCCGCCTATCTCTGGACGGCCGACCTAGATCGCGCGATGCGGATGACGGATGGGCTTCAGGCTGGCATGATCTGGGTGAATTCGGAAAACATTCGCCATCTGCCCACGCCGTTCGGCGGCTCCAAGGCCTCGGGCATCGGGCGCGACGGCGGCGACTGGTCGTTCGATTTCTACATGGAGACGGTGAACGTGTCGTTCCCGCGACGCATCCACACGGTGCCGAAACTCGGCTGAGCCTCCGGATCGAAGCCAGATTGAAGATCGGGCGCGGAGGAGGGACCGCGCCGCCCCAGAGGGAGAGAGAGATGCCCATACCTGCCCCCAACCTGTATCCGCCGTTCAATATCGTCCGGCTCAGCCACGTCGTCTTCGGCGTGACCGACCTGGCCGCCAGCCGTGCCTTCTATGCCGATGTGCTGGGGCTTCAGGTGACCGACGAGGATGCGGGCCACGTGTTCCTGCGTGCGATGGAGGAACGCGGGCACCATTCCGTGGTGCTGCGAAAGTCCGAGGAGGCGAATGTGCGTTCGCTTGCCTTCAAGGTATTCGACGAGGACGACCTCGACCGTGCCAAGGCATGGTTCGACGCTCAGGGGCAGCCCACCGCCTGGGTCGAGCGCCCCTACCAGGGACGGACGCTGAGAACGGCGGATTGCTTCGGCATGCCGATCGAGCTTTACCACCGTATGGACCGGCTGCCGCCGATCCATCAGAACTATGCCCTCTACAAGGGGGTGAAGCCGCTCCGCATCGACCATTTCAACGTCTTCGCGAGCAATGTCGACCGTGCGGTCGAGTTCTACAACCGGATCGGCTTCCGCGTCACCGAATATACCGAGGATGAAGACAGCGGCCGCCTCTGGGCCGCGTGGACCCACCGAAAGGGCGGGGTGCATGACATCGCCTTCACCAACGGCACCGGCCCACGGTTGCACCACACCGCCTTCTGGGTGCCGACGCCGCTCAACATCATCGACCTGCTCGATCTGATGAGCACCACCGGCTACCTCGCCAATATCGAGCGCGGGCCGGGGCGGCACGGCATCTCCAACGCCTTCTTCCTGTATATCCGCGATCCCGACGGCCACCGGATCGAGATCTACTGTTCGGATTATCAGACCGTGGACCCCGACCTCGAACCGATCCGCTGGGACCTGAAGGATCCGCAGCGCCAGACCCTCTGGGGCGCGCCTGCGCCGCGCTCGTGGTTCGAGGAGGGGTCGGTCTTCCAGGGCCTCGCGCCGGTGGCGAGCGACTTGAAGGCCACCCCGATCGTCGCGCCATGACGGAGGCCGCATGAGACAGATCCCCGCCCGCATCGCCGCCTTTCACGCCGCAGGCCGCGACCGCTACGGCGTCGTGACCGACGACGGCATCGTCGACCTGACGCCGCTTTTCGGCGACCGCTTCGCGCGGTTGCAGGAGGTGGTGACGGCCGGCGCTCTGGAGGAGGTGATCGCCGCCGCCGAGGGTCGCACACCGGATTTCGCGCAGGCCGGGGTGCGGTACCTGATCCCGCTTGCCCAGCCGGAAAAGATCCTGTGCATCGGCGTGAACTTCCCCGACCGCAACGCCGAATACAAGGACGGCAAGGAGGCGCCGCCCAACCCCTCTCTCTTCGTCCGCTTCCCGGGCAGCTTCACCGGGCACGACCAGCCGCTGATCCGCCCGCCGGAAAGCGAGCAGCTGGATTACGAGGGCGAGATCGCCATCGTCATCGGCAAGCCCGGCCGCCGCATTCCCCGGGCCGGGGCCTATGACCACATTGCGGCGCTCACGCTGTGCAATGAGGGGACGATCCGCGACTGGGTGCGCCACGCCAAGTTCAACGTCACGCAGGGCAAGAACTGGGATCGGTCCGGTGCGCTCGGGCCTTGGCTCGTGCCGTTCCGCGAGTCGGGCCAGCTTGACGACGTGGCGCTCGAGACCCGGGTGAACGGAGAGCTGCGCCAGGCGGACCGGACGGGCCGGATGATCTTCGACTTCCGCCATATCGTGCACTATGTTTCCACTTTCACCACGCTGAAGGCTGGCGACGTGCTGGTCTGCGGCACGCCGACGGGCGCGGGCGCGCGGTTCGATCCGCCGGTCTGGCTGCGCCCCGGCGACGTGATCGAGGTGAAGGCCGAGGGGATCGGCACCCTGCGCAACACCGTGGAGGACGAGCGATGCTGACGGAGGCCGAGATCGGGCAGGCGGCGGAGGATCTGCTGGAGGCCGAGGCGGCTGGCCGCCAGATCGGCCTTCTGAGCCTGCGCTACCCGGGAATGACGCTGGACGACGCCTATGCGATCCAGGCGGCGCAGAGGGTGCGCAAGCTGGCGGCCGGGCGGCGGGTGATCGGCTGGAAGATCGGCCTCACCTCGCGCGTGATGCAGGCCTCGCTGGGGATCGAGACACCGGATTCCGGCGTGCTGTACGACGACATGCTGTTTTCCAGCGGCGCGCAGGTTCCGGCCGGGCGCTTCATCCAGCCGCGCGTGGAGGCCGAGATCGCCTTTCTCATGAAGGCGCCGCTTGCGGGCGAGGTGACGCGCGATCAGGTGCTGGACGCGACCGAGGCGGTGGCCCCGGCGCTGGAGATCCTCGACACCCGGGTGCAGCGGAAGGATCCGGCGACGGGCACCCCGCGGCGGATCTTCGACACCGTGGCCGACAATGCGGCGAACGCGGGGATCGTGCTGGGCGGCCACAGGGCCGATCCGCGCGCGGTCGACTTGCGCTGGACCGGGGCCATCGTCAAGGCAAACGGGGTGGTCGAGGCCACGGGCCTTGGCGCCGCGGTCCTTGACGACCCGGTGACCGGCATCGTCTGGCTTGCCCGGCGCATGGGTCAGTATGGCCAGCGGATCGAGTCGGGGCAGGTGATCCTCTCGGGCTCCTTCATCGCGCCGATCGAATGCCCGCCCGGCACCGGTATCGAGGCCGATTTCGGCGCTTTCGGGCTGGTCGCCGTCGGCTTCGACTGACCCTCGTGGCGGTGTGTCGGGCGCGCGTGCGGGGCGGGCCGCCGGGGCGGGTGGCGTGCCGTCCTTCCGGGGGCGATCCAGGAACTGGCCATGCCAAGCGCGCGTTTTCCCGGTGAAAGGAGATCGCCATGGACCACGAGATCACGCTCACCGCCAAGGAACGCCTGACGCCCGATACCTGGCACTATGTCTTCACCCGGCCCGAGAAGGTCGAGTTCACGCCCGGACAGGCCACCGCCCTGACGCTGGAGCGCGAGGGCTGGACCGACGAGGACCGCCCCTTCACCTTCACCTCGCAGCCCGAGGACCCGGTGCTGGAATTCGTCATCAAGTCCTATCCCGACCATGACGGCGTCACCGCGCGCCTGCGGGATCTCGACCCCGGCGACAAGGTGCAGATGGAGGACCCGTTCGGCGCGATTCATGATCGCGGCGGGCCCGCCACTTTCCTGGCCGCGGGGGCGGGCATCACGCCTTTCATCCCGATCCTGCGCCGCCGCGTCCGCGACGGCAAGCTGGCCGACACGACGCTGGTTTTTTCCAACAAGACCCGCGCCGATATCATTCTGCGCGAGGAATGGGAGGCAATGGCCGGCCTCGAGACGATCTTCGTCGTGAGCGACGAGCAGGGCATGATCGACAAGGCCTTCCTCAAGCGCAGGCTGGCCGATTTCGACCGGACCTTCTACCTTTGCGGCCCGGGGGAGTTCGTCGACGCGATGCGCGACGCGCTGAAGGCGCTCGATGTGCCCGGCGACCGGATCGTGACCGAGGAAGGCTGGTAACCGCCCCTCAGTCACCCGCCCGGAACAGCCCCGCGGCCAGCGTGTCGGCGGCCGAGGGGCTGAAGGCGATCGGTGTGTCGTGCATCACCGCCAGCCGGGTCAGCGCCTGCAGGTCGACATCGCTGCCATGCGGGGCCGAGGGGTCGGCGAAGAAGACGACGGCGTCAAGCTCTCCGGTGGCGATCAGCGCGCCCAGCTGCTGGTCGCCACCCCGGGCGCCGCGTTGAAGGCGGCGGACCTGAAGCCCGGGCACCGCCGCCTTGACCATCGCCCCGGTGCCCCCGGTACAGATGATCCGCTGACCCTTGAGCGCCTTCTGATGGCGCAGCACCCAGGCGCGCAGCTGCGACTTGCGTTCGTCATGCGCGACCAGCGCCACCCGGCGCGGGGCGGTGGACAGCCTGCGCGCCTCGGCGGTGATGTCGAGGATCGCGCGGACCTGCCCGGCAAAGCCCGTCTCCTCGGCCGGGAAGGCGCCGGCCAGGGCGGCGGTGCCCACGGTGAACCCGGCGGCGCCGGCCTCGGCCGAGGCGCGCACCCGTCCGGCGCCGTCGATGCTGCCGGCCATGATCACCGGCTTGTCGATGGCCGCGCAGACCGCTGCCATCAGCCCCGGCACGTCACCCGCGAAGCGATAGGCCAGCAGGTCGAGCCCGTGCACATGTTCCAGCGCCGCCAGCCTGCGGGCCGAGGCGACGATGTCTTCCGCGGGCCCCTCCAGCACGCTGGGATGGCCGGTGATGCGGCCCGGGAACGGGTAGTAGCGCAGGGGGTGGTCGCAGGTGATCGCCGTCACCTCGTCCGCCCGCGTGCCCCCCAGCAGGCAATCGACATCCAGGTCCACTGCGGCGCGGGCCGAGGCAAGTTCGCTTTCCGCATCGAGGCTGACGACCTCGAGATAGGAGCGCCCTCCCGCGGCGCGGATCCGGTCGGCAAGGCCGCGCAGCTCGTCGAAGGGAAGGCCCACGTCCTTGAACCCTATGTGGCGCACCCCGCCCTCCAGCGCCTCGTCGAGACGTCGCGCCGCATCCGGGATGGTGCGGTCCGAGGCTGTCAGCATCAGGATGAAATCGAAGGCCATTGTCTCCCCCCCGTCGGTCGGCGGCTGTGCCGATGGGGGCCGGGATCGGCCGGGATGTCAAGGGGCGGGAGGCGATGCGTGCTGCGGGTGGCGCTGCCCCCCCCGGTGACCGCAGTGGCGTATTTCCGGGAGAAGGATGGGGGGCGGGACGGGTCAGTCTTTCGGGCGGTCAGTCTTTCAGGTGTACGGGCTGACCATGGGGCGTGGCGAGGTAGGCGGCCTCCCACGCGTCGCGCAGGGCCTCGACGACCGCGGGCTCGGCCAGGCCAAGGCGGGCGAGGAGGGCTTCGAGGGTTTCGAGCCAGGCGTGAAAGTAATCTTCGCCGCCATCGAGGGCGCGATCCTTGCCGTGGCGCGCAAGCGTGGCGCCAAAGGCTTCGGTCCACTCGGGCCAGGTGAAGCGCCCGGCCTCGGAGAGCGCGACGGTCAGCGCGAAGACCTGGGCGTGCCAGGGTTCTTCGAACCGGGTGGCGGCCAGCGGATCGGTGGCGATGCCGGTGTCGGCGCCGGTCATTCGGAGTGCTCCGCAGGCACGAGATAGCTTTCCCAGAGGTCGAGCACGACCTCGTCGCCGGCGCGTTCGGCGCTGCCCCAGATCTCGGCCGCGTCGAAGGCGACGGCGTAGAGCGGTTCCGGCGCTTCGCCAAGGAAATGCGCGTTCGAGTCTGGCAGGACATGGGCGCCGTGGTGGCGCAGGACGCGCCCGAGATGGCCCGCGGCATAGGCGGGCAGGCGGGTGTGGCCGCCGTCGACGGCAAGGTTGCGCGCGGGAAGGCGGGTGCGCACCCGGTCGCCCGGGGTAAAGGTGGGGGCGGCACCGGGCCGCGTGCTCGGGCTGCCGCGGCGCAGGATTGTCTCGACATCGGCGGGGCGCAGCGCGCGGGGATCGGCGGGGCCGAATTCCGGGGGGGCGGTGCCCGCCTCGCCCCCAGCCTCGCCCCCGGCTTGGTCTCCGATTGCGGCGTCTCCGGCGGCGGCGAGTTCGGCGCGGGTGACCATGCCGCGGCCCACGGCCATGTCGGCGACGCCTGCCAGCCATTTCTCGTAATAGCTGAAGCGTGCGTAATCCTGTGGCGCGACCGCCTCGCGCGCGTGACGCATGGCGTCGATGTTCCAGCGGCCGATGGCACCGGCGGCCAGCGTCAGCGCCATCGCGCGGCGGTGCCAGGGGGCGTGGAACATCGGCTCGTCGGGCGCCGGATCGACGGCGCCGTCGCCATAGCGTCCGCCCATGTCGTGGACCCGGGTCATTGCGGACGCTCCGGCAGGCCGGTGCCGATCATCGCGTTGCGTGTGACCCAGTCGGCCAGCGCCTCCGCCCCGAGCCCTTCGGTGCCCTCGGGGCGCATCGGCAGCACGAGGTAGCGGATCTCGGCGGTAGAATCCCAGACCCGGACCGATTGCGCCTCGGGCAGGGTCAGGCCGAATTCCGAAAGCACCTTGCGCGGCTCGCGCACGACGCGGGCGCGGTAGGCGTCGGACTTATACCAGCTGGGCGGGATGCCCAGCAGCGGCCACGGGTAGCAGGAGCAGAGCGTGCAGACGACGACGTTGTGCACCTCGGGGGTGTTCTCGACCACCACCATGTGTTCGCCCTGCCGCCCGAGCAGCCCCTCGGCGGCCAGTGCGGCGGTGCTGTCCTCGCGTAGCGCGGCGCGGAAGTCCGGGTCGGTCCAGGCACGGGCGACGACGGTCGCGCCGATGCGGGGGCCGATCCTGTTCTCGTAGAAGTCGAGGATGGCATCCATCGCGGCGGGATCGACAAAGCCCTTTCGCGCAAGCAGCGTTTCCAGCGCGCGGACCCGCAGCGCCGGGTCGGGCGGCAGCAGGGCGTGGGCGCCGTGATCGTGGTCATGAGAATCGTGTGGCATGCCGCAGGATGGCCCCGCGCCGTGGCGGTGTCCACCGCGATCAGCGTGGGACCGGGGGCGAAGCTGCGCGGCCTGCGCCTCCCCAGGCTCGCCCCCTATGTCGCCGCCAAGGTCATCCGGAGCCGCGCGGGTCCAAGTGCCCGGTTTCTGCGCGGCGCGGGGCTACCAGGCGTTGAAGGCGAGGTACTTGCCCGACATCTCTATCTTCACGCGGTCGCCCTTGGGGTTGGGCACCCGCTCGACCGTCATGTCGAAATCGATGGCGGACATGATGCCGTCGCCGAATTTCTCGTGGATCAGCGCCTTGATCGTCGGTCCGTAGACGCCGACCACTTCGTAGAGGCGGTAGATGCAGGGATCGGTCGGGACGGTCTGGCTCCAGATCTTGGTAGGGCTTTCCTCGAGTACCGGGGCGGCCTCGGGCGGCAGCGCCAGCACCGAGACGAGGGCTGCCGCCTTCTCGGCCGGGAAGGCATTCATGCCCATGCAGGCCGAATGGGTCCAGACCGGCGACATGCCGATCTTGGCCGCGAGCTCTTCCCAGCTCAGCCCGGCGCGTTTCTTCGCCTGAAGGATCAGGGCGGTGACGTCTTCCTTGGTCGGGTCTTCGCTCAGGGCAAGGTCTTTCATCGGGATCTCCCTTCTGGGTCAATGGGCCAGCAATTGCCGGACGAGGATGAGACAGGCGAGTGCGAGGATGGCGGAGACCGCCTGCCAGAACCGCACCGGGTTGCGCGCGGCCAGCGGTACGTGACGGGTTGAGGTCCAGCCGGCGCCGGGGCGCTTCATGTCGGCCGCGAATTCCGACAGCGCGTCGTAGCGGCGCAGCGGGTCGGGATGGGTGGCGCGGCGCAGTGCCTGATCCATCCATTCGGGCACCGCGGTGTCGTCGTCGCGCGCGGGCCGGTAGCGCAGCCCCATCTGGTCGCGGCGCGAGCGGATCCGTGCGACCCGGGCGCCGTAGGGCAGGCGGCCGGTCAGCATCTCGTAGGCGATGACACCCAGTGCGTATTGATCCGACCGCCAGCTTACCGGGTCGCCCGAGAAATATTCCGGCGCGGTGTACTGGAAGGTGCCGGGCAGATCGCCGAGGAGGCCCGGCATCGCCTCGTCCACCCCGGCCACTGCGGCGGAGCCGAGGTCGATGATCTTCGCGGCGCCGTTCGTGTCGATCATGATATTCTCGGGGCGGATGTCCTGATGCACCACGCCGCGCCGGTGCAGGGCGCGCAGCCCGGTGGCGATCTGGCCGCAGAGGTCGCGCACCGCGTCTGGGTCGGCCCCGGGGTGATCGGTCATCCACTGGCGCAGGGTGGTGCCCTCGACAAATTCGGTCGCGACGTAGAGCGCGCTGCGCGGCAACTCCGTCCCGGCCGCGCGCAGGACATGGGCGGAGCTGACCCTGCGGGCGACCCATTCCTCCATCCCGAAGCGGCGCAGGTGGTCGGCATCCTGCGCCATCTCCGCCGTCGGAATCTTCAGCGCGACGCGCCGGCCGGCGGGATCGGTCGCAAGGTAGACGTGGCTGCGCGCGGTGGCGTGCAGGGCGCGCGCGATGCGGAAGCCGTCGATCATCTCGCCCGCCTTCGGCAGCGGAGGCACGGGCAGGGCGGGGGCCTCGGCATCAGGGCCAGTGTCCGCCTCGGGCAGGGCGTCGATGCGCAGGATCTGGACGGTGAGGTTGTCGGTGCTGCCGGCGGCACGTGCGGCCTGCGCCAGACCGCGCGCCGCATCGTCGAGGCTGCCGCCCCCGGCCAGCGCTGCGCGCAGGTCCGCCCCGGTGACGTGGTCGTGCACGCCGTCGGTGGTCAGCGCAAAGATGTCGCCGGCCCTGAGGCGGATCCTCGCATAGTCGATTTCCACCCCTCGCGCGGCGCCGAGCGCCCGGCCGAGATAGCTCTCGCCCGCAGACAGGGTGACGCGGTGGTCGTCCGTCAGCGGCTCGAGGCTGGCCCCGGACAGGCGGCTGACCCGGCTGTCGCCGACGTGAAGGATGTGGCCCTCGCATCCCTTCACGATCATCGCCGTCAGGGTGCAGACATGCCCCGCGTTCACATCCGCGACCGAGGTGTTGCGGGCGTTGAGCCAGGCGTTCGTCGCCGCGATCACCCGGGTCGCGGCGGTCTTCACGGTCCAGCCGTCGGGGGTGGCGTAGTAATCGGTGAGAAGGGCCTTCACCGCTGTCTCGGCGGCCTCGCGGCTGACCGGCGAGGACGAGATGCCATCGGCCACCGCCAGCGCGACCCCCTTGAGGGTGCGTGCCGGTCCCTCGGGGATCAGCGCGCCGTGGAAATCCTGGTTCTCGGGCTTGGCGCCGGCCTCGGAATGCTGGCCGATCGAGACCTGAAGGCCGGTTCGGGCGGTGGCATCCCTAGGCATGGCGCGGGCTCCGTCGAACGGGGCGGGGCCCCGCCGCGGCGGGGCCTCCGGCGGGATCGGGTCACTCGGCCGCGATTCCGGCCGCGTCATCGTTGCGGGCAAGCGCGCCGCCACGCTTGGGGCTCTCGCGGAAGTGGGTCATGTAGATCATGCCGCCGACGAAGGTCAGGCCACCCACGACATTGCCCAGAACGGTCGGGATCTCGTTGTAGAGGAAGTAGTCGCCCCAGGTGAAATTGGCGCCCAGGATGATACCGCTCGGGAACAGGAACATGTTCACGACCGAATGCTCGAACCCGAGGTAGAAGAACACCAGGATCGGCATCCACATCGCCATGATCTTGCCCGAGACCGAGCTTGACATCATCGCGGCGACGACACCGGTCGAGACCATCCAGTTGCACATCACGGCGCGGGTGAAGAGGGTCAGCATTCCGCCGAAGCCCGCCGCGGCATAGCCAAGCGTGCGCGCCTCGCCGATATGGCCGATCTTGACGCCGACGGCATTGGGCGCCTCGGTGAACCCCATGGTGAACGTGATCGCCATGAACAGCGCGACCGTCAGGGCGCCTGCGAAATTGCCGAGGAAGACGAGGCCCCAGTTGCGCAACATGCCGCCCCAGGTGCATCCCGGGCGCCGTGCGATGACCGCCAGCGGCACGAGGGTGAAGACGCCGGTCAGCAGGTCGAAGCCCATGAGGTAGAGCATGCAGAAGCCGACCGGGAACAGCAGCGCCGCAACCAGGAAGTTGCCGGTGTTGACCGCGATGGTCACCGCGAAGGCCGCGGCCAACGCAAGGATCGCCCCGGCCATGTAGGCGCGGATCAGGGTGTCCTTGGTGGACATGAAGATCTTGGATTCGCCGGCGTCGACCATCTTGGCCGCGAATTCCTTAGGCATCACATACGACATTCTCGTAGTCCTTTCAGAGATTTGCAGGGCCAGGCATCAGGCGCCGGGCGTCAGGTTCAGGTAGACGTCGCGCCCAGTCACCCGGACGGGAAAGGTTGCGGTGCGGCCCTCGTCGGCGCCCTGCGCCGTGCCTGAGGAGAGCGAGATCACCCAGTTGTGCAGGGGGCAGGTGACGCAGCCGTCGTGCACGATCCCCTGGCTGAGCGGCCCCTTCTTGTGGGGGCATCTGTCTTCGAGCGCGAAGATCTCGTCGGTGGCGGTGCGGAACACGGCGATCCTCGTGTCGCCGGCCTCGACGCAGCGGGCGCCCTGTATCGGGATGTCGTCGACGGTGCCGATGAGGCGCCAGTCGAACTTGGCGGGGGTGGGTACGGCGTTCATTCGGCGGGCTCCATCTCTTGCCTGCCGAAGACGGCGAGGGGGTTGAACTCGTGCTTGTCGACGCCCGAGACGCGCTCCGACCACGGGTCGGTCTGCGAGAACTTTTGCGAGAAGACGAAGCGGTCGTGATAGGCGCGGCGGCTGACGGCATCGTCGAGGATCGCGGCGCGGATGGTGTCGTGGCCCACGCGTTCGGCCCATCTGTAGATCCGTTCCAGGTAATGACCCTGCTCGCGGTACATCTGGGTCAGGGCGGCCGCGATCTCGATCACCTCGTCCTCGGTCGCGACGGTGCCAAGTTCCGTCGTGCCCTGGATGTGCAGGCCCGCCGCGCCGCCGTAGACGATCTGGTAGCCGCTCTCGACGCAGATCACGCCGATGTCCTTGCAGGTCGCCTCGGCGCAGTTGCGCGGGCAGCCGGTGACTGCCAGCTTCACCTTCGCCGGTGTCCACGATCCCCAGAGAAACTTTTCCAGCCGAATGCCGAGGCCGGTGGAATCCTGCGTGCCGAAGCGGCACCAGGTGGATCCCACGCAGGTTTTCACCGTGCGCAGCCCCTTGGCATAGGCATGCCCCGAGACGAGGCCCGCATCGTTGAGGTCGGACCAGACCGCGGGCAGATCCTCCTTGCGCACGCCGAGAAGGTCGATGCGCTGGCCGCCGGTGACCTTGACGTCGGGGATCTGGAACTTGTCCACTACGTCGGCGATCGCGCGCAGCTCGGCCGCCGAGGTCATCCCGCCCCACATCCGCGGCACCACAGAATAGGTGCCGTCCTTCTGGATGTTGGCGTGCACGCGTTCGTTGATGAAGCGGCTCTGCTGGTCGTCGACATAATCGCCGGGCCACTCGGCCAGCAGGTAATAGTTCAACGCGGGCCGGCACTTGGCGCAGCCGTTCGCGGTGGACCATTCCAGTTCCTGCATCACCGCGGGAATCGACTTCAGCCTGTTGGCGACGATCAGCCGGCGCACCTCTCCATGGCCCAGGGGCGTACAGCCGCACATCCCCTCGGTGGTCTTGCGGAACCCGTCGCCGAGGGTCAGGGCGAGAAGCGATTCCACGGGGCCCGAGCAGGACCCGCAGGAGGCCGAGGCCTTGGTCCGGGCGCGGACCTCGCCGAGCGAAGTCAGCCCCTTGTCGCGGATGGCGTCGACGATGGCGCCCTTGCAGATGCCGTTGCAGCCGCAGATCTCGGCCGCATCGGGCAGGTTGGCGACGGCGGACAACGGGTCCGCCGCGCCTCCGCCCTGATGGGCCTGCCCGAAGATCAGCGTGTCGCGCATCGCCGACACGTCCTCACCCGATGTCAGCAATTCGCTGTACCAGGCGCCGTCAGCCACCTCGCCGTAGAGCACGGCGCCGATCACCCGGTTGTCGCGCAGGATCACCCGGCGGTAGCTGCCTCGCGCGGCGTCGCGCAGCACGACATCCTCGCGCCCCGGGCCGTCGCCGAAATCGCCCACGGAATAAAGGTTGATCCCCGTGACCTTGAGCTTGGTTGGCGTCTCGGCATGGCAAAAGGCGGCCTCGGCCCCCGTCAGCGTTGCCGCCGCCACCCGCGCCATCTGGTAGAGCGGGGCGACGAGGCCGTAGACCCGGCCGTCGACCTCGGCGCATTCGCCGACCGACAGGATGTCGGGGTCCGAGGTGCGCATCTGCGCGTCAGTGACGATGCCGCGGCCGAGGTCGAGGCCGGCCGCGCGCGCCAGTCGGATGTTGGGCCGGATCCCCACGGCCATGACGACGAGCGAGGCCTCGATCACCGTGCCGTCCTTGAGCGCGATGCCCTCGACACGATCGCCGCCCAGGATCTCGCGCGTGTCGGCGCCGCAGCGGATCTCGATCCCGCGCCGCTCAAGCTCTTTCTGCAGCAGGTAGCCCGCGGCAGGGTCGAGCTGACGTTCCAGCAGCGAGGGCATCAGGTGCAGCACCGTCACCTCCATGCCCTGCGCCTTGAGGCCCGCCGCGGCCTCCAGCCCCAGAAGGCCTCCGCCGATCACCACCGCGCGTCCGCCACGGGTGGCGGCGGCCTGCATCGCGGTGACGTCGTCGAGATCGCGGTAGGCCAGCACGCCGGGAAGGTCATGCCCGGGCACCGGAATGATGAAGGGGGTGGAGCCGGTCGCGATCACCAGCTTGTCGTAGGCCGCGGTCAGGCCGTTTTCCGAGGTCACCGTCCTGGCCACGCGGTCGATCGCCACGACCTTTTCGCCGCGGTGCAGGGTGATGCCGCGATCCGCGTACCAGGCGTCGTCATGGATGACGATCTCGTCAAAGCTCTTCTCGCCCGACAGGACCGGCGAGAGCATGATGCGGTCGTAGTTCACCCGCGGTTCGGCGTTGAAGATGGTGACGTCATAGGCGCCCCGCGCCTCGAACAGGTGTTCAAGCAGGCGGCCGGGGGCCATGCCGTTTCCGATGATCACAAGCTTCTGGGGGTCGGGCTGTCGGCTGGACACGGCGTCCTCCGGTCTGTCGTGCGGGACCGGGAGGTGACCGGGCCGCGGCGGTTTCTGTCAGGGAGGGGCATGTGCCGACGGCACAGGCGGTCCCGCGATCTGAAGTTTCAGAACGTCGAGCAGCGCCGTTGCTGCCTGGCCCCGAGGGGCCGCTTTGACTGAAAACGCCGCGCCGTTGCGGCTTGGTCGAGGTGTTTGCCTCGGTTAATCCTTCGTTACCGTGGCGGGTTTTTCCGCGGCAATACTTTTTTGTGAAGCGCCGGGAGTTTTGCGTCTGCCAGAGGGAAAACGCGCATCAAATGTGCAGTGGGCGTCTGCAATCCGGGGGTGTGCCGAGTGGTTGAGCGTCTGTTCGTTGCGGGCAGGCGCGGCGCCCCGCCCCGTCACGCAGGGTCGAATCACGCCGTGGTGATCCCCGCCCGAGGGGGAGGCCTAAGTGGGGAGGTCCAGATGGGGGAGGCGGAGAAAGTCCGCGACCTTGACGGATCTATTCCCCACGGGTGGCCGCCGCGCAGGGCGCATCATGCGGCGTGGCAATCACGGGCGGCGGTGGCGGCCAGCGACTTGGGATAGCGCACCATCAGGACCGCGGGGCTTGCGATGCCGCGGTCGCGCACCGTCCGCGAGAGCTGGTCGAGCGTGGTCGCGACATGGGTTTCCCGGTTGGTGGCGACCGAGGCCACGATGTCGACAGGGCAATCCGCGGGCGCACCCGCGGCCAGCAGGTCGTTCTGCACCCGTGCGGCCTTTTCCACCGCCATGTAGAAGGCGATGGTGGTACCCGGACGGGCCAGCAACGCGCGATCCGGGGCGGCGTCGCCCGGGCGGCAGGTGCCGGTCGTCAGGACGAAGGTGTCGGTCTCGCCGCGTTCGGTCAGCGGGCACACCATGGCGGCGGCGGCGGCAGAGGCGGCGGTGATCCCGGGCACGATCTCCACCTCGATTCCCGCGGCGCGCGCGGCGGCGATCTCTTCGCAGGCGCGGCCGAAGACCGAAGGATCGCCCGATTTCAGCCGTACGACCCGTCGGCCACGGCGGGCTTCCTCGACGATCAGGCGGTCGATGCGGGCCTGCGGCCAGGCACAGGCGCCGACCTCCTTGCCGACATAGAGCGTTTCGGCCCCGCGTGGGGCAAGCTTCAGGACCTCGGGATCGACCAGCCGGTCGTAGAGGACGATATCGGCCTCCTGCAGCCGTTGCACCGCGCGCAGTGTCAGCAGGTCGCGCGTGCCGGGGCCCGCGCCGACAAGGGCGATGTGACCCTGCCGCCGGGTCGCCGGCCGCGCGCCCGGCACGACGCGGAGGGCACGCCGCACCACGGGCGCCGCCAGCCCGGCCCGCACGCGGCGCAGGAGCCCGGACACCCCGGCCATGACCCCGGGCGGTAGGGCAGGTGCCTTTGCCCCTGCGTGTGGCGCCGCGCGCTGTCCCTCCGGACGCGGGGCCATCGTGAAAGCCTTCATGATGCATCTCCTTGCAACGCGAAAAAGGCCACCGACGTCGCCGTGACCTATGTCACGCGAAGTCGAGCAGCCTTGCCCATTTGCCCAGTATCGGGGAATCAGCGACGCCGTTGTCGCCTCTGAAAGGTTACCTCACCCCGGCGCCACGCGGCAATAAAATCATTCCGAGGCCCGAATCTTTCGCCGGCGCGTCGGCGCGCGGGATCCCCGGGAACGCGGCCCAAGCCGTCGCGCCGGCCGCCTCGGTCGTGTCGGTAGTCTATGAAGA
The DNA here is from genome assembly GCF_002871005.1 of Acidimangrovimonas sediminis. Taxonomy (GTDB): domain Bacteria; phylum Pseudomonadota; class Alphaproteobacteria; order Rhodobacterales; family Rhodobacteraceae; genus Acidimangrovimonas; species Acidimangrovimonas sediminis. Next base: position 66,613 of record NZ_PHSN01000004.1, read on the forward strand.
CTATTTACACATTCATCAGGCTGCCTGCCGAGATTTTAGCGCTTGCAGCCGATAATGGCGCGGAATCGCGGCACAATATCGGTGAAAACGGCCTGCGAGGGGTGTTGATGACAGGATTTCATATTGTCCGCAAAATAGGCCACATAGAGTGCTGACATGGATGTAACAGACCCGGAAGGAGCCAAAGCCATGTCGAGCGTGACGACGACACTGACCGGCGAGACGCCGCCCCCTGACGGGCAGGTCTCGGCCAACGCCGAAGACCTCCGGCCGTTCACCCGCGGTGAGGTGCGCTATACCGCGGTGGTGGCGCTGGTGGCCTGGACCTTCGCGGTCTACGACCTGATCACCTTCGGCAACCTGCTGCCGGTGATCCAGAAAAGCTTTGGCTGGACCGATGCGACCGCCTCCTTCGTGGCGACGCTGGTGGGGCTGTCGTCGCTGGTCGTGGCGCTTGCGGTGGGGCCGATGATCGACCTTGCCGGACGGCGCTTTGCGCTGGTCGCGACGACCGGCGGGGCGGCGATCTCCTCGGCGCTTTCGGCGCTGGTCATGGGGCCTGTGTCACTCATCCTCGTGCGCGCGCTGTCGGGCTTCGGGATGTCGGAACAGGCGGTCAACGCGGCCTATCTGAACGAGGTGTTCCAGGCGCGCGGCAAGGGCCTGCTCTACGGCATCGTCCAGGCGGGCTGGCCGCTGGGGGTGATGCTGTCGGCGGGCGTCGCGGGGGTGATGCTGCCGGCGATCGGCTGGCGCGGGGTCTTCCTCGTCGCGGCGTTTCCGCTGGTGGTGATGCTGGTGCTGCGGATGTTCCTGCGCGAAAGTCCGTTCTACGTGAAGCTCGCCCACCTGCGCCGCCTCAGCCGCGCGGGCCGGCGCACCGAGGCCGAGGCGCTTTCGCACGAGTGGCAGATCGAGTTCGAGCACGGCACCCGCCGCAACACCTACGCGCCGCTTTTCGCGCCGGCGCTCCGGCGGCAGTCGATCGCGCTGGGGGCCACCTTCTTCTTCAAGATCATCGCGGATTCGCAGATGACCATCCTCGCCACCTCGGTGCTGTCGCAGGCCAAGGGGATCGACCTGACGAGCGCGCTCTGGACGGTGTTCATCGGCAATGGCGTGGCGCTTCTGGGCTACGTCTTCTTCGGCTGGCTAGGCGATCGGATCGGGCGGCGCGAGACGGTGGTGATCGCCGAGATCTGCGCGGCGGCCTGCACGCTGGCGCTGCTGTTCGTGGCGCAGGGCTTTGCCGCGGTGGTGGCCTTCTACGCGCTGGTCCTGTTCTTCGCGCAAGGGGCGGCGGCGCCGTTCTTCGCCTATGTCGGCGAAAGCTTCCCGACCCGGGTGCGGGGCTCCGGCGCGGCCTATATCAACGTGGCGGGGCCGGTCGGCGGGATCTTCGGGCCGCTGATCTACGGCGCGGCGCTGAGCGCTGGCGCCAGCGCCAGCCTCGCCGCCGCCTCGGGCGCGGTGGCCGCGCTGATCGCTGCGGGCTGCCTCATGGGCGCGCGGTCGATCAAGCCGGGGCAGGATCTCGCCCGGGTCTCGCATTGACGTGGCATTGACGCGGCGATGACGAAGACCCCGCAAGGCGGCGCGGCCGGTCAGGCGATCGGCTGCGTCTCGCCCTCCAGCCGGTCGAGGCTGGAGCCGAGATGCGCATCGAGCAGGGTGCAGGCGGCCTCGGACTCGCCGGCGGCGATCAGGTCGATCAGATGGGCATGTTCCTCGATCGCGCAGGAGGAGCCGACGTGATCGAAGAGCAGCACCGCAAGCGAGGTCTTCATCGCGAGACCGCGCACGAAGCCCTCGAGCGCGCGGTTCTCGCCCAACGAGGCGATCAGGGTGTGGAAATCGGTCAGCAGCCCCACCAGCGCCCCCCGGTCGCCCGCGCGGTCGGCGGCGCGCTGCTTCTCGACATGGCGGCGCAGCACGCGAACGTCGTGGGCGGTGCAGTGGGCGCAGATGTCGGTCACGATGGCGCGTTCGATCAGACGGCGCGCGGCATAGGCCTGCTGGATCTCGCGGATCGAGGGATTGTTGACAAAGGCGCCGCGGTTCTTCTGGAACACCACGAGACCGTCCGGCGCAAGACTTTGCAGCGCCGCGCGCACCACCGCCCGGCCGACGTTGAGGCGGCGGCTGAGCTCGCTCTCGTTCAGCTTGGCACCGGGGGCGACCTGTCCGCCGACGATCATGGTGCGCAGCGTCTCGGCCACCGCGTCGCTTTCCGGGGCCGGCATGGCGGCCGTTCCGTTTCGGGGGGCAAGGGCTGCCGGAGCGGCCGCCCGGGGCGGCGTCAGGGGGGCGCGGCCCGCCAGCGCCGGCTCTCCCGCGCGGCGCAAGACCTTCAGAATCGTGTGCGTGGACAGCGAGATACCCTGCCGGGCAAGCTCCGCCCGGATCTTCTGCGCGCCCAGCCGCCGCTCGCGCCGCAGGGCGAGGATCAGCGCCTCCTCGCGGGCAAAGACCTTGCGGTTGGGCGAGGTGCGGGGCCGGCGGCTCGGTTCCGTCAGCCCGGCCGTGCCCTGTTCCTCATAGCGCCGGACCCACTTGCGCAGGGTCTGGCGGGAGATGCCGAAATGCGCGCAGACCTTCCCGGTGTTGCCGGTGGCCTTGTACATCTCGATCCAGGCGCGGCGGTCGGGATCGCTCATCAGGATGCTGCCGGTAATACTCTCTGCTCTCACGTTACAGGCCGATGCCCGACCGGACAAGCCTGCTGCCCGCCGATCCCACTCACCGGAGCCTGAAGAAGATGACTGACACGATCCCCCCTGCAACCGGCCCGTCCCGCCGCGATTTCCTGGGCCATGGCGCGGTGCCGCCCGATCCGCGCTGGCCGGGCAGGGCGCGGGTCGCGGTCTCGATCGTGGTGAATTTCGAAGAGGGAGCCGAGCGCGCGGTTTCGGACGGTGACGCGGCGAACGAGGGGGTCTATGAGGCGATCGACCGGATCGAGGGTCTGCCCGACCCCTGCCAGGACAGCCATTACGAATACGGCACCCGCGCCGGCTACTGGCGGGTGATGCGCTGCCTCGATGCCTTCGGTGCCCCCGCGACGCTGAGTGCCTGCGGCCTGGCGGTGGAGCGGTCGCCCTGGCTTGCGCGCGACGCGGTGGCGCGGGGACATGAGGTGTCGTGCCACGGTTGGCGATGGGAGCGCCACGCCGGGATGGACCCGGCCACGGAACGCGCGGCGATCGCCCGCACCGCGGCGACCATCGCGCGGGTGACGGGGGTGGCGCCGGTCGGTTGGCACACCCGATCGGCCGCGTCGCAGAACACGCGGGCACTTCTGGTCGAACATGGCGGCTTTCTCTACGACAGCGACGCCTACAACGACGACCTTCCCCTCCTCGTGCAGGTCGGCGGGCGACGGCACGTCGTGCTGCCCTACAGCTTCGACACCAACGACATGCACTTTCACCAGGCCGGGCAGCGTTTCGTGCAGGGGCGGGATTTTGCCGACTACCTGATCGCGGCCTATGACCAACTCTGGCGCGAGGGGGGCGAGGTGCCGCGGATGATGTCGATCGGGCTGCATCTGCGGATGATCGGTCGCCCGGGCCGCATCGCGGGGCTTGAGACGGCACTGGCCCATATCGCGCAGAAGGGGGGCGCCTGGATCGCCCGGCGGGACGAGATCGCCCGGCACTGGCTTGGCAGGTTCGGGGCAGGGCCGCTTGGCGATGTTCAGGGGGCAGAGGCCGGAGGCCGCGGGTGACACGCCTCCTGATCGTCAATCCGAACACCACCGTGGCGCTGACCGATCGCCTTGTCGCCGGGGCGCGCGCGGCGCTGCCTGCCGGGGTCGAGGTGGTGGGGCGCACCGCGGGGTTCGGCGCGCCCGTGATCGCCTCGCGCCTGTCCTATGCGGTGGGGGCGCTTGCGGGGGTGGTGGCGATGGCCGAAAGCCCGGGGCGGTTCTCGGCCGTGCTCCTGGGCTGTTTCGGCGACCCGGGGCTCGAGGCGCTGCGCGAACTTTCCGCCGCCCCGGTGGTCGGCATGGCCGAGGCGGCGATGCGGGCAGCGGCCCGGCGTTCGGGGCGTTTCGCGATCCTGACGCTGGGCGCGGCCTGGCGCCCGATGCTGGAGGAGCGCGCCGCGGTCGCGGGGCTGGGCGGTCGTCTTGCCGGGGTCTTCACGCTCGACGGCACCGGCCTCGATGCGCTGGCGGACCCGGAGGGCACGCGGCGGCGGCTGGAGCGGGCGGTCGAGGGGGCCGTGGCGGCGGGGGCTGAAACGATCGTTCTGGGCGGCGCCACCCTCGCCGGCCTGCCGTGCCCCGCGCGCCCGGGGGTGGTGTTTGTCGACGGTTTCGCTGCGGCGCTGGACGAGGTTCGGCAACTTCTGGCGATGGGCCTGCCGGGGGCCTGAGCCCCGCCGTCACCCCGATCCGGCGGCGGCGACGCGGCGGACCGTGGCGATCACCGTCTCGCGGAACCACCGGTGGCCCGGGTCCGCCTCGAGCCTTGGGTGCCACATGGCCGAGATCGCGATGCCGGGTACCTCTACCGGCAGGGGCACGGCCACGAGGTCGTCCCTCAGGCAGGAGCGCGGCACCTGCGCGACAAGGTCGGTCTGGCGAGCGATCTCCAGCGCGTCGGGAAAGCCGGGCACGACCGCCACGACATGGCGGGCCAGCCCCAGCCTGTCGAGGGCGTCATCGACCGGGCCGAGCATGCTGCCCCGGCGCGAGGCGACGACATGGCGGCAGGCGGCATAGCTTTCCGGCGTCACCGGGGCCGCGAGCAGCGGGTGATCCGGCCGCACGGCCCCGATGAAGCGGTCGCGGAACAGGTTGCGGGTGCGGACCTCGGGCGCAAAATCCCCCAGCACGCCGATCTCGAGGTCGGCATCGCCATCGCGCAGGGGGCGCGCGTCCTTTTCGGGTTTGGGCGCAAGGCGCAGCCGGACCCGGGGCGCGGCCTCCAGCAGGGCCAGCAGCAGCGGCGCGGCGAACAGGCTTGAAAACCCCTCGTTCGCGCGCAGGGTGAAGGTCCGGTCCAGCGTGGCGAGGTCGACCGCGGCCTCCTGCGGGGCCAGTAGACCCTCGGCCTCGGCCAGGAGCCCCGGCAGCCGGTCGCGGAGCGCGATGGCGCGGGGCGTCGGTACCAGCCCCCGCCCGGCCCGCACCAGAAGCGGGTCGCCCACAGCCACCCGCAGGCGCGTCAATGTGCGGCTCATCGCCGACGTGCTGAGCCCGAGGCGCCGTGCGGCGTCGGTGACGCTGCCGGTGGCAAGCATCGCATCCAGCGCACGCAGAAGGTTAAGGTCGATCCCGGACATGGCGGAAGCCTGCCTTGAGGCGGCGCCGGGTGCAAGCGACGCCTGACTGCCTTGCGGTGGATGCAACCTGCGAGCCCAGGCGCCGGAAGGTCGTCAGAGGAAACGGGCCCCGATTGTTCTTGTGCAGGCAACAATCTGGTTCACAGGCCCTCCGGGCTTCCGTCGTTCAGCGCGGGGTCGTTCGCAGTGCCGGTTGGCCCGCGCAATTGGTCCTCCCCATTGAAATCCAAGGGGTCGATGCGTCAGAACGGGGGCAGCGGTGGCCGGAGGCGCAGGCGATTAGGCTGGCTTCATTCAGAATATGAATATCCCCCATTCATATATAGGCCATTGAAACACCTTCATTTTGTCGCACAAGGGGGCATCCTGTTCCGGCGTCATCGCACGGCGGCGGAGGGGGACAGAAGGCGCGGTGGCATCCCGGTGCGGGGCGGCCGCCGGTTAGACAGGCAAGAACGGGGCAGGGCAGGCACGCATGGTCAGGAAGGTTGAGAGCGTCGGGGTGCGCCGGCCGGACGGGACCGCGGGCCTGCCCTGTTTTGCCGCGGGGCCGCTGCGCTTCCGCGTTCCGCTGGCCCACAGGCCTGGGCCCCCGGCCGGGAGGAACGATCCGGCCCGGGGTGTGGCCACAATGTGTACCGTGATGAGTGTGGCGGTCGCCGGGCCAGGTATCGGTGGCGTGAGTGCGCGTTCTTCGACGAGCGAGGTGACCGCCTGTTTCCGCCCTCACTCCGCGTCCCAGACCCCGCCGCACTCCCCGGCGGCCCTGCGCCGCTGGCCGTGTATCGGCGCGCGCGCCTCCCGGTGGGGCCGCGCCTGAAGGCCCCCTCTGCGGGCCACCATCAGGGCTGCCGTCCGGGCGGGGGTCTGAACGGTATTCGAATCCCGTCCGGGGGAGATTTCCCCAGGATGGGGCGCGCGCCGGGTCTGCGTCCCCCGTTGGCCCGGCGCGTTGCGCCCCCTCTCGCTGGGGAAGGCACGTCCCGCCGATCAGGCGGAGAACACGTTTCGGATCGTGTCGCGTAGCCAGCGCAGGCCAGGTTCTTCCGCGTTCTCCTCCGGCCAGCACAGGAACAGCTTTATATCCGGAATTGCGAAGGGCGTTGGCATTACCCGCAGCCGGTTGATCGGCGCGATGATCTGGGCATAGCGTTCCGGGACGGTGGCGACGAGGTCGGTTACGGCGACAGTCGCGGCCAGGTCGGCGGCATTCGGCACGATGCAGACCTCGCGCCGCGTCGCCCCGGCAGCCATCAGCATGTTCCCCATCTGGTAGCGCGCCTGGTACGGCTGGTCGAGGACGACATGGCCCGAGGCGTTGAACTGTTCGAGGCTGATCGCCGGGCCGATCGTCGGGTGGCCCTCGCGCACGATGCAGACCGGGGTGACCTCGGCCAGCGGTTCGAACACGAGGCCCGGGATCTCTTGCGGGAAGACGTCTAGCAGGATGTCCACCTCGCCGTTGATCAGCCGCTGATAGGGGGCGCCCCAGTCGGGGGTCACCACCTCCAGCCGACAGCTCGATTCCGGCTGGTTGAGAAGGCCCAGCAGCGGCGGCAGGATCGAGGGGATGGAGAAATCGTGCAGCTCCAGCCGGAAGTGGCGGTTGGCGGTGGCAATGTCGAAATCGGCGCCGATCATCATGCCGTTGCGCAGCGCGTTCAGCGCCTGCGTCACCGGCCCCGCCAGCGACAGCGCAAGCGGCGTCGGCCTGACCCCGCCGTCGCTGCGGATGAACAGGCGGTCGTTGTATTGCAGCCGCAGCCGGGCCAGCGCGTTGCTGACCGTCGGCTGGCTCATGCCCAGGTTGTTGGCCGCCCGGCTGATGGAGCCCGCCTTGAGGATCGCCTCGAATATGACGAGAAGATTGAGGTCGAGGCGCCTCAGATCGCGTTTCCCGTTCACCCGGTCGCCCCCGCCATCGAAATTCAGTTCTGAAATATCGCCCGGCGGCGCGACGGCAAGGCTAGGCGCTGGGGTTTTCGATCTAGCCGATCAGCCTCGCCCATCTGGCGGGATCATCCGCGGGGAGGGCATTGCGGCGGGCGCGGGCATTATTCGGTTTCGGAATGTCGCCGCCTCGAGGCCCGCCAGCTGGGGATTCCGCGTTGGCAGTGTGCGCTGAGCGGCCGCCTTGTCAGGGGATCTCGCCTCCATGCCCGGGCACGCATTCTTCTGGCGCGACCAAGGTACAGTTGTCGACCCGAGTGCAAGAGACGCCGGTTGCAGGGGACATGATACTAAGCGGGAAGCCCAAGGCCCGCGAGTTCTTCCCCCATATTCCGAAGTAATCTGCCGCAAGGCGGGTGATGAATTCCCGTCTATAAAAAAGGCGGGTTAATTGTTTGCGTAGTGCGGGCATCACTCGGGCGAGGCTGCGTATAATGGACGATATGGAGATGGATGACCGCTTCTGGACCATTGCAAGGTCGCGTCCGGTTGTGGAAAGAATTTTGCGGCCAGCCAGATGATTTCAGAAATAGGCCAGCGTAACTCGCGCGGCATTTGCTGCCACACAAGTTCAATTTCCGGGATAACCACCTTCCCCGCGAGCCTAGTTTGTGCGTCCGGCCTCTGCTAACCTTTACTCAAAACAGGGTTGGGGGTAGACAGACAATAATATGAGGCAGCTCTTTCTTCACATTGGAACGCATAAAACAGGGACGACCTCGTTCCAGGCGAGCCTGATGGCGGCGCGGCCTGCGCTCTTGGCCGAGGGCGTCGCAGTCTACGTCGAAACTGGACGGGGCGGCCATCCGGCTCCCAACAACTTCACACTTGCCAATTCTGTGCTTCGCCCCTCGCTGAGGACGCAGGCACGTATGTCGAAGCTGGCCAAGCCCCCGGGCTTCCTTGCCTATTCGAAGTCGGTGGCCGAGATGCGTCGCTTCCTGTGCACTCCGGGTGCTCGGAAATTCGTGATCAGCGCCGAAGCCTTCTCCTTCGCCCGCGACCCTGGCGAGCGGCGCAAAATCGAGGGGCTTTTCGCTAAGCAGGAGATCAAGGTAATCCCCGTCCTGTGCCTGCGTAGCGGCGGGGACTGGCGCGAAAGCTGGGCTGATTACCTGCGTCGCTGGGATCCCGAGGGGCGTCAGAGCTACGGAAAGGATACTGATAATATCCTTGGCGACTGGTATTTCGACACTGAAGCAATCCTCCAATTTTGGAGTGCCATCGGCCCGGTTCGGATAGTTGATTATGACGCGGCGATTGCCGACCCAAGAGCCGACGGGTCTATCCTGCCCGCACTATACGCAGCGATGGAAATCGCCATGCCCGCGGGCGATGCTAGGCTCTTTCTCAACACTCGCATCTAGGTGCACGCCGCCACAGCGCCGCCTGCTCTGCCGAGCTTTCTTATACGATACGCGCGTAATGCGGTGTTAGGTCTGGCAGGTAATCAAGACAGCCGAGGCCGCATGAGGCTTTTACGTCTATAAGAAAGGGCGCTGGCTGCCCCGGTTTGTTGGACGCAGAGACCGAGCAGGCGCGGCATGGGCAGAAGGGCCGGGCCTGTGCTGTATTCAGGCCATGATGCGCGCGGAGAGGGCAGAAAGGCATCGCCGTTTCGGCATCTCGCGCGCGCGCCTGGAGGTCGACACGGCGGGCATACCCTAAGATTACCCCTAAGCTCGTTACGCTCTGACAAGCGGCAACGACGCCGATACTTCCAACACGACTTGACCGCCAATCATCCGGCTCAGTCCCGTTGAAGGTGGGGGATTTTGTGGGGGCAAGCGACTGGAGATTTCCAATTACTCTTGTCGTTTCGGGTGGTTCCCTAAGGCAAGTGGCGGAGAGACAGGGATTCGAACCCTGGGTGGGCGCAAACCCACAACGGTTTTCGAGACCGCCCCGTTCGACCGCTCCGGCACCTCTCCGCTTGCCTAGTCGACGGAGGGGGATGTAGCCGGAGCGTCCGGCCGACGCAAGCCCCCCTCGCAGGAAAAAAATCATGCTGGGGCGGGGAGGGTGCTTGGCGGGCCGCGGGGGATGTTTCGTGGGCGGCTTTCCGGGGCGGCAACGAGGGCGCCGTTGCCTTTCCGGGTGTGGCTGGGCCGCCCGCGTGGCAGGGGGCGGCGGAGCCGTTCGGCGGTGTGTCGCGGGTCGGGCGGGCCGTTCGGGCGCGTATCCGCCGAAACTGCGGGCCTTTCGCGCGGGCTCTGGGAATCGCCCGGCTCCGGGCGTAGGAGAGCGGCGCTCCGGCACGTCCGGCCGTCTTGCGGCGGTCCGGCACGCTTCGGACGCGGCGGCCCCGAAGGGGCGGCGATTGAAAAACCGCCCGGCGGCCCCCAGATCGGGCGTATGTACCGACCCGCCCAACGCACTTCCGATTGCTCGCAAAGACCCCGCAACAACAGGTCCCGTTACCGCCCATGCTGCCCCGGATTGCCGTTCTCCTGCCCCTCGTGATGGGATCGATCGCCACGGCGGTCGGCTGGCCGGTCATGGCCCAGACGGTGCCGCCGCAGCAAACGGCGCCCGGCGGGACGGCCGGGGTTGGCCGGCAGGCGGCGAACGATCCGGCCCGGCCGCGTTCTCACGCGGGGACCACGCTGCAGCAGCGCCAGGAGGCCCGCCTCTATGCCGCGCTCAGGCTTCCCGATCTTCTGGAGGTGATGCGTGACGAGGGGGTGGATTACGGCAAGGCGCTGGCCGATCAGCTGTTTCCGGGCGATGACGGCCCGGCCTGGCAGGCGACGGTGCGCCGGATCTACGACCCGCGCCGGATGACAGAGCTGTTCGAAGGCGCTTTCGGGCCGCGGATGTCTGACCGCGACCGCCACGCGGCGCTGGTCTTCCTGACTTCGCCCCTGGGGCGGCGAATCGTGGGGCTGGAGATCTCGGCGCGGCGGGCCCTGCTGGACCCGGATGTCGAGGCGGAGGCCGAGGCGCGGCTTAAGGCGATGGCCGCGCACAAGGATCCGCGGCTTGCGCTGCTGCGCCGGTTCGCCGAGGCGAACGGGCTGGTGGAGGCGAACGTCGCAGGTGCGCTTAACGCCAATTTCGCCTTCTACACCGGGTTGGCCGACGGTCACGCCCCCGGGCTCGACTTCGACCGCGACCAGATCCTTGCCGAGGTGGCGCACCAGCAGGAAGAGGTGCGGCGCGAGACCCGCGGCTGGCTCTATCCGTTCCTTGCCACCGCCTACGCGCCACTCAGCGACGATGAACTGCACCGTTACATCGAATTTTCGCAAAGCCCGGCGGGCAAGTCGCTCAACCGCGCGCTGTTCGCGTCGTTCGACGTGATGTTCAACCACATCTCGCACGATCTGGGCCTTGCGGCGGCGGGCATGCTGGGAAGCGAGAACCTCTAGGCCCCCGGGGGCCTGACGGGGCGGTCTAACGCGGCCACCGCCGCCGCGGGGACGGACCAGGCGGGGGAGTGGTTGCAAGGCTTGACTTTTCCCCCGCGATTCCCGATAAGCCGCCATCCCGGATGGTGCTTGCCACTTTCCGGGCTTTTGCAATACGGCCCCCGACGAGGGGCGCGCTGTCCGAAGGCGCCGGGAAACCGGCCGGAACGCCCTCGAAAGAGGGGGCCGCAGGACGCGGGATGAGAGAAGGAAAGACCCATGTTCGCGGTCCTCAAGACGGGCGGCAAGCAATACAAGGTGCAGGCGGGTGACGTTCTGCGCGTTGAGAAACTTGCGGCCAACGCTGGCGACAAAGTCCAGTTCAACGAGATTCTGATGATCGGCGGCGACGCCCCGGCCGTCGGCGCGCCCTTCGTGGCCGGTGCCGCGGTTCAGGCCGAGGTGATCGACCAGATCAAGGCCGACAAGGTCATCCATTACGTCAAGCGCCGCCGCAAGCACAGCTCGCAGCGCACCAAGGGCCACCGCCAGCAGCTGACGCTTCTGCGCGTGACCGACATCCTCGCCTCGGGCGCGGACACCTCGGGCGTGGCGCTGGCCACCGGCACTGCGGAAGCCCGCCGTTCGGCCCATGGTTCGGAAGGCGCGGCCCCGGCTGCGAAACCGGCCGCCAAGAAGGCCGCGAAGCCTGCCGCCGCCAAGGCCGAAAAGCCGGCCAAGGCCGCCGAAGGCGCGGACGACCTGAAGAAGCTGTCGGGCGTTGGCCCGGCGCTCGAGAAGAAACTGCACGAGGCCGGCGTCACGACCTTCGCGCAGATCGCGTCCTGGACCGAGGCGGACATCGCCGAATTCGACGACAAGCTGTCGTTCCACGGCCGGATCGAGCGTGAAGGCTGGGTCGACCAGGCCAAAGAGCTCTCGAAGTAAGGAGATCAGACCATGGCACACAAAAAAGCAGGCGGCTCCTCGCGCAACGGCCGCGACTCCGCTGGCCGCCGCCTTGGCGTGAAGCTCTACGGTGGCCAGGCCGCCGAGCCGGGCAACATCATCGTGCGTCAGCGCGGCACCAAGTGGTGGCCGGGCGAGGGCGTCGGCATGGGCCGCGACCACACCATCTTCGCGACTGTCGAAGGCGATGTGACGTTCCGCAAGGGCCTCAAGGGCCGCACCTTCATCTCGGTGCTTCCGCGTGCGGAGGCAGCCGAGTAAACCGGACCTTCATACTGGCATGGTAACGGGGGGATCGGCTGAAAGGCCGGTCCCTTCGCGTTTGGGGGAGGATCGAATGGACGGAGTGGAGGATACGCGTCGGGACGAGTCCGACGTGCAGAAGGCACGGCGCACGGCATTGTCCGCCGGGTCCGGGGATGCGGGCCTTCCCGCCGCCCCGCGGCTGCGCGACGACCTGGCCTGGGCCGGCACCGGCGACGAGGATCGCCGCGGGGGGCTGACCCTGATGCAGCGCCGGCAGGCGGCAGCGGGCGACGACCCCTCGCGCGCGGTGATCGTGTCCGAACGCGTCGACCTGCGCCCCGTGCGCCGCTCTGACGTAGGGCTGATCGCACTTTACACCGCCGACCGGCGGGTGGCCGAGGGGACACGCTCGATCCCGCATCCGCTGCCGCCCGGGGCGACGGAGGCTTACGTCGAACGCGCGATGAACCCGGCCACGGATGAAGATGTCTGGGTCATCGACGGCTCCGCCCACGGCCTGGCCGAGGTGCTGGGCGCCGTGGCGCTGCGGCGGATGGGGGGCGACCAGTCCGAGATCAGCTATTGGGTGGCGCCGGCGTTCTGGAACACCGGTTTCGCCTCCGAGGCGGTGAAGGCGCTGATCGAGGCGAACCCGCGTGGCGCCCGCACGATCTTTGCCGAGGTGTTCCAGGACAATCCGACCTCGGCCAAGGTGCTGACCAACTGCGGCTTCGATTACATTGGCGCGGCAGAAAGCTATTCCGTGGCGCGCGATGCCCGGGTGCCGACCTGGACCTACCTTAGGAAGATGGCGTAAAGCACCGCACTTACAGGTATTTTTCCGCTTCCTTGCGGGCGAAGGGTTTCAGTGCGTCGCCATGCGCGTCCAGAAAGGCGCGAACCCGATCCGGGTCGTGCCGCGACAGATCGCGCAGCCACCAGGCCACCGCCTTCTGTTCGAACCAGCTGGGCCGCTCGGATCCCAGCCGGGCGGCCCAGCCAAGAATACGCTCGCGCGCCGCGATCTCGGCGGGTTTGGGATGGGTAAGCTTGGTCCACGGCAGGGTGAACACCAATGCCGCCCGGCGGGTCCAGAGGATGGGAGAATCGAGCCAGGTCTCGACAAGGTCGAGCCGCGCGGGATCGGCCACCAGCCGGCGGGAGCCCGCCTGTGCCGCATGATCGGCGATCGCCCAAGCGTCCAGCTGTGGCACCCACGAGACGATCAGCGCCCATACCGCATCGTCCGGCCGGATCCGTGCCTGCGTCAGCAGACGCGCGGCGGCGACCCGGGCCTCGTGTACATCGCTTTGCCACAGGCCGTCGGCCAGGGCGACCCGCTCATCCAGCGTCAATTCCGGCCGCCACTGCTTTGACAAGGCGTCGATTTCCGGAACCGGCACACCCAGGTAGCGACGGGGGGCCTTGTGATAGGCCGCAGCACCGGCGGCGCGTTCGGCATCGCCACGCATCTCCAGCTCAGCCAGTGCCTCGGCTGGGGTCATTCCACCGTCACCGACTTGGCCAGGTTGCGCGGCTGGTCGACGTCGGTCCCCTTGGCGATGGCCGTGTGATAGGCCAGCATCTGCGCCGGCAGGGCGAAGAGGATCGGCGCGACGAAGGGATCTGCCGTGGGCAGCGTCAGGCTGTTCCAGACGCCGGTACCGCCCTCGGCGATGCCCCCGGCATCCGAGATCAGCAGAACCTGCCCATGGCGCGCCATCACCTCCTGCATGTTCGACACGGTCTTGTCGAACAGCCCGTCACGCGGCGCCATCACGATCACCGGCACATGGGAATCGATCAGCGCGATCGGCCCGTGCTTGAGTTCGCCTGACGCATAACCTTCGGCATGTATATAGCTGATTTCCTTGAGCTTAAGCGCCCCCTCAAGAGCCAGCGGGAACATCGGCCCTCGGCCGAGGAACAGAACGTCCTGCGCCTCGGAAAGCTGACCGGCGATGGTGGCGATCTCGCTCTCCAGCCCCAGGGCGTGGTTCATCAGTCCCGGCAGGCTCGCCAGCGACGACAGGTGGCGCGCCAGCGCGCCGGGATCGAGCCGGCCTCGGTCGACGCCCGCCTTCAGCGCCAGCACCGCCAGAACCGTCAGCTGGCAGGTGAAGGCCTTGGTCGAGGCCACGCCGACCTCCACCCCTGCAAGGCTGGGGAGCGCCACGTCGGATTCCCGCGCGATGGAGGAGGTCGCGACGTTGACGACCGACACCACCTTGGCGACCTGCTCATGGGCGTGGCGGAGCGCCGCCAGCGTGTCGGCCGTTTCGCCCGACTGGCTGACGAACAGCGCCCAGGACGTTGGCGACAGCGGCGGTTCGCGGTAGCGGAACTCCGACGCGATATCCACGTCGACCGGCAAGCCGGCGATCTGCTCAAACCAGTATTTCGCCACAGAACACGCATAGTAGGCGGTGCCGCAGGCGACCAGGCTGATCCGGTCCACCCCCGTGAAATCAATCTCTTCGGGCAGCGAGAGCGCGGTGCCCCCCTGGGCGAGGTAGTGGCGCAGCGCATCGGCGATCACCACCGGCTGCTCGGCGATCTCCTTGGCCATGAAGTGCTTGTAGCCGGCCTTCTCGACCCGCGTCGCCTCGCGCTCGATCCGGGTCTCTGCCCGGTTCGCCAGACGTCCGGCGGCATCGAAGATCACCACGCCCGCGCGCGTCACCTCGGCCCGGTCGCCTTCTTCGAGATAGGTGATCCGGTCGGTCAGCGGCGCCAGCGCGATCGCGTCCGAACCGACGTACATCTCGCCGTCGCCATGGCCGATCGCCAGCGGGCTGCCGCGGCGCGCGGCGATCATAAGGTCGTCCTCGCCCTCGAACAGGAAGCACAGCGCGAAAGCCCCCTTGAGGCGCCCCAGAGTGCTGGCCGCGGCGGTCCGCGGATCCTGGCCCTGATCCATGTAGTGGCGGGTCAGAAGCACGATCGTCTCGGTGTCGGTCTCGGTCTCCGGGATCAGGCCGACAGCTTCAAGCTCTTGCCGCAACTCCCTGAAATTCTCTATGATTCCGTTATGAACGACGGCCACCTTGCCGGCCCGGTGGGGGTGGGCATTGGCGACCGTGGGCGCGCCGTGGGTGGCCCAGCGGGTGTGGCCGATCCCGGCCTTCCCGGCGAGCGGCTCGTGCACCAGCAGGTCGGACAGGTTGGCAAGCTTGCCGATGGCGCGGCGCCGGTCCAGCCGGCCGCCGTTCACGGTGGCGATCCCGGCACTGTCATAGCCTCGATATTCCAGCCGCTTCAGCGCCTCGACAAGGATGGGCCCAACTTCGTGCTGGCCCAGAACGCCGACGATCCCGCACATGTTATTTTCCCCCTTTCGCGGCTTTCTGTGCCCGAAGGCGTTCGAAGAACCTGGTGGCAAAGCCCGGCTTCACCTCCTGGCGTGCGCGGGCAACCACCATCGCGCCCTCGGGCACGTCGGCCGTCACCACCGATCCGGTCGCCGTCATCGCGTCGTCGCCGATCCGCACCGGCGCCACCAGCATGGTGTCGGAGCCGATGAACACCCGCGCGCCGATCTTCGTGCGATGCTTGAAGACCCCGTCGTAATTGCATGTAATCGTTCCCGCACCGATATTGGTGCGCTCGCCGATCTCGGCATCGCCGAGGTAGGTCAGGTGGCCCACCTTCACGCCTTCGTCGAGGATCGCGTTCTTGATCTCGACGAAGTTGCCGACATGCACGTCTTCGGCCAGTTCCGCCCCGGTGCGCAACCGGGCGAAGGGGCCGACGGTCGCGCCGCGGCTGACGTGGCAGCCCTCGAGATGGGTGAAGGGGCGGATCTCGGCGCCCGACTCGATGGTGACGCCGGGGCCGAAGACGACGTTCGGCCCGATCACCGCATCGCGCCCGACGATCGTGTCGAGGGCGAAGAACACCGTCTCGGGCGCGGTCAGCGTCACGCCGTTCTCCAGCGCCTCGTCCCGGGCCCGGGCCTGGAAAGCGGCCTCGGCGGCGGCAAGCTCGGACCGGGTGTTGACGCCCATGGTCTCGGCCTCCGCGCAGGTCACGACGCCGGCCGACAGGCCGCGCTGCACCGCCAGCCCGATCACGTCGGTCAGGTAGTATTCCCCCGCGGCATTGTCGTTGCCCACGGCCGCGACAAGTTCTGCCAGAAGCCCGGCGTCGGCGCAAAGAACGCCGCTGTTGCAAAGCGTTATGTCGCGCTCTTCATCTGTCGCGTCCTTGAATTCGACGATCCGCTCCAGCCGGTCCCCGGCGGTCACCAGCCGACCGTAGCGGCCCGGATCGGCCGCCTCGAAGCCCAGCACGACGACCGCATGCCGGGCCCGCGCCTCGCGGAGCGCCTCGAGGGTTTCGGGCCGGATCAACGGCGTATCGCCATAAAGCACCAGCGCATCGCCGGTCATGCCCTGAAGTTCGGGCAGCGCCTGCGCCACCGCGTGGGCCGTGCCCAGCTGTTCGGCCTGCGCGACCACGCGGACCTCGGGGTCGGCCTCGCGCGCCGCGGCGGCCACCTCGGCGCCGCCATGGCCGGTCACGACGACCACCTTCTCGGGCCCGAGGGCGCTCCCGGCGGCCAACGCATGGGCCAGCAACGGCGCGCCGCCGATGCGGTGCAGGACCTTGGGCAGGTCGGAATTCATGCGGGTTCCCTGGCCTGCGGCGAGGATGATGAGGGTGACGGGCATGTCTGGCCTTTCCTTCCGGTTCCGCCCGTTCTACCCAAAGGCCACGGGGCCGCAAGGGACGCGGCTTCAAAGAAGCTTACGGGATGTTTCAGGGGGTGTCATGCGTCTGGTGGTTCTGGATCTCGACGGCACGCTGGCCGATACGTCGGCCGACCTGATCGCCGCGGCGAACGCCTGTTTCCGCGACCTCGGCGCGGGCGACCGGCTGGATCCGGTGGCGGATGCGCTGACCGCCTTCCATGGCGGGAGGGCGATGCTAAGGCTGGGGTTCTCGCGGATCGGCGACGACTGGACCGAGGCCGAGGTCGACGCGCAATATCCCCGTCTTCTGGAGGCCTACGCCGCCGATATCGACCGGCACACCCGGCTTTACCCCGGGGCCGAGCGCGCGGTGGAGACGCTGCATTCCATGGGCTATGCCACCGCGATCTGCACCAACAAACCCGCCGCGCTGGCCGAGGATCTGCTGTCGCGGCTCGGGGTGCGGGGGCTCTTCGCCTCGCTCGTGGGGGCGGATACGCTGAGCACGCGCAAGCCCGACCCCGCGCCCTACCATGCCGCGGTGGAGCGCGCGGGGGGCGAACTTGGGCGGTCCTTCCTCGTCGGCGACACGGAGACCGATTACAAGACGGCCCGGGCGGTCGGGGTGCCGATCGCCCTCGTGACCTTCGGGCCCGAGGGGCGCGGGGTGGACCGCTTCGCGCCCGATGCGCTGCTCGACCATTTCGACGGCCTGCCCGACCTGGCCGAGCGCCTGCTGGCGGAGGGCTGAGATGGACCTTCCCGAAGCGACCCCCGGGCCCGTGCCTGACACTGCCACCGAGACCGCCACCGACACCGCGCCCGCCGGGATGCCCGAGGTCTTCACCGGCAGCTTCACCCAGCAGGAGCCGATCCCCGAGGCTGCGATCGAGGCTGCCGTCGCGGTGATGCGCCACGGCCGCCTGCATCGCTACAACACGGTGCCGGGCGAGGTGGGCGAGGTCGCCGCGCTGGAGGAGGAATTCGCCGCCGTCACCGGGGCGCGCTATGCGCTGGCCGTGGCGTCGGGTGGATATGCGCTGGGGTGTGCCCTGCGCGCGCTCGGGGTCAGCGCGGGCGAGGCGGTGCTGACCAATGCCTTCACGCTTGCCCCGGTGCCGGGGGCGATCGCCGCGCTCGGCGCGCGGCCGGTCTTCGTCGAGACGCTGCCCGACCTGACGATCGACATGGATCACCTCGCCCAGCGGGCGCGCGAGACCGGGGCGCGGGTCCTGATGCTCAGCCACATGCGGGGACATGTCTGCGACATGGACCGGCTGGTCGCGCTCTGTGCGGATCTCGGGCTGAAGATCGTCGAGGATTGCGCGCATACGATGGGCGCGCGCTGGCGCGGCATACCGTCGGGGCGGCACGGGGTGATCGCGTGCTATTCGACCCAGACCTACAAGCACCTGAACTCGGGAGAGGGCGGGTTCCTGACCTCCGACGATCCCGGGCTGATGGCGCGCGCGATCCTGCTGTCGGGCAGCTACATGCTCTATGGGCGCCACCGCGCGGCGCCGCCGCCCGAGGCCTTTGCCGATCTGCGCTACCGGACCCCCAATGTCTCGGGCCGGATGGACAACCTGCGTGCGGCGATCCTGCGCCCGCAGCTGGCGCGGCTGGCGGATCAATGCGCGGACTGGACCGCGCGCTACCGGGCGGTCGAGTACGGCTTGCGCGGCACCCCGGGCCTTGCGCTGATCGAGCGGCCCGAGGCCGAGGCGTTCGTGGGCTCCTCGTTCCAGTTCCGGCTCGACGGCTGGGAGGCCGATCGGATCGGCGAGGTGATCCGCCGCGCCGCCGCCCGGGGGGTGGAGCTGAAATGGTTCGGCGCGCCCGAGCCCGTGGCCTTCACCTCGCGCTACGACAGCTGGCATTACGCCGCGCCGGAGCGCCTGCCTGGAACGGATGCGGTGCTGGCGGGGCTGATGGACATGCGGTTGCCGCTGACCTTCAGCCTTGGCGATTGCGCCCTGATCGCCCGGATCGTGCGGGCCGAGGTCTCCACGGTCTTCCAGTCCGGCTGACCCGGGCAGGGCGGGCTCGGTCGAAACGCCCCCTGCGCGCGGCGGGAAACGCCACCGCGTGCCGTGCGCAGGCACTCCCTTTCATTGTTCCCCAAATACGCAAACCCGGCCTGCCGGATGCGACCCGCTTGACCCGACTCGTACACCCCGCTACGAAATGAACAAGTGTTCAATAAAGCGGGAGGAGGCCGCCATGTTCACCGCGTCCATGCGTTTCGATCTGGGCGAGGACATCGACGCCCTGCGCGAGATGGTCCACCGCTGGGCGCAGGAGCGCGTCAAGCCGATGGCGGCCACGGTCGACCGCGACAACGTCTTTCCGGCCGAACTCTGGCAGGAGATGGGCGAGCTTGGCCTTCTGGGCATCACCGTGCCCGAGGAATTCGGCGGCGCGGGGATGGGCTACCTCGCCCATGTCATCGCGACGGAAGAGATTGCGCGCGCCTCGGCCAGCGTCTCGTTGTCCTACGGGGCGCATTCGAACCTCTGCGTCAATCAGATCAAGCTCAACGGGACCGAGGCGCAGAAACGCAAGTATCTGCCGGGCCTGATCTCGGGCGAACATGTCGGCGCGCTGGCGATGTCCGAGGCCGGCGCCGGGTCCGACGTGGTGGGGATGAAGCTCCGCGCCGAGAAGAGGAACGACCGGTACGTCCTGAACGGCACCAAGTACTGGATCACCAACGGCCCGGATGCCGACACCCTTGTCGTCTATGCCAAGACCGACCCCGAGGCCGGGTCGAAGGGCATCACGGCCTTCCTCGTCGAGAAGACGATGAAGGGTTTTTCCACCTCGCCGCATTTCGACAAGATGGGGATGCGGGGGTCTAACACGGCGGAACTGATCTTCGACGATTGCGAGGTGCCGTTCGAGAACGTGCTGGGCGAGGAGGGGCGCGGGGTGCGCGTCCTGATGTCGGGGCTCGATTACGAACGGGTGGTGCTCTCGGGGATCGGCACGGGGATCATGGCGGCCTGCCTCGACGAGGTGATGCCCTACCTGCATGAGCGCCGCCAGTTCGGCCAGAAGATCGGGGATTTCCAGCTGATGCAGGGCAAGATCGCGGACATGTACGTCGCGATGAACACCGCGCGGGCCTATGTCTACGAGACGGCGAGGGCCTGCGACCGGGGCGAGGTCACACGGCAGGATGCGGCGGGCTGTGTCCTTTATGCGTCCGAGCAGGCGATGGTGCAGGCGCACCAGGCGGTGCAGGCGATGGGCGGAGCGGGGTTCCTGAACGATTCCACCGTCAGCCGGCTGATGCGCGACGCCAAGCTGATGGAGATCGGGGCGGGCACGTCCGAGATCCGCCGCATGCTGATCGGGCGGGAGCTGATGGGGGCCACGGCGTGAGGCGACTTCTTCTGATCCTTGCCCTCCTGCCGGGCCCCGCGCTTGCCGACGGCCTCAGCGTCGCGCCGCGAACGGTCGAGGCATGCTACGCCTCGGCCCTGCCGGGAGAGACCGCACCGAAATGCCTGGGCGCCGCCTCGAACGCCTGCCAGACACTGCCGGGCGGGGATACCACGGTCGGCATCGTCACCTGCATCGGCAAGGAAACCGCCGTCTGGGATACCCTCCTGAACCGTGGCTACAAGAAGCTGCGCGCGGGCTTTCGCAAGCAGGGCAATGGTTTGCCCGAGGCTCTGGTCAAGACCCAGCGCGCCTGGATCGGGTTTCGCGATGCGCAATGCGCACTCGACTATGCCCGTTGGGGCAACGGCTCCATGCGCGGCATCGCGGCGGCGAATTGCATGATGGTGATGACCGCCGCGCGCGCGATCGAGCTGCGCGACATGGGAGAGACGCGGTGAGATCCGGGCAGGGCGCAGACGGGGGCAGCCGCGGCGGGGTGCGGCACGCAACGGCATGGATCCCGGGGATCATGTCTCCGACCTTGGCCCCGGCCCCGGCACCGGCCCCGGCCGAAATGGCAAGGGGGGCAGGACAGGCCCGCCCCCCCGTTTCCTGTCCGCCGCAGGGCCGCTCAGAAGCGGTGGACCCAGGAAATCCCGTAGACCATCGGCGACAGGTCGAGCGAGCCGATCTTGGTGCCGTTCACCTCGACATCCGGCTTGATGCGGATATAGCGCAGGTCGGCGCGGATCGCGTTGCGGTCGTCGATCGCGTAATCGACGCCGGCGTGCAGGGCGATGCCCATGGTATTCTTGATGTTCAGCCCGGCGACCGGGGTCTTCTCGCTGTAGATGAAGGTGTAGTTGACGCCCGCGCCGAGGAAGGGCGTGAACTTGCTTCCAGTGTCGAAGTAGTAGTTCAGCGTCAGGGTCGGCGGCAGATGCTTGACCGTGCCGATCTTGGTGCCCGCGAGGTTGACGTTGTGCTTGAACGGCGTCGCGGCCAGAAGTTCGATCCCCAGGTTGTTGCGGACGAAATATTCAAGGGTGAAGGTCGGCTGGATGTTGTTGTCGACCGTCACCGGCGCCCCCAGGAGCGTGCCGTTGTCCGACTTCGGCGCCACGTCGCCGAGGCCCAGGCCAAAGGTGATCGCCCCCTGGGGCTGCGCCTGCACCGGCGCGGCAAGGGGCAGGGCAAACGCCGCGAGGGCGAGGGCGGAGAGGGCGGTGGTCACGGGTTTCATCTTCTGTTCCTCGTAAGTCTGATGCCGCAGACCCTCTGCCTCCGCGCGCAACAAGACCTTGACGCAAATCAAGTTTTGCAACGTCGTGCCGCGACCGGCTGTCGCAGGCCCCACATCCCGGATACGGAGGCCCGCTCATGCGCCTGACCTCAGCCGCCCTGCCATCCTCGGAAGATTTCCGCGCCAACGTGGCCGCGCATGAGGCGATGCTCGCCGATGTGGCCGAGGCCGCCGCGATGGCCGCCGCCGGGGGAGGGGCTGCCGCGCTGGAACGTCACGTGGGCCGCGGCAAGCTCCCCCCGCGGGAACGGGTCGCCGACCTTCTCGATCCGGGATCGCCGTTCCTCGAGATCGGCGCCACCGCCGCCCATGGTCTCTATGACGGCGCGGCCCCCTGCGCGGGGGTGATCGCCGGGGTGGGCCGGGTGCAGGGGCAAGAGGTGATGGTGCTGGCCAACGATGCCACGGTGAAGGGCGGCACCTATTACCCGATGAGCGTGAAAAAGCACCTCCGCGCGCAGGAGATCGCCGAGGAATGCCATCTGCCCTGCATCTATCTCGTGGATTCGGGCGGCGCCAACCTGCCGAACCAGGACGAGGTGTTTCCCGACCGCGACCATTTCGGCCGCATCTTCTACAACCAGGCCCGGATGAGCGCGAAGGGCATCGCGCAGATCGCCGTGGTGATGGGGTCGTGTACCGCGGGCGGCGCCTATGTGCCCGCCATGTCCGACGTCACCATCATCGTGCGCGATCAGGGCACGATCTTCCTCGCCGGGCCGCCGCTGGTGAAGGCCGCGACGGGCGAGGTCGTCAGCGCCGAGGATCTCGGCGGCGGCGACGTCCACACACGGCTTTCGGGCGTCGCGGATTATCTCGCCGAGGATGACGCCCACGCGCTGGCGCTCGCGCGCCGCGCGGTCGCCTCCCTGAACCGCCGCAAACCCGAGACGGTGGTGTGGCAAAGCCCGGAAGAGCCGGCCTACGACCCCGACGAGATCCTCGGCGTCGTGCCATCGGCACTGACCACCCCCTACGACATCCGCGAGGTGATCGCCCGGGTGGTCGACGGCTCCCGCTTCGACGAGTTCAAGCCGCGCTTCGGCGAGACGCTGGTGACGGGCTTCGCCCACGTCATGGGCTGCCCGGTGGGGATCGTCGCGAACAACGGCGTGCTGTTCTCGGAAAGCGCCGTGAAGGGCGCGCATTTCGTCGAACTCTGCTCGCAGCGCAATGTACCACTGGTCTTCCTGCAGAACATCACCGGCTTCATGGTGGGCCGGAAATACGAGAACGAGGGGATCGCCCGCCACGGCGCCAAGATGGTGACGGCGGTGGCCACGACGAATGTGCCCAAGATCACGATGCTGGTCGGCGGCTCCTTCGGCGCGGGCAATTACGGCATGGCGGGCCGCGCCTATTCGCCCCGCTTCCTCTGGACCTGGCCCAATTCGCGGATCTCCGTGATGGGTGGCGAACAGGCCGCCGGGGTGCTGGCCACCGTCCGCCGCGACGGGATCGAACGCAAGGGCGGCACCTGGTCGGCCGAGGAGGAGGCCGCCTTCAAGCAGCCCACGATCGAGATGTTCCAGCGCCAGTCGCACCCGCTCTACGCCTCGGCCCGGCTCTGGGACGACGGCATCGTCGACCCGCGCAAGACGCGGCAGGTGCTGGCGCTGTCGCTTTCCGCCAGCCTCTGCGCCCCGATCGAACCGACCCGCTTCGGCGTGTTCCGGATGTAAAGTTTTTCGCCTCCGGCGGGGATATTTAAGAGCAGAAAGTGTGAACGCGGTCGTGCTTCCTTTCTGCTCTCAAATATCCCCGGGGGGTCCGGGGGCCGGCAGCCCCCGGTCCGGAGGCCAGACACAGGAGACAGGTGATGTTCCGAAAGATCCTGATCGCCAATCGCGGCGAGATCGCCTGCCGGGTAATCGACAGCGCCCGCCGCCTCGGCGTGGCGACCGTCGCCGTCTATTCCGACGCCGACCGCGACGCGCGTCATGTCGCCATGGCCGACGAAGCCGTGAACATCGGCGGTCCGGCGCCGGCGGACAGCTACCTCAGGGGGGACGCGATCATCGCCGCGGCGCGGGCCACCGGCGCGCAGGGGATCCATCCGGGCTATGGCTTCCTGTCCGAGAACCCCGATTTCGTCGAGGCGGTGGAGGCCGCCGGGCTCATCTTCATCGGGCCGTCGGCGAAAGCGATCCGGGCGATGGGCCTCAAGGACGCGGCCAAGGCGCTGATGGAGGAGGCGGGCGTGCCCGTCGTGCCGGGCTACCACGGGGCCGGACAGGACCCGGAGGATCTGGCCGCCGAGGCCTCGAAGGTGGGCTATCCCGTCCTGATCAAGGCGGTGGCGGGCGGCGGTGGCAAGGGGATGCGCAAGGTCTTCGCGCCGAAGGAGTTCGCGGCCGCCCTCGAAAGCGCGCAGGGCGAGGCGAGGACCGCCTTCGGCAACCCGGCCGTCCTGATCGAGAAATTCGTCGAGAAGCCCCGCCACATCGAGGTGCAGGTCTTCGGCGACGGCACCGACGCGGTGCATCTGTTCGAGCGCGACTGCTCGCTCCAGCGCCGCCATCAGAAGGTGATCGAGGAGGCGCCCGCGCCGGGCATGACCGACGAGATGCGCGTCGCCATGGGCGCGGCGGCGGTCCGTGCGGCGCAGGCGATCGGTTATTCCGGCGCCGGCACGATCGAGTTCATCGTCGACGCCTCGGAGGGCCTGCGGGCCGACCGGTTCTGGTTCATGGAGATGAACACCCGCCTGCAGGTCGAGCATCCGGTGACCGAGGCGATCACCGGCGTCGATCTGGTCGAATGGCAACTGCGCGTGGCCAGCGGCGAGGCCTTGCCCGCCCGGCAGGAGGATCTGTCGATCCGGGGGCATGCCTTCGAGGCCCGGCTATACGCCGAGGACGTGCCGGCGGGGTTCCTGCCCGCGACCGGCACGCTCACCCATCTGGAATTCGCGCCGGGCTGCCGGGCCGACACCGGCGTGCGGGCGGGGGACACGATCAGCCCCTGGTATGACCCGATGATCGCCAAGATCGTCACCCATGGCCCGACCCGCGCCGCCGCGCTGCAACAGATGACACGGGCGCTGGGGGAGACGCGGGTCACCGGGTCGGTCACCAACCTTGCCTTTCTGGGTGCGCTCACCCGGCATGCGGGCTTTGCCCGGGGGGATGTGGATACCGGCCTGATCGAGCGCGACCTGGACGCGCTGACCGCCGTGCCCGAGGCCTCGGTGCAGGAGATCTCGGCGGCTGTACTTGCCGCGGCGGGGCTGTGGGAAGGCGGCGCGCGCCTTGCCGGGGTCACGCTCTGGGCGCCTTTGACCCGTCGCATCCTACTGCGGCAGGAAGGGGCCGAGGTCGGGGCTCTGCTTTCGGTCACCGGCGCCGATGGCGCCATGATCGAGGTCGCGGGGCAGCGTGTGGCCGCCGAGCGGCGCGGCGACGGCTGGTGGCTGGACGGGGCCAAGGCGCCGGCGCTGGTCTCGGCCGGCGGTCAGATCCATGTCTTCGGCGCGGGCAATGCCTGGGCCTTCGCTCCGGTCGATCCGCTGGAGCGGGGCGCCGAGGCCGGGGCGGGCGGCGATGTCACGCTTTCGCCGATGCCGGGGCTGGTGAAATCGGTCTTCGTCGCGGCCGGGCAGTCGGTGAGCGCGGGTGACCGGCTCTGCGTGCTGGAGGCGATGAAGATGGAGCACACGCTCACCGCCGCGCGCGACGGGGTGGTGGCCGAGGTGCTGGCCGCCGCCGGCGCGCAGGTCGAGGCGGGCGCCGCGCTGGTGCGGCTGGAGGAGGAGGCGTGATCCGGCTTCACCATGTGCCCCAGGCGCGGTCATTCCGCGTCCTGTGGCTGATGGAGGAGATGGGGCTGGCGTTCGAAATCGTGCCCCACAGCTTCTTCGACAAGTCGCTGCGGGCGCCCGAATACCTTGCGCTCTCGCCCGCAGGGCGGGTTCCGGCGCTGGAAATCGACGGGCTCACCCTGTTCGAGAGCGGCGCGATCCTTGAATACCTGTGCGAAACCTTCGGACCCTTCGGTCGCCAGCCGGGAGAGGAGGAGCGGCCGGAATGGCTTGAATGGCTGCACTTCGCCGAGACCCTCGGCCAGCACCTGGCCGCGCTGACGCAGCAGCATATCGTGCTGCGCGAGGACTGGATGCGCAGCCCCACCGTGATGCGGCTGGAGGCGAAGCGGCTGGAGAAGGTGCTGGGCGCGGTCGAGGATGTGCTTGAGGGGCGGGAGTACGTGCTGGCCTCGGGCTTCTCGGCGGTCGATGTGGCGATCGGCTACGGTGCCTGGATCGCGCGGCGCTTCGTGCGGTTCGATGCGCTGCCCCGGGTCGCGCGCTGGCTTGCCCGGCTCGAGGCGCGACCGGCGTTCCGGCGGGCGGCCCTGCGCGACGGCATGGCCGAGATCTACACGCAGGACTTCTACGAGGTGCCCGATGATTGATGATGCGACTGATGCCATGGCCAATGATGTGAAGGAGCATGTCGAGATCTTCGAGGTGGGCCCGCGTGACGGGTTGCAGAACGAGACCCGGCAGATCCCGACGGCCGAGAAGATCGCACTCGTCGATCTGCTGTCGGGCGCGGGCTTCCGGCGGATCGAGGTGGCAAGCTTCGTGAGCCCGAAATGGGTGCCGCAGATGGCCGACAGCGCCGCGGTGCTTGCGGGGATCCGGCGGGCGAGGGGGGTATCTTACGCCGCGCTCACGCCGAACCTGCGGGGGTATCGCGATGCGCGGGCGGCGGGGGCGGACGAGGTGGCTATCTTCGGCTCGGCCTCGGAAGGGTTCTCGCGCGCGAACCTCAACTGCTCGATTGCCGAGAGTCTTGAGCGGTTCGCCCCGGTGGCCGAGGCGGCAAAGGCCGACGGTGTTCCGGTGCGGGGCTACATCTCCTGCGTGACCGATTGCCCGTTCGACGGGCCGACGCCGCCCGAGGCCGTGGCGCGCGTGGCGGCGGCGCTGCGCGACATGGGGTGCTATGAGATCAGCCTGGGCGACACGATCGGGCAGGGCCGGCCCGAGACGGTGACGGCAATGCTCGGGGCGGTCTTGCAGGAGGTGCCGGCCGCGCGCCTTGCGGGGCATTACCATGACACGGCGAAACGGGCGCTGGCGAATATCGAGGCCTCACTGGTGCTGGGGGTGCGGGTGTTCGATGCGGCGGTTGGCGGTCTCGGCGGCTGCCCCTACGCGCCCGGGGCCGAGGGCAACGTGGCGACCGAGGCGGTGGCGGAACGTCTGGCCGCGCTTGGCTACGAGACCGGGCTGGACCTGGGCGTGATCGCCCGGGCGGCGGAGATGGCGCGCGGGATGCGGGCCGGGTGAACGAGACGGGATGAGCGGGCCGAGATGAACGGGGCACGGCAAGGATTTTCGAAAATCCTAGCAAATTTCTTCGAAGAAATTTGGCGCGGGCCAAGACGGACGGGAGGATGGACATGTACGAGACGATCCGGATCGAGACGGATGCGCGCGGCGTCGCCACTTTGACGCTGGACCGGGGCGAGAAGCACAACGCGCTTTCCGCCCCGATGATGGCCGAGCTGACCGATGCGGCGGGCGCACTTGGCCGCGATCCGGCGGTGCGGGTGGTCGTGCTGACGGGGGCGGGGCCAAGCTTCTGTGCCGGGGGCGACCTGGGCTGGATGAAGGCGCAGATGGCGGCCGATCCCGCGACCCGCGCCGAGGAGGCGGGCCGGCTGGCCTGGATGCTCAACGCCCTCAACGAGATGCCGAAACCGTTGATCGGGCGGGTGCAGGGTCAGGCCTTCGGCGGCGGCATCGGCATGATGTCGGTCTGCGACGTGGCGATCGGGGCGACGGGTGCAAAGTTCGGGCTGACGGAAACCCGGCTGGGCCTGATCCCGGCCACCATCGGGCCCTACGTGATCGCGCGTATGGGCGAGGCGATGGCGCGGCGCGTCTTCATGTCGGCGCGGCTTTTCGGCGCCGAGGAGGCGGTGACGCTGGGGCTGCTTGCGCAGGCCTTACCGCCGGAGGGTCTGGATGCCGCGATCGAGGCCGAGGTGGTGCCCTATCTCTCCTGCGCGCCCGGCGCGGTGGCCGAGGCCAAGGCGCTGGCGCGGCGGCTTGGCCCGCCGATCGGGCGCGCGGAGATCGAGGCGTCGATCGCGGCGCTGGTCGCGCGCTGGGAAAGCGCCGAGGCGGAGGAGGGGATCGCCGCCTTCTTCGCCCGCGACAAGCCCGGCTGGGCGCGGTAACCTGGCGGCCCCACATGCGCCCGGGGCGGATATGGAGCCTGGGCCGTGGCTTTCCCGCCCCGCGCCACGTCTTGTGGTGCCGCGTGGCCGGGCCGCGATCCGCACCCCGTGCCCAGGGCCGGCGCGCCGGCGACATGCCGCCGCCCGCGAACATGTTCTCTTGCCGTCGCAGAGTCGCAGCGTCACTGAGTCGCGCAAGGTTTTAGCCGCGGCGCAGCATTCGTGACCGGAATTCAGGAATTTGATTTTTTGCAACCTCTTGAAAACCCTTGTCCGCAAGGGGCCTCCTGTGGTCACCTTCGGTTGACCCGGCTGGGGTGGCGGAGTAAATGAGGCGCAGCCCGAACGAAGCGGCGAGCGCCTGATCCGAGTGCCCGCCGGAAAAACAAGGAGGCGCCTCGTGGACCATCTGCTCCGTGACTATCTCCCGATCCTCATCTTTCTGGCGATGGCAGTGGCATTGGGGCTGATCCTGATCCTCGCGGCGGTGGTGGTTGCTGTGCGCAACCCCGACCCCGAGAAGGTCTCGGCCTACGAATGCGGCTTCAACGCCTTCGACGACGCCAGGATGAAGTTCGACGTCCGTTTCTACCTCGTCTCGATCCTGTTCATCATCTTCGATCTCGAGGTGGCGTTCCTGTTTCCCTGGGCGGTGGCCTTCGGGTCCATCAGCATGCTGGGCTTCTGGGCAATGATGATTTTCCTCGGCGTGCTGACCATCGGCTTCGCCTATGAATGGAAGAAGGGGGCCCTCGAATGGGAGTGATGACCGGACCGAACACCGCGGGCGGCGACCCCGAGTTCGCCACCCAGGCCCTGAACCGCGAGTTGCAGGACAAGGGGTTCCTGCTGACCTCGACCGAGGACGTGATCAACTGGGCCCGCATCGGGTCGCTGCACTGGATGACCTTCGGCCTGGCGTGCTGCGCGGTCGAGATGATGCAGGTGTCGATGCCGCGCTATGACGTGGAACGCTTCGGCATGGCGCCGCGGGCCTCGCCCCGGCAGTCGGACCTGATGATCGTCGCGGGCACGCTGACCAACAAGATGGCGCCGGCGCTGCGCAAGGTCTACGATCAGATGCCCGAGCCGCGCTATGTCGTCTCCATGGGATCCTGCGCGAATGGCGGGGGATATTACCACTACAGCTATTCCGTGGTGCGCGGCTGCGACCGCGTCGTGCCGGTCGATATCTATGTCCCGGGCTGTCCGCCGACCGCCGAGGCGCTGCTTTACGGCCTGCTGCAGCTGCAGCGCAAGATCCGCCGCACCGGCACAATCACCCGCTAGGAGGGCACCATGTCCGACATGGCTCAGAAAGAGGGCGCCCTGAACGACCTTGCCGCCCATCTGCGTCACAAACGCCCCGAGGCGGTGCTTGATGCGACCGTCACGCGCGGCGAGCTGACGATCGAGGCGACGCTGGCCGCGATCCCGTCCTTCATCGAGTTTCTGCGCACGGATCCCTCGTGCCGCTTCACCACGCTGGTGGATCTGACGGCGATCGACCATCCGGAGCGTCCGGCGCGGTTCGACGTGGTCTATCACTTCCTCTCGATGTGGCAGAACCACCGTATCCGCGTGAAGGTTGCGGTGCGCGAGGACGAGATGGTGCCTTCGATCACCGGGGTGCATCCCTCGGCCGGCTGGTTCGAGCGCGAGGTGTTCGACATGTTCGGCATCCTGTTCTCGGGACACCCGGACCTGCGGCGCCTGCTGACCGACTACGGCTTCCGCGGCCACCCGCTTCGCAAGGATTTCCCGACCACCGGCTATGTCGAGGTCCGCTACGACGAGGTCGAGAAGCGGGTGGTCTACGAGCCGGTCAAGCTGGTGCAGGAATACCGGCAGTTCGACTTCATGAGCCCTTGGGAGGGCGCGCAATACATCCTTCCGGGCGACGAGAAGGAGGGGGCGAAATGATGGACGGCAGCACTCCGCGCACGGGCAAGTTCGGCGACGCCCAGACGGGCGAACAGAAGATCCGCAACTTCAACATCAACTTCGGCCCGCAACACCCCGCCGCGCACGGCGTTCTTCGCATGGTGCTGGAGCTGGACGGCGAGATCGTCGAACGCGCCGACCCGCATATCGGCCTGCTGCACCGCGGCACCGAGAAGCTGATGGAAAGCCGCACCTACCTGCAGAACCTGCCGTATTTCGACCGCCTCGACTACGTGGCGCCGATGAACCAGGAACATGC
The DNA here is from genome assembly GCF_002871005.1 of Acidimangrovimonas sediminis. GTDB lineage: Bacteria > Pseudomonadota > Alphaproteobacteria > Rhodobacterales > Rhodobacteraceae > Acidimangrovimonas > Acidimangrovimonas sediminis. Next base: position 96,199 of record NZ_PHSN01000004.1, read on the forward strand.
ATGGTGCCTGGCGATCGAGAAGCTGACCGGCATCGAGGTGCCGCGCCGGGCCTCGCTGATCCGCGTGCTGTTCTGCGAGATCGGTCGGGTGCTGAACCACCTTCTGAACCTGACCACGCAGGCGATGGACGTGGGCGCGCTGACCCCGCCGCTCTGGGGCTTCGAGGAGCGTGAGCGGCTGATGGTGTTCTACGAGCGGGCCTGCGGCGCGCGGCTGCACTCGGCCTATTTCCGGCCCGGCGGCGTCCACCAGGACCTGCCGCCTGCGCTGCTCGACGACATCGAGGCCTGGGCAAAGGAATTCCCCAGCCACATCAATGACCTCGACGAGCTGCTGACCGAGAACCGGATCTTCAAGCAGCGCAACGTGGACATCGCCATCGTGACCGAGGACGACATCCAGAAATGGGGCTTCTCGGGCGTCATGGTGCGCGGTTCCGGCCTGGCCTGGGACCTGCGCCGTTCGCAGCCCTACGAATGCTACGACGAGTTCGACTTCCAGATCCCGGTGGGCAAGAACGGCGATTGCTACGACCGTTACCTGTGCCGGATGGAGGAGATGCGGCAATCGACCAGCATCATCCTCCAGGCGATCGAGAAGCTGCGGGCGCCGGAGGGCCAGGGCGACATCCTGGCGCGCGGCAAGATCACCCCGCCGAAACGCGGCGAGATGAAGCGCTCGATGGAGGCGCTGATCCATCACTTCAAGCTCTATACCGAAGGCTTCCACGTGCCGGCGGGCGAGGTCTATGCCGCGGTCGAGGCGCCGAAGGGCGAGTTCGGGGTCTACCTCGTGTCGGACGGGACGAACAAACCCTACCGCGCCAAGATCCGCGCGCCGGGGTATCTGCACCTGCAGGCGATGGACCATGTCGCCTCGGGCCACCTGCTGGCCGACGTTTCGGCGATCATCGGCTCGCTCGACATCGTGTTCGGCGAGGTCGACCGGTGACGACGGGCCTTTCCCTCCTTGGCGCCGCCACGGCGGCCGTCGTCGTGGCTGCCGCCCCGGCCCTTGCCGAGGGCGGTCCGCGCCCGGCAGAGGTGTCGGCGATGGCGCGCGCGATGAAAGAGGCGGGGTGCAAGGTGGATGCCGCGAACCAGGCCTCGGTGCTGAAATCCGCGGGGCTTGATACCGCCCGGGCGGCGGCCGTTCTCGACGTGCTGGTGCGCGAGGGCAGGGCCAAGGCCCGGGGCGCCGACACCTACGTGCTGGAGGACTGCCAGGGATGACGGATCTCGGGATCGTGGCACTGGAAATGGCGGCGGCCGCGGTGCTTTGCACCGGCGGCCTGTGCATGCCGTTCCAACGCGGTCTCCGGGCTCTGCGCGTGCCGCACGCGTCCCGCGCCATGGCCCGTCCGGGCCGCACCTTTCCGATCCATCGCAGTTTCGCGGGGATCGCGGCGGCGCCTGCCGCCTTCGCCTGCTTGGCCCATCGTGCCGCGCCGACCGGCGTGCGTGCGGGCCATCCGACCACGAAACACTTCACGGCGGTCGCCGCTTTGCGGCCCGCCACGATCGTCCAGACCGGAGCCCCCTCCTGATGCTGCGCCGCCTTCATCCCGAACAGCCCGAGAGCTTTGCCTTCACGCCCGCCAACCAGGCCTGGGCCGAGGCACAGATCACCAAGTACCCCGAGGGGCGGCAGGCCAGCGCGATCATCCCGCTCCTGTGGCGCGCGCAGGAACAGGTGGGCTGGCTGACCCGTCCCGCGATCGAGACCGTGGCCGAGATGCTGGACATGGCCTATATCCGGGCGCTCGAGGTCGCGACCTTCTACTTCATGTTCCAGCTCGCGCCCGTCGGGTCGGTCGCGCATGTGCAGGTTTGCGGCACCACGACGTGCATGATCTGCGGCGCCGAGGATCTGATCGCGGTCTGCCGCGAAAAGATCGCCGCGCGCCCGTTCGAATTGTCGGCCGACGGCAAGTTCTCGTGGGAAGAGGTGGAATGCCTCGGCGCCTGCTCGAACGCCCCGATGGCGGCGATCGGCAAGGATTACTACGAGGACCTGACGCCCGAGATCTTTTCCGACATCCTTGGCCGCATGGCCCAGGGCGAGGTGCCGAAGCCGGGGCCGCAGAACGGGCGCTTTTCGTCCGAACCCAAGGGCGGGCCGGTGGTTCTGACGGCGCATGTCGAGGGCCGGATGGAGCATAACGCATCGGTCACCCGGGCGCTCGCGCTCGGTGACACGCTCAAGCGCATCGACGGCACCGAGGTGCCGCTGTCGACGCCGTGGCAGGACCGGGCCGACAAATGGGCCGAGGGCACCGCGGGCAAGGGGACGGCGAAGGCCGACAACCCGGTGGTGCCGAAGCCAGACGTGACCGAGGAAACCCCGGCCTCCGAGGCGCCGAAATCCGAACGCCCCGACCCCAAGGCCGCGAGCGAGGTCAGCTCCAAGGGCAAGCCGGCGAGCGCGCCCGACGAGAAGCCGGCCTCTGGTTCGGCCTCCGGGGCCGCGAAGGAAACCGGGGCGGCAAAGGATACTTCGTCTACGGAAGCCGCCGCCGAGGGGACCAAGCCCGCGACGCTTTCCGCGCCGAAAGATGGCAAGGCGGACGACCTCAAGCGGATCAAGGGCGTCGGCCCGAAGCTGGAGCAGCTGCTGCACGAGATGGGGTTCTTCCATTTCGACCAGATCGCCGGTTGGACCGAGGATGAGATCGCCTGGGTCGACGGCAATCTCGAAGGGTTCAAGGGCCGTGTCAGCCGCGACGACTGGGTGGCGCAGGCGAAGCTTCTGGCGTCCGGGGGCGAGACGGATTTTTCCAAGCGCGTCGACAAGGGTGACGTTTACGATTGAGTGAAGATTGCCGCCGAGGGTATTGAGAATGAACAACAAACCGTGGATATACACATGCGGCGGGATCACCGTCGTGATCGGCCTTCTGGCCGGCGTGTTGTTCGCGGGCCTGTTGCGCAGCGACTTCGGCTGGTCGCTCTTCGGTGCCTTCCTCGGCGGTCTGATCGTGTTCCTCGCCGTCTGGCTGTTTCTTCGCTGGGCGGCCTGTGGTGTTGGCGAGAGGGGCAGCCTTCTCGGCGGACATGAGGCGGTGGGTCCCGCGCCGGACAAGCCGTCCATGCCGCGGCCTGTGCCCGCGCAGGTCAACCCGGTGACCAATGCGGCGGCGCAGCCCGCGACGCCGGAGGCCCCGGTGGAGCCCGAGGTCGCGCCGACCGTCGTCGAACAAAACGCGGCCCCGGTGGGTAAAGACGCGCCCGAGTCGGAGAAGGCGGCGGTGGGGAACGAAGTGACGGGGGAGCCGGGAAAGCCCGGCGTTCTGTCGGAACCGCGGGGCGGCAAGGCCGACGACCTCAAGCGGATCAAGGGGGTCGGGCCCAAGCTTGAGCAGGCGCTCAATGCGATGGGGGTCTACCACCTCGACCAGATCGCGGGCTGGAGCGCGGAAGAGATCGCTTGGGTCGACGAGAACCTGGAAGGGTTCCGCGGCCGGGTCACCCGGGACGATTGGGTGGCGCAGGCCAGGACGCTGGCTGGCGGCGGCGAGACGGAGTTCTCGCAGCGCGTCGACAAGGGCGGCGTGTACAAGGATTGAGTGGCCGGGATGACGCAGGGGCGGCGATCGGCCGAAGGAAACTGACTGGGAATGAACTGGGCGATGACAGGAACGAGGGACCCGGAGGAACGGCAGGCCGCGCAGATGCGGCTCGCGGCGATCGTGATCGCCGTGACCATGCTGGTCTGGGTCGGCGGCTCGCTGGCGGGCGGTCAGGTCGGGGTGCACCCGGCTTACGCCTTCCTCCTGGATTTTGCGGCGTTGGCCGCCTTCGTCTTCGCCTTCGCAATGGTCTGGCGCGTCTGGCGGGCGCGGCAGGAGAACAAGGATTGATGGCATGCTGAGCGATCAGGACCGGATCTTCACCAACCTCTACGGCATGAACGACCGTTCGCTGGCGGGCGCCATGCGGCGTGGCCACTGGGACAACACCAAGGCGATCCTGGAAAAGGGCCGCGACAAGATCGTCGAGGAGATGAAGGCCTCGGGTCTGCGCGGCCGTGGCGGCGCGGGCTTTCCGACCGGCCTCAAGTGGTCCTTCATGCCGAAGGAGACCGACGGGCGCCCGGCCTATCTGGTGATCAACGCCGACGAATCCGAGCCCGGCACCTGTAAGGACCGCGAGATCATGCGCCACGACCCGCATGCGCTGGTCGAGGGCGCGCTGGTGGCATCGTTCGCGATGGGGGCGCACAAGGCCTTCATCTACATCCGCGGCGAATACATCCGTGAGCGCGAGGCGCTGCAGGCGGCGATCGACGAGGCCTATGATGCCGGCCTGATCGGCGTGAACGCCTGCAACTCGGGCTGGGATTTCGACATCACGCTGCACCACGGTGCGGGAGCCTATATCTGCGGCGAGGAAACCGCGCTTTTGGAAAGCCTCGAGGGCAAGAAGGGCATGCCGCGGATGAAGCCGCCGTTCCCGGCGGGCGCGGGCGTCTACGGCTGCCCGACCACGGTGAACAACGTCGAATCCATCTCGGTCGCGCCGACGATCCTGCGCCGCGGGCCGGAATGGTTCGCCTCCTTCGGGCGGCCGAACAACTCGGGGACCAAGCTTTTCGCGTTGACCGGTCACGTGAACACCCCCTGCGTCTTCGAGGAATCGATGGGCCTGCCGGTGCGCGAGCTGATCGAGCGGCACGGCGGCGGCATCCGCGGCGGCTGGGACAACCTCAAGGCCATCATTCCGGGCGGTGCCTCTTGTCCGGTCCTGCGCAAGGACCAGATCGAGGACGGGATCATGGATTTCGACTGGATGCGCGAGGCGCGGTCGTCCTTCGGCACTGGTTGCATGATCATCATGGACCAGTCGACCGACGTGCTGAAGGCGGTGTGGCGGTTGTCGGCCTTCTTCAAGCACGAAAGCTGCGGCCAGTGCACGCCCTGCCGCGAGGGCACGGGCTGGATGATGCGGGTCATGGACCGGCTGGTGAAGGGCGAGGCGGATCTCGAGGAGATCGACATGCTCTTCGACGTGACCAAGCAGGTCGAGGGCCACACGATCTGTGCCCTGGGCGACGCGGCGGCCTGGCCGATCCAGGGCCTGATCCGGAACTTCCGCGAGGAGATCGAGGACCGGATCAAGGCCAAGCGCACCGGCCGTATGGGCGCGATGGCAGCGGAGTAAGTAGCAATGGCTGACCTGAGAACGATCATCATCGACGGCAAGGAGGTCGAGGTCGACCCGGCCCTGACCCTGATCCAGGCCTGCGAGCAGGCGGGGGTGGAAATCCCGCGCTTCTGCTACCACGAGCGTCTGTCGATCGCCGGCAACTGCCGCATGTGCCTGGTGGAAGTGGTCGGCGGCCCGCCGAAGCCCGCTGCCAGCTGCGCCATGCAGGTGCGCGACATGCGCCCCGGCAAGAACGGCGAGCCGCCGGAGATCAAGACCAACTCTCCCATGGTCAAGAAGGCCCGCGAGGGGGTGATGGAGTTCCTGCTCATCAACCACCCGCTGGACTGTCCGATCTGCGATCAGGGCGGCGAGTGCGATCTGCAAGACCAGGCCATGGCTTACGGCGTGGACTTTTCGCGCTACCGCGAACCCAAGCGCGCGGCGGAAGAGCTCAACCTCGGCCCGCTGGTCGAGACGCACATGACCCGCTGCATCTCCTGCACCCGCTGCGTGCGCTTCACGACCGAGGTCGCGGGCATCACCCAGATGGGGCAGACGGGCCGCGGCGAGGATTCCGAGATCACGAGCTATCTGAACCAGACGCTCGACAGTAACCTGCAGGGCAACATCATCGACCTGTGCCCGGTGGGCGCGCTGGTGTCGAAGCCCTACGCCTTTACCGCCCGCCCGTGGGAGCTGACCAAGACCGAGACGATCGACGTGATGGATGCGCTCGGGTCGAACATCCGGGTCGACACCAAGGGCCGCGAAGTGATGCGCGTGCTGCCGCGCAACCATGACGGCGTGAACGAGGAATGGCTGTCGGACAAGTCGCGCTTCATCTGGGACGGATTGCGGCGCCAGCGTCTGGACAAGCCCTACATCCGTGAGAACGGCAAGCTGCGCCCGGCCACCTGGCCCGAGGCCTTGTCTGCCGCCGCCACGGCGATGAAGGGCAAGAAGGTCGTGGGTCTGGTTGGTGATCTGGCGCCGACCGAGGCGGCATATTCGCTCAAGCAGTTGGTCGAGGGGCTGGGCGGTGTCGTCGAATGCCGTACCGACGGGGCGAAGCTGCCCGCGGGCAACCGGTCGGGCTATGTCGGTACCGCGGCGATCGAGGATATCGACGCGGCGGAGATGATCCTGCTGATCGGCACCAACCCGCGCGACGAGGCGCCGGTGCTGAACGCCCGGATCCGCAAGGCCTGGCTGCGCGGCGCGCAGGTCGGCCTGATCGGCGCCGCGACCGACCTGACCTATGATTACGATCACGTGGGTGCGGATCGCGCCGCGCTGGTCGATCTGGCAGGGGCCGAAGTGACCGAGGACACGAAGGCCAAGAACACTCTGGTCATCGTCGGGCAGGGCGCCCTGACCGAGGCCGACGGCGCCGCCGTGCTGGGCCAGGTGATGAAGCTGGTCGAGGCAAGCAACTCGAAGCTTCTGGTCCTGCACACGGCCGCGGGGCGGGTCGGGGCCATGGATGTGGGCGCCACGACCGATGGCGGAATCGCCGCGCTGGAAGGGGCCGAGGTGGTCTACAACCTTGGCGCCGACGAGGTGGAGATCGCGCCCGGTGCCTTCGTGATCTACCAGGGCAGCCACGGCGACCGCGGCGCGCATCGTGCCGACGTGATCCTGCCGGGGGCGGCCTACACCGAGGAGAACGGTCTCTTCGTCAACACCGAGGGGCGGCCCCAGCTGGCGCTGCGCGCGGGGTTCGCCCCTGGCGAGGCGAAAGAGAACTGGGCCATCCTGCGGGCGCTATCGGCCGAGCTGGACGCGACGCAGCCGTGGAACTCGCTGGCCGAGCTGCGCCGGGCGATGATCGGGGCGCATCCGCACCTCGCCAAGCTCGACACCGTGCCCGAGAACGCGTGGACCCCGGTCGAGTTCGCTGCGCCGGCCAAGGCCGATTTCCGCAACGCGCACCGCGACTTCTACCTGACCAACCCGATCGCGCGCGCGTCGCAGCTGATGGGCGAACTGGCGCGGATGGCCGCGGAACGGGCGGCGCAGCCGCTGGCAGCGGAGTGACGGGATGATGACGGGTCGCGACATGGCAAGGCTGACGCTCGCCGCCGCATCGCTTGCGATGCTGGGGGGCTGTGCCGCCGCGACCCAGAAGACACCGGACGGAACCGCCGTCGCACCCGAGAAGGCGAAGGTGGCGGAGTTCCATCCGACCTACCTCGGGATCGACACGATCCTGATGGACAATGACATGGTCGACTTCCGCGTCGCGATGAAGGGCGCGCGGTCGGGGCCGGACGTGCTGGATTACGCGCGCTGCGCCGCGGCGCAATACGCGCTGATCCGCGGCGCGGGCTATGCACGGCAGGTCCGCACCAACGTGACCGACAAGCGGGGCGTGATGCGCGCCGATGCGGTTTATCTGATCTCGGCGGAGCTTCCGCCGGGGACCAAGACGATCGACGCCGAGGCGACGGTGCGCGATTGCGGCAAAAAGGGGATTCCGACGGTCTGACGACCGCCGCGAGGGATAGAGGCACGCATGGCAGAGTTCTTTTCAACCGGGCTGGGGACGGCGATCCTGATCATCCTGCAGGGGATCCTCGTCCTTGCGTTCGTGATGGTCAGCCTCGTCTACATGGTCTACGGCGACCGCAAGATCTGGGCCGCGGTCCAGATGCGCCGGGGCCCCAACGTGGTGGGCCCCTGGGGTCTGTTCCAGACCTTCGCCGACGCGCTGAAGTACGTCGTGAAGGAAATCGTCGTGCCGGCGGGCGCCGACAAGGCGGTGTTCTTCCTCGCTCCGATGCTCAGCTTCGTGCTGGCGATGACCGCCTGGGCCGTCATTCCTTTCGCGCCGGGCTGGGTGCTGGCGAACATCAACGTGGCGATCCTGTTCGTCATGGCGATCTCGTCGCTCGAGGTCTACGGCGTGATCATGGGTGGCTGGGCGTCGAACTCCAAATACCCGTTCCTCGGCTCGCTGCGGTCGGCGGCGCAGATGATCTCCTACGAGGTGTCGCTGGGCCTGATCATCATCGGCATCATCATCTCGACCGGCTCGATGAACTTCACCGACATCGTGGCGGCGCAGAAGGGGCACCTGGGCCTTCTGAACTGGTACTGGCTGCCGCACCTGCCGATGGTGGTGCTGTTCTTCGTCTCGGCACTGGCCGAGACCAACCGCCCGCCCTTCGACCTGCCCGAGGCGGAATCGGAGCTCGTGGCCGGGTTCATGGTGGAATATTCCTCGACGCCGTACCTGCTGTTCATGGCGGGCGAATATATCGCGATCTTTCTGATGTGCGCGCTGATCAGCCTGCTGTTCTTCGGCGGGTGGCTGAGCCCGATCCCCGGGCTGCCGGACGGCGCGCTGTGGATGGTCGCGAAGATGATCTTCTTCTTCTTCCTCTTCGCGATGGTGAAGGCGATCACCCCGCGCTACCGCTACGACCAGCTGATGCGGATCGGCTGGAAGGTGTTCCTGCCGCTCAGCCTGATCTGGGTCGTGCTGGTGGCGTTCCTCGCGAAATACGAAATCCTCGGGCACTTCTGGGCCCGCTGGGCGATGGGATCCTGATGATGAAACGCGCAATTCCCCTCCTCTTCGCAATTGTCACGGGCCTCCTCGCCCTCGGCACCGTTCCTGCCGCCGCGGCCGAGCCGGGCGCCTCGTGGAGCCAGGCGAAGTACTGCTTCAATCGCGGCGATTACCGCTGTGCCTATGACGCGGCGCTGATGCTCAACCTCGAGGGGCGCATCGTCCCCGGCAAGGGGATCGACACGCCGGCGGGCATGGTGTTTCTGCAGATGGCCTTTACCGAGGCCGCGGCGCGCGCCAAGCCGAAGGACCTTGCCGAGATCGTGCAGCCGGTGATCCGCCGCTTCGGGCACGAGGCCGGGCGCAAGCCGTTCCTGTTCGGCTTTGCCGTGCTGGCCGATGCCGACATGTGCAAGGGCCGCGGCAACACCTCCTGCGTCGAGGGCTTCCAGAGCGTCTATTGTCAGGTGAAGAACGAACTGGTGCCGGCCAGCTGGCCGACGCTGCAGGGGGTCAACCCGCTGTCGGACCGTGCAAAGACCTACGTGCGCAAGGTGATGGCCAGCGCGCCCACCTGCAAGAGCGAGTGAACGGAGGTGGAGATGTCCAAGATAGATGTGAACCGCGCCGTCAAGTACTTCTTCCTGGTGGATTTCATCAAGGGGTTCCGGCTGGGCTTCAAGTACTTCTTCGCGCCCAAGGCGACGCTGAACTACCCGCATGAGAAGGGCCCGCTGTCGCCGCGCTTCCGCGGCGAGCACGCGCTGCGCCGTTATCCCAACGGCGAGGAGCGCTGCATCGCCTGCAAGCTGTGCGAGGCGATCTGCCCGGCGCAGGCGATCACCATCGACGCCGAACCCCGCGACGACGGCTCGCGCCGCACGACGCGCTACGACATCGACATGACCAAGTGCATCTACTGCGGCTTCTGCCAGGAGGCCTGCCCGGTGGACGCGATCGTCGAGGGGCCGAACTTCGAGTTCTCGACCGAAACGCGCGAAGAGCTGTTCTACGACAAGGCGCGGCTGCTCGACAACGGCCTGCGCTGGGAAGCCGAGATCGCCCGCAACCTGGAGCTGGACGCCCCCTACAGATGACCGAGCAGAGCCCGCATACGCCCCACCGGATGTCCGGCCAGTCCCTGGCCGAGACGCTGAACCCCGGGATGGAAGCCGCGCTGGTCGCGCGCTACGACCGCTGGCTGCCCGGCGCCGTCGCCGAGACGGTGGTGGGCCATGGCATGGGCGCGGTCTATTCCCGCGAGGGGCTGGACCTGAAGACGCGGCTTCTGGTGACCGTGGGGGCGCTGGCCGCCCTCGGCGGGCAGACCCGGCCGCAGCTCAAGGTCAACATCGGGTCGGCCCTGCGCGCCGGCGCCGCGCCGCGCGAGATCACCGAGGCGATCTTCCAGATGCACCTCTACGGCGGCATGCCCGCCATGATCAACGCGCTGAACGCGGCGCTCGAGGTGTTCGAAGAGGCGGGGATCGAAGCGGAGGGCGCGGCATGACGGAACCGTTCACCAAGATGTTCCAGCAGATGGTCGAGCAGGGGCAGGAGATGGTCCGTGCCTTCAACCCGGCGCTGGACAGCATGCAGTTCAAGGCCTTCGACGCCTACATGCCGACGGTGCCCGCCGACATGATGGAGATGTGGTTCGGCCGCACCTTCAACCGCGACGGGCTCGATTCAAAGACACGTCTGCTGGTGACACTGGCCGCACTCACGGTTATGGGCGCGCAGGCCGAGCCGCAGATGCGGCTTACCATCCGCCACCTGATCGAGGCCGGCGCCACGAAACGGGAGGTCGCCGAGGTGATCACCCAGATGTCCATGTTCGGCGGGGTGCCCGCCATGACACGCGCGCTGGAGATTGCCCAGAGCGTCTACGACGACACGGAGGAGCAAAGCGAATGACGGTCGCGGCTTTCGTCTTCTATCTCTTCGCCATCGTCACGGTCGCCTCGGGCGTTCTCGTGACGATTGCGCGCAACCCGGTGCATTCGGTGCTGTGGCTGATCCTGGCCTTCCTGTCGGCGGCGGGGCTGTTCGTCATGGCCGGCGCGGAATTCGTCGCGATGCTGCTGATCATCGTCTACGTCGGCGCGGTCGCGGTGCTGTTCCTCTTCGTCGTCATGATGCTGGACGTCGACTTCTCCCAGCTTCGGGCCGAGATGGTGCGCTACATGCCGCTGGCGATCCTGATCGGCGTCGTGCTGCTGGTCGAGTTCGGGATGCTCTACGGCAACTGGCACAGCGCGCCGCAGGCCGAGGCGTTGCGACAGGCGGTGACGCCGGATCTGGCGCAGGTGCAGAACACCAAGGCGCTGGGGCTGCTGCTGTACGACCGGTACGTGTTCCTCTTCATGCTGGCCGCGCTGGTGCTGCTGGTAGCAATGATCGGGGCGATCCTGCTCACGCTGCGCCATCGCCGCGACGTCAAGCGCCAGAACGTGCTGGCGCAGATGTGGCGCGATCCGGCCAAGGCGATGGAACTGAAGGATGTGAAGCCGGGGCAGGGTCTCTAGCCCCCGGCAATCGAAGGCCCCGGCGGGCGCCGCCGGGCAGTTAGGGAAAGACACGGGCACGGCCCGGAGGGACGGACATGATCGGATTGACTCATTACCTGGTGGTCGGGGCGGCGCTCTTCGTCATCGGCATCTTCGGAATCTTCCTGAACCGGAAGAACGTGATCGTCATCCTGATGTCGATCGAACTCATGCTCTTGTCGGTGAACATCAACTTCGTCGCCTTCTCGCACTTCCTGGGCGATCTGGCGGGGCAGGTCTTCACCATGTTCGTCCTGACAGTGGCCGCCGCCGAGGCGGCGATCGGCCTCGCCATCCTCGTGTGCTTCTTCCGGGCGCGCGGGTCGATCGAGGTCGACGACGTCAACATGATGAAGGGCTGAAGGTTTCATGGTCGAGTTCATCCTCTTCGCGCCGCTCGTCGGCGCCATCGTCGCGGGCTTCGGCTGGCGCTTCATCACCGAGACAGGGGCAGAGTGGCTGACCACCGCGCTCCTGTTCGCCGCGGCGATCGCGGCGTGGTTCGTGTTCTTCTCGTTCGACGGGAACACGCAGGTGGTGACGATCTTCCGCTGGATCGACTCGGGTAGCCTTCAGGCCAACTGGGGCGTGCGGCTCGACCGGCTGACGACGATCATGCTGATCGTGGTGACCACGGTCTCGGCCCTCGTGCATCTCTACTCGATCGGCTACATGGCGCATGACGAGAATTTCGACGAGAGCAAGGGCGAGAACTACCGCGCCCGGTTCTTCGCCTATATCTCGCTCTTCACCTTCACCATGCTGGCGCTGGTGACCGCCAACAACCTGCTGCAGCTGTTCTTCGGCTGGGAGGGCGTGGGCCTGGTGTCGTACCTGCTGGTGGGGTTCTACTACAAGAAACCCTCGGCCAACGCGGCGGCGATCAAGGCCTTCATCGTAAACCGTGTCGGTGACTTCGGCTTCCTCCTGGGGATCTTCGCGATCTTCGTGGCGACCGACAGCATCAACTTCGACATCATCTTCCCGAAGTCGGCCGAGCTGGCGCAGATGCACATCGGCTTTCTCTGGACCACCTGGAACGCGGCTGACGTGATCGGCGTGCTGCTGTTCATCGGGGCGGCGGGCAAGTCGGCGCAGCTTTTCCTGCACACCTGGCTTCCGGACGCGATGGAGGGCCCGACGCCTGTGTCGGCGCTGATCCACGCCGCGACCATGGTGACCGCGGGTGTGTTCCTCGTCTGCCGGATGTCGCCGCTTTACGAATACGCGCCCGGCGCGGCCGCGCTGGTGCTGGTGATCGGCGCGACCACCGCCTTCTTCGCCGCGACCGTGGGCCTGGTGCAGACCGACATCAAGCGCGTGATCGCCTATTCGACCTGTTCGCAGCTGGGTTACATGTTCGCGGCGGCGGGTGCTGGCGTCTACTCGGCTGCAATGTTCCACCTGATGACGCACGCCTTCTTCAAGGCGCTGCTGTTCCTCTGCGCCGGCTCGGTCATCACCGCGATGCACCACGAGCAGGACATGCGCAGCTATGGCGGGCTGAGGAAGAAGATCCCCTTCACCTTCTGGATGATGGTGATCGGCACGCTGGCCATCACGGGCACCGGCATTCCGTTCACCGGCGATCTGTTCGGCATTCCGATCGGCTTTGCCGGCTATGACTCGAAGGATGCCATCATCGAGGGTGTCTGGGGCGCGAATGGCGCGGGCTATGCCTTCTGGATGCTGGTGATCGCCGCGGCCTTCACCTCGTTCTACTCCTGGCGCCTGATCTTCATGACCTTCTTCGGCGCGCCGAAGGGCGACAAGCACGCGCATGAGCATGCGCATGAAAGCCCGATGGTCATGCTGATCCCCCTGGGCGTGCTCGCCCTCGGCGCGACCTTTGCGGGGATGATCTGGTACAACAGCTTCTTCGGCAACGAGAAGAGCATGGAAAGCTTCTTCCACCTGCCGACCCATGCCGAACAGGTGGCCGACGGCGGTGCGCAGAACATCCTGTCGCAGGAACACCAGATCCCCAACGCGCTTGGCGCGGCCGAGGCGACCAAGCCGGGGGCCGGGGCGATCTACCTGCGCGAGGACAACCAGGCGATCGAACATGCGCACCATGCACCGGCCTGGGTGAAGATCTCGCCCTTCATCGCGATGGCGCTTGGCTTCCTGCTGGCCTGGGTGATGTATATCCGCAGCCCGTCGATGCCCGGCAAGCTGGCCGAAAGCCAGCGCCCGCTGTACCTGTTCCTGCTGAACAAGTGGTACTTCGACGAGCTTTACGACGCGATCTTCGTGCGCCCGATGCTGGCGGTCGGCCGGTTCTTCTGGCGCTGGGGCGACGGCGTGGTGATCGACGGCTCGATCAACGCGCTGGCGACCCGGATCATCCCGGCGATGACCCGTGCCGCAGGGCGGCTGCAGTCGGGCTTCGTCTATACCTACGCATTCACCATGGTGATCGGCATTACCCTCCTGGTGACCTGGATGACGCTCACCGGAGGGGCGCAGTAACATGGACAACCTGCTTTCCATCATCACCTTCATCCCGGCGGTGGCGGCGCTTGTCCTCGCGGTGTTCCTGCGCGGCAACGACGCAGCGGCACAGCGCAACGCCAAGTATGTGGCGCTGCTTGCGACCACTGCGAGCTTCCTGATCTCGCTCTTCGTGCTGGCCGGGTTCGACCCGTCGAACACCGGGTTCCAGTTCCTCGAGAACTACCGCTGGATCCTCGGCTTCCACTACAAGATGGGGATCGACGGCATCTCCATCAGCTTCGTCATGCTGACGAGCTTCATGATGCCCTTCGTGATCCTGGCCTGCTGGAACGTCGAGTACCGGGTCAAGGAATACATGATGGCGTTCCTGATCCTGGAAACGCTGATGCTCGGCACGTTCATGTCGCTCGACCTCGTGCTGTTCTACCTGTTCTTCGAGGGCGGCCTGATCCCGATGTTCCTGATCATCGGTATCTGGGGCGGGCAGGATCGCGTCTATGCCGCGTTCAAGTTCTTCCTCTACACCTTCGCCGGCTCGATCTTCATGCTGGTCGCGATCATCGCGATCTACCACATGACGGGCACGACCGACATGGCGGGCGGCGCGAACGGGGCAGGCGGCTTGCTGACACACCGCTTCCCGTACCAGACGATCCATATATGGGGGATCCCGATCAAGGGCGGGGTGCAGACGCTTCTGTGGATCTCGTTCTTCATCTCCTTCGCCGTGAAGATGCCGCTGTGGCCCCTGCACACCTGGTTGCCCGCGGCCCACGTCGAGGCGCCGACGGCCGGTTCCATCGTGCTGGCGGCGATCCTTCTGAAGATCGCGGACTACGGCTTCCTGCGCTTCACCCTGCCGATGTTCCCCGAAGCCACGACGATTGTCGGACCCATCGCCATGGCGCTGGCCGTGATCGCGATCATCTACACCTCGCTCGTCGCGCTGGTGCAGGAGGACGTGAAAAAGGTCATCGCCTATTCCTCGGTCGCGCACATGGCCGTGGTTCTGGTGGGCATCTTCTCGGCCACCCAGCAGGGGATCCAGGGCGGGATCCTGATGGTGGTGGCGCACGGGTTCTCGTCGGGTGCGCTCTTCCTCTGCGTCGGCGTGATCTACGACCGGATGCACACCCGCCAGATCGACGCTTTCGGGGGCCTCGTGAACCGGATGCCGCGCTATGCGCTGGTCTTCATGTTCTTCGTCATGGCGAACGTGGGCCTGCCGGGCACCGCCAACTTCGCGGGGGAATTCCTGATCCTCGTCGGCGCCTTCCAGGTGAACACCTGGGTCGCGATGTTCGCCACCACCAGCGTGGTCCTGGCCGCGGCCTATTCGCTGTGGCTTTACCGCCGGGTGGTCTTCGGGCAGCTGATCAAGGAAAGCCTGAAGACGATCACCGACATGAACGCCCGCGAGAAGCTGATCTTCGCCCCTCTCGTTGCGCTGACGCTGCTCTTCGGTTTCTACCCGTCGCTGGTCACCGACCTCGTGGGACCGAGCGTCGCCGACCTCGTCAACGACGTGACCGCGGCCCAGGCGGCCTTCGACCCCGGCGCATTGATCGCCCCCGCACAGTAAGGACAGAGAACACATGATTTCCGAAGATCTGAGCCTTCTGCTTCCCGAGATCGTGCTGGCGGTCTATGCGATGGCCGCGCTGATGTACGGGGTCTACACCGGCAAGGACCGCACCATGCCGCTGCTCACCTGGGTGACGGCGGCGGTGTTCGCGGCGCTGGCCTTCTGGATCGGGATCACCGGGCCCGGCACGCATACCGCGTTCAACGGCATGTTCATCGACGATGGCTTCTCGCGGTTCGTCAAGGTGACGGTGCTGCTGTCGGGGGCGGCCGTGCTGGTCATGGCGCAGGATTACATGGTGCGCCGCGGCCTTGCCCGGTTCGAATATCCGGTGCTGGTGGCGCTGGCCGTCGTGGGCATGATGGTGATGGTGTCCGCGGGCGACCTGATGTCGCTCTACATGGGGCTGGAGCTGCAATCGCTTGCGCTGTACGTCGTGGCCTCGCTGCGCCGCGACAGCGCCAAGTCGACCGAGGCGGGCCTGAAGTATTTCGTTCTGGGCGCGCTGTCGTCGGGGATCCTGCTTTACGGCGCGTCGCTGACCTATGGCTTCGCCGGCACGACCGAGTTCAAGGGCATCCTAAGCACGATCCATGGCGGGCACATGTCGCTGGGGCTGCTGTTCGGCCTCGTGTTTCTGATCTCGGGCCTCGCGTTCAAGATCTCCGCGGTGCCGTTCCACATGTGGACACCCGACGTCTACGAGGGTGCGCCGACCCCGGTCACCGCCTTCTTCGCGACCGCGCCGAAGGTCGCCGCGATGTCGCTGATCGCGCGCCTCTTGTTCGACGCCTTCGGCACCGCGCCCGCGGACTGGAGCCAGATCCTGGCGGTGCTGGCGGTGCTGTCGATGTTCCTGGGCGCCTTCGGGGCGATCGGGCAGACCGACATCAAGCGCCTGATGGCCTATTCCTCGATCGCCCACATGGGTTATGCGCTGGTGGGCCTGTCGTCGGGCACGCAGTTCGGCGTGGAATCCATGCTGATGTACATGGTGATCTACGCCACCACGAACGTGGGCGTCTTCGCCTTCATCCTGTCGATGGAACGCGACGGGCGGCAGATCACCGATCTCGCCTCGCTCAACAACTTCGCCGCGAAGGAGCCGCTGAAGGCGCTGGCGATCCTGATCCTGATGTTCTCGCTGGCGGGCGTGCCGCCGACCGTGGGCTTCTTCGCCAAGTTCTACGTGCTGCGCGCGGCGATCGAGGCGAACATGACCTGGCTTGCGGTACTAGCGGTGATCTCGTCGGTGATCGGTGCCTACTACTACCTGCGCATCGTTTACTACATGTACTTCGGGCAGGAGACGGAGGGTCTGGACACCGGCACCATGAACATCGTGCCCTGGATCATGCTGATGGGCACGGCGGTGATCATGCTCGTGGGGATCGTCAACCTCTTCGGTGTCGAGGGGCTGGCCCACGCAGCCGCCGCAACCCTTGTCCCGTAGCGGCTGGCCCGCGGGCTATGGCCGGGTGATCCTGGCCGAGACCGACTCGACCAATGCCGAGGCTATCCGGAGGGTCCCGCTGCTGGCGGGGCCCGAATGGATCCTGGCGCTGCGTCAGAGCGCGGCACGGGGAAGGCGCGGCCGGCCCTGGGCCATGCCCGAGGGGAATTTCGCGGGCACATTGGTGATGCGCCCGACCGAGGCGCCCGACCTTGTGGCGCTGCGCAGCTTCGTCGCCGCCTTGGCCCTGCACGACGCTTTCGTCGACGCGACGGGCCGCGCGGCGCCCTTCGCGCTCAAGTGGCCGAACGACGTGCTGCTGAACGGCGGCAAGGTGGCGGGCATCCTTCTGGAAAGCGCCGGGACGGGCAGGGGTGTCGCACATCTCGTGATCGGGATCGGCGTCAACCTGGCCGCGGCCCCCGCCGCGGGCGAGGTCGAACCCGGTGCCCTGCGCCCGGTCAGCCTTCTGGAAGAGACCGGCGCCGTTGTGACACCCGAGGAATTCCTCGATCTTCTCGCAAGCGCCTATGCCGCCCGCGAGGCACAGTTCACCACCTACGGTTTCGGCCCGATCCGCGAGGCCTGGCTGCAGCGCGCGGCCCGTCTGGGCGAGCAGATCACCGCCCGGACCAGCCAGACGGTGCAGCAGGGCCGTTTCGAGACAGTGGACGCGCAGGGCAACCTTGTTCTAGACACGCCCGACGGGCGCCGCGCCATCCCCGCGGCCGAGATCTTCTTCTGAGGAGGGCGGAATGCTCCTCTGCATCGACTGCGGCAACACCAACACCGTCTTCTCCATCTGGGACGGCGCGCGCTTCCTGTGCACGCTGCGCACCTCGACCGAACATCAGCGCACGGCCGACCAGTATTTCGTCTGGTTCACCACGCTGGTCGAACACCATGGCATCCGGCCCGAGATCACCGACGTCATCATCTCGTCCACCGTGCCACGGGTCGTGTTCAACCTGCGCGTCTTTGCCGACCGCTACTTCAACGCGCGACCCCTCGTGGTGGGCCGCCCCGATTGCCTGCTTCCGCACCCGCCGCGGGTTGACGCGGGCTCGGGCGTGGGGCCCGACCGTCTGGTGAACACCGCGGGCGCGTTCGACCGGCACGGCGGCGACCTGATCGTCGTGGATTTCGGCACCGCCACCACATTCGACGTGGTGGCCCAGGACGGCGCCTATATCGGCGGGGTCATCGCGCCGGGCGTCAACCTGTCGCTCGAGGCGCTGCACATGGCGGCCGCCGCGCTGCCGCACGTGGACATCACCAAGCCGCAACGCGTTGTCGGCACCAACACCGTGGCCTGCATGCAGTCGGGCATCTTCTGGGGCTATGTCGGCCTGATCCGCGAGCTTTGCGAGCGGATCCGCGGTGAGAGCGACCGCCCGATGAAGGTGATCGGCACCGGCGGCCTCGCTTCGCTATTCGCCTCTGGAGAGGTTCTTTTCGACACTATCGAGGATGATCTGACCATGCACGGTCTGACCGTCATTCACGCCTATAACAAGGAAAACGGGCCCTTATGAGCAACAAAAAGGACCGGCTGATCTACCTGCCCCTCGGTGGCGCGGGCGAGATCGGCATGAACTGCTACGTCTACGGCTATGGGCCGGAAGGGCGAGAACGGCTGATCGTCGTCGATCTCGGCGTGACCTTCCCCGACATGGACACGACGCCCGGCGTCGACCTGATCATGCCCGACATCTCGTGGCTGGTGGAACGCGCCGACCGGATCGAGGCGATCTTCATCACCCATGCGCACGAGGACCATATCGGCGGCCTCGGCCACCTCTGGCCGCAGCTCAAGGCGCAGGTCTACTGCCGCCGCTTCACCGGCACGCTGGCCGCGATGAAGCTCGAGGACCGAGGGCAGCCCGCCAACGTCGTCTCGATCGTCGAGCCGCGGCCCGACGTGGTCGAGGCGGGGCCGTTCAAGGTGCAGTTCGTGCCGGTGTCGCATTCGATCCCGGAAAGCTCGGCCCTGATCATCGACACGCCGGCGGGCCGCGTCGTGCATTCGGGCGACTTCAAGCTCGACGGGTCGCCCGTTGTGGGCGAGGCCTTCGACCCGAAGGAGTGGCACGGCATCGCGCAGGAAGGCAACGGCGTGCTGGCGCTGATGTGCGACAGCACGAACATCTTCTCGCCCGCGCCGGGCCGGTCCGAGGCCACGCTGGCCGAGCCGCTGGCCGAACTGGTGGCAAGCGCCCCGGGGATGATGGTGGCGACCACCTTCGCGTCGAACGTCGCACGGCTGAAGACGCTGGCCGATGCCGGCCAGGCGGCGGGGCGCTCGGTCTGCCTGATGGGGCGCGCGATGAAGCGCATGGTGACGGCAGCGGTCGATAGCGGCGTGTTGACCGATTTCCCATCGCTGGTCGCCCCGGAGCAGGCCGCGGACATCCCGCGCGAACACCTGATGCTGATCGTCACCGGCAGCCAGGGGGAGCGCCGCGCCGCCACGGCGCAGCTGGCGCGCGGCAAGTACCTCGGGCTGAGCCTGAAGGAAGGCGACACCTTCCTGTTCTCGTCCAAGGTGATCCCGGGCAATGAGCGCGGGGTGATCCGCATCGTCAACAACATGTCCGAGATGGGCGTCGACGTCATCGACGACCGCGGCGGCCTCTATCACGTGTCGGGTCACGCCAACCGGCCCGACCTGGAGGGTGTGCACGACCTGCTGCACCCCAAGATCCTGATCCCGATGCATGGCGAGCACCGCCACCTGCGCGAACACGCGAAACTGGGCGAATCCAAGGGGATGTCGACCGAAGTTGCGACGAACGGGATGATGATCGACCTCACCACGGGCTATCCGCAGGTGGCGGAATATATCGAGACGGGCCGGGTCTATCTCGATGGCAACGTGATGGTGGGCGCGATGGACGGGGTGATCCGCGACCGGATCCGCATGGCGCTCAACGGCCATGTGATGGTGACGCTGATCCTCGACGAGGCGGGCGAACCGCTGGGCGATGCCTGGGCCGAGGTGATGGGGCTCGCCGAGACCGGCAAGTCCGGCCGCCCGCTCGTCGAGGCGATCGAGGGCGACCTGACGGAGTTCCTCGACCGTGCCGACCAGAAGGTTCTGCGCGACGACGACAAGCTGGACGACGCGCTGCGGCGGATCGTGCGGCAGGTGTCGATGGAAGAGGTCGGCAAGAAGCCCGAGGTGACGACGGTGGTCTCGCGGCTGGACGGCTGAGGACATGACGCTCTGGCTCCACATCGGGCACGGCAAGACGGGGTCATCGGCCCTTCAGGCCGGCCTGGTGCGGGGCCGGGGCTTTGTCTACCCGCAGACCGGGCGCAGCGCCGAGGGCGATCACAACCGCCTGTTCCCGGTCGACCCACCGATTTATGGCCCTCAGATGCTGGACCGGATCGCCGCGGCGCGCGACGAGATCGGCGGTGGCGACGGGGTGTTGTCATCCGAAAGCCTGTGCTTCGCCGGGCCCGCGAAGGTGGCGCAGCTGGCCGAGGTGTTTTCCGGTGCCGACCTGCGGATCCTCTATTACGTGCGACGGCAGGAGGATCTGGTCGAAAGCGGGTTTCGCCAGCACCAGAGGGGCCGGTTGCGGGTGGCCCGGGATGTTGCGAAAACGGTTGAGGATTATCTTGCAACCCACGGCAGCAGCTTTGATTTTCTCAAACGTATTGCGCCGTGGGAAGAGGTCTTCGGCCGCGAGAGGGTGACCGCGCGGCTATATGATCGGAAGACCTGCGCAGGGGACGTCTGCGCCGATTTCGCGGCCGTCACCGGGTTTGCTGTGGCCGATACCGGTGCGCGGGCGAACCCGTCGCTGGACGTCCCGCTGACCCGGGCACTGATGCTGTATCGCGAGGTCGAACCGGATCCGGAGAGGCAGATGGCCTTTCGCGCGGGGCTGGAGCGGATCGTGGCCGAGATCGGCCCGAGCCCGGCGCGGTTCGTGGACGACGCGATGCGGGCCCGGATCCGGGAGATGTTCGCCGAGAGCAACGCCACCTTCGCCGCGCGCCACCTGGACGCGCGGGCGGCCGAGATCCTTACGACGTCTTGAAGCTGCGGGTCAGGAAGTCGGGCATGTGATCGCCCATGCCGACCACGACCTCTTCGTCGCGCCGGTCACGGCGGTCGTTGCGGCGGCGATCGCCGCGGCCTTCGCTACGGCTGTCGCTACGCTCCTGACGCGGTTGAGGCGCGCGTTCCTCGGGCGCGGCGTCCGCCCGCTTGTCCTCGACCACCTCGGCCGGTTTCGCTTCGGGCGCGGCATCGCTCCGATCTTCGTCCCGGCGGCTGCGCGAGCGCGACCGCGAGCGGCTGCTGCGGCCGCCGTCACGACCGCCGTCCTTGTTGCGGTCCTCGCGCGGCGGACGGTCGGGCGATGCGGTGAAGTCCGGCACCTCGCCCGCGGGAATGTCCTTCTTGATCAGCGAGGTGATCGCCGAGAGATACTTGTCGTCCGCCGGCACGGCGAGAGTGTAGGCGCGGCCCTTGCGACCGGCTCGTCCGGTGCGGCCGATGCGGTGGACGTAATCTTCGGCATGGCTGGGCACGTCGAAGTTGAAGACATGGCTGACCGCCGGAATATCAAGGCCACGGGCGGCCACGTCAGAAGCCACGAGGAACCGCAACGTGCCGTCGCGGAAGCCGTCGAGCGTGCGCATGCGTTGCGACTGGTCCAGGTCGCCGTGAATGGGCGCGGCGTCGAAGCCGTGCGATTTCAGCGACTTGGCGACCACGTCCACGTCGATCTTGCGATTGCAGAAGATGATTGCGTTCTGGCAGGCCTCGCCCTCACTCTCGATCAGTGCCCGCAGCAGGGCGCGTTTCTCGGTGAAGGAGCGGTCGCGGCGCGAGGGCGTGATCGAGAACAGCTTCTGCTCGATGTTTTCCGACGCGGTGGCCTGTCGCGCAACCTCGATCCGGGCGGGGTTGTGCAGGAAGGCGTTGGTGATCCGCTCGATCTCGGGCGCCATGGTCGCCGAGAAGAACAGGGTCTGCCGGGTGAACGGCGTCAGCTGGAAGATCCGCTCGATATCCGGGATGAAGCCCATGTCGAGCATCCGGTCAGCCTCGTCCACCACCATGATCTGCACGCCGGTGAGCAGAAGCTTGCCACGCTCGAAATGGTCGAGCAGGCGGCCCGGGGTGGCGATCAGCACGTCGACGCCCTTGTCGATCAGCTTGTCCTGTTCGCCGAACGACACGCCGCCGATCAGGAGTGCCTTGGTCAGCTTGGTGTTCTTGGCGTAGATGTCGAAGTTCTCGGCCACCTGGGCGGCAAGTTCCCGCGTCGGCGCGAGGACGAGCGAGCGCGGCATGCGCGCCCGGGCCCGGCCCTTGGCCAGGAGGGTGATCATCGGCAGGGTGAAGCTGGCGGTCTTGCCGGTGCCGGTCTGGGCGATGCCCAGCACGTCCTGTCCTTCCAACGCGGGCGGAATCGCCTGGGCCTGGATCGGGGTCGGGGTTTCGTAGCCGGCGTCTGAGACGGCGCTCAACACCTTGGGGTCCAAGGCGAGATCAGTGAATTTGGTCATTAGCGTCCTGGTTGTCGCGGCATCGGGCCACGCTTGGTTGAGGGACGCGATTTCCGGGCGTCCCGGCGTCTGGTTGGCACCCGTCAAGTCAAAACCTCGCGGGATGGCAAGGGGCTAGCGGAAAACGCCGGAAAGGTCAATCGGGGACGCTGCGTTCGCCATCATGTGCGCCGATATCGCCGATGTCCGGGGGGCTCCGGCCCCGGTCAAGGGGCGCGGTGCGGGCCCCTCAGTACCGGGCGGTGCGGTTGATCGCGGCGGTCCCGAGGATCAGGTCGCTCAGCCCCTGGCCGCGCGCCGTCGTCAGCATCAGCACGACCGAGATGATCTGGGGGAAGACGAAGGAGAGCGAGAGCGAGTAACCCAGAGTGTGGAAGAAGGCGGTGGCGAGGTCGAGCCTGTCGCCCTGCAGCGTACGGAACTCGATCGAGGCGAGGCGCATGCCCCAGGTGGCCGAACCGCGGGCCAGCGTCACCCAGCGGTAGAGAAAGTTGATCCCGAGGAACAGGACCGGAAAGAAGAAGGCGCCGATGAAGACGGTCAGCACCACGACCAGAAGCGTTGCGAAAAAGACGATCAGCGTGTCGACCACCCAAGCCAGCAGGCGCTTGGGGGCCACGTCGCTGTAGAAGCCCGCAGCGAAATCCGGGTCGGGAAGGCCGTCGGCGGTCGCGGCGGTGCGTGTCGGGTCGGTCCAGGTCATGGCGTCCTATATGGGTGGCCGGGGCGGGCCTGCAAGGACCCGCCCGGGGAGTGTGGGGATCAGTCCGCCTTGGGGTCGGTGTCGGGCGTGCCTTCGCGGGCGGCACGGGCGCGGTCATCCATGAAGGCGTCGAATTCCTGCTTGTCCTTGGCATCGCGAAGGCGCTGAAGGAAGGCGTTGAAGGCCTCCTGTTCCTCCTCCAGCCGGCGCAGGGTGTCGGCCTTGTAGGCGTCGAAGGCGGTGTTGCCCGAGGAGGGCATGCCGTAGGGACCCCATTCCCGGCCCCAGCCGTGGCGACCGTGGCGGTGATGATGGCGGGCGTGGCGGCAGGAACCGGTGAACATGCGTTTGCTCCAGATCATGTAGAAGAGAAGGGCAAGGCCCACGGGCCAGAAGAAGATGAAGCCAAGAACCATGGCGGCGATCCAGGCGGCCTTGCCGCGCGCGTCGAGCCAGTCCTGGGCCTGGCCGGGCCAGGCGGTGATGGCGGTCATGTGCGAACTCCGTCTCGGGGTTGATGTGAACTGCTTTCACATCCCCAAGATCGGGAGGGCCGGACGGTAAATCAAGGCCCATGTGAATGTTTTTCACATGGGCCCGGTTTCGTCGTTCAGGATCAGCGGCTTGCGCTCAGATGGTGAAGTCGGCGACCGGCGCGCCGGTCAACGCCTGCAACGCATCGGGACGGATCGAGAAGATGTGCCGCGGCGTGCCGGCCGCCGCCCACACAATGTCGAACGTCATGATCCGGGGGTCGAGAAAGGCCGTGACCGGTGTGAGATGGCCGACCGGCGAAACGCCCCCGATGGCGAATCCCGTCTCGGCCCGGATCAGATCGGCATCGGCCTTGCCCAGCGGTTCACCCGCAAGGGCCGAGGCCTTGGCGTCGCTGACCCGGTTGCCGCCGGCGGTGAGGAACAGCTTGACGTGGCCCGAGGTCTCGCCGCGGAAGATGATCGACTTGACGATCTGGTCGATCTCGCAGCCCGCGGCATCGGCGGCCTCCTGCGCGGTCCGGGTCGAGACCTCCATCTCGCGCAGGTCGTGCTCCACCCCCGCGGCTTCCAGCGCGGCCTTCACCCGCTTTAAGCTCTTGCTCATCCCAGTCTCCTTCGTCTTGTGGGCGGGGCGGAGACTGCGGGGGCACAGGGGGAAAGGCAAGGCGGGAAAGGGGAGCGTGATCGGGGGGGCGTGCAGGGTGGCGAGGGCGGATGCCCCCGGCGGGAGTATTTGGGCCAAGACGATGGAGGAAGGCGAGATTGACCGGCCGGCGCGGCGCGGCCATCTTGGCGCCATGAGTTTCGCATCCCGCCTGACCCGTTGCCCGATCGCCTTCGACGCCGCCGCAGGCGCAGAGGCGCGCGCGGCCTTTCCCGAGGTTCCGCCCGAACTGGGGGCGCTGATCGCGGGGACGGCGGGGTGCAGCCCCTATCTCAAGGGCCTTCTTGCGCGCGAACACGCGTGGATCGGCGCGGCCTTCGATGGCACGCCCGAAGCGGCGCTGGAGGGCGCTCTGGCGGGGTTGGAGGAGCTGCCGCTCGATCAACTCGGGGCCGGGCTGCGGCAAGCGAAGCGGCGGGTCGCACTCTTGGCGGCGCTGGCGGATCTGGGCGGGGTGTGGCGGCTGGAAGAGGTCACAGGCGCGCTGACCCGGCTGGCCGACATGGCGGTCGACCTCTCGATCCGCCGACTGGTGGCCGACGAGATCCGGCGCGGCAAGATCCCCGGCGCAGGCCCCGACGACGCCGGGTCGGCGGCGGGAATGGTGGCGCTGGCGATGGGCAAGATGGGCGCGGGGGAGCTCAATTATTCCTCCGACATCGACCTGATCTGCCTTTACGACGAGACGCGGTTCGAGGATGCCACCGCGGCGCAGGAGGCGCGCATGGCCTTCGTGCGGGCGACGCGGAAGATGGCGGCGCTTTTGTCGGACCTGACGCCCGAGGGCTATGTCTTTCGCACCGACCTGCGGCTGCGCCCCGACGCCTCGGTCACACCGGTCTGCCTGTCGATGGCCGCGGCCGAGAGCTATTACGAAAGCGTCGGCCGGACGTGGGAACGCGCGGCCTATATCAAGGCCCGGCCCTGTGGCGGCGATCTGGAGGCGGGCGCGCGGTTCCTGCGCACGCTGACCCCCTTCGTCTGGCGCAAGCACCTCGACTTCGCGGCGATCCAGGACGCGCATGACATGCGGCTGAGGATCCGCGAGCACAAGGGGTTGGCCGGTCCGATCACGC
Source organism: Acidimangrovimonas sediminis (assembly GCF_002871005.1). Lineage (GTDB taxonomy): Bacteria > Pseudomonadota > Alphaproteobacteria > Rhodobacterales > Rhodobacteraceae > Acidimangrovimonas > Acidimangrovimonas sediminis. The sequence goes on from NZ_PHSN01000004.1 coordinate 121,377, forward strand.
TGGAGGGGCACAACATGAAGCTCGGCCGTGGCGGGATTCGCGAGATCGAGTTCTTCACCCAGACCCGGCAGATCATCGCAGGCGGCCGCGATCCCGCGCTGCGCGTGAAGAAAACCGTGCAAGGGCTTGAAAGATTGACGGAAACCGGGTGGGTGCCGGGCGAGGTGACGGCTGAACTCATCGACCATTACCGCGCCCACCGCGAGGTGGAGCATCGCATCCAGATGGTGCAGGACGCCCAGAGCCACACCCTGCCCACGACGCCCGAGGGGATCGAGCGCATCGCCCGGATGTGCGGTGAGGGCGACACCGCCGCCTTCCGTGCCACCTTGCTCGACCGGCTGAACCGGGTCGATGCCCTGACCGAGGGGTTCTTTGCCCCCGACGAACATCCCGGTGGCACCGGCGCGCAGGCGCCCGACGACCCCGAGACCCGCAGGATCACCGATGGCTGGAGCAATTACCCGGCGCTTCGGACCGACCGGGCTGTGCAGATCTTCCGCCGCCTGCGCCCGGTGATCCTTGGCCGGATGCAGCGCGCCGCCAACCCCGGCGAGGCGCTTCGTGCCTTCGACGGCTTCCTTTCGGGGCTGCCCGCCGGGGTGCAGCTGTTCTCGCTGTTCGAGGCCAACCCCACCCTGATCGACCTGATCGTCGACATCTGCGCCACCGTCCCGCAGCTGGCAGTCTACCTCAGTCGCAACGCCGCCGTCCTTGACGCCGTGCTGGGCGGCAGCTTCTTCGCGCCCTGGCCCGGGACGGCCGCCCTGCGCGCCGAATTCGAACGGGCGTTCAGCCGGGCACCGGATTACGAACGCACGCTCGATACCGCGCGCAGACTGGCGAAGGAATGGCACTTCCGCATCGGCGTGCATCACCTGCGCGGGCTGATCGACGCCTTCGAGGCGGGCAAGCAATATGCCGACCTTGCCGAGGCGGTGGTCGCCGCCCTGTGGCAACCCTGCGTCGACGATTTCGCCACCCGCCACGGCCCGCCGCCGGGACGGGGCGCGGCGGTCCTGGGGATGGGCAGCCTCGGCGCCGGGCGGCTGAATGCGACCTCCGACCTCGACCTGATCGTGATCTACGATGCCGAGGGGGCCGAGGCCTCGGACGGCCCGCGGCCGCTGACCGTGCGGCCCTATTATGCGCGGCTGACCCAGGCGCTGGTGACGGCGCTGACGGCGCCGATGGCCGAGGGGCGGCTTTACGAGGTCGACATGCGGCTGCGCCCCTCGGGGCGGCAGGGGCCGGTCGCGACCTCCTGGGCCGCCTTCCGGGGCTACCAGCAGGACGAGGCCTGGACCTGGGAACACCTCGCCCTGACCCGCGCGCGGCAGGTGGCGGGGGATCCCGGCCTCGGGTCGGATATCGAGTCGTTCCGGCGCCGGCTGCTGCGCGACAAGGGCGCGGGGGCGGGCGTGCGCCACGACGTGGCCGAGATGCGCGCACGGCTTCGGGCGGCCAAGCCCGGGCAGGGCGCGTGGGAGGCCAAGCTGGGCCCCGGGCGGATGATGGAGGTGGAGCTTGCGGCCGAGACGCTCGCGCTGATCGCCGGCACGCCCGCGCGCCGGGTGGAACAGCAGATCGCCGCGGGCCGTCGCGCGGGGACGATCGGGCCGGAGGCGGAGGCCGCGCTGATCTCGGCCTACCGTCTGTGCTGGCGCCTGACCGCGGTGCACCGGCTGCTGACGGACCGGCCGCTCGACCCCGAAAGCCTGGGCGAGGGCGCGCGCGCCTTCCTACTGCGCGAAACCGATGCCACGTCGCTTCCCGACCTGTCGGCGGCGCTTGCAGACCGGACGAAGGCCGCAGCCGATGTCATCACGGAGCTGTTGCCCGAGACGGACAGGACGCAATGAGGACGGGATGGGACGGCGGATGATCGGACAGGAGGTGGCGGATCCCAAGGGCCTGGTCCGCGAAAGTTACCGGATCGAGGGGATCACGGCGCCCGAATGCCGGTCGATCTTCATCGACTGGGCGCTCAGCCTCGCCCCGGGGGTCGACCCGCGCGAGGCGATGCGCGTGCTGATCGCGAGCTATGCGCTGGACACCCCCGACCACCCGATGAGCCGCGTGCTGAGCGAAGGGCTGACCGAAGCCCCGGCGCCGCGCCGCCGGGGCGGGCGCGCGGGGCGGCTCGGCCCTCAGGCCTGAAGCGCGGCGGCGGTCCTGGCAAGAGCGGTGATGCCCTCCCAATCGCCCTTTTCCATCAGGTCCTTCGGCGCGACCCACGAACCGCCGACGCAAAGCACGTTCGCAAGCGACAGGTAGTCCCCGGCATTGGCCGGGCTGACCCCGCCGGTCGGGCAGAAGCTGACCTGCGGGATTGGCGACCCGAGCGCCTTCAGCGCCTTCGCGCCGCCCGCCACCTCGGCCGGAAAGAACTTCTGCACGGTATAGCCGCGCTCGAGCAGCGCCATCACCTCCGACGCCGTGGCGGCCCCGGGCAGAAGCGGAAGGTCCGCCGCCTCGCAGGCGTCGAGGATCCGGTCGGTCGCGCCGGGCGAGACGCCGAATTTCGCGCCCGCCGTCACCGCCGCCGTCACGTCGGCGGGCGTCAACAGGGTGCCCGCGCCGACGATGCCGCCCTCGACCCCGGCCATCTCGGCGATCGCCTCCAGCGCGCAGGGGGTGCGAAGCGTCACCTCAAGCGCCGGAAGACCGCCGGCGACCAGCGCCTCGGCCAGCGGACGGGCATGGGCGATCTCGTCGATCACCAGCACGGGGATCACCGGCGCGCGGCGGCAAAGCTCGGCGGCGGCGCGGGAGGCGTCTTGCGGGGTCATGTGGGGCCTTTCGTTATTCGGTCGTTCGGGCGCTGGGGCAGGTGTCGGATGCCTTCGGCGAGAGTATTTCTGCAAAGATGAAGTGCCGTCACAATAAGCCGGCGAGCGCGGCTGCGCGATGCCTTTTCATCCTGGTCCGAATACTCTCGCCGAAGGCGGCATACCATCAGCGCCGGGTCCGGCGCCAGTGTCAGACGACGACGCCGGCGCCCTCGGTCGCGGGGCCGACATTGGCGCGGAAGTTTTCGAACAGCTCGCGGCCGAGACCCGTGTGGTACCCGGACAGATCCGCCGTTACCGGTGCGCGACTGTCGAAATCCGCCTCGAGCACGGCGAGGGTGCCGGCGGTCGCGTCGACCCGCACCCGGTCGCCGTCGCGCAGACGGGCGATCGGGCCGCCCGTCGCGGCCTCGGGCGAGACGTGGATCGCTGCGGGCACCTTGCCAGACGCGCCAGACATCCGCCCGTCGGTCACGAGCGCCACCTGCAGCCCGCGGTCGAGCAGCACGGCCAGCAGCGGGGTGAGCGAGTGAAGTTCAGGCATGCCATTGGCGCGCGGCCCCTGGAAGCGGACGACGACGACGGTGTCTTCGGTGAATTCACCGGCCTGGAAGGCTGTCTTCACCTCGGCCTGGTCGTGGAAGACGCGCGCCTTCGCCTCGACCACGTGGTGATCCTTCGATACGGCCGAGACCTTCATGACGCCGCGCCCGAGGTTTCCGGAAAGCTGCTTGAGTCCGCCCTCGGGCTGGAACGGATCCGACGCCGGGCGCAGGATCTTGTCGTTCAGGCTTTGCCCCGGCCCGGCGTGCCAGGCGAGGGAGCCCCCCTCGAGCCTGGGTTCCTGAGTGTAGAGCGACAGCCCGTCGCCCGCGACGGTCTTGGTGTCGGGGTGCAGCAGGCCCGCGTCGAGCAGGTCGCCGATCATGTAGGCAAGGCCCCCGGCCGCGTGGAAATGGTTCACGTCGGCAAGGCCGTTCGGGTAGACCTTGGCCATCAGCGGCGTGGCGGCCGAGATCTCGGCGAAATCCTCGATGTCGAGGAGGACGCCCGCAGCGCGCGCCATGGCGGGCAGGTGGATCACCAGGTTCGTCGATCCGCCCGTCGCCATCAGGCCCACGATGCCGTTCACGAACGCCCGTTCGTCAAGCACCTCGGACGCCGGGGTGTAATCGTTCCCGAGCGCGGTGATCGCCGCCGCGCGTTCGGTCCCAGCGACGGTGAGCGCGTCGCGCAGGGGGGTGCCCGGGTTGACGAAGCTTGCGCCTGGCAGGTGCAGGCCCATGAATTCCATCAGCATCTGGTTGGTGTTCGCCGTGCCGTAGAAGGTGCAGGTGCCCGGCCCGTGGTAGGAGGCCATCTCGGCCTCCATCAGTTCCTTGCGGCTGATCTCTCCGGCGGCGAAGCGTTGGCGGACCTTGGATTTCTCGTCGTTGGGCAGGCCGGAAGTCATCGGGCCCGCCGGCAGGAAGACCGCCGGAATATGGCCAAAGGTGGCCGCCGCGATGACGAGACCCGGCACGATCTTGTCGCAGACCCCGAGGTAGAGCGCCGCGTCGAAGGTGTTGTGGCTGAGCGCAACCCCCGCCGCCAGCGCGATCACGTCGCGGGAGAACAGCGACAGCTCCATCCCCGGCTGGCCCTGTGTTACGCCATCGCACATCGCGGGCACCCCGCCTGCGACCTGCGCCGTGGCACCGGCCTTTCGGGCGGCCTCACGGATCAGCGTGGGGTAGGTCTCGAACGGCTGGTGGGCCGAGAGCATGTCATTGTAGGCGGTGACAATGCCGATGTTGGGGGCGCGGCCCTCGGCCAGCGCGGCCTTGTCGTCGCCCATCGCGGCATAGGCGTGGGCCTGGTTGCCGCAGGTCAGGTGGGCGCGACGGGTGCCCGCCTCGGCGGTGCGGGCGATCTTGTCGAGATAGGTCTGGCGGCTGGCGGCGGAGCGGGTGCGGATCCGCTCGGTCACCCGCGCGATCGTGTGGTCCAGCGGCATGGGCTCCTCCGGGTCGCGGCAGTGGCTTCGTTAGCGCTAACAAATCAGATTTCGCCCGATTTGAAAAGAGGGACGGGGCGAATGTAATTGTTGACGGCAACAGGGTACGCCCACTGGCGCGGGGCGCAACCCCGGGGGCGCCTGGCGCTCCGCCATGCACACCTTGCAAGGCAGGGTTTCCGATCACGCGCTTGTATGGTCAGCGAGGCTGACCTATCTTTGGCGGCAGGGAGGCCAGTATCGAACAGGAGACCGGCCATGTACGACAAAGACGGAATGATCGACTACGCGACCATCGAGCGCGACGTGCGCCGCATGCGCGCCGAGGCTTCGGCCCAGATGTTCGCCAATCTCAGGAAGTGGTTCGCGAGCCGCCGCACCCACCGCGCCGATACCGCGCGCAGTTCGGCAGCCCACGCGTCCTGATCCGCACGCCCTGATCCTTCGGGCGGTGGCCGCGCAGGCAACAGACGGCGGGATCGACGAGGGCGCACAAGCCAGACGTTGCACAAGAAACGGTGCACAAGCGAAAAGGCCCCGGGCGCACCCTGGGGTCTTTTGCGTTTCGCGTCGACGTCCCTCACGCACCCCGGAACCTCACGCCCCTGGGAAGGAGACCCTTCCCGCCGCAATCGGAACCGGGTAGGAGGGGCCATGACCGAAAACACGCTTTCCACCCGTCCGACTGTCCGCCTCCGCCCCAACAAGGCCGGGGCGCGCGCCATCCGTCATGGCTTTCCCTGGGTCTATGCCGACGAGCTGGTGACCGACAGGCGTACAAGGGCCCTGGCGCCGGGCACGCTGGCCGTGCTCGAGGATGCCGAGCGCCATCCGATGGGCCTGGTGACGGTCAATCCGAATTCCAAGATCATCGGGCGGATGCTCGACCGCGACCCGCGGGCAGCGATCGACACGGCGTGGTTCGCGGCCCGGCTGCGCCACGCGCTTGCCCTGCGCGAGACGCTGTTCGACCAGCCCTTCTACCGGCTCGTGCATGCCGAGGCGGACGGCCTCCCCGGGGTGGTCATCGACCGGTTCGGCGACACTGCGGTGATCCAGCCGAACGCCGCCTGGGCCGAGGCGGGGCTCGACGATCTCGCCCGTGCGCTGGCCGAGGTGACCGGGGTCGCCAACATCGTCAAGAACGCCACGGGCCGGGCCCGGAGCCTTGAGGGGCTGGGCGAGGAAACGGTTGTTATTCAGGGGGATGTGAGCGGCGCCTTGAGTGTGGCCATGAACGGCGCGACCTATATGGCGGACGTGCTGGGCGGGCAGAAGACCGGGCTTTTCTTCGACCAGCGACCGAACCATGCCTTTGCGCAGCGCTTTGCCAAGGGGGCGCGGGTGCTCGACGTCTTCTCGCATGTGGGCGGCTTCTCGCTGGCCGCGCTTGCGGCGGGGGCGGTGCAGGCGACGGCGGTCGACAGTTCGGCCCCGGCGCTGGATCTTGCCGCCAAGGGCGCCATCGCGATGGAGGCGGCGGACCGCTTCGTCACCCGCCAGGGTGATGCCTTCGCGCAGATGGAGGCGCTGGCCGCCGAAGGCGCGCAATTCGACATGGTGATCTGCGACCCGCCCGCTTTCGCGCCGTCGAAACAGGCGCTGGAAGCGGGGCTGCGGGCCTATGAGCGCGTCGCGCGGCTGGCCGCGCCACTGGTCGCGCCGGGGGGTGTGCTGGGGCTCTGCTCCTGCTCGCATGCCGCCGATCTGGGGGCGTTCCGCACGGCCTCGACCCGCGGTATCGGGCGGGGCGGGCGCAGCGGGCAGATCATTCACACGGGCTTTGCCGGGCCGGACCATCCGCTGATGCCGCAATTGGCCGAATCGGGCTATCTCAAGGCGTTGTTCTACCGGATGATGCCGTGAAGGCGCTGCTTGACGCCTGTGTCCTTTATCCCACCGTTCTGCGCGAGATCCTGATCGGCTGTGCCGCACGGGGGCTTTATACCCCGCTCTGGTCGGCGCGGATCCTCGAGGAATGGGCGCGGGCGACGGTGAAGCTGGGGCCCGGTGCGGAAACCATCGCGCGGGGCGAGGTCGTGGCGCTCAGGGCGAGATTCCCGGGGGCCGAGGTGGCGCCGGCGCCGGGGCTGGAATCGCGGCTCTACCTGCCGGATCCGAACGACGTGCACGTGCTGGCCGCCGCGATTTCGGGAAATGCCGACCTGATAATCACCTACAACGCGCAGGATTTTCCCCGCGCCACGCTGGCCGAGGAAGGGCTGGACCGGCGCGATCCAGACCAGTTCCTGATCGCGCTGCTGGCCGAGAACCCGGAGGCCGTGGCCGAGGTGGTGGAGGCTGTCCGCGCCACGGCCGAGCGTCTGTCGGGGACGGCGCAGCCGCTCCGCCCGTTGATGAAACGTGCGCGCCTGCCGCGGCTGGGCAAGGCGCTGCAGCGCGACGGGGTCTAGCCCGCGACCCTGGACCACCGCCGTTCCATCGCCTCGATCGCGGCGATGCGGTCCGCGGTGTGGGGGTGGCTCATCAGCCAGGCCGGAACCGGGGACCCGGCGCCGCCAGTCAGGCTTTCCAGCTTTTGAAACAGTGACTTCTGCGGCGATGTTCCAATGCCCGCCTTGGTCAGCAGAGCGGCGGCGTAGGCGTCGGCCTCGTATTCGTCCTGGCGGCTGAGGCGCGCGGCCAGAAGGCTGGTGAGCATGTTGGCCAGCCACATCCCCAGCCCCGGTACGAAGCGCGACAGGATCATCCCCAACGCCATGCGCATCGCGTTCTGACCGGAAAAATCGATCATCCGCCGCCGGGAATGCCCAAGCGCCACGTGCCCCAGCTCATGCGCGATCACGGTGGCAAGCTCCTCCGCGCTGACGTCGCCGCTTTTATAACGGTCGACAAATCCTTGTGTCAGAAAGATTCTTCCGTCTGGGGCGGCGAGCCCGTTGACTGGCCGGATGCGGTAGAGCTGGACCTGGATCCGACGCACCCCCAGCGCCTCGGCCATCCGCTCCAACAGCGGCGCCAGCCCCGGATCGGCAAAGGGTTCGGACTGGCGGTCGAGGGTCTTGGCGGTCTGCCATGCCGAGAAGCGCCACGTGAGGTAGCCAAGCAGGATCGCGATGAGGATCGGGGCAAGACGGATCATCCGCGAAATATGGGCGAGAGACGGCCGCGACACCAGAGGTGCTGCGATCCGGCCCCGCCGGGCCGGTGTGCGTGGAACATAAGCATCACCTTATAAACTATTGCCACGTATTCATTTCGTGATGATAATATCCACATCTCCCGTGGGCATCGCCTCGGCGGTTTCGCGCAGAAGGGTCAGAAGGCGCAGCAGCTCCGCCATGTTCTCCGTGCCGAAAGCCTGTTCCAGCTCGCGGTAGATCGCCTCGGACCGGCCCGACATCCGGTCGTAGAGCGCCTGGCCTGCCGCGGTCAGCTGGACCGTGTGGCGCCGCGCGTCGTGGGCCTCGATCGTCTCGATCAGTGCCTTGTCCTCGAGCGCCCGGAAGATGCGGGTGAGAGAAGGCGGCAGGATCACGCAGCGTTCCGCCAGGCTGCGCGCGTCGAGGGGCCCGGCATCGGCCAGGGCCCGGATCACCCGCCATTGCGGCAGGGTCAGCCCGGTCGCGTCGACATGCCCCTTGAACCGCCGCATCGTCGCCTCGCGTGCGCGCAGGAGTGCGATGGGCAGGGCGGATTCGTAGCCCCTCAGCTTGGCCATTGTCCCTCCTGACCGGCGCGTTGACTGGCGTTTGGGTAGCACCGGGGCCCGGGCCGATCAACGTATCCGGCGCGTGCTGCGCGTTCTGGCCCCGTCCGGCGCGTCGTGAGGCAAGATCTGCCATGTGTCGGGCGAAGGGCGGCCTTGCGGGGAAGGCTGCGCCCGGGCGTTGCCCTTTCCCGGCAAACGGCCTATGTCACCTTGCAAAGCATCGTGAGCAGGAGGGCCGCATGCGCGACCTCAAGATCCCCGATCAGCGCCATCCGGAAAAGGCGCATCGTACCGACAATGCCCAGCCGAAAAAGCCCGACTGGATTCGCGTCAAGGCGCCGGTGAGCGCGGGCTACAAGCAGACCCGCGACATCATCCGCGAGCAGAAGCTGGTTACCGTCTGCGAAGAGGCGGGCTGTCCCAATGTCGGTGAGTGCTGGTCCCAGGGCCATGCAACGATGATGATCATGGGCGAGATCTGTACCCGCGGCTGCACCTTCTGCAACGTCGCGACCGGTCGCCCCAACGCGCTCGACGTGTTCGAGCCGGGGCGGGTGGCGCATGCGGTGGAGCAGCTGGGACTGAACCACGTGGTGATCACCTCGGTCGACCGCGACGACCTGGACGACGGTGGGGCCGAGCATTTCGCCCAGACGATCCGCGCGATCCGTCACCGCAGCCCGACGACCACGATCGAGATCCTGACGCCCGACTTCCTGAAATCCACCCCCGGTTCGCTGGAGAAGGTGGTCGAGGCGCGGCCCGACGTCTTCAACCACAACCTGGAAACCGTGCCGGGGCTTTACCCTTCGGTCCGGCCGGGTGCGCGCTATTTCCACTCGCTGCGGCTTTTGCAACGCGTGAAGGAGCTGGACCCGGCGATGTTCACCAAGTCGGGCCTGATGGTCGGCCTTGGCGAAGAGGCGCCGCAGGTGCGGCAGGTGATGGATGACATGCGCTCGGCCGACGTGGATTTCCTGACCATCGGTCAGTACCTGCAGCCGACGCCGAAGCACCACGCCGTCGCGCGCTTCATCACGCCCGACGAGTTCAAGGCCTATGAGAAGGCGGCGTGGGGCAAGGGGTTTCTGATGGTGTCGTCGACGCCGCTGACCCGTTCCTCCTACCACGCCGGCGACGATTTCGCGCGGATGCGCGAGGCCCGTCTGGCGCGTCTGCAGGGGGCGTGAACGCGCCCCTCAGAACCCGTAGCTGACGCCCAGCGTGTAGATCCGCGCGGCTCTCGGGGTCACCCCGGGGCGAACCGCGATCTTGAGCTCCGGCTCACCCAGCGGGGGGGCTACCGGCGCCGTCACCCGCCAGCCGGGCGTGCGGCCGTAAACCGGCGTCGGGTTGGTGGCGAAGGCCACGGGAAAGATGTGACCCGGCCCCCTGGATTTCTTGTGGCGGTGAAATTCGGCGGCCAGCGCGGACGAGGCTGTCAGCGCCATGCAGAGGGCAGCGGTCGTTGCGGCGGCAAAGGCGGCTTTTGTGATCTGCGGCACGTTCCCGGCTCCTACGGTTTCCTCCGGCAGCACTAGACGTTCCGTCCGAACAACGGATTTACCGTGGCAGAAATGTGGCGCAAATATGGCGGATCGCGCGGATCCGAGGAAATCGCGGCCTGCACGGGCCGTCACTTCATCGGCGGCACCTTCTTGAGATATGCGGCGATCGCCTCGACATCCGACTTGGGTAGGTGACCCATGTTTTCCACGACATAGGCCATGTGGCCGCCGGCGCTGTCGAATTCCGGCGTCAGCCCGGTGGACAGGTAGGCCACGATATCCGCCCGCGACCAGCTCAGGGCGGCGGGGGTGATGTTCGGGATCCGGCCCTTGCCGTCGGGGTTCGCGGCGCCGGCCAGCCAGCGCCCGGTTTGCATCCCGCCAAGCGCGTTGCGCGGGGTGTGGCACTGTCCGCAATGACTTACCGCCTCGACGAGGTAGCGGCCGCGCTCCTCCACGGGTGTCAGGTCGCCGGTGACGACCCAGTCGGTCGAGACGAAGAGAAAGTTGTAGCCGCCCACGAGCCGGCGGATCGAGAACGGGAATGACAGCTCGTGCGGCTGGCTCGGGGTGGCGACCGGGGGCAGGGTGCGCAGATAGGCCCAGAGGTCGGCCACGTCGCCCTTGGTCATCTTGTCGTAGCTGGAATAGGGGAAGGCGGGGTAAAGATGCGCCCCGTCCTTGCGGATCCCGCGCAGCATAGCGTCGGCAAAGTCGTGCAGCGTCCAGGCGCCGATGCCGTGGGTCGGGTCGGGCGAGATGTTGGGCGTAAGGAAGGTGCCGAAGGCGCTTTCCAGCCGTTGCCCGCCGCCAAGCTTCAGCTGATCCGCGCCCTTGGCCTGCGGGTCGGCATGGCACGAGGCGCAGCCGCCGGCCCAGAACACAAGCTCTCCCCGGCTGGCGTCGCCCTTCAGCCCCGCCATCGCGTCGTCGGGCAGCGGGTCGGGCGCGGTGATCACCCAGAAAGCCACGAGCCCGGCGGCCACGAGGCCCGCAAGAAGCATGAGCAGGCGTCCCATCGCCGCCGTTCCTTTCGTGCCAGCCCGGTTCCGTCCGTCGCGGAGAGGGCGCCCCCGGTCCGCCTGTCCGTCCGGCGGGACAGCGGGGTCAGTTCGGTGGGATCAGTTCGAAGCGATCAGTTTGACACGATCAGTTCGATGGGGCGCGGAATTGCTTGTGGCAGCCGCCACAGGCGCCACCGACGCCCTTCATCGCGCCCTGGACGGCCGAGAGGTCGGTGCCCGCGGCTTCCTGCATCTTCACCGCGGCGTCGTGCAAGTCCTTCATGTGGCCCATGAACGCGTCGGGCTTGTCCCAGATGGCAGGCAGGGCGTGAGTGCCCTCGACGGCGCCATTGTCGCTGCCCTTGGGCCAGTAGGCGCCTTCGTTCAGCGTGGTCAGGGTGACGATGTTGCCCGCCGCGGCCTGCGCGGCCGACTGGTCATAGGGCATGGCCCCCTTTGCCATGCCGCCAAGGACCCCGAGGTTGAAGGCGAGGTTGTCCATGAGGCCCTGCCGGGCCTTGATCGCGCCGTCCATCGGGCCGGCGGCAAGCGCGGCAGAGGCGGCGAGGGTAATGACGGTGGCGCAGGCTGCGAGCGCGGCAGAAACAGGCTTCATGAAAAATCTCCCGGGAGCGTGAGCTTTTCGTGAGTGTAGCGTAGGATCCCGCGAAGGCGACCCCCTTTGTTGCACCGGCCCGGGCCGGACGCGGCGATGGCGCGGAACTTCGCCGGTGTCGCAATCGCTTAGCGCAGGCCGATCCCGTGGTGGCGGGTCGGCCTCAGCGTTGCCCAGTCCGGCCACCAGCTGCTTTGCCCGGCCCAGGCGATCAGCAGGCATGCCGCGATGACGCCCACCACCAGCATCACCTGTCGCGGCCCTGGCGGGTGTCGGGCCCAGCGGGCCATGCGGACAAGCCACATGGGGTTCACGCGGCGCCCTCCGGCGCCGGATCGGTGAAGCGCACCTTGCCGATGAAGGGCAGGTTGCGGTTGCGCTGCGCATAGTCGATGCCGTAGCCGACGACGAATTCGTCCGGGATCTCGAACCCGGTCCAGGTGGCGCGGATCGGGACCTCGCGCCGCGCCGGCTTGTCGAGCAGCGCGCAGACCTCCAGCCGGGCGGGATTGCGGCTCTTGAGCAGGTTGACGACGTGATGAAGGGTAAAGCCGGTGTCGACGATATCCTCGACCACCAGCACGTCGCGCCCTTCAATTGCGCTTCTCAAGTCCTTGAGAATGCGGACTTCGCGCGAAGTCTCCATGGCGTTTCCGTAAGACGAGGCCTCGAGGAAGTCGACCTCGACGGGAAGGTCGATCTCGCGCACCAAATCGGCGATGAAGATGAACGACCCGCGCAACAGGCCGACGACGACAAGCTTGTCGGTGCCGGCGTAATGGCGCGAGATCTGGCGCGCCAGGTCCTCGATCCGGGCGGCGATCGCCTTGGCCGAGATCAATTCGTCGATGACATAAGGTTTCGTCACGGCCTGCGCCCCTTGATTTCGCCGGCAGAAGTAAAGACATTCGGTCCGCAAGTCACGAAGAACGCCGCAGCACGAAGTAAATTCCCAGATGCCGACCTACAAGGAAACCCGCGTCCTGCCCTATACGGCGCAGGAGATGTACGACCTCGTGGCCGATGTCGGAAGCTACCCCAAGTTCCTGCCCTGGACCGCCGCCGCCCGGGTGCGCAAGCGCACGCCGCAACCCGACGGGTCGGAGGTGATGGAGGCGGATCTGGTGATCTCGTTCAAGGTGTTCCGCGAGAGATTCGGCAGCCGGGTCGTGCTCTGGCCCGAGAAGCAGAAGATCGACACCGAGTATATCGACGGCCCGTTCCGCTACATGATCTCCAACTGGGCGTTCCGCGACCGCGGCGAGGGCGGGTCGGAAGTGGACTTCTTCGTCGATTTCGAGTTCAAGAACGCGATCCTGCAGAAGGTGATCGGTGTCGTCTTCAACGAGGCGGTGCGGCGGATGGTGAAGGCGTTCGAGGAGCGCGCCGCGGCACTTTACGGCCAGAGAGCGGCGATCGAGGGCTGATCTGGGGCGAAAAGCCCCTGATGCCGCGCCCTTGGCGGGCGTTGCTTGCGTATTTAGGGAACAATGAAAGGCAAAGTCTTGGCCGAGCGCGTCTATCTGGACTGGAACGCGACGACGCCGCTGCGCGCCGAGGCGCGGGCGGCGATGATCGCCGCGATGGATGCGGTCGGCAACCCGTCTTCCGTGCATGCCGAGGGGCGCGTGGCCAAGGGGCTGCTTGAGACCGCGCGGGCGCAGGTGGCGGCGGCGCTGGGGGCCGAGGGGGCGGACATCGTCTTTACCTCCGGCACGACCGAAGCGGCGGCGCTGGCGCTGGCAGGGCGGGAACTGAGCTGTTCCGGGGTCGAGCATGACGCTATAAGGGCCTGGTGTGCCGAAGATCTTTCGGCTGACGGCAGGGGCAGGGTGGCGGTGCCGGACCCCGCGCGCGCGGCGCTTCAGATCGCCAATTCCGAGACCGGGGTGGTGCAGGAGCTGCCGGAGGGCCTGGCGCTCAGCGACCTGACTCAGGGCTTCGGCAAGCTGCCGATCGCCTTCAACTGGCTGGGCTGCGACATGGGTCTTGTCTCGGCGCACAAGCTTGGCGGGCCGAAGGGCGTGGGGGCGCTGGTGCTGAAGCGGGGCCTTGACGTTCCGGCGCGGATTCGCGGTGGCGGGCAGGAGATGGGGCGCCGGGCGGGCACCGAGAACCTGCTGGGCATCGTGGGTTTCGGCGCGGCGGCCGAGGCCGCGGCGAAGGAGCTTGCCGCGGGCGCCTGGGAGGAAGTTTCACGAATTAGAAATATTCTAGACTCGGCGATTGCAACCGAGGCAAAGACGACTATTATTGTCGGGAAAGCGGGCGCGCGCCTGCCGAATACCTCGTGTTTTGTGACCCCGGGATGGAAGGGCGAGACGCAGGTGATGCAGATGGATCTTGCCGGTTTCGCGGTCTCCGCGGGGTCGGCCTGTTCGTCGGGGAAGGTGCGCGCGAGCCAGGTTCTGACGTCGATGGGGATGGACGAGGCAGCTGCCTCGGGGGCCCTGCGCGTGTCTTTGGGGCCGGGCGTGCGTGAGGATGACGTGCTGCGCTTCGCCGAGGCGTGGCTGGCCAAGTGGCGGAAGTTTCGCGACAGGGCTGCATGAACAAAGGGGTGTAAAGCCCCGAGAGGAAACGGGAAAAAGACATGGCTGCACTGGACACACCGGAAACCGAAGTGCGTGAAGGCGTTGATCGCGAGACGGTCGAAGCCGTTCAGGCGATGGCCGGCAAGTACAAGTACGGCTGGGAAACCGAGATTGAGATGGACTTTGCCCCCAAGGGGTTGAACGAGGACATCGTGCGCCTGATCTCGGCCAAGAACGAGGAACCCGAGTGGATGACCGAATGGCGTCTGCAGGCGTTCCGCCGCTGGCAGCAAATGGAGGAGCCGGACTGGGCGCTGCTCGACATTCCGATGATCGACTACCAGGACCAGTTCTACTACGCCAAGCCGAAAAGCATGGAGGTGAAGCCCAAGAGCCTTGACGAGGTCGATCCGAAGCTTCTGGCCACCTACGAGAAGCTGGGGATTCCGCTGAAGGAGCAGATGATCCTGGCCGGGGTCGAGGGCGCCGAGGAAGCGCAGGGCGACCGCCGCGTGGCGGTGGATGCGGTGTTCGACAGCGTCTCGGTGGGCACGACCTTCAAGGAAGAGCTGAAGAAGGCCGGCGTGATCTTCATGCCGATCTCGGAGGCGATTCGCGAATACCCCGATCTGGTCAAGAAATACCTCGGCTCGGTCGTGCCGCAATCGGACAACTTCTTTGCCACGCTGAACTCGGCCGTCTTCTCGGACGGGTCCTTCGTCTACATCCCGGAAGGCGTGCGCTGCCCGATGGAGCTGTCGACCTACTTCCGCATCAACGCCGAGAACACCGGTCAGTTCGAGCGGACGCTGATCATCGCCGAAAAGGGCGCCTATGTCAGCTATCTCGAGGGGTGCACGGCGCCGAAGCGCGACACCGCGCAGCTTCATGCCGCCGTGGTGGAGATCGTGGTGCTGGAGGATGCCGAGGTGAAATACTCGACTGTCCAGAACTGGTACCCGGGCGATGAAGAGGGCAAGGGTGGCATCTACAACTTTGTCACAAAGCGTGCCGATTGCCGTGGCGACCGGGCCAAGGTGATGTGGACGCAGGTGGAAACCGGCTCTGCCATCACCTGGAAATACCCGTCCTGCATCCTGCGCGGGAACGAGAGCCAGGGCGAGTTCTATTCGATCGCCATCGCCAACAACATGCAGCAGGCGGACACCGGGACCAAGATGATCCATCTTGGCAAGAACACCCGCTCGCGCATTGTTTCCAAAGGGATTTCCTCGGGTAAGGCGCAGAACACATACCGCGGCCTCGTGTCGATGCACCCGAAGGCCGCGAACGGGCGGAACTACACGCAGTGCGACAGCCTGCTGATCGGCGACAAATGCGGGGCGCATACCGTTCCCTACATCGAGGTGAAGAACAACACGAGCCGTGTGGAGCATGAGGCGACCACCTCGAAGGTGGACGACGACCAGCTGTTCTATTGCCGCTCGCGCGGGATGGATGAGGAAGAGGCCGTAGCGCTGGTGGTTAACGGCTTCTGCAAGGAGGTGCTGCAGGCCCTGCCGATGGAATTCGCGATGGAGGCGCAAAGCCTGGTCGCGATTTCTCTGGAAGGGTCGGTCGGGTGAAGATCGCCGTCTACAAGATTGTTTTTCTTGTGGTCTATATCGGTGCGGCCTTGGCAGTCCTGCGCTCGGTCGGCTGGATCGACTGGTCCGCGCGCTTCTACGCCGTGGTGCTGATCGTGGGCATGAGTGCCGGCATCTTCATGCGGGCGCTGTTCGGGCGGATCGAGGAATAGGCGCCGAAAGGGCGCAGAACGGAATCAGGACGCGAGGGCTGCGGTCCGCGTCATCGACGGATGAGGAAGAAGATGCTGGAAATCAAGAACCTGCACGTCAAACTTGAAGAAGAAGACAAGCAGATCCTGAAGGGTGTCGACCTGACGGTCGAGCCCGGCAAGGTGCATGCGATCATGGGCCCGAACGGCTCGGGCAAGTCGACGCTGAGCTATGTTCTCTCGGGCCGCGACGGCTACGAGGTGACGGACGGGACCGCCACGCTCGACGGTCACGACCTGCTGGACATGGATCCGGAGGAGCGCGCGGCGGCGGGGCTGTTCCTGGCGTTCCAGTATCCGGTCGAAATTCCGGGCGTCGGCAACATGACCTTCCTGCGCACCGCGCTGAACGCGCAACGCAAGGCGCGCGGCGAGCCCGAGATCAGCGCCGGCGACTTCCTCAAGCTGATCCGCGAGAAGGCGAAGACCCTGAAGATCGACGCCGAGATGCTGAAGCGGCCGGTCAACGTGGGTTTCTCGGGTGGTGAGAAGAAGCGCAACGAGATCCTGCAGATGGCGATGCTGGAACCCACGATGTGCATCCTCGACGAGACCGACTCGGGGCTGGACGTCGACGCGATGAAGCTGGTGGCGGAGGGCGTGAACGCGCTGCGCGACGAGGGGCGGGGTTTCCTGGTCATCACGCATTATCAAAGGCTTCTGGACCATATCAAACCCGACGTCGTGCACATCATGTCGAACGGACGGATCATCAAGACCGGCGGTCCCGACCTCGCGCTCGAGGTCGAGAACAACGGTTATGCCGACCTGCTCGCGGAGGCGAACTGATGGCCTTGCCGCAAGCGAAGGAAGACGCGCTGGCGGCGCGGCTTGAGAGTTTGACGAAACCGGCTTCGGGCGGATGGCTGAGCCTGGCGCGCGGCCAGGCCGAGGCGCGGCTGCACGAGATGGGGCTGCCGGGGCGGCGCGACGAATACTGGCGCTGGACCAACCCGACGACGCTGATCTCTCCCGAGGTGACACCCGCCGCGCCCTACAAGCCGACGGATGAGGCGCCGGCCTTCGACGCGATCGACCGGGTGAAGCTCGTGTTCGTCGATGGCGTGTTCGATGCCGCGGCCTCCGACGATCCGGCAATGGCGGGGGTCGAGATCTCGCGCCTGGCGGAGGCTGGCCAGACCGACGTGCATTGGGCGCGCGAGATGTACGGCCTGCTCGAGGCGCAGGGCCAGTCGCCGGTGAAGCGGCCGCTGGCGGCGTTGAACTCCGCCTATGCGACGGATGGCGTTCTGATCCGGGTCACGGGCAAGGCCGAGAAGCCGGTGCATCTGGTTTACTACCATGAATCAGAGACTTCCGATGCGATCCTCCACCATTGTGTGAGGGTCGAGGAGGGGGCCGAGTTCACCCTGCTGGAAAGCGGTCCGGCGGCGGCGCGGTTCAACAAGGTGCTGGAGGTCGAGGTTGCCGACAGGGCGTCCTTCCACCACATCCGCACCCAAGGCCGCGACCATGAGCGTCGCGCGGCGACCCATATCTTCGCCCGCCTCGGGACGGAGAGCCGGTTCAAGACCTTCACGGTCACTGCGAACGGCGTGATGACCCGCAACGAGGTGGTGGTGGAGCTGACCGGCGACGACGCGCTGGCCCATGTGGCGGGTGCGGCGATGGGCGACGGCGATTTCCATCACGACGACACGGTATTCGTGACCCATGACGCCGAGCGCTGCGAAAGCCGTCAGGTGTTCAAGAAGGTGCTGCGCAACGGGGCCGAGGGCATCTTTCAGGGCAAGATCCTGGTGCAGCCCGGCGCGCAGAAGACCGACGGCTATCAGATCAGCCAGTCGCTGCTTCTGGACGACGACAGCCAGTTCCTCGCCAAGCCGGAGCTGGAGATCTACGCCGATGACGTGAGCTGTTCGCACGGTTCGACCTCGGGCGCGATCGACGACACGGCGCTGTTCTACCTGCGCTCGCGCGGGGTGCCGGAGCGCGAGGCGCAGTCGCTTCTGGTGCTGGCGTTCCTGGCCGAGGCGCTGGACGAGATCGAGGACGAGGCGATCTCGGAGGACATCCGCGGCCGTCTGGAAGGCTGGCTGTCGCGCCGCATGGCCTGACATGTCGCTGGTCGGGGACATCGCCGAAAGCTACCGTGCCCCCGGCCGGGTCGCCCTGCGCAAGCTGGGCCAGGGGGTGCGGGAAGACCGCGCGCTGGCTTGGCTGATGCTGGCCTGTTTCCTGATCTTCGTAAGCGAATGGCCCGGCCTGTCGCGGGCCGCGCATCTGGCGCCCTCGGTCACCTTCGACCAGAGGCTGGGCGGGGCGCTGATGAGCACGTTGTTCCTCTTGCCGGTCATCGCCTATGCCCTTGCGGCGCTTGCCCATCTCGTGGCACGAGCGCTTGGCGGGCAGGGGAGCTGGTACGGCGCCCGGCTGGCGCTGTTCTGGGCGATGCTGGCGATCAGCCCGCTGATGCTTTTGAACGGAGTCGTCGCGGGGCTGGTCGGGGACGGTTCCGGTCCGCGGGTGCTGGGCTGGATCGTGGCTGCGGCCTTCCTCTGGCTCTGGCTCGGGGGATTGCGCGCGACCGGGCGCGCATCGGAACGCGTAGGTGTGTGAGGACGGCAGCATGACCTTGACCGCTGGGGATCTGTGGGCGCTGTTGCGCGAGTCGGTGCTGCGCCCGCGCGGCGTGGTGCGCCGGTTGCTCGACGCGCCGCTGGGGGCCGGGATCCTGTGGCAGGCGCTGGTGGTGATGGCGATCCTCGCCGGGCTGCTGGCCTGGTCCGAGCTGTTCATCGGCCCTGAGGATTCGCTGCCCTTCGCCCGTGCCTCGCTTCCCGGTCCGGCCGCGATGAGCCTGATGCAGTTCGGCCTTCTGGCGATCCTGGTGCCCGCGATCCATTTTGGCGGCCGGATCTTCGGCGGCAAGGGCGAGATGCTGGGCGCGCTGAAGGTCGTCGCGTGGTGGCAGGGCCTGACCCTTGTCCTGCAGGTGGCCGAGCTGATCGCGATCCTCGCGCTGCCGTTCCTCGGTGTGCTTGTCATCGTCGCGACGTTCGTCGCGCTGGTCTGGACCCTGACCAATGCGGTCGCCGAACTTCACGGGTTCCGCTCGCTGGGGCTCGTACTTGTGGGCATCATCGCCACCGGTGTGGTGGTGATGCTGATCCTGTCCTTCCTGCTGACGGCCTTCGGAGTCGTCCCGCCCGGTTCCTACTGACCGGCCCATTCGGAGAGCGCCATGTACGACGTCGCCAAGATCCGCGCCGATTTCCCCATCCTGTCGCGGCAGGTGAACGGCAAGCCGCTGGTCTACCTCGACAACGGCGCCTCGGCGCAAAAGCCGCAGGTGGTCATCGACGCGGTGACCCAGGGCTATTCCATGGAATACGCCAACGTTCACCGTGGCTTGCACTATCTTTCCAACCTTGCGACCGACAAGTACGAGGCCGTGAGGGGCACCATCGCGCGGTTCCTGAACGCCGGCCACGAGGAAGAGATCGTGTTCACCTCCGGCTCGACCGAGGGGATCAACCTTGTTTCCTACGGCTGGGCCGCGCCGCGGTTCCAGCCCGGCGATGAGATCGTCCTTTCGGTGATGGAGCATCACGCCAACATCGTGCCCTGGCATTTCCTGCGCGAACGGCAGGGCGTGGTGCTGAAATGGGTCGATGTCGACGTGAATGGCGATCTCGATCCGCAGGCGGTGCTTGATGCCGTCGGGCCCAGGACCCGCCTGATCGCCGTCACTCACATGTCCAACGTCATGGGCACCAGGGTGGACATCAAGGCGATCTGCGCCGGGGCGGCGGCCAAGGGCGTGCCGGTCCTGGTGGATGGCTCGCAGGGGGCGGTGCACGGGCCGGTGGACGTGCAGGATCTCGGCTGTGATTTCTACGCGATCACCGGGCACAAGCTTTACGGCCCCTCCGGGTCGGGCGCGATCTGGATCAAGGCAGAGCGGCAGGCCGAGATGCGCCCCTTCCTCGGCGGGGGCGACATGATCCGCGAGGTCACGAAGGACGCCGTGAGCTACGCCGACCCACCGATGAAATTCGAAGCGGGAACCCCCGGGATCATTCAGCAAATCGGCCTCGGTGTCGCGTTGGAATACCTCATGGATCTGGGGATGGAGAATGTCGCGGCGCATGAGCGGGCGTTGCGCGACTATGCCCGCGACCGGCTGGACGGGCTGAACTGGCTGAACGTGCAGGGCAAGTCGGCGACCAAGGGGGCGATCTTTTCCTTTACTCTCGACGGCGCGGCCCATGCGCATGACATCTCGACCGTGCTCGACAAGAAGGGGGTGGCGGTGCGGGCGGGCCATCATTGCGCCCAACCGCTGATGGAACACCTGGGCGTGACCGCGACCTGCCGCGCGTCCTTCGGCCTCTACAACACGCCCGAAGAGGTGGACGTGCTGGTCGAGGCGCTGGAGCTTTGCCACGAGTTGTTCGGCTGATCCGGACGGTCGGGCCGGGGCCTCATCCGGCGCCCTGGTCCGCATCGCGGCCTGCATCCCGCCCTGCGGCGCGCGCCTTGCGCGCTTCGGGCAGGGCGACGGCCACGAGTACCGCGGCGGCCAGCACGAAGAGGCCCGCGCCCGCCACGCCATAGGCCAGCACCCCGCCCAGCCCGCCGATCACGAAGGCGGCCAGCGTGACCCCGTGCAGGGCAAGCCGGTGACGCACCACCGCAGGGCCCGACTGACTTCGCGCCCCGCCGAGGAGGATGGCGAGTTCCACCCCGATGTCGGTCGCGATGCCGGTGACATGGGTCGTGCGCACCCGGCTGTCGGAGATCCGCGTCGTGGCCGCGTTCTGCAGCCCCATGGCAAAGGCCACCCCCACCAAAACCAGTGGATCACCGGGCCCCGGCGGCAAGGCGGCATCCGCGGCCCCGACCAGGGCCAGCAGGACGGCCTCGGCCAGGATCGCGTAGGCGTAGATGCCATGGACGCGGCGGTTCTGTCCGATCTCGATCAGGAGGGCCGATGTGAAGGCGCCCGCGACGAAGGCCGCGACAAGGCTGACAGCCCAGCCCGCAAGGCCCCAATGCCCGAGCGCGAGGTAATCCGAGAGCGCCGAGACATTGCCGGTCATGTTGCCCGAGAACAGCCCCAGCGAGCGGAACCCCGCGGCATTCACCGCGCCCGCGACCAGCGACAGGACCGCGGCCAGCCTGAGGTCGAAGCTGACCGTCCGCGCATCGCCCGTATGGATCAGCATCGCATTCCTCCGCCTGTGGCGCCGTCCTGTGCCAAGGCGTAAGCCCCCGGCCGCCTTCGTGCAATTCCCCCGTTGCACCCTGCGTCCGGGGCAGCTATAGAGCCGGAGCGCTGCACCCATAGCTCAGCTGGATAGAGCGCTGCCCTCCGAAGGCAGAGGCCTCAGGTTCGAATCCTGATGGGTGCGCCAATTGATCCCCAACATGCTGATATCGCTACCTTTCTCTTGAGAGGTGGTGAATGGGCCCGTCTGCGCGGGCCGCCTGCGGTCGGGACGTGATCCGGCGCGGCGTGGCGTCCTTGTCGCAGGCCGCCAGCACGGCTGACCCGGGGTTCTGCCTTCCTTGCGTCGCGGGGCTGTGCGCTTGCGGGCGCTTGCTCCTCCGCATCGATCGCGCCGGTTCAGGCCGAAATTCCCCTCTCCATAGGCAATTGCCGCTTCTTCCGTGGCCATCCGGGGCCGGCGGGGACGGTGCATTAACCTGTTGGAACCATGGTCGCGGCAGGATGTTCGGCGGGCTGGTTGGGCGGTGCCCGCAAGACCGGCGGCGCTCTCTGGCGGGGCCGCGATGACCTCCTGCGGTGCCGGGGCCGCTTCCTCGGGTGCGGGGTGCACAGGAGCGGTGCCTTTCGAGATCTGGCACGTCATCACGCCCCCGGGCACTGGGCCCGAAGGGGGCGAGCGGCTTCGGGGTCAGGGCGACACACGAGAATTCCAAAATTCAAGCGGTGCGGCACCTCTGCGCCGCGATCGACAGGACTTGCCGCAAGGCGGCACGAGCGGAGAGAGAAATGACCAGCATCCGATTCAAGAAGGGCCAGACCTTCGCCATCCTCTGCCAGCGGATCGATGTGGACGGCGCGGCGGTGGACCTGGCGGGCGTGACGATCACGGCGCAGGTCCGGGGCAGCCTGTTCTCCGACGACCTGAGGATCACCGAAGAGGATTACGCCACGGGGGTTTTCTGGCTTTCGGCGACAGCCGAGGCGACAAACGAGTGGCCCGCCTCGGTGCTGACCCTCGATGTGGCCTTCGACGATGGCGTCACGGTCCATCTGTCCGACACGATCAACGTGCCGATCATGTCGAACACCACGCAGGTCTCTTCGTCCAGCTCCGGTCTTCCTGACGCAGGAACGGCAGGTAATCCGCTGGTCTTTCGTGACAATCCGCAGCCGTCCGGGCAGGTCGGCAAGGCCCAGACGCTCGTCAGCGCGACAATGTATCAGGGTCCGCAGGGCGAGAAGGGGGACAAGGGCGATACCGGCGACGTGACGCCCGAGGCGCAGGCGGCGGCGGCGGCCGCTGCGGCCTCGGCGAGCGCGGCACGGGCGGTCAAGGATCGGATCGACCTCGGCGCGCTTGACGATGCCGTCACCGTGACGGCGGCCGATGCCGCGCAGACCGCCGCCGATCGGCTACAGACTGGCGCCGACAAGGCTGCCGCCGAGGCCGCGCGGGACCTCGCCAATACCTATGCCGGGGTCAGGGACCAGGCGGCCAATGTGGCGGGTCTGACCGATCCGGCGACGCTGACCCCCGGCGATCGCGGCATCGTCTCCGGAAGCGGCGATGCGGCGGTCGATGGGCTCTATGAGGTTCAGGATAGCGGCGGTGCGAATGTGTGGGCGCGGATCGGCGACACCGGGCTGGCGGGAAAGGCGGATCAGGCCTCCCTCGACACCACGAACGAGCGCACCAAGTCGATCACGTTGCAACGCTATACTTCGCTGGTCGACGGCATGGTCGACGGCGCCGGATACCTCGGGGCCTATACGGACAGCAAGGGCATGCAGTGGTCCATCGAGAGGGCCGAGGCGGATCTGACCGGCGGTGTGTCCGGGGCCTCGCCCGCGGTGCTGCGGCGCTACACCAGCCTTTCTGGCGGCGACGTCGATGCGGATGGCCGCCTCGCGTCCTATTCCCTGAAGGACGGCGGCGTCTGGGTCATGCCCGACCCGATGGCCCGCACCTTCGCCGCCAACCTCAGGAAGCCCGGCTTCCGCGCCTCGTTGCTCATCACGGCGAGTTATGGGCAGTCGAACTCGAACGGGTATTCCGCTGCGGCGGTGTCAACGACGCCGTCCAGCCAGAACCTGATGTTCAATGGCGGGATCTCGCAGCAGGGCGGTTCCTGGACGAACAACGACCCGTCCCAGGGCTACATCGCGGGGACGCATGACAACCTGGTGGCGGCGGCGGAACAGGGCTTTCCTGGATATGGTGAGACCGGTCTCTATGTCTGCGCAGAGGCGATTTCGGCGCAGTTCGCGACAGCCTATCCGCAATTCCTGGGCGCCTTCGGGGCCATCGGCGCGCCGGTCTCGGCCCTGCAGAAGGGGAGCGCCACCTACGCCCTGTTCATGGAAGGTCTGGGCGACGCCATCGACCTTGCCCTGGCGGCTGGGGAGGTGCCGAACATGCCCTGGCTGGTCTACGTCCAGGGGGAGGCCAACGATTACAGCAACGCAAGCGCCGACGACATCATCTCCGGCTATTACGACCGGGTGGTCCAGCTTGCCGAAGATCTGCAAACGGACATTCTCGCGCTGTTCGACGCCAAGGGCGTGTACCACCCGAACGCCCCGCTGATCTTCATCTCGCAGGTGTCCAACTGGACCGCCTACGCCAGCCCGCCGCACCTCGACGCCCGGGTGGCGCTGGCGCAACGGCGGATGTGCCGCGACCGGCCCGACCTGTTTCGCATGATCGGCGCGACCTACCACCTGACCGGGGCGTTGCACCGCGATGCGAACGGCCGCCAGCACGAGGGTGTCGACTGGATGCGGGCCTTTCGGGACGAGTTCCTGGTGCAGGGCGGGCGCTGCCGTCCGCTCGATTGCATCGGGGTATACGCCTCCGAGGGGCAGACCTCGGCCATGCTGGAATTCGATGTGCCGACCCCGCCGCTGGTCATCGACACGACCATGGTTGCCGAGGCCACGGCCTACGGCTTCGAGGCGACGGACGATAGCGGCGCCCTGACGATCACCGACGTGAAGATCATCGGGGACGTGAATATCCGCCTGAAGTTCGACCGCGCCATCGTCGGCCAGCTCCATGTCGGCGCCGGGATCACCGGCACGGCAAATACCGTCGGCCCCACCGATGGCCCGCGCACCAATATCCGCGACAGCGAAACCACGGCCAACCCGCTCGGTCTTGAGAGCCACCGTTGGCTGATCCACTTCAAGGAAGCAGCACAATGACCAGCACCTACCACGCATCGCTTCGTGTCGCGCAGGGCACGGGCATCAAGACCCGGGCGGCGGCGGCGGGGATCGTCGCGCCCCAGGTGGGCGATTTCGACCTGTTCGACAAGACCGACCTGCAACGGGTCTACGAGTTCGCCGAGGGCAGCGGGCCTGTTGTCAACGATGGCTACAAGGATACCAGGGCCCCGCTTCCCGCGAACGCCGCCTTCGACGCAACGGGTGTGACCTTCTCGGCGGGGACCGCCGGGCAGCTCGACACCGGTATCGCCGTAGGCTCCTCGTTCGACCTCTACATGCTGGCGAAGGTCGGCGCCTGGACCACCCAAATGTTCGGCCCGGGCCGGTACGCCGGGGCGAGCGGGGTCGACAGCAGCGGGGCAACGGTGTCGATGTCGGTGAGTGGGGGCCTCGGGAGCTTTCAGCTCAACCTCTACAATGCCGGTGGCCAGAACCTGGTGTATGTGAACGAGCCCACGGCGGGGGATCTCATCGGGGTCTGGCGGGTCTATCAGGTCAGTGTCGCTGCGGATGGCACTGCCCATGTCGCCGTCGACGGCGTTCAAGGAAAGAATGCCTCGGTCGATCCCATGGTGCCTTACGACCAGACTGACCATCCGAACTACTTCTTCGGGTCGGCCGGCACGCCGGGCGGCGATCTGTCGGTCGCCTGGGCGCAGCTTTACACGACGCCGCTGTCTGCGCTGGAGCGGGCCAAGGCCATCGCATTCCTGCGCAAAACCGTGGCGCCCGCCCGGGGCATCACCATCGGCGCCGCCTGACGGTTCGGGCGTCCGGCGCAAGCCGGGCCCGCCCTGCGCCGCGGCGTGGGGCGGGCCCGGGGCATCAGTTGCCGGGAATGGCCCAGTCTGGGCGGAACTGATAGAGCCACGTCTCCGTCAGCGGCGTGCCGTGCAGCGCAAGGTACATCCGCAGATCGGCGATCTGGCCCGGCATCAGCTCCAGGTCGAAATTCGCGCGCCAGATGTTGCCGTTGGGGACCGGGCGCGAGAAGGTCCGGCTGATCTTGCCCGTGCTGGTGCTTACCACCACCTCGGGGAAAACGCCGAAGGGGATCTGTTTCATCACCGACGGTCGGTCGAATTCCACCGCGAAATGATAGACATGGGGCGGGCGCGGCTTGCCCGGCTGGCCGCCCCGGCCGATCCGGGTCTCGACCGCCTGGGCGATGTTGGTCGCCGGGACCGGGCAGGTGTTTTGCCAATGAAGGCGATAGTGCAGGTCGTAGCTGTTACCTTTGGCCGCCTTGCCCGCGGGCACCCAGAAGGCGCCGATATTGTCGTTGATCTCGTCGTTGGTGGGGATCTCCATCAGCTGGATCTCGCCCTTGCCCAGCGGCTTGACGGGTTCGATCCAGACGCTGGGGCGGCGGTCGTAGAAGACGCCGTCCTGGTAATGGTCGAAGTTCCGATCGCGCTGCATCAGGCCGAAACCGCGGGGGTTGTCGTCGGCAAAGGCCGAGATGCGCGTCACGTCGGGGTTGTTCAGCGGACGCCAGATCCGTTCGCCCGATCCGGCCCACATCGACAGGCCGTCGGAATCGTGCACCTCGGGGCGCCAGTCCTGCAGCCGGTCGCGGCCGTATTCGCCGAACCAGAACATCGAGGTCAGCGGCATCAGGCCCAGCC
The DNA here is from genome assembly GCF_002871005.1 of Acidimangrovimonas sediminis. Taxonomy (GTDB): domain Bacteria; phylum Pseudomonadota; class Alphaproteobacteria; order Rhodobacterales; family Rhodobacteraceae; genus Acidimangrovimonas; species Acidimangrovimonas sediminis. Next base: position 147,351 of record NZ_PHSN01000004.1, read on the forward strand.
GGTCGACATCCGTGCGCAGGAAGACCCGGGCCTCGATCTCCATGATCACGCCCTTCTTGCGGTCGAGGCCGCGGGTCATGCGGAACCGGTAGGCGCCCGAGACGCTCGGCCCGTCGAGCAGCGCGCAGACAGTCACCGGCGTGTCGGGAGAGGCCCCCGGCGCCTCTTCGATGTAGAATTCGGTGAAGTCGGGGAATTCCTCGGGCTTGTTGTCGAGGGCGGCGTTGACGACGATGCCGCGGGCCGACTGGCCGTACTGGCCGTCGGCTCCGATCGCGCGGAAGTAGGATGCGCCCTGGAACGCGGCCCAATCCTGGTGGGTCCAGTCCCCGGCGGTGTACCATTCCTGCAGCCGGAATCCTGCGAACCCGGCATTGTGCGGCAGCTTGCGCGCGGGGTTGTCGGCGGGCATGTCGAAGAAATCCGTGGAATACGGCACCTCGGTCGCCTGACCCGCCTCGACCAGGAACATCCGCACCCGCTTGGGCGCGTACTTGCCCAGCGGGAAGAATTCCAGCGGGTAGCCCTTTTCCTTGCCGGTTCCCGGCTGCCCAGAGAATGGCGCCTTGTCGGTCCGGAAGACGATCTCGCCATGGCGGGCGTAGTCGATCTGCTGGACGATCTTGGGATCGGGCATGAGCGGGGGGTGGTAGGGCTCCGTCGCCATCTTGCGGGCGCGGGCGACCAGGGCGTCGAAGCTGAAGGCCCGGGGGGCGGACTGGGCCAGCGCAGCGGAGGCGGGAAGGATCATCGCTCCGGCAAGCGCGGTCGCCCCGCGCAACAAGCTTCTTCTGGTCAACATCAGGACATAACTCGGCTTTGCATCGGACAGCTTTCGACCTAGGCGCTGTGCCCGGGGACGCAAGCGTTTTTCGCACGGGCGGCAAGGTCTTGCCGCATCGCAGCGAGTAATTGGCGCAGGCCTGCCCATACCCGCACACGACCGCTCAAATTTCGGAACATCCATGTCCTGCGACACGTTGCGCAAAGTTTGATCGCGGGCCGAAAGCCGCCGAGGTGTGCGCGGGTTTGGGCAGGTTTCCCCCCACCGTCCTCACGTCCGGCGGAGGCGGCGGAACAGGTGGGGGGCGACCCGGTGTTTCCTTCCGTGCCCGCGCCCGTCTGCCTTGGCGACGCCGCCCAGACGCCGCCGGGAAGACCCGCCAGGAAATGGAAACGAGGGAAACGGAAACGCGCATGGATCAGATGCAGGATCGCCCCCCGCTGACCAGCGGTCCGCCGCAGAAGTGGGATTATCAGAGCCTGACCGCCTTTCGTGGCATCGCGGCGCTTCTCGTCGTGTTCTACCATTTCTCGGGCGGCTTCACGCCCGGCTTCGATCCGGGAAAGTTCACCGATTTCGTCGAGGAGAGCTATCTTTGGGTAGATTTCTTCTTCCTTCTCAGTGGCTTCGTCCTGGCCCATGTCTACAGGGAGCGGTTCGCCCCCGGGATCGGGGGACGGGCCTACCGCGGTTTCCTCGTGGCGCGGCTGGCGCGGATCTATCCGTTGCACGTGACTTTGCTGGCGGCCTTCGTGGTGTTCGAGGCATTCCGCGCGATGGTGGTGGATGGCGGCCTCGTCCATGCCCAGATGGCCCCCTTCGCGGGGGCCCGCAGCCTGCCCTCGCTGCTGGTCAGCCTTAGCCTGTTGCAATCGACGGGGATCGAGAACGTGCTGGGATGGAACTGGCCATCCTGGTCGATCGCGTCGGAATGGTTCGCCTACCTGCTGTTTCCGCTCCTCGTGCTGGCCGGTTCGAAGATGGGTACGCGCGCGGGAATTCTGGCCGCGCTGACCTGCGTCCTGGGTTTGTGGCTGCTGTCGAAGGATGGCGGCGCGCATCTGGACCGGACGGCGGATTTCGGCGTGCTGCGCTGCCTGTGCGAATTCTCGTTGGGGATGCTGATCGAGGCGGCCCTGCATCGCATGCGGCGCGCGGGTGGCGCGGGCGGGGCAGGGTGGCTGGACCGGGGCTGGGTGGCCGCGGCCCTGCTGGTCGCCATTGTGGTGGGGATGCACGAAGGCTGGGACGCGATCGCGTTCCCGCCGCTGATGGCCGCGTTCCTGCTGTGCCTCGCGCTGAACGACCGGCGCGCGGGGCGGTTCGCGCGGGCGCTGTCGTGCCGGCCGCTCCTGTGGCTCGGGGCGATCTCCTACGCGATCTACCTTTGCCATGCCCTCGTGCTGGTCTCGGCCGATCTGGTGAGCAAGCTGCTTGTCGGGCACAAGGCGGGGGTCGGGCTGGGGCCGGGCGCCTCTCTCGTCGCGATCGCGCTGGCCTATGCAGTGATCCTGCCGCTTGCGCATCTGCTGCACAGGTTCGTGGAACGTCCGGCACAATCTGCGATGAAGGGCAGCCGCCTTGCCCGCCGTTTCGTGTCTGGCGCGGGGGCGCGGGGTGCCGCCGCGCTGGCCGGTCCGGCGCCCGATCGTGCCCCGGTCCGGGCTCAGGCGCGGTTCGACGGTGGCCGCTGAGCGGCCCGTGAACGTCCTGCCGTTCGGCAGCAAAACGGGGGCCGCGATCCGTTGCAGCCCCCGTCGTGTCTTGTTGGCCGTGGCCAGGATCAGTCGGCGGCGACGGCTTCCTGGCGCTGGCGGCCAAGGCCCTCGATCTCCAGCTCCATCACGTCGCCCGGCTTGAGGAAGCGTTGCGGCTTCATCCCCATGCCGACGCCCGAGGGGGTGCCGGTGGCGATCACATCGCCGGGTACGAGATCCATGAACCGGCTCATGTAGGAGACGATCTCCTTCACGCCGAAGATCATGTCGGAGGTGTTCGAGCCCTGCACCCGCTCGCCGTTCAGGCTGAGCCAAAGGTCGAGGTTCTGCGGATCCGGCACCTCGTCGGCGGTCACCAGCCAGGGGCCGGTCGGGCCGAAGGTGGGGGCCGACTTGCCCTTGATCCAGGTGCCGCCACGTTCGATCTGCCATTCGCGTTCCGAGACGTCGTTGATCGTGCAATAGCCTGCGACATAGCTCAGCGCGTCTTCCTCGGACACGTTGCGCGCAAGCTTGCCGATGACGATGCCCAGCTCGACCTCCCAGTCCGACTTGACCGACCCGCGCGGAATGATCACCGGATCGTTCGGCCCGGACAGCGCGCTGGCCGCCTTCATGAACAGGATCGGTTCCTTCGGCGGCTCGGCCCCGGTTTCGGCGGCGTGCTTGGAATAGTTGAGGCCCACGCAGTGGAAGCTGGGCACCGAGGCGAGGCACGACCCGATGCGGCCCGGATCGGCCACCAGCGGCAGGCTTTCCGGGTCGATCCCGCGCAGCGCGTCAAGCGCCTCGATCGCGACGCCTGCCCCGGCGAAATCGGCACATTTCCCCGAGAGGTCGCGCACCCCTCCGCTGGCATCCAGCATCCCCGGCTTTTCCTGGCCTTTCGGGCCGAACCGCAACAATTTCATCTCACGCCTCCTCGCGACAGTACCGGCAATCTCCGGCCCCCTCTTTCGATCACAAGCCCGGGGCGGGGGCAACCTTGGTATACCAAATTGCGGGCGGGCGGGGCCGAGGGCCGTTGCACTCGGCGCAGGAACGGGTACCAATCGGCGCGTGGAGATCCGAACGAGGGGAGAGGGACGGATGGATATGCCGAAGAATGCCTTCAAGGCGGCGATCGGGGCGGGCAGGCGCCAGATCGGGATCTGGACGTCCATCGCCGAACCGGGCTCGGTCGAGATGCTGGCCGGCTGCGGCTACGAGTGGATGCTGATCGACACCGAGCACACCACCACCTCGATCGCGACGGCCCAGCAGATGCTGCAGGCGGTCGCACCCTATCCCGTCAGCCCGGTGGTCCGCCCCGGCTGGAACGACCCGGTGGAGATCAAGCGCCTGCTGGATGCCGGCGCGCAAAGCCTGCTGATCCCCTATGTCCAGAACGCCGAGGAGGCCCGCGCCGCCGTGGCCGCGGTGCGCTATCCGCCGCAGGGCTTTCGCGGCATGGCCGGCATGACGCGGGCCAGCCGCTGGGGCGCGGTCGACGGCTACCTGGCCAAGGCGGCGGACGAGATCTGCCTGCTCGTCCAGGTCGAGACGGCGGAGGCGCTCAGCCATATCGAGGAGATCGCGGCGGTCGAGGGTGTCGACGGCATCTTCATCGGGCCGGCGGACCTGTCCGCGTCGATGGGCTATCCCGGTGACCAGAAACACCCCGAGGTGAAGCGCACGATCCTCGAGGCGACTGCGCGGATCCGCAAGGCCGGGCTGCCGCCGGGCATCCTGTCGACCGACCAGGAGTTCCTGCGCGAGGCCGAGACCGCGGGGGCGCAGTTCATCGCGATCGGCATCGACACGGAAATGCTGCGCGGCAACGCCGTCGCGCGCCGCAAGCTCTGGGCCGACTGACCGGTGACGGGCCGCCCTCTGGCGGCCCGCCGCCCTTCCTTGTGGAAATGCTCCGCGGGGGCTTGGTGTACGAACGCACGTGAAACACCCGCTGACGGCCTCCGGGGCCGGCAATCGCAAAAGCCGCAATCGGAAAAAACTGGCCGCCTGCGCTGGCATAACCCTGCGCCACGGCGCAGGATGCGCGCGAAAAGACCGCGAAACGACTCGGTGAAACGCGCAATATGCCAACGCCTTCCACGACCGCGCTGACCCCGGGCGGGCAGCCGCAGGGCGCCGCCCCGACGGCCCGTGCCCCGTTGCCAAGTTCCGCCTTTCTTGCCGTGATGCTGTCGGCGGTGGCGCTGTTGGAACTCGCGGGGCGGGCGACAGGGAACGGGGTTCTGCAGCAGGCGGCCTGGGTGGCGATGGGGGGCGTGGTGCTGGGCAGTCTGCGCCGCATCGGCCTGCGCGAGACCTACCTTCTCAGCCTGTCCGCCGTGCTGTCGGCCCTCGTTTTGTGGCATGCGAAGGACGCGGGCAAGGTGCTTTCGGGCGCGCTTGACCAGGCCTCGTTCCTGATGGCGTTCATCCTGCTTCTCGGTCTATTGCACGAGACCGCCTCGACTTCGCCCTCGGTCGCGGCCTGCGGGGAATACCTGACGCGGCAGCCCCCGGGGCGGCGGTATTACGTGCTGAACCTCGGCACCGCGATCCTTGCCGTGCTGTTCAACCTTGGCGTCGTCAGCTTCCTCGTTCCGCTGATCCAGAAGGGGATCGAGAAGGCCACCCCGGGCGACGCGCTGAACCCGGTGCGCGAGCGGCGCCAGGTCTCGGCGCTTCTGCGCGGCTTCGCGTGGTGCGTGATCTGGTCGCCCACCGCGATCGCCCCGCTGGCGCTGGTGGAGCTTATTCCCGGCGTGAACCGCCTGTTGTGGATCGAGTACGGTCTGGCCGTCTTCGTGCTGATGCTGATCCTCGGCGCGCTGGAAGACAGGATCCGGTTCCGCAGTTTCCGCCCGTCGGGCAAGCGGGTGGCGGCGCCGTTTCCGGTGATTCCGGCGCTGAAATTCGCGGCGGCCTGCGCCTGGCTCTTCGGGATGGCGGCGATCGCGATGGAGCTGTCGCACAATACCGTGATCTTCGGGCTCATGCTGGCCTGTCCGCTGATGATGCTGGGCTGGCTTGCGGTGCAGTTCGGTGCGCCCGCGCCCGGGGCCGGCACCGCGATGCGCGCCCGCCTCGGCGCGATCCTCGGGCGCGGGGTGCCGCATAGCGCGCCGGTCGCGATCACGCTGGCGAGCTCGGGCTACATCGGGGTTGCGGCGGCGTCGCTGGTTAATGCGCCGGCGCTGGCGCAGCTTCTGCATCTCGACGGCATTCCGCAATACGTCCTGTTGTCGATCCTGCCGCCCACGCTGACCGTGATCAGCCTGCTGGCGCTGTCACCGATCATGCTTGCGGTGTTCTTCGGCTCGCTCTTCGCGGCACTGCCTCAGATGCCGGCCGACCCCACGCTGATCGCCTTCGCGATCTCCTGCGGCTGGGCGCTGTCGATGACCTTTTCGCCCTTCGCGACGGTCGTGCTGATGGTCGACCGGGTCGGCGGCATCGCCCCCCGGCGCCTGACCTGGGGCTGGAACGCCGTCTTCACCCTGATCTGTGCGATCGCCCTGGTGCCGGTGTTCTGGGTGCTGACCGGCGGGCATTAGGGCGGCGGCGCCCGGACGCCGGGGTGGGGCCGGGGGCGGAGCCTTGGCATGACACATGCTTGACGTGCGGCGCCGATAGCGTCACCCCGGTAGGCGGACGCGACACGACAGACGCGACAGGCAAGACGCTATAGGCCGGAACAGGGGGAGAATACGGTATGATAACAGGCACCTTGCGCCGCTTCGCGGGGTTCTTCGCGGTTGCGGTCCTGACCCTCATGTTCCTTGCCGCGGTGCCGCTTTCGCCGTGGTTCTGGCTTGCCGCCGCCGCGGGGGGCTGGCTGACCGTCCTCGGGGTCTACGACATCATGCAGTCGCGTCATTCGATCCTGCGCAACTATCCCGTGCTCGGCCACATGCGGTTCCTGTTTGAAGGCATCCGCCCCGAGATCCGGCAGTACCTGATCGAAAGCGATGTCGAGGAGGAGCCGTTCTCGCGCGACAGCCGCGCCATCGTCTACCAGCGCGCCAAGGGGGTGGAGGACAAGCGCCCCTTCGGCACGCGCGAACGGGTCTACGAGGCGGGCTATACCTGGCTTACCCATTCGGTGCAGCCGCTGCACCTGGCCAATTCCGACTTTCGCGTCACCATCGGCGGGCCGTCGTGCAGGGTTCCCTACGATGCCTCTCTCTACAACATCTCGGCGATGAGCTTCGGCGCGCTGTCGGCCAACGCGATCGAGGCGCTGAACCGGGGCGCCAAGATGGGCGGGTTCGCCCATGACACCGGCGAGGGCGGGATATCGCGCTACCACCGCGCGGGCGGCGGGGATCTGATCTACGAGATCGGTTCGGGCTATTTCGGCTGCCGCAATCCCGACGGGTCGTTCTCGACCGAACGGTTCGCGGAACAGGCCGCCAGCGACCAGGTGAAGATGGTCGAGATCAAGCTGAGCCAAGGCGCCAAGCCAGGCCATGGCGGGATGCTGCCGGCGTCGAAGATCTCGCCCGAGATCGCCGAGGCGCGCGGCGTGCCGATGGGAGAGGATTGCGTCTCGCCGCCTTCGCATTCGGCCTTCACAACGCCCGCCGGGCTGATGGAGTTCATCGCCACGCTGCGCGAGCATTCGGGCGGCAAGCCGGTGGGGTTCAAGCTGTGCATCGGCCACCGGCGTGAGTTCATGTGCATGGTGAAGGCGATGATCGAGACCGGGATCGCGCCCGATTTCATTGTCGTCGACGGCAAGGAGGGCGGCACCGGTGCCGCACCGCTGGAATTCGCCAACCACGTCGGCATGCCGCTGACCGAGGGGCTTACCTTCGTGCACAACACCCTGCGGGGCGCCGGGCTGCGCGACCAGATCCGTATCGGGGCCGCGGGCAAGCTCATCTCGGCCTTCGACATCGCGCGGGCCTTTGCGCTTGGGGCCGACTGGGCGAACTCTGCCCGGGGCTTCATGTTCGCGCTGGGGTGCATCCAGGCGCAATCGTGCCACACCAACCGCTGCCCGGTGGGCGTGGCCACGCAGGACAAGCTGCGCCAGCGCGCGCTCTACGTCCCCGACAAGGCCGAGCGCGTCGCGCGGTTCCACCGCAACACGATGAAGGCGCTGGCAGAGATGGCGGGGGCGGCGGGCCTTGAGGATCCGCGCAACTTCCAGCCGCGGCATTTCATGCAGCGCGGACCCGATGGCGAGATGGTCGAGGGCAGCGAGGCCTGGGGCTACCTGCCCGAGGGCTTCCTGATCGCTGGCGAAGGCGGCGATGCCGACTACCTGAAACGCTGGGCGCGTGCTTCGGCCTCCAGCTTCGCCCCGCCGGACTGACCCGGCGCGGTGGGCAGGCGGCTTCCCGGGGATCAGAACTGGCGCGAGAGTTGAAGCCCCACGGCGTGGCTTTCGGCATCCGGCCCGAAGGTGCTCGAATAGTGCATGTTCACCTTGAGCCCGCCGATCAGCGCCATGTTGACCCCGACCCCCAGCGTCACCTGGTTGGTCCCCGCCTGCGGCAGGCTGAGCAGCCAAGCCTCGCCGTTGGAGAGCTGATCGTAGCCGATGTCGGTCGCCACGTCGCGGTTGAAGAGATGGTGAAAATCGACCTGGAAGAAGGGTGAGACGGTGCCGAACGGGTGGCTGTTGTCGATACTGCCGTGGAGGCCCAGGTCGAACTCGCTCGCGCCGAAGGACTGGGCGCCGTAGGTCAGCGACTGACCGGGCTGATCCGCGGTGGTCTCGAACCCGTTCAGCTCCCCCGCGACGGAGCGGAGGCTGCCGTAGGAGGTCAGCCGCCAGCGTGGCGCGGGGATGGTGTAGCCCGCCTTGATCTCGCCGAAGGCCTGGCTGCCGGTGCGTGACCCCCGGGCGATGCCGCCGTCGAAGGTGCGGCGGGAGTCGAAGCCCAGCAGGCCGTAGCCCGCGACCACGTCGACGAAGCGGTTGCTGCCGGCATCGAAGGAGCCGTAGACCATCGCGGTGCTGTTGCGGCCGCTGGTATTGCTCACGTCGTCGCAGATCGAGACCTGCCCGTGTCCGTACCCCAGCGCGAAGCCGAGGATGGCGCGCGGGTTCATCTGGTAGTCGAGGCCCAGCGTCAGCCCGTTCGAGGCAAGGTCCACCGCACCCGCCGAGCCCAGGCTGATGTTGCCGCCGGCCCAGAGGCCAAGGCGCTGGCCCAGCAGGTTCTCGGGCGCGGTCGTCTTCTTCAGGATCGGCACCGTGGCGCCGCTGATCACCTGCGTCTGGCCCGGCACCTGTTCGGCGTCGGTCCAGGACTTGCGCTTGACGACCGGGGGCAGGGCGAACTTCATCCCGAAACTGTCGGTCGGCCGCCCGCTGCTGCGCAGCGTGGTCAGATGTGCCAGCACGTTGTCGCCCTGGGTCTGGGAGAAGGCGATGGCCATGCCGTTCTGCGAGGAGACGATGCCGCTGACCTCGGGCATCTCGGTCGGGTCTGGCAGGACGAGCGCGCTTGCCCCGGCGCTGCCCGCACCGGTGGTGGCAAGCGTCAGCGCAGCCAGAAGGCTGCGCAGCATCGTCCGGTCAGGGAGGAGGATCCCGATCGTTGCCATGCCCGTTTTCCCGCCTGCAGCGTGTTCGGAGAAGGGGCGCGTCCGCGGCGGGGGCGCCCTATGTCCTGCGATGCAGATTCGTCTTAGAAAGTTGCCTGTCTTGGGGTTCAGGAAACTACGGGACGGGCCTCATATGGCAACAGGGTTGTTGGCCTGTGCCCGGTCACTTTTTTCCCGCGGCGGGGGAGGCGCGGCGTTTGCGCAACGCGTGACGGGCGCATCCCGGGGGAGCGCCTGAATTTTCGCCGCCTTGCCCATGTCACGGGCATCGGTGTGCGGGGGCGGGGTCTGCGTCCTGAAAAACGAAAAAGGCGCCCCGCTGGGCGCCCAGTATTCGGCCTGTGGCTGGCCGCCGTTTCCGGCCTCTGCGGCTGACCGGGGGCAACGGGCGCCCCCGGGGGATCAGCCGGTGCGATCAGGCAGCCGGATCAGGTGCCGAGATCAGGCGCCCCAGGTGCGGACCGGGCCGCAATCCATGTGGACGAAGTCCGAATGGGTGTATTTGCCGACGCCGCCCGCCCGGCACGCCAGCGCAGCGCGGTAGATTTGCGCGACCGAGCGCGACTGAAGCCGGAGGTCGGCCGCCTCGCCCTTCATGTGGAGCGAGTGCTTGGCCACCCCGCGCGAGCGCGAGCGGAGCATGGCGTTGGTCTGCGGCGAGCGGTAGCCCGAGAGCAGCATGTAGCTTTCGTCGATGTCGAGAAGGGCATGCGTGGCGGCAACGATGTCGATGGTGCGTGCGTCGATCCGCTTGACCGTGTCGGTGCGCCAGTCGCGCATGAAGTAGGTGATCTCGTCCAGCGCCTCGGGGACGTACTTGCCGTCGACCCAGTAGATCGTGTCGATGCTTTCGCCCGTCCGGCCCGAGTACATCTTGAGCCTGCGAATGTCACCCGCGCCGCGCAGGAAGCCGAAGGCGTTTGCATAGGTCGGGGCGGCCACCACGCTGGTCATCGCAAATGCGCCCAGCAAGCCACGCCGAGTGAGGCCCGTTCTCTTGTCAGTCATTAGGATCGCCTGTCCAGTTCTGCTTGTGTCGATGGCCCCGTTACGCCGAGGTCTATCGTCCGTCCGTCTCATCCCCAGATGTGCACCTTGTATGCCACAATAGCCGTGAGTTCCCAACATGGAGTTCCCGCAATTCCGCACTCTATACAGGCATCGGCAAAAATTTGCTTAATCCGAAAGCAGTAGGCCCTATGCGGCGGGGGCAGGTGGTGCCGCGACCGCTGTGCCGTTGCACGGGCGCGTGCGGTGCGATCGGCACTGCCGCGTGGCAGGGCGTTGCGAAACTGCGACAGGCGGAAGGCGACCGGCGCCGCGCCATGGACACGCCCGGGGAAAACCCCAAATGTCCCTTGATGGGTTTATACATTTCCGAGGTCGCCATGCCGATCAGTGCCCCCGAAGACCGCCGCGTCGCGGTGTCCGCTCCGTCCCGCGGCCGGTCCCGGCTTGTTGTGGCCGGTGCGGTCTGCGCCGCCGTCGCGCTGGCACCGGCGATCGCCGGCGCCCAGGCCGTGTCCGCCCCCGCGGCGGACGCCGGGGTCACGCTGTCCGCGCCGGCGATCACCGGCGACCAGGTTTCGGCCCCGGTTGCGGCCCCCGCCGCCGACCCCGTGGCCGCTCCGGTGCTCAGCCCGTTCCACCAGGCCCTTGCCGCCGCGGTGGGCAGTGACAAGGTACTGGCCGAGTTCTACCAGGCCCGCGACTGGAAGCCGCTCTGGACCGGGATGGGAGACGCCGGCCGGCGTCAGGCCTTCTTCCAGGCGATCTCGACGGCGGCCGACCAGGGCCTGCCGCAGGAACGCTATGACCCGAGGATCCTGGCCCAGGCCTTCCGCGACGTGCAGACCGAACGGGATCGTGGCCAGCTCGAGGCGCGGATGAGCCGCACCTTCCTTGACTGGGCGCATGACGTGCAGACCGGGGTATTGCGGCCGGCCTCGATCTCTTCGGCCCTCGTGCTTACGGTCCCGCTGCGCGACCCGCTCAAGACGATCGAGGCCTTCGCGTCCTCGGATCCGGCGGGTTACCTTGCCAAGCTGCCGCCGCAGATGCCGCAGTACCGCCGCCTCGTGAAGGCCAAGATGGACATGGAGCGCCTGATCGCCGCCGGTGGCTGGGGTCCGACGGTGCCGGGGCGCAAGCTCAGCCCCGGGGACAATGGCCCTGACGTGGTGGCGCTGCGCAACCGCCTGATCGCGATGGGCTACCTCGGGCGGACCAACGCGGCGGGCTATGACGGCCAGCTTCAGGCCGCGGTACAGCTGTTCCAGGAAGATCACGGCCTCGTGCCCGATGGCGTTGCCGGGCCGGAGACGCTGGGCCAGATCAACGATTCCGCCGAGGACCGCCTGAAATCCATCGTCGTCGCGCTGGAACGCCTGCGCTGGCTGAACATGCCTTGGGGCAAGCGCCACGTCTGGGTCAACGAGGCCGACTTCACCGCGCGCGTCGTCGATGACGGCAAGACCACGTTCGAGACCCGCGCCGTGATCGGGCGCAGCCAACTTGACCACCAGAGCCCAGAATTCTCGGACCAGATCGAGTTCATGGTGGTGAACCCCTACTGGAACGTCCCGCGCTCGATCGCGACCAAGGAATACCTGCCGCAGCTGCAGCGCAACCCGAACGCCGTCAGCTATCTTCAGGTGGTGAACGCGCAGGGCCAGGTGATCGACCGCAACTCGGTCGACTTCAACCAGTACACCAAGAACACCTTCCCGTTCGAGATGAAGCAGCCGCCGTCGTCGCGCAACGCGCTGGGGCTGGTGAAGTTCATGTTCCCCAACAGGTGGAACATCTACCTGCACGACACGCCGTCGAAATCGCTGTTCTCGCGCAACACGCGCGATTTCAGCCATGGCTGCATCCGCCTGAACGACCCGTTCGACATGGCCTATACCCTGCTTGCCCCACAGACGAATGACCCGAAGGCGGTGTTCAAGGCGGCGCTGAACACCGGCAAGGAGCGGACGATCATGCTCAAGACCCCGGTGCCGGTGCATCTGACGTACTTCACCGCCTGGCCCACGCCCAAGGGCGGGATGGAGTATCGCCGCGACGTCTACGGCCGCGACGCCCTGATCTTCGAGGCGCTGCAGAAGGCCGGGGTGGCGCTCGACCCGCTTCGGGGCTAAATCTCCGCCAGACGCAGTGGCAGGGTGCATGCCCTTCCGCGCGTGCCCCGGGGCCGGCCGCCTTGGCCTGTGGCCCGCGAAGGGGCGCATTGCCAGCACAGCACCAGGGGCGCGGGCCCCGAGGAGAGACCGATGAGCCATAGCATCCAGGAGATCGCGGCGGCGCTTGACGCCCGTGTCGAGGGCGACGGCAGCCTGATGATCCGCCGCCCGTCCGAGCCCGCGGCGGCCGGGCCGGAGGATCTCGCCCTTGCCATGGATCCGCGCTACGCCGAGGGCCTGTCGCAGGGCCGGGCGCAGGCGGCGATCCTGTGGGACGGCGCCGACTGGCAGGCGCTCGGCCTGAAGGCCGCGATCTTCGTGCCGCGGCCGCGTTACGCCATGGCCGGGCTGACCCGGCTGATGGATCCCGGTCCGGCCATCGCGCCGGGCATCCACCCGATGGCGGCGATCGACGCGACGGCCGAGATTGGCGAGGGCGCGGCGATCGGCCCCTTCGTCAGCATCGGCCCAGGCGCGAAGGTCGGGCCGCGCGCCCGCATCGCCTCGCACGTGTCGATCGGCGCGGGGGCCATCGTCGGCGCCGACGCGATGCTCCTGGAAGGGGTGCGGATCGGCCATCACGTGCGGATCGGCGACCGCTTCATCGGCCAGCCGGGCGCGGTGGTGGGGGCCGACGGCCTGTCCTTCGTCACGCCCGAGAAGTCGGGGGTCGAGGAGGTGCGCGAGAACCTCAAGGACCGCACCGAGATCCGTGCCCAAAGCTGGACGCGCATCCATTCTCTGGGCTCGGTCACGGTCGGCGACGACGTGGAGCTTGGCGCCAACACCTGCGTCGACCGCGGCACGATCCGCGATACCGTCATCGGCTCGGGCTGCAAGATCGACAACCTGTGCCACATCGCCCACAACGTGGTCATGGGGCGCGATTGCCTGATGGCCGCGCAGACCGGCATCGCCGGGTCCACCCGGATCGGCGACCGGCTGGTGATGGGCGGGCAGGCGGGCATCGCCGACAACCTCCAGATCGGCAATGACGTGATCTGCACCGCCGCCGCCAAGGTGCTGTCGAACGTGCCGGCGGGGCGCGCGGTCATGGGCTATCCGGCGATGAAGATGGAAACCAACATCGAGGCCTACAAGGCGCTGCGCCGGCTGCCGCGGCTGGCGGCCCAGGTGGCGGAGTTGCAAAAAGCTGTTTCAAAGGGTGGCTAGGGTCGGTACACCGGCCGCGAGGAACAGCACAGGCGCAGGGGAGAGGGCAGTCAGATGGCGGAGAACATCCGGAACAGGGTGATCGCGATCCTCGCGGAACAGGCCGTGCTGGAGCCGTCCGACGTCAAGATGGATTCCACCCTCGAGACGCTGGGCATCGACAGCCTGGGCCTCGTGGAATCGATCTTCGCGATCGAGGAGGCCTTTGACGTAAGCGTCCCCTTCAACGCCAACGAACCCGAGAAGAGCGCGTTCGACATCTCCTCGGTCGCGGCCATCGTTGCGGCGGTCGAAACCCTCGTGGCGGACCAGAAGGGTTAGGCGTGCACCGGGTCGTCATCACCGGCGCCGGCACGATCAACGCGCTCGCACATGACGTGAAGGGCACGCTCGAGGCCTTCCGCGAAGGGCGCTGCGGCATCGGCGCGCTGGACATCCGCGATGTCGAGCGGCTGTCGATCCGGATTGGTGGCCAGGTTGCGGACTGGGATCCCGAGGCGCATTTCAACCGCCAGCAGATCACCCTCTATGACCGGTTCACGCAGTTCACGTTGCTCGCCGCGCGCGAGGCGATAACCCAGTCCGGCCTCGATTTCGACGGGCGGCTCGGCTACGAGGCCGGCGTCGTGCTGGGCACCGCGGGCGGCGGGCTGACCACCTCGGACGAGAATTACCGGGCGGTCTACGAAGAGGGCAAGAACCGGGTGCATCCGCTGGTGGTGCCGCGGCTGATGAACAACGCGGCCACCAGCCACGTCTCGATGGCCTGGAACCTCAAGGGGCCGTCGTTCACCGTGGCCACGGCCTGCGCCTCGTCGAACCACGCCATGGGCCAGGCGTTCCAGATGATCCGCTCGGGCATGACCAAGGTGATGGTCACCGGCGGGTCGGAAGCCATGCTGTGCTTTGGCGGGATCAAGGCCTGGGAGGGGCTGCGCGTCATGTCGCGCGACGCCTGCCGCCCGTTCAGCGCGAACCGCAACGGCATGGTCCAGGGCGAGGGCGCGGGCGTGTTCGTCTTCGAGGAATACGAACACGCGCGCGCCCGCGGCGCCGAGATCCTGGCCGAGGTGGTGGGCTTCGCCATGACCTCGGACGCGGGCGATATCGTCATGCCCTCGATGCAGGGCGCCGCACGGGCGATCTCGGGCGCGCTGCGCGACGGGCGGATCAACGGCGACGAGGTGGGCTACATCAACGCCCACGGCACCGGGACGGCCGCCAACGACAAGACCGAATGCGCCGCGGTGGCCGATGTCTTCGGTCACCATGCCGACAACCTGATGATCTCCTCCACCAAGTCGATGCACGGCCACCTGATCGGCGGCACCGGCGCGGTGGAGCTTCTGGCCTGCATCATGGCGCTGCGCGACGGCATCATCGCGCCGACCATAGGTTACGAGGAATTCGACCCGGAATGCGCCCTCGACGTCGTACCGAACGCGGCGCGCGAGGCCCGCGTCGATGTCGTCCTGTCGAACGCCTTCGCCTTCGGCGGCCTCAACGCCGTGCTGGCGCTCCGTAAGGTCTGAGGCGCCCCCCTCTACCGGCCCGCTCCGCGCGCACTCCCCCTTTCATTGTTCCCCAAATACGCGAAAACACGGCCCCCGCAGCCACGCCGCCCGCATATCGCGCGCCCCGTAACGCAAGACGCCGCCCCGTGGGGCGGCGTCCATTCCCATATCCGCCCGGCAAAGCGCCGGGACGGAACCTGGGGCGATATCAGTTCTTCTTCGGCTCCAGCGACGGCACCGCCGGTTTCGGCGCCGGCGCCGGGGTCGCGGTGGCCGGGGCGCCGCCCTGGGGCACGCCGCCCATGTTGATGCCGTTCTTCTCGTTGTTGGAGGCCACCTCGTCGAAGCCGGCGGTGAAACCCTTGAGCGAGATCGGCAGGTCCAGCGGCTGGCGCGGATCGGCGGCCGAGACGATCTCCATCGTGCCCTTGGCGCCCTTGCGGTAGCCGTCGAGATCCGCCTGCGTCAGGCCGATTCGCGCAAAGCAGCCGACCGGGTTGCACAGCACGAACGGATAGCGCTTGGCGCCCGAGCCGTCGATCGCGATGGTCAGCTGCTGGGTCAGCAGCGTCTCGAGCGGGGTGATGATGGTCGCGCCGGCGACCGCCTGGCCGCCCTTGGGCAGCGGCACCATGATCATCTCGGCGACCGGGTTCTTCTTCTCGTCCTTGAGAAGCTGGTAAAGCTCGCAGGGGTCCTTGTTGTCCTTGGTGTGGAAACACCGCACGGTCCAGTCGCCCTGCGTGTCCTTCACGTACATCTTGCCCTCGACGTTCTCGCCCATCGACAGTCCGGGCCCGGCGTTGGCGCCGCCCTTGGCGTCGGAAGACGGGGCGCCCGAGGCATCGGCCGGGGCCTTGGTGTCGGGGGTGCTGCTCTGCGCCAGCGCGGTCTGCGCGAAGGGCAGGGCGAGCGCGAGGGTCAGGGCCAGGGTCAGTTTCGACATGAATGCTCCGATCGAATGTGGAGGGTTTGCGGGGGTCTAGCACGCGTTCCGGCGGATGTCAGGGGCAATTCCGGGGACAGCGCGACGGGCCCGGGCGGATTCCCGCCAAAGCGCGCCCGGGCCCCGGTCAGACCGCCTTGCGCGTGTGGTCTGGATTGTGCACTCTCCCTTTGCGGGAGAGGTGCGGCGCGGTCCGTGCGGAGGGGCGCAAGCTATTGGCGCGACAATGAAAAAGGGCCCACGAAGGGCCCTTTTCCGTTGTATTTCTTGCTCCCCGTCGGACTGGCCGACTTTGTATTGCCGTGACGCTATTGCCTTGTCACCCGCACGTCAACCGTGAAATTTCGTGAACGATCGGGCCCTTTACAGGAAAAGGGCCGCGTCCCACGCGGGGACGCGGCCAGTCTGACAGGGAGGAAGTCATGACCGGGGCCAAAAGCCTTCCGGTCGAGACGAGAGTGGCGCATAAAGGTTAAGAATTCATTTGCTAACTTTCGATCGAGGGTCCGTGAACGGCGCCCCGATCCGGTGCAGGACGGGGGACGAGATGGGCGAGGGTAAGACGGGCAGCCAGAAGCGCGACCAGATGCGGAGCCAGACAGGCGGTATCTTCGTCGGCGGCGGCGGCGAGGGCTACGCGGCGGCGCAGGAGCTCTTGCTGAAATTCGGCAACCGCCATGGGCTGATCGCGGGCGCCACCGGCACCGGCAAGTCGGTGACGCTGCAGATCCTGGCCGAGGGGCTGTCGGACGCGGGGGTGCCCGTGTTCCTGGCCGATGTGAAGGGCGATCTTGCGGGGCTCGCGCTGTCGGGGTCGGAGACGTTCAAGCTGCACGAGGCCTTCACCAAGCGGGCCGAAACGATCGGTTACACGGATTACCATTACCGCGCCTTCCCGGTGACCTTCTGGGATCTCTACGGCGATCAGGGTCACCCGATCCGCACCACGGTAAGCGAGATGGGGCCGCTGATGCTGTCGCGCATGCTCGACCTGTCCGAGGCGCAGGAGGGCGCGATGAACATCGCCTTCCGCCTGTCCGACGAGGAACAGCTGCCGCTTCTCGATCTCAAGGACCTGCAGGCGCTGCTGGTCTTCATCGGCGAGAATGCCGACGACATCTCGCTGCGCTACGGGAATGTCGAGAAGGCGACGATCGGGGCGATCCAGCGCAAGTTGCTGGTGCTGGAGAACCAGGGCGCCACGAAGCTGTTCGGCGAACCCGCGCTGGAGCTGTCCGACCTGATGCGCACCGATCCCGACGGGCGCGGGCGGATCAACATCCTTGCCGCCGACAAGCTGATGAATTCGCCCAAGCTTTACGCCACCTTCCTGCTGTGGCTGCTGTCCGAGCTGTTCGAGGAACTGCCCGAGGTCGGCAACCCCGACAAGCCCAAGCTCGTGTTCTTCTTCGATGAGGCGCATCTGCTGTTCGACGACAGCCCCAAGGTGCTGATCGACAAGGTGGAGCAGGTCGCGCGACTGATCCGGTCCAAGGGGGTGGGGGTCTATTTCATCACCCAGAACCCGGCCGACGTGCCTGAGGACATCCTCGGCCAGCTCGGCAACCGGGTGCAGCATGCGCTGCGCGCCTTCACCGGCAAGGACCGGCGAGAACTGAAGCAGGCGGCGGAGAACTACCGCGACAATCCCCGGTTCTCGATCGAGGACGCGATCAAGGAGGTCGGCACGGGCGAGGCGGTGACCTCGTTCCTCGAGGACAAGGGCGTACCCGGCGTGGCCGAACGCACGCTGATCCGGCCGCCGGCCTCGCATCTGGGCGCGATCACGCCGGATCAGCGCGAGGCAGTCATCGCGGCGTCGCCGATCGCGGGAAAATACGACACGGTGGTGGATCGCGACAGCGCGTACGAGCGGTTGCAGGCCCGGGCCAAGGCCGCCGCGGACGAGGCCGAGAAGGCCGCCGCGGCCGAGGCACCATCGGGGTCGGCCGCGCAGCTCGACGAGGCGTTCAACTCGGCCCGGCGCTACAACCCGCGGGCGGGGGGCGCATCGTCGGGCGCGTCGAAACGGATCTCCTCGTCGCGCGCCAGCCGGTCCGACAGTATCGGCACCGCCTTTGCCAAGAGCTTCGCACGGCAATTGGGCAGCCGCTCGGGCCAGGCGCTGGTGCGCGGGATCCTCGGCTCGCTCTTCAAGGCGCGCTGACGCGCGGTCCAGGTCGCTGACGCGTAACTTAGGGCGCCGACGGCGCGGCCTGCCGGCGCCTTCCGCCCGACCACAGCGCCCAGGCCAGGAGAGCGGGGATCAGGATGCCCAGGCTCATCGGCAGGGCACTGTCGCTGCCGCCGAGCGCCACGCAGGCCGAGACGGTGAAGGCCATGCCGAACTGCACCGTTCCGAGCAGGGCCGAGCCGGTGCCCGCCCCCTCGCGCGCGGCGGCCATGGTGATCGCCATCGCATTGGCCGACAACAGCCCCACCATGCCGATCGACAGCCAGAGCGGCACGACCAGCAGCCACAGCGACCCGGTGCCCGAGGCCAGCGCCAGCAAAGCCCCCGCCAGCACGTAGAGCGGCAGCCCCGCGCCGAGGATCCGCGCGGCGGTGAAATGGTCGAGCAGGCGGTGGTTGAGCTGACCGAAGAGAAACAGCGCCGCCGCGATCACCGCGAAGGTCAGCCCGTAGGCGAGGCTGTCGAGGCCGAACTCCCCCTGGAACACGCCCGAGGATCCGGTGATGAACGCGAACATCCCGCCCTGCACCAGCCCCGCCACCAGCACCGGCACGGCATAGTCGCGCCGCCGCAGCAGGCCCCCCGCGGTCCGTGCCGCGCTGCGCATCGGGTTGCGCAGGCGCGCCGCTGGCGGCAGGGTCTCGGGGATCACCGCGGCGGACAGCACCAGCGCCACGATCCCGACCGCCAGCATCACGACGAAGATCGACTGCCAGCCGAAGCCCTGGAGCAGCAGGCTTCCCAGCGTCGGCGAGATGATCGGCCCCACGGTCATGAGCATGACCAGAACGGTCATCGCCTTGGCCGCGCGCTGCCCGTCGTAAAGGTCGTTGACCACGGCGCGGCCGACGACCATCCCGGCGCAGGCCCCGATCGCCTGAAAGAACCGCAGCGCGTCGAACAGCACGACGTCGCGCACCAGCGGCAGCAGCGCCGAACACAGGGCATAAAGCGCGGTCCCCGCCATCAGGGGCGCCTTGCGGCCGAAGCTGTCGATCATCGGCCCCATGATCACCTGTCCCACGCAAAGCCCCAGGAAGAACAGCGACAGCGACAGTTCGGTCGCGGCATGGCTGGTGTGCAGCGCATTGGCGATGGTGCCGATCGCGGGCAGGTACATGTCGGTCGCGAGCGGCGGAAAGATCGACAGCAGCGCAAGGATCGCGGTGATCGCCGCGGCATGGCGGCGCGTGGGCTGGTAGGGGGGTATATGAGGCATCTGACGTTGGGATCCGGGGCCGGGAACGGGGTTTGTGGACTTGCGTACACAATATTGCTGGACTTGTGTCCACAATCAACCCGGTCCAGAATGTTTCAGGGCCAGGGATCTGCCCCGTCCGGAGGAGGAGAGATGGAAGAGACAGTCGAAGACAGCGGCACCGCACCGGGCCGCGCCCATGGGGAGGGCGCGGAGGCAGGGCCTTCTCCCGCAGAAGGCAGCGCCACGCACGGGCCCCGGCCGCAAGCGACCCGCCCGCACGCTGGCCGCCCCCACGGTGGAGGCCGCCCGCGCGATGCCGAGGCGGGCGACGCGCTGAAGGCCGCTGCGCTGCGACTGGTGCGCGAGCGCGGCTATGCCCGCGTCACCACCGCCGAGATCGCGCGCAGCGCCGGCGTGGCGCGCCAGACCCTCTACAACCGCTGGAACAGCAAGGCCGACCTCGTCCTCGACGCGGTGTTCGAGGCGGCGGTGCGCAGCGATCTCGCCGTGGCCGGCCCTGACCCCCTCCGCGACGACTTTCCGGCGCGTCTGCGGCGCTTTCTCGAGGGGGTGTTCACCCGTATCGCGGGCGATGGCGACAGCCTGCGCTCGCTGATCGCGGCGGCGCAGGACGCCCCGGAGTTCCGCGCAGCCCTGCACGAGCGGCTGGTCGCGCCGCGCGAAGCGATCGTGACGGCGCTGCTGCGCGAGGCCCAGGTCGCGGGGCAGCTTGCGCCGCGGCGTGACCCGGTGATGCTGTCGCGAATGATCCACGGCGCCTTCTGGTACGCGCTGCTGAACGGCCAGCCGCTGGACGCGGAACTTGCCCGGGCGATCACCGCAGAGGTCTTCCCGGCCTGAACCTGAGCCTTAACCTGAGCCTGAGCCTGAACCGGGTCAGGGACCGGGCGCGCGACCGGGTCAGAGCAGGCAGGTCAGAGCGGGCGGATCTTCAGCCGGGTGATCCGGTTCTCCTTGCGCGTCAGCACCTCGAAGCGGAAGCCGTGGAAGGAAAACACCTGCCCCTCGGCGGGGATCATCTGCGCCTCGTGGATGACGAGGCCGGCAATGGTGTTGGCCTCGTCGTCGGGCAGCGACCAGTCCATCGCGCGATTGAGGTCGCGGATCGTGGTGGCGCCGTCGATCGTGTAATCGCCCGCCTCCGAGGGCTTGAAGGGCTGGGCGTCGTTCACGTCGAACTCGTCCGTGATCTCGCCCACGATCTCCTCGAGGATGTCCTCGAGCGTGAGCAGCCCCTGGAGCGAGCCGTACTCGTCCACCACCAGTGCGAAATGCGTGTGGCGGCGCAGGAACTGGCGCATCTGCTCGTCGAGCGAGGTGGTCTCGGGCACGAAATAGGGTTTCATCGCGACTTTGACGACGTCGAGATCGGCGATCCGTTCGGGAGTACCTTCCTTGCCGCGCACCAGCCGGTGCACCTCGCGGAACAGGTCCTTGGCGTGCATGACGCCGATGATGTTCTCGCGCTCGCCGCGGAAGACGGGTAGCCGGGTGTGCGGCGAGGTCAGCGCCTGGCTGACGATCTGGTCGGGGGTGGCGTCGGCATCGACCATCTCGATCTCGGACCGGTGCAGCATGATCTCCTCGACCGTGCGGTCGGAGAGGTCGAGCGCGCCAAGCAGACGGTCGCGATCCTCCTTCTCCACCGCGCCCTCGGAATGGCCAAGCGCGATCGCGCCTGCGATCTCCTCGCGTCGGCCCAGGAGCTGGCTGTCGGGATCGGCCTTGACGCCGAAGAGCGACAGGAGCATCCGCACCAGTGCCCGGATCGCGGCGACGATGGGCGAGAAGACGATGATCACCACCCGCACCGCCGGGGCGACGCGCGCGGCGGCGGTTTCGGCATTGGTGATGGCATAGGTCTTGGGCAACACCTCGGCGAAGATCAGCACGAGGAAGGTCATGACAAGTGTCGCCAGCGCCACGCCCGAGGGCCCGACAAGCCGCGTGAGCAGCGAGGTGGCGAGCGAGGCGGACAGGATGTTCGTCAGGTTGTTGCCCAGGAGCACCGCGCCGATCAGCCGCTCGCTGTCCTCTGTGACCTTGAGCGCGCTGTCGGCCCCCGCGGATCCCTTGTCGGCCTGCGCCCGCAGCTTCGCGCGCGAGGCAGCAGTCAGCGCGGTCTCGGAGCCCGAGAAGAACGCCGACATGACCAGCAGCAGCACGATCGCGCCCGCGATGATCCAGAAGGTGGTGTCGAGATCGGCAGCCATGGCAATGTCCTGAAACGTCGGTTCGGCGCCCACCTTATGCGAAGCCGCGCGCGGCGATGCAAGCGGCGGGGGCGCTGCCCCCTGCACCCCCCGGGATATTTCCACTCAGAAGAAGACCAGGGCCTGCCTTTCTTCTGAGTGGAAATATCCCACGGGGGTGCGGGGGTGTGAAACCCCCGCGGATGCGGTGGGTGCGGGGGTGTGAAACCCCCGCGGGTGTTCCCTCAATCGCGGGCGAGGGGGTGGTGGTCGAGGACGAGGCTTTTCAGGCGTTCCTCGAGCACGTGGGTGTAGATCTCGGTGGTGCCGACATCGGCGTGGCCGAGAAGGGTCTGGATCGCGCGCAGATCGGCGCCATGGGCGAGGAGGTGGGTGGCGAAAGCGTGGCGCAGCACGTGCGGCGTGACCCGCGCGGGATCGAGGCCGGCGGCGGCGGCGAGCGACTTTATCAGCAGGAAGAAGGCTTGCCGCGTCATGTGGCCGGCCTTGCCGCGGGCCGGGAAGAGGTGGCGGCTGGCGGGTTTCGCGCCCGGGCCGGCGGCGGCGAGGGCGGCGTCCTCCGCGGTGTCGCGCAGGCGCAGCCACGCGGCCAGCGCGGCACGGGCGGGGGCGGAGAGCGGGACCATCCGTTCCTTGCCGCCCTTGCCCAGCACCAGGAGCATCCGCGGATCGCCCCGCGCCGCGGAGACCGGGAGCGAGACGAGCTCGCTCACCCGCATGCCGGTGGCGTAGAGCAGTTCCATCAGGCAGATGTTGCGCGGGCGGTCGGCCTCGGGGCCCCAGTCGCGGGCGGCGGTGAGGAGCGCCTCGACCTCGGCCTCGGACAGAGTCTTGGGAAGGCGGTTGTCGCGCCCCGGGCCGGTGATGCGCAGCGCCGGGTTGTCGCTGCGCCAGCCGTCCTCGTAGGCGAAGCGGTAGAGTTGGCGGATCGCCGAGAGGCGCCGCGCGCGGGTGGCGCGGCTCAGCCCCTCGGCGTCGCAGGCGACGAGGTAGGCCTCGATCCGGGCGCGGTCGGCGGTGGCGAAGTCGCCGCCGTGATGGGCCAGCCATCCGGCAAAATCCTTGAGGTCGCGGCCGTAGCCCAGCACCGTGTTGCGGGCCGATCCGCGCTCTGCCGATTGCGCGTCGAGGAAGGTGGAGATCCAGCGGTCCATGCCGGAGGGGCCGCGCGGGGCGGAGCCGGTCATCGCCTCAGCCCCGCCGGTCGAGCAGCATGAGCTGCAACGCCGTGCGCCGGGCCACGTCGACCAGCCCGACCTTGAGGAGCAGCGCAAGCCCGCCGGTCACGCCGGCAAGGTCGCCCTTGGCGCCGTTGGTGATGCCGCCGATCGCGTTCAGGATCGCGGCGCCGAGCTGCTGGTTCGCGACGAGGTCGGCAAGGTCCTGCGGCACTGGCGGCGGCTCGGCGAAGGCCTGCGCGATGGCATGGCCCATCGCGTTCGGTGCGGCATCGACCGAGGGGTGGCCCTGGGCCAGCGAGGCGAGGAAGCGGTCGCGCGGAGTGGGCGCAGGCAGCGTCTTCGACAGCGCCTCGTAATCCTTGGACAGGAGGGCGATCTCGAACCGGGCCTGGGCTGCCTGGCCGGTCAGCCGCAGCTTGGCCAGCCGGTCGGCATAGGTGCGCGCGAAGGGCACCTCGAGCTCCGCCTCGCGGAAGCTTTTCCACGCTTCGGGCAGCGCCATCTCCACGGCGCCCGCATTGCCGCGCTTCAGCGCATCGTCGAGCATGTGCACCCGCGCCACACGGTCCCAGACCCCGCCCGAGGCGGCGGCCTCGTGTTCGCGGTAGAGCGCCCAGAGACGGTTGGCGGGAATGGCGCCGGTGCGGGCCAGCCGTTCGGCCGCGTCCAGCTGGCTCTTCCAGCCGATGTTCTCGCGCAGGTCGGCCTGGGCGAAGGCGATCGGCAGGGTGGTGGTGGGCATCGGCTCCCCGATCGCCTCCATCATGCGCCAGACCAGCGGCGAGGGGCGCGCGGGCGGCGGCATGGGATCGCTGTCCTCCTCGAGCGCGGGGTCGAGGAAGCGTCCGAGGAGGTTCGCCATGTCGCCCTTGACGAAACCGAGCGCCTCGGCCGTCTTCAGCGTCAGCGCTGCGGCCGACCAGTCGCCGTTGCGCGCCAGGCAATAGATCCGCGCGGGGAAGGTGGGGGCGACGTCGGGCTGCGCCTTCATCTGGGCGCAGGCCTGCGTCTCGTCGCCCAGCAGCAGCGAGACGTCGAACTTGCGGCGGAAGAGGTCGGCCCGCCCGGTCCCGGCGAGTTCCAGCAGGGCCTGCGCCTGGTCGAGCGCGCCCTCGTCGAGCAGCCGGTCGATCCGGGCAAGCAGCAGGCTGCCGTCGCCCGTGCTGTCGTCGGGCGCGTCGACCTCTGCCAGCAGCATCTCGGTGAACAGCGATTGCAGGGCGGGCAGGGTGTCGAGATCGGTGCCCCGGATCAGGCGGATCAGCTGCGCGGTCGGGGTCTTGCCCCAGAGACCGCGGGGAAAACCGGTGGTGCGCACCGGCAGCAGCCCCACCGCGTCGAGCGCCGGACCCTGGTTCAGGACGGAGGTCGACACAGCCCCCGGCAGGACGCCGGGCGTGCCCGCGGGCACCTGCGTCTTGGGCGCGGCGGGGGTCGTGACGGATTTCGACAGCCACTGGATCGCCGACATCGGCTTGCCCGAGGGATCGAGGCCGTGCCCCGCGTCATCCGTCTTGCCCAGGGTGGCGGCCCCGGCACCGGTGCCGCCGGTCGCGGGCAGGGATTGAGCCCCCGCCGGAGGAGTGAAAAGCACCACCGCGAGCGCCCCGCAGGTCGCCAGCGACATCGCCGTCCCAAGGACGGCGACGCGCCGCGCCCGGACCCGGGCCGACGCCCCGGCCCAGCCCCGGATCGCGGCTGGCGCGGCGCCGCCCGTCAGGGACCCGCGACGGTCACTTGGCATCCAGCGTCACCGGTTGTTCCACGGTCTGCTCTCTCGGTTTCAGGGTTCCCGGCCAGTAGGCATAGCCAACGAAGGCTATGGCCCCCAGCACGATCAGGATCACGATCAGCTTTGCCAGACGTCCCATCAATTCCTGCCTTTGCGTTTTGCCTTGTTTTTCGGTTTTTCGGCGTCGGACCGCCTGTTTGACCGCGATCATATATGGCATTCCGGGGGAATTCACGCCATGGAGGGCACAAAGTTTCTGTGACTTCAGACGTCGGCGGAGGCCTGCCAAGTGGCGTGGCACTTGAAGAAGACCATCGTGATGGTGGGCATGATGGGCGCGGGCAAGACCGCGGTGGGGACCCAGCTGGCGCGCCACCTCGGCGCGCCCTTCCTCGATTCGGACGAAGAGATCGAACGCGCGGCGATGATGTCGGTCGCGGAGATCTTCGCCCGGGACGGCGAGCCGTTCTTCCGCGCGAAGGAAACCCAGGTCCTGTCGCGGCTGCTCGACGGAACGCCGGGCGTGCTGTCGACCGGGGGCGGGGCCTTCCTCGCCGAGAAGAACCGAGAGATGATCCATGCCCGGGGCGTCTCGGTCTGGCTGCGCGCCGACCTCGGGCTGCTGTGGAACCGGGTCCGGCACAAGACCTCGCGGCCGCTCCTGAAGACCCCCGATCCGAAAGGTACGCTGGCCGCGCTCTACGAGGCGCGGGTGCCGATCTACGCGCTTGCGGATGTCGCCGTCGACACCGGCGCGGATTACGCCATCGACGAGATGGCGCTCAAGGTGGCCGAGACGCTGGCGCGGCTCCGGCCGGATGTTCTGGAAAGGGATGAGGATGGCTGAGACCGAGGCAGTCGGCGTCGCGCTGGGGGAACGCAGCTACGAGGTTCGCATCGGGACAGGCCTGATCGACCGGGCCGGGGCCGAGATCGCGCCGCTACTGGCGCGCCCGCGGGTGGCGGTGATCACCGATGAAACCGTGGCGGGGCTGCATCTCGACCGGCTCCGCGCCGGGCTGGAGGCCGGGGGCGTCGCAATGTCGTCGCTGGCGCTGCCGCCGGGCGAGGGGACCAAGTGCTGGGCCCGGCTGGAACAATCGGTCGAATGGCTGCTGGCCGAGAAGGTCGAACGGCGCGACGTGGTGGTAGCCTTCGGCGGCGGGGTGATCGGCGACCTGGCGGGTTTCGCCGCCGCCGTGCTGCGCCGGGGCGTGCGCTTCGTGCAGATCCCGACCTCGCTCCTCGCGCAGGTCGACAGCTCGGTCGGCGGGAAGACGGGGATCAACTCTCCCGCCGGCAAGAACCTGGTGGGCGCCTTCCACCAGCCCTCGCTGGTGCTGGCCGACATCGGCATCCTGGAAACCCTGCCGCCGCGCGACTTTCTCGCGGGCTATGGCGAGGTGGTGAAATACGGGCTCCTGGGCGACGCGGCCTTCTTCGACTGGCTGGAGGGCGCAGGACCGGAACTTGCCGCCGACCGCGACCTGCGCGCCCGTGCCGTGCGGCGCTCGGTCGAGATGAAGGCCGGGATCGTCGCGCGCGACGAGACCGAGCAGGGCGAGCGCGCGCTCCTCAACCTCGGGCACACCTTCTGCCACGCGCTCGAGGCCGCGACCGGCTATTCCGACCGGCTGCTGCATGGCGAGGGCGTGGCGATCGGCTGCGCGCTGGCGTTCGAGCTCAGCCAGCGGCTGGGCCTGTGCGCGCAGGAAGCGCCGAGCCGGGTGCGGGCACACCTGCGCGCCATGGGGATGAAGGTGGATATCGCCGACATCCCGGGCGATCTGCCGGATGCGGAGGGCCTGCTTGCGCTGATGGCGCAGGACAAGAAGGTCGTCGACGGAAAGCTGCGCTTCATCCTCGCCCATGCTATCGGCGCGGCCTTCGTGGCCGACGACGTGGACCCGGCGGTGGTGAAAGGCGTGTTGTCCGACGCCCTGCGCGGGCGGTGAGGACAGGAGCGAGGGGCCGTCTGCCCCTCGCGCTCCCCGAGGATATTTTCACTCAGAAGAAGGGACGGAAAGCAAAGAGCTCTCACTGCCTTCTTTCTGCTCGAAAATATCCCACGGGGGTCCGGGGGTGTGAAACCCCCGGCCTTGGTCGGATTTCAGAACGGAATGTCGTCGTCCATGTCGCGGCCACCGCCGCCGCCACCCATGCCGCCGCCCGAACCGCCGCCGTAGTTGCCGCCGCCACCGCCGTAGCCGCCACCCTGGTCGCCGCCGCCGTAACCGCCGCCCTGGTCGCCGCCGTAGCTGCCGCCACCACCGCCCGAGCCGCCGCCGTCACGGCCATCGAGCAGGGTCAGCTCGCCGCGGTAGGGGCGCAGCACGATCTCGGTCGTGTAACGGTCCTGGCCGGACTGGTCCTGCCATTTGCGGGTTTCCAGCTGGCCCTCGATATAGACCTTGGAACCCTTGCGCAGGTATTGCTCGGCGATCTTCGCCAGCGGTTCGGAAAAGATCGCGACCGAGTGCCACTCGGTCCGTTCGCGGCGTTCGCCCGTGTTGCGGTCGCGCCAGTTCTCCGACGTGGCGATACGCAGGTTGCAGACCTTGCCGCCGTTCGCGAAGGAGCGCACCTCGGGGTCACGGCCCAGGTTGCCCACGATGATGACCTTGTTGACCGATCCTGCCATGAAAATCTCCCGTCGAATCTGTGACCCACTGCTTACATCACCGGGTCATGGTTAAAAATGCCTAAGCGGCATTTCCCTGCCGGTTCCGCCCACCGATCCTCCCACCGATCCGCCCGGCGATCCGCGGGGGTGGCATCGGCCGCAGCGATTGCCTATAGTCATTGCCGAAATCCGGCCCGCTGGGGCCGGGAGGAGTGGGACAGTCCGGGGATAGCGAGATGGCGCGAGGCACGCGCGCGGCGGTGGCCGCGCTGGGGCTGGGGCTTGCTGCCGGGGCGGTGCTGGGCACCGCGGCCGCGGCGGGAAGCCTCGATGACGGGCTCAGCCTCGGAGGCGGCAACAGCCGGTCGAAGATCTTCCGGAGCCAGGTGCGGTTCCTCGACAGCCGCCTTGCCCAGCAGTATTCCCACTCGGTCAGCCTGCGGCCCGATTACGATCCGAAGGGTGGCAATGCGCCGAGCTATTCGGGGCGCTATCGCGGCCATTATCTCTCGCTGGCGCGTGAGGCGGCGCGCAGCTACGGCGTGCCTGAGAACCTGTTCCTGCGCCTCGTGCAGCAGGAGAGCGGCTGGAACCATGGCGCGGTGTCCTCGAAGGGCGCGCGCGGCCTGGCGCAGCTGATGCCCGCGACGGCGCAGAAGCTTGGCGTGAACGCGCGCGATGCCGAGGCGAATTTGCGCGGCGGCGCGCGCTATCTCAAGATGATGTACGACCGGTTCGGCAGCTGGAAGCTTGCGCTTGCCGCCTACAATGCGGGTCCCGACGCGGTGGAGAAATACGGCGGCATCCCGCCCTACCAGGAAACCCGCAACTACGTGCGCGCGATCCTGGGCAGCTGAGCTTTCCGCCGGCGTTTCGCCTGCCGTCCGGCCCACCCGAGGCCCCGCCTGCATCCATGCCGCGGCGCCCGATTTTTGCCCCAATGTGCCCCGATGGTCTCCGCGTGGACAATTGCGGAAAGAGGGCGCCATGGCGAAGCTTGACGATGCGCGCAGGTGCTACCGGATCACCCTTTCGGACCGGGCGGCCGACGCCGCCTCGGTGACGGCGATGTCGATCCGCTGGCTGGAGACGCAGGGGCAGGATGTCTGGGGGCATGCGATCCTCGGCGCGGCGGGGGAACCCACGCGGGAGGAGGAGCGGTTCCTGTTCTGGATGGTGGACCAGAAGATCGACCGCGCCAATGCGATCCGCCTGTTCTGGAAGCTCTACCGTCCCGGGTTGCAATATGGCCCGGCCACGGAATCGCCCGGCGCGGCGGTGGTGCTGGCGGCGCTTCGGGCGCTGATCGCGCGGTTCGAGCTGGGGAGCTTTCCGCGCGGGCAGACCGGGATCGGCCGGCGCGAGGCGCGGTTCTACCGGCTGAGTTGGCAAGGCGGGCGCCGGGCCCTGGGCCGCGCCGCGCGCGAGGGAACGCCGGCCTTCGACATCCCCAAGGCGCTGTTCCAGCCGCAGCCGGGCCGGGCGCTGGAGCCGCAGCCGACGATCCGGCCGGTGGGGCCGGCGCCGGAGTGGATGGACACGCCGGAGGAGGGGCGCTTTGCCCTTGCCGGCCAGAAACTGCGGCGCCTCGTGGGCGACCTGAGCCGGGCGGAGGCTGCCCGGATGCAGGCGCGCCTGCAGGTCGAGGCCCGGCGCGCCCGGCTGCGCTACAGCGCGGCGGCGGTGGTGGCCGCCGCAGGCATCGTGGTCTGGTCCGCGGGTCCGGTGGCGCTGATGCTGCCGATCTGAGCGGGCCGCGTAAGGGCTATTCCGCCGCGATCTCTCCCGGGATCTCGATCACCGGCTCCATTGCGGCGAATTCCTCGTCCGACAGGTGACACTTGATCTGGTGCCCGCCCTCCAGCACGCGGATCGGCGGCACCTCGGTCTCGCACAGGGTGCCCGGCACGTGCGATTTCCAGCGGCAGCGGGTCTGGAACGGGCAGCCCGGCGGCGGGTTCACCGCCGATGGAATGTCGCCTTCCAGCACGATGCGCTTTTTCCTGACCCGCGTATCGGCGATCGGCACGGCGGACAGCAGGGCCTCGGTATAGGGGTGGTAGGGCGGCGCGAAGACCTGATCGACCGTGCCCATCTCGACCACGTGGCCGAGGTACATCACCATCACCCGGTCGGAGAGATAGCGCACGATCGACAGGTCGTGCGAGATGAAGAGAAGCGTCGTCTTCTCGCGCCGCTGGATCTCCATCAGCAGGTCGGTCACGGCGGCCTGCACCGAGACGTCGAGGGCCGATACCGGTTCGTCCGCCACCACGATCTTGGCCCCGCCCGCAAAGGCGCGCGCGATTCCCACCCGCTGCTTCTGCCCGCCCGAGAGCTGGCGCGGCATCCGCTCGGCGAAGGCGCGGGGCAGCTTCACGAGGTCCAGAAGTTCAAGCATCCGGTTGTGGCGGTCGGCGTCGGATTTTCCCATGCCGAAGATCTCGAGCGCGCGGATGATCTGGCGGCCCACGCTCATCGACGGGTTCAGCGTGTCGAACGGGTTCTGGAACACCATCTGGACCGAGGACACCGTGTCGGTGTGGCGCTTTTCGATGGGCGTGTCCTGAATGTTCTCGTCAAACAGCAGGATCTTGCCCGAGGTCGCGGTCTCCAGCCCCATCAGCACCTTGGCGAAGGTCGACTTGCCGCAGCCGCTCTCGCCCACGATGGCCAGGGTCTCGCCTTCGCGCGCCTCGAAGGTCAGGGTCTCGTTGGCCTTGACCACCTTGGTCTCGCCCGACTTGCCGAAGAGGGCGTTGGCCGAGACCTCGTAGTATTTCTGCAGGTCCTGCATCCGCAGGACGACCTCGCCGGGTTCCGATTTCTCAAAGGTCTTTCCGGCCTTGGGCGGCGCGGTCCAGTCGATTTCCGCGAACTTCAGACAGCGGCTTTCGTGGCGGTCCTGACCGGCGACATCCTCCATCGGGATTACGCCGCGGTCGCAGCGTCCGGCCTCGAAATAATCGCAGCGGGGGCCGAAGTTGCAGCCCGGCGGGCGTTCGTGCGGCAGGGGAAAGTTGCCGGGGATGGCGATCAGCGGCCGCGCGTTCTTGTCCGCGCCGGGCAGCGGGATCGAACGGAAGAGCGCCTGGGTATAGGGATGGCGCATCTTGTCGAAGACCTCGGCCACCGCGCCGGTTTCCACCGCCTCGCCGGAATACATCACGCAAAGCCGGTCGCAGGTGTCGAGGATGAGCCCGAGGTTGTGCGAGATGAAGAGCATCGAGGTGCCGTACTTGCGCCCCAGATCCTTCACCAGGTCGACGATCCCCGCCTCGACCGTCACGTCAAGCGCGGTTGTGGGTTCGTCGAGGATGAGGAGCGCGGGCTTCGACATCAGCGCCATGGCGATGACGATGCGCTGCTGCTGTCCGCCCGAAAGCTGGTGAGGGTAGGATTTCAGGATCCGGTCGGGGTCGGGTAGGCGCACGTCCTCGATGATCTGGCGGGCAAGGGCGAGGGCGGCCTTCTTCGACATCCCCTCGTGGATCATCGGCACCTCGGCCAGCTGCTGGCCGACCTTCATCGCGGGGTTCAGTGACGCCATCGGCTCCTGGTAGATCATCGCGATCTCGGACCCGCGGATCTGGCGCAGGTCCCGGTCGGACATCAGGTTCAGGTCACGGCCCTTGAACCTGATCGACCCGCCGACGATGCGGCCGTTGCGCCCGAGGTCCTGCATCACTCCGAGCGCCACGGTGGACTTGCCGCAGCCGGATTCGCCGACAAGGCCCATGGCTTCGCCCGCCATCACGGTGCAGGAGAAATCCATCACCGCCGGGATCTCGCGCAGGCGGGTGAAGAAGCTGATCGAGAGGTTCTCGATCTCGAGGATCGGCTGGCTCGGGTCCCACTGGGTGTCAGGCATGGTGGCCTCCTCTATGGGATGTGGCGGGGGCGGAGAGGGCGGGACCGGGGGTTTCACACCCCCGGACCCCCGTGGAGTATTTGCGCAAGAAAGAAGCGGACGCGGGCATTGGCATCAATCCTTCAGGCTTTCTTCGCGCAGGCCGTCGGCGAGGAGGTTGAGGCCGAGGACGAGGCTCATCAGCGCCAGCGCCGGGGCGAGGGCGGGGGTCGGGAACAGCTGGATCAGCTTGGAGCCCGCGTTGATCGTCGACCCCCAGTCGGGGCTTTCGGGGCTGAGGCCCAGGCCGAAGAAACCCAGGACGCCGAGGAGGATGGTAGTATAGCCGATGCGCAGGCAAAAATCGACGATCAGGGGACCGCGCGCGTTGGGCAGGATCTCCCACAGCATGATGTACCACGGGCCCTCGCCCCGGGTCTGGGCGGCGGCGACGTAATCGCGCGACTTGATGTCGAAGGTCAGGCCCCGGACGATGCGGAACACGGTGGGCGAGTTCACGAAGACCACCGAGACGAAGACGATCATCGTGTTACCGGGGATGTTGAAGAGGTCGAGGCCGGCGGGCAGGAGGTGCAGCGGCGTGCCCGGCTGGCTGAGCGTCGAGAGATAGAGCCAGCCGCCGATCACGATCACCGCCGCCACCACGAAGTTGCGGAACGCGGGCTTCACGTAGAAGCGCGAGTTCACCAGCACCACGAGGAAGATGATCGGGAAGAGGAACAGCACCGCCGCCATGTATTGCGGCACGCCGGACTGCACGATCTCGGGTGTCACCAGGAGGTAGAACAGCAAGATCACCGGGAAGGCGAGGATAAGGTTGGCCACGAAGCTGAGCGCGGTGTCGAGCTTGCCGCCGTAATAGCCCGCCGGCAGGCCCAGCGTGATGCCCACCATGAAGGCGAAGATCGTGGCCAGCGGTGCGATCCGGATCACCACGACCGAGCCCGCGACCATCCGCGAGAACACATCGCGAGCCAGCGTGTCGCCGCCCAGAAGGTAATAGGGATAGGCCCCGTCGGGGTTGCGCAGCGCCGTGCCCGGGGGCTTGTTCTTCATCCCCGCCAGCTGGTCGAGGGGGGCGTGGGTGAGGATCATCGGCGCGAGGAACGCGCTGAACACCCAGAACATCACCAGTGCAAAGCCCACCATGGCGATCGGGCTGTCGAACAGCTTGCCGTAAAGGCCGAGGCGGCGCTTGAACACGATCGACAGCGCGAAGGTGATCACCAGCGCGATCCAGACGGGCCAGAAGCGTTCGCCCATGGCGAGGAAGATCTGCGGCCAGGTCAGTTTTTCCATGGTCGGATCCTCACGACAGCCGGATGCGGGGGTTGAGGTAGACGTAGCCGATGTCGGAGATCAGCTGCGTCAGCAGGACGACGATCACCGCGACGACCGAGCAGCCCATCAGAAGCTCGATGTCGTTGTTCGAGGCCGCCTGCACCAGCGTCCAGCCGAAGCCCTTGTAGTTGAAGAGCGTCTCGGTCACGACGACGCCGTTCAGCAGCCACGGGATCTGCAGCATGATCACCGTGAAGGGGGCGATCAGCGCGTTCCTGAGCGCGTGTTTCAGCACGACGTTGCGGAATTTCACCCCCTTGAGGCGGGCGGTTCGGATGTACTGCGCGGTCATCACCTCGGTCATCGAGGCGCGGGTCATCCGGGCGATGTAGCCGATCCCGTAGAGCGAGATGGTCAGCACCGGCAGGGTGAAGTTCTCGAAGGTGATATGGCTCATGGCCGAGGTGGCCGATCCCTTCAGGAGATAGGGCGTCGAGATCCAGCCCCAGTGGTGCAGGATCGGTGAAAGCCCCGTGAAGGTGGAGGAGAACAGCACGATCAGCACCACGCCCGAGACATATTCCGGGGTCGAGGTCGAGGCGATCGAGACGACCGAGAGCGACCGGTCAAGCTTCGACCCCTCGCGCATGCCCGCAAGGATGCCGATGATCAGCGACGACGGGATCAGCACGAGAAGGACGCAGAGCATCAGCCAGCCCGTCGCCCCCAGCCGCGTGGCGAGGATCCCGCCCACGCCCGAGCGGAACACCGTGGACCAGCCCCAGTCGCCCTGCAGGAGGCCGCAGAAGCGTGGCACGTCCTTGGCGCCGGCGGTGGCGTAGCAGCGGCCCGTGGCCTTGCCGTCGGCATCGGTGCCGGTCCAGCCGGGCAGAACGCCCAGCCATTCGCCGTATCGGGTGACCAGGGGCTGCGCGTAGCCGTGACTTTCCAGCCAGCTTGTCACCTGCGCATCGCTCATCCGGACGGAGGCCTGCTGCTTGGCAAGCTTTTCCAGATTGGGCGGCAGGTTGGTGAGGAAGAAGACGATGAACGTCAGACAGAGCGCGGTCAGCAGCATCGTCACGATACGGCGCGCTAGGAACATCAGCATCTTTGGCTGTCCTTTCCCGGTCCTTGGCATACGGCGCGGTCAGGGCAAGACCCCGGGCGCCGGGAAGGCGGGCAGGGGCCGTGACGGGCCCCCGCCCTCAGGGCCGGGTCAGGCCTTGGACATCCACCATTTGTAGGAATGCATCTCGAATGTGGGATGCTGTTCCGCGCCGTGGACGGTGGGCTTGTAGTGCCGGAAGATCCGGCGCCAATAGGGCTGGATGATGACGCCGCTGTCTTGCAGGATCTTCTCGAGCTTGGCCATCACCGGCTTGCGTTTCTCGGCGTCGTCGATCGACATAGCCTCGGCCAGCAGCTTGTCGAACTCGGCATTGTCGAAATGCGTCTCGTTCCACGAGGCGCCCGACTTGTAGGCCAGCGCCAGGACCTGCACGCCGAGCGGACGCATGTTCCATTCCGTCGCCGACCAGGGGTATTTCAGCCAGTCGTTCCAGAAGGTCGAGCCGGGCAGGATCGTCCGCTTCACCTTGATGCCGGCGTCGCGGCACTGGGCGGCGACGGCGTCGCAGGTGGCCGATTGCCAGTCGTCGTCGAGCGAGATCAGCTCGAACTCGTGGTCGGCCATCTTGGCGTCTTCCAGCATCTTCTTCGACGCCTTGGGATCGTGCGGCGAGGGGCCGATGTCGGAATAGGCGGGCTGGATCGGGCTGACGTGAAAATCGGCGGCCACGGTGCCCGCGTTGTTGTAGCCCAGCTCCAGCACCGTCTTGTTGTCGACGGCCATCTGCAGCGCCTGGCGCACCTTCTCGTCGTCGTAGGGCTTGGCGGCGGAGTTGAAGCGCACGCAGATCGTGTTTGCCGTCTCGGTCGTGGACTTGGTCCAGCCCAACTGATCGAAGAGCTGCACGAAATCGCCGGTGGTCTGGTAATCCATGTCGATCTCGTCCGACGAGGCGGCGGCGACATAGGCCGAGGGGTCGGTGCCCAGATCGATGAACTCGATCTTGTCGAGGTAGGGGCCGCCATAGACGTCCTTGCCCCACCACGGGTTGTCGGTGTTCTTCTCCAGCGTCTGCTTCACGCCGACCTCGTTGTGGGTCGGCTTGAACGGGCCGGTGCCGATCGGGTTCTTGTAGGGGTCGCCGCCGTCATAGCCGCGGTGCACGATCGCGGCCGGATAATCGGCCATGCCCGGCACCACCGTGATGTCGGGGTTGTTGAGGTGCATCTTGACGGTGTGGTCGTCGACCTTCTCCAGCGCGCCGTCCTTGAGCTTCTTGGTCTTCGGATCCTGGATCGAGGCCATGCGCGAGGCCATCGAGTTGCCCTCGACCGTGCCGTCGGCCCAGCGGGTGAGGTTGAAGATCACGTCCTCGGCGGTGAAGTCGTCGCCGTTCGACCATTTCACGCCCTTGCGCAGGTAGAGCGTGTACATGGTGGCGTCTTCGTTCGCTTCCCACTTCTCGAGCAGCATGCCGCGGAACGTGCCGCCGCGGTCGTACTCGATCAGGTATTCCAGCCAGCCGCGGGTGAAGTTGGCGATCTGCGACCAGTCGGCGGTGCGCGGATCCTTCAGCGCCTTGAGCTGCATCTGACAGCGCAGCGTCCCGCCCTCGACGGGCGTTTCGTCGGCGGCCATGGCCGGCGCGTTCATCCCGATCAGGCCATAGGCGGCGGTTGTGGCGACACCCAGCGCGGAGGCGCGGGTGAGGAATTCGCGCCGGCTGAGAACGCCTTGGGCAAATTCCCGTGCATACATTCGGGCCGCGGGATGGACCCGGGTCTCTTGCGTATCCGTCATTGTATGTCGACTCCCTGGAGGTTTGTTTCTTGTTTGGCGGAAACTTGTTCTTTGCTCAGTCCCGGATCACGGCCCGGCCCTTCGGCGCCGACGCGGTGCGGCGCGCTCCATAGGGACATTGCGCCGCAGAATCCTCCCGCCGTCAATCACAGGACTCGGCATCTGATGTGTGTTTTGCGACATCTGCCCATATCAGAAACGACAGGAGGGCCGAGGTCAACCCCGCGGGCGCGCGAGAAACGCGTTTGCGGCCAAGGGGATCGGGGACGCGCCTCAGGCGGTTTTGCGAAAGGCGGAAGGGGTCTTGCCGATCGCGTGCTGGAAGGCGCGTGTGAAATAGGCGGCAGAGGTGAACCCCAGCCGGCGCGACACTTCGCCGACCGCAAGATCGGTTTCCAGAAGCATCGTGCGGGCTTCGAACAGCAGACGGTCCTGCACGATGGCATGGGCCGAGCGGCCACAGCTTTGCCGGCAGACCCGTGTCAGGTGGGTCGGCGTGACCCCCAGCGCCGCGGCATATTCCGCCACGCCCTGTCCGGAACGGAAGTCACGCTCCACGAGCGAGGTGAACCGGGTGACCAGGCGGGTCGCGGCATCGGGCGCGGGGCGGCTGTCGGCAGCGGCGATCTGGCGATCCATCCAGACCCCGAGCAGCCCCAGATGATGCCGCGCGGCGCGCGCGTAACCCAGGCGTTTTCCGTCAAGCTCTCGCTGGATGTTGTCGAGGATGCCGGTCAGCTCCACCTGGTGCTGCTGGTGCAGGATGCGCAGGTGCAGCGGCACCTCGGGCAGCGGCAGGTCGCAATCCTGGCCGAAGAACACGGCAGTGCCGAAGACATGGGTGGAAACCTCGAACCCGTGCATCACCCCGGCGGGCAGGAAGATCGCGTTGTGCGGCCCGTAGCCGCGCGTCACGCCCGCGACGGTGATCCGGCCCTGGCCCCGGGTGAACCACAGCAGCATCGGCTCCTGCACGGAGCGCAGGGATTCGACCCGCCAGCGGCCGGTTGCGGCCAGACGGGGGATCGGCATCATGCGGACGGGGGCGGTCTCCGACCTGTCCGGTGTGCCGGCGGGTGCCGGGGCCGGGCCCGCACCGGTATCCGGGGCGGAATGCGCGATCGTCCTGAAGGGGCGTGCTGCGTCGGTCATTGCCCGTGAATCTAGGGGCCAATGCGCAGGAACGAAAGCGGAAATCGGTAAAGGTTTCGCGTGTCGGCGCCGGGCTGCCGTCCGGCGCCTTCGCCTGTCGGCCCTCGGTGGCCGACCGAAACCCCGGACGGGAGGCGAGCTTGCGGCCCCGCAGTCATTGTTGCGCGGACGTGAACGATCCGTGCGAAACGGCCGGATCAGGGCAGGGGAACGGCGCGCCAGCTGCGCATCCGGTTGCGGAACCATGTGCGCTGCCGCTTGGCATATTGCCGCGTTGCCAGCTTCGCCGCCGCGACGGCGTCGTTCAGGGTGGTCTCTCCGCGCAGGTGCGCGATCAGTTCGGGGGCGCCGATCGCCCGCGACGCGGGGCGCGACGGATCCCAGTGCGGCAACTCGGCCCGCACCTCGTCCAACGCCCCCGCGGCAATCATCTGGTCGAAGCGCAGGTCGATCCGCTCGGCCAGCCAGTCGCGCGCGGGCACCAGAACGAGCGCGGCCGCCGATCCGCGCGGCAGGAGCGGCGGCGCGGTCTCGTCCTGCCAATCCGCCAGCCCGCGCCCGGTGGTGGCGAGAACTTCCCACGCGCGCTGCACCCGTGCAGGGTTGCGGGTGTCGATCCGCGCCAGCGTCCGGGCGTCGAGCCCGTCGAGCATCGCCTGCAGGTCCCGCGCCGCCAGCGCGTCGGCCTCTGCGCGGATTGCGGGCGGCACCGGCGGGATCTCTGCCAGCCCCTCGGTCAGCGCGGTGAAATAGAGACCCGTTCCGCCCACGATGATCGGCCGCTCCGGCCCTTTCAGCAGGGGCGCCACGGCACGCAGCCAGTGGCCCACCGACCAGTCCTGATCGCGCGCCACATGACCGTAGAGCCGGTGCGGCGCGCGCGCCTCCTCCTCGGCGGGGGGGCGCGCCGTCAGCAACCGCCAGTTGGCATAGACTTGCAGCGCGTCGGCATTGATCACCACGCCGCCCGCGCGCTCGGCCAGCGCCAGCGCCAGCCCGGACTTGCCCGAGGCCGTCGGACCGGCGATCAGGACCGGCTGCGTCGGTGCTATTTCATCCAGCATTTCAAGCACGTTGCGGGGTATTCCTCATGCAGTTTGGCAAACCTGCGCCGGTGGGGGCGGTTTCGTCGTTGAACCCGGCGGCGTTTTCCGACATTTTGCGCGCAAGTCAAGAAAGCGCCATCGGGGAGGCCAGCCATGAACGAGACGTCAGCGCAACCCGAGGCTCCGAAGTCGACATCCCAGAAAGACACCGCCTACCGCCGGGTTCTCCTGAAGATCTCGGGCGAGGCGCTGATGGGCGACATGGGGTTCGGCCTGCATCCGCCGACCGTCCAGCGCATCGCGCGCGAGGTCAAGTCGGTGCATGACCTGGGCGTCGAGATCTCGATGGTGATCGGTGGCGGCAACATCTTCCGCGGCCTTCAGGGCAGCGCGCAGGGGATGGAGCGGACGACGGCCGATTACATGGGCATGCTGGCCACGGTGATGAACGCGCTGGCGATGCAGGCCGCGCTTGAGGCCGAGGGGGTCTATACCCGCGTCATCAGCGCGATCCCGATGGACCAGGTGTGCGAGCCCTACATCCGGCGCCGCGCGGTACGGCACCTCGAGAAGGGCCGGGTGGTGATCTTCGCCGCCGGCACCGGCAACCCGTATTTCACCACCGACACGGCGGCCACGCTGCGCGCGAACGAGATGTCGTGCCAGGCGATCTTCAAGGGCACCAAGGTCGACGGGGTCTACGACAAGGACCCCAAGAAGTTCGCCGACGCCAAGCGTTACGACCGCGTCAGCTACGATGAGGTGCTGCAGAAGCACCTGGGCGTGATGGATGCTTCGGCGATCGCGCTGGCACGCGACAACAAGCTGCCGATCATCGTCTTTTCGCTCGACGAGCCGGGCGGTTTCGTCGGAATTCTGCGGGGCGAGGGCACCTACACCGAAGTCCACGCCTGACGCTATCCAAGCGCCCGCCATGCTGTTATAGGGGGCGCCAGTATCCGTGCGCCGGCGGCCCCGTCACGGGCGCGTGCCGCGCGGCGGCCAGAAGATGAGGAAACACCCATGTCGGATGACGCGACCGAGATTGATCTCGATGATCTGGAACGCCGGATGGACGGCGCCATGACCGCGCTGCGCCACGAGTTTCAGACGCTGCGCACCGGTCGTGCCTCGGCCACCATGCTGGAGCCGGTCATGGTCGACGCCTATGGCCAGCAGACGCCCATCAACCAGCTTGGCACCGTCAACGTGCCCGAGCCGCGGATGGTGACGATCAACATCTGGGACAAGGGCATGGTGTCGAAGGCCGAGAAGGCGATCCGCGAAAGCGGTCTCGGCATCAACCCGGTGGTCGACGGCACGATCATCCGCCTGCCGATCCCCGAGCTGAACGAGGAACGCCGGCGCGAGCTGACCAAGGTCGCCGCGCAATATGCCGAAAGCGCCCGTGTCGCGATCCGCAACGTGCGCCGCGACGGCATGGACCAGCTCAAGAAGGCCAAGTCGGCCGGCATGGGCGAGGACGACAACAAGATGTACGCCGAGGAAGTGCAGGCGCTGACCGACAAGGCCATCGCGGCGATCGACAAGGCGCTGGAGAGCAAGCAGCAGGAGATCATGCAGGTCTAGACCGTCTTGACGCGGGGGGATGCGTGGACGCGGCGACGCGACGCGCGCGCGAAGAGGCTCGGGGCGTGATCCGGGAAGGAACGAGAGTGGCCGCCAGAGACGAGACGGCAAAGGACGGAACCGGACGGACGGCCGAGCATGTCGCCATCATCATGGATGGCAACGGCCGCTGGGCCAGCCAGCGCGGCTGGCCGCGACTGGTTGGCCACCGGCGCGGCGCGGAGAGGGTGCGCCAGATCGTCAACGCCTGTCCCGATCTCGGCGTCCGCTGGCTGACGGTCTATGCCTTTTCCACCGAGAACTGGAAGCGCTCCACCGAGGAGGTGCTGGGCCTGATGGGGATCTTCTCGCGCTACATCCAGCGCGAGGCGGAGAAGCTGAACGCCGAAGGGGTGCGTGTGCGCTTCATCGGCGAACGCAGCCGCCTGGACCAGAAGCTGCAGCGCCTGATGGCGGGGATCGAGGCCCGGACCGCAGC
Organism: Acidimangrovimonas sediminis; assembly: GCF_002871005.1. GTDB lineage: Bacteria > Pseudomonadota > Alphaproteobacteria > Rhodobacterales > Rhodobacteraceae > Acidimangrovimonas > Acidimangrovimonas sediminis. Next base: position 186,678 of record NZ_PHSN01000004.1, read on the forward strand.
CAACACCCGACTGAACCTGACCGTGGCGATCAACTACGGCGGTCGCGACGAGATGCTACGTGCGATGCGCCGCCTGATTGCCGAGGGCGCCGATCCCGACACCTTGACCGAGGCGCGGATCGCCCAGGCGCTCGACACCCGGGACCTGCCGGACCCGGACCTGGTGATCCGCACCTCTGGCGAGACGCGGGTGTCGAATTTCCTGCTCTGGCAGGCGGCTTACGCGGAATATGAATTCGCGCCCACGCTGTGGCCCGATTTCACGCCCGAGGAACTTGCCCGGATCCTCGACCGTTTCGCCGGGCGCGAGCGCCGCTACGGCGCGGTGATGTGACGAGGAGAGGCCGAGCATGGCGGACGCGGCGGCGACGGCCCGGTGGGGAGACCTTAAGGCACGGATGATCTCGGGGGCGCTGATGGCGCTGGCGGGGGTTGTTCTGGTGCGGCTGGGGGGGTGGTACTTCGGCACGTTGGCGGTGCTGGCGGGCGGTGTCATGACCTGGGAGCTGGCGCAGATGATGGGGGCGGGCCGCGCGGCGGTGCCGCTGGGCGCGCTGACGTCGATGTCGCTGCTGTCGGCGGCGCTTATCCCGCCGGACACGGCGCTTCTGCTGATCCTCGTGGCGCCAGCGATCGGCGCCTGGGTGGTCCTGAAGGACCGCTGGATCTTCGGCCTCTACGCCCTGGCGACCACGGTCGCGGCCTATGGCCTTTACTGGTTTCGCGACGTCTACGGTGGAACCTGGCTGTTCTGGCTCATCCTCGTTGTGGTCGTGACCGATGTTTTCGGGTATTTTGCCGGGCGGATGATCGGCGGTCCGAAGTTCTGGCCGAAGGTCAGCCCGAAGAAGACCTGGTCGGGCACCGTCGCCGGCTGGATCGGGGCGGCGCTGGTGGGGACGGCCTTCCTGTTCTTCACCAACGCGGGCACCGATCTGCCGTGGATCTCGGCGCTGGTCGCGCTGGCCTCGCAGATCGGCGACATCGCGGAGAGCGCGATCAAGCGGCGGGCGGGGGTCAAGGACAGTTCGAACCTGATCCCCGGGCACGGCGGCCTCCTCGACCGCTTCGACGGTCTCCTCGGCGCTGCGCTGATGATGCTGCTGGTGTCGCTGATCGTCCACGTTCCCACGGTAAGGATCTGAGAGCCATGCGCAGGGTCACAATCTTCGGCTCCACCGGCTCGATCGGGGAGAGCACGGTCGACCTCGTCTCGCGCGCGGGGGATGTGCAGGTCGTGGCGCTGACCGGTGGGCGCAACGTCACCCGGCTGGCGGAACAGGCGCGGGCGCTGAATGCCGAGCTGGCGGTCACGGCGCATGACGATTGCTACGACGCGCTGAAATCCGCCCTCGCCGGGTCGGGGATCGGCGTCGCCGCGGGGCCGCATGCGCTGGCCGAGGCCGCAGTCCGGCCCGCCGACTGGGTGATGTCGGCGATCGTCGGCGCGGCAGGCCTGGTGCCGGGGTTCCGGGCGCTGGAGCAAGGTGCGACGCTGGCGTTGGCGAACAAGGAAAGCCTGGTCACCGCCGGCCCCCTGCTGCTGGCCGAGGCAAAACGCCACGGCGCCACGATCCTGCCGGTCGACAGCGAGCATTCGGCGGTGTTCCAGGCGCTGGCGGGCGAGAACATCGACACCGTGGAGCGGGTGATCATCACCGCTTCGGGCGGGCCGTTCCGCAGCTGGGACGCAGAGAAGCTGAAACACGCGACCCCCGCGCAGGCGGTCGCACACCCCAACTGGGACATGGGGCAGCGGATCTCGATCGATTCTGCCAGCCTTTTCAACAAGGCGCTCGAACTCATTGAAACGCGGGAGTTCTTCGGCATCGAGCCGGAGCGGATCGAGGTGCTGGTGCATCCGCAGTCGATCGTGCATGCGCTGGTGGGCTTCATCGACGGCGGCATTTTGGCGCATATCGGGCCGGCCGACATGCGCCACGCCATCGGCTACGCGCTGAACTGGCCCGAGCGCCGGGCGCTGCCGGTGGAGCGGCTGGACCTTGCCAAGATCGCCACGCTGGAATTCCAGGCCCCCGACGACAGGCGTTTCCCCGCGCTGAGACTGGCGCGCGAGGTGATGGCGATCGGCGGCCTTGCCGGGGCGGCCTTCAACGCGGCGAAGGAAGTGGCCCTCGACGCCTTCATCGCGCATGCGCTGTCCTTTCCCGCGATGGCCGAGGTGGTGGAAGAGACGCTTGCCCGGCTTTCGCGCGATCGTGGCCTTACTCTTGCCCCGGACAGCCTTGTAAACGTGCTGGAAATGGACCATCTCGCCCGAAGGCGGGCGGAAGAAGTGATCCGCGAAAGGCAGTAGAGAGGACGGGCGTTGGATATTCTGGGGCTGTTACCTTCGACCGATGGAATTCTCTATCAGGCCGTCGCCTTCATCATTGCGCTGGCGATCATAATCACCGTCCATGAGTACGGCCATTACATCGTCGGGCGCCTGTCGGGCATCAAGGCCGAGGTCTTCTCGCTCGGGTTCGGGCCGACGCTGTTCTCCATCCACGACCGGCAGGGCACCCTGTGGCGGATCGCGCTCCTGCCGCTGGGCGGGTACGTGCGCTTTGCCGGCGATGCCGATGCGGCCTCGGCCCGGGGCGAAAGCGGCGAGATCGCGGCGATGACCGCGCAGGAGCGGCGCCAGACCATGCATGGCGCGCCGCTCTGGGCGCGGGCGGCGACGGTGCTGGCGGGACCGATGTTCAACTTCATCCTGTCGACGCTGATCTTCGCGGGCATGTTCCTGTACCAGGGCGTGCCCACGGGCCAGGCCGTGATCGGCAAGCTTCGCGCGCTGCCGGGGGTCGAGGGCCAGGCGGCGCAGAACTTCGCCCCCGGCGACAAGATCGTCTCGGTCGCGGGCAAGCCCACGCCGACCGGCACCGATTTCGCCGAGGCGGCGGCCGGGCTGACGCCCAGTCCGACGGTATCCTACGGGATCGAGAAGGACGGCAGCACGAAGACCGTCGACGGCCCGTACCCGATGCCGCCGGTGGTGGCGGGGGTGACGCCGCTTTCCGCCGCCTCCGACGCCGGCCTGCGCGATGGTGACGTGATCACCGCGGTCGACGGCACGCCGATCTATGCCTTCAGCCAGCTGCAGAAGGCGGTCTCCGGTTCCGACGGCAAGCAGCTCACCCTCGGGGTGTGGCGCGACGGCGAAAGCCGGCAGGTCACGCTGACCCCGCGCCGGACCGATCTGCCCACCTCGGGCGGCGGGTTCGAGACGCGCTGGCTGATGGGCATCAGCGGCGCCTATTTCTTCGACCTCCAGACCCGGTCCCCCGGCGTGGTAGAGGCGCTGAAGATGGGGGTGCAGCAGATCTGGTACACGGCGCAGACAAGCCTTTCGGGCCTCTACCATGTCGCCACCCGGCAAATCAGCGCCTGCAACCTGCGCGGGCCGATCGGTATCGCCGAGACCTCGGGCGCGGCGGCGGCGCAGGGGCTGACAACCTTCCTGATGTTCATCGCGGCGCTGTCCGCGGCGGTCGGCCTTCTGAACCTGTTCCCGGTGCCGATCCTCGACGGCGGGCACCTTGTCTTCCACCTGTGGGAAGCGGTGACCGGCCACCCGCCGAGCGAGCGGGCGCTGCGTGTGCTGATGGGCGGCGGCCTTCTGATCATCATCGCGCTGATGACCTTCGCGCTGACCAACGACGTCACCTGTCCGTGACCGCCGCCGTGCGGTAGGACGGCGCAAGGTTGCCGGAGGACAGGGGGCGCCGAAGGGCAGGGGGCGCCGGAGAACAGGGCGAAAAGAACGACAGGGATGCCCGGCGGAACGCCATGAGGGCGCCCGGGATCCGCCGTATTTGCGCCATATTCCGCGCTTATCCGGGAGCGGGCAATAGTGCCCTGCGGGCGGCGCGGTCGCCCGCGAAGACGCCCACGAGAACGCCCCTGACGAGGTGACAAGATGCAGTTGGTGATGAGCGGCTATCGCGGCCTTTCCCTCCTGGTGAACATCAATTTCGACCGGCTGTTCGTGGCCGGGACCATCGTCGTCGGTCTGCTGGCCGGTGCGTTCCTGGGCTCGGCGCTCGCCGGTCTCTGATTCCCCGCGCCGCGCCCGGGGCGCGGCCTTCCGGGGGGCGGCGGCGACGCCATGACGCCCGGGCGACACCGCGCTGACGGGACCATGCCCGAAACCAGGCAAAAAGCCGTTCCGTTCCGCAGATTTCCCCCCACCGAAGCGCCTCCAGCATTTTGACATCCCCCCCCATACCCGGTATTCAGGGAAGGATAAGAAAGCAGAGGCGGGGACAGCAGATGCACGACACTTGGGGTTGCCAGGCGGCTTGCGCACAAGATCGCGGGGCCGGGCGTCTTCGTAGGGCTGGGCACAAGACCGGCGCTGCGCGCGTGATGCTGATGTCGCTGTTCCTTGCCACGACGTCGGGCTCGGCGATTCTGGTCTCGGCGCCGGCGGCGATGGCGCAGGCCTACCGGTTCACATCGGTCAAGGTCGAGGGCAACCAGAACATCGAGACCGGGACGATCCTGTCCTACCTCAAGCTCAAGCGCGGCCAGACCGTCAGTGCGGCGGACCTGAACGACGCCTACCAGCGGATCGCGGGCACAGGCCTCTTTCAGAACGTGACGCTGACGCCCTCGGGCTCCACCCTGATCATCAAGGTCACGGAATATCCGACGATCGGGCAGATCGCCTTCCAGGGCAACAGCCGGTTCAAGGACGACGAGCTCAAGAAGATCATCAAGTCGGTCGCGCACCGGGTCTACTCGCCGACCCAGGCCGAAAGCGATGCGGCGACGCTGGGCGAGTTCTACCGCGCCAAGGGCCGGTACGCGGCGATCGTGACGCCGCGGGTGATCAAGCGCCCCGACAACCGCGTCGACCTTGTGTTCGAGATCCAGGAAGGCAAGACGACCGAGGTGCAGCGCCTGTCCTTCGTCGGCAACCGCAGCTTCTCGGACCGGCGGCTGCGGCAGGTCCTGGCGACCAAGCAGGCCGGCATCCTGCACCAGTTCATCCAGTCCGACAGCTACCTGCGCGAGCGGATCTCGGAAGACCGGCAGAAGCTGACGCAGTTCTACCAGCGCCGCGGCTTCATCGACTTCCAGATCCTCGACGTGGCGTCGGAGCTGAAGGGCAACCGTTCGGGCTTCTTCCTGACCTTCACGGTGCAGGAAGGTCAGCAGTACAAGTTCGGCAACATCTCGGTCTCGAGCAATGTCGAGGGGCTCGACGCCGCGCCCTACCGCAAGCTGGTCGAGGCGCAGCAGGGCAAGCTCTATTCCCCCGTGCCGATCAAGGACACGATCGAGAAGATCGAGAACCAGATCGCGCAGCAGGGCATCAACTTCATCTCGGTCGACCCGAAGGTGACGCGCCACAATGCCGACGGCACGCTGGATGTGAACTTCACGCTGGTGAAGCGGGCGCGGGTTTTCGTGCAGCGCATCGACATCGAGGGCAACACGACCACGCTTGACCGCGTGATCCGGCGGCAGTTCCACACCGCCGAAGGCGACCCCTTCGATCCGCGCCGGATCCAGGCGGCCGCCGACCGCGTGCGTGCGCTCGACTATTTCTCGGACGTGCAGGTGACGACCAAGCCGGGCTCCTCGCCCGACAAGGTGATCGTCGACGTCAACGTCAAGGAAAAGCCCACCGGGTCGCTGACCTTCGGTGTCAGCTACAACATCGACAGCGGCATCGGGGCGGCGATCAGCTTCGGCGAGTCGAACTTCCTCGGCCGCGGGCAGAAGCTGAACTTCACGCTCAATACCGGGGTCGACAACGCAAGCTCGTCGATCTCCTTCACCGAACCGTTCCTGCTGGGCCGCAACGTCGCCTTCGGGTTCGACGCGTTCTATACGCGGCAAAGCTATGACAACACCTATTACGACAGCCGTTCGGTCGGGCTGCAGCCCAGCCTGACGTTCCCGATCTCGAACAACGGCCGGCTGGAGCTGCGCTACCGCGTCTCGTCCGACCGTATGAACAACATCGACTCGGATGCGACGACGGCCTCGTCGGTGCTCAAGAGCGAGGAGGGCACCAAGACCAGCTCCAGCCTCGGCTATACCTACAGCTTCGACTCGCGGCGTACCGGCCTCGACCCGAACGACGGGGTGGTGTTCAAGTTCGGCCAGGATTTCGCGGGCTTCGGCGGCGACACCAAGTACATCAAGACCTCGGCCATGACCGGCGCGCAGACCCGGATCTGGAACGACGAGGTCACGCTGCGCGCCACGCTGGAAGGCGGAGTGCTCAGCATGCTCGACGAGCAATCGTCGCGCGCGGTGGATCGCTACTCGGGCGCATCGAAGATCCGCGGCTTCAAGGCCTGGGGGATCGGTCCGCGTGACCTGAGCGCCTCGAACCAGGACGCGCTCGGCGGCAACAAGTACGTGTCGCTGCGGCTTGAATCGGAATTCCCGATCGGCCTGCCGGAGGAGTACGGCATCACCGGTGGCCTGTTCTGGGACTTCGGCTCGGTCTGGGGGCTGAATTCTTCGGAATACAACATGCTGGATGCGGCCTCGCAGGACACGGCCAAGTTCCACCTGCGCTCGGCGGTCGGTTTCTCGATCTTCTGGACCACGCCGATCGGTCCGCTGCGGTTCAACTTCTCGAAGGCGATCAAGAAGGAAAGTTACGACCAGCCGCGCAGCTTCGACCTGACGATCTCGACCAAGTTCTGAGGAGGCGGGAGAGATGGCTGAGCGGATCCACCGCGGGGCCTTCAGATTTCGGAAGGGGGCCGCGACTGCGGCCCTCTTCGCGCTTGCGGGGGTCCTTGTGCTGACGGCCGGGGCGGCCACGCCCGCCGCGGCGCAGGTCGCAAATTACTCGATGGGGCAGCCGGTGGACGGGGACAATGCGGCACCGCAGACCCCGGTGCTGACCCTCGACCAGGATCGGATGTTCAGCCAGTCGGATTTCGGCAAGCGGGTCGCCAGAAGCGTGCAGGACGCGCAAGCCCAGCTTCTGGCCGAGAACCGGCGGATGGAGGCGGGCCTTTCGGCGGAGGAAAAGACCCTCACCGAGGAACGCAAGACCATGGCGCCGGACAAGTTCCGCAAGCTGGCGGACGATTTCGACACCAAGGTGCAGAAGATCCGCCACGACCAGGACGCCAAGAACCGCATCATCCAGGCTTGGCGCACCGCGGAGCGTCAGCGATTCTACGAGGCCGCGTTGCCGGTGCTGGGGCGGCTGGTGCGCGACAGCGGGGCGGTGGCGATCCTCAACAGCCAGGCGGTGTTCCTGTCGTTCAAGACGATCGACGTGACGGACCGCGCGATAGAGCGGCTGAACGAGAGCCTCGGCGACGGGGCCAAGGGCGCCCCCAAGCTGGATCTCTCGGCCAAGCCGCCGCCGGCGCAGGGGCCGGGGTCGGGCTCGGGCGGGGTACAGCTTCCCAAGGAGGTGACGATTCCCGGCGTGGGGCAGGCGGTCGCACCCAACGGCGCCGTGCCCCAGACCGATGCCGGCGGCGAGACGACGGCCGACCCCACCGCCGGTGACGGCGGCGCGCCCGCCGGCAAGGGCAATTGAGGCGGGCAGGCCGGTATCGCGGTTCGGGGGGCATGGTTCGTTATCTCGGTCCGGCGTCGCGCTCAGGCCTCCGGCTCGACCGGGCGCAGGACAGCCGCGGGAGGTCTGAAAATCGGGACGGGGGAAATTCCCACCCCCCGCGCGGCTTGCCAGCCGAACACGCTGTTGCTATCGAATGCCGCACATTCGGGCGCCATTGCGGCCGACACGAACAAAAGACGCATCACGACCTGCCCTGAGTGCAGGGCCGCCAGAGGAGACCGAGATGACTGACGCCCCGATCACCGAGGCCGATCTTGCGCTGATCAAGCGCATCATCCCGCACCGCTACCCGTTCCTCCTCGTCGACAAGGTACGCGACATCGTGGCGGGCCAGTCCGCCGTCGGCGTCAAGAACGTGACCGTGAACGAGCCGCATTTCCAGGGCCACTTCCCGGATCTGCCGATCATGCCCGGCGTCACTATCGTCGAGGCGATGGCACAGACGGCGGGCGTTCTGGTGGGGATCACGATGGATCTCGTGGACAAGCACCCGCTCGTCTATTTCATGAACATCGACAACTGCAAGTTCCGCCGCAAGGTCGTCCCGGGCGACGTGCTGGAGATGCACGTGACGGTGAAGCGCGGCGGCGGCGGCAGGATCTGGAAGTTCCTCGGCGAGGCCAAGGTCGACGGCGACCTCGCGACCCAGGCCGAGTTCACCGCGATGATCGACCTGTCACGCAGCGAGGCGGCGGCCAGGGCCGGGAGCGAGGGATGAGCGTCGATCCCAGCGCGCAGATCCACCCCTCGGCGGTCGTCGAAGAGGGGGCGGTGATCGGCCCCGACTGCGTCATCGGCGCCTTCGCGCTGGTCGGGCCCGAGGTCACCCTTGGCCGCGGAGTTGTGTTGAAGAACCACGCCGTGGTCACCGGCTGGACGGAGATCGGCGACGAAAGCGTGATCTGGCCCTTCGCGGTGGTCGGCGAGGTGCCGCAGGACCTGAAATACAAGGGCGAGCATACCCGCCTCGTCGTCGGAAAGCGCAACCGCATCCGCGAGGGCGCGACGCTGAACATCGGGACCGAGGGCGGCGGCGGCATCACTCGGGTGGGCGACGACAACCTGTTCATGACCGGCGCCCATGTCGGCCACGACAGCCAGGTCGGCAGCCGGGTCGTGATGGTCAACCAGTCGGCGCTGGCCGGCCATTGCCGGATCGGCGACGACGTGATCATCGGTGGGCTGTCGGGTATTCACCAATGGGTGCGGATCGGCAAGGGCGCGATCATCGGCGCGGTCACCATGGTCACCAACGATGTGATCCCGCACGGCCTGGTGCAGGCGCCGCGGGGCGAACTCGATGGCCTCAACCTCGTGGGGCTGAAGCGCAAGGGCGTGGCGCGCTCGGACATCACCGCGCTGCGGGCCGCCTACCAGATGCTGGCGCAGGGCGAGGGGCCGTTCCTCGACCGCGCCCGCCGGCTGGCCGACGAAACCGACAGCGACTACGTCCGCGAGGTGACGGATTTCATCCTCGCGCAGACCGACCGCTCTTTCCTGACGCCAAGATGACCGGGCAGGCGACAGAGGGCCGCCTTGCCCTGATCGCGGGGATCGGCGCGTTGCCCGCGCTTCTGTCGGGGGCGGAGCGCGCGGCGGGGGGCGACCCGCTGATCTGCGCGCTGGACGGGACGCCGCCCGAAGGGGTGGAGGCCTCGATCACCTTCCGGCTGGAGCGGCTGATGCCGTTTCTCGACCAGCTCGAGGACGAGGGCGTGACCCGGGTGGCGTTTGCCGGCGGCATGCGGCGCCCGGCGCTGGACCCGATGCTGTTCGATCCGGCCACGGCACAGATCGTGCCCGCGCTGGTGCCGGCGCTGCAGGCGGGCGACGACGCCACCTTGCGCGCCATCCTCGGGCTGTTCGAAGAGGCCGGATTCTCGGTGGTGGGGGCCGATGCGATCGCGCCGGATCTGGTGCCGGGCGCGGGCCTCCTCGGCCCGTTCCGGCCCTCCTCGGACGATGAGCGCGACGCGGCGCGGGCCGCCGAGATCGTCGCGGCACTTGGCGCGGCGGATGTGGGGCAGGGCGCGGTGGTGGCGCAGGGCCTCTGCCTCGCGGTCGAGGCGCTGCCCGGCACCGATGCGATGCTCGACTTCGTCGCGGCCACCTGTGGTGGGCTCAGGCCCGATCCGGCAGGGGCCAGGGGCGTGTTCCACAAGGCGCCCAAGCCCGGACAGGAACGCCGGATGGACCTGCCCGCGCTGGGGCCGGAGACTGTGCGCCGCGCCGCCGCCGCCGGACTTGCCGGGATCAGCTGGGAGGCCGGGGGCGTCCTGCTGCTGGGCCGCGATGCCGTTCTGGCCGAGGCCGAGGCCGCCGGACTGTTCCTCTGGTCGCGGGAATGAAGCTTTTCCTAATCGCCGGCGAGGCCTCGGGCGACCGGCTGGGGGCTGCGCTGATGGCGGGGCTGAAGGCGCTGCTGCCGAAGGTGGAATTCCTCGGCGTCGGTGGGCCGCTGATGCAGGCCGAGGGGATGGAAAGCCTCTTCCCGATGGAGGAGCTTTCGGTGATGGGGCTGGCCGAGATCGTGCCGAAGTATCCCGCGCTCCGCCGCCGGCTGATCGAGACCGCCGACGCCGTGGTCGCGGCCGCGCCCGAGGCGCTGATCACCATCGACAGCCCCGATTTCTGCCTGCGCGTGGCGCGCCGGGTGCGGGCCGTGCGGCCGGCGCAAAAGACGATCCATTACGTCGCGCCCTCGGTCTGGGCCTGGCGCCCGGGGCGGGCGGCGAAGATGGCCGAGGTGATCGACCACGTTCTCGCCCTGCTGCCGTTCGAGCCACCCTACATGGAAGCCGCCGGCATGACCTGCGATTTCGTCGGTCACCCCGTGGTGTCCGAGCCGCGCGCCACCGCCGCGGAGGCGCAGGCTTTTCGCGCCGCACGGGGGATCGGCGACGCCCCCCTCGCGCTGGCGCTGCCCGGTTCGCGCCGGGGCGAGATCGGGCGGTTGGGCACGGTGTTCGGCGATAGCCTTGCGGTGCTGGCGAAGGCGCGGCCCGGCCTGCGCATCGTACTGCCGACATTTCCTCACCTGGCAGAGACGGTCGGCGCGATGGTGGCGGGCTGGCCGGGCGACACGCTGGTAACGGTCGATCCGGCAGAGAAGCGCGCGGCCTTCGCGGCGGCGGATGTGGCTCTGGCGGCGTCGGGGACGGTCTCGCTGGAACTGGCGGCGAACGCGGTGCCGATGGTCATCGCCTACGATTTCAACTGGCTGACCTGGCAGATCATGAAGCGCAAGGCGCTGATCGACACGGTGACGCTGGTCAACCTCGTCGCCGAAAGCCGGACGGTGCCGGAATTCCTGGGTCCCGAGTGCCGGGCGCCGGGGATCGCGGCGGCGCTGGAGCGGCTGCTGGCCGAGGGGCCGGAGCGGGCGGCGGAACGCGCGGCCATGGCACTGACGATGGAGCGGCTGGGACTGGGCGGCGAGGCGCCGGGAATGCGGGCCGCACGGTCGGTGATCGCCGCGCTGGAGACCCGCGCCTGAAGGTGTGACGGCCTCCGATGGCGCATTTCTTAGATTAAGCAAAGAACTGGGCTGCACTCCTCATGCAGTGCACAAGAAAACCAGATCAACTCATTGATCCATCGGGATAAGCCCGAGCCCGCGCAGGTAGATCATGATGCCGGCCTCCAGCAGTTCCTCGGGCGGAAACGGCGTGCGGCCGCCGGGGTTGCCGCGGGCGAACAACTCGACCACGCCGTGGCTCATGGCCCAGACATGGGCCGAGAACATCGCCGCAGGGGGCCGCCGGTCTGGGGGGATGCGTTCGGACAGGCTGGCCGCGGCACGTTCGAGAACCGCGTTGCAACGGCCCGCCGCCTGGGCCAGCTCGGCGTTCGATTGCAGCGACAAACCGCTTTCGAACATCGCCATGTAATGCCCGGGAAAGCGGCGTGCGAAGGCGAGATAGGCGCGCCCCGTCGCCTCGAACGCGGCCAGTGCGGTGGGCTTGCCGTCGTTATAGGCGTGTTCCATCAGGTCGGCGAAGATCGTGTAGCCTTGGCGCGCCACCTCGGCGATCAATTCGTCGCGGCCGGCGAAATGGCGGTAAACCGCGGCCGGCGTGACACCGGCGGCCTTGGCCGCTTCGGACAGGGTGAAGCCCTGGGGGCTTTTCTCGGCGATCAGGTCGAGCGCCGCGTCGACCAGGGCCTGGCGCAGGTTGCCGTGGTGGTAGCCCTGCTTAGGCATGCCAGACGTCCGGCCCGCCGCAGATCGACGTGTCGATGGCGCCGATCGCCTCGAAATCCTTTCCGGCGTAGTCCATCCCCGACAGGACGACCTGGATCGTCGCGATCCGCACCCGGTACTTGTCGTCCGAACGGATCACCGTCCAGGGCGCCTGGGGCGTGTGGCTGCGGCTCAGCGTCTCGCGGATCGCGTCGGTATAGGCATCCCAGCGTTTCAGCCCCTCGACGTCGATCCAGCTCAGTTTCCATTGCTTCAGCGGGTCCTGCTCGCGCTGGAGGAAGCGGCGCAGCTGTTCGGCCCGCCCGACGTTCAGCCAGAACTTCATCAGGTGAATGCCCTCGTCCACCAGCATCGCCTCGAACCCCGGGGCCTGACCGAAGAAATGCTCGCGCTGCGCGTCGGTGCAGAAATCGAAGACCTTCTCGACCACGCCGCGATTGTACCAGCTGCGGTCGAAGATCGCGAGCTCGCCACCCGCGGGCAGGCGGCGGATGTAGCGCTGGAAATACCACTCGGTCGCTTCACGGTCGGTGGGTTTCGACAGGGCCACCACATTGGCGACGCGCGGGTTCAGGTTCTCGCGCAGGCGCTTGATCGTCCCGCCCTTGCCGGCGGCGTCGCGGCCCTCGAAAACCAGCGCCACGCGCTTTCCGGTGGCCTTCACGTCGGCCTGCAGCTTGACCAGCTCGACCTGCAGCGCGGCCATGCGGTCCTCGTAGTCCTTCTTCTTCATCCAGGCGTCGTAGGGATAGGAGGGGTCTATGATCTCGCGCTTCTTTCCCTCCTCGATCGCCTCGCGGATCTCCTTCGGAGCGTCATCCTGGAAGAAGGCGCTGATTGCGCCGTCGAAGGGGAGTGCCATGCCGTCCTCGTCCGTACCCAAGGGTTTTGCTTTACTATGGTGTTTGGCCGGGCGAGGGCAAGCGCGGGCACCTTCCGCGCCGCGAACGCGCAGCCGCTCCCTGTTTTCATTGTTCCCCAAATACGCATGCCGACCTCTCCACCCCGCGTCCCCCCCCCCGGGGCTACGCGCCCTCAGCGTGTGCCGGCCCGCGCCGAGGCCCGGTGAATCGCGGCGATCACCTCGTCGGGATGGGTATGGTGCGGCATGTGGCCCACGCCTTCCAGCCGGGTCAGGTTGGCGCCGGGCACCTGGCGCACCATGCGTTCGGCATGGATGCCGATCGGCACGATGCTGTCGGCCGTCCCATGGACGATCTCGATCGGCATCTTCAGGCGGGCGTAGCGCGGGGCAAGGTCGGTGACGTGGCGCAGCAGGGCGTTCACTTGGCGGGCATTGATGCGCAGCGTCTCGCGCCGCAGGATCAGCCCGATGCCGATATGATCGAGATAGCCGCGTGGCATCTTCTGCGGGGCGAAAATCGCCTCGATCACCCGTTTCGCGCGGCGGCGGCCGGCCCAGGCGGTGACGATGGGCACGACGACGTTGCGCCCGGTCCAGCTGCGCATCAGGCGGTACCAGAGGCCGAGGCCGCCGTGCCAGGGGTGGGTCGCGCCCGAGACGATGACCAGCGCAGCCACCTCCTCCGGTGCCGCAAGGGCCCAGGCCATGGCGACCGCGCCGCCGTAACTCTGGCCCAGGACCACCGGGCGGTGCACGCCCAGCCGGGCCGCCGCCGCCCGCAGGGCCGCGACCTGGCCCTGGGGCGAGTTCCCCGCCGCGCCCATGTCGCCCGACCAGCCGAGGCCCGGGCGGTCGAAGGCGATCACGCGGTAGCGCGACTTGAGGCGATCGGTCAGGCGGAAGGTGAACTCGCGGGCGTTGCCGCTGGCGCCGTGGATCAGGATCAGGTCCGGCCCTTCGCCGGCGATCTCGGCGTGGATCGTCACTGCGCCGAAGTCGCCGCGCGCCTTGATCAGCATCCCCCGGGGCGGGCTCTCTGCCTCGGCCCTTTCCTCGCGCAGCCGGGCGCGCCGGACCGTGGCCCCGGCAAAACCCGCGACCGCCGCGGGGATCAGGACAATGAGGCTAGCGACCAATGGCATTCAGGTCGAAAGGCGTTGTCTGGTAGATCTCGTTGATCCAGTTGCCGTAGAGCAGGTGGGCATGGCTGCGCCACCGGTTCGCCGGCTTCCGGCCAGGGTCGTTCGCGGGGAAATAGTCGACCGGCATCGTGATCGCGCCGCCGGAAGCGACGTCACGGTCGTATTCCTCCTTCAGCGTGGTGCTGTCGTATTCGAGGTGGTTGAAGATGTAGAGCGCGCGGTTGGCGTCGTCCTTCACCAGGCACGGCCCAACCTGGTCGGAGCCGAGCAGGGTTTCCAGCCCCGGCACCGCGGCGATCTCCTCCTGGCGCATCTCGGTCCAGCGGCTGACGGGGATCACGCATTCGTCGGAGAAGCCGCGCAGGTAGTGCGACGCGGGCTGCAGATTGTAATGTTTGAACAGTCCGAAGGCCTTGGCGTCGAGCAGGTGCTTCGGCACGCCATGCAGGTGGTAGATCATCGCCATCCCGCCCCAGCAGACGCCGAATGTGGAATGGACATGGGTCTTGGCCCAGTCGAAGACCTGCTTGAGCTCTTCCCAGTAAGTGACTTCTTCGAAAGGGAGATGTTCGACCGGGGCACCGGTGATGATGAGGCCGTCGAACTTTTCGCCCGTGGCGGCCACCTCGGCGAAGGGGCGGTAGAATTCGTCCATGTGCTCGGGCGAGGTGGTCTTCGACTCGTGGTCGGTCATCTTGATCAGGCCGAATTCGATCTGCAGCGGCGTCGCGCCGATCAGCCGGGCGAACTGCGTCTCGGTCTGGATCTTCTTCGGCATCAGGTTGAGAAGGCCGATGCGCAGCGGCCTGATATCCTGCCGGGCCGCCTGCTCGTCGGACATGACCATCACGCCCTCGCGGTGGAGGGTGGTGAAGGCGGGCAGGTTCTCGGGCAGGGTGATGGGCATGATCTTCTCGGTCGGTCTCTGCTGTCAGGGGTGGAGTGTATATGGCGCGGTGTCAGCGGCGCTCCAGTGCGCGGGCGATCATGTCGTCGAAATCCTCGGCGGTTTTCACGGCCTGGACCTCCTCCGCGGTGACGGAAACGCCCCATTTCGCCGCCATCGCGGCATAGCGCGGGCGCCGGTGGGCCAGCGCGCGGGCATAGGTCCAGCGGACGAAATCGTCAGGATCGACGGCCTCTTCCGTAACGTTCTTCAACTTGAGGTACTCGGCCCAGGCGGTTTCGAGGAACTCGGGCTGGTAATACATCGGCTTGGGCGCGCGGTCGAAGCGGCGGACAAGTTCGTCGGTATGCGCCTCGGTCCCCTCGATCCAGACCATCAGAAGGTTGTCCGACAGCGTGGTCAGCACCGGGTCCTCGGGGTCGTCGGGGTCCACCACCTCGCAGATCGAGCCGCCGGAATCGCACATGAAATCGGCGATGCCATAGATCTCTTCGGCGCGGCGGATGAAATGCGGGGTGTCCAGCAGCGCCGAGATCTCTGCCGCGCGGTGTTCGTCCTGGCGGCGGCGGTATTCGTCGAAGGGCAGGCCGCCCTTCTCGGGATCGCCGGGCTTGCCGAGATAGGTCGACAGCGGCGCCAGGTTGGTGAAGGTGATGTTCGAGGTGATGTAGACACTGTCAGTCAGCAGCAGCTCACGCAGGAGCGGCACCTTCATCGCCTCGCGCTTGAAGTTGTCGGCGATCAGCTCGCCCATGTAGCGCGTGCCGATCCGGTAATCGATCGAATAGTGGAACCAGCCGCCCGCATCGCGCATCAGCCCCGCGAGGTAGGTCTTGCCCAACCCCGACATGCCGAACATCAATACCCGCCGCGCGCTGGCCTCGCGCCAGTCTGCCGCCGTCTCGTAGATCATGCCTTGCACCCATGTCTCGGCGGGTTTTCCGCCGGATGGCATGGGTTTGTCATGGATTTACCGTTCGGGAAAGGGGGCGCGGCCCGATCGGCCCGGTGGCGCGGCCCCCACGCACCACCTCGCCGCCCCGAATGCAACGGGCCCCGCGCCGAAACGCGGGGCCCGGGGATCCGTGCAGTTGCGCGGATCAGAAGCTGTAGCCCACCTTCACGCCCACGGCGACCTGGTGGTTGTTGTTGAAGTTCGACAGCGTCGTGCCCGGCGCATAGGGGTTCTCGGTCTTGGCGTTGCCGATGTCGTAGTAGCTGACACCCGTCGTGATCTTCATGTGGTCCTTGGTGTAGATCATGGCGAGGGTCAGGCTGGTGTAGCCATTGGTCGGCCCGAGGTTGCCCGAGAAGCCGCCGTTGGACTTTTCGTAGCCGATCGAGACAGCCCCCGAGAGCGTGTCGGTGAACTTGTGGCCGACGCCCAGCGTGTAGGTGATGGTGTTGTCGTTGTAGGACACCAGGGCACCCCCGGCCGCGGCGGTGTAATAGACCGGCGAGATGTCGAACGCCTTCCACTCACGCCATTCGACCGAGCCGAAGAGCAGCCAGGTGGGCGCGACGCCGGTCTGGAAATCCAGCGTCCAGGACTTCGGCAGCGTCGTCTCGAACTGGCTGGGAATGCCGGTCGGCCCGCCGACGAAGCCCTCGGTCGCGTCGAAGCTGTGCTTGATCGGGCTGGAATAGGTCAGCGCGACGCGCAGCGCGATCTCGGGCTTCTCGTAGGCCACGCCGAGCAGGTAGCCGGTGTCCGAGGCGGTGTTGGTCGACAGCGTGTAGTTCAGCGCCGGGGCGGCGACGATATGCGCGGTGCCCTTGGCCTGGTTCAGCCGCAGGCCGCCGTAGACGCTGAAGTTCGGGTCGATCTTGTAGCGCAGAAGGGCCTTGTACTCGGTCTCGGTGATCTTCGCGGTCGAGCCGGCATAGGGGTAGAAGGTGCCGGTCGGATAGTTCACGTCGGCACCGTCCGGCGCGCTGACAGTGAAGGCAAAGTCGAACTTCGGGCCGATCGGCAGCTTCAGCCCCAGGCTGTAGGGGGTGTAGCTTTTCGCCATGTTGCCCGAGGAGCGGCCGCCCGCAAGCGGGACCGCGGTACCCGAGACGCTGGGTTTGGCATAGCCCAGCGAGAACTCCGCATAGCGGCCCTTCTGGAACAGCAGGCCCACTCCATCGCTGGGCGAAAGCCACTCGATGCCCCCGGCGCTGGCGGCGCCGGACATCAACACCAGAGCGGCACTCGACAAGGCGGCGCGCTTAAACATCATGATGAACTCCTCCCAAAGTTCAGTGTGAACTTGTTTGAGAAAAACTAAGGCTTGTGTTTCGCGGCGGTCAATCTGTTCCGCAACGTCACGCAACGGTGAGGATGGGGACGTGACAATCCTGCCGTGCTCTTCGCGCCAGGGTGGAAAGCCCGCGCATGGTTCGGGTGTCGATCAGGGGAGAGGGGGCAGGGTGCCGGCGGCGCCCGGGGCGTCCGCCAGCTGGGGGCTCAGCCCGCGATCTCGTCCAACATGTCGACGCGGGTGGCATGGCGCCCGCCTTCGAATTCGGCGCCGAGGAAGGCGTCGACGACATCGAGCGCGAGGCCCTCACCGACGACACGTACGCCGAGGGAGAGCATGTTCGCATCGTTGTGCTGGCGGATCATCCGGGCCGAGAAAGGGTCGGAGCAGACACCGCAGCGGATGCCCCTGACCCGGTTCGCCGCCATCATGATGCCTTGGCCCGTACCGCACAGGATGATGCCGAAGCGGCAATCGCCCGAGGCGACCCGCCGCGCTGCGGCTTCGCCATGCCGGGGATAATGCGTGCTCTCGGTCGTCGTCGGGCCGATGTCGACCACCTCCCAGCCGAGGCCGGCGATATGCGCGGCAATCGCGGCCCGCAGGTCGAGGCCGGCGTGATCGCTCGACAGCACGATGCGCTTGTTCTCGGTCATGGTTGGCTCCTTCCGGGGTACGGGTTCATTCCCACTCGATTGTTGATGGTTTGGGTAAGTGTCGGTGAATAATCGTAAAATATTCCATGTCAGAAGCAGATACCATGAATTATGCCATGCTCGAACAGTTGCATCTGCTATGCGTCACTCTGGGGCCGTTTACAACGAGGCATAGGGCCGTGGCCGCCGAGTGAACGGCAGGTTACCTGCGGCGCTGGTGCAAGATGCAGGATAGGCTACACGCGGCACAGACACAAAGGGCGGAGAGCTGCCGTTCGCTGCACGCAGCATGAATTACTGGGATGCGCGCTTATCCGACATTCGAACCTGTCGCCGCCAACGCCGGCCTGTCCACTTAGACCCATCAACGCATTCCTACAGTCTAAAGTGGACCGAAGTGCTTGTGCTTGTGCAACAGTGCTCATACTGTCCATAAGAAAAAGCCGGAGGCGATATGGTAGAACGTTCCAATGAAATCATGTCTATGCCGAATTTCGCTGAAATTCTTAGATTGGCTATGAAGTCCCAGTGGCTGGAAAAAAAATCCAACGCTATCAACGAGATTTTTGGTTTGTGTGTGACGCCTGAGCAGAAGAGTTTGGTCACAAATTTAATCGAGCGTTTTCATTATGCAACGCCAAACGATCAGCTTCAATACCGCAGGGCCATCGCGTTTCACATTGTGCAGACGTTAAAGGTATCTCCGGAGAACTCCATTATTATCGCACTTAATGATAGGGAGCTTGCTGATAGCTCTTCTTCCTACGTGCAGCAGATGAAGGGTGTACTGGCTGAATACGACGGATGGAAAAGTGGAAATTTTGTAGACAAATTAATTTCTGCTGTCAGCGCTGCCGAGGACGGAAAGTCCATCATTATTGTAGACGACTTTGCGGGGAGCGGCGACACTATTTCTAAGAAGTCCGCCTGGCTTCGGCAGAAGTTGGAGGGCTGTGGGAAAGATTGCAATATATTTGTGGCCGTTGCGTCTGCTATGGAAAGCAGCATGGACAAGGTCGTTCCGCTAGTTAAAGACTATTATGCCGTAAACTGGCTCAGGAAGGGATTGACAGATTTCTACGATGGCGAAGACGCGGTATCAATGTCGCTCGCGATGGAACAGCTTGAGGAAAAACTTAAAAAACGCTCAAACGGGAAAAGTATAAATGACTACTCCTTTGGCTGGAAGCGTAGTGAGGCCACGTATTTTCTAGAGGGTGACAATCCGCCGAATAACAACTTTCCTATATTCTGGTGGCCAGAACTCAAAGGGGGCGTGAAAAGAAACCGCCTCACACCGAGGATATGATGTACAACTCACAGCATAGAATTGTCCTGAGAGCCCTTTTTTCTGAGCACGATTGGGTCGACTTGTACCGCCTTCACAAAGAGACCTTGGTGGCGCCAGGGCAAATAGCTGTATTGCTGTCATTCATGCTGGAACGAAAATACTGCTTGGTTGAAGGCTTGAGAGCTCGGATCACATCAAGCGGAAGAGCTTGGATTTTGCAGAATAGGAAGCAAATATTTTGCAAAGTGCATGCAGAATGGAGGGAAGGCAGTAAGTCCGAAAGGCCTTCTGAGCTTCGGCCTAGCTCGCCTTACTTGCCAAATTTAGCATATCTAGACCGAGACTTTTTTGCTAGAAAGGCTTGAGATCCGAGGCGTTTTCTGTTTGGCTCACGTGGAAGGGCGGGCATGGATAGAACTTAGAGGCGCATTCGCCTCGGTTGTTCAGGCTGACTTTAAGGCAGCCTCCCTCAAGAGGGAGGCTGTTGTTCCTGCGGAACAACACGGTGCCCATGAAGGGCACCATGCAGATATCATATTTTAGATATGATATAAATTATTAGGTATCCTCCGTCCTTCATCTCGGAGATTGAAGTTGAGTAAAAGCTCAGAAGAATGGCGACACTTCTTTGAGGAAAGGGGTGTTAAAGATAAAAAGGCTCTGCTTGGATATCTGCAGTATATCGAGGAAATTGAGGCCAAAGGCTTGCCGCCAATCTTTGAGATGCAGCATCTGTCAGAGCTCATTGGAGTGAATAAGTCTTACATAGCAGCAGTAACAAAGGATAGTTCTGCATTTTATCGCGATTTCGAAGTCAAGAAGAGAAGCGGAGGCGTTCGAGTTATTTCTGCTCCACACCCGACCCTCCTTCTTTGCCAGAGATGGATCAACGGAGAAATTTTGCAACATGTTCCCATCCACGACTCCGCGTTTGGCTTTGCTCAAGGGCGTTCAGTAGTCGACAACGCGAAGATGCATATCTCTGGCAATCACCTTTTGGGAATGGATATCAAAGACTTCTTCCCGTCAATTCACATAGACACTGTTCGGGATACCTTTCTGGGTCTCGGATATCCCCCTAATGTATCGGCGATAATGGCGCGGCTATGCTGCAAAGATGGCAGGCTACCCCAGGGTGCCCCAACGAGTCCGGCGATCAGCAATCTTGTATGCCGAAACATGGATAAAGAGATATCTGACTTAGTCAAACCCCGTTCCTTAATCTATACACGATATGCAGACGACATATCTGTCTCTGGAGAGGATTTAGGCTCTGATGTGTTGGGTAAAATTGAGTTCATTCTCAAGAGCTTTGGGTTTTTGGTGAATGAAGGAAAAACCAGGATATCAAAGGGCGGACATAAGAAGATTGTCACAGGGATTTCCATAGGAACTGGCCGCCCTAAGTTGCCAAGAAAAGAAGTCCGAAGCATCAAGGCTGACGCACACGCGCTTTTGAGTTATGGCCTTCTCTCTTATATTGAGAGGAGTGAGAAACCAGACCCGCTGGTAGTGGAGCGCTTAATGGGAAGGGTTGCTTTTTGGCTCCAAGTAGAGCCCGAAAACTCTACGGCCGTAAAGCTAAAGAGCAATCTGCAAGACCTTTCCAATCAGATGGATCGCGGCAGATTTAGGCTGTGATTTTGTGAACTGTTTCGGCTATCAGCGCACTGCAGGATCTGGCAACTTGCGTGGCGACAGATAGGCGCGCCCTTTGGGTCAGCGCGCGGTTGCATGCGGCGCCTGGGACGAATGTCAAAGAAGGGGCTAGAATCGGTCATGCCCCGTGCCAAGTTCGAATGCCCGCAGAGGGCCGCATGCGTCGGTCGCCGGTCCGAAGCGGAAGGGGCGGAGATGGCGTGCTCATGGCCGGGGCGCTGTCAGGCCGCGAGAGCGAGCGGGAAGGGGCATGAGGCTTGCAAGGTTTCCGCGACAACGCGCACCTTGGCGGCGGACAGGCCCACCTCTGCCACGAAGTCGTTTTGGAGTTCCGGCGCGACTTCTGAGAAAAAGGAGAAGACGTGCCCCATGGCCGACTGCGCTGCTGCGATATCCGAGATACAGGCAGCAAGCTGGCATGCGGACAGGTTCGCGCCATAGGGCGCGTTCACCGTTCCAAGGATCTTTGACGCGATCTGCGTCATCTGGGTGCTCCCGATCATGCTTGCCAGCTGGCTGCTAATTCTCAAACGTCATGGAGTCTGGGGGTACGCGTCAATATCGCATGCTTGACCGTGGCATGCATCCTGTTGATCTTCTCTAGCGCTCCGCACGATTTTGACAGAAGTTCCTGGTCACCGAAACATCTGCGCCCAGTCTGACCTCGCCGCGATGCAGAAGCGCGCGAAATCGATCCAGCGCCTTGGTTTGATGGACGGGTGCCTGAAGCAGCCCACATCGGGGGCGCATCAATCGAGGAGGCGGCTATGGCCGAGAAGTGCGAAACACCGAAGCAAGCAGACGATCTCGCGACCAACGCCGATCTGGAGGCATTCCTGGAACGAGCCATTGCAGCGAGCGAGGGCGCGTCTGGAGCCATCCCTGAGGCCGTGGCTGTCGCTGAGGCGGCCATAACCCGTCTGAGCGCTCAGGAGGCGGCTGGAGGGCCGTCTGAGGGTGTCTGGAGGGAAATGCTGCTGGACCTGTTGCGTGGCGACGAGAGCGCGGCACAGGAATCCTTGGAGGCGGGCGTTCCGATCTACTATGTCGAAGACGATACGCCGAGCGATCTGCTGATCAAAGAACATCCAGATGGGCGGCGCGAGCTTGTTCGCTTTAGCTACGAAGGCGATGAGGTGGTGGAGGTTCTGTGATGTCTCGGCCTTCCGATCCAACCACCAACTAAAACCCCGACCTGAACGGAAATCAGGATTGGAGGCACGTTTGTCGTCTGCCAACCGTTTTTGGGTGCGCCTCGGGCTAGGTCGCGCGCTGCGCCCCGGCAGCGATCACGACTCCTCGTCGTACCCGCCCTTTCCCAGCCGTCGCGGCAGCGGCAGTCAGCCTCGCAGAGCATCTATCCGTCGAGCCGCAGGGGAGTAAGGTTCGGTGATGTAGTGGTGCGGGCGTCAGCGCGTACCGGTACAACACACATCCTGCCATCCCTTCCGAGTGCAATTTAGTGCAACTCAAGGCAACCGAAGGCAATTTAGTGCAAGAGGGGCTCTATACTGCGAATTTCGAAGGGCAAGACTGAGAAAGTTGCCTCGAGTTGCCCTTACTTTCCTTGAGTTGCGCAAAATTTCCTTGAGTTGCCTGGTGCCGCAGCGTCTCAGTATTTTTTGGTGTTTTCTGCGAGGGGCCTGTGCCGAGCGGCTGACAGCAGGGGCGATGCCCTATTTCTCGCTGACCCTGTTAGCCCCTCCCCACCAAGGGAGTTTCATGGGAGTGGCAGGTTGGCCCTTGGGCACCTTTGCTTCCCTTCCCGCAGCGAGCTGCTCAGGGCCGACGCTGTTTTAAGAGTTTTAATAAGTTTTAAGAGTTTTAGGACGAGAAATGTCTGTTTTTTAATTTGAAATCAAGTGCTTGCTGGATCGGCTAGTGTTTAATAGACGGAATCCGGTGTTTAATAGACGGAGAAAGGTGGCTAATAGACGGAGATCGGTGGCTAATAGACGGTCTGTCCACAGGGTCCGGCGCGGCCAGGGTAGGGCCCATAAGTTGTCAGCGCGTGGCGGCTCAGAGCCCTTGACGATGGCGGATGACGAGCTGAGGCCCGGTTTTCCCGTGGACCTCGCGCAGCGTGTACTCTGGCAACGCGTCACCGCAGATAATCTTGCGAAGATGGCGGCAGAACTCCCTGAACGTTCCTGAGCTACCGCTTCGCTCGTAAATCTTCCGAAAAGACCATTGCGCCTCGCTCTGCCCGGCAGCCTGCCGTGCCAGACGATAGAGGAACCGCCCGATGCCCGATTGGATCAGGAAGTAATCCGGATGCAGCGCCAGAACCTCCGGGCGCCGCCTTTGTGTGATCGCCTGCCAGATCCAGTCAGGCGCTTCGATCTGAAGGCCGCAAACCTTTCCGGTCTCTGTACGGGACAGGATTTTATAAGCACCAATCAAGCTGTCGGTTTCGACGAGCAGATCCGCTCCCCGACCTTGCAGATGGCGTTTCCTGCGGATCTTGATCGTCGTACCCTTGAGACGGTCCAGAGCCGCTTCAACCTCCTCGGCCTGCCGGGAGCCGTCACCCTTGCGGCAAAATTTGAGGATCTCACTCACATAGGGCCTGAAGATCCGGCCCGGCCTCTCGCCGGTCCCTTCGCGGTAGCGGTTCATCGCATCGGTGAGTGCAGAAATCATCATCAGCACGATGTCATAGTCCCAGACGGAGGCCATGCCGTCCGGCCCGGCCTTCACCTCGATGTAGCCGTCGGGCAGAGGATGACGGATGACCTCTCCGGCCCGCTTGTGCCGCTTGGAGAGACGGAACACAGCGACATCCATCAAGTTTCGGCTGTCTCTGGTGCCGAAGTCGAAGAGCGACGGAACAAAGAAATCACCTTGCCGGTCTTTGGGCGGAGGGGTCCGTAGGGTCGTTTGACGCGTGCGGCCGTCATCTGCATTGTTGGCTCGTCGGCTTTGTTCAAGCTGCGCCAGCGCGGCTGACAGGCGCTCGCGCTCATCGGGCTGTTGATCGGCGTCGGAGGCGTGAGACGGCCTTGTCGGATCAGAACCCGCAGTGATGTCATCACCGCGATATGTCGTTCTGGCGCTCACGAGTTCACAACGAGCGGCGGGCAGAATGCTGCGTCGATCCAATGAAGTATACGGCTGCTGTCGCGAAGCGCCCCATTGCTCATCGCTCCCATCCGGGGCGGGCGGCGCAGTGTCCCGAGCTTTTTCGCTCCTCAATCCACTCTTCGATTTCGGCCAGATCCCATGCGACGTTGCGGGAAGTCAGCGCGATACGGCGGGGAAATTCACCACGCTGCTCCATGTTGTAGATCGTGCGTTCCGCCAAGGGGATCATGGCGAGAAGGCGTTTGCGATTGATCAGGGTGTGGCTTGGTTCCGGGATCGTCATGCCTGGCTCCTTCGGTGTCGATCAGATGCCTGACCGTACCGACCCATGCCTGCGCGAAGGGCGAAAATAGTTAGACTTTAGTTGACACCATGGATAACTTGGGCGGATGGAACGCCGCGATAAATCCGTGCCCGCCTTCGACCCTCTGTTGGGTCGCGTGGCAGCGCAGACCGAGACCACATCTGACCGTTTCAGGGCCAAGTTTTCGGACCACTATCGGTGGTGCTTCTGCGAATTGTGTTGGAGGCCCACGGAATTCTCTGCCACGCTCGAAGCCCCGACGGTGATCAAGCGGCATGCGCGCGGGAATGCGACAATCGTTCCGCTGACAGACGCGATGCGCAGGGCCGCAATGCGTCGCACCGATGAGGTTGTTTCTCGCTACGAACGGGCCTGTAAAGGCGAGCTGGGCCGCTATGAGGCCGCACGCATCTGGGCACGCTATTGCGATGCCCAAGAGATGCGCGGAGACCGGTCTGTCGAGGGCTTTCGGGAGCATGTCGAGCGCCGGATGCTCATAACAGAATGGGCCCGGCACGGAGAGTTGGTGTGGTCAAGCAGGTCTCCACGCGCGATGGAAGGCGCGCGTCCCAGCAGACTTTACTGCGAAACTCACAATCCCCGACGCAGCGAAGATGCCAGACGGGCCTATCAGCGCGACCGACGTTTTGTGGCTGAGTTCGAGGCTAAGATTGACGTGGTCTGGCGAGAGGCCATTAGACAGGCGCTCCTCCCGACCTGGGACATCGAAGCCCATGCCGAAGTGCGGCGTGAAGCCTACCGTCAAGTGCAGGTGGCCAAGTCTCCCACGGCGATGATCGATAAGCTGCTGGCGGAAGAGGGTCCGATGACACAGGCGGAAATCGCGCGCCGTCTTGGCACCTCGCGTCAAGCTGTTTCAGCCGCTTTACGGCGCAGAGCAAGAAAAGCCGTATCACCCGAAAAATAACGGCCGGTTAGCCTTGCGCAGCATGAGGGCAGATGCGGTCTTGATCTGCGTATCTGCGTATCTGCGTATCTGCGTATCTGCGTATCTGCGTATCTGCGTATTCGCATGGTTCTGTGGTTCCGTAGTCGCATAATCACGTAATTAAGCAGTTATGCATTTCCGCGTCCGGTCCACTCGTCGATCATGTCGGCCCAGTCCTGCATCATTTCGGCGCGTTGCTCGCGGTATTCGGCCTTGTTGTAGACCGCGCGCACGCCACGCTGTTCATGGGCGAGGCATTTCTCGATCCAGTCGGTGTTGTAGCCCGCCTCGTGCAGCAGGGTGCTGGCCGTCCGGCGCAGGTCGTGGGGGCCGAACTTCGCGAGGGGCTTTCCGTCCTTCTGGGCGGCCTTGTAGGTTAGCGTCAGCACCTGATTGAGGGTGGCGCTGCTCATCGGGGCATCGGTGTCATAGCGCGAGGGCAGGACGTAATCCGAGCCGCCCGCGAAGGTCTTCAGCGCCACGAAGATGTCGAGGGCCTGCCGGGACAAAAACACCAAATGGGGATTGCGGCGCTTCATCCGCTCCTTGGGGATCGTCCAAAGGGCGTCGGTGAAGCTGATCTCGTCCCAGGTTGCGTTGGTCAGCTCGCTCTTGCGGACCAGTGTCAGCAGGAGGAGCTTGGTCGCCGCGCGGAAGGATGGGCCGGTCGGGACGCGCTCAAGGTAGCGATACATCAGCCCGATCTCCTCGGGCGTCAGGGCGCGGTCCCGGGGCTCGAATTTGGCGATGGAGGTGGGGCGCACCTGATCGGCGGGGTTTTCAACCTTCTGGCCGCGCTCGATGGCCCAACGGAAGACCTGAGAGACGACCTCACGCGCATGGACCGCCGTTGCCGGTGCGCCGCGCTCCACGATGGCGTCGAGATGGGCGCGCAGATCCTCATGGGTGATCTCGGCCAGCTTCCAGCCGCCGAACTTCGCCTTAGGTCACGATCATAGACCGAACGGCGCATATCGCGGGTGCTGTCGGCCATCTGGTAGCCGCGCAGCCATTTCTCCGCCCATTCGGCAAAGGTCTCGGAGCCGCGCAGCCGGGCCTTGGCGCGGGCCTTCTCCTTCGCGGGCGAGGTGCCTGCGGCGATCAGCTTCTTGGCCTCATTCAACCGCTCTCGCGCTTCTGACAGGGTGATGCCGCCCGTGCCATAGCGCCCGAAAGTGACGGTCTCCTGCCTCCCGTGGATCGCATAGTTGTAGCGGAAGGAGATCGCGCCTGCGGGCGTCACGGCCACATAGAGACCGTCGCGGTCATTCACCTTGTAGAGCTTGTCCTGAGGTTTCAGGTTCCGCAGCTTGGTATCGGTCAGCATGGCGAGGCGTCTCCCAGCCTCAAAATACCATGATCCGGAACGGGTGATTTTCAGAGGCTATTCTGTTTGGTATCAATGCCTTGTGGGATTTTGATACCATGAGGCTTGTGATGTGGCCTTCATGGTATTGATCCGACCCCATGGCATCAAGCCAAAGAATACCATCTTTTATGCCATGAAAAATCGCTGCTTGGGCGTGCCAGACTGTGCCAGTCAGTGCCGCACCAAAATACAAAAAAGCCCGCAGTGACGCGGGCTTAGATGTGTTTTTCTGCTGGTGACTACCTGTCGGTGCCAGACCTCAATTCATTCCCACTCGATCGTGCCCGGCGGCTTCGAGGTGATGTCGTAGGTCACGCGGTTGATGCCCTTGACCTCGTTGATGATCCGCGTCGCGGTCTCGCCCAGGAATTCGTGGCTGAAGGGAAAGTAATCCGCGGTCATGCCGTCCACGCTGGTCACCGCGCGCAGGGCGCAGGCGTAATCGTAGGTGCGGCCGTCGCCCATCACGCCCACGGTGCGCACCGGCAGGATCGCCACGAAAGCCTGCCAGATCTCGTCGTAGAGGCCGTGCTTGCGGATCTGGTCGATGTAGACGGCATCGGCCTTGCGCAGGATCTCCAGCTTCTCGCGGGTGATCTCACCCGGGCAGCGGATGGCGAGGCCGGGGCCGGGGAAGGGGTGGCGGCCGATGAAGCTGTCGGGCAGGCCGAGGTCGCGGCCAAGTGCGCGGACTTCGTCCTTGAACAGCTCGCGCAGCGGTTCGACCAGTTTCAGCCCCATCTTCTCGGGCAGGCCGCCGACATTGTGGTGCGACTTGATCGTGACTGAGGGGCCGCCAGAAAAGCTTACCGATTCAATGACATCGGGGTAGAGTGTGCCCTGCGCTAGGAACTGCGCTCCCTCGATCTCGTCGGCGTATTTCTGGAACACGTCGATGAACAGGCGGCCGATGATCTTGCGCTTGGTCTCGGGGTCGCCGACCCCCTCCAGCTCCCCCAGGAACAGCTCCTGCTCCTGGGCGTGGATGACGCGCAGGTTCATGTGGTCGCGGAACATGCCGACGACTTCCTCGGCCTCGTTGAGGCGCAGAAGCCCGTGATCGACGAAGACGCAGGTCAGGTTCTCGCCGATCGCTTCGTGGATCAGCGCGGCGGCGACGGAACTGTCGACCCCGCCCGACAGCGCGCAGATCACCTTGGCGTCGCCCACCTGGTCGCGGATCTTGGCCACCATCTCCTCGCGGTAGGCGGCCATGGTCCAGTCGCCCTTGAAGCCCGCGAGCTGCACGAAGTTCTGGTAGAGCGTGCGGCCGTTCGGGGTGTGGTGCACCTCGGGGTGGAACTGCACCGCGAAGAAGTTGCGCGACGGGTCGGCGGTGATGGCGAAGGGCGCGCCGGGCGAGGTGGCGAAGACCTCGAAGCCCGGGGCAAGCTCGCTCACGTGGTCGCCGTGGCTCATCCAGACCTGCTCGCGTCCCGATCCGTCCATGAACCAGCCGTCCAGCAGCGGCAGGCGGGCATCGGCGGGCTTGACGTAGGCGCGGCCGAATTCGGCGGTGTGGCTTTGCCCGGCTTCGACCTTGCCACCGAGATCCTGCATCATGACCTGCTGGCCGTAGCAGATCCCGAGGATCGGCACGCCCAGGTCATAGGCAGCCTGCGGCGGGCGGGGGCTTCCCTCGCGGGTCACGCTGTCGGGCCCGCCCGAGAAGATGATCGCCTTGGGGGCGAAGTCCTTCAGGAAGGCGTCGGTGACGTTCTGGTAGGGGTGGATCTCGCAGTAGACGTTCAGCTCGCGCAGGCGCCGCGCGATCAGCTGGGTCACCTGGGATCCGAAGTCGATGATGAGGAGGCGATCATGCTGGGTCATGGCTTCCCATAGGGGCGGCGCGGCGCGGGATCAAGGGGGATCGGCAGCCCGGCCCGCAGGGCGCGCGGATTCTGCGCCGCGGAGGTGTGCCGTGGCCCCCGCGGCTGGCCGCCGCAAGCCTCAAGCCGGGGCCGCCGCCCGCCTTTCGCGACCGTTCAGCCAGAGCACCGGCGCGATCACCAGCACGATCAGGATACCCAGCCCGACGTAAAGCGGCCCGAGGCCCGCGTGGATCGCAAGTTCCACTCCGGCGATCGGGCCGATCGTGCCGCCGATATCGCCCACGAACTGGTAGATGCCCACGGCGGGCCCGTGCTGGGCGCGGGTGACATGGTCGCCCAGAAGCGCCATCATCGGCAGGGTCACCGCGTTGAACGACAGCCCCACGAGAAGGACGCCGGCCAGCATCTCCCACACGCCCTGCGCCAGGCCGAGAACGGCAAACCCCATGCCGAGGACCGCCAGCGCGGGGAACATGAGCGTGGTGCGCCAGCGCGCGGCGTCGATCATCTTGCCGCTGGCCATCGCGATCCCCGCCGAGGCCGCGATCATCACCGCCATCACCACGCCGGATGTTCCCTGCGCCTCCATGCCGAAGATCTGCACCTTGCGGTCCTGCACCAGAAGCACGAGCGTTGCGAGAAGAACGCCCTGAACTGTCAGGAAGATCAGGAAGTTGGTCATCCAGGCGCCGAAGACGAAGACGATCCCGGGCGATTGCAGGATCGCGCGGAAACCGGCCTTGCCCGCGCCCTCCGGATCGGCTTTGCGCGGACCCATGGCGGGCAGCGCCGTGAAGGCATAGGCCGCCGACAGTGCGGTCACCGCTGCCCCCGCCAGAAAGGCCGCATCATCGCCAAGGTAGTTCGCCATCACGCCGCCGAAGACAAGGCCGAAGGGCACCGCCACGCTTTGCGCCACGCGGACGGTCGAGGTCTTGCGTCCGCGGTCGCCGCGATCCGACAGCATCAGCACCGCGGCCTGCGAGCCGACGAACAGGAAGGCGGTGCCGATCCCGAAGATGAACCGCCCGGTCAGCAGCCACCATTGCGCATGGCCGAGATGCAGCGCGGCGCTGAAGCACAGGATCCCCACGGTCTCCACCCCAAGCGCGAAGGTCAGGATCCGGCGCGGGCCGAGCTGGCCGATCAGGTGGCCCGCGGGCAGGTTGAAGATCAGCCGCGCAATCCGGTTCGCCGACAGGATCAGCCCGACCATGAAGCCGGGAATTCCCAGCGCGATCCCCAGCGCCGGCAGGATCGGGAAGACGAGGCCGCCGCCCATGCCACCGATGAAGACGACGACGGCGATTCGGCGGGTGATGGCCTGCGGGTCCTTCGCGGGGCTCATGCGCGGGGGTCCGACCGGAGGTCGCCGCCGTTCACTCGGCCGAAGTGCCGGGCCGCGAACAGCGCCATCGCGAAGGCCCCGATCGCGGGCGGCAGGACCGCGGTCCAGAGGTGCATGTCAAGCGGGCCCACGTGCCAGAGCAGCAGGTAGGCCACGACCAGATTCGCAAATCCCCACAAGACATTGACGATGGATGTTGACCTGCCGCGCCCGGGCGGGTCGGCAAAGGGGGTCTGGAATGGTCGACCCTGGACGCCGGCCACGAGATGCGGCACCGCGTTCGTCAGGAACACACCTCCGAAGAGATGGGCCAGCGGCGCGAGCCAGATCATTCCGCCGCCTCCCGCGAGGCGAGAAGCGCCAGCACATCCTCCGCCGTTCCGGTCTCTCCCAGCCGCGGGAAGATGCGGGTGACGCTGTTCTCATGCGCCTCGGCGTTCATGTCGGTCATGGCGTCGGTCGCAAGGGTCACGTTGAACCCGGCCTCGTGCGCCTGCCGCGCCGTCGATTCCGCACCAATCGAGGTGGCGACACCGCAGACCACCACCTGGGTCACGCCGCGATCGCGCAACGTCTTTTCCAGGCCGGTGCCGGTAAAGGCGCCCCAGGTCCGCTTGGTCACTACGATGTCGGATGGCTGCTGGCCGAGTTCGGGCAGGAAATCGGCGAAATCGTCGGGAAAGCTGCCGCCGGCGCGGCCCTGTTCGTTGCGTCCCGGCGCGGTTCCCGTGACATTCACAAGAACGACGGGCAAGCCCTTTTCCCGAAACGCTTTCGTCAGGGCGGCGGCGCGCTCGGTCACCTCCGGGAACGGGTGGATCGTCGGATAGGCGGCGATGCCTTTCTGAAGGTCGACGACGATCAGGGCGGTGGCGGGGTCAAGCTGGGTCAGCGGCATGGAGGAGGGTCCTTGGATTGGGGGCGGGTGCTCAGATATCGAGGGCGCGCGACAGGGTTTTCAGGGCGCGGGCGACCTCTTGCTGTTCGGTCTCGCTAAGGGTGGCGGCCAGGCGGCGCGACAGCCAGTCCTGCCGGGCGGCGCGGCCCTCGGCCAGCCAATGGGCGCCAGTGGCCGACAGCGACACCAGCGTCTGGCGCCCGTCGTCGGGATCGGGCTGCGTCTCGATCAGCCCCATCTCGTCGAGCGCGGAAAGGATGGAGCGCATGGATTGCGGCCGCATCCCTTCGGCCCGCGCCAGCGCCGAGGCGGTGGCTGGCCCCACGGCGTCGATCTGCACCACCACGGCGGCCTGCGACGGGGTCAGCTCACCGCGGTTGGAATGCTGCTGCAGCTGCCGCTTGAGATGGCGAAACATCGTCCGCAGTTCGCTGGCGATCAGGGCAGGGCGTTCGTCAGGGGCATCGGTCATGCTGGCAGAGGTAGATTTATGCAGTCAAACTGTAAAGTCTGCCTGCGCATATTGACTGTCTTGTGATCGGCGCGGGCGCGGGGGATGTCGGTTTTCCCCCTCAGGCGCCGCAATCCGGAGGAGAGAGGTGGCGGAAAGGCGTAAAAGGGGGCGACGAACCGGAGGAGTTTGGCATGAGCGAACAGGCGACAGCAGGGCGGCGGGCGCGCGGCGGCGGCGGTGCGGCACGGCGTGCCGAGCGCACGGCGGTGCGATTCGAGACCGCCCGCTTCATCGAACGCAACATTCCCAACTTCAAGGTGCTGAACGCCGAGGCGCTGGAGATCATCGAGGCCAATGCCGAGACGGTGCTGGAGGAGATCGGCGTCAATTTCGTCGACAACCCGGCGGCGCTGCAACGCTGGCGCGAGGCCGGCGCCGATGTGCAGGGCGAGCGGGTGCACATTCCGCGGGGCCTGGCGCGCAAGCTGATCTCGACCGCGCCGTCGTCTTTCACGCAGCATGCCCGCAACTCCGCCCGCAACGTCGAGATCGGCGGCAAGAGCCTCGTCCTCGCCCCGGTCTACGGCCCGCCCTTCGTGCGGGACATGGACGGCGGGCGCCGCTATGCCACGATCGAGGATTTCCGCAACCTCGTGAAGCTTGGCTACATGTCGAAATGGTTGCACCATTCCGGCGGCACGGTGTGCGAACCCACCGACGTGCCGGTGAACAAGCGTCACCTCGACATGCTGCTGGCGCACATGACACTCAGCGACAAGCCCTACATGGGCTCGGTCACAGAACCGGTGCGCGCCGCGGATTCGGTGGAGATGTCGAAGATCCTGTTCGGGTCGGATTTCGTCGACCAGAACACGGTGATGACCTCGCTCATCAACATCAACTCGCCGCTGACCTTCGACAGCACGATGATGGGCGCGCTGGAGGTCTATGCCGCGGCGAACCAGGCCGCGATCATCTCGCCCTTCATCGTCGGCGGCGCGATGGCGCCGGTGACGGTAGCGGGGACGCTGACGCAGGTGCTGGCCGAGGTTCTGGCGGGGGTGAGCTATTCGCAGCTGGTGCGCCCGGGCGCGCCGGTGATCTTCGGTGCCTTCGTCACCTCGATCGACATGAATTCCGGCGCGCCCACCTTCGGCACGCCCGAGGCCAGCCACATCACCTATGGCGCGGGCCAGCTGGCGCGCCGGCTCGGCCTGCCGTTCCGGTCGGGCGGGGCGTTCTGCGGATCGAAACTGCCGGATGCGCAGGCCGCCTATGAAAGTGCGAATTCCCTCAACATGGCGCTGCTTTCGGGGGTGAACTTCATGCTGCATGCCTGCGGCTGGCTGGAGGGTGGCCTTGTCTCTTCCTACGAGAAGTTCGTGATGGATGCAGACCAGCTCGGCACGCTGCACCACTTCGCGCAGGGGGTGCAGACCGACGCGAACGGCCAGGCGATGGACGCGATCCGCGAGGTGGGACCGGGTGGCCACTACCTTGGCTGCGCCCATACCCAGGCCAATTTCAAGACCGCGTTCTGGCGGTCCGAGGTACTGGATTACAAGCCGTTCGAGACCTGGGAAGAGGAAGGCGCGCGCGACACCCAGGCGCTGGCGTCGGTGCGGGTGAAGAAGATGCTGGCCGATTACCAGCCGCCCGCCCTCGACGAAGGCATCGCCGAGGCGCTGACCGATTACGTCGCGCGCAAGAAAGCGGCGGAGCCCGACGCCTTCATCTGAGGGGACGTCTGCCGCGTTGTGCAACGGAGGCCGTGGCCCTTGCGGCGCTGTTGCATGCGTATTTGCGGAACAATGAAAGGAAGAGCTGTCGGTGGCGCCGGCAGCTCTTCCTTCGCGTTCAGGCGGTCGTTTCGGACGCCATTTCCGAAGCGGCGGCCAGCCGCGCCTCGGCCATCATCGCGATCACCAGTTCGAGGTGGCGGCGCAGGTCGTAATCGGCCGCGTCCGCGCGCCGGGCGTCTTCTTGGATCGCCTCTTCCTCGATCAGCCGGGGCAGCGCCCGGCCCGGCGCGGGGACCGTGCCGATCAGCCGCTTGAGCATCCGCTCGCGGCGATAATCCGGCAGGCCGAAGCGCGCCGCGCTTACCAGAAGCCGCGGCCGCCTCAGCCGGGTCAGATCTTCCTGGAAATCGCGCATCCTCAAATCCTCCGTGCTGTCGGACATGTCACATCAACCCAAGGTGACACGATACAACCCGGCGTTGCGCGCGGGCCGAGCTCAGCGTTCGGTGGTTTCAGAAAGGTTTAGGAACTCGGAACAATTATCTGGTTTCCGGCGGAATTTAACCGGCTGGTAATCAATATTACCAAGGCTTGGGACCGCCTTCGCGACAATGGTTAACGAACTTGGAAAGGCCGGACGCGCATGTCGTGCAACCTAATGGCGAACGTGGCCCTGCCGGCATGGCTGCCGGATGCGGCGGCCATGTACCTGGGCCACACCGAGATCGGGATGTCGCTGCGCGAGCTTGCGCGGCAGCGGGGGGTGCATGCCTCGACGGTGCTGCGGCGGGTTCGCCGCTACGAGAACCGGCGCGACGATCCGCTCGTCGATGAGGCGCTGGAAACCCTGGGCAGGGTCTGCGCCGCCGCCAAGACCCAGTCCCGCAACCGTACCGAGAAGGACAGCATAGCCATGACCGCACCCCTGCGCAAAGAGCCGTTGATCGAGGACGAGGCCACCATCCTGCGCGAAGCCAGGCGCATCCTGCGGCGGCTGTCCGAGCCGGGCGCGGTTCTCGCGGTGGCGCCGGACATGGAAAAGGCGGTCGTGCTGCGCGACCTTGGCGACGGGCCGACGGCGCGGACCGCCGTGGTGTCACGCGCGGTGGCGCAGGCGTTCGCGCTGCGCGACTGGATTGCCTGCCGTCCGCAGGGCCGGGTCGCCACCTACCGCATCACCCAGGCGGGCCGCGCGGCGCTGCGCCGGCTGCTGGACGAGGACCAGCGGATCAAGGAGGGGTCGGGGTTCTGCGAGGCGGCCCAGCCCTTCGCCGACCAGCACCGCGACTGGGACGAGCGGAGCTGCGAGGACGAGGATGGCCAGCGCCGGCGGATCCGCTACAACGCGGCGGAAAGCCCGGTTGCGGTGCTGGCGCGGCGGCGCGACCGCGACGGGCAGCCGTTCCTTGCGGCCGACCTGGTGCGCGCGGCGGAGCGCTTGCGCGAGGATTTCGAGATCGCCCAGATGGGGCCACGGGTGGCGCAGAACTGGGACCGCTTCCTGACCGCGGGGGACCGCGGCGGCTTTGCCCACGACCGCGGACCCGCCGACGGCCCGCGCCGTGCGCGCGACCGGGTCGCTGCGGCGCTGCGCGACCTCGGGCCGGGGCTGGGCGACATGGCGCTGCGCTGCTGCTGTTACCTCGAGGGGCTGGAGGGCGCGGAGAAGCGCCTTGGCTGGTCCGCGCGCTCGGGCAAGATCGTGCTCCGGATCGCGTTGATGCGGCTGAAGCGGCATTATGACGAGACCGGGGGGAACGACGTGCTGATCGGGTAGGGGGCCCGGGCGGGCAGCGTGGAGGTGTCGGCGTGGAGGGGGGCGCTGCCCCCCGCCGCCCAAGGGGCGGCTCCCCCCGGGATATTTTCGCTCAGAAGAAGGGATGGGTCAGTGGACCACCCTTTCCGGGCCCAGCTGAGAGGTCGGCAGCCAGGTCGAGAGCCAGGGCACGTAGGTCACCAGGATCAGGAAGATGAAGAGCACGGCAAGGAAGGGAAGCGCCGCCTTGACCACGCGCATCACCGACATGCCGGCCACGCCGGAGGTGACGAAGAGGTTCAGGCCCACGGGTGGCGTGATCATCCCGATCTCCATGTTCACCACCATGATGATCCCGAGGTGGATCGGGTCGACCCCCAGTTCGACCGCCATCGGGAAGACGATCGGGGCGACGATGACGATCAGGCCCGAGGGTTCCATGAACTGGCCGCCGATCAGAAGGATCAGGTTCACCACGATCAGGAAGGTGATCTGGTTGAGGCCCGCGCCCAGCATCGCCTCGGCGATCGCCTGGGGGACGCGCTGGTCGGTCAGCACCTGTTTCAGGATCAGCGCGTTGGCGATGATGAACATCAGCGTGATCGAGAGCTTGCCGGCCTCGTAGAGCGCGCGGCGGGTGTCCTCATGGAAGAAGCCGGTGACGAGGGCGGAGGGCTGTTTCCAGAGCGGCGTGGGCGCGCCGTCGGCGTTCGCCAACGGCCCCATGTCGCGGTAGACGAAGATCGCGATGACGAAGGCGTAGACGGAGGCGACGGCGGCGGCCTCGGTCGGCGTGAAGAGGCCCGCGGTGATGCCGGGGATGCCGTAGATGCCCACCATGATGATGGCGACGAGCATGAGGCCCCAGAACGCCTCGCGGAACGACTTGCCGATCTCGGACCAGCCGAGCCAGTCGCCCTTGGGCAGGCCGCGCCAGCGGGCGACGATATAGATCGTGGCCATCAGCATGACGCCCGCGACGATGCCGGGGATGACGCCGGCCAGGAACATGCGGCCGACCGAGACCTCGGTTGCCGAGGCATAGACCACCATGACGATCGAGGGCGGGATCAGGATGCCCAGCGTGCCCGCGTTGCAGATCACGCCCGCGGCGAAATCCTTGGAATAGCCCATCTGCCGCATCGCCGCGATGACGATGGAGCCGATCGCGACCACCGTCGCGGGCGACGACCCGGAGAGTGCCGCGAACATCATGCAGGCCAGGACGCCTGCGATGGCGAGGCCGCCGTGCATGTGCCCCACCAGCGAGATCGAGAAGCGGATGATCCGGCGCGCCACGCCGCCCGTCGACATGAAGGTCGAGGCGAGGATGAAGAACGGGATCGCCAGCAGCGTGTAATGCCCCTGCATCGCCTGGTAGAAGGTCTGCGCCACCGAGGCCAGCGAGGCATTCGATTCCCACAGCAGGAACAGGATCGACGACAGGCCCAGGGCCACCGCGATCGGCACGCCGATCAGCAGAAGCGCGACGATGCCGACAAAGAGAAGAACGATCGACACGGGGCTATTCCTCGCGGTTGATGTGGGCGACGTCGCGGACCTCGTCCTCGGCCTCGTGGCTGACGATGAGGCTGGTGCGGGTGCCGCGCAGGAGGCCGAGCGTGGCCTGGACCAGGCGCAGCAGGATCAGGGCCATGCCCAGTGGCAGGATCAGGTAGGGGATCACCCGGGGCATCTTGTCCCAGGCCTCTCCCTGGTTGATCCAGGCCGAGAGGAATTGCAGGAAATCCGGCATCGGCACTTGGTCGGTGACGTAGAAGGCGCGGTCGCGGGTCGACCAGTTGAACCCGGTCGGGAACCAGCGCCCGGTGGTCTCGTAGAGGCCGGCGAAGGGAGCCCAGTAATCCCAGGCGCCCTTCAGGAGCAACAGGCCGTAGACCAGGCAGCAGGCCGCCGAGACGAGGCCGAGCGCAAAGCGCCCACGCGGCGGCAGCGCCCCGATCACCGCATCCACCCCGAGGTTGGCGGTGATGCGGAAGGTGTGGGAGATGCCGAAGATCACCAGCCAGGCGAAGATATAGAGGGTCACCTCCTGCGCCCATAGGATCTCGTGCGGGAGTTTCAGCCCCGTCGCGGCCTCGAACTGAAAGGCGAGGGGGACGTTGAAGAACTTGCGCACGAAGACATTGGCGAAGGTGATCAGCGTCATCGCCCCCAGCAGGAAGGCGATCGCGTTCTCCTCGAACCCGAGCTTGCGGCGTATCGGCCGGCTGGCCATGGCGTCCCCCTTCGCAAGGGTCCCTGTCGCGGGACCCGTTCAAGAAGGGCGGCCCCCGTCACGGGAGCCGCCCGGGCCGTTGAACCGGCCTCATTCGCTCAGTGCTTGGCGTTGATTGCCTGGGCGGCGTCGATGTTGTCCTGGCCCACGTCCTTCACGAACTGGGTCCAGACCGGCTTCATCGCGTCGACCCATTGCTGGCGCTGCTCGGGCGTCAGCTCGCGGATCTTCGCCCCGGCGTCGAGGATGTTCTGACGGTTCTTCGCCTCGATGTCGGTGACTGCGCCGTTCCGCTCCACCGTGACCTCGTGCAGTATCTTCGCCAGCTGGTCGCGGACATCGGGTTTCAGGCTGTCCCAGAAGTCGGTCGAGGTCACCACGAGGTAGTCGAGCGTGCCGTGGTTGGTTTCGGTGATGCCGTCCTGAACCTCATAGAACTTCTGGCCGTAGATGTTCGACCAGGTGTTTTCCTGCCCGTCGACCACGCCCTGCTGCAGCGCCGAGTAGACCTCGGAGAAGGCCATCGGCTGCGGCGAGGCGTCAAGCGCCTTGATCATCGCGACCAGCACGTCGGAGGGCTGCACGCGGAATTTCAGCCCCTTGGCGTCGCCCGGCACCAGAAGCGGCTTGTTGGCCGAGAACTGCTTCATCCCCGAATGCCAGAATTCCAGCCCCGTGAGGCCGCGCCGGGTCATCGAGCCTTTCATCTTCTGACCAGCGGGAGAGTTCTGGAACTCGTCCACCGCGGCGATGTTCTTGAACATGAAGGGCAGGTCGAACAGGCGGAAGACCTTGGTGAAGGCCTCGAACTTCGACAGCGAGGGCGCGGCCATCTGGACATCGCCCTGCAGCATCGCCTCGAGCACCTTGTCATCGTTGTAGAGGGTCGAATTCGGATAGACCTCGACACAGACCTTGCCGTTCATCTCCTTGTTGACGCGGTCGGCGAACAGCTGGGCGGCGATGCCCTTGGGATGCTTGGTCGCGTTGGTGACGTGGCTGAACTTGATGACGATCTCGCCCGGATCGCAGGCGCCTTCGGCGCGCGCGCCATGGGCGGCAAAGGTCAGAAGCGCGGCGGTCGCCGCGGCGGTCAGAAACTTCATGGGTCCTCCTCCCGAGGATGGCTGAGTTCGGTGTCGATGCGCCTCTGCGGACGCCCGGCCCTCACGATGGCGTGAGTCGCGAAGCGATCAAGCGAAACTTTCACGTCGCCGTGATTTTTCGTCGAAAAATCGCAGGATCAACGGTTTGCGCGACGATGTTACGATGGAACGCGCCCATGCCGCGGGGCAGCATGTGCGGAAATCCGCACAGGATCGGGGCGTGATCCGGGCAGGACCGGGCACTCACCCGGAACGGCGGTAGTCCTCGGGGTGCAGATCGTGCCGGGCGAGCTTGTCGTAGAAGGTCTTGCGCGGCAGCTTCAGGGCCTGCGCCGTCACCGTGGCATTGCCGCCGTGGCGCCGCAGCGCCTGTTCCAGCAGCGTGCGCTCGACCCGGGCCATCTGTTCGGCCAGGCCCTCGCCGCCCTCGGGCGGCGGCTCCTCGACCCCGAGGGCGAAGCGCATCGCGGCGTTCATGAGCGCCCGGGCGTTGCCGGGCCAGTCCTGCGCCATCAGCCGGTCGAGCATCGCGGCGTCGATCTCGGGCGGGGTCAGGTCGGCCTGTTCACTGGCCTGGGCGACGTAGCGGCGGAACATCACGGGGATGTCCTCGGGCCGCTCGCGCAGCGCCGGGATCCGCAGGCGGAGCGCATCGAGCCGAAGCGAAAGGTCGGGGTGGAAGCGGCCGGCCCGGGCGGCGCGGGCAAGATCGTGATGGGTGCCGGCAACGGCGCGCGAACGCGCGTCGCCCTCGATCAGTTCGAGCAGGGCAAATTGCGCGGCGGGCGTCAGGTCGGTCACCTCGTCGAGGAATATCGTGCCGCCGTCGGCGCGGGAGAAGGCCTCGGCCAGCGCGGGGGCGTCGGTGGCCGAGGCCGAC
This sequence comes from Acidimangrovimonas sediminis, assembly GCF_002871005.1. GTDB lineage: Bacteria > Pseudomonadota > Alphaproteobacteria > Rhodobacterales > Rhodobacteraceae > Acidimangrovimonas > Acidimangrovimonas sediminis. Next base: position 225,185 of record NZ_PHSN01000004.1, read on the forward strand.
AGCTTGACGAAGGGCCGGCGGGCGGCGGGAGAGACGAGGTGAAGGACTTCGGCCACCTTCGAAATGCCGGTGCCCGGCTCGCCCGTCACCAGCACGGCGCCGGTGGCGCGGGCGGCGGCGCGGATCCGGCTGCGCAGCGTCTCGGATTGCGCAGAGATGCCGAAGATCAGCCGCGCCGCGGCATCCCCCTCGGCGATCCGCCGGCTCAGGCCGCGCGCCTCCAGCACCTCGGTCCGGGAGCGGAGCGCCTTGTGAATGACCTCGAGCAAGTCCCCGGGGGCGCAGGGTTTTTCCAGGAACCCGAAGGCGCCCTCGGCCATGCCCCGCACCGCCGTCGGCACGTCGCCCTGGCCGGTCAGCAGGATCACCGGAAGCTCGGGGTCGAGGCCGCGCACATGGGCCAGCAGGGCAAAGCCGTCCTTGCCCGGCATGCGCAGATCGCTGACCACCACGCCGGGGAAATCCCGCCCCACGTGGTCCTTCGCCTCTATGGTCGAGCCAGCGAGGACCGGGTTCAGATCGGCCAGCTCCAGCGTCTGTCCCAGGGCCTCGCGCACCGCGCGGTCGTCATCGACCAGAAGGACGGTGCGGATCATGCGGCGGCCCTTTCCGTGGCGGCGGGCAGGTCGACGGTGAACTCGGCCCCGCCGCCGGGCAGGTTGCGCCCCGAGAGCGCACCGCCGAAGCCCTGCACGATTCCGTAGGAGATCGAGAGGCCGAGGCCCATCCCCTCGGAATGGCCGACCTCCTTGGTGGAATAGAACGGGTCGAAGATCTTTTCCGGCTCGGCAATGCCCGGGCCGCTGTCGCGCACGATCAGCCGCACGCGGTCGCCCGCGGGCAGGATGCGCAGGGTCAGGCGCGGCGCCTCCATCCCCTCCATCGCATCCAGGGCGTTGCTCACGAGGTTGAGTACGACCTGCTGCAGCCGCACCTCGCCGCCGCGCACCATGACCGGGCCGGGCGGGGCATGGTCGAGGGTCACGCCCGCCTCGGCGATCCGCGCCTCGGTCAGTTCGAGGATCGCCGCCACCACGGCGGTCAGGTCGACATCTGCCACGCCCTCGACCTCGGAACGGGCAAAGGCACGCAGGTTGCGGATGATCCGCCCCATGCGCCGGGCGAGATCCGAGATCCGGTGCAGGTTCTCCGCTGCCGCCTCGGGCCGGCCCCGGCCGATGAAGGCGCTGGCGTTCTCGGCGAAGGAACGGATCGCCATCAGCGGCTGGTTCAGCTCATGGCTCAGCCCCGCCGACATCTGGCCCAGGGCCGAGAGCTTGCCCGCCTGAACAAGGTCCTGCTGGGCCTTCTTCAGGGCGGCCTCGGCCTCCATCCGCTCCTCGACCTCGGTCTGAAGGCGGGCGACGGCGGTCGAAAGCTCGGCCGTGCGCTCGGCCACCCGGGCCTCGAGCAGGGCCTTGTCGCGCGAGAGGCTGTGGCGCCGCTCGCGCGCGACCAGCAGGAGGCCGCCAAGGATCAGGCACAGCGCCGCCGTGGTCGCCGCCTGGAACAGCGCGAGACGCAGCGCGGGCCAGGCGTCGATCAGGATATGGCCGCGGAGTTCCACCATCGGCAGCGGCATCGACAGGGGCAGGGCAAGCCGCGGCAGGTAGGGCCCACCCGCGATCCACCAGAGCGCCTGCCCGGCGAGGCGCAGCGGCGTGACCGAGGGAAAGGCCACCTGCCGGGCATCGCCGTAGCGCAGGCCGCGGGCGGCGCGGTCGGGGCCGGGGGTGCCCGCGCGGGCATAGAGAAGCTCGTCGCGGTTGGCGACGAAGACGATGCCCAGCGCGTCGGTGAAATAGATCGCCTGCGCCGCGCCGCGCCAATTCGCCTCCACCCGGTCGGCGTCGATCCGCACGACCACGGCCCCGACGACCGGGCCGTTGCCCGAGAACACCGGCACCGCGTAGGTGAAGACGCGCCGGGCCGGGCGCCCCTCTGCCGCATCGGCGAGGCCGTGGGTGAAGGCGGTGGTGCCGTGCAGCGCGCGCGCCAGGAGCGCCGAGCCGGCAAAAGTGGCGGGCGGGGCATTTCTCGCGTCGGTGTCGGGGTCAGCCGCGCGGGCAGGATCGGGGGCAGCGGCTGGTGCAGCAGCTGGGTTGGAGCCTGCCGCCGAGGCGAGGATCTGCCCCTGCCGCCCGACGAGGAGGAAATCGTCCGCACCGCTGCGGTCGGCGGTCCGGCGCAACAGCAGGTCGGCCGCGGCCTTCTCCTGCGGCGTCGCCTTCCCGGCCAGAAGCGGGCGCAGCACCGGGTGGTTTTCGAGGAGCACCGAGAGTTCACGGTAGCGCGCAAGCTGGCTGGTCAGCCGGTCGGCGGCAAGCGCGAGGTCGGCGCGCCCGCGTTCGTTCAGCCTTGCCAGCCCGTCGCCGAGCGAGACCCAGCCGACGCCCAGCGCCAGCACCAGCGTCGCCGCAAGCCAGAGCGCCACGACCCCGGCGCGCCGCCCCGGCAGGCGGTCTGAGGGGCGGTATGAGGGGCGCGGGCTTGCAGAGGTGGGCAGGGCAGAGGAATGGTCGGCAGAGGACCGAACAGAGGACTGCGCAGGGGATCCGGCAGAGGGCGGGGCGTCTGGGCGTGCCTGTCCCGACGTGGCCGCAGATCCCTGTAATGCCCGGTCTTCCATCCACTTCCCCATGCGCGGCCCGCACCCGCGCCGGACAGTCTAGGAACCCGGGCGCGGCTTGGCCAGAGCCACGATTGCATCGCACCGGCCGATGCCCCAGTCTGGCGGCGGACCGGGCGATCCCCCGGTATCCGCGGGAGCTGCCGATGACACCGGACGATCTGCTGACCGTCACCCTGAACCCGACGATCGACCTGTCGTCGAGCGTGGCCGAGGTGCGCCCAGGCCCCAAGCTGCGCTGCGCCCCGCCGCTGGTGGAGCCGGGCGGTGGCGGGCTGAACGTGGCGCGGGCGATCGCGCTTCTCGGGGGCACGGCCCGGGCGCTGGTCGCGGTGGGCGGTGCGACCGGGGACCGCCTGCTGTCGCTATTGACCGAGGTGGGCGTGCCAAGCGTCGCGATGACCGCCCCGGGAGAGACGCGCCAGAGCCTAGCGGTTACCGACCGGACGACCGGCGGGCAGTACCGCTTCGTCCTGCCCGGCCCGGCCTGGGGGCCGGCGGATGTCGAAACCGCGCTGGCCGCGATCGCCACCGCCGCGCGGGAAGGCGGGATCGTCGTGCTATCGGGTAGCCAGCCGCCGGGCGTGCCCGAGGACTTCCCGCTTCGCCTCGCCCGGCGCCTGCAGGGGCGGGCGCGGCTGATCGTCGACACCTCGGGCGGCCCGCTTCGGGCGCTGGCCGAAGGCGGGCACGACGCCGCGCCGTGGATCCTGCGGATGGACAGTGACGAGGCCGAGGAGCTGGCCGGGCAGGCGCTGCCCACGGCGGCGGACTCGGCGCGCCTGGCCGCGGGGATGGTGGCGCAGGGCGTGGCCGGGGTGGTTATCCTGGCCCGCGGGGCCGAGGGCGCCGTGCTGGCCGCGCCGGGCCTGCGCCTCTTCGCGCCGAACGCCCCGGTCGAGGTGGTCAGCCGGATCGGGGCGGGCGACAGCTTCGTCGGTGCCCTGGCGCTTTCGCTGGCCCGGGGCGAGGGGCTGGCGGCGGCGCTGTCCCACGGCAACGCGGCGGCAAGCGCGGCGGTTATCACCGAGGGCACCCGGCTGTGTCGGCGCGAGGACGTGGTGCGGCTGCTGCCGGAATGTGCGGCGCGGGAGGTCTGAGCGGGCGCCGAAGGGCGGGGGGCGCTGCCCCCCTGCACCCCCCGGGATATTTCCGCTCAGAAGAAGACAGGGGCGAGGGCCCTTGCGGCGTGGATGAACAGGCGGGGTGTGGAGGATGGATGTTTCGGACCAAGTCGGCGTGACCGGGCGGTGCTATTGCGGGGCGCGGCGGTTCAGCACGGAGGGCTTGCCCTCCGCGGTGGCCTATTGCCATTGCGCCGATTGCCGCCGCGTCACCGGCGCGCCGGTCGCGGCCTTTGCGGCATTTCCCGAGTCGGCCGTCCGCTTCGCGCCGGACGACGGCCGGTCGGTCGGCGTCACGCCCGGCGTGAGGCGCAGCTTCTGCCCGGATTGCGGTTCACCGCTGACAGGGCGCTACGATTACCTTCCCGGCATGATCTACGTCCCGCTCGGTCTGATCGACCAGGCGGGCTGGCTGCCGCCGACGCTGCATGCCCACGCCGGGCAATGCCTGCCCTGGCTGCGGATCGACGACGGGCTGGAGCGCGTTGACAGCTCCGCCCGCGGGCGGCTTGGCGGTTAGGGGCCAGATAGGCCCATGGAGGGCGGAGCCGATCAGAGGCCGAGCTCTGCCAGACGCCGTTTCTGCCGGTCGAGGAGGAAGGCCACCTCGGCGATCGCGTCGGGCGTGAGGCCGGCGCCGGGCGCCCGCAGGCTGGCATGGGCGATGGCGCCCCGGCTGGCGAGGATATGCTTGCGGATCGCGAGGCCGCGGCCGGGCTGCGCCTCGTAGCGCACGAGCGGCAGGTAGGCGTCGAATATGTCTTGCGCCCGCGCCCGGTCACCTGCCTGCGAGGCGGCGACCACGCCCGCCATCATCTCGGGGAAGGCGAATCCGGTCATCGCGCCGTCGGCACCCCGCGCCATCTCCTCGGGCAGGAACTGGCCGCCGTTGCCGCAGAGGATCGAGATCCGCCGCGCGCCAGCATCGGAGGCCCGCCGCAGCGCCGAGATCTTGTCGAGGCCGGGCCAGTCCTCATGCTTCAGCATCACACAGGTCGGGTGCGCCTCGAAGATGTCGAGCAGCACCTGAGGCGTGATCTGGACCGAGGTGACCAGCGGAAAATCCTGCAGCACGAAGGACGTATCGCCCAGCGTGCGCGCGACGTTGCCGTAATAGTCGCGGATCTGGGCATCGGTGCGCAGGCTGCCGGGCGGCGCGACCATGACGCCCGCGGCGCCGGCCTCCATCGCACCGGCGGCCAGCTCTCCCATCGCGGCAAAGCCCGGCGAGGAAACGCCGACCACGATCGGCACCGCCCCCGCGGCGACCTCGGCCACGCGGCGCACCACGGCAAGGCTTTCGGCCTGGGTCAGCTTCGGCGCCTCTCCCATGATCCCCAGAAGCGTGAGGCCGGTGGCTCCGCGCTCAAGGTAGAATTCGGTCATCGTCGCGACCGACGCCATGTCCAGCGCGCCATCGGGCAGGAACGGCGTGACGGCAATGGTGAAGACACCGCTGGCGGATTCGTCGAGCATCGGGTTTTCCTCCTCCTGCACCCTCCAGCACCCCAGGCGGGCGCTGATGTGGCCGATCTGCCACGGCGCAGCCGGATGATGGGACAGCGGGGCCACGGCTTCAAGGGGGGCGGGTTGAGATGCGGGGGGTGCGTTCCCATATCTTCGTGAAACCAGCCCGCCGCTGCCGCCCGGCCCCCTGCCGGGCGGATCCGCATGTGGTGGCGACAAGAGATCCGGATGCGCGACACACTTTCCCATTTCCGCTGGGCCTTCGCGGCCACGATCGGGGGCCTTGCCCTCGCGTTCTGGCTTGGCTGGGAAATGACGGGCACGCTGTCGGGGGCGCTTTCGGCGCTGGTGATCGGCGCGGTGCTGGCCGTGCTGGAAATCTCGCTCAGCTTCGACAATGCGATCGTCAACGCCAACAAGCTCAAGGCGATGTCGCCGGTCTGGCGCAGGCGTTTCCTGACCTGGGGCATCCTGGTGGCGGTGTTCGGCATGCGCGTCGTGTTCCCGCTGCTGATCGTCGCGGTGGCGGCGCATCTCGGGCCGGTGGCGGCGATCCACCTCGCGGCGACCGATCCGGCCCGCTATGCCGACATCATCGACGATGCCCACCTGTCGATCGCGGCGTTCGGCGGCACCTTCCTCATGCTCGTGGGCCTGCGCTACTTCGTCGACGAGCAGAAGGAGATCGACTGGATCGACCGTGTCGAATGCCGGATGCGCCAGTGCGCCCGGGTCCGCGGGATGGAAATCGCCTTCGTCCTCCTCCTCGTCCTCGGCTTTTCCTGGATGATGCCCAGCGACGACGCCGGGGATTTCCTGTTCGCCTCGCTGCTCGGCATGCTGACCTTCACCGGGGTGGAACTGCTGGGCCACGTGCTCGACGCGGAAAACGGTATGCGCGGGGCGGCGGCGGTGGGCGGCCTCGGGGCCTTTCTCTACCTCGAGGTGCTCGACGCCTCGTTCAGCTTCGACGGCGTGGTGGGTGCCTTCGCCCTGACGCAGAACCTGTTCCTGATCGCGATCGGGCTGGGGATCGGGGCGATGTACGTCCGGTCGATGACGCTGATGCTGGTCGAACGCCAGACCCTGACGCAGTTCCGCTATCTCGAACACGGGGCCTTCTGGTCGGTGCTCGCCCTGGCGGTGATCATGTACGTCCAGACGCTGATGCACATCTCCGAACTCGTCACCGGCGCCCTTGGCGCCGCGCTGATCGGCCTCTCGCTCTGGTCCTCGATCCGCTACAACCGCCGCAAGCGCGGCTGCGCCTTCCCCGACAGCGAGCCCGCCGAGACCTCGCAGGAAGCCTGAGGTCCCGCATCCCCACTTTCTGCTCGAAAATATCCCACGGGGGTGCGGGGGTGTGAAACCCCCGCGGATGCGGCGGGTGCGGGGGTGTGGAACCCCCGCGGATGCAGTTGGTAAGGGGGGGCGAAACCGCGCCTGCCGTCAGCCCAGAAGCGTCGCCACCCGGCGCAGCGCCAGCAGGTAGCCCTCGGTCCCGCATCCCGCGATCACCGCATCGGCGCGCGACGAGACGTAGGAATGATGCCGGAAGGCCTCGCGCTTGTGGATGTTCGAGATATGTACCTCGATCACCACACCCTCGAACGCCAGCAGCGCGTCGAGCAGCGCGACCGAGGTGTGGGTATAGGCTGCCGGGTTGATCACGATCGCTTCGGCGCCCTTGCGGGCCTCCTGCACCCAGGTCACCAGCTCGCCCTCATGGTTGGTCTGGCGGAACTCGGTGGTCAGGCCCAGCTCGGCGGCCAGCCCGGCGCAGGACCGGGCGACATCATCCAGCGTCTCGGCGCCGTAGACCTCGGGCTGCCGGGTGCCCAGCATGTTCAGATTCGGACCGTTGAGGATCAGGACGTCGCGCGCCATGACGGCCTCAGCGCCGGGCCGTCATGCGGTTCGACTGCGCCTCGACCACGATCTGGCGAATCCGGCGCAGCTTCGACGCACTCAGGTAGGCCCCCACCGACACCTCGCGCGAGGCGGCGGTCGAGGCGTTGGTCGGGGCGGGCGGCGGCTTCAGGATGAAGCGGTAGGTCATCACGCCGTTCTGATCCGGCTCGCCGTCGTTGGTGGCAGCGAGGGAGCCGTCCCAGTAGCCTTGGTATGGCGGCAGGCCGGTGGCGCGGACGATCGCGCCGGTCGGCGTCCGTTCGACCTTGAGCGCGGTCACCTTGGGGACCAGCGGCCCCGTCGGCTCCATCGCGGGATAGCCGCCCTTGGGGGTCAGCGTGTCCTCCTGCGGCGCGCTTGCGTGGCGGCCCCAGTTGAAAGGGTTGATGCGCGACGAAAAGCTTCCGCAGGCGCTGACCAGCAATACACCCGCCAATGCGGCAACCAGCGGTCTTCTCATTCCTACGCCCCGATCCTTGCCTCGTTCTTCGTGCCTACGGGTAGCCGAAAGCGGCGGCTTTGAAAAGCGCCCCGTGTCGGGTCCGGTGTCGGTTGCCGTGATGTGCCGCGGGCGGCGATCACACGCGCGACACCCGGCCAACAGGAGCGCGGGCGGTTTCCGCGTGCCCCGGGCTCTGGACCTTCCGCGCCCGGCACCCTAGGTGAGGCAGGCAAAAGGAGTGACCCATGGCCAGCCCAGCTTTCGAGGACATCGCCGAGACTTTCGCCTTTCTTGACGATTGGGAGGACCGCTACCGCCATGTGATCGAGCTGGGCCGCGAGATGGCGCCGCTCGACCCGGCGGTGAAGGTGCCCGCGACCAAGGTCGACGGCTGCGCCAGCCAGGTCTGGATCCTGCCGAGGATCGAGGGGCAGGGGCCCGGTGCCAGCTTCGATTTCCAGGGCGAAAGCGACGCGATGATCGTGAACGGCCTGATCGCGGTGCTGCACGCGCTCTATTCCGGGCTGACCGTGGACGAGGTGGGCCGCGTCGACGCGCCGGCGGAGCTGGGCCGCCTCGGGCTGCATGATCACTTGTCTTCGCAACGCTCCAACGGGCTGCGCGCGATGGTGGAGCGGATCCGCAAGGTCGCGGCCGAGGCGGCGGCCTGAGCCGCTGGGCCGCCCAGGCGCCCGACATTTCGCTGCTCTCCGGCTCTCCGACCGCTGACGCGGATTTGTAGCCGGCTCCTTGGCGCAGGGCACGCGATTTGCCTATGCTCCCCGCCGGGTGGCGGCCGGTATGCCGGCGCCGCCGGCCCGGGAACAGGAGACGGAGCGCCCCCATGCGCAAGCCCATGCCGATCCGCCGCAGAACATTGCTTGGCGCTGCCCTGGCGCTGTCGCTGGGTCCGGGCCTCGCCCTGCCGGGGCGCGCCGAGGCAGCCGGGACCACCGGGGCGCTGATCGGCGTGGCGGCAAGCTTTGCCGCGCCCGCCCGCGCCATCGCAAAAGCCTACGCGGCCGCCAGCGGCAACACCATCCGCCTCGCCGTGGCGCCGACCGTGACGCTGCAGAGCCGGATCATCAAGGGCGCGCCCTATGATGCCATGCTCTCGGACGATGCGCTGACGCCGGAGGAGCTGGCGACCGTCGGCTATGTGGTGCGGGACAGCCGCTTCACCTATGCGGTGGGCAAGCTTGCCCTGTGGTATCCCCGCGGCACGAAGATCACCGACCCTGCCGCGCTGATGATGGATCCGAAGATCGCGCATGTCGCGATGGCCGATCCCGACCTCACCCCCTATGGCGCCGCGGCGCGCGAGGCGATCGACGCGCTGGGGCTGGAGCGCAAGCTTGACGCGAAGCTTCTGAAGGCGCCGGATGTCGGTGGGGCCCTCGCCATGGTCCGCACCGGCAAGGCGTCGCTGGGCTTCGTCGCCTATTCGGCGCTGACGGGGCCGCAGGCGCCCCGTGGCGGGGCGGTCTGGGTCGTGCCGACGAGCGATTACGCGCCGATCCACCAGGATGCCGCACTGCTGAAGCACGGCCGGAACAATGCCGCCGCGCGCGGGTTCCTGGATTTCCTGAAGGGGCCGCAGGCGCGCAAGGTGATGGCCGCCTACGGCTACGGCGCGATCTGAGCGGCGGGTGGGCGTGGCCCGGCCTTACCCCTTCACCGACCAGCCGCCGTCGATGATCATCGTCTGGCCCGTCATCCACGCCCCGGACCGCGCAGCAAGGAACACCGCCGCGCCGGCGATGTCGTCGGGCTCTCCCAGCCGGCCGAGGGCATAGCTGGCCGCGGCGCGCTCCGCGCGGGCTGGATCCTCCCACAGGGCGCGGGCGAAGTCGGTCTTCACGATGGCGGGGGCTATGCCGTTGACGCGGATGTTGTCGGCGCCGTGGGCGACGGCAAGGTTGCGCACCAGCTGGGTGTCCGCCGCCTTGGTGAGGGCATACATCCCCAGCTCGTCCGAGCCCTTGAAGGCGGCGATCGACGAGACCACCACGATCGCGCCCCCGCCCGCCGCGCGCATTCCCGGGATCACACGCCGCGCCAGCCGCATATTGGAGCGGATGTTGACCCGGATCGTCTTGTCGAACGCATCGTCCGGCGTCTCGAGGAAGGGCCCGTAATAGGGGTTCACCGCGGCGTTGCAGACCAGGATGTCGATGGGGCCGAGGGCCTCCTCCGTCCGGTCGACCAGCGCGTCGAGCGCCGCGTCGTCCGAGATGTTGGCGGCGATCGGGACCGCGGTGGCGCCGGTCGCCGCGATCTCGTCCGCGACCGCGCGGCAGGCGTCATCGTTGCGCGACGAGATCACCACCCGCGCCCCCGCCGCCGCCATGGCACGCGCGATGGCAAGGCCGATGCCACGGGTCGAGCCGGTGATCAGAGCGGTCTTGCCGCCCAGGTTGAACAAGTCCATGGTTCCTCCCGTAGGGTCAAGCACGCATCGGTGCAATTCCACCTTGAGGGGATAGCGGCCTGAAACTAGGTTTTGCAATGCAAAACCCCGGAAGAGGAGCCGGGCGAAAGGGAGGAGGATGGCGTGAAGGGCCAGATGATGAACCGTCCGCTCATGATTGCGGACATCCTGGAATATGCGGCGCTGATCCACCCGAAGGGCGAGATCGTCTCGGCCCGGGTCGAGGGCGATCTGCACCGTCAGAGCTATGTCGAGACCGCCGCGCGCACCCGGCGGCTGGCCAATGCGCTGACCGCGCTGGGGGTGCGCGACGGCGACCGGGTGGGGACCCTGGCCTGGAACGGCTACCGGCATGTGGAGCTTTACTACGCGGTGTCGGGCATGGGGGCGGTCTGCCACACGATCAATCCCCGGCTCTCGGCGGAACAGCTGGCCTATATCGTCAATCACGCCGAGGACAGGCTTCTGTTCCTCGACCTCACCTTCGTGCCGATGGTCGAGGCGCTGCGCGGCCAGCTTCCCGCGGATCTGCGCTACGTGATCATGACAGACCGTGCGCATATGCCGGAAAACACCCTGGATGCCCTGTGTTACGAGGAAATCCTCGACCAGCGGACGGACAGCTATTCCTGGCCGGAACTGGAGGAGGATACCGCCTCGGGGCTGTGCTATACCTCGGGCACGACAGGCAACCCCAAGGGCACCCTTTATACCCACCGCTCCACCGTGCTGCATGCGATGGCCGTGGCACTGTCGTTGGCGGCGGCGCTGAAGCCCGGGTCGAAGATCCTGCCGGTGGTGCCGCTGTTCCACGTCAACGCCTGGGGTCTGCCCTATGCTGCGCCGCTTTCCGGGGCGACGCTGGTGATGCCGGGCCCGCATCTGGACGGCGCCAGCCTGTTCGACCTGATGGAGGGAGAGCGGGTGTTCTCGGCCTGGGGCGTGCCGACGGTCTGGATGGGACTTCTGGCCGAGGTCAAGGCGCGTGGCCGGTTGCCCGAGGGCTTCGGCGACGTTGTGATCGGCGGCTCTGCCGCGCCGCGCGCGATGATCGAGGCGTTCGAGGAACGCGGCGTAAATGTCTGTCACGCTTGGGGAATGACGGAGATGAGCCCGGTGGGCACGCAGGGCAACCTGCCCGCGCATCTGGCCGCCGCCCCGCCGGATGAAAAGATGCGGCTGAAGGCCAAGCAGGGCCGCAAGCTGTTTGGCGTCGATCTCAAGATCGTCGACGACGCCGGCGAGGAACTGCCGCAGGACGGCAAGCATGCCGGCATCCTCTACGTTCGCGGCAACACCGTCACCTCGGGCTATTTCCGCAACCCCGAGGCCGATCGCGCGGTGTTCGACGAAAAGGGCTGGTTCGCCACCGGCGACATCGCGACGATCGACCCGGACGGGTTCCTGACGCTGACCGACCGCTCGAAGGACCTGATCAAGTCGGGGGGCGAGTGGATTTCCTCCATCGACCTCGAAAACGTGGCGATGGCCTGTCCGAACGTCGCCAATTGCGCGGTGATCGCGGTGCCACACCCGAAATGGGACGAGCGCCCGCTGCTGATCGTCGTGCCCGAAACGGGCAAGACCCCGGATTTCGACGTGATCAAGGACCGCATGGGGGCGCACTTCGCGAAGTGGCAGCTGCCCGACGCGATGGAGGTGGTCGAGGCATTGCCGCTGACCGCGACCGGCAAGGTCTCCAAGCTGACGCTTCGGCAGAGGTTCGCGGATTACAAGCTGCCCGACACGGCCTGAACAGCGCCCGACGGCGGCCGCCGCGTCCCGCGTGGACGCGGCGGGTTGACCGCGAATTGCGAAACCCTATTCTGCATAGCGAACGCGGGCAAAGGAGGAGGCCCCATGACACCCGAGGATCTGTTCACGTTGCCGGGAAAGGTGGCGCTGGTCACCGGCGGGGCCACCGGCATCGGCCGGATGGCGGCCGAGGCGCTGGTGCGGGCCGGGGCCCGCGTCCTGATCGCCAGCCGCAAGGGCGAGGCCTGTACCGCCGTCGCGGAGGAGCTCAACGCCCTCGGCGCGCCCGGTTCGGCCGAAGGCTTCGCCGGCGACGTCGCGACCGAGGCGGGCGTCAAGGCGCTTGCGGCCGAGGTTGCCGCGCGCACCGACCGGCTGCACATCCTGATGAACAACGCGGGTCGGTCCTGGGGCGCCCCGCTCGAAGACTTCCCGCACGAGGCCTGGGGCAAGGTGCTCGACCTCAACGTCACCGGGCTTTTCACGCTGACGCAGGCGCTTCTGCCGCTGCTGGAGGCTGGCGCCAGCGCCGACGATCCGGCGCGCGTGGTGAACCTCGGCTCGGTGATGGGAGAGATCCCGATGGGTGGACGCGCCTATTCCTATGCCGCCTCCAAGGCCGCGGTGCACCACCTGACGCGGATCCTGGGGCAGGAGTTGGCCCCGCGCCACGTGACGGTGAATGCCCTGGCGCCGGGGCCGTTCCCCTCGAAGATGACCGCCTTCGCCACCGCCGATCCCGAGACGCGCGCCAAGGTCGAGGAGACGGTGCCGATGGGCCGGGTCGGCCGGCCAGAGGATATCGCCGGCTGCGTTCTGTTCCTGTGCGGTCGCGGCGGGTCCTATGTCACCGGCGCAGTGCTGCCTGTCTCGGGCGGGGTCAATGTGACCACCGGGACGCCGCTGTTCGAAGCGGCGCAATAAATACATGAAATCAAGGGGTAGGAGGGTGCAATGGATCTTGGAATGAGCGACCGGGTGAAACCGCTGATCGCAGGCGTCCGCGCGATGGTGCGCGACGAGATCGCGCCGCTGAGCGCCGAGTTCGAGGCCGAGGTCGGCCGGCATCCCTCGGGCGACCGGTTCAAGCATACCGCGCGGCAGCTCGAGATCCTTGACACCCTGAAGGCCATGGCACGCGAACGGGGGCTGTGGAACTTCTGGCTGACCGACAGCGAGAAGGGCTTTGGCCTGAGCACGGTGGAATACGCCTACCTGGCCGAGGAAATGGGCAAGGAAAAGATCGCGGCCGAGGTGTTCAACTGCTCCGCCCCCGATACCGGCAACATGGAGGTGCTGGAGCGTTACGGCACGCAGGCACATAAGGATCGGTGGCTAACCCCGCTTCTCAGCGGCGAAATCCGCTCTGCCTACCTGATGACGGAGCCGGGCGTCGCCTCGTCGGATGCGACGCAGATGGCGCTTCGGGCCACGCGCGATGGCGATGACTGGGTCCTGAACGGCGAGAAATGGTGGGCCTCGGGCGCCGGTGATCCGCGCTGCGCAATCTACATCGTGATGGCCTGCACCGACCCAGAGGGGCCGAAACACAGGCGGCATTCGATGTTCCTGGTGCCCGCGGGCACCGAGGGGGTCGAGGTGCTGCGCCCGATGCAGGTTTTCGGCGAGGATGACGCGCCGCATGGCCATATGCACATCCGCATGACGGATGTGCGGGTTCCGGCGGCCGACCTCGTACTGGGCGAGGGCCGCGGCTTCGAGGTGGCGCAGGGGCGCCTCGGGCCGGGGCGGATCCACCATTGCATGCGGGCCATCGGCCAGGCCGAGAAGGCGCTGGAACTGATGTGCCGGCGCTCGCTCAACCGCGAGGCCTTTGGCAAGAAGATCGCGGAACTTGGCGCAAACTATGACATAATCGCCAACGCCCGGATGGAGATCGAGATGGCGCGGCTGCTCTGCCTCAAGGCCGCGTACATGATGGATACGGTCGGTGTGCGCGAGGCGCAGCCCTGGATCAGCCAGATCAAGGTGGTGGCGCCGCTGACCGCGCTGAAGGTGATCGACGAGGCGATGCAGATCCATGGCGCGATGGGGATCAGCCAGGACACGCCGCTGGCCACGATGTGGACGCATGTGCGGACCCTGCGGCTTGCCGACGGCCCAGACGCGGTGCACCGCCGGCAGGTCGCGCGGGCGGAACTGAAGCGCTACACCAACGACCGCCAGTGACCGAGCTGGTCCTCATACGCCATGGCCAGGCCTCGTTCGGGGCCGCGGATTACGATGTGCTTTCGCCCCTAGGGCATGAGCAGTCCCGCGCCCTGGGCCGGGCGCTGAAGGCGCAGGGGCTGCGGCCCGACAGCCTGTGGATCGGGGCGCAGCGGCGGCACCGGGAGACGCTGGAAGGCATCGCCGAGGGGTTGGGGATCGATGCAACTTCGCCCTCCATCCACCCGGGATTGAACGAGTTCGACTTTACCGGCCTGCTCGAGGCACGGTTTCGCGACAGGGACCGGCCGGCGGGTCTGCATGACGACCGGGCCACGCATTTCCGCATGCTGCGCGACACCGTGCTGGCCTGGCAGCGTGACGAGATCGCCGATCCGCCGGAAAGCTGGGACGCCTTCGCCACCCGGGTGCGTGCGGCCCGCGACGCGATCCTGTCTGCGGGTTCGGAAAAGGGGGCTATCGCGCTCGCCGTCTCCTCCGGCGGGGCGATCGGCCGGATGGTGGCCGAGGCGATGGAGGCCCCCGCGGCGCAGATGATCCATCTGCAACTGCAGATCCGCAATTGCGCGGTGACGCGCTTCCGCAGCGGTCGGACGCGGACCTACCTCACCGGGTTCAACGAGACACCGCATATTCTGCAAGAGACCGGGCATCTTCTGACCTACAGCTGAGAGAACGCATGATGACGGACACGCAATCCCTTGATCTCGTCGCCGTTTCGCACTGGCTGGAGGGCCATCTGCCCGGGTTCCGCGGCCCAGTCACCGCACAGAAGTTCGATACGGGACAATCGAATCCGACCTTTCGTCTCCAGACCTCCGACGCCGCATACGTTCTTCGCCGCAAACCCCCGGGAAAGCTGTTGAAATCCGCCCATGCGGTGGATCGGGAGTTTCGCGTTCAGCGCGCGCTGGCGGAGACCGAGGTGCCCGTCGCGAAGATGCACCTTCTGTGCGAGGACGACAGCGTCATCGGCTCGGCCTTCTACATCATGGAATGGGTTGACGGCCGCAATTTCGACGACCCGTCGCTGCCCGGCATGGAGCCCGCCGACCGCGCCGCAATCTTCGCCGAGATGAACCGGGTCCTGGCAGCGATTCACAAGGTGGATCTGAAACTTACGGGGCTGGACGACTATGGCCCGGAAGGCAGCTATTACCGGCGACAGATCGATCGCTGGACCAAGCAGTACCGCGCCTCCGAGACCGAGGCGATCCCCGCCATGGACGAGCTGATCGCCTGGCTCGACGCAAACGCGCCCGAGGACGACGGCCGCCGCACCCTCGTCCATGGCGATTATCGCATTGACAACATGCTGTTTTCCCGCGAGGGGCCGGCCTGCCTCGCGGTGCTGGACTGGGAGCTTTCGACCACCGGCCATCCCTTCGCCGACCTCGCCTCGGTCATCATGCAATGGCAGCGCCCGCCGGGGCGCGAGGGGCGCGGGCTGGCCGGGCTGGATCGTCGCGCGCTGGGGCTGCCGTCGGATGAGGCCTTCATCGCAAGCTATTGCGAACGGATGGGAATTCCCGGCATCCCGAGGTTCGGCTTCTACCTTGCCTTCTGCGCCTTCCGGATGGCGGCGATCCTTCAGGGGGTCAAGAAAAGGGCCCTTGACGGCAATGCCTCCAGCCCCGAGAGAGCATTGAAGATAGGGGCTTATGTCCCGCAATTCGCAGAAGGCGGGCTGGAGGCGGCGAAAAGTGTCTGACAGGCGCTATAGCGGCAAGGTGGTGCAGATCACCGGGGCGGCCTCGGGCTTCGGCGCGCTGGCGGCCCGTCGCTTCGCGGCCGAGGGCGCGCGGCTCGCGCTGTCGGATATCGACGCCGACCGCCTTGCCCCGCTGGTGGAGGAGCTGGGCGGCGACCATCTCTTCGCCGCGCTGGACGTGTCGGATGCGGACCAGCAGGCCGATCATGCCGCGGCGATCCGGGCGCGCTTCGGGCGGCTCGACGTGGCGATCAACAATGCCGGCGTCGGGCATGAGCTGATGCCGCTCTCCCGCATCGAACCGGCGGAGTTCGACTGCGTCATGGCGATCAATGCGCGCGGGGTCTTCCTCGGCATGCGGCTGCAGATCCCGGCGATGCTGGGGACGGGCGGCGCCATCCTCAACGTGGCGTCCGCGGCGGGGCTGGTCGGCGCGGGGCACCTTGCGGCCTATGCGGCCTCGAAGCACGCGGTGGTGGGTCTGACCCGCGCCGCGGCGGACGAGATGGCGACCCGGGGGATCCGCGTCAACGCGCTCTGCCCGTCCTTCGCGACGACGCCGCTCTTCGATGCGATGGCCGATCAGGTCGCCGCCCGCCACAATGCTTCGCGCGACGAGGCCTATGGGCGGATCGCCGCGCGGGTTCCGATGGGGCGGGTGGCGCGGCCCGAGGAGGTGGTGCAGGCCATGCTCTGGATCTGTGCGCCGGAAAACAGTTTCATGACCGGGCAGGCGGTCTCGATCGACGGAGGGCTGAGCGCGGTATGAGTGACGGGAACGACCCGCAAGGCGGTGCGGCGGAGGACGCCCAGGGCGAGGACCGGGCCTTCGTCACCGCGCTGGCCCGCGGGCTCGAGGTGCTGCGCTGCTTCCGACCGAATGAGACCACGCTGACCAACCAGGACATCGCGCAGCGGACCGGGCTGCCCAAACCCACGGTGACCCGGCTGACCTACACGCTCAAGAAGCTCGGCTATCTCGTGCATTCGGAGCGGACCGGCACCTACCGGCTGGGCGCGGGGGTTCTGTCTCTGGGCTACGGCGTGCTGGCGGGGATGGAGATCGGCGAACGCGCGGCCGAGGAGATGCGCGCGCTCTGCGAAGGGCCGAATCCCCACATCACCGCGGCGCTGGGGGAACGGCACCGCCTCAAGGTGGTCTACATGGCGGTCAGCCGCTCGCACCAGGCGGTCGCGCTGTCGATGAGCGTGGGGGCAAGGCTGCCGCTCTTTCACTCGGCAATCGGGCGGGCGATCCTTGTCGCCATGCCGGAGCGCGAGCGCGCCCACATGGTCTATCTCGCGACGCAGGAAGCGCCGGGCGACGCGCCGAAGATCCGCGAAAGCCTGGCGCGCGCCGAGGCCGATTACGCGCGCTACGGTTTCGTCACCGCCTTCGGCGACTGGCACGCCCATGTCCACGGCATCGCGGTGCCCGTGGTGTCGCTCGACGGCGACCGGATCTACGGCATGAACGTGGGTGGCCCGGCCTTCCTGGTCACGCCCGAGGAACTGATCGGCGATTACGGCGACCGGCTCAAGGCGGCCGCCGCGACGCTCAGCCGCAATGCCTGACACCTCCTCCGAAGGATCCAAGATGACCGACGACCTCGACCCTGCGCTGATCGAAGATGCCTATGCGCTGCAATCCCACCTCGGCTTTCGCATCACCGGTTGGAAACCCGACTGGGCGCGGTTCGAGCAGCCGCTCGAACCCTACCTGATGAACCGCTACGGCATCCCGCACGGCGGCATCTACGCCACGCTGCTCGACACCGTGATGGGCTTTGCCGGCTGCTATACCGGCGACCCGGAGAACCGCCTTTTGGGGATGACGCTGACGCTCAACACCAGCTTCCTCGCCCGCCCCGAAGGCATGCGCCTGATCGCCGAGGGCCGGCGTATCGGCGGCGGCCGCTCGACCTTCTTCGCCGAGTCCGAGATCCGCGACGAGCTCGGCACGCTCTGCGCCCGCGGCACCGGCGCCTTCCGCTACCGCAAAGCGTCCTGACGCCCCGTCCTGAGGCGCCGTCCGGACACCCGGGCACAGGCGCCCCGCATCCCCACTTTCTGCTCGAAAATATCCCACGGGGGTGCGGGGGTGTGAAACCCCCGCGGATGCGGCGGGTGCGGGGGTGTGAAACCCCCGCGGATGCCCTCGCCGTCGGGAAAATCCCCGCGGGTCAGGCCACCTGCAACCCTTCCATGACCTGTGACAGGCAGTAATCCGTGTCGCCCAGCTGCGCGTCGATCATCACGATGCGCTTTGCGTAATGCGACACTGCCGCCTCCCAGGTCACGCCGATGCCGCCGTGCATCTGCATCGTCTCCTCCGACATCAGGCGACCGGCGCGGCCGATCAGGTTCTTGGCCATGGCCGCCTTGCGGTCGGCCTCCGGCCCGCCCAGGGCATCGGCGGCAAGGATGGTGATCGATCGCATCTGTTCGATCTCGGTCACCAGGTCCACCGTCCGGTGCTGCAGCGCCTGGAAGGAGCCGATGGTGCGGCCGAACTGGGTGCGGGTCTTGAGGTGTTCCAGCAACATCTCCTTCATCCGCTCGGCCACGCCCACCGCCTCGGCGCAGAGCGCGATCATGCCCGCGTTCAGCGCATCCTGAAGGGCGGTCCGGGCGTCGGGGATCAGGCGTTTCGCCGGGCTCGCGTCAAGGAACAGCTCCGCCGCGCCGCCGCCCTCGACCATGCCGTAGGGGGTGATCCGGGCATCGCCCGCCGCGACCTCGTAGAGGCCGAGCATATCGCCCTCCAGCGCCGCCACGAGAAAGCGCGTGGCCGAGGGTCCGCCGTAGACCACCGACTTGCGCCCGGTGAGCGCCCAGCCGTCGCCCGCCTTCGACGCGCGGGTCTCGAGGTGGTCGAGGCCCCAGGGCGCCTCCGGTTCGGCGATGGCCACGGCCAGGCGCTCGGTGCCCTCCAGCACCGCCTCGGTCTCTGCGCCCGCGGCCGACAGCAGGCGCAGCCCCATCAGCGCGCCCAGCACCGGCTCGGGGCAGAGCGCGCGGCCAAGCTCCTCGAACACCGTGGTGATGTCGAACCCCGTGCCGCCCATGCCGCCGTGGTCCTCGTCCGCCAGCGCGTGCAGGATCCCCAGCTCGGCCATCTGCGCCCAGAGGTCGGGCGAATGCCAGGGCGCGTCATAGGCGACCGTGTTGCGGGTGGCGATGTCGTAGCGGTCGGCGAGAAAGCGGTTCAGCGTCTCCGCCAGCATGCGCCTGTCTTCGGTCTGATCGAAATCCATGATTACAGCTCCAGCATCGCCTTGGTGAGGATGTTCCGCTGGATCTCGTTCGAGCCGCCGTAGATCGAGAGCTTGCGGTTGTTGAAATAGGCCCCCGCGTTGCGGCGGTGATCCTCGGGCGCGATGGCGTCGTTGCCGGCCAGCGCCTCAGCCGGGAAGGGTGCGGCGGCGGGGCCGAGCGCGCGGCGGGCCAGGTCATTGAGCTCCTGCCGGATCACCGTGCCCTTGATCTTGAGCATGGAGCTCTCCAGCCCGGGCTGCCCGGTCTTCTGGGCGCGGGCCAGCATCCGCAGGTTGGTGATCTTCATCGCCTCCAGGTCGATCTCGGCCTGCGCGAGGCGCGCGGCAAAGAGCGGGTCGTCGATCAGCCGCCGCCCGTTCACGCGGCGCGACCTGGCCAGGGCGCGGACGGTATCGAAAGCCTGGTTGGAAAAGCCGGTGCCCGCGATGTTCGTGCGTTCGTGGGTGAGCAGGAACTTGGCGATGGTCCAGCCGGAATTCTCTTCCCCCACAAGGTTTTCCACCGGCACCTTCACGTCGGTGAAGAACACATCGTTGACGTCGTGCACCCCGTCGATCAGCTTGATCGGACGTACCTCGACCCCCGGCGCGTCCATGTCGATCAAGAGGAACGAGATCCCCGCCTGCGGCTTCACGTTCGGATCGGTCCGCACGAGGCAGAACATCCGGTCGGCATGCTGACCCAGCGTCGTCCAGGTCTTCTGGCCGTTGACGATGTAATGATCGCCCTCGCGTACCGCCTTGGTGCGCAGGCTGGCGAGGTCGGACCCGGCGCCCGGCTCGGAATAGCCCTGGCACCACCAGTCGTCGCCGTTCAGGATGCGCGGCAGGATCGCGTCGCATTGTTCCTTGCTGCCGAACTTCTGCAGGACCGGCCCCAGCATGGTGATGCCGAAGGGTACGATCCGCGGCGCGCTGGCCATGGCGCATTCTTCCTCGAAGATGTGGCGCTCGACCACCGACCAGCCCGGCCCGCCGTACTCCTTCGGCCAGATCGTTGCCAGCCACCCCCTGGCGTTCAGGATCGCGTGCCAGCGTTCGTAATCGTCTTTCGGCAGTTCCTCGCCCCGGCGCACCCGGCCCGCGATGTCCTCGGGCAGTTCGGCCTTCAGGAAGGCGCGGACCTCGTCGCGAAAGGCGATTTCCTCGTCGGTGAATTGAAGCTCCATCTACTCCTCCCCTCGATTCAGATCGGCAAAGCTGCCGCCGGTCTCGGCCAGGCGGCGGATCAGCGCGGGCACGCGCCAGTAGAACGGGTCCTCGCGCGCGAAGTCCTCGATCCGGGCGGCCAGCTGGCCCGCGCCGATCGTGTCGGCGTAAAGCATCGGCCCACCGCGGAAGCGGGGGAAGCCGTACCCGAACAGGAACACCGCGTCGATGTCGACCGGGCGCAGCGCGATCCCGTCCTCGAGGACACGCGCGCCCTCGGCGATCATCGCAGTCATGTAGCGGGTGACGATCTCGTCGGCGGTAAAGTTGCGCGGGGTGATCCCGGCCTCGGCCCGCGCCGCCTCGATGATCCTGGCGACCTCGGGGTTGGGTTTCGGGGCGGCGTCGCCGTGCAGGTAATAGCCCTGGCCGGTCTTGCGCCCGAACCACCCGTTCTCGCAGATCCGGTCGGCCACGGGCGAATACCGCTCACGCGGGTCGCGGGTCGGGGCAAGGCGTTTGCGCGTGGCCCAGCCGATGTCGAGCCCCGCGAGATCCATCACCGCGAAGGGCCCCATGGCGAAGCCGAAATCCTGAAGCGCCGCATCCACCTCCCACGGGGTTGCGCCGTCCAGCACCATGTATTCGGCGGCCTTGCGGTAATGCGACAGGATCCGGTTGCCGATGAAGCCGTCGCAGACCCCCGCGCGCACCCCCACCTTGCCCAGCTTGCGCGCCAGGGCAAAGCCGGTCGCCGTCACCTCGGGCGCGGTCTTCGCCGCCACGACGACCTCGAGAAGCCGCATCACATGGGCGGGCGAGAAGAAATGCAGCCCCAGCACGTCGCCCGGCCGCGAGGTGGCCGCCGCGATCTCGTCGATATCGAGGTAGGAGGTGTTCGAGGCCAGCACCGCCCCGGGCTTCGCGATCGCATCGAGCCGGGTGAAGATCTCCTTCTTCACCGCCATATCCTCGAACACCGCCTCGACCACCAGGTCCACCTCGGCGAAATCCTCAAGCCTGACAGAGGTTTGAAGCGCAGTCCTGAGGATGTCGTCTCGCCGGGCGGCGTCGAGTTTTCCACGCTTCACGGCACCGGCAAGGTTCTTCTCTATGGTCGCGCGGCCACGGTCGAGGGCAGCGGCGTCGCGCTCGTTCAGCGTGACCCTGAGGCCCGCCAGAAGCGCCGCGGTGGCAATGCCTGAGCCCATGGTGCCGCCGCCGATCACGCCGACATGCGCGACCTCGCGGGCCGTCGCGCCGGCCTCGGGGATCTTGGCGACCTCGCGCTCGGCAAAGAAGGCGTGGACGAGGGCGGCGCGCTGCGGGCTGTCGATGCATTGCTGGAAGAGGCGGCGTTCCTCGGCCAGACCCTCGGCGATCGGGCGCAGGCTGGCCGCCACCGCCTCGATGCACCTCCGCGGCGCGAAAAGCTGCGGCTGGCGGCGGGTGACCGTGTCCTCGGCGGCGGTCAGGGCGGCAGGGTCGGGCACGACCTCGATCTCCGAGGTCCGGCGATGCGGCAAGCTGCCCGCGGCCAGCGCCTCGGCCATCGCGAGGGCCACGTCCCGGGGCGCGCCGGCCTCGATCCGGTCGACCAGGCCCAGCGACTGCGCCTCCGCGGCGCCGATCCGGCGCCCCGTTGTGATCAGGTCGAGGGCCGGTCCGACTCCGGCAAGCCGCGGCGCCCGCTGGGTGCCGCCGGCGCCCGGAAGAATACCGAGGGTGACCTCGGGAAAGCCCACGGTCACACTGCCCGCCACCACCCGCGCATGGGCGCCGAGCGCGACCTCAAGCCCGCCGCCAAGCGCCACGCCATGCAGCACGGCCACGACCGGCGTGGTGCTGGCCTCGATCCGGTTGACCACCTCGGGCAGGCTCGGCGCCTGCGGCGGCTTGCCGAATTCGCGGATGTCGGCCCCGGCGATGAAGCTGCGCCCCTTGCCGTAAAGCGCGATCGCGGCGACCGTGCCCTCCAGCGCCTCGATCGCCGCGATCAGCGCGGCGCGCAGCGCCTGGCCGGCCGCGTTGACCGGCGGGTTGTCAAGCGCGACCAGCGCGACGTTTCCGATCCGCTCGATGGTGACGATCTGCCCCGCACCCTGCGGTGCGGTGGGGGTGGCGGTGTCGGGCATCTCTCCTCCTTCTCACGGCGATGGGGCCGCAAATGCGAAACTAAGTTCCGCAATGCGATCTTCCAGTCCGCCGCGCCGAAGTCAAGG
This sequence comes from Acidimangrovimonas sediminis, assembly GCF_002871005.1. Lineage (GTDB taxonomy): Bacteria > Pseudomonadota > Alphaproteobacteria > Rhodobacterales > Rhodobacteraceae > Acidimangrovimonas > Acidimangrovimonas sediminis. Next base: position 247,494 of record NZ_PHSN01000004.1, read on the forward strand.
CCGGCCGGGACCCGCTCGCCCCGCCACATCCCGCCACGCGCCCGATTGCACGCGACACCCCTGCCTTTCATTGTTCCCCAAATACGCAGTCAACCGCCTGCCGCGCCGCCTGGCCCTCTTTTCGGGTGCGACCCGGCACCCGTCTTCTCATGTCAGCGCGGCACGATCGGGCGGATAAGCCCTTCCTGTGCCACGCTTGCCACCAGCACCCCGTCACGGCTGTAGATCGAGCCGCGGTTGAACCCGCGCGCACCCCCGATGAAGGGGGCATCCATGACGTAGAGGTGCCAGTCGTCGAAGTTCACCGGGTGGTGGAACCACAGCGCGTGGTCGAGGCTTGCCGTCATCACCGTCCCGCTGAGCCAGCTTTCCCCCAGCGGGCGCAGCGACGACCCGAGAAGGTGCAGGTCGGAGGCATAGGCCAGCAGGCAGTGCTGCAGCCACCCCGGGCCGCCCACCGGGCGCGCCAGCCGGAACCAGACCGAGTGGCGGTCGCTCGCGGCGACGGGGTTGGCAAGGTCGTAGGGCTCCACCTCGCGCATCTCGATGGGCGAATCGCGCAGGAAATCGTCACGCCGCTTGCGGGCATAGTCGGACTTCAGGCTCTCGGCGAGCTTGGCCCGCGTCTCGGCCCGGCTCGGCAGGGTTTCCGGATCGGGCAGGCTCTCGGGCATCGGGTGCTGGTGAAGCGGGCTCTCCTCCTCGATGTGGAACGAGGCGGCAAGGTTGAAGATCTGCCGCCCGTGCTGGATGGCGATGACCCGGCGGGTGGTGAATGACCCGCCGTCGCGGGCGCGGTCGACCTCGTAGATCACCGGGATCTCGGGATCGCCGGGGCGGATGAAATAGGCGTGAAGCGAGTGGCAGGCCCGGTCCTCGACCGTGTGATAGGCCGCCGCCAGCGCCTGCGAGATCACCTGGCCGCCGAAGATCCGCTTCGACGTCTCGCCCCCCGATCCGCGCCCGCGGAAAAGGTTGATCTCCAGCGGCTCGATGTTGAGCAGATCGAGCAGCGTGTCGATCGGGTCCATCTCGGCCGGATCCTTGGCTGCGGGGGGAAACGTCGGGTCGGGTGTGGGCATCGGCGAACTCCTGCTGCGCTCCCATCTCACTGGGGTCAGTTTGTCTGGGATCAGTTAGTCTGGGGCCGGTTTATCTGGGGCCAGCTCATCTGGGGCCAAGTTATAGGATCGCACCGGCGCGCGGCAACGCATGGCTGCTACCCGCGCAAACCCGCGCAAACCACTGTGGCCGGTGGGTGCTGGAACGCAGGCATCGGAACGGCGCAACCGCAGGGCGACGCGACGGCCGGCTTGACCCGGGGCAGGGCGCGCGCCAGTTTCCGCAGAGCGAAAGGCGGTTTCGGGGAGGAGACGCGATGCGCGAACGGAGGATCGGAAACACCCGGCACCATGCTGTCTGGCCGCCGGGGGTGCCACACCGGCTGACCCTGCCGGAGCGGTCGGTCGCCGCGAACCTCGAGGAGACGGCGGCGCGGCGCCCCGATGCGCCGGCGATCCACTACCACGGCCGAACCACGACCTACCGGGAGCTGAACGCCCAGGCGCGGGCGCTGGCCGGCTGGCTTCGGTCGCGCGGGGTGGAGAAGGGCGATAGGGTGCTCCTTTACCTTCAGAACTCGCCGCAATTCGTGGCGGCCTATTACGGCATCCTGAGGGCCGATGCCGTCGTGGTGCCGGTCAACCCGATGAACCGCACGGCGGAGCTTTCCCACCTCGTTGCCGATACCGGGGCGCAGGTGGCGGTCGCCGGGCAGGATCTGCTCGACCACCTGGTGCCGTGTCTGGTGCAGGGGCAGGGGCAGGGGGTGGAACAGAAGCCAGAGCAGGGGCTGCGGGACATCGTGGCGGTGGCCTATGCCGATGCCGCCGATCCCGGCTTTCCCCATCCGTTGCCGCCCCCGCTCGACCAGCCCGGGCGCGCCGATTATGGCCCCGGCATCACCCCTTGGGCCGCGGCGCTGGCCGAGGGGCGGGTGCCCGGCCCGATTGCGGCCGCGCCAGACGATCTGGCCGTCATACCCTACAGCTCCGGCTCGACGGGTCACCCCAAGGGCTGCATGCATTCGCACCGCACGCTGATGGTGACGCTGGTCGGAAGCCTTGCCTGGAACCCGCCGCGCCCCGGCAGCGAGGAGAAGCCCACGCTGGTGTCGTTGCCGCTGTTCCACGTCACGGGCATGCAGAATTCGATGAACGCACCGGTCTTCGCAGGCCAGCCGATGGTGATGATGTCGCGTTGGGACAGGCGCCTCGCCGCCGAGCTGATCGCGCGCTACCGGGTCGGGCGCTGGCGCTCGATCTCGACCATGGCGATCGACCTGGTGAACGACCCCGAGGTGGAACGCTACGACCTGTCCAGCCTCGACGCGATCGGCGGGGGCGGGGCGGCGATGCCGGAACCTGTCGCACGGCGGCTGAAGGCGTTGACCGGGCTGGATTACGTCGAGGGCTACGGCATGTCCGAAACGATGGCGGGGACGCATATCAATCCCCCCCAGGCGGCGCGGCGGCATTGCCTGGGCATCCCGGTGTTCGAGGTGGATTCGCGGATCGTCGACCCCGAGACCGGGGCCGAACTGCCGCCCGGCGCGGTCGGCGAGATCGTGATCGACGCGCCGCAGAACTTCCTTGGATACTGGAATGCACCCGAGGCCACGAAGGCCGCGTTCCTGGGGCTGGACGGGCGCGACTTCCTGCGCACCGGGGATATCGGGACGATGGATGAGGCGGGATATTTCTATATCACCGACCGGCTGAAGCGGATGATCAACGCCTCCGGCTTCAAGGTCTGGCCGACCGAGGTCGAGGCGATGATCCACGACCATCCGCAGGTGCGCGAGGTCTGCATCACCGCGCGGCCCGATCCGCGACGGGGCGAGGCGGTGCTGGCCTGGGTCGTGGCGGAGGAGGGGCTTGAGGCGGACGCGCTCAGATCCTGGTGCCGCGACCGGATGTCGGCTTACAAGGTCCCGTCCGACATACGCTTTCTCGACGCGCTGCCACGGTCGCCCTCGGGCAAGATGGAGTGGCGCAAGCTGCAGGAGCGGGCTTTTGCCGACCTCACCCCCTCGTGATCGGGGGCGCGCTCCGGGCCACCGCCCGGGGGGTGACAGCAGCGCGACAGGCGTTACCTTGGCGCCTTGCGGCAGTGACAGGAGGATTGCATGGCCGGAGAGGAGATCAAGATCATCACCGCGGACGGCACCGTGCCGGCCCGGGTGTTCGGCCCCAAGGGTACGCCGGGGATCGTGCTCTACATGGATATCTTCGGCCCGCGCGAGGCGCTCTGGGAGATGGCCGAGCGGATCGGCAGCTGGGGCTACCGCGTGCTGGTGCCCGACCTGTTCTACCGCATCGGCGCCTACGGTCCGTTCGACGCGGCCACCGCGTTCCAGGACGAGGCGAAGAAGAAGGAGCTCTTCGCGCTGAAGAATGCGACCCCGCCGTCGCTTGTGGCCGAGGATACCGGCGCCTTTCTCGACGCGCTGGTGGCGCATGGCGCGACCGCGCCGTTCGGGGCGGTGGGCTATTGCATGGGCGGCCCCTGCGCCCTTGTCGCGGCCGCCGCCTACCCGGTGCGCATCGTCGTCGCGGCCAGTCTGCACGGCGGCAACCTCGCCTCGGAGGACGAGGACAGCCCGCACCATCTGGCGGACCGGATGAAGGCCCTGATCTACGTCGGCACCGCCGAGGACGACCACAGCTTTCCGCCCGAGCAATCCGGCCGGCTGGCCCTTGCACTGCGGACCGCGAAGACCGACCACATCATCGAAAATTATCCTGGAACCACGCATGGTTGGTGCGTCGCCGACCATGGCGCCTACCACCGCGACGGGGCAGAGCGGCACTGGCGCCGCCTGGCGCAACTTTTCGCCGAAAAGTTGTATCCCGAGGGATGACTTGGCGCGAATCTCTGGTATGTTCGCACGGGTGGGGGCTCTGACCCGGAGGTCGAGCCATGGGCAGATCTAAGACTGACAGGATCTTCCTGTTCGCAGTCCTGTGTTTTGCCAGCTTCCTGTTGTACGAGGGACGGCTTCAGCTTGTGGCGCTGATGCTGATGATGCCGCTTTTCTACCGGGTGGTGATCATCGTGGCCGACGTGTTCTGGACGAGCTTCACCGGCCAGCCGCTGGTGCGGGCGCGCCCCGAGGGCGGGCGTGAGGCCGGGAAGGACGACGGCGGCGACCCGTCCGGGATCGGGCCGTTCAGCCGGCTGTCGAACCTGCCCGCGCCGCTGCGCTCCGCCGCGCCGCGGCGGGTCGACCTGTTCTCGGATCAGCGGGGCGACATTCGCCTGCCGCCGCAAAGCGCGCGGCTTCGGGCACTGAAGAAGCGGCTGGGGTATCTCTGACCGCCCGCGCCGGGATTTCCGGCGGACAGTGCGAGAGACAGTGCCATGCAAAAGGGCGGACCCGGAGGTCCGCCCTTCGTCATCTCCGGGCTGCTGTGCCGGGCTCAGCTGCCCAGCTTCTTGATCCGGCCGTCGGGCGCCGCCTTCACCTGTTTCTCCTTCTCGATATAGGTGATCACGTCGTTCGCCATCAGGTTGCCATTGCCCGCGTTCACCGTGACCTTGCCGCCGCCGAGCGCGGTGTAGCCGTCGCCGCCGTCCAGCATGTAGTCGTTGGTCGCGACCGAGTAGACCTTGTCGCGGTCGAGCGGCTGGCCGGCGATCGTCACCTCGCTCACCCGTGTGCCGGGCTTGGCCGAGGGGTCCCAGATCACCTTCATGCCCGCGACCTGCGGAAAGCGGCCGGCGCCGTCCTCGACCTGGCTGAAGCCGTTCTCGAGCGCGGCCAGAAGCTGGCTGCCCGGGATCTCGGTCACCACGGTCTTGTTGCCGAAGGGCAGTTCGGTCAGCACGTCCTTGCGCGTCAACGTGGCGCCCGCATCATAGGTGCGGTCACCGCGGATGCCGCCGCCGTTGATCAGCACGACATCGGCCTTGGTCGCGTCGAGAAGTGCGTCGGCGATCAGGTCGCCCATGGAGCTTTCCTGCGTCCGCACCACGTTGCGGCGCGAGTCGAGGCTGTGTTCGGTCACACCGATCTTCTGACCCAGCGTCTTGTCGAGCTCGGCCTTGAAGCCTTTCACCAGCTTTTCCGATTCCGGGTCGGGGGTGACGTCGGCGGTGTCGATCCAGCGGAAGTTCGGCACCCATTTGACCTTGCGCTTGCCGTCCTTCTCGGTGACGTCGACGGTCAGGTCCAGGGGCTGCAGGTAACGCGCGTCGATCGAGGTTTCGACGTAGGCGGTGATGCCGTCGTAGAACATGCCGTTGACGTGGTCGTCGCCCGACATGATGACGTCGAACGCCTTGGAGGCGATCAGCGCGCGGTCGTTGGCCATGTTGGTCTGCACCACGCCGATCACCAGATCCGCGCCATCCTCGCGTGCGGACTTGGCCGCGGCGATCCCGGTCTCGACCGTGCCCTGGAACTTCAGGTCACCCGTATCCGCCACCTCGGGCGATGTGTCCTGCGCGACCGGGATCAGGGCGATCTTCAACCCGGCGACCGTCTTGGTCATGACCCCGCCGAGGCCGTCGATCCTGGACCCGTCGGCCTGGGTGATGTTGATCGCGGCCCAGGGGTATTTAGAGGCCTTCATCTTGGCGTAGAAGTTCGCCGGGCCGAAGTCGAATTCGTGGTTGCCGGGCACCGCGATGTCGAAGGGCACCAGGTTGGTCAGGTCGATCGTGTTCTGCCCCTTGTCGATCCCCGAAAGCAGCGAGGGAGAGAGCATGTCGCCGTCGAAGACGTAAAGCGTGTTGGGGTTCTTTGCCTTCTCGTCCTTCGCGACCGCGTTCAGCCGGGCAAAGCCGCCGCGGTGCCCGTCGCCGTCGAAGTTGTAGATGTCGCCGACGCCGAGGATGGTCAGCTTGACCTGCTCGGCTGCCACCGGCGCGGGCGCGAGCGCGCCAAGCGCCGCGGCACCGAGGAGGGCGGCGGTCAGCCGGGGTCTGGTACGGATCATGAGGTCACTCCCTGATATGTTGGGTCCGGCGGCCCCTTGTGTGGCACCGTTCGCCGCCGGGAACGGGGCGGTGGCGCCGGGGACCTTGTTTCCTGCATAACGGTTTCGTGAGACCCGGCAAGCCCCTTGTCGCAGCGCCGTGTGACAGCGCGACGACGCCGTGATCTTCACCGTGATCTCAACGGTGATCGACACCCTGACCGGGGCGGGGTGGCAGGGGCACGGCCGGCCCGGGCGTCCCGTCACCGGATGCGCCGCTGGGCTGCTGGGGGGCTGCTGGGGAGACCGCCCCGCGCAGCGCGGGGACATGGCGGGGGCCGCCCCGGGCGGGCGGACGTCTACCCCGGCGCGGGCGCAAGGGGGGAGTGGCAGCGTGCCGCATCGAATCGGCTCCGGCAAGGTCAACCCGCTCGCGCCGGGTTGAACTCCGGCAAGATCGCATTGACATGATCGGCGGATTCTTGCCTATATTGAGCAAGGAACTTCGGATGTGAACTAAGAGGCATTCAAGATCTGATAACGGTGGTTCCGGCCCGCGGGGCCTTTGTGTACGGGGAAAATCAGGGACAACGGGGCAGGGGCCGGCCTTGCGCGCTTTGAAACGACTCTCATGCTGCAATGCCGCAAGTCACTTCCGCCACACAAAGAGTTGATCTACATCAAGGCGGGTGCGACATGACGCGCCTTGCGGACGCGCGCCCTGTACACGTTTAAGAAGCCAAACTTTCCAGAAGGTAACGGAGGGACGCGCAATGCGCTTGGGAGAAGAACGAACCCCATGGCGGCAGCCGGAGGCCCGGCGGTTGATCCGTCGCGCGGCCGTGCCGCTGGCGCTCGGGGCCGCGACGCTGCTGTCGGGCTGCGTTCACGGCGACAACGGGTTCATGGATCCCCAGGGGTTCGTCGCCGCAGAGCAGCATGAACATTTCTGGCAGGTCACCTGGATCACCCTGATCGTGGTGCTGCCTGTCATCGTGGGGGTGCCGTGGCTTGCCTGGCACTATCGCTATTCCAACAAGAAGGCGACGTATCGCCCGCACTGGGACTTCAACCACGCCCTCGAATGGGTGATGTGGCTTGTTCCGGTCGCGATCATCGTCGTGCTGTCCACGCTTCTGTGGATCGATACGCACAAGCTTGACCCCTATCGTCCGATCGCCTCGGAAAAGGCGCCGCTCCGGGTGCAGGTCGTCGGCCTCGACTGGAAATGGCTGTTCATCTATCCCGACTACCATGTCGCGACGGTGGGCCAGCTGGTGTTCCCGCAGGACCGCCCCGTCAGCATGACGCTGACCTCCGATACGGTGATGCAGTCGTTCACGGTGCCCGCGCTGGTCGGCCAGATCTACGTGATGCCGGGCATGGTGACCAAGCTCAACATGAACGCCTTCAAGACCGGCAAGTGGGACGGCATGAACACCCAGTACAACGGCGACGGCTTCCACGAGCAGCACTTCGTCGCGCAGGCGGTGTCGCCCGACGACTTCAAGGCCTGGGTGACCAAGGTGCAGGGCGACGGCGTCGCGATGAACCAGATGGGCTATTCCAAGCTGTCGCAGAGCTCGACCCCCGAGCAGGTTCACAAGACCTTTGCCAGCACGGCGATGCCCGATGGCGTGACGTGGTTCAACAACGTCGCTCCCGGCTTCTTCAACCAGATCGTCAACCGGTACATGAACGGCAAGCCGGTGACGCGCGAACAACAGCCCGGCTCGGTTGCGTACAACGCCCGCATGGGCACCGCGAAGACAGAGTGAGGATTGCAGTATGAACTCTGATCACACGAGTGCACTCTTTGGACGGATGGATCTCGAATCCCTCGATTTCCTCAAGGTCTTCCTGCATCCGTTCGACACCAACCTGCTGATCCTCTCCGGGGCGGCCTGGGTGGTGATCCTCGGCGGCATCTTCGTCGTCGCCGTCATGACCTACATGAAGTGGTGGAAACCGCTGTTCCTCGACTGGCTGATCTCGGTCGACCACAAGAAGATCGGCGTGATGTACATCGTGCTGGCCTTCATCATGCTGCTGCGCGGCGTGATCGAGGGCGTGGTGATGCGCGCCCAGCAGGCCGACGGCCTGCACGGCGGCTTCCTCAGCGCGGACCACTACGCACAGCTGTTCTCGACCCACGGCACGATCATGATCTTCTTCATGCTGATGCCGTTCCTCACGGGTCTGATGAACGTGGCCGTGCCGCTGCAGATCGGCGCGCGCGACGTGTCCTTCCCGATGCTGAACTCGGTCTCGCTGGGCCTGACCATCGGCGGCGCCGTGCTGGTCATGGTCTCGCTCGTGCTGGGCGAGTTCACCACCGGTGGCTGGACCGCGTACCCGCCCTACACCGGATCGGCCTTCCAGCCGGGCGTTGGCCCCGACTACTGGATCTGGTCGGTCACGCTGTCGGGGATCGGCGCCACGCTGACGGGCATGAACTTCGTCGTCACCATCTACAAGGAACGCGCCCCGGGGATGACGTTCTTCCGGATGCCGATGTTCACCTGGACTGCGCTTTGCACCGCGATCCTGATGGTCTTCGCCATGCCGCCGCTGACCGTTGCCTCGGCCATGCTGCTGCTTGACCGCTACGCCGACTTCCACTTCTTCACGAACGACCTCGGCGGCAACATGATGAACTACGCCAACCTGTTCTGGCTGTTCGGGCACCCCGAGGTGTACATCCTCGTGCTGCCGGCCTTCGGTGTGTTCTCGGAAGTGACCGCGACCTTCTCGGGCAAGCGCCTCTACGGCTACGGCTCGCTGGTCGTCGCGACCATGGCGATCGCCGTGCTGTCGTTCACCGTGTGGCTGCACCACTTCTTCACCATGGGCCAGGACAGCAATGTCAACGCGGCCTTCGGGATCGCGACGATGCTGATCGGCATTCCGACCGGCGTGAAGATCTACGACTGGATGGCCACCATGTACCGCGGTCGCGTGCGTTTCACCGTCGCGATGCTGTGGACCATCAACTTCATGGTGCTCTTCGTGCTGGGCGGCCTGTCGGGGATCATCCTCGCCAACCCGTCGATCGACTTCCAGACCCACAACACCCTGTTCCTCGTCGCGCACTTCCACAACGTGCTGATCCCGGGCGTGTTCTTCGGGATGATGGCGGGCTACAACTACTGGTTCCCGAAACTCTTCGGCTTCCGCCTGAACGATTTCTGGGGCTACGTGTCGGTCTGGGGCTGGACCATCGGCTTCATGCTGGTGTTCTTCCCGCTCTACGTCGTCGGCCTTGAGGGGATGACGCGGCGGACCGTGTCCTACACCGACCCGGCCTACCTGCCGTGGATGCTGCTGTCGGGCCTGGGCGCGATCATCGTGACCATCGGTCTGATCGGTATCGTGATGCAGCTCTACGTCTCGATCCGCGACAAGGAGAAGACGCTGGATATCGGTGGCGACCCCTGGGATGCGCGCACGCTGGAATGGGCCACGCCCTCGCCGGTGCCGGCCTACAACTTCCCGGTGATCCCGCACATCCACGCGCGTGAGGCCTTTGCCGTCGCGAAAGAGGCGGGTGCTGGCTACCAGCAGCCGACCAAGTACACCGACATCCACCTGCCGGGGAACACCTGGATGGGCGTCGTCATGATGGTCTTCGGCACCGGCTTCGCCTTCGCCATGATCTGGTACATGTGGTGGCTGGCGATCCTGTGCCTGGCGATCGTCGTGGTGTCCTTCGTGGGCCGGGCGATCCGTGGCGACCGTCATCCGCACATCGTCAAGGCGGCCGACATCGAGCGTGAGCACAACGCCTGGCTCGAGAAGGTCCGCACGATCACCCCGGTGAACCGTGAGCAGGAACTGAAGCAAGCGAACCTCGGCGTCGCGGCGCCGGAATACATGGAGGCCGCCCAATGAGCACCGTATCCGACGCCGCCTACCAGGCGCCGGGGCTCGTCTACGAGACCGAGCACCACCACGACCACTTCTCGCCGCAGAAGTCCTACATGGGTTTCTGGATCTTCATGATGAGCGACCTCATCATCTTCGGCCTGTTCTTCGCGACCTACGGGACGATGCTGGGCAAGCCGTCGATCGCGGGCGGGCCGGGGCCCAAGGAGGCGTTCGAACTTTCGGGCGCCGCCTGGGAAACCGTCGCGCTGCTGCTGTCGACCTTCACCTTCGGCCTTGCGTCGCTGGCGATGAAATACGACATGGGCAAGCAGAAGATCCTGACCTGGATGGGCGTCACGCTCTTCCTCGGCCTGTGCTTCCTCGGGCTGGAACTGCGCGAGTTCGTCACGATGTTCCACGAGGGGCACGTGCCGCAGCGCTCGGGCTTCCTGTCGGCCTTCTTCGGCCTCGTGCCGCTGCACGGTCTGCACGTCACCTCGGGCTCGATCTGGCTGATCATCATGATGATCCGGATCGCGACCGGCCCGATCGACGAGCTGACCAAGTCGCGCGTCGCCCGGCTGGCACTGTTCTGGCACTTCCTCGACCTGATCTGGGTCGGGATCTTCTCCATCGTCTACCTCGGAGGGCTGGCCTGATGTCGACTCCTGGCAACCTGAGCAATGAAGAGGCCTACAAGCACGACCTCAAGGGGTACGTGACCGGCCTGATCGCCGCCGCGGTGCTGACCATCATTCCCTTCGTCTGGGTCGGCTTCGGCCTGCCCACCGGCGCGGGTCTGTGGATCATCGCGATCCTCGGGATCATCCAGGTCATCGTGCACGTGCGCTACTTCCTGCACGTCGACCTGAGCCCCGAGCACCGGGACGAACTGCACCTGCTGGCGTTCTCGGCGCTTCTGCTGTTCATCATGGCGGCCGGCACGATCTGGGTGCTGCTGAACATGAACTACCGCATGATGCCGGGGATGGAGATGATGGGCATGTAAGCCCGCCATCACGGCAAGACAGGAAAGGGCGGCCCGGGGATCGGGCCGCCCTTTTCGTTTGAAGCATGGGGCGCGGCTTTTATGGGCGATGATCGGGCCCGGAGCGCGGCCGCAGGACGAGCGTAGGCCCGTGGGATGGCGCCTCCACACCTGCGGGGTGGGCAATTTATGCCGGCCACGCCCCTCCACCGAACGAGCCCCGCGCGGGGGGTGACAAAGCGCCAGCCCGCCGGGACGGGCCTGCGGGCGGCCTGCGATCGCCCGGGGGCGACCGCGCTCCCGGTTGGGCGGAAATGCTTCGCGGCGGGGCGCAGGGCGCGTTTGAACGCAGCCCCGCCTCAGATCCGGATCGGGTCTTCCTTGGCGAGCCGGTCGAAGGCCATCAGCGAGGCGATCAGCGCCGGCATCTGGTCGAGCGGGATCATGTTCGGCCCGTCGGAGGGGGCGGTGTCCGGGTCTTCATGCGTCTCGATGAACACCCCGGCGATGCCGAGGCTGACGGCAGCGCGCGCCATCACCGGCGCGAATTCGCGCTGGCCACCCGACGATCCGCCCTTGCCGCCCGGCTGCTGCACCGAATGGGTCGCGTCCATGATCACCGGATAGCCGGTCTGGGCCATGCGGGGCAGGCCGCGCATGTCCGCCACCATCGCGTTGTAGCCGAACATCGAGCCGCGCTCGCACAGCATGATCCGCTCGTTCCCGGTCGAGGCCACCTTCTCGGCCACGTTGTCCATGTCCCAGGGCGCGAGAAACTGGCCCTTCTTGATGTTGATCGCCGCACCGGTCTCGCCCGCCGCCAGGAGCAGGTCGGTCTGCCGGCAGAGGTAGGCGGGGATCTGCAGCACGTCGACCACGCTCGCCACTTCGGCGCATTGGTCGGGCAGGTGGACGTCGGTCAGCACCGGCAGGCCGAATTCCGCCTTCACCGTCTCGAAGATCTTCAGCCCCTCGGCCAGCCCCACGCCGCGGCGGCCCGAGATCGAGGTCCGGTTGGCCTTGTCGAAGCTGCCCTTGAAGATCAGCTGGACGCCGGTGGCCTCCGCGATCTCCTTGAGCTTTCCTGCGATCATCACCGCGTGGTCCGCGCTTTCTAGCGCACAGGGGCCCGCGATCAGCGCGAGTCCGCGGTCGTTGCCGACGGTCAGCCCGCCGATGGTCACGTCTTTCATGGCATCCTCTCAGGCAGAGACCTGTTCGCGCAGGATCGATACCGTCATCGAGACCATGAGGTAAAGCCCCGCGAAGATCAGGAACGCCACGAGGGTGTTTTCGAACGCGCGCGGGTAGGAGGGCTTGTCAGGCGCCACCGGCGAAACCGAGAGCGACAGGTAGCGTACCTGGCGGTTGGCCTCGATCCGCGCGGTTTCCAGCGATTGCAGCGCCTGCGAGAGCATCAGCTGCCGCGTCTGCACGTCGGCTTGGGCACCCAGAAGATCGGACTGCACGGTGGCCAGCGACGTCCCCGAAGAGGTGTTCTCGGTCATGCGCGCGCGCAGCGTCTTGATCTGGTCCTCGATATTGGCGATCCGGCGCTTGAGCGGATCGACGCGGGCCTGCGTCGGGTTCGGGTTGGCCAGCATCTCCTGCAGGTTCAGCTTGTTCTGCGTCAGCTGCTGGTCCAGCGCCTGGATCTGCGCCGTGACCAGCGTCACCTCGACATCCGAGCTCAGCACCTTGAACTTCTTCTGAAGGTCCACGACCTTGGCCTGCGCCGTGCTCAGCTTCTTCTCGGCGTCGTCGTAGCTGTCGCGCGCGCCGGTCATCTGGTCCTCGCGCAGGCGCTGGGTCATCTGGTCGACCTGTTGCTCGGCATAGGAGATCAGGGCGCGCGAGAATTCCGCGGATTCCTTGGCGGTGGGGGCGATCACCTCCATCTTGATCGAACCCTCGGTCGGGTCGTAGCCGATCTTCACCATGCGCTGGTACAGACGGTAGGCCGCCTCGTTCGAGGCATGGTCGGGCAAGCGCAGGATCGGGTCGATCTTGTCGCCCTCGAAGGCCGATTTGAAACCGATGTCCTTGTCCAGCCGCATCATCGCATCACGCGATTGAAGGTAGGACTGGACCGAGATCGAATCCTGCGAGGTCGCGAACTGGGTGCCGGCGAAAAGGCTGCCCATGGAGGTGCTGGCGGCGCCCGGTTCGGCCTTCTGGATCACGAATTCCGACTTGGTGGCATAAAGCGGTGTGGCCACCCTGTAGAAGTAGAACCCGGCAAGGAAGGTCGGCAGCGCCACGAAAAACGCCAGCCGCGCCATCATCAGGATGAAGCGCCGGCGCCGGCGTCTGGCGATGTCGCGCTGGATCTTCATGATGTCCCGGGCGCGGGCGACCTCGGGGCGCTCCTCGGGCGTGTGGACCTCGGTCGACGGCACCTTCGCCGGGTCGATCGTCTTCGGCAGCTTGCCCGGCCCCTCGTCGGTGCGGGCGGGCAGGCCGCCGCGGCCCGACGACGGCAATGCGCCATCCGCCTCGGCCTGGCTGTCGGCGACCACGAGTTCCAGCATGTTGGCGCGCTGGAACGGGTCGAGGCCCTGGGCGCGCAGCTGGCGCACCGCGTCGAAATCCGACGTGGCGGCGATCCCGTTCTTCTGCGCCATGCGCCGGGCCATGCGCAGCTGGCGGCCGGTCAGCCCCTCGCGGCGGATCGCGTCCAGCTCGGTCTCGGCGGCGACCTCCCGCGGGCCGGCGATGTCTCCCGAGACGTCGCCGGCCTGAAGCTCGCGCCGCTGTGCGCCGCGGGCCGCGCCACGCTCGGCCGCGCGTTCGGCCTTGGCTGCGTCGCCGAACTTCATGTCGCCAAAGCCGTCGTCGACCTCTTCCTCGTCCCCTGGCTGGAGCCGCACGCGCCGATCGCTCGCGCCCATCCCGGCAAGCGGGCTGTCGCGGCGGACGCGGAACTTCTTGGCCTTAGGTTTGGTAGTCATAGAGGCGCTTCGCTTCTTCAAGGGAGTCGAACATGTACAGCTGCCCATCACGCAGCACGGCTGCGGTCCGGCAGAATTTCTCAAGCGTCTTGGCCTGGTGCGAGACGACGATCACCGTCGCCGTCTCCAGCCGCTCGCGCAGGATCGAACCGGCCTTCTTGTTGAACTCGACATCGGTGGTGGAGGGCATGCCCTCGTCGATCAGGTAGATGTCGAATTCCAGCGCCAGCATCAGGGCAAAGGAAAACCGCGCGCGCATGCCCTGGCTGTAGGTGCCGATCGGCATGTCGAAATATTCGTTTATGCCGCAGAGCCAGCGACAGAAGGCCTCGACGTAATCGGGGTCGAGGCCGTAGAGCTTGGCGATGTAGCGGGCGTTCTCGGTCGCGGTGTGGCGGTTGACGACGCCGCCCATGAAGCCCAGCGGGAACGAGATGCGCGAGGTCCGGATGACCCGCCCTTCGTCGGGTTTTTCCAGCCCGGCCATCATGTTGATGATCGTGGTCTTGCCGGTGCCGTTCGGGGCGAGAATGCCGAGTGAGTTGCCGATCTCTACGCGGAACGACGCGCGGTCAAGGATCACCTTGCGCTGCCTGCCGGTCCAGAAGGACTTGGAAACGTTCTCGAACTCGATCATTGCGCTGCCTCGTGCGCGGTACTTCCGGGACGTTACGGTCCCCATTCGCCCATGGAAAGGGCTTGTTGTCATCTGCTAGCGGTAGGGGGCCAATCCGGCAACATTATGTCGGAAAAGAGGGGATTGTGCCAAGCGCTTCACAAGCCGGGCAAGGCGCGCGCATGGTGACGGATGTGGTGGTACATCCGACACCGCCATCGGGCGCGAAAAGGAGGCCGGGGCAGGGCCACGACGGCGCTTGCCGCGGGCAGGGAACAGGTCACCATTGGCGCAGGGCGGCCGGCCCAGGGCGGGCGTCGAAGGAGGGACAGCCATGACATCACACGCACCACCGGCGGCGCAGTCGACACCGGGGCAGTTCGGCCACGCCGGTTTCGCCGTGCCCGGCCCGGCGGCAACGGGCGCCGCGCCGATGAGGGCCGTTTTCGCATGCCTGGGTGTGGCTTGAGCGCGGTGGAACGGGCAGCGGGGTTGGCGGGTGAAATCGCGGCCTGCAGGCTTTGCGCCGAGCGCTTCGCCGCAACCGCGACGGGGCATGCGCCGCGCCCTGTCCCGTGGTTCGCGCCGGGCGCGCGGCTCATGGTCGCCGGGCAGGCCCCGGGTGCGCGGGTGCACGAGATCGGCAGACCCTTTGCCGACCGCTCCGGCGTGCGGCTGCGCGACTGGATGGGGATCGGGGAGGAGGTGTTCTACGACCGCTCCCGCGTGGCGGTAGTGCCCATGGCCTTCTGCTTTCCGGGTTATGACGCCAAGGGTTCTGACCTGCCGCCGCCGCCGATCTGCGCGCGCACCTGGCACGGGCGAGTTATGGAGGCGCTCGGGTCGGTGGAGCTGATCCTTGCCGTGGGGGGCGCCTCTCACCGCTACCATCTGGGCACCCGCGCGGGGGTGACCGAGACGGTGGCCGGCTGGCGCGCCATCCTGGGGCGCAATGAGCCGGGCCCGCGCATTCTTCCCTTGCCCCATCCGTCCTGGCGCAATACCGCATGGCTGAGACGCAATCCCTGGTTCGAGGCCGAGCTTCTGCCCGTGCTCCGCACCGAGGTGGCAAGGATACTGGAGCTGCCGTGACCGAGATCAGAACCCCGCTCGACGCCGCCCACGGGCTGATGGAAACCGATCCCGAGGACGGCGCGCTCCGGCTGGCCTTCTACGCCCGTCTCGCCGATGGCGAGCTGTTCGTCCTGCTGGAGGAGGGCGCGGGCGAGGAAGGTGGGGCCGACAACCTTTCGCCCCGCGTCTTCCCGCTGGAGGATGGCCCCGTCGTCCTGGCCTTCGACGCCGAGGAACGGCTGGCCGAGTTCACCGGGGCGCCGGCGCCCTATGTCGCGCTGCCGGGTCGGGTGGTGGTGGCACAGCTTGCGGGGCAGGGGGTCGGCCTGGGGGTCAACCTCGGCGTCGCGCCCTCGTCCACGCTTCTGCCGCCCGAGGCGCTCGACTGGCTGGTCGAGACGCTGGGCGACGCGCCCGAGGCGACCGAGGCGAAGCCCGTGGCCTTCCATGCGCCTCGCGGCCTGCCAGAGGGCCTCCTGAAGGCGCTCGACCAGGCGCTGGCCCGGGCCGGAGGGCTGGCACAGACCGCCTACCTCGCCCATGTCGCCTATGACGACGGGGCCGAGGGGCACTGGCTGGCCATTCTGGGCGCGCTCGACGGGGCCGAGGAGGCGCTCGCGCGGGCGGTGGCCGAGGCGCTCCGGTTCTCGGGCGCCGAGGAGGGCACGCTCGACATCGTCTTCCTGGCACCCGATGCGCCGGTCGTCGGGCGGCTGGCCAGGGTCGCGCTGCGCTTCGACCTGCCGGAACCCGAGGCGCCGAAACAGCGCACCTTGCAGGCCCCCGGCAGCGACCCCTCCAAACCGCCGATCCTGCGCTGACGGCGTTCCGGGGCGGCCCTGTGTCCGCAAGACGGGCCCGCAGCGGCGGGCAAGGGGCAGAGAATGGGAAAAATATTGGGGTATAATGATACCTATTTTGCAAGTTATTGAAATCAATAAACTAATCAGAATTCATGTCTCTTGACTGGCGCGTCGGAATGGTTAGAAACCGCCCATCTGACGCGGGCCCGTGAAAAGGGGTTCGCAAACCCTTCACTGAATAGGGCCGACCATGAAAACCTTTACCGCGACTCCGGCGGATATCGAGAAGAAATGGATCCTGATCGACGCCGAGGGCATCGTTCTGGGCCGTCTCGCCTCGATCGTCGCCATGCGCCTGCGCGGCAAGCACAAGGCGTCGTTCACCCCCCACATGGACATGGGTGACAACGTCATCGTCATCAACGCGGACAAGATCCAGATGACGGGCAAGAAGCGCACCGACAAGAAATACTACTGGCACACCGGCCACCCGGGCGGGATCAAGAACCGCACCGCCGAGCAGATCCTCGACGGCGCGCATCCCGAGCGCGTGGTGACGCTGGCCGTCAAGCGCATGCTGCCGGGCGGCAAGCTGAGCCGTCAGCAGATGACCAACCTGCGCGTCTATGCGGGCGCCGAGCATCCCCACGAGGCCCAGCAGCCCGAAACGCTCGACCTCAAGCCGCTGAACCCGAAGAACACCCGGAGCGCGTAAACCATGGCCGATGAAATCAAATCCCTCGACGCGCTGAAAGACGCCGTCTCGGTCGACGCGGATACCGTGGTCGCCACCGAAACCGACACCCCGCGTGAGCCGATGCGCGACGCGCAGGGCCGGGCCTATGCCACCGGCAAGCGCAAGGACGCCGTTGCGCGCGTCTGGATCAAGCCGGGCACCGGCAAGTTCCTGATCCGCGACCACAAGGGCGAGTACATCGACTACACCAAGTACTTCGCGCGCCCGGTGCTGCAGATGATCCTGCGCCAGCCGTTCCAGGTTGCGAACGTCGAGGGCCAGTTCGACGTGATGGCGACCGTCGCGGGCGGTGGTCTCTCGGGGCAGGCCGGTGCGGTCAAGCACGGCATCTCGAAGGCGCTGCAGCTGTACGATCCCTCGCTGCGCAGCGCGCTGAAGGCCGCGGGCTTCCTGACCCGCGACAGCCGCGTCGTCGAGCGGAAGAAATACGGCAAGGCGAAAGCCCGCCGCAGCTTCCAGTTCTCGAAGCGCTGATCCTTCACGGACAGGCAAGACATTCGAAGGGCCCGCCATCGTGCGGGCCCTTCGCCATGTCTGGAGCGATCTGCGGGGCGCACTTGCGATGGGATGCCGGATCGGCAGGGTGCCATTCAGTGCCACGGTTTCTACCCATCTATATTACCCATAATCATTATTATGTAATATCAGGATCAATACTGGTGTGGCTGGACGGTTTTTTGCGTCTCACGTCCCGCAAATCCCTGACCGCACGCCCATTTCCCCATGAGCGCGGCCTGAGCGCCCCTAGGATGCGGAAGTCCCGGGAAGAAAACCGCCCCGCAGCGCGACGATCGCCTGATGCACGCGTTCCGCCGCCGGCCCCAGCGGCGCATCGTCGGGCCACACCAGGAACCACTGCCTGAGGATCGGCAGCCCCGGCGCGTTCAGCTGCACCAGGCGCCCGAAGCGCAGCTCGTCCATCACCGTGTGCAGCGACAGGAACGCGATGCCGAGGCCCGCGATGACCGCCTGCTTGATCGTCTCGTTCGTGCCCATCTCCACCATCTCGACGATCTGGCCTTCGCCGATCCGGTCCAGGTAGCGCGCCATCAGGATCCGCGTGCCCGAGCCATCCTCGCGCGCAAGGAAGGTTTCGGACATGAGCGCCTCGGCCGCGACCGTGGGTTTGCCCGCCAGCGGATGGTCTGGCGCGGCGACGATGCCGTGCGGATGCGACCCCAGGGGTTCTGCCACCACCACCGGGTGCCGCGGTGGACGCCCCATGATCGCCATGTCGACGGCGCCGCGCTCCAGATCCGCGATCACCTCGGTGCGGTTGCCGACGCGCAGGACAATCTCGATCCCCGGCAGCGATTCCTTCAGTCGCTTGACCAGAGACGGCGCGAAATACTTGCCGGTCGAGACGACGCCCAGCGTCACGCGGCCCGCGTGCCCGTCGGACAGCGCCCGGACCTGCGACAATCCCTGCGACAAAACCGCCTCGATCCGCTCCGCCGCGCGCAGTAGCGCCTGGCCCTCGGCGGTAAGCTGGGAGCCGGCGGAATCCGTCGCGCGATGAAGCAATGTTGCTTCAACAATGCCCTCCAAACCCTTGATCTGGCTATGAACTGCCGGTGGCGTCAGGCGCAGGCTCTCGGCCGCCGCGGTGATCGAGCCGGTGCGCGCGACGGCGTACAGCGCGCGCAGTTGCTTGAGCGTGATGGCGTCCAGACCGCGCATTCAATTTTCCTGAATGACAAGACAGTCCTTTTAAATGGCATGAAATGCGTCTTCTCGCAACGATGACCCGGACGACGCCATCCGTGGGAGGAGAACCGATGTTGGCGAAGGATCGCGTGCTGCGGGCGCCCGACGCGCCCCCGGCGCTGGAGGAAATCGTCGACCGGCTGGCCCGGGTCGGGATCCGCCTGGCACGGATGATCGCCCGCGGCGGGATCGAGCATCATCTGGGCGCCTCCGCCGGCACCAATACCGATGGCGATGCGCAGAAGGCGCTCGACCTGATCGCGGACGAGGCCTTCATGGCCGCGCTGCAGGACACTGCCGTGCGGTTCTACGCGTCAGAGGAACAGGACACGGTGGCCACGCTGAACCCCGCGGGCACGCTGGCGCTGGCGATCGACCCGCTGGACGGATCGTCCAACATCGACGTCAACGTCTCGATCGGCACGATCTTCTCGATCTACGCCGCGGCGGACACACCCGAGGGGAGCTTTCTGCGGCCGGCGGAGGAGCAGATCGCGGCCGGATACATCATCTACGGGCCGCAGTGCTGCCTGATGGTGACATTCGGAAACGGCACCCGGAAATACGTGCTGGACCCGGACACACAGGCTTTCGCCCTTGTGAACAACAACGTGCAAGTACCTGTGAAATCGACGGAATACGCGATTAATGCCTCGAACTACCGGCACTGGCCGCAGCCCATCCGTGCCTATATCGACGATTGCGTCGCCGGGCTCGACGGGGTGCATGCGCGCAATTTCAACATGCGCTGGATCGCCTCGCTGGTGGCCGAGACCCACCGCATCCTGACCCGTGGCGGGATCTTCCTGTATCCCGCGGATGCGCGGAAAGGATACGAACGCGGGCGCCTGCGGATCGTCTACGAATGTGCGCCGATTGCCATGCTGGTGACGCAAGCCGGCGGGGCGGCGACCGACGGGGCCGACCCGATCCTGGGGCAGGCGGCCCCTGCCCTGCACGCCCGCACGCCCTTTGTCTTCGGCAGCGCCGAAAAAGTGGCCCGCGTCGCCGCCTATCACGACCTGCCAGATCACGAGACCTCGGCGCTGTTCGGCAGCCGCGGCCTGTTCCGGAGCTGACCCCGCCATGAGCAAGAAGCACCCGATCATCTCGGTCACCGGATCCTCCGGCGCAGGCACCTCGACCGTGAAGTCGACCTTCGACCAGATCTTTCGCCGCGAGGGCATCTCGGCCGTGTCGATCGAGGGCGACGCCTTCCACCGCTATGATCGCGCCGCGATGAAGGCCGAATTGCAAAGTCGCATCGACGCCGGCGACGCGACGTTTTCGCATTTCTCATATGAAGCCAATGAACTCAGGGCGTTGGAGCGCGTCTTTCATGAATATGGCGAAACCGGCAAGGGCCGCACGCGGCACTATGTGCACGACGACGCCGAGGCGGTACGCTATGGCGCCGATCCCGGCACCTTCACCGACTGGGCACCATTCGAGGACGGGTCGAACCTCTTGTTCTACGAGGGGCTGCACGGCGCGGTGGTGAACGACCAGGTGAACATCGCGGCGCTGGCCGATCTGAAGATCGGCGTGGTGCCGGTGATCAACCTCGAATGGATCCAGAAGATCCACCGCGACCGCGCAAGCCGCGGCTACACGACCGAGGCGGTGACCGACGTCATCCTGCGCCGCATGCATGCCTACGTGCATTGCATCACGCCGCAATTCACCCAGACCGACATCAACTTCCAGCGCGTCCCGGTGGTCGACACCTCGAACCCGTTCATCGCGCGCTGGATCCCGACGGCGGATGAAAGCCTTGTGGTGATCCGCTTCCGCAATCCGCGCGGCATCGATTTTCCATACCTGACCTCGATGATCCAGAACAGCTGGATGAGCCGCGCAAATTCGATCGTGATCCCGGGCGGCAAGCTCGACCTCGCGATGCAACTGATCCTGACACCGCTGATCGAACGGCTGATCCGCGACGCAAAACGCGTCTGAGCCCCCTGCCCCGACTTGAGGAGTATTCCGCATGGCACTGATAACGTTACGGCAATTGCTGGACCACGCGGCCGAACGCGGCTATGGCGTGCCGGCCTTCAACGTCAATAACATGGAACAGGGCCTGGCGATCCTGCGGGCGGCCGCGGCCTGCGACGCGCCGGTGATCCTACAGGCCAGCCGCGGTGCGCGCAGCTATGCCGGCGACATCATGCTGCGCCGCATTGTCGAGGCGCTGGCCGAGATGTTCCCCAGAATCCCGATATGCCTGCACCAGGACCACGGCAACAACGGCGCGACCTGCCTGTCGGCGATCCGCCACGGCTTTACCTCGGTGATGATGGACGGCTCGCTCCGCGAGGACATGAAGACCCCCGCGGACTGGGATTACAACGTCACCGTCACCCGCCGGGTCGCCGAGATGGCGCATTGGGTGGGCGCCTCGGTCGAAGGGGAGCTGGGCGTTCTGGGTAGCCTCGAGACCGGCGAGGCGGCGGCCGAGGACGGCTCGGGCGCCGAGGGCAAGCTGTCGCGCGCGCAGCTTCTGACCGATCCGGACGAGGCGCGCGACTTCGTGGCGCTGACCCGGGTCGATGCGCTGGCGATCGCCTGCGGCACCTCGCACGGCGCCTATAAGTTCAGTGCGCGGCCCACCGGAGAGACCCTCGCGATCCGCCGGATCGAGGAGATCCACGCGACGATCCCCGACGTGCACCTGGTGATGCACGGCTCTTCCTCGGTGCCGCAGCATCTGCAGGACATGATCAACGATTTCGGCGGCGAGATGCCGCAGACCTGGGGTGTCCCGGTCGAGGAGATCGAACGCGGCATCCGCTCGGGCGTGCGCAAGGTCAACATCGATACCGATTGCCGCATGGCGATGACCGCGCGAATGCGCCGGGTCGCGCGGGAGGCGCCGCGTGAATTCGACCCCCGCAAGTTCCTGATCCCCGCGATGGAAGAGCTGGAGACGCTGTGCCGTGACCGGTTCGAGAGGTTCGGAGCCGCCGGCAATGCCGCGCGGATCGACGTGATCGCGATGGACGACATGGCCCGGCGCTACGCCGCCGGCACCCTCGACCCGGCGCATTCCGCCGCCCGGGCCGCCTGAACGGAGGAGAAACCGATGGCTGACACCAAGATCGACCAACAAACCGACCCCCGGACCGATCCCGACACCAAGACCGAGATCACCGACAAGAAGAAACGCTATTCCGCGGGCGTTCTGAAATACGCGCAGATGGGCTATTGGGATGGTGACTACGTCCCGAAAGACACCGATATCCTTGCACTTTTCCGGATCACACCGCAGGACGGCGTGGACCCGGTCGAGGCCGCCGCCGCGGTCGCCGGCGAAAGCTCCACCGCGACCTGGACGGTGGTCTGGACCGACCGGCTGACCGCCTGCGACAGCTACCGCGCCAAGGCCTACAAGGTGGAACCCGTACCGGGCACGCCGGGGCAATATTTCTGCTACGTGGCCTACGACCTGATCCTGTTCGAGGAAGGCTCGGTCGCCAACCTGACCGCCTCGATCATCGGCAACGTCTTCTCGTTCAAGCCGCTGCGCGCCGCGCGGCTGGAAGACATGCGCCTGCCCGTCGCCTATGTGAAGACCTACAAGGGCCCGCCCACCGGCATCATCGGCGAGCGCGAGCGGCTGGACAAGTTCGGCCGCCCCCTCCTGGGCGCCACGACCAAGCCCAAGCTGGGCCTGTCGGGCAAGAACTACGGCCGGGTGGTCTACGAGGGGCTCAAGGGCGGGCTCGATTTCATGAAGGACGACGAGAACATCAACTCGCAGCCCTTCATGCACTGGCGCGACCGGTTCCTCTACGTGATGGAGGCGGTGAACAAGGCCAGCGCCATGACCGGCGAGGTGAAGGGCCATTACCTGAACGTCACCGCCGGCACGATGGAAGAGATGTACCGCCGGGCGGAGTTCGCCAAGGAACTGGGGTCGGTGATCGTGATGATCGACCTGATCGTCGGCTATACCGCGATCCAGTCGATGTCGGAATGGTGCCGGCAGAACGACATGGTGCTGCACCTGCACCGCGCCGGCCACGGCACCTACACGAGGCAGAAGAACCACGGCGTCAGCTTCCGCGTCATCGCCAAATGGATGCGGCTGGCCGGGGTCGACCACATCCACGCCGGCACCGCCGTCGGCAAGCTGGAGGGCGACCCGATGACCGTGCAGGGCTATTACAACGTCTGCCGCGAAAGCCGCAACGCCGTCGACCTGCCGCGCGGGATCTATTTCGAGCAGGACTGGGCCGATATCCGCAAGGTCATGCCGGTCGCCTCGGGCGGGATCCACGCCGGCCAGATGCACCAGCTGATCTCGCTCTTCGGCGACGACGTGGTGCTGCAGTTCGGCGGCGGCACGATCGGCCACCCGATGGGCATCCAGGCCGGGGCGACGGCGAACCGCGTGGCCCTTGAGGCGATGATCCTGGCCCGCAACGAGGGCCGCAACATCGACGCCGAGGGACCCGAGATCCTGCGCGCCGCCGCGAAGTGGTGCAAGCCGCTGGAGGCCGCGCTCGACGTCTGGGGCAACATCACCTTCAACTACACATCGACCGACACGTCGGATTTCGTTCCGACCCCTGCGGTCAGCTAAGGGAGACGATCATGCGTATCACCCAGGGCTGCTTTTCCTTCCTGCCCGACCTGACGGACGACCAGATCAGCGCCCAGGTCGGCTATTGCCTGGAGAACGGCTGGGCCGTCGGCATCGAATACACCGACGAGCCCCACCCGAGGAACACCTATTGGGAGATGTGGGGTCACCCGATGTTCGACCTGCGCGACCCCAAGGGCGTGATGATGGAGCTTGCGGAATGCCGCAAGGCCAACCCGGGGATGTATATCCGGATCAATGCCTTCGATGACACGCGTAACGTGGAATCCATGACGCTGTCATTCCTTGTCCAGCGGCCCGAGGTGGAGCCCGCGATCCGCATGGTGCGGACCGAGGTGGACGGCCGGGCGATGCGCTACAGCCACGAGGTGATGCGCTGAGGCCGGGCCGGGTTTGCGTATTTGGAGAACAATGAAAGTTGCATCCGAGGGAGGGTCGCGATGAACGCCGGGACGGAGACGGCCGAGATGGAGACGGCCGAGATGGAGAAGGCCGGGGTCGAGACAGTCGGGGCGGAGGTGGCGGAGAGGCCTGCCTCCGTCGACCTGCGGGAGGAATACGAATGCTCGGGCGTGCGTGAGGTGCTCGAGGATCTGGACCGGGAGCTGATCGGCCTGACCCCGGTGAAGGACCGGATCCGCGAGACGGCGGCGCTTCTGCTGGTAGAGCGGGCACGCGCAACGCTGGGGCTGGGCCATGAGACGCCGACGCTGCACATGAGCTTTACCGGCAATCCGGGCACCGGCAAGACCACGGTGGCGCTGAAGATGGCGGGGTTGCTCAAGCGGCTGGGCTATGTGCGCAAGGGGCACCTTGTCAGCGTCACGCGCGACGACCTCGTGGGCCAGTACATCGGCCATACCGCGCCGAAGACCCGCGAGGTGCTCAAGCGCGCCATGGGGGGTGTGCTGTTCATCGACGAGGCCTATTACCTCTACCGTCCAGACAACGAGCGCGACTACGGCCAGGAGGCAATCGAGATCCTGTTGCAGGTGATGGAGAACAACCGTGACGACCTCGTGGTGATCCTTGCGGGATATGCCGACCGGATGGAGCATTTCTTCAATTCCAACCCCGGGTTCCGCAGCCGGATCGCGCATCACATCGAGTTCCCGGATTACAGCGACGACGAGCTTATGGCGATCGCTCGGCACATGATGGCCGGGCAGTCCTACACCCTGAGCCCGCGCGCCGAGGCGGCACTGGCCGAGTACATCCGCCTGCGCCGGGCGCAGCCGCATTTCGCCAACGCACGCTCGATCCGGAACGCCTTCGACCGGGCGCGGCTGCGGCAGGCGAACCGGCTTTTCGAAACCGCCACGGGCGCGCTGGACGCCGCCCGGCTTTCGCTGATAGACGAAGGCGACATCCGGGCCAGCCGCGTGTTTCGTGGCGGGCTCGACAGCGAAGTGGCACGCCGGGAGACCAAGCGATGACGTTCGACCGTTCCATCAAGATCGCCCCGTCGATCCTGTCCGCGGATTTCGCCAATTTCGGTGCCGAGATCCGCGCGGTCGAGGATCAGGGTGCCGACTGGGTTCATGTCGACGTGATGGACGGGCATTTCGTACCCAACCTGACCTTCGGCCCGCCCGCGGTGAAGGCCTTTCGTCCGCATGTGAAGACTTTCATGGACGTCCACCTGATGATCGCCCCGGTCGATCCCTATATCGAGGCCTATGCCGAGGCAGGGGCCGACATGATCTCGGCCCATGTCGAGGCCGGGCCGCATATCCACCGCACGCTGCAGGCGATCCGCGCGCAGGGGGTGAAGGCGGGCGTCGTGCTGAACCCCGGCACGCCGGCCGAGGCGGTGACGGATCTTCTCGACCTCGTCGACATGGTGCTGGTGATGACGGTCAACCCCGGCTTCGGCGGACAGAAGTTCATCCACTCCGGCGTCACCAAGACAGCCAAGATCCGCCAGATGATCGGCGATCGCCCGATCCACATCCAGATCGACGGCGGCATCACGCCCGAGACGGCGCCGCTGGTGGCCGCCGCCGGCGCCGACGTCCTTGTCGCGGGCTCTGCGGTGTTCAAGGGCGGGTCGGTCGACACGCCCGAGGTCTACGGCCGGAACATGCGCGCGATCCGCGAGGCGGCCGCGGCCGCGGCACGTTCTGCCGCCGCCTGACCTCTGCCTTGCATCCCGGGGGCCTGCGGGGGCATCCTCGGGGCGGGACACCATCCTGGAGGCGGGAGATGCAGATCACGCGCAGGAAGATTCTGGCCGGGGCGGCCGCGGCCGCCCTGCCCTTCGGCGCGCCGTTCCCGGCCGTCGCAGGCCAGACGGATCTGACGGGCCTGACCCTCGGCGCCGCGCGGATCGACACGCTCAGCGATGGCCACCTTGTCCTGAACCGTGATTTCGTCATGGCCGATGAACCGCACCCCGAGGCGGACAACTTCATGGCGCAACATGGCGTTCCGGAAGGGAATTTCACCCCGGGGTGCACGCTTGCGCTGCTGCGCGACGGGCCGCGGACCGTGTTGTTCGATGCCGGGTCCGGCCCCGGGTTTCAGCCGACGGCGGGCAAGCTTCAGGCCGCGCTCGACCGGCTGGGCGTGGCGCGGACCGGGATCACCCATGTCGTCCTGACCCACGCCCATCCCGATCACCTCTGGGGCCTGATCGACGATTTCGATGAGCCCGCCTTTCCCGATGCACAGCTGATGATCGGGCGGGCCGAATTCGACTATTGGCGCGACCCCGCGACAATCGACACCATCGGGGCCGAGCGTCAGAACTTTGCCGCCGGCGCCCGGTCGCGCCTCGACCGGCTGGCCGATCGCTTCACACTGATCGAGCCGGGGGACGAGCCCCTTCCCGGCGTCGAGGCGATGGCGACCCATGGCCATACGCCGGGGCACCTGTCCTACATCGTCCATCGCGGCGACGGCGTGGTGATCACTGGCGACGCCCTTGCCAATGCCCACGTTGCCTTTGCCCGGCCCGACTGGCACTGGGGATCGGACCAGGATTGGGACGCCGCCGCAGGGACGCGGCGGGTCCTGCTCGACCGGCTGGCTGCGGATCGGCTGCGCCTGATCGGCTTTCACCTGCCCGGATCCGGGATCGGCCGGGCGGAAAGGCAGGGCGACGCCTACCGCTTCCTGCCCGAAACCTGAGGAGAGAATGATGTCTGCGACACCCCCGGTCTGCGATTTCGGCTGGAAGGCCCCGGGCTTCACCCTGCCCGCAACCGACGGCAGAACGCTGTCCTTCGACGATGTGAGAGGAGAGAAAGGCACGCTGATCATGTTCATCTGCAACCACTGCCCCTATGTGCAGGCGGTGATGGACCGGATCGTGCGCGACGCCGCCGCGCTGCAGGCCCTCGGGATCGGGGTTGCCGCAATCTCGTCGAACGACACCCAAGCCTATCCGCAGGACGGTTTCGCCGCGATGGCGGCCGAGGCCGAGCGGCAGGGTTTCACCTTCCCGTACCTCTTCGACGAAAGCCAGGACGTGGCAAGGGCTTATGGCGCGGTCTGCACACCGGATTTCTTCGGCTTCGACGCCGATGGCGGGCTGCAATACCGCGGCCGGCTCGATGCCTCGCGCAAGCAGGCGGCCGCGCCCGACGTGCGCCGCGACCTCTACGACGCGATGCGCCAAGTTGCCGAAACCGGGCACGGCCCGGCAGAGCAGGTGCCGTCCATGGGCTGCTCGATCAAGTGGAGGGCGGCATGAACGCGCCGGCCCTGCGCACAGCCCCCGTGGTGATCTTCGATCTCGATGGCACGCTGATCGATTCCGCCCCGGCGATTCACCGGGTGTCCAACCTAGTGCTGGCCGATTTCGACCTGCCGCCGCTCGACGCGGACACGGTGCGCAGCTTCGTCGGCAAAGGCACGCCCAACCTCGTGCGCCAGCTCCTCGAGGCCAGCGGCAAGGATCCGGAGGGTGCGATCTTCGACGAGGTCCACGACCGGCTGGTCGCCCGTTACGAGAAAGAGGTCGAGGGCAACACCCTATATCCCGGCGTGGTAACGGCGCTCGAGGCCCTGACCGAGGCCGGCTTCCGGCTGGGCATCTGCACCAACAAGCCCTACCGCCCGGCCGAGGCGGCGCTGCACCACGTCGGCCTCTTCGACACGTTCGAGGCCCTGCTCGGCGGCGACAGCCTGGCCACGCGCAAGCCCGATCCGGCGATGCTGCACCACGTGCACCGCCAGCTTGGCGGCGGGCCGATGCTCTATGTCGGCGACAGCGAGGTGGATGCCGAGACCGCGGTCAACGCCCGCGCGCCCTTCGCCCTTTATACCGAGGGCTACCGCAAGACCCCCGTCGCCGATCTGCCGCACCATGCGACCTTCTCCGACTATGCCGCCCTGCCCGGAATCGCGGAACGTTTCCAATGAGCTGCGGCCCCTAAGGCGTGACCCCACAACACATTCAAGTCTTGCAATCTGGTCGCCGCGGCGTATATCCGGAGGGCAGGTTTCACAAAGGTGCCCCATGGATGCCCAGTCTCAGGTGACAGCCCCGCAGGCGGATGTCTTCGCCTTCTTCGACGAGGCCACGAACACCGTCTCCTACGTCGTCAAGGATCCGGGGTCGCGCGCCTGCGCGGTGATCGACAGCGTGCTCGACTTCGATTACGCCTCAGGCCGCACCGACACCCGCTCGGCCGATGCCATCGTCGCCCATATCCGCGACCGCGGGCTGACCGTCGAATGGATCCTCGAAACCCATGTCCATGCCGATCACCTGTCGGCCGCGCCGTATATCCAGGAACGCCTCGGCGGCAAGATCGGCATCGGCGAGAAGATCCGCGTGGTGCAGGATACATTCGGCAAGGTCTTCAACGAGGGCACGCGGTTCCAGCGCGACGGAAGCCAGTTCGACCGCCTCTTCGCCGAAGGGGATGAATTCACCATCGGCGCCCTGCCCGCCCGCGTGCTGCACACGCCGGGCCACACGCCCGCCTGCCTGACCTACGTGATCGGCGAGGCCGCCTTCGTCGGCGACACGCTGTTCATGCCCGATTTCGGCACCGCGCGCTGCGACTTCCCGGGCGGCTCGGCCGAAACGCTCTACGCCTCGATCCAGAAGATCCTCTCGCTGCCCGACGCAACCCGCATCTTCGTGGGCCACGACTACAAGGCCCCGGGCCGGGACGCCTACGCCTGGGAGACCACGGTGGCAGAGCAGAAGGCGCGCAACGTGCACATCGGCGCAGGTCGCCCCGCCGCCGAGTTCGTCACGATGCGGCAGACCCGCGACGCATCGCTTGCCATGCCCCGCCTGATCATCCCCTCGCTGCAGGTCAACATGCGCGCGGGCCGCATGCCCGAACCCGATGCGAACGGCAAGAGCTACCTCAAGGTCCCGGTCAACGGTCTCTGACTGTTTGGCCCTTCATCTTGGCGACAATACTCCACGGCGGGCGTCAATGGAGAGCCATCGGTTCAAGCCCAATGGCGACGGGATGTACCCTTCGGCGCTCTCCCCCAAGACCCACGCGAGCGAGGGCTTGCAAACGCCGCCCACTCCCGCTATAGGCACCCCACTTCACAGGCAGGGCCGGGCCCCTGGGGGAGACATCCCCAGAAGGTCCACCGGTTGGGGGAAACCCTGAAAGGCCCTGCTCAGGCGCAAAACCGGAAAGGACATGGAATGGCGCTTCCCGATTTCTCCATGCGTCAGCTGCTTGAAGCTGGCGTTCACTATGGTCACCAGACGCAGCGCTGGAACCCGCAGATGGGCGAATACATCTACGGCGACCGCAACGGCATCCACATCATCGACCTGACGCAAACCGTCCCGATGCTCGACGCCGCGCTGAACTTCATCCGCGAGACCGTGGCCAAGAACGGCCGCATCCTCTTTGTCGGCACCAAGCGCCAGGCCTCCAAGCCGATCGCCGAAGCCGCCGAGAAATGCGCGCAGTACTACATGAACCACCGCTGGCTGGGCGGCACGCTGACCAACTGGCAGACCGTGTCGAAGTCGATCCAGCGCCTCAAGGCGATCGACGAGCTGATGGCGCAGGGCGCCGAAGGCCTGACCAAGAAAGAGCGTCTGGGCATGGAGCGCGAGCAGGCGAAACTCCAGGCCTCGCTCGGCGGGATCCGCGAGATGGGCGGCGTGCCGGACGCGCTGTTCATCATCGACGTGAACAAGGAAGACCTGGCGATCCTCGAGGCCAAGAAGCTTGGCATCCCGGTCGTCGCCGTGGTCGACACCAACTGCTCGCCCAAGGGCGTGGATTACGTGATCCCGGGCAACGACGACGCGGCCCGTGCCATCGCGCTCTACTGCGACCTTGTGAGCCGTGCCGCCCTTGACGGCATGCAGGCCCAGCTCGGCGCCGCCGGCGTGGACCTCGGCGCGCTCGAAGAGGCCCCGGCCGAAGAGGAAGTCGCCGCCGAGGCCTGAGGCCCCGCGCCCGTCCGGCGGTCGGATCCACGACCGTCACGAAACTGTTGCCGGGTGGGGATAGTCCCGCCCGGGACACCCTGATTTCAGATATGCAGGAGGCCGTTATGGCGATCACCGCGAGCATGGTGAAGGAACTGCGCGACACGACCGGCGCAGGCATGATGGACGCCAAGAAGGCGCTGACCGAGACCGATGGCGACATGGACGCCGCGGTCGACTGGCTGCGCACCAAGGGTCTGGCGAAGGCCGCGAAGAAGGCGGGCCGCACCGCCGCCGAGGGCCTTGTCGGCATCGCCGTCAGCGATGGCCGCGGCGTTACCGTCGAGCTCAACTCGGAAACCGACTTCGTCGCCAAGAACGCCGATTTCCAGAAGCTGGTGGGCGAGATCACCAACGTCGCGCTGGAAGCCGGCGAGGACGTCGAGGTTCTGAAGGCCACCCACCTGAACGGCAAGCCGGTCGAGCAGGTGCTGACCGACGCGATCGCCCGGATCGGCGAGAACATGACGCTGCGCCGGATGCACGTGCTGGAAGGCGACACCGTGGTGTCCTACGTCCACAACGCGGCGGCCGAAGGCATGGGCAAGATCGGTGTGCTCGTGGCGCTCAAGGGCGACGCGGCCAAGGCGCAGGAGATCGGCAAGCAGGTCGCGATGCACGTCGCCGCGACCAACCCCGCCTCGCTCTCCGAAGCCGACCTTGATCCCGCTGTGGTGGAAAAGGAACGCCAGGTGCAGATCGACATCGCGCGCGAATCGGGCAAGCCCGAGGCGGTGATCGAGAAGATGATCGAAGGCCGGATGAAGAAATTCGTCGCCGAGGTCACCCTGCTGAACCAGGCCTTCGTGATCAACCCCGACGTGACCGTCGGCCAGGCGGCCAAGGATGCCGGCGTCGAGGTCACGGGTTTTGTCCGCATGGAAGTGGGCGAAGGCGTCGAGAAGAAGGAAGAGGATTTCGCCGCCGAGGTCGCCAAGACCCTGGCTGGCTGATACCCTGCCCTTCACGCATTGCGCGGCGCGGTCCTCCGGGGCCGCGCCGTTTGCGTTTCCGGGCCCGTTTCCTTTCGGGCGGCAGGGGCCACGCGGCAACGAAACCCGTCGCTTCCGCGCGATTGTCCCGAAGATGAGGAAAGTGTCGCAGGCGGTTGACCCTGCGGCAAAAGCTGCCGCGCGCCGGGGGCGCGTCACCGCTTTCGCCACGGGGTGCGAAAATGCAAAACGGTGCGGCCCCGCGACCGCACCGTTCCGTTGCGTCCTTCCGATATGGGGATGAGGACAGACGCATCTTGCGGCGTCTTGCCGGGCGGAAAATACACCCGACAAGCCGACTTTCCGGTTTCCCGGCAAGGACCACCTTTCAACGAAATCACGCTGCGGTTCGACCCCCTTGGTTCCCTGGCCAATGCCACCACTCACGGAACCCCTGAAGGGTGCCACCTTCCCCAAGGTCAGCATAGTCAGGAAAACCATACCTGACCACATGGTCAGAAAATTCAACCGCCGCGTGTAACGGCCTGCACCAAGGGGCCGCGCCCCGCCTCAGGTCTCGACGGTGAAGATCTGGTTCATCATCGTCGCCTTGGCGATCGCCTGTGCCGTGCTCTCGACCTCCAGCGATTCGCGCGCCAGGCGAAGGTGCTTTTCCACCGTCGCCGCCGACACCCCCATCAGCACCGCGATGTCCAGCGTGGTCTTGCCCTCGGCCACCCATTCCAACGCCTCGCGCTGGCGCGGGCTGAGCATGTTGCCGGCCTGGGGATGTGGCAGGCATATGATCCTCAGGTGGGCGATCCGGCACAGCGCAAGGATCTCCTCGCCATGGGCCTGCCAGATCGCGTCGACATCGTCATGCGTCAGCCCCTCGCGCGCGACCAGCCCGATCCCGCCCTTGGACCGGACGGCCAGCGCCGTGAAGCTGATGGTCAGGCCGGCGGTCAGGCCGTGGCGCCGGTTGAAGGCGATCACCTGCTTCTCGGCCGGCGTAACGGTGCCGGTCTTCACCATCTCGTCGATGCAGCGCCAGTTGCAGACGCCCCGGTTCTCGTTCGCCCAGCGGACCATCGGCGCATCGCGGTAAAGGCCGTCGCCGATGAACCGGTCGAGGTATTCCTTCGAATGGTTGGTCAGCATCAGCGCGTTCTCGGGCGCGCCCAGGCGGTTGCCGGTCTGCGCCCGCGTGCAGGCATAGAGCAGCCTGCCAAAGCCATAGCTCTGCATGCGCGCCAGCAGATGAGTCCACACCGCATCGACCGTAGGCGCATCGAGCAGCCGGTTCACGTCTTGCAGCAGAGCCATCCTTCCCCTCGCATCCACGCTCTGGTGTGGCCCTTGTCCTCACTTCGCATTTACCAAGTGTGAGCCTGCCTTGTCGAGTGTCATCACTCTTTTCCGCCCCGCGGCATGGCAGTATGCGGGAAGAAGATGCCGGTTTCGGAGGGTGAGATGGCGGAACGCTACGACGTGGTGATTGCGGGCGGCGCGGTGCATGGCGCCTCGGCCGCGTGGTGGCTGACACGGGCGCGGCCCGGGCTGCGCGTCGCGGTGGTGGAGCGCGATCCGACCTACGCCACGGCCTCCACGGCGCTCTCGGTGGCCTCGGTCCGGCAGCAGTTCACCAATGCGGTGAACGTGCGGATCTCGCGCTTCGGGATCGGCTTCATCCGCGACTTTGCCCGACACCTCGCCCCGCACGGACCCGACCTCGGACTGCGCGAGAACGGCTATCTCTTCCTCGTCGGCACGGCCGAAGGGGCCAAGGCCCTCGGCCAGGTGGCGGCGATGCAGCGCGCCGAAGGGGCCGCAACCGAGGTCTGGGACGCGGCCACCCTCGCCCGCCGCTTCCCCTGGCTCTCGGCCGAGGGGGTCTCGGCCGCCAGCTTCGGTGCACGCGACGAAGGCTGGTTCGACAACATGGGGCTGCTTGGCGGCTTCCGCGCGGGGGCCAGGGCCCAGGGCGCCACCTTCCTGCACGACCGGGTGACAGGCCTCGGGCTCAAGGGCGGGCGCGTCACCTCGGTCCGGCTCTCCTCGGGAGAAGACCTCGCCTGTGGCGCGCTGATCAACTGCACTGGCACCCGTGCGGCCGAGGTGATGGCGATGGCCGGGCAAGCCCTGCCGGTCGAACCGCGCAAGCGGACGGTCTTCCTGATCGACGCCCCGAACGCGCGCCACCCCGACGCGCCGCTGATCATCGACTACCAGGGCTATTACATGCGCCCCGAGCGCGGACAGTGGATCATCGCCACCGTCCCGGCCGAAGACGGCCCCTGCGACGCACAGGATTTCGACCCCGACGCCGGCCAGTTCGAAGAGCTGATCTGGCCCGCGGTCCATGCCCG
The DNA here is from genome assembly GCF_002871005.1 of Acidimangrovimonas sediminis. Lineage (GTDB taxonomy): Bacteria > Pseudomonadota > Alphaproteobacteria > Rhodobacterales > Rhodobacteraceae > Acidimangrovimonas > Acidimangrovimonas sediminis. The sequence goes on from NZ_PHSN01000004.1 coordinate 280,578, forward strand.
CGCGCCCGGCTTCGACGCGGTGAAGGTGGTGCGCTGCTGGGCCGGCCACTATGCCTACAACCGCCTCGACCAGAACGCCGTGGTCGGCCTCTGGCCCGGCCTCGACAACCTCTACCTCGCCGCCGGCTTCTCCGGCCACGGCCTGCAACAGGCCCCCGCCGTCGGCCGAGCCCTGTCGGAACTGATCCTCGAAGGTGCCTACCGCAGCCTCGACCTCACCGATCTCGGCCCGCAACGCCTGCTCGACGGCACGCCGTTCAGGGAACTGGCGATCGTCTGACGCGGCCTGCCCTTCTTCTGAGCGGAAATATCCCGGGGGGTGCAGGGGGGCTGGCCCCCCTGCCCGGCCAGCATCCCGCGCCACCATCCCGCATGCGCGAGGGTGCCGTGCCTGGGCGCCCTGAATTGCCTGGGCGCCATGAATTGGCGCCGCCCGCGCCGTCAGCCGCCGAACCAGCCCTGCACGGTACGCGCCCCGCCCGAGACATCCTCGCCCATGCCCGCCACGGTATTGCAGGCTCCAAGCGCCAGCACCGCCGCCAAGAACAGCCATTTCATCGGGTCACTTCCCCTTCCACCAGACGTCCGGAAAGAACCCCGGCCAGTCGCCGTAGGCCGGCAGTTGCGCAGGATATTGCAGGTCGCTGGCATGGGCAATCCGCGACACGTCCGAGAACCAGAACGGCACCACGTAGCGCTCGGCCATCAGGATCCGGTCGAGCGCGCGGACGGCCGCGGTGAAGGTGTCCGGGTCCTTGGTCGTCAACATCTTGCGGATCATCGCCTCGGCCGGAGGGGAACTCGCGCCCATCAGGTTGCGCGTGGCGGGCCGGGTGACGCCCTGGTGCCCCCAATACAGCCATTGCTCGTTCCCCGGGCTCAGCGACATCGCGCGCACGAACCAGGTCATGTCGAAATCGTAATTGTTGATCCGCTGGACGTATTGCGCGCTGTCCACCGTGGTCACATGCGCCGCGATCCCCAGCCGGCGCAGCGCGCCGACATAGATCGACACCGCCGCGCCGTCGGTCTGCTCCTGCCCCTGCGACAACAGGATCTCGAAGCGGAACGGCTGCCCCGCGGCATTGCGCAGCACCCCGTCCTTCACCTGCCAGCCGGCATCGGACAGCATCTTCATCGCGTGCCGGATCGCGCGCCGGTCGGTCTCTCCTCCCCGCGACTTCGGCAGGCTGTAGCCCGACAGCGCGCCGGGAGGCAGCTGGTCGCTGAACGGCTCCAGCAGCGCCTTGACGCGGCCCTCCGCCGGACCGGGCCGCATCCCCAGCACCGAGTTCGAGAAATAAGAGGTGATCCGCGGCTCGGTTCCGCCGTTCACTGTGCGGTTCACGAACTCGAAGTTGAAGGCGTCGATCAGCGCCTCGCGCACGCGCCAATCCTTGAACAGCCCGCGCCGGGTGTTCATCACCAGCCCCTCCATGCCGGAGGGCCGCTTCGACGGGATCTCGTCCAGCACCACCTTGCCCGAGCGGACCCGGGGAAAATCGAAATTCGTCTTCCACTTGGCGGGGTTGGCCTCGCGGAAGAAATCCAGCTCACCGGCCTTGAAGGCCTCGAACATCGCGTTGGCGTCGCTGAAATACTCGTAGCGTATGGTGTCGAAGTTGTAGCGCCCGCGGTTGATCGGCAGATCTCTTGCCCACCAGTCCTTGTTGCGTTGGTAGACGATGTAACGGCCCGGCTGGAAATCCTTCACCACGTAGGGGCCGGATCCGATCGGCACCATCATCCCCGAGGCGCCGAGGTCCTTGCCCTGCCACTGGGCCTTTTCCAGGATTGGCCGAAGCCCCAGGATCAGAGGCAGCTCGCGGTCTGCCGTCTTGAAGGTAAAGCGTACGGTGCGCGGGCCCACCGCCTCGGCCTTTGCGACCTTCGACCAGGCGCCGCCGTAGACCGGCGGGTTGGCCTTGGCCAGCGCCATCATCGACCACAGCACGTCCTCTACCGTCACCGGCTTACCGTCGGAAAACCGCGCCTTCGGGTTCAGCGTGAACTCGACGTAATCGCGGGCCGAATCGGTCTTCACGCTTTCGGCAAGCTGGGGGTAGAGGGTGAAGGGCTCGTCCAGCGAACGGGTCAGCAGCGTCTGCAGCGTGAAGGCCGAAAGCTGGTAGGGAACACGGCCCATCACGGAAATCGGATTGAGGGAATCGAAGCTTGAGACATCGCCCACCGTGATCGCCCCGCCCTTGGGCGCATCCGGGTTGGCATAGGGCAGCGACACAAAATCAGGTGGAAGCGCCGGGGCGCCATACATAGCAATGCCATTGTCCGGCGCCGCCGGGGGCGAATCCTCGGCCCCCGCCTGCCCCGCCAGGACCAGGCAGACGCCAAGCGCCGCGACCTTCGTCATCCGGAAAAAGTAGACACACATTCGTGAAACAACCCATCTGCCCTTGTTTTTCTTGGCCTCGACGCTACCGGGGCTTTCCCGCCTTTTCAAACTTTTAGCTTGGACAGCGCATCAAGAATGCGTATAAAGGGGGCACTGCTCGATAGGTTTCTTGCCTGTATGAAACCTGCCTCAATAACTTAACGCCCGCCTCGTGCGGGCGTTTTTTTTGGTCGATGCAGAAACTCCGCGGTGGTGGAAGGTGGTGCGATCACCCGACCGACCTGCCCGGGGAATCGCATGACTTCTGAAGGAAGATCCGGCCCGTGCTCTAGGGCCCATGGCTGCCGGCCACAAGGCACCGTCGCGTGTCCCGGCGTGAAGGCGCTGGTCTTCGCCTGTACCGGCTGTCTATGGTGCGCCGAGATGCCGCAAGGGAGCACCAAGCATGAACCTTCAGGGAAAACGCGCGATCGTCACCGGGTCGAACTCGGGCATCGGGCTGGGCGTGGCCGAGGCGCTGGCCGGCGCCGGGGCCGAGGTCGTGATCAACTCGTTCACCGACCGAGACGAGGATCACGCGCTCGCCGCCGAGATCGCCGCGCGCCACGGGGTGGAGGTTAGCTATATCGCGGCCGACATGTCCGACGGCGCAGCCTGTCGCGCGTTGGTGGAACGCGCGGGTGGCTGCGACATCCTGGTGAACAACGCGGGCATCCAGCACGTCGCGCCGATCGAGGAATTCCCAGTGGCCCAATGGGACCGGATCATCGCGATCAACCTGACCTCGTCCTTCCACACCATCGCCGCGGCCCTGCCGGGCATGCGCGACAAGGGCTGGGGCCGGATCGTCAACGTGGCCTCGGCCCATGGCCTGACCGCCTCGCCCTACAAATCGGCCTATGTCGCGGCCAAGCACGGCATCGTCGGCCTGACCAAAACCGTCGCGCTAGAGGCCGCGGGCAAGGGTGTCACCTGCAACGCCATCTGCCCGGGCTACGTGCTGACACCGCTGGTCGAGGCGCAGATCCCCGACCAGATGAAGACCCATGGCATGGACCGCGAGACGGTGATCCGCGAGGTCATGCTCGACCGCCAGCCCTCGCGCGAATTCGCGACGGTGGAGGAGATCGGCGGCACCGCGGTCTTCCTGTGCTCCGAGGCGGCACGCCAGATCACCGGCACGACGATCAGCGTCGACGGCGGCTGGACCGCGCTCTAAGCGCATCATGGCAAGCCGGGACAGCGCCGGCCCGTGGGGTGGCGCATCCCACCCCTGAACTTCGGCGCTTCATGCCAGTCAGGCCCCTCCATCGTCGGAGCGTCGTGCAAGGGTGAAAAGCGTCCGCCCGGACGGGCCGGCGCTTGCCCTGCCGTCGCCACGTGTGACCGCGCATCGGGCCGGACCTGCCCTTTCGAAATGCAATTCCGTTTCGCCGGGCGATCACCCCGGGCGGCGCCCGCCTCTCCCCGGGAGGGCCCTACCCTCAGCGCGCCTGATCCACGGGTCAGACCGCCCCGCGGATCAGTTCGAACGCCAGCCCCCACATCACCAGCCCGATGAACAGGTCGAGCACTCGCCACGCGCGGGGCGAGGTCATGACCGGCGCCAGAAGCCGCGCCCCGTAGCCCAGCGAGAAGAAGAACGCGAAGGAGGCGCAGACCGCGCCGATCCCGAAGGCCGCCTTCGTCTCCACCCCGTGGAACTGTGTCGACACCGCGCCGATCAGCCCCAGCGTATCAAGGTAGACATGCGGGTTCAGCCAGGTGAAGGCGGCGCCCACGGCCAGCGTCCGCCCCAGCCCCGCGCTCTGCCCCGCCAGCACCAGCGCGTAATCCCCCCGCCACGCGGCGATCATCCTTTGCGCGCCGTAGACCGCCAGAAATGCCGCGCCGGCCAGTGACATCACCCGCGGCAGCCAGGGCACCAGCGACACCACCGCACCGAAGCCGGTGACCCCGGCAGAGATCAGCACCGCATCAGACAGCGAACAGAGCAGGACGAGCGGCAGCACATGCGCACGCAATAGCCCCTGCCGCAGGACAAAGGCATTCTGCGCCCCGATCGCAAGGATCAGCGACCCTCCGGTGAGGAAGCCGGTCAGCGCGGGTCCCAGCATCTAGCGCGCGGCCTTCGCCGGGGGCGTGGCCGGATCCTTGGGGTTGGGATACACCAGCCCGGCCGAGATGATCAGCTTTGCCGCGTCCTCGACCTTCATGTCGAGGAGCGTCACCTCCGAGGCAGGCAGGTACAGCAGAAAGCCCGAGGTCGGGTTTGGCGTGGTCGGCAGGAAGACCGACACGATCGCCTCCTCCGCCGGGATGCGCTGCGCGATCTCGCCCTTGGCATTGGTCGAGACGAAGCCGATCGCCCAGATCCCCTTGCGCGGGTATTCCACCAGGCAGGCCTTGTCGAAATTCGATTCCGTCTGGGCAAAGACCGTCTCGGCGATCTGCTTCAGCCCCGCGTAGATCGAACGCACGACGGGCATCCGGTCGACCATCCGCTCGCCCCAGCCCAGCATCGAGCGGCCGATGATGCCCTTGGCCAGCCAGCCGACGATCACCGTGAAGACGAGAAAGATGATGACGCCGACGCCGCGGATGTTGATCGCGAACTGCGGCCCCAGCCAGTCGCCCAGAAGGCTGCCCGGCTGGAACCTGCGCGGGATGAAGGGCAGCACCCAGCTGTCGATCCAGCCGGTCACCGTCCAGATCAGGTAAAGGGTCAGGCCGATCGGCAGCACGACCACCAGGCCGGTCAGGAAAGAATTGCGCAACCGCCCGAACCGGCGGCGCTTTTTCGGGTGATGCTCGTCGTGTTCGGTCATGCGCGTCCCTGTCGTCAGGGCAGACTGTACGGGGCGCACGTGCGCCCCGCAATGGGCGGCGCACAGCAGTTCCCTGCCCGATGATCAGATCAGGTGACCGGGCGAAGCCATCCCGACCGGCGCCGCGGCGCCGGTCACCACGTGCACGCAAAGGGACGCGCAGCCGGGGACTTAGGCGGTCGCGAACCTGCGCCCCGGGACGTCTAGCGCGACGACTGCGCCGCGATCTCGACCGCGATCGCCGCGGCGAGGCGGGCGTTCGACAGCACCAGCGCGATATTGGCCTCAAGCGAGCGGCCCTCGGTGATCTCGAAGATCCGGCCCAGGAGGAAGGGCGTCACTTCCTTGGCCGCGATCCCCTGCTCCACGGCTACCGCCAGCGCGGCCTCGATCGCCGGAACGATCTCGGCCCGCGGGATCTCCGCCTCGGCGGGGATCGGGTTGGCAACCAGCTGGCCGCCCGCCAGCCCCAGCGCGCCGCGCGCCAGATGCGCCCGGGCGATCGCCGCCGCGCTGTTCATGCTGAGCGGCGCCTTCAACCCCGACTCACGCGACCAGAAGGCGGGAAAGCCCTCCTGCCCGTAGGCGATCACCGGCACGCCATTGGTTTCCAGCACCTCGAGCGTCTTGGGCACGTCGAGGATCGCCTTCGCCCCGGCCGCCACCACCGTGACCGGGGTCAGCGACAGCTCGCGCAGGTCGGCCGAGATGTCGAACGTCTCCTCCGCGCCGCGGTGCACCCCGCCGATGCCCCCGGTGGCAAAGACCGAGATCCCCGCCAGCGCCGCCGCAATCATCGTCGCCGCCACCGTCGTGGCCCCCGTGGCCCCCTCGGCCAGACAGACCGCGAGGTCGGCGCGCGAGAGCTTGCGAACCCCCGTCGCCTGCCCCAGCCGGTCAAGCGCGGCCGCATCGAGACCGATGTGCAGCTTGCCGTCCAGCACGGCGATGGTCGCGGGCACGGCCCCAGCGCCGCGAATCTCGGCCTCGACCGCACGGGCAGTCTCGACGTTGCGGGGCCAGGGCATGCCATGGCTGATGATGGTCGATTCCAGCGCCACCAGCGGACGCCCCGCCTGCTGCGCCTCGGCCACCTCTCGGGACAGGATCAGTTCGGTCATCAGGGCCTCCGTTCCGGATCGAAGCCCGCCCTATCGCAGGCACCGCGGAAGAGCGCAATCCCCCTTTGCGGGCAAGGTCTTCACGCCGCCGGACAGGGCGGTTCCCCCAGCGCCGCGCCCCGGCCGGCCGCGGCGCGGTGTCGCGGGAACTTCCCGACGCGGTCGTGCGTTGGTCGATCAAATCTCAAGCCCAGCCACAGGAGGCCTGTCATGGCGACCACGACGAAGTCCACCGACACGAAACCCGAAGTTCCCGACCTTGCCGCCGAAGTCGCGGCGCTGCGCAACGAAATGAGCAACGTCATCTCGCTGATGGGCCGCCTCGGCCAGGATAGCGCGACCGTGGCCCGCGATTCCGCCAAGGCCAAGGTGGCCGAGGGCGTCGCGCGCGGGTCGGAAGCGGCAGGCAAGGCGGCCGACCGCGCCCGCAACGAATGGGCCGGCGTCGAAAGCCGGATCCTGGCCGAGACGCAGGCGCGTCCGTGGCGCACCTTGGGCATCGCCGCGCTGGGCGGCTTTGCGCTGGGCATCTTCCTGCGCCGGCGCTGACGGCAGGGGGGAACGTCGGGATGGGGATCATCCCCAGAATATTCGCGGCTTTGCTGCGCGAAGAGATCGGGGCGGTCCGGGGGCGTTTTGCCGCCGAGGCCGCCTTCGGTGCGATCATCGCGCTCTGCGTGGTGCTGGCGCTCGGCTTCGGGATCGCTCTGGGCGTGACCGCTCTGGCGCAAAGCTACGGCGTGCTGGTGGCGCTGGGGACGGCCGCGCTGTCGGCCCTGCTGCTGGCGCTGATCGTCTGGGGCCTGATGGTGCGCGCCCGCCGCCGTGCCAGGCGCGCCCGGATGCTGCGCCGCGCCAACCAGGTGCGGGCGCTCCGCCTCGCGCTGATCGAGACCGCGCCGATCCTGCGCAACGCGCCGCTCCTGGCCTTCGGGGCGGCCTTGTTCGCGGGCCTCGCGATGGGCGGCGAGACCGAGAGCGAAGGCGAGGACGAGGGTTAGACCACCTCGCCCGAGACGTAATCGGCCGCCGATTTCAGCGCCGCCTCAAGCGCGGATGCGCGGTCGTCACCGCGCAGCTCGGCCACGACGTGGCCGGCCATGAAACTGTCGCCGGCACCGGTGACGCGGCGCACCATGACCGGGGGCGGCACGCGCGAGATGATGCCCGCCCCGCTGCCGTCGGCGCAGGCCCGGCCGCCATCCGTCACCAGCACCCGGCGCGCGCCGCGCGCCATCAGCCCCTCGGCCGCGGCTTCCGCCGTCCCGAACTGGCAATGGCAAAGCAGCCCCGCCTCCTCCAGATTGACGTAGAGCGTGGCCCTCCGGTGGCCAAGCAGCGGCATCAGCCGCTCCGCCTTGCCGGGGGAGGCCGGGGCAAGCCGCAGGTCGGCGGCGGCAAGCAGCGGGCTCTCGGCGATCTCGGACAGAAGCGCCTGCGTCAGGTTCCCGTCGAGCGCGACCGGCCCGGTCCAAGGCGCCCCTTCCCGGCCCAGACGGCCATCTTCCAGCGGCGCCAGGATCTTTGCCCCGGCCGTTTCCAGCGAATGCGCATCGGCGATCGCGGCCACCAGCCCGCCGCCGCCCTCGATCGCCATGTAGCGATCGGTCGGCAGATCGTCGGAACGATAGACATAGTCGGTGTCGACCCCCAGCGGCCGGCAAGCGGCGATCAGTTCCCGCCCCTCGGCATCCTGGCCGACCGCGGTCAGCACCGCCGGATGCAGCCCGAACCGCGCAAGCGTCTGCGCGATGTTCATCGCCACTCCCCCGGGGATCCGGGTGATCCGGCCCGGCACGTCCGAACCGAGCCGCAGCGCCGAAGGGGAACGGCCGATGATGTCCCACAGGACGGCACCGATGCAGAGGATGTCAGGACGTGTGGTCATCGCCGCCTCATGCCCGAGCGTCATATCCGTGACAAGCCTGGAGCCGTGAGTATTTCGACAAGGATGAAGTTGGAAGGAAGGCGCCCTTGCCCTCATCCTGGCGGAAATCCTCCGCGGGGGTCCGGGGGCGCGAAGCCCCCGGCGCTCTCCGGGCGGCCACGCCGCTCAAAGCGCTGCGGCGCGCTGCATGCCGTGGCGGCTCGACAGTTCCTCGGCGACGAGGAACGCGAGCTCAAGCGATTGCGAGGCGTTTAGGCGCGGGTCGCAGGCGGTGTGATAGCGCGACGAGAGATCGCCGTCGGTCACCGCACGCACGCCGCCGGTGCATTCGGTCACGTCCTTGCCGGTCATCTCGAAATGCACGCCGCCGGGGATCGTTCCTTCCGCGTTGTGAACCGCGAAGAACTCGCGCACCTCGCGCAGCACGCTCTCGAACGGCCGGGTCTTGAAGCCCGAGGCCGACTTGATCGTGTTGCCGTGCATCGGGTCGCAGGTCCAGGCGACACGCGCGCCCATCTCCTGCACCGCGCGGACGAGCTTCGGCAGGTGGTCGCCCACCTTGCCCGCGCCGAAGCGCGCGATCAGGGTAAGGCGCCCGGCCTCATTCTCCGGGTTCAGCTTCTCGATCAGCACCTTGAGGTCGTCGACCTCCAGCGAGGGGCCGCATTTCAGGCCGATCGGGTTCTGCACGCCCTTGCAGAATTCGACATGCGCGCCGTCCGGCTGGCGGGTACGGTCGCCGATCCAGATCAGGTGGCCCGAGCCCGCGATCGGCAGGCCCGAGGTCGAATCGACCCGGCAGAGCGCCTCTTCGTATTCCAGCAGAAGCGCCTCGTGCGAGGTGTAGAAATCCACCGTCGACATGGCGCTGGTGGTGTCGGCGTTCACCCCGGCCGCGTTCATGAAGTCGAGCGCGTCGCCGATCCGGTTCGACAGTTCGCGGTAGCGTTCCGCCTTGTCGTCTTCGGCAAAGCCCAGGGTCCAGGAATGCACCCGGTGAATGTCGGCGAACCCCCCCGTGGAGAAGGCGCGCAGCAGGTTCAGCGAGGCCGCGGCCTGGGTGTAGGCCTGCAGCATCCGCGCCGGATCGGGGATCCGCGCCTCGGGAGTGAAGTCGAAGCCGTTGATGATGTCGCCGCGGTACGAGGGCAGCTCCACCCCCTTCACCGTCTCGGTCGCTGCCGAGCGCGGCTTGGCGAACTGGCCGGCCATGCGGCCCACCTTCACCACCGGCACCTTGGCGCCGTAGGTCAGCACGACGGCCATCTGCAGCAGCACGCGGAAGGTGTCGCGGATGTTGTCGGCCGAGAATTCGCTGAAGCTCTCGGCGCAATCGCCGCCCTGCAGCAGGAACGCGCGGCCTTCGGACACGGCGGCGAGCTTCTGCTTGAGCTTGCGCGCCTCGCCCGCGAAGACCAGAGGCGGCATGCGCGAGAGCGTGGCCTCCACCCCCGCGACCGCGGCGGCGTCGGGATACTCGGGCATCTGCACCCGCGGCTTGGTGCGCCAGTCGGATTTGGTCCAGCCCTTGGTCATCGTCGTCTCCAGTTCCGGGTCGTCGTCCTGTAGGGCGGCCGGGGGCATCCCGACCGCAGGTCGGTCGCGGGTATACGCGAGCAGGTCATCATTGCAAAGCGCAAAGACCCGGCGCGCGGGTGGCAGGTGCCTGATTTTCGGGCAGTGGTTCGCGGTCTTTCCTGGGCGGCCGCATGGGGGCAGCGCTTCTGTGACGAGGGTCCGGGCGGGTGGAGAGGACGGCGGCGGGGGCGCTGCCCCCTGCACCCCCCGGGATATTTTCGCTCAGAAGAAGATCAGGGCGTTTCGTTTCTGCCGAGGGGGAATATCCCGTGCGTCGGCTGCGGGCGTCGGGGGGCGTGCGTCGGGGGGCGTGCGAGAGCGCCGTCCGGTCCGGGTCGCACGGTCGTGCTTGACTGGCCGATCAACCTCTTGTAGCGGGCGCTGATACCTGTTTCCGTAGTGCGGAAACGACATGCACAGGTCGCGTTATGCCCGTTCGCCCGGCCGCCTCGCTTCGCCCTGCCCGTCCCGCTGGCGCACAGCCACCGCGGCGCTTCGTGTTTCTGCTGCTCGACAATTTCACGATGCTCAGCTTCGCCGGCGCGGTGGAGCCCCTGCGCATCGCCAACCGCATGGCCGGGCGCGAGGTCTACACCTGGCGGCTGGCCGGCGAGAGCGGCGATTTCGTGACCTGCTCCAACGGGGCGTCGTTCCGGCTCGACATCGGTCTCGACGAGCTGGTGCGCGAGGATGTGCTGCTGGTCTGCGGCGGGATCGACGTGCAGAAGGCGACCACACGGTCGGTGATCAACTGGCTGCGGCGCGAGGCGCGGCGCGGGGTGACCATGGGCGGGCTTTGTACCGGGGCCTATGCGCTGGCCCGCGCGGGTCTTCTGGACGGCAAGCGCGCGACCATCCACTGGGAGAACCAGGACGGTTTCCTCGAGGAGTTCGAGGAGGTCAACCTGACCAAGTCGGTCTTCGTCGTCGATGGCCAGCGGATGTCGACCGCGGGGGGAACGGCCTCGATCGACCTGATGCTGAAGCTGATCGCGGACGACCATGGCGAGGATCTGGCGAACGCGGTGGCCGACCAGCTGATCTATTCCGCGATCCGCACCGACCAGGATACCCAGCGCCTGTCGATCCCCACCCGGATCGGCGTGCGCCACCCCAAGCTGGCCGGCGTGATCCAGAAGATGGAGCAGGCGATCGAGGATCCGATCAGCCCCGCCGATCTTGCGCGCGAGGTGGGCATGTCCACCCGCCAGCTGGAGCGGCTGTTCCGCCGTTACCTCAACCGCAGCCCCAAGCGCTATTACATGGAGCTGCGCCTGCAAAAGGCGCGCAACCTGCTGATGCAGACAGACATGAGCGTGATCAACGTGGCGCTGGCCTGCGGTTTCGCCTCTCCCTCGCACTTCTCGAAGTGCTATCGCGCCCATTACAACACGACACCATATCGTGAACGCGGTTCACATGGAACGAGACTGTCCATCTGATCAGCCTGCCCCTGCGTAAACCCCTTATTACAAGGGGATAAGGGGCGTTCTTGAGGGATAACACGCCAATCCATCGCAATCCGTGATGCCCTCCATCCGAATATCTTCCCTTTTCCCGAGACCCGTCTTAGGGTTCGGCCAGGGTCACGATCCAACATGGGAGACAACAAATGAAGAAACTGCTGCTGGCTAGCGCCGCGGTCGCGCTCGGCGCCTCGATGGGCGCCACCGGCGCGATGGCCAAGGACGTGAAGATGGGGATCATCCTCGGCTTCACCGGCCCGCTCGAATCGATCACCCCCGCCATGGCCGCCTCGGCAGAGATGGCGATCAGCGAGGTGAATGCCTCGGGCAAGTTCATGGACGGCGACAAGATCGTTCCCGATCGCGGCGACTCCACCTGTATCGACGCCACCGCCGCCACCGCGACGGCCGAGCGCCTGGTCACCGCCGACCACATCGCCGGGATCATGGGCGCCGACTGCTCGGGCGTCACCGGCGCCATCCTGCAGAACGTCGCGCGCCCGAACGGCGTGGTGATGATCTCGCCCTCGGCCACCTCGCCCGCGCTTTCGACCGCGCCGGACGACGGGCTGTTCTTCCGCACCGCCCCGTCGGATGCGCGTCAGGGCCAAGTGATGGCAGATGTGATCCTTGCGAAAGGCATCAAGTCGGTCGCCGTGACCTACACCAACAACGACTACGGCAAGGGGCTCGCCGACAGCTTCAAGGCGGCCTACGAGAAGGGCGGCGGCAAGGTCACCATTGTGGTCCCGCATGAGGACGGCAAGGCCGACTACTCTGCCGAAGTCGGCTCCATGGCGTCGGCCGGCGGCGACATGCTGGTGGACGTGGGCTATGTCGACCAGGGCGGCAAGGGCATCGTGCAAGCCGCGCTCGACTCGGGCGCCTTCTCGAAGTTCTTCTTCCCCGACGGGATGTACGGCGACACGCTGCTGAAAACCTTCGGCAAGCAGCTTGACGGGTCGATGGGCTCCGTCCCCGGCACCGACAGCCCGGGCGCCAAGGACTTCCTCGACCTCGCCAAGAAAGCCAAGCCGGCGTTCGACGGCACCTCGTCCTACACCGGCGAAAGCTATGACGCCGCGGCGCTCATGATGCTGGCCATGCAGGCCGCCAAGTCGACCGATCCCAAGGTCTACAAGGACAAGATCATGGACGTGGCCAACGGCCCGGGCGAAAAGATCTATCCCGGTCAGCTGGGCAAGGGCCTGGAGCTGCTTTCGGAAGGCAAGAAGATCGACTATGTCGGCGCGACCAACGTGTCGCTGGTCGGCGAAGGCGATGCCAAGGGCAACTTCAAGATCTACGACTACAAGGACGGCAAGCGCGAAACGCTGGAATACAAGTGATGCGTCTCGCCTGATGATAGGAACGGCCCGGGTCATGCCCGGGCCGTTGCCGTAGACAGAGTAACCATCGCGCGCAATCAAATGCGCCCCTGGCCCGGCCCCTTCCACGCGCGCCGGTCAACAGGGGCCTCAAACAGGGGGCTTTGAGACACGAATGATCGTTGTCGAGAACCTGCACAAACATTTCGGGGGCTTCCACGCGGTGGACGGCGCCTCGCTGGAGATCGCCAAGGGGTCGATCACCGGTCTGATCGGGCCGAACGGGGCCGGAAAGACCACCCTCTTCAACGTCATCGCCGGGCGCCTGCCGCCCACCTCGGGGCGCGTCATCATGGATGGCGAGGACATCACCGGCCTCGCCCCGCACCAGCTGTTTCACAAGGGGCTGCTGCGCACCTTCCAGATCGCGCATGAGTTCAGCTCGATGACGGTACGCGAGAACCTGATGATGGTGCCGCCGCACCAGCATGGCGAAACGCTCTGGAACGCCATGTTCCGCCGCGGCGCGATCCGCGAAGAGGAAAGGGCGCTTGCCAAGAAGGCAGACGAAGTTCTTGAATTCCTGACCATTTCCCATATCGCCGACGAAAAGGCGGGGAACATCTCGGGCGGGCAGAAGAAGCTTGTGGAACTGGGCCGCACGATGATGGTCGACGCCAAGATCGTCTTCCTCGACGAGGTGGGCGCCGGCGTGAACCGGACGCTTCTGAACACCATCGGCGACGCGATCGTGCGGCTGAACAAGGAACGTGGCTACACCTTCTGCGTGATCGAGCACGACATGGATTTCATCGGCCGCCTCTGCGACCCGGTCATCGTGATGGCCGAGGGCCGCGTGCTGGCCGAAGGGTCGGCCGCGCATATCATGGAAAACGAGGCGGTGATCGAGGCCTATCTGGGCACCGGTCTCAAGAACAAGGCAAAAGCCGAGGCGTAAGCGGCCCGGCCCCTCGGGGGCAGGCCGTTTTTCGTCGACATTCCAGGGGGATAGAAACCAATGCCATTCCTGATTGGAGAGGCGATGACGGGCGGCTATGGCGCCGCGGACATCCTGCACGACTGCACCATCGCGGTCGACAAGGGACAGATCGCCGTCATCGTCGGCCCGAACGGCGCCGGCAAGTCGACCGCAATGAAGGCGGTCTTCGGCATGCTGAACCTGCGCAAGGGCCGCGTCGTGCTCGACGGCACCGACATCACCGGGCTCTCGCCCCAGGACCGGGTCGCGCAGGGCATGGCCTTCGTGCCGCAGACCTCGAACATCTTCACCTCGATGACGGTCGAGGAAAACCTCGAGATGGGCGCCTTCCTGCGCCGCGACGACATCCGCGCGACGATCGAGCAGATCTACACCCTGTTCCCGATCCTCAAGGAAAAGCGCCGGCAGGCGGCGGGTGAGCTTTCCGGCGGCCAGCGCCAGCAGGTGGCCGTCGGCCGCGCGCTGATGACCCAGCCCAAGCTCCTGATGCTCGACGAACCCACCGCCGGCGTCTCGCCCATCGTGATGGACGAGCTTTTCGACCGGATCATCGAGGTCGCCCGCACCGGCATCTCGATCCTCATGGTCGAACAGAACGCCCGCCAGGCGCTCGAGATCGCCGACAAGGGCTATGTCCTCGTGCAGGGTGCCAACCGCTACACCGACACGGGCGAGGCGCTTCTGGCCGACCCCGAGGTCCGCAGAACCTTCCTGGGGGGCTGAGCCATGGATTTCCTAAACGGTCTCATCGCGCTCGCGAACTACGTGCTGATCCCCGCCACCTCCTACGGCGCGCAGCTGGCGCTGGGGGCGCTGGGGGTGACGCTGGTCTACGGGATTCTCAGGTTCTCGAACTTCGCCCATGGCGACACCATGGCCTTCGGGACCATGATCACCATCCTCTTCACATGGCTGTTCCAGAGCTGGGGCATCAGCCTTGGCCCGCTGCCGACCGCCCTTCTGGCGCTGCCGCTGGGCATCATCGGCACCGCGCTGTTCGTGCTGGGCACCGACCGCGTCGTCTATCGCTTCTACCGACGGGCCAAGGCCGCGCCGGTGATCCTCGTGATCGTGTCGATGGGGGTGATGTTCGTCATGAACGGCCTCACCCGCTTCATTATCGGGACCGGCGAACAGAATTTCGCCGACGGCTCGCGCTTCCTGATCACAGCGGGCAAGTTCAAGATGGCGACGGGGATGGAGGAAGGCCTTGCCGTCCGCACGACGCAGGTGATCACCGTGGTCACCGCCGTGATCGTCGTGGCCCTTCTATTCTGGTTCCTGAACAAGACCCGCACCGGCAAGTCGATGCGCGCGTTTTCCGACAACGAGGACCTCGCGCTGCTGTCGGGCATCAACCCCGAACGCGTGGTGATGGTGACCTGGATCATCGTGGCGGGGCTGGCGACGATCGCGGGCGTGCTCTACGGCCTCGATAAATCGTTCAAGCCCTTCACCTACTTCCAGCTTCTGCTGCCGATCTTCGCAAGCGCCGTCGTGGGGGGACTCGGCAATCCGCTGGGCGCCATCGGCGGCGGCTTCATCGTGGCCTATTCCGAGGTCGCGGTCACCTATGCCTGGAAGAAGGTGCTTGGCTACTGGCTGCCCTCGGCGCTGGTGCCGGACGGCCTCGCGCAGCTGATGGGGACGGATTACAAATACGCCGTCTCCTTCGTCATCCTGATCATCGTGCTCCTGTTCAAGCCGACAGGACTGTTCAAGGGGAAATCGGTATGAGCGCTCCCGTCAAGAATTCGCTGCTGTTCCTCGTGCTGGCCATGATGTTCCTCGCCTCCGCCCTGATGCAGAGCTGGGGGGCGGCGCTCGACATGCTCGTCGTCGGCCTCGCCTCGGCGATCATGGCGCTGGGGGTGAACATGCAATGGGGCTACGCCGGGCTCTTCAACGTTGGCGTCATGGGCTTTTCCGCGCTCGGCTCGCTCGCCATGGTGCTGATCGCCACGACCGCCCGGCCGCAGGCCTGGACGGCGGGCGGCTGGATGATCCCGATCGCCCTGGCGATCGGTGCGGCGGTGGTGCTGCTGGCGATCGGCCTGTGGCGCTGGATGCCGAAGGGCAAGGTTCGGGCGCTGGCGCTGATCGTGCTGCTGATCGTCGGCTTCATCGTCTACCGCGCGGTCTTCGATCCGGGCGTCACCGCCGTCGAGGCGATCAACGCTTCGGCTGCGGGGAACATCGGCGGCCTCGGCGTGGCGTGGTTCTTCCAGCTCCTCGGGGCGAGCAAGGACACCGCCCTGCAACTCGCCGTCTGGGTGGCCTGGCCGGTGGGCGGGCTGATCGCTGCCGGCGCCGCCTGGATTGTCGCCAAGACGGCGCTGGGGCTGCGCTCGGACTACCTCGCCATCGCAACGCTCGGTATCGCCGAAATCATCGTCACAGTGCTGAAGAACGAGGACTGGCTCGACCGCGGGGTGAAGAACGTCTACGGCTTGCCGCGCCCCTATCCGGTGCCGCAGCAGGTCGACCTGCAGCAACATGCCGGTTTCATTTCCTGGGCGAAGTCCTGGGGGCTCGACCCCACCAACGCCGCCAACCGGATCGTGCAGCTGGAATACGTGGTGATCTTCGCGGTCATCCTGATCGTGATCCTGACTCTCGTCGAGTTGGCGCTGAAATCGCCCTGGGGCCGGATGATGCGCGCGATCCGCGACAACGAGATCTCGGCCGAGGCGATGGGCAAGGACGTCAAGGCGAGGCACCTGCAGGTCTTCGTCATCGGCTCGGCGGTGATCGGCATCGCCGGCGCGATGGTGACCTCGTACACCGGGCTGTTCTCGCCCACGACCTATCAACCGCTGCGCTGGACCTTCCTGATCTGGGTGATGGTGATCGTCGGCGGCTCGGGCAATAACTGGGGCTCGGTGCTCGGCGGCCTGCTGATCTATTTCCTGTGGATCGAGGTGGAGCCGGTGGGCAAGTGGCTGCTTGCACTGATCACCGACCCGATGCCCAACACTTGGGCGTTGAAGGGCCACCTGCGCGAAAGCGCCGAACAGATGCGCCTGATGACCATGGGTATCGTGCTTCTCCTCGTCCTCAGGTTCTCGCCAAGGGGCCTGATCCCCGAGAAGTGAGGGCAGGCGCGCGGCCCCCTCATCGGCCCGGGCCAGGTGCCCGGGCCTCTTCGTCTCAGCTGGCGCCCCGGACCTGCCCACCGCGCGGGCCGCCAGGGAAGATGCGTATTTGCGGAACAATGAAAGGAAGGGCACAAGTTCCTGTTTTCATTGTTCCGCAAATACGCCGGCGACCGGGCGGGATCAGAATGCCGGTTCGGCTTCCGGGGAACACGATCTGGGCACGGCCGAGGAGAGATCGGCGCTATCGCCGTGGCCGCGTTTCTCAAGGTGGCCCTTGACGATGAACATCGGCGTGAAGTCCGGCGCGGCGATCTGCGGCTCTTCCAACCGGGTCAGGTAGCAGCCGCCGAAGACCTGCACGCCGTCGGCGCTTTGCGCGGCGATCGCCACCGGGATGGTGGCGTAGGTGCTGCCCGCGGCGCCCTCTTCGGTCACCTTGCCGAAGGCCAGGCGGACCCCGGTGGTTCCGGCGTAGCCCTGGGCGAAGGCCTTGTAGCTTTCGACCGGTTTCTGCGGCCCGTAGTAGTTCCACGCCCGGGCGTATTGCTGGAGCGCGATCGCGTTGTAGAGCGAGCGGATCAGCCGCTCCGGTGTCGAGCGGTCGTCGAGATAGCGCGGCGTCGCCGACGCGGCCGCGCCGTTCACCGCGCCGGTCAGCGGTTCGGGGCTGGCGGGGGCCGCGTTCTGCGCGAGGGCGGCGGCGGGCAGGGACGACAGCAGTACCGCGGCAAGGGTGGCGCGGGTGCGGTGAGACAGGACGGTGGGCATCGCATTCCTCCTCGGTCGGCGGCGATGGAGGGGAAACGCAGAGCTGGCGAGCCCGTTCCGTCCCGTCCGAGACACCGGCGGCGCACCGGCCCCGGGCACCCTGCCCCTTCGCGACACGATCTGTCGTTTCCCGACATGATTCCACCCCGGCGGCCCACCACTCTGGCGCCAGAAGACGCCCGCACCGGGCCCCCTACAGTGCCAGGAGTCCCCCATGAAATCGCACACCAGAGTGGCCGTGATCGGCGGCGGAGTCGTCGGCTGTTCGGTTCTTTACCACCTGACGAAGCTTGGCTGGTCCGACGTCATGCTGATCGAGCGGTCGGAGCTGACCTCGGGTTCCACCTGGCACGCGGCGGGCGGGTTCCATACGCTCAACGGCGACACCAACATGGCGGCGCTGCAGGGCTATACCATCCGTCTCTACCGCGAGCTCGAGGAGATCACGGGGCTTTCCTGCGGCTTGCACCATGTTGGCGGGATCACCCTGGCCGACACCGAGGCGCGCTTCGACATGCTCAAGGCCGAACGGGCCAAGCACCGTTACATGGGCCTCGACACGCGGATCCTGTCGCCGTCGGAGGTGAAGGACTTCGCCGAGATCGTCAACACTGACGGCATCATCGGCGCGCTGTACGATCCTCTGGACGGCCACCTCGACCCGTCGGGCACCACGCATGCCTATGCCAAGGCCGCGCGCATGGGCGGGGCCGAAATCGTTTTGCACAACAGGGTGTTGGAAACCAATCCTCTGGCGGATGGCTCGTGGGAGCTGGTCACCGAACAGGGCACGGTCATCGCCGAACACGTGGTCAACGCGGGCGGTCTCTGGGCGCGCGAGGTCGGCGCGATGGCGGGCGTCTACCTGCCGCTCCTGCCGATGGCGCATCAATACGTGGTGACCGACGATATTCCGGAAATCTATGAGCGCGGCAGCGAGTTTCCCCATGTCATGGACCCGGGCGGTGAAAGCTATCTGCGGCAGGAAGGCCGCGGCCTCTGCATCGGGTTCTACGAGAAACCCTGCGAGGGTTGGGCGATCGGCGGCACGCCCTGGGGCTTTGGCCATGAACTGCTGCCCGACAACCTCGACAAGATCTCGGATTCGATCGAATTCGCCTATCGCCGCTTCCCGGTGCTGGAACGTGCCGGCGTGAAATCGGTGATCCACGGCCCCTTCACCTTCGCCCCGGACGGCAACCCGCTGCTCGGCCCGGTGCCGGGGCTGAGGAACTACTGGTCCGCCTGCGCCGTGATGGCGGGCTTCAGCCAGGGTGGCGGCATGGGCCTGATGCTGGCGCAATGGATGATCCATGGCGAGACGGAGCGCGACCCGCGCGGTTTCGACGTCGCCCGCTTCGGCAACTGGACCACGCCGGGCTATACCGTGCCCAAGGTGATCGAGAACTACCAGACGCGCTTTTCCGTGGCCTATCCGAACGAAGAAAAACCCGCCGCGCGCCCGTTCCGCATGACGCCGATGTACGACGTGTTCGACGGCATGCGCGCGGTCTGGGGCCAGCAATACGGGCTGGAGGTGGTGAACTACTTCGCCCCCGAGGGGGAGCCCACGTTCGAGACCCCGACTTTCCGCCGCTCCAACGCATGGGAGGCCACGGCTGCCGAGGTAAAGGCCGTCCGCGAAGCCGTTGGAATCAATGAGCTTCAGAACTTTGGCAAGTACCTGGTGAAGGGACCGAACGCGCGCGCCTGGCTCGACCGGATCATGGCCGGCTTGATCCCGGCGGAGGGGCGAATCTCGCTCACCCCGATGCTATCGGAAAGCGGTCATCTCTATGGCGACTTCACCGTCTCCTGCCTCGGCCCCGAGGAATTCCAGCTGACCGCGAGCTACGGCGCGCAGGACTGGCACATGCGCTGGTTTGAGACGCATATGGAAGACGGCGTAACGCTGGAAAACATCTCGGACAGCCGCACGGGGTTCACCATTGCGGGGCCGAGGGCCCGCGACCTGCTGGCCAAGGTGGTTCACCATGCCGATGTCAGCGCGGAGGCCTTCCGCTTCATGGATGTGAAGCGCATGACCATCGGCATGGCCGATTGCCTGGTGCAGCGCGTCAGCTACACCGGCGATCTGGGGTTCGAAATCTATTGCGACCACATGTCGGTGCGGCATCTGTGGAACGTGCTCTGGCCTGCGGGGCAGGAATTCGGGCTGAAACCCTTCGGCATGCGGGCGATGATGTCGCTGCGGCTCGACCGTTTCTTCGGGTCCTGGGGGCGCGAATTCACGCCGGATTACACCCCCGCCGAGACCGGCCTCGACCGCTTCATCCGCTGGAAGAAGGAGGCCGACTTCATCGGCCGCAAACCCGCCGAGACGGAGCGCACCGAAGGCCCCGCCCGCAAGCTTGCCAATTTCATCGTCGAGGCCGACGGCGCCGATGTCATCGCGTGGGAGCCGATCTGGCTTGACGATGAGGTGGTCGGTTACTGCACCTCGGGCGGCTATTCGCACCACACCGGGCAATCGGTCGCCATCGGTTTCCTGCCGACCGAGCGGATCGCCGAGGGCCTTGCCGTCGAGATCGAGATCCTGGGAGAGCGGCGTCCGGCCCGGTTGACCACGCAGTCGCTCTGGGATCCCGCGGCGGAACGGATGCGCTGCTGATATCTTCCCGGTGGGGCGGGGGAGATACCCCGCATTCGCTGTTAGAAATAGTAACTACATCATAATGGCTTGAAGAAAAAACTTCATCCTAATGAGGCTCTTCCTGCAACCGCCCGCCGATGCGCCATGGACCCGATTGCACATCTTCGCGGCCGCGGCCATCATCGCGTGATGAGCGACCTCATGATCCTGATACCCGCAGCGGGCGATTCCCGGCGCATGCGCGGCACCGACAAGCTGACCCAGGACGTCGGTGGCGAGGCGCTGCTGCGGCACATCGCGTCGGCGGCGCTGGCGACCGGGCAACAGGTGGTTGTCACCCTGCCGCCGCTGCGCCATCCGTTTCACGAGGGGCGGCTTGCCGCGCTCGCGGGGCTGCCGGTGGTGGTCGAGCAAGTGGACGATGCGGCCGAGGGGCTTTCTGCTTCGCTCCGAAAGGGCATGCTGCCGATCGGCACGACCGAGACACAGGGCGTGATGGTGCTGCTGGCCGACCTGCCCGAAATCACCGCTGCGGACCTTGGCACGCTGATCGCCGACTTTCTGACCACGCCTGACCGCGTGCTGCGCGCCACCTCCACCGACGGCACGCCGGGGCATCCGGTGATCCTGCCGCGCCGGGTGTTCCCCCAGCTGGCGCAGCTTTCCGGCGATGCCGGTGCGCGTGACATCCTGCGCGAGGAAGCCAAGGCCCGGCGCATGAGGTTCCGTGCCCTGCCGGGCCAGCGCGCTACCACCGATCTCGACACGCCCGAGGCGTGGGAGGCCTGGCGCGCCGCGCAGAACTGACCCCTCCTCGCCAACAATCGCGCCAAAGATACGTCATTGCCCTGAATGCCGAAACGGCGGGCCGGGAAAACCCGGTCCGCCATCACGGCTCAAGCCCAGAGTGCGCCCCCATACCCCGGACGAGCCGGGAACCGGTGTGATCAGCACCGGCCCCGCTGCGTGGGGTGGCCTCAGTGACCGAGAAGTGCCGCTTCGTGCCGCTTCAGGGTCTTGCGCGCCGCGGTGTAGCCTTCCATCCCCTCCGAGGTCTGCAGTTCCGGGAAGAGTTCGAAGATCTCGCTACGCTGCGAGTTGCCCATGCCCGAGAGCGTGTAATCGCCGGGCTGGAAGCTTTCGGTCCAGGCACCGTTCGACAGCACCACCTCGTGGTTGTCGAACATGAAGTGGATGTAGGTGGTGCCCATCGAGTCGATCGCATGGATGCCCTGGTTGTTGACCACGTGTTTCGCGGCGACCAGAACCTCGTGCTCGTCGAAGTAGAGCGCGGTGCGGTCGTTGGCCACCAGGATGCGGTGGTTGGGCGACACCATCATGTCACGCTCCGGCAGGCCGTCGCCCAGCGACCCGGCGCGGATCAGGATCGGCTTCAGGTGGCTGTTCGCCGCCAGTTCCTTCCAGTCGAGCGCGGTCTTGCCGGCCCAGCGGATCTCCTGAATGCCGTTGTCGCGGGTGATGACCTTGTCGCCGGGCACCAGATCCTCGACCAGGCGCTCGCCCTTCGGCGTCGCGATCAGCGTGCCGGGCGTGAAACAGGGCACCGGAGGCGGGTTGTGGCAATCGTCGCCGCCGCCGTGATGACCGCCGCCCCCGTGGTGGTGATAATCATCGCCGCCGCCGTGATGGTGGTCATCGCCGCCACTGCTGTGGTGGCCACCGCTGCCATCGTCGCAATCGTTCGAGTCACCGCCCGAGTGATGGTCCCCGTCGCCGCCCCCGGTGTAACCCCAGGAATCGCCGCCGCCATGACCGCCGGTATCGCAATCGTCCCCGCCGCCGGTGTGGCCGCCGCTGCCCCAGCTGTCGTCGTCGTGATTCGTCATCGCCCAAACTCCCAAGTCACCCGGCCCGGCCTGTTCGCCATCGGCCCACAATTACCCGACCGCTTCCGAGCGCCGCGCGGACGCATGGAAAGCGACGCCGCCGAATGGCAGCCATTGCCGGACCTGATCGTGATGGCCAGTTACCGGATCATGAGACGAAGGAGCAGGATCCAGGCACCGCGGAGGTGCATGGTTCAGGGTATTCGGGTGGTCAGACGGATCGCCCGCAGCCCGGCAGCTCTTTCGTACTCATGACCGGCACACTGATTAAGTGCCATACCACTTACAGGCCGCCCCCACGGCCATAATGTCCCCCAATCGGACGAGTTCTTTGTACCGCCAGCCCCCGGCGCGGCAAAGGGAAAAGTGGCGCAACCATGGCATCCAGAGGGCCAGGTCGGGGCCATTCGGTGCCGTTATGGAAGGGTGCCAACCCCCTGCCCTGACAGTCATTGTTGCGCATTCGAAATCTATCCCGTGCCGCCTTGCTGCGCCCGGAAGATAGGCGCAGCACCTGTATACACGAGGCTTTAACGCTTTCACGAGGTGGATTCCCGCTGCGCCGCGGCCCCCTCGCCTCGCGGCGGGAGCAGTGAATTGTTTCGCTTACGAGATCAGTTACGATGTCCAAATTATGGCGAAGCACTGCCCCATTTCAGGGCAATTGTGTCGAAACAAAGGCATCCCAGACATGCTGCGACGCAGGCTAATTCCCGGAAATGCCACAGATTGTTGCCCCAGCACGGTTAACCAGACACGAATCACTCGCCTACCACGATTTCGCCCGCGACGGTTTTTCGCGGCGACCTGCGGCGACGCGACGGCTACATCAGGGGTGAAGCGGCGACCGAAAGGGCCGGCCGCAAAGACGGAGGCAAGGATGGCCGACGGTTCCATCATCGGGTTCGGGGTACTTCTGGCGCATGTGCTGCTGTTCGGCGGCGTGGCCTATGCCTACCGACAGTTCCGACGCGCCGGACAGGATGCGGGCGCCCCGGACGACACACTGCCGACAAACGCACTGTCGACCAACACACTGAGCGAGGTCGCCATGCCAGAGGCCGCAGTGGCCGGGCCCGCCCAGGACTGACCGCAGGCAGTCTCCCGCAGGAAAACCCCAACGCCCCGCAGGACCGGCACGACCGGCGGACCCTTGCGTATCTTCTCGCCGAAGATTGGCGTTCCGACGGCAAAACTGCTTACCTGCCCCCCATGGAACACGCAGCCCTTCCTCCCCGGCCGATCGCCGGTGCGGCCATGGTCAACCTGACCATCGCCATATCGCTCGCCCTCTGCGCGCTGATCCTGTTCGGAACGCTGTCGCCGCACCCTGTCCTGTCGAGCCGCGCGCTTGGTAGCGACAAGATCCAGCACTTCCTCGGCTTCGGCAGCATCGTCGCGCCGGCGGGCCTGCTGCGGCCCCGTCTCCTGTGGTTCACCGTGCCGCTCGCGGTGCTGCTTGGGGGCGCGGTGGAACTGATCCAGCCCTTTGTCGGTCGCGACTGCGACATCCACGATTTCTACGCCGATTGCACCGGGATTGTGATCGCGGTCGTCGCGACCACCTCGCTGCGATTCGTGCTGCGCCGCGGGGGCAAGACGGCCAGCACCCGCACCTGATCACCTGCAACCATGTGCCGTGGGGCCGCGGCCCCGCGTCCCGGAACCGCGTGGGCGAGGCATGGTCCTTCCTGCCGATCTCTGCCCGAGCCGACGCAGGCAGGCCAACGCGGGCCGCGCACGACCGCACAAACCTTCGTGCGGACAGGACCGCGCCGGCAGGTTCCCGCAAACCGACCCCGGTACGAGGGCAACCTTCCGCCGAGACGCCTCGGCACGTTTGACTTCCGCGCCCGCCGCCACATCCCCTTCGGTATGCGATCTGTTTTCATGCGGCCCGACAGGGACATACCGGTCACACTTGTATTCGCCCTGCTGGGCGCCCTTCTGCTGCCGTCCTGCTCCCGGCCGGAGGATACCTCGCGCGTGGTGCCCGAGGATCACGCCGTTAAAGTCTCCCGAACGGAGCTGATCGGCCTCAACCAGACCGACATCCGCATGTGCGCGGGCTTTCCGAGCGCGACGGTGGATGTCGGCGCCCAGGGGACGATCTGGACCTATACCAAGACGACGACGCGGGGCGGCGTCAGCGTGAGCCTTCCCAGCGTCGAGGCCGGGCCCCTCGAGGGCACGGCCGGATCGGTATCGCTTGCCGGCGGGGCGAATTGCTCGATGCAGGTGCGGTTCATCAACGGCAAGGTTGTCCAGGTCGCCTTCTCTGGCGACAACAACGGGCGCACGCTTCTCGACAAGTACTGCGCCCCGGTGGTCGACAGCTGCGACCGCTACGCCGAGAACGGCTGGAGCACCGAACCACACGCCCCGACAGACAAGGCGCCAACCGGAAAGGCCGGGTAAGCGCCCCGGCGGGGCGCCCTGCCCGGCTGCGCTGCGCATAACAATTCAACGTGGTGCCCGAGGTCGGACTCGAACCGACATGCCTTGCGGCGGCGGATTTTGAATCCGCTGCGTCTACCATTCCGCCACTCGGGCCTGATCCCGGGCAATAGCCGCGCCCCCGGCCCGCGTCAACGCCCATCGCAGCCGCTCCCGCCCGGTTCCAGCAGCCTTCGCTTGACCTTGGCGCCCCCGCGTGCTGCAACGCAGCCAGACCCGCGAGGCCCCGATCGAGGCGAGTGATGCTGCGCAAGACCTACGACTGGACGATCTCGCTGGCGCAATCGCGGCACGCTTACTGGGCGCTGTTCGTCGTGGCCTTCATCGAAAGCTCGATCTTTCCGATCCCGCCGGATGTCCTGATCATCCCGATGGTCATCGCCCGGCCCCGCCACGCCTGGCGCGTGGCAAGCGTGGCGCTGGTCGGCTCCGTCCTGGGCGGAATCGCGGGCTATGGCATCGGCGCCGTGCTGTTTCAGCAGATCGGAGAACCGATCCTGCAGTTCTACGGCAAGATGTCGGCCGCGCAGGAATTCGCGCATCGGTTCAACGACTACGGCGCCTGGGCCGTGCTGATCGCAGGGGTGACGCCCTTCCCCTACAAGGTGATCACCATCGTCTCGGGCTGGACGCATCTGAACTTCTGGGTCTTCATGATCGCCTCGGTCGTGGCCCGGGGCTTGCGCTTCTACATCATCGCGGGCCTTCTGAGGGTCTTCGGCGAACCGGTCCGCGACTTCATCGAACGCCGGCTCGGGCTGGTGTTCACCCTGGCCATACTGCTCCTCATCGGGGGCTTCGCAGCCGTGAGGTACCTATGACACGTGACAGACTTGTTCTCATCGCCGGGCTCGGCTCGGTCGCGGCGCTTCTGGTGGCGCTCGGGTTCGAATATATCGGCGGGCTCGCCCCGTGCGAGCTATGCATGACCCAGCGCTGGGAACATGGCGCGGGCATCGTGGTCGCCGTCGCGGCCCTGATCCTGCCGTGGCGCAGCGTCTCCTGGCTGGGCGCGCTGGCGATGCTGGCGGGGATCGTGACCGGTGTCTACCAATGGGGCACGCAGATGAAATGGTGGGAGGGCCTTACCGAGTGCACCGCCACCCAGAACTTCGGCGCGATGTCATCGAAGGACGCGCTGAATGCGCTGATGAACGCGCCGATCGTGCGCTGCGACGCGATTCACCCGCCGTTCCCGATCCTCGGGCTGACGATGCCGGCGTGGAACGCGGTGCTGTGCTTCGTTCTGATGCTGATCTGGATCGTCGCCGCGCGCCGCAAGCCGCGCCCGCCGCTGGATTTCAAGGCCTGAGGCGCGGCGCCGGCCGGCCCGGCCCCGCAACGAGAGGGAGGAGACCCAGATGACCGAGCCGCGCACCTGCCTGCTGATCGGCGCGCCGATCGATTCCGGACAACGCCGCCCCGGCTGCCTGATGGGGCCTGCCGCCTACCGCGTCGCGGGGCTGGCGCAGGCGCTTGCCAGCCTCGGCCACCGGGTCGAGGATCGCGGCGACGTCACCCTGCCCACGCTCGGCGATCAGACCAGCCCCAACCCGGCGGTGCATTCCCTGCCCGAGACCGTGGGCTGGACCGAGGCGCTTTCGGCCGCGGTCGCGGCTGCCCTGCCCGATGGCCTGCCGATCGTGCTGGGGGGCGACCATTCGCTGGCGTTGGGGTCGGTGGCGGGGGCCGCGGCACACGCGGCCTCGGTGGACAGGCCGCTGTTCGTGCTGTGGCTCGACGCGCATTCCGATTTCCACACGCCTATGACCACGACCAGCGGCAACCTGCATGGCACGCCGCTCGCCTATATCGCCGGACGCGGCGATTTCGACGCCTTCCCGCCCTTCCCGGCGCCGGTGCCCGCAGCGAACATCTGTCTTTTCGGAATCCGCTCCGTCGACCCGGAAGAACATGCCGCGCTCCTCGACCACGAGATCGAGATCAACGACATGCGGGTGCTCGACGAATACGGCATCGTCGCGCCGCTGCGCGAGTTCCTGGAGAAGGTGAAGGCCGCGGAGGGAATGCTGCACGTCTCGCTCGACGTCGATTTCCTGGATCCCTCGATCGCGCCGGCGGTAGGCACGACGGTGCCGGGCGGCACGACCTTCCGTGAAGCGCACCTGGTGATGGAGCTCTTGCACGAATCCGGTCTGGTGACCTCGCTCGATCTGGTGGAGCTGAACCCCGCGCTCGACGAACGTTCGCGCACGGCAAAGCTGATGGTGGACCTCGCCGCCTCGCTCATGGGGCGCAAGGTCTTTGATCGCCCGACCCGGAGTTTCGGTTAGACGTCAGAGGTTTGTGCGGCGATCTTCGCGGCTAGTGCAGCGGGAATTCCCCGACCACGTTGCGCCATTCCCCGGGGCGGATCATCCGCTGATGGGTAAAGCGCACCGAGTGCAACGGCCCCTCGATCGTCTCGTGCCAGAACTCGATGAACTTGAACAGCCGCGGATAATCCGGCGCCAGATCGTATTCCTGCCAGACGAAGCTATTGAGAACGTTGCGATAATCCGGCATCCGGTAATACAGTTCGGCGGTGGTCAGGCCGTAGCCCTTCAACATCAGTTCCGTGTCGTTTTCGCGCATCCTTTTTCTCCTGCTCGGACCTCCCGGTCACAAGCCTGACATAACGGAATTAATTTTCAACGAAAACAGTATGTTGGCACTCATACGCACTGGCTGCCAGCCGCGTGGCCCTTCGCCATTGCACCCCATCCCTAGCCTCGTCTATAATGCAGACAACCAGATCTAGAAGACCGATAACGAAAGAGCGGTTGACGTGAGCGACACGCCCGAACCCCCTGACAACACGGACGAAAATCTGCCCGAGCGTAGCCCGCATCCGGGCCCCGTGGTGTCGATCGCGGACGAGATGCGCTCGTCCTACCTCGACTACGCGATGAGCGTGATCGTCAGCCGCGCGATTCCGGATCTGCGCGACGGGCTGAAGCCGGTGCACCGGCGCATCCTCTTCGCCATGCACGAGGTCGGCAACACGGCTGACAAGCCCTACCGCAAGTCCGCCCGCCCGGTCGGCGACGTCATGGGGAAATACCACCCCCACGGCGACAGCGCGATCTACGACGCGCTGGTGCGGATGGCGCAGGATTTCTCGATGTCGCTGCCGCTGCTCGATGGTCAGGGCAACTTCGGCTCCATGGACGGCGACAAGGCCGCTGCCATGCGCTACACCGAGGTCCGGATGGACAAGCCGGCGAACTTCCTGCTGGCCGACATCGACAAGGACACGGTCGATTTCCAGGACAACTACGACGGCAAGGACCGTGAGCCCACGGTCCTGCCCGCGCGGTTCCCGAACATGCTGGTCAACGGTGCGGGCGGCATCGCCGTCGGCATGGCCACCAACATCCCGCCGCACAACCTCGGCGAGGTGATCGACGCTACGCTGGCGCTGATCGAGACGCCGGATCTGTCGACCGAGGCGCTGATGGAGCATATCCCGGCGCCCGACTTCCCCACCGGCGCGCTGATCATGGGCCGCTCCGGTGCGCGCAAGGCGTATCTGGAGGGCCGCGGTTCCGTCATCATCCGCGCCAAGACCCGGGTCGAGGAGATCCGCAAGGACCGTTACGCCATCGTCGTCGACGAGGTGCCCTATCAGGTCAACAAGGCCGCGATGATCGAGAAGATCGCCGACCTCGTGCGCGAGAAGAAGCTTGAGGGGATCTCGGGCATCGCCGACGAGTCGGACCGCGTGGGCGTTCGCGTGGTGATCGAGCTGAAGCGCGACGCGACGCCCGAGGTGGTGTTGAACCAGCTGTTCCGCTTCACGCCGATGCAGGTCAGCTTCGGCTGCAACATGCTGGCGCTGAACGGCGGTCGCCCCGAGCAGCTGACCCTGCGCGATTTCCTTACGCATTTCATTACCTTCCGCGAAGAAGTTGTTGCGCGCCGCACGGCCTATGAGCTGCGCAAGGCGCGCGAGCGCAGCCATATCCTCTGCGGTCTGGCGGTGGCGGTGTCGAACGTCGACGAGGTGGTCGCGACGATCCGCTCCTCGGCCGATCCCGCCGAGGCCCGCGAACGCCTGATGACGCGCCGCTGGCCCGCCGCCGACATCGCCGATTACATCCGCCTGATCGACGATCCGACCCACACGATGAACGAGGACGGAACCTACAACCTGTCCGAAACCCAGGCCCGCGCGATCCTTGATCTGCGCCTCCAGCGTCTCACCGCGATGGGCGTCAAGGAGATCACGGACGAACTTCAGGAACTTGCTGCAAAGATCCGGGATTACCTGGAAATCCTGCGCTCGCGCGAACGCATCATGGGCATCATCTCGGCCGAACTGACCGAGGTGAAGGACCTGTTCGCCGTGCCCCGCCGCACCGAGATCATCGAGTGGGCCGGCGACATGGACGACGAGGACCTCATCGAGCGCGAGGACATGGTCGTCACCATCACCGCGGGCGGCTACATCAAGCGCACTCCGCTGGCCGATTTCCGCGCGCAGAAGCGTGGCGGCAAGGGGCTGTCGGGCGGCTCTCTGAAGGAAGACGACACGGTCACGACCCTCTTCGTCGCCAACACGCACACGCAGCTTCTGTTCTTCACCACCGACGGCATGGTCTACAAGCTCAAGACCTGGCGCCTGCCGCTGGGTGGACGCGGGTCGAAGGGCAAGGCGATCGTCAACATCCTGCCGATCGCCGTCGGCGTCTCCATCGCCGCGATCATGCCTGTCGACCGGCCGGACGATGAATGGGACGACTTGCAGATCGTCTTCGCAACCTCCGCCGGAACTGTGCGTCGTAACCGACTGTCAGACTTCACGAATGTCATGCGTAACGGCAAGATCGCGATGAAGTTCGAGGATGAGTACGAAGGCGTCCGCCTGATCAACGCGCGGATCTGCTCCGAGGATGACGACGTCATGCTGGTCACCGCCAAGGGTCGCGCGATCCGCTTCCCGGTGCCCGAGGTGCGGGTGTTCAACTCGCGCTCGTCCGTCGGCGTCCGGGGCATCCGGCTGCTCGGCGAGGACGAGGTCGTCTCGATGTCCGTCATCCGCCATTTCGACGCGGAATCGGATGAGCGCGCGGCCTACCTCAAGCAACGCCGTCTGATGGCCGGCGTGACCGAGGAAGAGGAAACCGACGAAGAAGAAGAGGCCGTGACCGAGGGCCAGCTGTCCCCGGAACGCTATGCCGAGATGTCCGCGGCCGAGGACCTGATCCTGACGATCACATCAGGAGGGGTCGGCAAGACCTCGTCTTCGCACGATTATCCGGTTCGGGGCCGCGGCGGCCAAGGGGTCACCGCCTTCGACAAGAAGATGCGCGGCGGCGACCTGATCGCCTCCTTCCCGGTGGAGCTGGGCGACCAGATCATGCTGGCCACCTCGACCGGCCAGTCGATCCGCTGCCCGGTGGACGGCATCTCCTTCCGGTCGCGCTCGGCCGGGGGCGTGCGGGTTTTCAACACGGCCAAGGGCGAGAACATCGTTTCGGTCGCGCGGATTGCCGACCAGGGCGACGACGGCGAGCCCGGGGAAGAGGCCGAGAGCTGATCTCGGCCCTTTCCTTTCCCGCGCGGACGGCTTAGATCGCGGCCATGACAGAACCGCTTCATATCGTCGGCGGCGGCATGGCCGGGTCCGAGGCCGCCTGGCAGGCCGCCCAGGCCGGCATTCCCGTGGTGATCCACGAGATGCGCCCCCGCGTCGAAACCTTCGCCCATCGCACTGGCAATCTGGCCGAGATGGTGTGCTCCAACTCCTTCCGCTCCGACGATGACGAGCGTAACGCCGTGGGCCTCTTGCATTGGGAGATGCGGGCGGCCGGCGGGTTGCTGATGGAGATGGCCGATATCCACCAGCTTCCGGCCGGCGGCGCGCTGGCGGTGGACCGCGATGCGTTTTCCGCGGGCGTGACGGAGCGGCTGCGGGCGCATCCCATGATTACCGTGACGGATGAGGAGGTTACAGAACTTCCCTCATCCGGGAGCTGGATCATCGCAACCGGTCCGTTGACCTCTGGCGCGCTGGCCGAGGCGATCCGGGCCGAGACCGGTGCCGAGAGCCTGGCGTTCTTCGATGCGATCGCGCCCATCGTCTATGCCGAGACGGTGAACATGGATGTCGCCTGGATGCAGTCGCGCTATGACAAGGGCGAGACGATCGAGGAACAAACCGCCTACATGAACTGCCCGATGACCAAGGCGCAGTACGAGGCCTTCATCGACGCCATGCTCGCCGCCGACAAGACCGAGTTCCACGAGGGCGAGACCGCGGGCTATTTCGACGGCTGCCTGCCGATCGAGGTGATGGCCGAACGCGGCCGCGACACCCCGCGGCACGGGCCGATGAAACCGATCGGCCTGACCAACGCGCATGACCCCGAGAACAAGCCCTACGCCGTGGTCCAGCTGCGCCGCGACAATGCGCTGGGGACGCTGTTCAACATCGTGGGCTTCCAGACCAAGATGAAGTACGGCGCACAAACCGATGTTTTCAGGATGATTCCTGGCTTGGAAGACGCCAAGTTCGCGCGTCTCGGCGGGATTCATCGCAACACCTTCCTGAATTCGCCGACGCTTCTGGACGGGCAGATGCGCCTGCGCTCGCGCCCCAACATCCGGTTCGCCGGGCAAGTCACCGGCGTGGAAGGCTATGTCGAAAGCGCGGCGATGGGCCTGCTGGCCGCGCGGCTGGCGATTGCCGAGACGAAAGGCCAGGCGCTGGCCCCGCCGCCGCCGGAAACCGCGATGGGCGCGCTGGTGACCCATATCACCGGCGGGGCCGAGGCGAAGACCTTCCAGCCGATGAACGTGAACTTCGGCCTCTTTCCCCCGATCGACGCCAAGGGCGGGCGGAAGGGTCGAAAGGACCGCTACAAGGCCTATACGGATCGCGCGAAAGAGGCGTTCCAACAATGGCTTGCCGGACAATCCTGAGATGACCTTCACGACCCGGTTCGCACCGTCGCCCACCGGGCCGCTGCATCTGGGTCACGCCTATTCCGCGCTGCTTGCGCATGACATGGCACGCGAGGCCGGCGGCACCTTCCTGCTGCGGATCGAGGATACTGACATCGCACGGGCGCGCCCGGAGTGGGAGGCGCAGATCTATGACGATCTGCACTGGCTGGGCCTTGCGTGGCCGGAGCCGGTGCTGCGGCAATCCGAGCATTTCGCGCGCTACGATGCCACGCTCGACGGGCTGGCGGCGCGCGGGCTTCTCTATCCCTGCTGCTGTACCCGGGCCGACATCCGCGCGGCCCTTTCCGCCCCGCAGGAAGGCGTTGCAGCCGAGGCGCCCTATCCGGGCACCTGCCGCGGGCGCCCGATGTCCGACCGCCGGCCCGGCGACGCGCTGCGGCTGAACCTGCCGCGGGCACTGGCCGAGGTGGGGCCGGACCTTGGGGCCTTCACCGACCTCGGGCCCGTGCATCCGGGCACGCACCGCCTGGATGCGGCTGCGCTGACCGCAACGCAGGGCGACGCCGTGCTCGGGCGCAAGGAGATCGGAACGGTCTCCTACGTGCTGGCGGCGGTGCTGGACGACGCCTGGCAGGGCATCACCCATGTCGTGCGCGGCGCGGACCTGTTCGAGATCACCTTCCTTCAGGTCCTGCTTCAGAAGTTGCTGCAACTTCCGACGCCAAGCTATTACCACCACAAGCTTATCCGTGACGAGCACGGCAAGCGGCTGGCCAAGCGCGACGACTCCCGGGCGATCGCGACCTATCGGGCCGAGGGCGCAACACCCGGAGATATCCGCCGCCTGGTCGGTCTCTAGAGGTACTGATCCCCCATCTCGGCGCCGAAGGCGTCAGGTTTGCCTTCCCAGACGATATGGCCGTGCTGAAGCACGTAGATCCTGTCGGAATGCGGCAAGGCGAAGGTCACGTTCTGCTCGCCCAGAAGCACGGTGATGCCAGTCGTGTCGCGCAGCCGGTGCAGCGCCTGCGACAGCTGGTCGAGGATCACCGGCGCCAGCCCCAGGGTGGGTTCGTCGAGGATCAGAAGGCGCGGCTTCATCATCAGAGCGCGGGCGATGGCCAGCATCTGCTGCTCGCCCCCCGACAGGGTGTTCGCCGCCTGCTTTGCGCGGTCGCGCAGCCGCGGGAACAGCTCCAGCAGGCTTTCCAGCTGTGCGGTCCGCTCCGCCTCCTCAAGATGCGCCCCGCCGAGGTCGAGGTTCTCGCGCACGCTCATGTAGCCGAACAGCTCGCGCGTTTCGGGGCATTGCACGATGCCGCCCCTAGCGATCTGCGCGACGGAGCGGCCGGTGGTCGGGGCGCCGTCCCATACCACCTCACCCGATTTGGGAAGAAGGCCGGATATCGCATTGAAAAGGGTTGATTTTCCTGCCCCGTTCAACCCGACGACCGAGACGAATTCCCCCTCGCGCACGTCCAGGGTCACCCCCTCCAGCGCCTGCGCCTTGCCGTAGCGGACCGAGAGGTCCTTGACCTGCATAAGCGGGCTGCCAGAGGTCTGCACGAGGTCGGGGCGCGGATGGGCCGCGATCTCGCCGCCCATGTAGACCTTGCGCACCGTCTCGTTGCGGGTGACCTCCTCCGCCGTGCCGCTGGCGATCTCCTCGCCAAGGTACATCGCCAGCGCCCGGTCGACCAGCGCGGCCACGCTTTTCACGTTGTGATCGACCAGCAGGACCGCGCGGCCCTCTTCGCGGAAGCCATGGATCAGGGCCGAGAAATCGGCCACCTCCCGCGGGGTGAGGCCGGCGAAGGGCTCATCCACCAGCACGACCTTGGGTTCGCGCGCCAGCGCCTTGGCCATCTCGATCCGGCGCAGGTCGGCGAACGGCAGGGTCGAGGGCAGCCGGTCCAGCACGCCGCCAAGGCCCACCCGATCGGCGATCGCCCTTGCACGCTCGTCATGCGAGGGGTCCGCCACGAGGCGCAGCAGGCTGTCGGGCAGCAGCGCCAGCTTGATGTTCTCCAGTACGGTCTGCCGGTGCAGCGGGCGCGAATGCTGGAATACCAGCCCGATCCCCTGGTGCGCGATCTTCGCGGTGGGCCAGCCGGCGATATCGGTGCCGTCCAGCACCACGCGCCCGGCGTTCGGCTTCTCGATCCCCATGACCATCTTCATCACGGTCGACTTGCCCGACCCGTTCGGCCCGATCAGGCCGAGGATCTCTCCCGCCTTGAGGGTGAACCCGATGTCCTTGACCGCGACCAGCCCGCCGAAGCGTTTCTGCAGGTGTTCGACCTCGAGGACGTTCTTTGCCATCACGTGCGATCCCTCCATCATGCGCCCTCTCTCTGCCGGTGCATCAGGCCCAGCAGGCCGCCGGGGAAGACGATGATCACGGCAAGGCAGATGCCCGAGACCACGAAGATGTTGAGCTGGCCGAGCGGACGCAGAAGCTCATCCGCAAGCAGGATGACGATGGACCCGATCATCGCGCCCAGGATGGTGCGGCGCCCGCCGACCACCGCGGCAATGATGATCTGCACGCCGATCGAGATGTCGATCACCGTCCCGACCGAAGCGGTGCCCGAGTAGAACACCATCATCCCCCCGGCGAGGCCGGAAAACAGCGCCGAGATGCAGAATGCCGCAAGCCGGTGTTTCGCCACGTTGAACCCCAGCGCCGCGGCGGCGATCGGGTCCTGCCCGGTCGCCTCGAGGATCAGCCCCAGCGAGGAACGCGAGATGATCACCAGGATCAGCGCCGAGGCCGCCATGAACCAGAGCGCGTATTCGTAATTGGTGGCGGTGTCGATCGACAGGATGTCGGGCACCATCATCCCGATCTCGCCACCGGTGAAGCCAGAGAAGATGACGATGAAGTAGCGCAGCAGAAGCACCGCCACGAGGGTGACGAGGCCGAAGTAGGCGCCGCGCAGTTTCAGCGCGGGCAGCGCCAGAAGGATGCCCCCGATGATCGACATGAGGCCGCCGAAGATCAGGCAGACGACGATCGGCGCGCCGGCATAGGTATCAAGCAGCGCGGCCCCGTAGGCGCCGAGGCCGATCAGGAAGGTGGGGCCGAAGTTCACCATGCCGGCGTAGCCGAACAGCAGATCCCACGACATGGCGAAGACGCCGAAGTAATAGGCCATGGTCAGCACGCCCAGGTAATAGGCCGAAAGCCACCATGGCCCCACCGCGGCGATCACCAGCGCGGGCAGCATGAGCCAGAGAAGGCGCGAGCGGAGTATCGTTTTCATCGCGTGCCCCCTCAGCGCCGGCCCAGGATGCCCTGGGGCCTCAGATAGACGACCAGCACCAGCACGATCAGCGCGGGGATCGGTCTCAGCTGCGGAGAGATCACGTAGGCGGTGATCGTCTCCATGTAGCCGACCACGTAGGCCGCGATCAGCGACCCCCAGACGGAGCCGAGGCCGCCGAGAACGACGATGGAGAAGGCGCTGGCGGTCAGCCCCCCGGCACTGGCGGAGGAGACCCCCAGGAACGAGGCCAGAAGCACGCCCGCGACGCCCGTGAGGATGCCGTAGATCGTCCAGGAAAACAGGTGGATGTTCGACATCTCGAACCCGAGCAGCCCGAGCGCGCGGGGGTTTTCCGACGCGGCCAGCAGCGGCTTGCCGAACCGGGTTCGGTAGACCACCAGCCATAGAAGGCCGATGACCACCCAGCACAGGACGCCGATCATCAGCTCGTTCACCGGGGTGCGGTCGCCGAGGATGTGGACGACCCCGGGCAGCAGCGGCCGCATCGTCACCGGGTTGTCGGAAAAGAGATAGGCCATCCCCTCCTGGATCATCACGCCCCACAGGAGCGTCGCTGTGAGAATGAAGATCTCGGTCTCGTCCGCCGGGATGCGTTTCGATCGCTGGATCGGCCGGATCACCACGAAATAGGTGACATAGGCCGCGATCAGCCCGGCAAGGACCCCCAGCGCGGCGGCGCCGTAGGGATCGAGGGAGAAGCGGTTCGCGGCGTCCCAGCCGACGAGGGCCGCGATCACCATGATGCCGCCATGGGCGAGGTTCAGGACCCCGGTGACGCCGAAGATGAGGGTGAAGCCGATGGCGCCGAGGCCATAGAGCGCGCTGATGACAAAGCCGTCGATCAGGATCTGTATCGCTGTCATGCTGTCCTTCCCGATGCCGTCCCCGCGGCGCCGGCCAGATGGGCCGATGCGGGAGGAGGCAGTGCTGTGGGGGCCGGAAGGGCCGGTCGGGCCGGGGCAGTCGTGCCGCCCCGGCAGATCAGGTGCGCGTCGGGGCGGTCGCGCCGCCCTGACAGATCAAGTGCCGTCGGGGATCAGTGCGTCGCCGCCGTCAGCTTGACGAAGGACGGGAACTTCATCTTGCCGTTGGCGACATCCTCGGGCCAGACCGTGACCTGCTTGCCGCTCTGCCATTGGATGAACAGGCCCGTCACCTTGCCCTTGCCGTATTCCAGGCCGTGGGCGTACTGGTTGTCCTTGCCGTAGAACTGGACCGTGCCAGTGGTGCCCACCATCTTGGTCTTTTCCATCTCCGCGACGATCTTGTCGGGATCGGTGGACCCGGCCCGCTTGATCGCCTGGGCGAAGGCGTTCACGTCGTCATAGGCCGCGTAGCCGACATAGGACGGGCTGTCGCCGAACTTGGCCTGATAGGCCTTGGCGAAGGGCATGGTCTTGGGCGTGGTGGCCACGTCAGGGGCCGCGCCGGTCTGCGTCAGCACCCCTTCGGCCGCGCCGTTCGTGTCTTTCCAGAAGGTCGAGGTGGAGGCCTGCGAGGAAATCCCGAACATCGGCAGCGGCACCTGCTGGTCATGCCATTGCACCGTCGGCCGCACGCCGACATGGCTGATCCCGGTGACGATCACGTCCGGGTGCTGCCCCTCGATCTTATTGAAGATCGGGGTGAAATCGGTGGTGTCGGGATTGAACCGGATCTCGTCGAGGACCTTGAGCCCGACCTTGGGCAGGCATTTCTTGTAGGTCTCGTCGAGCGGCTTGGTCCAGGCGGCGTCCTCGCTCATGATGACGGCGGTCTTCATGTGGTAGGGGCCGACCATCTCATCCTTGCCGAAATCGCAGACCGATTGCGCCAGGAAGGCCGAGTTCAGCCAGCCCTGGAACGTGTACTTGTTCATCTTGTAGTTCTTGTGCACCGCCGCCGTGATCTTGGTGCTGGCCGCGCCCGGCGTGATGTAGGGCATGTGCAGCCGGCCCGACCATGGCTCGATCGCCAGCGCGATCTCCGAGATGTAGCTGCCCACGACAGCCGCCACCTTGTCCTGCGTCGCCAGCCGCTTGAACGCGCTGACCGCGTCCGAGGCCGATGAATGGTCGTCGTAGGTGATGATCTCGACCTTGCGGCCGTCGATCCCGCCGGCCTGGTTGATGTCGTCGGCCGCAAGCTTGGCCGCGTTGATGATCGAGGCCCCGGCGACCGAAGACGCTTCGCCGATCACCCCGATCTTGATCGGCCCGCTGTCCGCGGCAAGCGCCGGCATCGCAGCGCCGAGCGCAAGCCCGCCCAACGCAGTCGCGCCAAGGGTGAGTTTACGGATTCGTTTCGTGGGATTCATTTGGTCCTCCTCCAGTTGCGGATCCTCCATCCGCGCTCCCCGGCGCATGCACGCCATCGTTTCTTCAGTGTTTTTGGAGGGACGTTAACATGCGAAACCGGTCGGTCCCGATGAATCCGGCCGAATTCGCGAAACTCACCTATATGTGACCAATCGCGATCAATATCCGCTTGAAAGAATTTCGGAATTCCGCATTGCAGCAATTTCGGAATTACCAATTCCCGCGAGGGGATATGGCACTCAAAGCATCGGTTTCATGATCTCCGTCTCTGCACCGCCGCGAACCGCGGTGTAGAAGCACGACCGCCGGTTCGTGTGACACGCGGGCCCCTCCTGCTCAACCAGAAGGAGAAGGCAATCCCGGTCGCAATCAACCCGAAGCTCGACCAGCCGCTGGACGTGGCCCGAGGTCTCGCCCTTGGCCCAGAACGCCTGCCGCGAGCGCGACCAATAGGTCACCCGCCCGCTTTCCAGCGTCCGCGCGACCGACTCGGCGTTCATCCAGGCCATCATCAGGACCTCGCCGGTCGCATGATCCTGCGCGATGGCGGGAATCAGGCCGTTCGCGTCATAGGACAGGGTCGCGGGGTCGAACATCGGGCTTCCTTTCCAAACCGTGCATGCAGGACTATCTAAGGGGAGACCCACCAATAGGAAAGCCGCGGGGAGCTTCATGAGCAGCGATACCGATCTCGTCAAACTCTACTCGGGCCGGATCCTCGAACTGGCCTCGGACATTCCGCTGACCGGGCGGCTCGACGCGCCCATGGCCAGCGTCAAGCGCCGCTCACCGCTCTGCGGATCGACCGTCACCGTGGACCTCGACGTCGAGGACGGGCGGATCAGCCGCTTCGCGCAGGACGTGAAGGCCTGCGCCCTGGGCCAGGCCTCGGCCTCCGTCGTCGGCGCCCACGTGCTCGGCCGCACCCGCGCCGAGGTCGAGACCGCGCGCGACCAGCTTCGCGCCATGCTCAAGGAAGACGGGCCGGTGCCCGATGCGCCGTTCGACGGGCTCGAGGTGCTGCTACCTGCGCGCGACTACAAGAACCGCCACGCCTCGATCATGCTGGCCCTTGAGGCGACCGCCGAGGCGATGGAACAGGCCGAGAAAGCGGCCTGTGCCTAACCGTTTCTTAAGGGGCCGCCCCTAGGGTCGCGGGGTAACGCGATTTCACAAGGCCCCTCAATGGCGCTCTCCCAGACTGCCCTCGCCCAGCCTGCCCTCTCCCTTCAGCAGACCGTTCCGCCCTCCGCCCCCCTGGCGGCGCGGGGGGAGATGGACGGCGTGGCGCTGACCGCGACGCAGCTTGGCCGCGACATCGTCGAGATCGGCGGCGCGCTCGACCGCGTCGATGCCGAGGCGGACGCGCAGATCGCGGCGCTGCGCCAGATGCGCGCGCAGGTCGCCCAGCTGCGCGACAGTACCGGCGCCATGGGCCGCGACGCCGCGACGCTGGCGGAAACTTCGGACCAGGCGCGCGGCGTGGTGCAGGATTCCATCGCGCTCCTGCAGGCCAGCGCGGGCCGCAGCCGGACGATCTCGGAATGGGTCGCGGGGCTGGCCGGCCGGATGGAGGGCGTGGGGGAGGAGCTGGACAATCTCGGTGCCTCGAACCAGCAGATCGCCGAGATCGCGCGCCAGGTGCGCATGCTGGCGATCAACGCCAAGATAGAGGCCGCGCGCGCCGGCGTCTACGGCTTGGGCTTCGGCGTCGTCGCCGAAGAGATCGGGCGCCTTGCCAACAACACCGCCGCCGCGGCGGAGGCGATCACCGGCAACCTTGGCAGCCTGCGCGACCAGATCGGCGGCATGCGCGGCGAATCCGCCGGTGTGGCGCAGGAAGCCGGCGCCGTACTGACCGAGGCGGACAAGACCGACCGCGCCCTGGGCGACATGGCCGACAGCGTGCGCCGCAGCGCCGAGGCCGCGGCCGGCATCGCCGCCCGGTCCGAGGCGCAGAGCGGCGTGGTCGAGGCGTTTCTTCCCGCGTTCGAGCGGATCGACACCGCCGCGGGCGAAACCGCGGCCCGGATCGCGACCGCCCATGCCAGCACCAACAGCCTTCTCGACCGAAGCGAGGCGCTGGTGCAGCAGACCGCGCGGCTGGGCGGCGTCACCGCCGAGACCCTGTTCATCGAGACGGCCCGCGCCACCGCGGCCGAGATCGCCACCCTGTTCGAAGCGGCGATCGCACGGGGCGAGATCCCGGCAGCCGACCTGTTTTCCGACGATTATCGCCCGATCCCCGGCAGCGACCCCGCGCAGGTCCGCACCGCCTTCACCGCCTTCACCGACCGCCACCTTCCCGCGCTGCAGGAGCCGGTGCTCGACCTGGACCCCAGGGTGATCTTCTGCGCCGCGGTCGATCGCAACGGGTACCTGCCGACCCACAACAGGAAGTTCTCGCATCCGCAGGGCGACGATCCGGTTTGGAACGCCACACATTGCCGCAACCGCCGCATCTTCGACGACCGTGTGGGCCTCAAGGCCGGGCGCTCCGCCGCGCCGTTCCTGTTGCAGGTCTATCGCCGGGACATGGGCGGTGGAAATTTCGTGGTGATGAAGGACGTCTCTGCCCCGATCACCGTGAACGGCCGCCACTGGGGCGGGCTGCGCATCGCCTACGGGTTTTGACGCCCCTGCCCGCCCGGCATAAAAAAACCGCCGCGCTTCCCGGGGGAAGGCGGCGGCAGTCGGGATCTTGCGCATTCGCCGGACGGCCGGGACATGGGGAATGTCCATCAGTCGGTCAGGCAGGACCCGGGCATACATTGGGGATGTGATGCGGGCCGCCCGGCGCGCAAGATCGCGGGCAGATGGAATGGCAGATCAGAACAGCGACGGCAGAACGAGCCCCGCCATCAGCATGAACCCCAGTGCCGTGATCCCGGCCAGATCCTGAACCAGCGTCGGCGCCTGGCGGGCAATGATATCCTTGAGATCGTCAAACATGGGGTTCTCCTGTTCTCTGTTGCCACTTTGTTCTCACATCCTTAACGGTCTGTAAAGAACTTTTAGAGAACATTTGAGAACAAAAGGAAACCGCGCGAGGAGAACACCGCTAACCTACTGAAATCAGGCGGATCGCCCGGTCCTGCTCCATCAACCAGAGGAGAACGCGCGCCGCCTTGCCGCGGGCGCTTTCCAGCGTCGGGTCGTCTGCCAGCAGCCGACGTGCGTCGGATTGCGCGATCGCCATCAGCGCGGACTGCCGTTCCAGATCGGCAATACGGAACCGGGGCAGCCCGGACTGCGCCGTCCCGATCAGGTCGCCCGCGCCGCGCATCGCCAGGTCTTCCTCGGCAATGCGAAAACCGTCTTCGGTGTCGCGCAGAACCTGCAACCTGCGCGCGCCGCTCTCGCCCAGCGGCGGGCGGTACATCAAGAGGCAGGTGGAGGCCGCCGCGCCGCGCCCGACCCGCCCGCGCAGCTGGTGCAGCTGGGCCAGGCCGAAGGTCTCGGCCTGTTCGATGACCATGATCGACGCATTCGGAACGTTCACCCCCACCTCGATCACCGTGGTGGCGACCAGAACCCGGGTGCGCGCGGCAACGAAATCGGCCATCGCCCTGTCCTTGTCGGCGGGCGGCATCTGGCCATGGACAAGGCCCACGACCCCCTCGCCAAGGGTCGCACGAAGGTGGCGGAACCGATCCTCGGCGGCGGTCAGATCGCTTACCTCGCTCTCGTCGACCAGCGGGCAGACCCAATAGGCCTGCCGCCCCTCCTCGACCGCGCGGCGCAGATGATCGACCACCTCGTCCATCCGCCCGGAGGAGACGAGCGCGGTGGTCACCGGCGTCCGCCCGGGCGGCTTTTCGTCGAGCACCGAGATATCCATGTCGCCATATTGCGCAAGGCTGAGCGAGCGCGGGATCGGCGTCGCCGTCATCACCAGGACGTCGGCGTGTTCGCCCTTGGCGCCCAGCTCCATCCGCTGCGCCACGCCGAAGCGGTGCTGTTCGTCGATCACCGCCAGCCGCAGATCGGCGAAATGCACGTCCTTCTGGAACACCGCATGGGTACCCACCAGCACCGCGATCTCGCCCGAGGCCAGCGCGCCGAGCTTCGCAGCCCGCTCGACGCCCTTGTCGCGCCCGGTCAGCAGCTCCAGCCGCACCCCCGCCGCCTCGGCCAACGGGCGCAGGCTTTCGAGGTGCTGGCGCGCCAGGATCTCGGTCGGCGCCATCATCACGCCCTGCCCGCCCGCCTCCACCGCGACCAGCAGCGCAAGGAAGGCGACCAGGGTCTTGCCCGCGCCGACGTCACCCTGCAGCAGCCGGTTCATGCGCTGCGTGCCCGCCATGTCGGCGGCGATCTCGTCGATGCAGCGCCGCTGCGCGCCGGTGGCGGAATAGGGAAGCGATTTCAGCACCTTGTCCTGCAACGCGCCGGTGCCCTTGCTGGGCCGCCCCTTGCCGCGCCGCAGGCTCAGCCGGGCAAGCGCGAGGGTCAGCTGATGCGCCAGAAGCTCATCATAGGCCAGACGCTGGCGCGCCGGGGCCGAGGGCGAGATGTCGGCCGCGCTTTGCGGCGCGTGCACTGCGGCCAGCGCGTCGTGCCAGTCGGGCCAGCCCTCGCGCTCCTTGAGCGCAGGGTCGATCCATTCCTCCAGCTCCGGCGCACGGTCCAGCGCGCCGGCCGCGGCCCGGGCCATCGTCTTCTGCGTCACCCCGGCGGTCAGCGGATAGACCGGTTCGTAGAGCGGCAGCTCTCCCTCCTGCTCGACCGGGAGAATATGG
Organism: Acidimangrovimonas sediminis; assembly: GCF_002871005.1. Taxonomy (GTDB): domain Bacteria; phylum Pseudomonadota; class Alphaproteobacteria; order Rhodobacterales; family Rhodobacteraceae; genus Acidimangrovimonas; species Acidimangrovimonas sediminis. The sequence goes on from NZ_PHSN01000004.1 coordinate 322,165, forward strand.
TCGGGATGGGCCATCTGACCGATGCCGTCGAACAGCTCCACCCGGCCCGAGACGATGCGCCGCTGGCCGGTCGGCAGGATCTTCTGCAGGTAGTCGCCACGGCCGTGAAAGAACACCAGCTGGAATTCGACCTGCCCGTCGTCGACATTCACCCGGTAGGGCCGCCCCCGGCTGCGCGGCGGCAGATGCGCGCCGATCGTCACCTCGACCGTGACGACCCCGGGCAGCGTAGCCCCCCGGATCGTGTCGCGACGGCGGCGGTCGATGCCGGTATGGGGCAGCGTGAACAACAGGTCGCGGGGGCGTTCCACGGCCAGGCCCGTCAGCGCCTCGGCCACCTTGGGGCCGATGCCCGGCAGTGTCTCGATCCCGGCGAAGAGCGGGAACAGGATCTCGGGCCGCCCGGCCACCTAGTGCCCCTCGATCAGGGCGAGCCAGGCATCCTCGTCGATCGTCTCGACGCCCAGCTCGGCGGCCTTCGCAGCCTTCGAACCCGCGCCGGGGCCCGCGATCAGCAGATCGGTCTTGGCCGAGACCGACCCCGCCACCTTGGCCCCGAGCGCCTCGGCCCGGGCCTTGGCCTCGGCCCGCGTCATCTTTTCCAGGCTGCCGGTGAACACGAGGGTCTTGCCGGCGACGGGGCTGCCCTCGGTCTGCGGGCGGGCGACCTCCTCGATCGTCAGATGGGCTACGAGCCTGTCGATCGAGGCGCGCTCGGCCTTCTGGTGGAAGGCCGAGATCAGCGAGACGGCCAGCGTGGCGCCCACCCCGTCGATGCCGATCAGGTCGGCCCATGCGTCGCGGGCCGCCTGCGGAAGGGCGGGGTCCGCCTCCCAGACCGCATCGCGGGATTCCTTGATCCGGGCGCGGCGGCCCACGTCCTCCGCCGCCTGGCGTTCCGCCAGAACGGCCTCCTCCGCCTTCCGATGGCGTTCCTCGGCCGGAAAAGCGGTGTCGATCGCGTCGATCAGCGCGGCCCAGGTACCGAAGTGGCGCGCCAGGTCCTGCGCCGCGACCTCGCCCACGTGGCGAATGCCGAGGGCGAAGATCAATCGGTTGAGCGGAATGCGCCGGCGTTCCTCGATCGCGCGGAAGAGATTGGCGGCCGAGGTCTCGCCCCAACCGTCGCGATTCTTCAGGCGGCGCAGGCCGTTCTCCTCGTCACGCCGGGCCAGGGTGAAGATGTCGGCCGGCTCGCGGATCGGAAGAAGGTCGTCGTGAAAGAACGCCTCGATCTGTTTCGCCCCCAGCCCCTCGATGTCGAAGGCCGCGCGCGAGACGAAATGTTTCAGCTTTTCCATGGCTTGAGCCGGGCAGATCAGACCGCCCGAGCAGCGCCGGACGGAATCCCCCTCTTCCCGGATCGCGTCGGAGCCGCATTCGGGGCAGGTGTCGGGAAAGCGGTAGGGGGCGGTGCCCTCGGGGCGGCGTGAAAGGTCGACATCGGCCACCTTGGGGATCACGTCACCGGCGCGGTAGACCTGCACCCAGTCGCCGATCCGGATATCCTTGCCGCGGCCCTCGGCGTCGGGGCGTATCGGTGCACCCTTGGAATCGCGACCGGCGATGTAATCCTCGTTATGCAGCGTCGCGTTCGAGACGACGACGCCGCCCACGGTTACCGGTTGCAGCCTCGCGACAGGGCTGAGCGCCCCGGTGCGGCCGACCTGGATCTCGATCTTTTCCAGGCGGGTCCAGGCGAGTTCGGCAGGAAATTTGTGCGCGATCGCCCAGCGGGGCGTCGTCGCGCGAAACCCGAGGCGCGCCTGAAGCGACAGGTCGTTCACCTTGTAGACCACGCCGTCGATGTCATAGCCGAGATCGACACGCCCGGCCTCGATCGCGCGGTAGGTGTCAAGCATCTCGGCCGGGCCGTCGCAGAGCGTGGTCAGCGGGTTGGTCGAAAACCCGAGGTCCGAGAGCCGTTCGATCGCGCCGATCTGGGTGTCGGCCAGCGGGTCGGAGAGTTCCCCCCAGGCATAGGCGAAGAATTTCAGCGGACGCCCCGCGGTGATCTTCGGGTCGAGCTGGCGCAGGGATCCGGCCGCGGCATTGCGCGGGTTGGCGAAGGTCTTGGCGCCCGCCGCCGCCTGCCGTTCGTTCAGCGCGGCGAAATCGGCGTGACTCATATAGACCTCGCCCCGCACTTCCAGCACGTCGGGTGCGCCCTCAAGCCGCTGGGGAATGTCGTCGATGGTTCGGGCGTTGGCGGTGACATTCTCGCCCTCCGCACCGTCGCCGCGGGTCGCGGCCTCGACCAGAACGCCCTTTTCATAGCGGAGCGACAGCGACAGCCCGTCGATCTTGGGTTCCGCCGTGAAGGCCAGGGCCGCCTTTGCCCCGAGGTTGAGGAAGCTGCGCACCCGCCCGTCGAAATCGCGGATGTCGTCATCCTCGAAGGCATTGGCAAGCGAGAGCATGCGGACCCGGTGCCGGACCTTGGCAAAGCCTTCCGACGGCGCCGCACCCACCTGTTCCGACGGGCTGTCGCTGCGCTTGAGTTCGGGAAAGCGCGCCTCGATCTCGGCGTTGCGCCGTTTCAGCGCGTCAAAGTCCGCATCGCTGATCTCGGGCGCATCCTCGGCATGGTAGGCTTGGTTCGCGTCCGCGATCTTCCGTGCGAGGCGGGCAAGTTCCGCCTCCGCCTCCTCGCGCGTCAGATCCCCGACCTTCACCTCAGCCGCCTGCATTGCCGTCACTCCCGCATCTCCGAACGAGGGAAGTGATAGGTGCCGGCCCGGTCGAGGTCCAGCGGCGAAAGCCGCCAGCGACGGATTTCGCCCCCTGCGACGGGGCGCCCCCCGGCCCGTAGGCTCGGGCTCGTGGGCTCAGGCCCCCATGGCAAGGCGTGGCGCGCTGCCGGAGGCCGGTGCCGGATCGCGCAGGACGTAGCCGCGCCCCCAGACCGTCTCGATGTAATTGTCGCCGCCCGTCGCCTCCGACAGCTTCTTGCGCAACTTGCAGATGAAGACGTCGATGATCTTCAACTCTGGCTCGTCCATGCCGCCGTAGAGGTGATTGAGGAACATCTCCTTGGTCAGGGTCGTCCCCTTCCGCAGCGAGAGCAGTTCGAACATCTGGTATTCCTTGCCGGTCAGATGCACCGCCTTGCCCTCGGCGTCGACGGTCTTGGCGTCGAGGTTCACGGTCACCTTGCCGGTGCGGATCACCGATTGCGCATGCCCCTTGGACCGGCGGATGATCGCGTGGATCCGCGCCACCAGTTCCTCGCGGTGGAACGGCTTGGTCAGGTAATCATCGGCGCCGAAGCCGAAGCCCTTGATCTTGCTTTCCGTCGCGTCGTCGCCCGACAGAATGAGGATCGGCGTCTCGATCTTGGCCAGTCGCAGCTGGCGCAGCACCTCGTGCCCGGACATGTCGGGCAGGTTCAGATCCAGCAGGATCAGGTCGTAATCGTAAAGCTTGGCAAGATCGACGCCCTCTTCTCCCAGGTCGGTACAATAGACGTTGAGATTGGCGTGGGTCAGCATCAGTTCGATGCTGCGCGAGGTGGTGGGGTCGTCCTCAACCAGCAGGATCCGCATTACAAACTCTCCGCAATGAACTCGTCTTCGTTAACAGCTTTCACGGCAAATGGTTAATCACTGGTTACTCTGACAGAAATTCGCCCAACGACAACTTAAAGTTGTCGATATTTTTGCAGGGAGGTGACCTTGAGAGCGGCTTCGCCATGGGTGTCCACCGCGGCGCACCAGCTGTCGAACTCCTCCTCCGACAGCGCGTAGCGTTCCAGCGCCTCGCGCCGCGGGATCAGCCCGTAGGCCACGGCGCGCACCACGATCACCTTGCGGCTGGCAACCCAGCGGCGGGTGTCGGCAGGCGGCAGGTCGGCCCGGCTGAGGATGGTCCCATCGGGCAGCGTCACCTGCCGCGGGCCGTCGACTTTCTTCAGGTACATGGGTTTTCCCTCGTCTTCCGGTGCGCAAGATTGGCACCGCGCCCTTAAGGAGCGGTGAAGCGAGGGGTTGAGGATGCGGGGCATTTTCCTATATTCCTGCGCACCTCCTCCGACACACGGCGAAAGGCCGCTGCAATGGCACTCGATGCAAAGACTGGTCTGAACTCGCTGGGCTTCCCCAAGCCCCCGGCCGAGACCCGCGTGGTGGTCGCCATGTCGGGCGGCGTCGACAGCTCCGTCGTGGCGGCGATGCTGGCCGAGGAAGGCTATGACGTGGTGGGCGTCACGCTGCAGCTTTACGACCACGGGGCCGCACTGGCCAAGAAGGGCGCCTGCTGCGCCGGCCGCGACATCCACGACGCGCGCCGCGTGGCCGAGGCAATGGGCTTTCCGCATTACGTGCTGGATTACGAGAACACCTTCCGGGAGGCGGTGATCGACGAATTCGCCGATGCCTACCTTGCCGGCGCAACCCCCGTGCCCTGCATCCGCTGCAACGAGCGGGTGAAGTTCCGCGACCTGCTGGAGACGGCCAAGGATCTGGAGGCCGATTGCATGGCGACCGGCCATTACATCCAACGGATGATGGGCGAGAGCGGGCCGGAACTGCACTCGGCGGCGGATGCGAACCGCGATCAGAGCTATTTCCTGTTCTCGACCACGCCGGAACAGCTCTCCTACCTGCGCTTTCCGCTGGGCCACCTGGCGTCGAAGGCCGAAACCCGGGCGCTGGCGGCGAAATACGGCCTGCCGGTGGCGGACAAGCCCGACAGCCAGGACATCTGCTTCGTGCCGAACGGCAATTATGCCTCGGTGATCGAGAAGCTGCGCCCCGGCGCCGCCGACCCGGGCGAGATCGTCGACATGGAAGGTAACGTCCTGGGCGAACACCGCGGCGTCATCCACTACACCATCGGGCAGCGCCGGGGCCTGGGCATCGGCGGCCTCGCAGACCCGCTCTACGTGGTGAAGCTCGACCCCGAGGCACGCCGGGTGGTCGTCGGCCCGAAAGAGGCGCTCTCCACCCGCATCGTCCCGGTGCGCGAGATCAACTGGCTGGGCGACGAGCCGCTCACGGCACGCCCGGAATGGGAGGTGTCGGTCAAGGTCCGCTCCACCCGCCCGCCGCGCCCGGCAGTGATCCGCCCGGTCTCGGCCACCGAGGCGCAGGTGGAACTGCTCACCCCCGAGGAAGGCGTGAGCCCGGGTCAGGCCTGCGTCTTCTACGCCCCCGACAGCACGCGCGTGCTCGGCGGCGGCTGGATCTGGCGCGGCAAGTAAACCCTGAAGACAGCGCCGGAATGAAAGGTCAGCGGTGGTTTCACACCCCCGCACCCACCGCATCCGCGGGGGTTTCACACCCCCGCACCCCCGTGGGATATTTCCGCTCAGAAGAAGACAGACCCTCTTCCCTTTCTGCTCTCAAATATCCCGGGGGTGCAGGGGGCAGCGCCCCCGCCGGTCCCTAGCCCAGGGCGTAGCCGGCGCCGCGAACGGTGCGCACCGGATCCTCTCCGCCCTTCTGGCAGAGCGCCTTGCGCAGGCGACCGATGTGGACGTCGACGGTGCGCGTATCGACGTAGATGTCGCGGCCCCAGACGCGGTCGAGGAGCTGTTCGCGGCTCCAGACCCGGCCCGGCTTTTCCATGAAGGTGGCGAGCAGGCGGAATTCCGTGGGCCCGAGTTTCAGGACGTCGGGGCCGCGGTAGACGCGGTGGCTTTCGCTGTCGAGCTTGATGTCCTCGAATTCCAGCACTGCGCCCACCGTCGAGGGGCGGACGCGGCGGAGTTGGGCCCGCACACGGGCCATCATCTCGACCACGGAATAGGGTTTCACGACGTAATCGTCGGCACCGGTTTCCAGACCGCGGACGCGATCCACCTCTTCCGAGCGGGCCGAGAGCATGATGATCGGAATCGCGCGCGTGTCGGGCCGGGTCTTCAGCTGGCGGCAGACCTCGATCCCCGAGACGCCGGGCAGCATCCAGTCGAGCACCACGATGTCCGGCGCCTCTTCGGCCACCAGCATCAGCGCCTCATCCCCGGTCTCGGCACGGGCGACACGGAAGCCCTCGGCCTCGAGGTTGTAGGCCAGAACCTCGCGCTGGGCGGGCTCGTCCTCGACCACCAGGACGGTCGGCGCCTCGCCCGCCATCAGAACTCCCCCTCGCCGGTGAGCGAGGTCTTGTCGGCCTTGGGCCGCACATCCTCGGGCAGTTTGCCGGTGACGAGGTAGATCACCTGCTCGGCGATGGTGGTGGCGTGGTCGCCCATGCGTTCGATGTTCTTGGCGATGAAGTGGAGGTGCATGCAGGCGGTGATGTTGCGCGGGTCCTCCATCATGTGGGTCAGGAACTCGCGGAACAGCGCGTTGTACATCTGGTCGACGTCGTGGTCGCGCTGGCGCACGTCCTGCGCCAGTTCCACGTCGCGCTGGATGTAGCTGTCGAGTGCGTCCTTCAGCATCAGCTCGACCTCCTTCGCCATCCGGCGGATCGCGCCGCTGGCGCCCTCGACCGGCGACATCTGGCTGAGCACGGTGGAGCGCTTGGCGAGATTCTTGGCGTAATCGCCGACGCGTTCCAGCGAGGAGGAGATCTTCATCACCGAAAGCACGGTGCGCAGGTCCGACGCGGTCGGGGCGCGCAGAGCGATGACGCGGGCGGCCTCTTCCGTGACCTGCTGGTCGAGCGCGTCGATCAGCCGGTCGTTGGCGCGCACCTTGTCGGCCAGCTCCTCGTCGCGGGTTTCCAAGGCGCGGGCGGCGTCGAGGATGGCGGTCTCGACGAGGCCGCCCATCTTCATGATCATCGCCTGGATCGCTTCGAGGTCGCGATCGAAGGCGGCGGCGATATGGGTCGTTTCCATGGTCCTGTCCTGTTCCTTGCGGGCGGTCCGGCTGCCCCTTTGCCGATCAGCCGATCCGGCCCGTGATGTAGCTTTCCGTGCGCGGATCCCTGGGCGTGGTGAAGATCTGGCCGGTCTCGCCGTATTCTACCAAGTTCCCTAGATGGAAAAATGCCGTCTTTTGTGACACTCGTGCTGCTTGTTGCATGGAGTGGGTCACAATTACGACAGCAAAACGGGTTCTCAGCTCGTCGATCAACTCCTCGATCTGGGCCGTGGCGATCGGGTCGAGGGCCGAGGCGGGCTCATCCATCAGCAGGACCTCGGGCGCGGTGGCGATGGCGCGGGCGATGCACAGGCGCTGCTGCTGGCCGCCCGACAGGCCCGTGCCGGGCGCCTGCAGCCGGTCCTTGACCTCTTTCCACAGCGCCGCGCGCTTCAGCGCGCTTTCGACCACCTCGTCCATCTCGGCCTTGCCGCGGACGAGGCCGTGGATCTTCGGCCCGTAGGCCACGTTGTCGTAGATCGACTTGGGAAACGGGTTCGGCTTCTGAAACACCATGCCCACCCGGGCGCGCAGCTGCACCGGGTCGACGCGCTTGTCGTAGATATCCTCGCCGTCGAGGGTGATCCTGCCTTCGACCCGGCAGCCGGCAACGGTGTCGTTCATTCGGTTGAGGCAGCGCAGGAAGGTCGACTTGCCGCAGCCCGACGGGCCGATGAAGGCGGTGACGGTCTTGTCCTCGATCGCCACGCTGACATCCTTGATGGCGTGGTTGTCGCCGTAGAACACCTGCACGTCCTGCGCGTCGATCTTGATCTTGTCGTTCTGCACGATCCGCTCTTCCAGTCGCATGTCGTTCATTGGGGCCCCCTTACCAGCGGCGTTCGAACCGGCGGCGGATCAGGATCGCGGCCGTGTTCATGATAACGAGGAACACGAGGAGGACGATGATCGCCCCCGAGGCGCGTTCCACAAAAGCGGGATCGGCGCGCTGTGTCCAGTTGAAGACCTGCACGGGCAGCGCCGAGGACGGGTCGAAGAACCCTTCCGGCGGCGCGCCCGGGTAGTCGCGCACGAAGGCCACCATGCCGATCAGCAGAAGCGGCGCGGTCTCCCCCAGCGCCTGCGCCAGCCCGATGATCGCGCCGGTCATGATGCCGGGCATCGCCAGCGGCAGGACGTGGTGAAAGATCGCCTGGATCTTCGAGGCGCCGATGCCGAGCGCCGCGTCGCGGATCGAGGGCGGCACGGCCTTCAGCGCGGCGCGGGTGGCGATGATGATCGTGGGCAGGGTCATCAGGGTCAGGACGAGGCCGCCGACGATGGGCGCCGATTGCGGCAGGCCCGCGAAGTTGATGAAGATCGCGAGGCCGAGGATGCCGAACACGATGGAGGGCACGGCGGCAAGGTTCGAGATATTCACCTCGATCAGGTCGGTCCAGCGGTTCTGCGGCGCGAATTCCTCAAGGTAGATCGCCGTCGCAACACCGATCGGCAGGCTGAGGATCAGCACGATCAGCATCATGTAGGCCGAGCCGAGGATGGCCACGCCCAGCCCCGCGGCCTCGGGCCGCTGGTCCGAGGCGTCGGGCGCGGTCACGAAATCGCGGTTGAAGCCGGTGTGCAGGATCCCCGCCGTCTCCAGCGCATCCGCAAGATGCAGCTGCGCGGGCGAGACGTTGGAATCCTTCTCGGCGCTTTGCATCGTCACGCGGCCCTTCTCGTAGCCGTCGATCCGGCCGTTCACGAGGAAGCTTTGCGTCACGGCGGCGCCCACCAGCCGCGGATCCGCCAGCACCCGGTCGCGCAGCTGTGCCGCGGATTCCTTCGACAGGAAGCCGCTCAGGTCCTTCTTCGACAGCCCCTCGACCACAATCCCCCTGTCCTTGATCGCGGCACTCAGCGCGGCGGTGATCAGCGGCCCGTAGGTCAGCGTCGTCGCCTTCTTCATCACCTCGATGTCGCGGGTGCCGGACTTGTCGAGCTTTGCCGCCGGAAGCTCCACCTGCAACGTCACCCGTGTCTGGGTGAAGGCGCCGAGGCCATTGCCCAGAACCGAGGCGAGCAGCACCACCAGCGCCACGATCCCCGCCATCACAGCGGCAAGGCCATAGGCCCGGAACCGCGCCTCGGCCGCGTTGCGCCGACGGGTGCGGGCGTCGAGCGTCAGCAACGAGGGTTTCGCGGGGCGCTCTGCGATCACGTCCGTCATTCGTATTGCTCCCGGTAGCGGCGCACGATCCACAGCGCCAGCACATTGAGGCCCAGCGTCAGGACGAAGAGCGTGAGGCCCAGGGCAAAGGCCACCAGCGTCTCGGGGGCTGCGAAATCGGTGTCGCCGGTCAGCTGGCTGACGATCTTCACCGTGACGGTGGTCATCGCCTCGAACGGGTTGAGGTCCAGCTTGGCCGCCGCCCCTGCCCCCAGCACCACGATCATCGTCTCGCCGATGGCGCGCGAGGCCGCAAGCAGCACCGCGCCGACGATCCCGGGCAGCGCGGCGGGCAGTACCACCTGCCGGATGGTTTCCGACCGCGTGGCGCCGAGGCCCAGAGAGCCGTCGCGCAGGCTTTGCGGCACCGCGTTGATGATGTCGTCCGAAAGCGAGGAGACGAAGGGGATCAGCATGACCCCCATCACCAGCCCCGCCGTCATCACCGACGAGCCCGACGCGCCAAGGCCCAGGGGCTGTGCGAAGTAGTCGCGCAGCAGCGGACCCACGGTTATGAGCGCGAAGAGGCCGTAGACGATGGTGGGGATGCCCGCGAGGATCTCGATCGCGGGTTTCGCCACCATGCGGAACTTTCTGCCGGCATATTCCGACATGTAGACCGCGGCAAACAGCCCGATCGGGACCGAGACCACCAGCGCGATGAACGAGATGTAGAGCGTCCCCCACAGCAGCGGCAGGATGCCCAGGTCCGACCCGCCGCGGAAGTTCGGCGACCACGTGGCGCCGAAGAAGAATTTCCACCACGGGTATTGCGCGAAGAAATGGCGGGTCTCGAACAGCATCGACAGCACGATCCCCGCAGTGGTCAGGATCGCGATGGTCGAGGCGAGCAGGAGAAGCCCCCGAACCCCGGCCTCGACGACGTTGCGGGCGCGGTACTCGGCCCGGATGCGCCAGAGAGCATAGGCCACGCCGGCCAGCGCCAGCACCAGCACGACCGCGGCCATCGCGCCGCGTCCCGTGGCCTCGGCCGTGCGCAGCGCCTTGGCCGCGGCCAGCACCTCGGGCGTCACGCCGCTTCCCAGGGCCACGCCCAGCTTGCCCAGCGTCGCGCGGATCGTGCCGTCGGCGCTCAGCCCCGTGGCCTCGGCCGCACTCATCACGCCCGTCGACACCGCAAGGTCCAGACCCTCGGCCACGCGCCGCACATCGGTCATGACGAGGCTGAGCGAGGCGCCTTGCGCCGCCTCCGGGATCATCCCCTCGACGCGGCTTTCCACCACTACGGGCTGGATCAGCAGCCACAGCCCCATCACCAGAAGCGCGGGCAGGGCCGCCAGCATCGCCGCCTGCCAGCCATAGTAGCCGGGCAGCGAATGCAGCCGGCGGATGTCGCCACCAACGACGGCCAGCGCCCGCAGACGTCCGGCAAGGTAACCGGCCGCCGCAAGCGCGAGGACGATCAGGAAGATCCAGGGGGCTGGCATTCTGGCCTCTCGGTCGGGAAAGGGATCGGCGCGGGGTCGGCCCCGCGCCGAAGGATCGCGGCTGGCTCAGTCCGTCGCCATCGTGGTCTCGTCCTCGACCGCGGCCTGGGTCTTGGCCAGCTCCGGGTCGGACACGAGGCCGTATTGCGCCAGCGGCCCGTCGGGACCGGCAACCTCGTCCGAGACGAAGAAGGCCACGTATTCCTTCAGGCCCGGAACGACGCCGATATGGGCCTTCTTCACGTAGAACTGCAGCGGGCGCGACACCGGGTACTCGCCCGACGCGATGCTCTCGGTCGAGGGCACGACGCCGCCCATGGTCGCGACCTGAAGCTTGTCGGTGTTGTTCTCGTAGAACGACAGGCCGAAGACGCCGATCCCGTTCTTGTTCGAACCGATCCGCGCCAGCGTCTCGGTATAGTCGCCGTCGATGTCGACCGACTTGCCGTCGGTGCGCAGTTCCGTGCAGGCCTTGGCGACGGCCTTCTTGTCCATCCCCATCTTTTCCATCTCGGCCTTGGCACCCGAGTCTTCGCAACCCTGTTCGATCACCTTGACCTCGAACACCTCGCGGGTGCCGTGCTTGGTGCCCGGGACGAAGGCCATGATCTCCTGCGTCGGCAGGTCGGCGTTCACGGCGTGCCAATCGGCCACGGTATTCTCGACCAGCTTGCCGTCCTTGACGACCTTGGCGGCCAGCGCCTTGTACCAATCGGCCGGGGTGAAGGCGAACTTGTTGCCGTCGATTTCGCTGGCGAAGACGATCCCGTCATAGCCGATGCGGACGTACATGATGTCGGTCACGCCGTTCTTGGCACAGGTCTCGATCTCGGATGTCTTGATCAGGCGCGAGGCGTTGGCGATGTCGATCGTGTTCTCGCCCACGCCTTCGCAGAACTTCTTGAGGCCGGCCGAAGAGCCGCCCGATTCCACCACCGGGGTCGGGAAGTCGGTGTTCTCGCCGAAGGATTCGGCGACGATCGTGGCATAGGGCAGGACGGTGGACGAGCCGGCGATCTGGATCTGATCGCGCGCGGTGGCGGCACCGGCAGTCAGCGCGAGCGCGGCGGCGGTCATGGTAAGGCTGAGATGGGACATGAAGTCGCTCCTGAATGGCTCCATTCGGACTCACGCATTCGTGATATCCTCGTGAGGCGGTCTAGGCACCGGCAGCAATGCTTTTGCGACACTTTTTTAACGGTTTCGTGACACGCCGTGATCTGCGCAGATTGCCGCCCCTAAGAACGCCGGACGAGCATGCCCATGTCACGATCAGCCCGGCCTCGCGCCGCCCGTGCGGCGCGTCGGGGATGCGGCGCCGGGGATGGGGCGCCGATAAGAGCGCGGGCCTCAGGCCGCGGGGAGCAGGACGGTGAAGCGGCTGCCCTCGCCCAGCGTCGAATCGATGCGGAACCGGCCGCGGTGGCGATTGACGATGTGCTTGACGATGGCGAGGCCGAGGCCCGTCCCCCCCTGCTCGCGCGAGCGGTGGCTGTCGACGCGATAGAACCGTTCGGTCAGGCGCGGGATGTGCACCGCGTCGATCCCCTCGCCCCGGTCGATCACCTCGATCCGCACGGCGGGGCCGCGCAGCCCGGTGTTGCGCGCCTCGCGCCGGATCTTCACGGTGACCACCCCCCCGCCGGCGCCATATTTCACCGCGTTCTCGATCAGGTTGGTGAAGACCTGCGCCATCTGGTCGGCGTCGGCCAGCACCTCGGCCGGGCCGCCCTCGGGGTCGTCGATCTCGATCGCCACCCCCACCGCCTCGGCCATCGGCCGCAGCGTGTTCACGGCCGAGGCCACGCGCTGCGCGATGTCGATCCGCGACGAGGGGCGCACCCGCTCCTCCGCCTCGACCCGGCTGAGCGACAGAAGATCGCTCACCAGCCGGTTCATCCGCCCGGCCTCGCGCTCCATGATCGTCAGGAACCGGGCGCGGGCCGCGGGGTCGTCTCTGGCCGCGCCCTTCAGCGTCTCGATGAAGCCCAGAAGCGCGGTCAGCGGTGTGCGCAGCTCGTGGCTGACGTTGGCCACGAAGTCGCGCCGCATCTGGCCCGCGTGCTCCAGGTCGGTGGTGTCCTCGAAGCTGACCAGCACGCCGCCGTCGGCCAGCGGCGCGGTCAGCACCCGCCAGGTCGTCTCGCGCCCGCCGGGCAGCGACACCGTGATGCGCGCCTTGCCCGGCTGGCCGAGGCGCTGGGTGCCCTCGATCGCGTCCAGAAGGCTGGGCGCGCGCATCACCGTGATGTGGTGGCGCCCGACGATCGCATTGCCGTAAAGCGCCTCGGCCGCCGCGTTCGCGGCTGCGATTCGCTCGTCCGCGGCGATCAGGATCAGCGGCAGCGGCACCCCCGCCACCACGGATTTCACAAGCTCTGATCGCATCCCCGCCCTCCGATACCGGCGGCGCCAAACTGCGCGAGACGGCGGCGCAAGTAAACCGCGCTCGGCACTCCGTCGCGCATGGGGTTGCACCTGTGCCGAACACCTCTAGGTTGTGCTTCCTGCTTGTGCGGGCGAACACGAGACCAAAGAGGAACCATGCCGATCATCCTGACGCTCGGGCCGCCGCTGCCCGCGCCTTCCGCGCCCGACACCGCTCCAGTCACTGGCCCAAACACTGACCCGACCGCTGCGCCAACACCCCCCGGCGCAGAGACGACAGATGCCGATCCCGGCCCGGCACCGCCCTCCGGCGAAGCACGGGCGGCAAGCCCGGGTCACGAGGCCCACTTCGCCGCGCTCGGGCCCGGCCTGCTGGCCCGGGTCCGGCCCGAGATCGTGGCGACGCCGCTGATCGGCCACGGCTTCGACGCGCTCGACGTGCTGGCTCAGCTGGCCGAGGCCGGATGGCACGGGGTGCTGCGGGTCCATGCGCCGCGGCTGCCCGCCGTCCACCTGCTGGCCGAGGAACTGCGCGAAGAGGCTGCCCGCCTCAGCGACGCGATCGACGTGGAGATCGAGATCCTCGGCTGAGGCCCGCCCGGCCCCGCGCATCTCAGGGCCGAGTCGGGCACCAATCAGGGGCCGGGGTCAGGCGGCGCCTTCCGCGGCGGCATCGGCGGCGGCATGGGCGGCGGCGATCCCCGCGGTGAAGTCGCGGATCAGCAGCTCGACCTCCTCGACCCCGACCGAGATACGGAAGAACCCCTCGGAGATCCCCACCTTCTCGCGGTCGGCCTGCGGCACGTTGCGGTGCGACGAGGAATTGGGATGCGACAGCGTGGTGCCAATGTCGCCCAGCGTCGGCGCAAAGGCCACGTCGGGCATCGCCCGGACCAGCGCATTCGCCGCCGCGCGGCCGCCCTTGACCTCGAACGACAGCATGTTGCCGCCGCGTTCGCCCAGCAGGCCGATGGCGCGGTTGTGATCGGGGTGATCGGGGCGCGTGGGATAGATCACCCGCGCCAGCCCCGGCTGCCCCGCCAGCGCATCGGCCAGCGCCCGGGCATTCTGTTCCGCCCGGTCGTAGCGCAGGTTGAAGCTCATGATCCCGCGCTCGGCCAGCCAGCAATCGAACGGGCTGGGCGTCATGCCCGTGGTCACGGCGAAATCGTAGACCGGCTTGCGCAGCGCCGGGTCGCGCACCGCGACATAGCCCAGCGTCGCGTCGGAATGGCCCGCCAGCAGCTTCGTCACGGAGTGGATCACGATATCCGCGCCATGGTCGAAGGGACGGTAGCCGCGCGGCGTGGCGAAGGTGTTGTCGACCACCAGCAGGATCCCACGCGCCTTGCAGAGCGCGGCGATCCCCTCCATGTCGGCGACCCGGAGGGTCGGGTTCGACACCACCTCGACCATCACCATCCTGGTCTCGGGGCGCAGCACGGCCTCGAGGGTGGAGGCGTCGGTGGAATCGAACAGCGCGGTGCCGATGCCGAAGCGCGACAGGTCCTGCGTCATCAGCCTGAGCGAGCGTCCATACAGCTGGTCGCCCGCGACCACGTGATCGCCCGCCCCCAGAAGCCCGAGCAGCACCGCAGTCACCGCCGCCATGCCCGACCCGAGGATAAGCCCGCCCTCGGCACCTTCCAGAAGGTCGATCCGCCGGGCCAGCACGTCGGCATTCGGATGCCCCTCGCGCGCGTAGGTGTAGCCGTGCGTCTGGCCGCCGTATTGCGCATCCAGCGCGTCGGGGCTTTCCGAGGCATAGACGACCGAGGGTTGCAGCGGCGTGGCCACCGGATAGCTGACCCCCTGGGGCCAGGGATTGCGGCGGACGAGCGTCTCGAGCGGCTTGCGGTCGGTCATGGTGAAATCTCCGTGATGTCGTCCGCTTGGTGGCACGGCGCCGGGGCGGCGGCAAGCCGGATCGTATCGGGCAGGTCGGGGGGCCGAAGTGAGGTTCAGAGCCAGGCCCGAAGCAAGGCCGGGGGCCAGCCCCCGGTCCCCCGGAGTATTTTCGCCAGGATGAAGGGAAAGGGGCGCGTGCGGAGACCCGCGCGGGCGCGTCAGACGGGTTTCAGGCCGTCGCGGAAGCGGCGCATGTTGTCCTGGTAATGCCTGGCGGAGCCGATAAGACCCTGCCGCGCGGTGTCGTCGAGCGTGCGCACCACCTTGCCCGGCGCCCCCATGACCAGCGATCCGTCGGGGATTTCCTTGCCCTCGGTGATCAGCGCGCCAGCCCCGATCAGGCAGCCGCGGCCGATCTTCGCGCCGTTCAGCACGATCGCCCCCATGCCGATCAGCGACCCGTCGCCGATGGTGCAGCCGTGCAGCATCACCTTGTGGCCGATGGTGCAATCGGTGCCGATGGTCAGGGGATAGCCCATGTCGGTGTGGAAGACGCAATCCTCCTGCACGTTCGAGCCGGCCCCGACGACGATCTGCTCGTTATCGCCGCGCAGCGTCGAGCCGAACCAGACCGAGGCCCCCTCGTGCAGGACGACCTTGCCGATCAGGTTGGCATCCGGCGCGACCCAGAAGTCGCCGTTTCCGGGCAGCTGCGGCGCGATCCCGTCGAGCGCATAGATCATCTGGCTTCGAACTCCTCGTTCAGGGTGCGCACGAAATCCGTCAGGCCGGGCTGGCGGTCGCGCCGCATCCGCTCGGCCCGCAGGATGGTACGCAGTTCCTCCTCGGCCGCGTCAAGCTCGCGGTTGATCACGACGTAATCGTATTCCGCCCAATGGCTGATCTCGGAGAGCGACTTGGCCATCCGGCCCGCGATCACCTCGTCGCTGTCCTGGGCGCGGGTGCGCAGTCGCGCCTCGAGCGCCGCGATCGAGGGCGGCAGGATGAAGATCGACACCACGTCGCGCGCGAGGCCGGAGTTCTTGACCTGCTGCCCGCCCTGCCAGTCGATATCGAGGATCACGTCCTGGCCCGCGGCCAGCCGCTCGGCCACCGGGCCGCGCGGGGTGCCGTAGCTGTTGCCGAAGACCTCGGCATGTTCGAGCATCTCGTCGTCGGCCACCATCTTCGCGAAGGCGTCATGGGTACGAAAGAAATACTCGCGCCCGTCCACCTCTCCGGGACGGGGTGCCCGGGTCGTGGCGGAGACCGAGAAGGACATCGACGGATCCCACGCCATCAGCCGCCGCGCCAGCGTAGACTTTCCCGCCCCGGAGGGCGAGGACAGGATCACCAACAGGCCACGCCGCGCCACCATCCGCTACTCCACGTTCTGAATCTGCTCGCGCATCTGGTCGATCACGAGTTTCAGGTCAAGCCCGACCCTGGTCAGCGCGGCATTCTGCGACTTCGAGCACAGCGTGTTGGCCTCGCGGTTGAACTCCTGCATCAGGAAGTCGAGCTTGCGGCCCACCTGCCCGCCCTTCTCCAGATGCGCGCGGGCCTGGGCGACGTGGGTGTCGAGCCGGTCGAGCTCTTCCGTAACGTCGGCTTTCACCGCCAGCAGCGCGAGTTCCTGCGCCACGCGGTCCGGATCGGCGCCGGCCGCGCCCTCCATCACCCTGGCCAGGTTCTCGCGCAGGGTCCGCGCCACCTGATCGCGCCGCGCCTCGGCCAGGTCGCGTGCCTCGGCGGCAAGCGCCGCAATCCTGTCGATCTGGGTGCGCACGACACCGGCCAGGGCCGCCCCCTCGGCGCGTCGCATCGCCTCGAACGCGTCGAGCGCCATCGCGAAATCGGCCATCACGGCGGCCAGCAGGGGCCGGGTGTCGGCCTCCTCCGGCGCGCCGGTCTCGGTCACGCCGCGCAGGCCCAGCACCTCGGCCGCCCCGGGCGGCGTCAGCACGACCCCGCGTTCGCGCGCCGCCGCCTCGACCTCCGCCAGCGCGTCCAGCGCGGCGCCAAGCGCGGCGGGGTTGATCCGCAGCCCCTCGCTACCCGCCTCGCGCGTCAGTTTCAGCGCGACGCTGACATTGCCGCGGCCCAGCCTCCGGGTCAGTTCTCCCCGGAC
This sequence comes from Acidimangrovimonas sediminis, assembly GCF_002871005.1. Classification (GTDB taxonomy): domain Bacteria; phylum Pseudomonadota; class Alphaproteobacteria; order Rhodobacterales; family Rhodobacteraceae; genus Acidimangrovimonas; species Acidimangrovimonas sediminis. Next base: position 338,962 of record NZ_PHSN01000004.1, read on the forward strand.
GGCCTGTTCCAGGCCCTCGATGCCCTCGGGCAGGCGCAGGCGCAGATCCAGCCCCTTGCCGTTCACCCCGCGTATGTCCCAGCTCCAGCTGGCCCCCGCACCCTGCCCCCGGGCCGAGGCGAAACCCGTCATGGAGACGATCATCCGCCGTTTACCATTTTGTAACTTTCTCCCCCCGCTGCCGTCCCCAAGGTGTATGTTAACGCTTGGGTAATCATTGCGGGACTAGGGTTAACAGAGCGTGACCCGGTCGACAATCCGCGGACCAGCCGCCCGGACGCCCGCGACGGGGCGACCGGCGGTCCGTGGCAGCCGCGCAAGGGTGTGTGACGGAGAGCAGGGCCATGCGGAACGGAAACCAGCGAACCGGCGCGGTGATCGCGCTGGGGGAGTATCGCAAGATGCGGCACGATCCGCTCATCCAGCAGGTCATCGCCTATTGGGAGGCACTGCGCGGCGGTCGTCCGGCACCGCTCCGGGCCGAGGTCGACCCCCGCGGGATCGAGGCCGCGCTCGACCGGGTCTTCCTGGCCGAACGGCTGGCCGAGGGGATCGGGCGGTTCCGCCTGTCGGGCATGACCCTCAACGACCTCATGGGGATGGAAGTGCGGGGCATGCCGCTGACCACGATGATCCTGCCCGAGGGCCGCGAGCGGTTCTCGCGGGCGCTGGAGCGGGTATTCCAGGGCGGCGTGCGCACGACGATCCGGCTGACCGCGGCCAAGGGGCTGGGCCGGCCGGAGCTTGTCGGGGAACTTCTGCTGCTGCCGCTGGCCAACGACCGGGGCGACAACCCGCTGGTGCTGGGCTGCCTGGTGACGGCGGGCACCATCGGCCGGGCGCCGCGCCGCATGACACTGGGCGCGGTGCACGAGGTGGCGTACGAGGCAACCAGCCCGGCCGGCCCCCGCCCGGCCCCGGCCAAGGCGCCCGCCCTGCCCGACCGGCTTCGGTCCAAGGGCTTCGCCGAGGCCGAGATGCCGCGCTACATTGCCGATCCGGCGCCCGCGCCCGCCACCGGCCGCAGTGAGGCGCCCACCGCCACTCCAGATGGTAGATCCACTGGTACACCCGGTGGCGCAACCAACGGCGTCCGTCAGGGCGGCGCGACCCCGCAAACCCGGCGCCCGGCGCTACGGCTGGTGAAGTCCGACCTGTAGCGCCCCGCCTCGCACTCCGCCCACCTCGCACTGCACGCCACCGCGGGCCGCCCGCCGCGCCTCACGGCACCTTGCAAGTACCGCGACCAGCGCGTAACCGGATCAGATGCTGTCTCTCTTCGATCAGGGCGCGCCGGAACCGGCGCCTGCCGCCTTCAACCTCGCGGCCTATGTGCTGGCGGCGGGGCTGGCCACGCCCGAGAAGATCGCGCTGCAGGTCGTCGGCGCAACCGGCGCCGAACGCTGGAGCTACGCCGCTCTCACCGACGCCGTGCGCGGAACCGGGGCCGGGCTGCGCGCGCTGGGGCTGAGCCCCGGCGACCGGGTGCTGCTGCGGCTGTCCAACTCGGTCGATTTCCCGATCGTCTACCTCGGCGCCATCGCCGCCGGGCTGATCCCGGTGCCGACCTCGTCGCAGTTGACCGTGCCCGAGGTGACCGCAATCGGCGCGGAGATCCGCCCCGCGCTGATCGCCGCCTCCGATGGCGTGAGCTTGCCCGAAGCCCCGGACTGCCCGGTCCTGTCCGGCGCCGCGCTGACGGCGCTCCGCGCCACCGCGCCCTGCGACTATGCGATGGGCGACCCGGACCGGCTTGCCTACATCATCTACACCTCCGGCTCCTCCGGCCGGCCCCGCGCGGTGATGCATGCCCACCGCGCGGTCTGGGCCCGCCGGATGATGTACCGCGGCTGGTACGACCTCCAGCCCTTTGACCGGCTACTGCATGCCGGCGCCTTCAACTGGACCTACACGCTCGGCACCGGGCTGATGGATCCCTGGGCCATGGGCGCCACCGCGCTTATCCCCGCCGCGGGGACCGAGCCGCGCCAGCTCCCGCTCCTCCTGAAACGCTACGACGCGACGATTTTTGCCGCTGCTCCCGGCGTTTACAGGCAGATGCTAAGGCATCACGCAAAGTTTGACCTGCCGCGCCTGCGCCATGGCCTCTCGGCAGGTGAGAAACTCCCCGCAACGATCCGCCATGGCTGGGAAAATGCCACCGGCACGGAGGTGCACGAGGCGCTTGGCATGTCGGAATGCTCCACCTTCATCTCCGCCGCGCCGGGCCACCCCGCGCCCGAGGGGGCCTCGGGCTTTCCCCAGCCCGGTCGCCGCATCGCAGTGCTGGGCGACGATGGCCAGCCCGTCGCGCGCGGCGAGGCCGGGATCCTTGCCATCTCGCGCCGCGACCCGGGTCTGTTCCTCGGCTATCTTGGGGCCGAGGAGGAGACCGCGCAGAAGATGTCGGGCGAGTGGTTCCTGACCGGCGACACCGTGGCGATGGATGCGGCGAACGCGGTGACCTACCTCGGGCGCGGCGACGACATGATGAACGCCGGCGGCTACCGCGTCTCGCCGCTGGAGGTCGAACACGCCATGGCCCATTGCCCCGGCATCACAGATTGCGCGGCGGTCGAGGTGACGGTGAAGGCCGACACCTCGGTGATTGCGCTGTTCTACACCGGCGACGCGCAGGACGAGGCGGCGCTTGCCGCCCATGCCGCCGCACATCTCGCGCGCTACAAGCAGCCGCGGCTGTACCTGCACCACGACGTGCTCCCGCGGGGGCCGAACAACAAACTATCCCGCCGGGCATTGCGCCTGGCCTACGAGGCCCGGATGACCGCACCGCAGAACGGAGAAACCGCATGATCCCGCTCGACATCTTCTGGGATCCGGTCTGCCCCTGGTGCTACATCGGCAAGACCCTGCTCGACCGCGCGCTGGAAAGCCGGCCGGATCACCCGTTCCGGATCGAATGGCACCCGTTCCAGCTCAACCCCGACATGCCCGCGAAGGGGATGGACCGGCAGCGCTATCTCGAAAAGAAATTCGGCGGCCCCGAGAGGGCCCGGATGGTCTATGGCAAGATCGCCGAGGCCGCCCGCGCCGCCGGGGTCGACATCGACTTCGACGCAATCGCCCGCACGCCCAACACGCTCGACGCCCACCGCCTGACCCATTGGGCCGGGATCGAGGGCAAGCAGACGCTGATGGCCGGCGCCCTGCACCGCGCCTATTTCCGCGAGGGGCGTGACATCGGCGACCCGGTCACGCTCGCCACCATCGCGGGGGCCCTTGGCATGGACGCCGCCGCCACCCTGCGCCTGCTGGAGGGCGACGCCGACCGCGACGCGATCCGCGCCCGCGACGCCCATGCCCGCGAACGCGGGATCGACGCGGTCCCCACCTTCATCCTGGCCAACCAGCATGTCCTGCCGGGCGCACAGCCGGTCGCCCTCTGGCAGCAGGTGATCGACGAGATCGCGGGCCAAGCTCCCACCTCCTCCTCCGACGGACCCGACGCATGACCGATTGCACGATCCCCGCCCGGGCGCCGCGCCCGGACCAGCCATTGCCCGAATTCATCGCGATGATCGCGATGCTGTTCGCGACCGTCGCCTTCTCGATCGACTCGATGCTGCCCGCGCTTCCCGAGATCGCGCAGGAATTGACGCCGGGCGACGAGAACCGTGCCCAGCTGATCCTGACCGCCTTCGTCTTCGGCATGGGCGCCGGCACCTTCTTCGCCGGGCCGCTGTCGGACGCGCTGGGGCGCAAGCGGACGATCCTCGGCGGGGTCGCGCTCTACATGCTCGGGGCGGCGCTTGCCTCGATCGCGCAATCGCTCGACCTGATGATCGCGGCGCGGATGCTGCAGGGCCTCGGCGCCGCCGCGCCGCGCGTGGTGGCCCTGGCGCTGGTGCGCGACCTTCACACCGGGCGGCAGATGGCGCGGATCATGTCCTTCGCCATGATGATCTTCACCACCGTCCCGGCAATCGCGCCGGCGCTGTCCACCGGCATCATCGCGGCCTTCGGCTGGCGCGGCATCTTCGGCGCGTTCATCACCTTCTCGGCGATCGCGGCCCTCTGGCTCGCCCTGCGTCGGGCCGAGACGCTGGAACCCGCCGACCGCCGGCCACTTCGCGCGGGCAAGCTCTTCTCCGGCGCGCGCGAGGTCCTCTCGAACCGCGTCGTCTGCACCTCGATCGCGGTGCAGACGCTGATCTTCGCCTCGCTCTTCGCCACGATCTCCTCGGTGCAGCAGATCTACGACACGACCTTCGGCCTGCGCGACAGCTTCCCCTACTGGTTCGCGCTGACGGCGATCCTGTCTGGCGCCGGCGGCTTCGTGAACGCCCGGCTCGTGGTGCGGCTGGGCATGCGCTGGATGGTGACGACGACGCTGGCCTGCCAGATCGTCAGCTCGGCCACGATGACCCTGCTCTTCGCCTCCGGCATCCTGCCCGACGCGCTGGCCTTCCCGGTGTTCTTCCTCTGGATCACCGGCGTCTTCCTGATGATGGGCCTTGTCATGGGCAACCTCAACGCGCTGGCGCTGGAACCGATGGGCCATATCGCCGGCATGGCGGCCTCGGTCGTGGGCTCGGTCTCCACCGTGATCGCGGTGCTGATCGCCGCCCCGATCGGCCTTGCCTTCAACGGCACCCCGGTGCCTCTGATGGCCTCGATCACCGTCCTCGTCGTCCTCGCCTTCAGCCTGATGAAGACGATGCCGAAAGCGACCTGAGCCGAAAGCGACCTGCCCCCCATCTTCTTCTGAGCGGAAATATCCTCAGGGGGCAAAGGGGGCAGACCGGGGGGCAGACGGCCGCCCTTGCCTAGCCGGCCTTGGCCTTCTTCTTCGCGCTGCCCGCCTTGCCCGGCACCTTCTCGGCCAGGTCGCGGGCGATGGCGAAGGCACCGCGGATCTTGTCCGCGTCAGATCCCCAGTCGCGCCGGATCACCACCTTGTTGTCCTTGACCTTGGCGAGGCCATTCTGCGCCTGCAGGAATTCCACCAGCCCCGCGGGGTTGGCGAACTTGTCCTGGTGGAACTGCAAGGTCGCCCCCTTCGGCCCACCATCCAGCCGCGCGATCCCGGCGCGTTTGCACAGCGCCTTGATCCGCACGATCAGGAGAAGCGTGTTAACCTCCTTCGGCAGCGTGCCGAAGCGGTCGATCAACTCGGCGGCGAACCCCTCCAGCTCCACCTTGGTCGTCAGTCCAGAGAGACGACGATAGAGGCCCAGCCGAACGTCCAGATCGGGCACATATTCCTCGGGAATCAGCACCGGCACGCCCAGGTTGATCTGCGGCGCCCATTGATCGTCGGGTGCCGACAGCCCCTCCAGTTCGCCCGAGCGGATCTTGGCGATCGTCTCCTCCAGCATGTGCTGGTAAAGCTCGTACCCCACTTCCGAGATATGCCCCGACTGCTCCTCGCCAAGGATATTGCCCGCGCCGCGCAGGTCGAGATCCTGCGACGCCAGCGAGAACCCAGCCCCGAGACTGTCGAGAGAGCCCAGAAGGCGCAGCCGCTTCATCGCCTGATCGGTCAGCGGCGCGCGCGGTTTCGTCGTCAGGAAGCAATAGGCCCGGGTCTTCGATCGGCCCACGCGGCCGCGGATCTGGTAGAGCTGCGACAGGCCGAACCGGTCGGCGCGGTGCACGATCATCGTGTTGGCGGTCGGGATGTCGAGGCCGCTTTCCACGATCGTCGTCGATAGCAGAACGTCGTACTTCCCGTCGTAGAAGGCATTCATCCGCTCGTCCAGATCGCCCGCGGCCATCTGGCCATGGGCCACGACATAGCTGACCTCGGGCACCTGTTCGCGCAGGAATTCCTCGATCTCCGGCAGGTCCGAGATCCGCGGCACGACAAAGAACGACTGCCCGCCGCGGAAATGTTCGCGCAAGAGCGCCTCGCGCAGGGTGACACTGTCGAATTCCGACACGTAGGTGCGGATCGCCAGACGGTCGACCGGCGGCGTGCCGATGATCGACAGGTCCCGAACGCCGGTAAGGGAAAGCTGCAGCGTGCGCGGGATCGGCGTCGCGGTCAGCGTGAGGACGTGAACGTCCGTTCGCATCTCCTTCAGCCGTTCCTTGTGGCTGACACCGAAATGCTGCTCCTCGTCGATCACCATCAGGCCGAGGTTCTTGATCTTCACCCCCTTGGCCAAAAGCGCATGGGTGCCGATCACGATATCCACCGTACCGTCGGCCAGACCCTCGCGCGTCTTCGCGGCCTCTTTGGCGGAAACGAAGCGCGAAAGTTGCCGCACCTCCAGCGGAAAACCCCGCATGCGTTCGGCAAAGCTCTTGTAATGCTGGCGCGCCAGCAGGGTGGTCGGGGCGATCACCGCGACCTGCATGCCGGTCATCGCCGCGGCAAAGGCCGCCCGCATCGCCACTTCGGTCTTCCCGAACCCCACGTCGCCCACGACAAGGCGATCCATCGGCATGCCGCGGGTCAGATCCTCCATCACGTCGGCGATGGCCGAAAGCTGGTCGTCCGTCTCCTGATAGGGAAACCGCGCCGAGAAAGCCTCCCACGCGTGATGGGGGGCCTCCAGCACGGGCGCGTGGCGCAGGTGACGCTCCGCCGCGATCCGGATCAGGCGGTCGGCCATCTCGCGAATGCGTTCCTTCAGGCGGGCTTTCTTGGCCTGCCAGGCACCACCGCCCAGCTTGTCGAGAAGGCCCTCCTCATGGCCGTAGCGCGACAGCAGTTCGATGTTCTCGACCGGCAGGTAAAGCCTTGCGGCCTCGGCATATTCCAGCGCGATGCATTCGTGCGGCGCGCCGAGGGCGGTGATGGTTTCCAGCCCGGTGAAGCGCCCCACGCCATGTTCGACATGGACGACCAGATCCCCGGGCGACAGGCTCTGGTGTTCGGTCAGGAAGTTCTCGGCCTTGCGACGTTTCTTGGCGCCCCGGATCAGCCGGTCGCCCAGGACGTCCTGCTCGGCGATGACCGTCAGCCCCGGCGCCTCGAACCCGTGTTCCAGCGCCCAGACCGCAAGGTGAAGGCCCTTGTCCCGGATCCCCCGCGCGTCCTCGATCTCGGTCGCGCCTTCCAGCCCCTCGTCCTCGATCAGTCCCTTCAGACGCTCGCGCGCGCCATCCGAATAAGAGGAGATGACGACGGCGCCGTCCTTCCGGCGCACTTTCACATGCGCGGCCAAAGCCTCGAAAAGATTAATGTTTTCCTGCTGGCGTTCAGGGGCGAAATTGCGCCCGATGCGCCCGCCCGCGTCCAGCACACCCGGCCCAGGGCTCTGCCCCAGCGGGTTGAGCTGGATCACCCGGCGGTCGCCCAACGCGGCCTCCCACGCGGCGTCGTCGAGATAGAGCGTGCCGGGCGGCAAGGGCTTGTAGACGCTGTCCATCCGGCCCTTGGCGCTCATCGCCTCGCGCCGGGCCTCGTACTGATCGGCGATGCCTTCCCAGCGCGACAGCCGCGCGGGGGTGACCTGATCGTCCAGCATCACCGACGCGCCGGGAAGATAGTCGAACAGCGTCTCCAGCCGTTCGTGGAAGAACGGCAGCCAATGTTCCGCCCCCGCCTGCTTGCGCCCGGCGCTGATCGATTCATAAAGCGGATCGTCGGTACCGGCCGCGCCGAATTCGAGGCGGTAGTTCTGCCGGAACCGGGTGATCGCGGCCTCGTCTAGGATCACCTCTGACACCGGTGCCAGCTCCACCACCTTGAGCTTTTCGGTCGTGCGCTGCGTCGCCGGATCGAACCTGCGCGCGCCGTCCAGCACGTCGCCGAAAAGGTCGAGCCGCACCGGACCGCCCTGACCCGGCGGATAGATGTCGATGATGCCGCCGCGGATCGCGTAGTCGCCCGGCTCGCTGACCGTCGAGGTCTGGGAAAACCCCATCCGCACGAGGAAATCGCGCAGTGCCGCCTCGTCCACCCGGCCGCCGACGCGGGCCGAGAACGAGGCCGCGCGCAGCACTTCGGCCGCCGGCATCTTCTGCGTCGCGGCACCCAGCGTGGTCAGCAGGACAAAGGGCCCGGGAACGCCATGGGCCAGCGCGGCCAGCGTCGCCATCCGCGCCGCCGACACCTCGGCCGCGGGCGAGACCCGGTCATAGGGCAGGCAATCCCAGGCAGGCAGCACGAGGACGGGGACCGAGGGGTCGTAGAACGCCAGCGCGGCGCGCGTGGCCTCCAGCCGCTTGTCGTCGCGCGCGACATGGATCACCGGGCCATGTTTCGCCAGCTCGCCAAGCATCAGCTTCGCGTCGTGGCCTTCGGGCGCCCCGCCCAGTGTCAGATGCGTCGTCATGATCGCTGACCTACCGCCCCCTCAGCCGGTGTCAATGGGGATCGGCGCCTTGCCGGGCCCGCCGCGCCAATCGGCCGCCGGCCAACCGTGGCAGCTCGGCGCGCGGGGCCTGCGTCATCCGCGTGCAGCCGGGCCGCCATCGGGGCGCCGTCGGAGCGTCGTCGGGGCGCACTCGGCACTCGGCATACCGTTCAGCGGATCAGAACGCCCAGGCTGATGTTCTGGTACATGCCCCACATTGCGGTCACGAAGATCGCGACGATCCCCAATGCCTGCACCGCAAGGCGATGGCGGTGCAGCCGGCGCTGCAGCGCCTCGCCCTCGGATTCTCCCGCCTCGATCCGGGCCGCGTTGCGGATCGACAGCGCGCCGACGATCGCCATCGGCCCGGCCAGCAGCAACAGCGCCTGCGCGAATTCGATCCGGTAGCCGAAGCCCAGCACCGCCAGCGTGGTCAGCGCGAAGGCCGTCACCCCGATCAGCCAGATCCCCGCCACACGGGCAATGTGCAGGATGCGCGCGACGTTGATCCGCACCATCGTCTCGAGGTCGCGCTGCGCCTGCCCCCCATGCCGCTTGGCACGCATGATCATGTCGTAGGGCACGCCAAGCACCCAGTGGCTGGAGGTCGACCAGAGCACGGCAAGCGCGATCCAGTACCAAAGATTGGAAAAAGACCGGAAATCGATCAGCTCGGTAAATGGGAAAGTCGGGTGCACGCCGGGGCCTTGGCTAGGATGTCGCGAGACACTAGCCCCGGGGCGCGGCAATTCCTACCCTTGAGGTGCCGGCGGATCCATGTAAATCCCCGGTGTGTTGCATGTCAGACTGGAGGCCTCCGATGCGCCCCACCCCCCGCCTATCCTCTCAGGCCCCGTATCCCACGACCCGTTTCCGCCGCACCCGCGCCAGTGCCGCCCTGCGCGACCTGACGCAGGAGAACCGCCTGTCGGTCAAGGACCTGATCTGGCCGATCTTCGTGCGTGAAGGCGAAGGCGTGGAAGAACCGATCCCCTCGATGCCCGGGGTGAACCGTCTGTCGGTCGACCGCGCGGTCGAGGCGGCGAAGATGGCGCAAGGCCTCGGGATTCCGGCGATCTGCATCTTTCCCTATACCGGGATGGAGGCGCGGACCGAGGATTGCGCCCTGGCCTGGAGCCCGGACAACATCTCGAACCGGGCGATCCGCGCGATCAAGGCCGCGGTGCCCGAGCTGGCGATCATGACCGACATCGCGCTCGACCCCTACAACATCAACGGCCACGACGGCTATGTCGTCGGCGGCGAGATCGTCAACGACGAGACGGTCGAGGCGCTGGTGAAGATGGCGATCGCGCAGGCGGATGCGGGCGCCGACATCCTCGGGCCGTCGGACATGATGGACGGGCGGATCGGCGCGATGCGCGACGCGCTGGAGGCGGCGGGTCATCGCAACGTGACGATCCTGAGCTATTCGGCCAAGTATGCCAGCGCCTTCTACGGCCCGTTCCGCGATGCCGTGGGGGCGTCGGCGGCGCTGGCCGGCGGCGACAAGAAGACCTACCAGATGAACCCAGGCAATTCCGACGAGGCGCTGCGGCTGGTCGAGCGCGATCTGTCCGAGGGTGCGGATATGGTGATGGTCAAACCGGGGATGCCCTATCTCGACATGTGCCGCCGGGTGAAGGACGCCTTCGGGGTGCCGACCTATGCCTACCAGGTCTCGGGCGAATACGCGATGATCCGGGGGGCGGGCGACAACGGCTGGATCGACCTCGAGAAGGCGATGATGGAAAGCCTGCTGGCGTTCAAGCGGGCGGGCTGCGACGGGGTGCTGACCTACTTCGCCCCCGCGGCCGCGCGTCTACTGGGCGGCGTCTGAAGCCGGCCCTTCCCGCACCGGAAGCCGGCGTCGCGAAGCGGACGCCGCGCCCGGGTGCCGCAATTCTGCGCGAGGCCCCGCCGACATGTCACACGACAGGTGACAAGGCGGGACGTTTTCCCTATGATTGGTGGCAAGGGCCGTTAAAAGGCCCAGATATCGGCTCTCCACGGGCCATCTTCATGAGGCATGAGGCAGACATGATCACTTCCCGTCGCGGTTTCCTGGCCGCTTCCGGTTCGCTTCTGGGGCTTGCGGCCTGCGGCAACGGTGTCGGTAGCCCGGGCGCACCGACGATCGACGCGCGCGTTGACGCGACCAAGGCCTTCCTGATCTCGCATTATCCCGGCGTTCAGGATCTCATGCACAAGGCTGCGGGCGTTCTCTACATGCCGCTGATGACCGAGGCGGGCTTTGGCGTCGGCGGCGCCTTTGGCCGCGGCGCGCTGCGCATCAACGGCGCGACGGTCGATTACTACACCGCCACCAAGGCCTCGATCGGATTCCAGATCGGGGCGCAGCAATATTCCCACGTCCTGTTCTTCATGACCCCCGGGGCGCTTGCGGATTTCCGCGCGTCGAACGGCTGGGTCGCCAGCGCGGACATGGTCTATGCCGTGCCGACGCAGGGCGGATCGATGGGAATTTCCACGACGACGGAGCAGACCCCGGTGGTCGCGCTCGTCTTCGGCCAGGCGGGACTGATCGCGGGCGCCTCGCTCGCGGGGGTGAAATACACCCGGATCATCCCGTAAAGCCATCTGCCCCCCAGGCAGCGACGCCCGTGCTCGCCAGAGCGCGGGCGTCTTGCGTTTCAGGGCTGCGCGTTCGGCTTGCAAGGTGATAGCCGGAACTGCGCCGGCCCGAGGGAGGGCGCGTGCGCTGCTTGTACGGCGGCGCCTTATCCCGGCCCGGCCAGGCGCCTCCAACGGCCGAGCGTCGCACAAAGGTGACAAAGCGCCATCCCGCCGGAACGGGCCGGCGCTGGCCCTGTGGCTTCGCCCCATACCGGGCCCCGTACCGGGCCGGGGGCGGAAGTCATCTACCGTCCCGTCTACTGCCCCTTCTCGGGCTTCAGATGCGTGATCCCCACCGCCCCCGCCTTCGCCAGCGCCGGATCGAGCGACATCGGGATGTATTCGCCCCGGCGCCACAGCTCGCCCAGATCGTCGTAGTGCCGCGACAGCGGCTGGCCGCTTTCCCCGGTCGAGATGATGAAGACGGAGCTGTCGGGATCGGCGAAATCGTAGACCCCGCGGTAGCTTGGTCCATGCACGTCAAGGAACGGATCCGACCCCGAGGCCTTGGTCAGCCCGCGGTCCAGCGTGTTGTCGCCGCCGCTCACCGATTGGCGCAGGTTGACGAAATACCGGATGATCGGCGTCGTCCCGAGGACGGAATGATCCTGCACCGCCTGGTGCGCATCGCCCCAGCGCCAGCTTTCGATCTTGGGTCCGTAATGCTGCTTGAGCCACAGCAGCGCATCGTCGAGGGACATCCGCGCGATGTCGGTGCAGCTTTCCTTCTGCGCGCTCTGCACGATGTCGCACCATTTGGCCGCGCCGTCGGTGTTGCGGAACACCCGTTCCAGGAACACCGGGTTGGGGCGCGAGAAGTCCTGCGCCAGCGGCCCGAGCTCATCCGAGACCAGCCGCTTTTGCAGCATGTACATCCAGGCGGCATAGATCAGCGGCTCCGGCATGTGCTCGTTCATGTCGCCGTTCCAGTCGGCCAGCATCTTCAGCGCCTGCTGGCGCATCGCCTCGGGCGTGCCGTCGGGCGCGTCCTCGCCCTGGTACCACAGGTTGCGCGCGATCAGCGGCAGGAGCGATCGCGCGGTGAAGCTGACGGTATCCAGCTGCGCCTCGATGAAGCTTTCGCGGGTCTGGACGTCGCGGTCCTTCATCAGCTTCAGCCAGCGCTGGATCCGCTGCGTGTCGCCCCAATGGAAGGTGACGTTGAGCGGGAACGGACGGTCGACGATCTTGTTGTTGGTGTTGCCAAGGATGCCGGTCGAGGGGTTCACGAAGCTCGGGTTGTCGGAATAGGGGAAATGGCCGTCCCACTGGTCGCGCGGCAGCCAGCCCGGCGTCGGCATCCGGCCCTGGGTGTCGTTCTGCGGATCGCGCTTCGGGATCCAGCCGATCATCTGCATCGCGATCCCGTGCTTGTCGGCCAGCATCAGGTTCTGCGCCGGCGCCACGAACAGCTTGCCCGCCTCAATGCCCGCCTGCACCGAATGCGCCTCCATCAAGTCCAGCCCCGCGGTCATCGAGGTGTCCTTGTCGGTCAGCGCGGTCCAGGAAAGCGAGGTCACGTGCCCCGCCGGCGTGATCGACGCGAGGTCGAAATCGTTGCCCGGCAGCACCGGGCCGTTGTCGGTCCAGCGCAGGGTAAGGGTCACCGGCGACTGCCCCTTCACCCGCACGATAGAGCGTTCGGTGCGGAAATCCTTCCAGCCCTGCGGCGTCAGGTATTGCTGCGAGTTCTCGGGGTTGATCTTCTCGATATGGATATCCTGATCGTCGAGATAGGTCGTGGTCAGGCCCCAGCCCAGATCCTTGGACCGCCCAAGAACGACCAGCGGCACGCCCGGGATGGTCGCGCCGATCACCCCGCCCTCCTTCAACTGCAACCGCGCGAGGTACCATAGCGACGGCGCGGTGAAGTCGAGGTGCGGATCGTTCGCCAGCAGCGACCCGCCCGCGGCGGAACGGTTCGGCGCCGCGGCCCAGGCGTTCGATGCTCCGGCGAATTCCGGCGGCCCCACGGGCGACATCGCCCCGGTGCCGAACTTCACCGCGGCATAGCTCTTGCCCACGGTCGGGAACAGGCTTGCGTAATCGGGCAGTGCCGCCACCGGCTTCATCGGATCGTCGGGCATCAGGTCCTTGACCTGCCCCGGCGACAGCACCAAGGAGGCCCGCGCGCGCAGAATCTCGCGCTGCATGGCGCCGGTCATCTTCAGCGCCATCAGCTTCATGATCGCCAGCGAATCCGCCGGCTGCCAGGTCGCGATCTTGTTGGAGAACAGGAAGAATTCCGGCGCCCCGCGCCCCAGCGCCTGCTGGTTGACGATGTCGATATAGGCGTTCACCCCCTTGGCATAGGCCTTGAGCGCCGCCTTGGTCTTGTCGCTCTGCGCGTCGAAGCTCTTGGCCGCCAGCCCGTAGAGATCGAGCCGCCGCATCAGACTGTCGGTCTTCAGGGTCTTCTGACCGAAGATCTCGGACAGGCGGCCCTGCACCGTGCGCCGCAGGAGTGTCATCTGCCACAGCCGGTCCTGCGCATGGACGAATCCCAGCGCGTAGAACACGTCGGCATCGTCCTTGCCGAAGATGTGCGGCACGTCGTTCGAGTTGCGCACGATCTCGACAGGCTGGTCGATGCCGGGAACGTCGTAAGAGGCGTTGTAGTCAGGCAGGGAGCGCGACAGGAACCAATAGCCGATTCCGACGGCGAGGAGCGCGAGAACCACCAACCCGGTGAAGATGCGCAGAGCCCAGCGAAAGGCTGTGATCATGTAAGTCCTGTTCCTGACGGCGGGGAGAGGGTATCAGGGGTCCGAACCTAAACCATCGCAGCAGCAGGGGGAAGTCATGGCGCATGTGGCATTTTTGGGTCTGGGTGTCATGGGATACCCGATGGCCGGACACCTCGGGACCGCCGGACACGAGGTCACGGTCTACAACCGCACCACCGCCAAGGCCGAGAAATGGGTGGCCCAACATGGCGGAAAACTGGGGAAAACCCCGGCTGAAGCGGCGGCGGGGGCCGATTTCGTGATGGCCTGCGTGGGCAACGACGATGATCTGCGCGACGTCTGCACCGGCCCCGACGGCGCGTTTTCCGGCATGAAGGAAGGTGCGATCTTCGTGGATCACACCACCGTGTCGGCCAAGGTCACGCGGGAACTTGCCGAGACCGCGACCAAGGCGGGCTTCGGCTATGTGGACGCGCCGGTTTCCGGCGGCCAGGCGGGGGCCGAAAACGGCGTGCTCTCGGTGATGTGCGGCGGCGACACGGCCACCTACGCGCTGGCCGAGCCGGTGATCGACGCCTACGCCAAGGTCTGCCGCCGGATCGGCGACACCGGCGCCGGCCAGACCGCCAAGATGATGAACCAGATCTGCATCGCGGGCCTCGTCCAGGCGCTTTCCGAGGCGCTGGCCTTCGGCGAGAAGGCCGGCCTCGACGGCCGCGCGGTGGTCGAGGTGATCAGCCAGGGCGCCGCCGGATCGTGGCAGATGATGAACCGCCACGAGACCATGCTCGACGACGAGTTCGACCACGGCTTCGCCATCGACTGGATGCGCAAGGACCTCGCCATTTGCCTCGCCACTGCCGAGGAACTGGGCGCGCCACTGCCGGTGACGGCGCTGGTCGACCAGTTCTACAAGGACGTCCAGAGCATGGGCGGCGGCCGCTGGGACACCTCGGCGCTGATCAAGCGCCTAAAGGCCTTCGGATAGGGTCAGGCGTCGAAGCGCCGGCGGGGGAATTCCGTCGGCGGAAAAGCCCCGTCCCCGCCCGGCTTGCGCGACCTCCGGGCCGCGCGCCGGCGCATGGTTCAGTCCCGGTCCAGGCGCTTTTCCATCCGCACGGCGGGAAAGTCGATTCCCGGCCCCAGCGGAACCGAGATCCGGCCCAGGCTGCGAAATCCGAGCCGGGCATAGAACCCTTCGGCGTTCAGCGTGGCCATGCAGGCAAGGCGGGTCATCCCCGCCGCCCGCGCCGTTGCGAACCCATGTTCCAGAACCGCCCGACCGATCCCCGAACGCCCGCGCCCGGCGTCGGTGACCACGTGGCGAACATGCGCAAAGCCCGGAAACACGCCCCGGGTCCAGCCGCCCGCACCGACGATCATTCCTGCTTCCTCGGCGACGTAATAGGTGCCCGACCCGATCAGCCGGGGCTGCGCGCGCGACAGGATCGGCACAGCCATTACCACGAGCGACGGGGGATAGGCCATGGCAAGCTGGCGGCCGTAGCTGCGGGAGAGAAGCGCGTCGATCGCGGTGAGGTCGGCGCGCGAGGCGGTGCGGATCGCGGGCGTCATCATGACGCTTGAGCTAGCGCACCGCCCGGAAAGGGAAAGGCCGAGACGGCGCAACGGACCAGACCGCGCATAGCGGCGGGACATCGGCCGCCACTGCGCCCTGGCGGCGATGTTGCGACCTCAGCGCCTCGGGTCGGGAGAAGGCCGGTCTCGCCGCAGCTGGCGACTCCGGCGTCGTGGTGCCGCGCCCTGCCCGCCCCCGGCGCCGCCGGCCGGGGACGGTGATCCGCGCGGCATGGATCGCACCGGCGCGTTGCGCGGCGCGCGACGTGGACGCCGAGACGGGCACGGAGATCGACGTTCTCGCCCCGACCAGAGCCCGTTTCCGCCAAGCGACATCCGCTCACCGCCCCACGGGCAAGGCAAGACGGGACGCCGGAGGGACCCAATGGATGTGCGACACGGCTCTGTGTGGCCCATGCCTGCGCTGCAGCCTCGATGCCGGAGATCGCCATGGTCGTGACTTGCATCTTCGCAGCTTGCATCTTCGCGGGACCGTGACGCTCGGGAACCTGCCGTGACTGGGCCGTCTGCATGCGCGTTATGCGCTTCCTAAGGCCAGCCGAGTGCACGATAGCGGTGCGGTCCCGGGGCATAGCCAGCATTATGACGCCCGACCGAAAGCACGCCTCCCACAACGCAAAAGGCCGCGCAATGGCGCGGCCCTCGGGCTGGAGGCGCGGGTCGCCGATCGTAACCGGCCCCGCGACTTCCGGGAAGATCTTACTTGATCTTGCCTTCCTTGTACTCGACGTGCTTGCGCGCCACCGGGTCGTACTTGTTGACCGACATCTTCTCGGTCATGGTGCGGGCATTCTTCTTGGTCACGTAGAAGTGCCCGGTGCCCGCCGTCGAGTTCAGACGGATCTTGATCGTCGTCGGCTTCGCCATTTTCTTTCTCCTAGCGCGGGCGGGTGCCTTCCGTGGCGCGGGCCCGTGAATTCCTTGAAGCCCGCCTTTTAACCGGGAGCGGGCCAGAGTCAACCACCAATGCGGCGTCATTCGCCAATTCCTGGAAGGATCGTCCGCCGCGGCGCAAGGGGGCTTCGGCAACGGCGTTTCGGCGACGAGGAGACGGCGAAAGCCGCCCGACGAGGGCGCCCACAACGCGGCGCGGCGGGGCCATGATCGAAAACGCGCGGACGGCCTGTAAGCCGGATCCTGTCCGGGGGGTCCGAAGACCCCCGTGGACGGCCATTCCTCTGCGCCTGCCGTTACCGACAGGCTCTAGCTGCCAACCCGGGCCCCGGGCTGAGACGTCCCTGCGGAGATTTCCCCTAGGTCGGGGATCTTGCCGCGTGGGGCCCCTATTCGGCATTGCTCCCGGTGGGGCTTGCCGTGCCGGTCCTGTTGCCAGGCCCGCGGTGGGCTCTTACCCCACCGTTTCACCCTTACCCGGACATGCCGGGCGGTCTGTTCTCTGTGGCGCTTTCCCTCGGGTTGCCCCGGCCGGGCGTTACCCGGCACCGTTGTCTCATGGAGTCCGGACTTTCCTCGACACCCGTGACGGGCACCGCGGCCGTCCGGCCATCCGCGCGCTGCCCATCTAGGCGCGGCAGGGACCGCGGTCAAGCGGGGTTTGGCGGCGGCACGCGCCGGTGGCGGCGGAGCTGCGGCTTGCGAGGGAATTTGCGTATTTGGGGAACAATGAAAGGGGGAGGCCGGGGCGCGGCCCGAGCGGGGCGCGCGACCCGGTTCCCGGGTGGTACGGGAGGGGTGGTTCAGGCGGTCACGCCCATGGCGGCGTGGATCTGCGCCACCTGGGCCTCGTCGAGCCCCAGGGCGTTGGCGAGGTTCGACAGGAAGTCACTTTCCGCCTGGCTGTCCACGCGGATCGCCATGAGGGCTGCGCCGTAGACCTGCGTCTTGACCGTCGCATCGGCCTCGGAGGCCAGCCCCTGGATGTCGAGCGGCGCGGCGAGCTGCTCCTTGACGAAGGCCACCTCCTCGGGGCCCGCGTCCTTGAGATGCTCCATGATCTTCGCCTGCTCGTCGGCGTCGATCTCTCCGTCGCACTTGGCGGCCTGGATCATCGTCTTGATCATCAGCTTGGCGTGGTCCTCGGCCACCGGGGCGACCGGCGTGCCCTTGGCCAGCGAATCGAAGAGGCCGGCCATCGCGCCCGCCCCGGCGGTCGAGCCCGCCGTCAGCGCCGAGAACAGACCGCCCATCCCCGCCTGCGCGGCGCCCGAAGCATTCGCGCCCGGGAAAGTGGAGGCAGCGCCCTGCATCTGCGCCATCATGTTCTGCATCGCGGCCGCGCCGCCGGGGAACATCTTCTCGGCCATCTGCTCGAACCCGCCGAAGCCGCCGGTGCCGCCCGCGTTTCCGGACATCCCGGCCATCATGTTCTGCAGGCCCGCCATGCCGCCCATCTGATTGTACTTCTCGACGCCCTTGGCGGCGGCAAACCCCACGGCCAGCGTGGCCAGTGTCTTGACGAAGCTCATGATATCCCTCCTGTCGACCTCCGATCCACTGTCGGCGTCCTGCGCGACGGGATCATGAAGAACCGTAACGCCGGGCGAGCCCTTCCGCCAAGCCCGCATCTTCCGCGCCGACCTCGCCCTGTCCCCAGGGGCGAAAGCGAAGGCGGAAGGAATGGAGGATCTTGGCGGGTGCCGCCTCCGGGTAGCCGAAGGCCCGGGCGTGCGACAGGAACGCCGCGGGATCGCCTTGTTCCGCCCCCGTCCCGACCTCGGGCCAGACGGAGAGCCCCTGAAGTGCAAGCCGGCGCCAGTCGAACCGCGCGCCGGGGTCGACCTTGCGCCCCGGGGCCATGTCGGAATGCGCGATCACGCCCTCGGGCGGAATGTCCCAACGGGACATGATCGCGCGCAACAGACCTTCAAGCGCCGCCATCTGCGGCTCCGGATAGGGACGGTTGCCGGGGTTGGCAAGCTCGATACCGATGGAGCGGGAGTTGATGTCGCTCTGCCCGCGCCACTCTCCCGCCCCCGCGTGCCAGGCGCGGCGCGCCTCGTCGACCAGTTGCTCGGTCGTGCCGTCCTCGGCGATAAGCCAATGGGCCGAGACCGCGGCCTCGGGGTCGCAGAGGCGGGCGCGCGCCTCGGCGGCGCTGGGCATGTCGGTGAAGTGCAGGACCACCAGCGAGGGCAGAAGCCCATCCTTGCGCGGCCCGTGGTTGGGAGAGGGGTAGCCCCCTCCCCCCGAAGTGCCGGAGGCCCGGCTTACCACCACTTCGCGGGCTTTTCCGCGAAGCCGGCGGCGCTTTCCAGCACCTGGCCGAAGTTCATCAGCTCACCCTCTTCCCAGGGCTTGCCGATCAGCTGCAGCCCCAGCGGCAGGCCCTGACGGTCAATGCCCGTCGGCACCGAGATCCCCGGCAGACCGGCCAGGTTCACCGTCACGGTGAACACGTCGTTAAGGTACATCTGAACCGGATCCGCATCCTTCATCTCGCCCAGGCCGAAGGCAGCCGACGGGGTGGCGGGCGTCAGGATCGCGTCGACGCCACCGGCGAAGACCTCGTCGAAGTCGCGCTTGATCAGCGCGCGGACCTTGCGGGCGCGGTTGTAATAGGCGTCGTAGAAGCCCGCCGACAGCACATAGGTGCCGATCATCACGCGGCGCTGGACCTCGGGGCCGAAGCCCTCGGCCCGGGTCTTCTCGTACATGTCAACGATGCCGTCGCCCTGCGCGAGCTTCGCGCGATGGCCGTAGCGCACCCCGTCGTAGCGCGCGAGGTTCGAAGACGCCTCGGCCGGCGCGATCACGTAATACGCGGGCAGCGCGTATTTCGTATGGGGCAGCGAGATGTCGACGATCCTGGCGCCCGCGTCCTTCAGCATCTCGGCGCCCTGCGACCACAGCGCCTCGATCTCCTCAGGCATGCCCTCCATGCGGTATTCGCGCGGAATGCCGATGGTCTTGCCACGGATGTCGCCGGTCAGCATGGCCTCGAAATCCGGCACAGGAATGGGGGCCGAGGTCGAATCCTTCGCGTCCTCGCCCGACATCGCGCCCAACATGATCGCCGCGTCACGCACCGTCTTGGTCATCGGCCCGGCCTGGTCGAGGGACGAGGCGAAGGCCACGATCCCCCAGCGCGAGCAGCGCCCATAGGTGGGCTTCAGCCCCACGATGCCGGTGAAGGCTGCGGGCTGGCGGATCGAGCCGCCGGTGTCGGTGCCGGTCGCGGCAAGACACAGGTCCGCCGATACGGCGCTCGCCGAACCGCCGGAAGAACCACCGGGGGTCAGCGGCGTCTCGTCATTGCCGCGCCGCCACGGGTTCACCGCGTTGCCGTAGGTCGAGGTCTCGTTCGACGAGCCCATGGCGAATTCGTCCATGTTGAGCTTGCCCAGCATGACGGCGCCGGCATCGAAAAGCTTCGACGTGACGGTCGATTCGTACTCTGGACGGAACCCTTTGAGGATCGCGCTTGCGGCCTGGCTGGGCACGCCCTTGGTGCAGAAGAGATCCTTGATCCCCAGCGGGATGCCGCACATCGCCGGCGCCTCGCCCGAGGCGATCCGCGCATCCGCCGCCCGCGCCTGCTCCAGCGCGATGTCGGGGGTCTTGTGGACGAAGGCGTTCAACGCGCCCGCCGCATCCATCGCGGTCATGCACGACATGGTCAGGTCAACCGCGGTCACCTCGCCCTTGCGCAGCGCGTCGCGCGCGCCGGCGATGGTCATCTTGTTCAATGCGTCGCTCATTCGACCACCTTTGGCACGGCAAAGAAGCCCTCGCGGGCATCGGGAGCGTTCTTGAGGATCTTGTCCTGCATGTTGCCGTCGGTCACGACATCCTCGCGCCGCTTCAGGCGCATGGGCGTGACGCCGGTCATCGGCTCGACGCCATCGACGTCGACCTCGTTCAGCTGTTCCATGAAGGTCAGGATGCCGGACAATTCGCCCGCCAGCGCCGGCAGGTCCTCTTCCTGCACCCGGATGCGGGCCAGGTGGGCCACCCGCCGCGCGGTGTCGATGTCGATGGACATGGGAAGCTCCCCTTTAGCGTTCGGCCCCGTTTAGCCCCGCGCGCGCAGGGCTGCAAGCATCTGGCGGCGGAAGGAGGCGATCATCCAGCCCAGCATCGCCGCGTTGATCAGATGCCACAGGAAATGCGTCCCCTCCGGCACCCGTGGACAAAGCGGCATGTCCACGGCCCGCGCCGCGATCGAGACCGAAAGCAGCGCCGCCCCGATGCAAAGATCGCGGGCAAAGCGCGGCGCCCGCCGGGCCAGCGCCGCAGCGTAGGCGAGGATCACCAGTACCACCGGCACATAGCCCACCGAAGAGCCGATCTCCGGCGCGATCGCCCCCAGGACCCGGGCGATGAGCGCCGCGAGCGGCAGGAAAAGCAAGGCTGCCACAACCGCGCTCCGGCGCCCGAGGCCGATTACCCGGGCATTCACCGCCCAGAGGTAGACGAGGATGAAGGCAAGGATCGGCACGACATCGGCAAGCGCTGCCCACCGCTCGGCCACGGTGTGGAAAAGACCCGAGCCCAGGCCGATCACGAAGAGGATCACACAAAGTGCCCGTGACGCGCCGTCGCCCCGCACCCGCGGCCAGAGCCACAGCGCCACCCCCAGAAACGCAAGATTGGTGACCGCGTTCAGAGGTTCGGCCCAGAACCCCGGCGCCGTTCTCTCGCAATAGCTATCCACTGGCGTCGTCCAGCCCATTTCCTTCTTGCGCCTCCGCCCTATGGTTCAGCCCGTCACATGCGCGCCGCCACGTTGCGGGCAGCGCTTGCCGGAAACAACACCGACACAAGAAAAAGGAGACGCCCCATGAAACTCACCTTTCTCGGCCATGCCAGCTTTCGCCTCGAGATCGGCGGACAGGTCCTGCTGATCGACCCCTGGTTCACCGGTAGCCCGGTCTTCCCCGCCGACCAGCGCGACGCGGCGATCGAGGGGGTGACGCACCTCCTCGTGACCCATGGGCACGGCGACCACTCGGCCGACGCGCTGGCCGTGGCGAAGGAGAAAGGCGTCAAGATGGTGGGCATCGCCGACCTGATGTCGTGGTGGGCCGCCAAGGAAGGCGTCGACGTGATCGCCATGAACAAGGGCGGCACGGTCGACCTGGGCGGCGTCAAGGTGACCATGGTCAACGCGACGCACTCTTCCTCGATCCCGGGCAAGGACGGTGAGCCGCCGATCTACGCCGGCCACGAATCCGGCTTCATCATCGAGGGCGAAGGGCATTCTATCTACCTCTCGGGCGACACCGACGTGATGGCCGACATGAAGATCTTCAACGACCTGCACCACCCCGACATCGGCATCCTCTGCGCCGGCGGCCACTTCACCATGGACATGCGGCGGGCGGCCTACGCGGCCAAGACCTTCTTCGACTTCAAGACGGTCATTCCGTGCCACTACAAAACCTTCCCGATGCTGGAGCAGAACGCTGACCTCCTCAAGTCGGAGCTGACGGGCGTCGAGGTGATCGAGCCGGAAGTGATGAAGACGATCGAGCTCTGAGCGCGCTTCCCCCCCGGCCCTGCGCTTTCCGGCGCACGGCCGGGGGTCAGCCGCCGCCCCCCCGGAGTACTTGCACCAAGATGAAGAGCAAAAGCCTTCATTTCATCTTGGCGAAAATACTCCACGGGGGTGCGGGGGTGTGCCCCCCCCGCGGATGCGGCGGGTGCGGGGGCGTGCCCACCGCGGCGCCCGATATCAGAGCTCTCGGAACGCCTTTTCCTGACGCGGCGTCCACCGCACGTTCAGGCGATAGCCCTCTTCCGTCTCTTCCTCGGCCGTCACCACGCCCTGCTCGTGCAGCCAGGCGCGGCGGCGGCCGTCGGCGAAGGGCAGATCCACCACACGCTCGATCCGTTCCTCGGCCAGCGCGGTCTCGATATCGGCGTGCAGCTCGGACACGCCCTCTCCGGTCAGGGCCGAGATCACCCTGACGCCGTCGGTCCGGGCCGCCTGCACCTCAAGCGCCTCGCGCGCGGGGCCCGCGACCTGGTCGATCTTGTTCCAGACCTCGATCTGCGGCACGTCGCGCCGCACGCCGAGCGCGCGCAGGATGTCGGCCACGTCGGCGGCCTGTTCCTCGGTCTCGGGATGCGAGATGTCGCGGACGTGGAGGATCAGGTCGGCCTCCAGTACCTCTTCCAGCGTCGCGCGGAAGGCCGCGACCAGCTGGGTCGGCAGGTCGGAGATGAACCCCACCGTGTCCGACAGGATCACCTTGCGCCCGGAGGGGATGACCACGCCGCGCATGGTCGGGTCGAGGGTCGCGAAGAGCATGTCCTTGGCCATCACCTCGGCCCCGGTCATGCGGTTGAAAAGCGTGGATTTTCCTGCGTTCGTGTAGCCCACCAGCGCGACGATCGGAAAGGGCACCTTGCGGCGGGCCGAGCGGTGAAGTTCGCGCGTCTTGACCACTTTGCCGAGCTGGCGGCGGATCCGCGTCACCTGTTCGTCGATCGCCCGCCGGTCGGCCTCGATCTGGGTCTCGCCGGGGCCGCCGACGAAGCCGAGGCCGCCACGCTGGCGTTCGAGGTGGGTCCAGGCGCGCACGAGGCGGGTGCGCTGGTAGGAAAGCGCGGCAAGTTCCACCTGCAGCACCCCCTCGCGGGTCCGGGCCCGGTCGGCAAAGATCTCGAGGATCAGGCCGGTCCGGTCGAGCAGCTTCACCTTCCACTCACGTTCAAGGTTGCGCTGCTGCACCGGTGTCACCGGACCGTCGACCAGGACGAGGTCGACCTCGGCCGCGGCCAGGCGCTCGCGCAGCTCCTCGACCTTGCCCGAACCGAACAGCTTGCCGGGCGCGACCTTGGGAAGGCGCACCACTTCTGCGCCGGCAAGCTCCAGCTCGGGCAGCGCGGCCGCCAGCGACACCGCTTCCTCAAGCGAATGCTGCGCCGGGCGCCGCCGGCGTTCCGACGTGATGTCGGGATGAAGGACATAGGCGCGGGTGTGGGGCGCGCGGGTCTCGGTCTGGGTCAAGTCGATGTCCCGTGCGGGAGGATCAATCTTCGCCGTCGTAGAGATTGATCGGCTGGCCCGGCATGATGGTCGAGATCGCATGCTTGTACACAAGCTGCGACTGCCCATCGCGGCGTAGCAGCACGCAGAAATTGTCGAACCAGGTGATCACGCCCTGAAGCTTCACGCCGTTGATCAGGAAGATCGTGACGGGAATCTTGCTCTTGCGGACGTGATTGAGAAAGGCGTCCTGTAAATTTTGTTTGTCGGCGGCCATGTTCTTGCCTTTTATTCTTTCGCGCGTGTTGCTCCGGCGTCCCTTGTGCGTGGTCGCGTCGTCTCGCCGGGCCGAGTATGTCGTGGGATTCGCGGAGATTCCAGACCAAAAAACAGTCCGTTACGGACCTATGGGCGGTAACTTCCCTTCCAGCGCCGATAAAACCGGGACGTCCGCCTCAGTTGCGCCACGAATCCGGGGCCAGAAGTGCAATGATCGCGAGTGTTTCAAGCCGGCCAAGGATCATCGCGCCGGCAAGGATCAGCTTTGCGTCGGCGCCGAGGGCGGCGTAGCTGAGCGGCGTTTCGGTCGCGACGCTGGCGAGCGGCCCGGTGGTGGAAAGCGCCGAGACGGCAAAGACCAGCGCGGGCTCGAATTCGATCCCCGTGAGCGTCAGGAGCGCCATCACCAGGATCACCGCCAGGCCGTAGAGCATGAAGAAGATCCACGCGACATAGGCGCCCTCGCGCCGCAGGCGGCGGGCCAGCGCCCCGGAACCGCCCACCGAATTGGGGTGCACGAGCTTTTCCATCTCGCGCTGGCCATGCTTGTAGAGCGCGTAGATCCTGAGCAGCTTCACCCCGCCCGCGGTGGTCGCCACCCCGCCCCCCATCAGCGCAAGGCCCACCAGGATCAGCCCCGGCGCGTTCAGCCCCGACCAGGTCTGCGCCGCATCCCAGCCGATCGCCTGGAACCCGGTCGTCGACAGAAAGGACAGCACGGTGAAGGCGCTGGCCCAGAGCGCCAGCAGCGCCTGCAGCAGGTGGTCGGGGGTCCGCGTCTCGTAGACCGCCGTCCAGTGGCGCAGGAACAGCAGCGCGGTGACCACGACGACCACGGTCACGCCCATGCGGAACTCGGGGTCGGCGAACAGGCTGCGCCTTCCCTCGACCTGGCTGATCCCGGGCAGCGAATAGCGCGAGATCGCGAAGAACAGGAAGATGAAGATCAGGATCTCGCCCGGGATGCCCGAGGTCGCCCCCTCCATCCCGCCGACCGGAGAGATGCCCGAGGTCGCCAGTGTCGACATCGCGTGGATCAGCGCCACAAGAGAGTGATCCCCCGCGATCAGCAGGCCGATCCACAGCACCAGCGTCAGGCCGCCATAGACCGGGAACAGCACGAGCGCATAGCGCACCAGCCGCTCGGACGGGTCGGCGACGCGGGTGATCTGCCCGCCCGCGCCACGCCCCACCGCGCCGCCCGAGATCACCTCGAACCCGCCGAGGTTCAGCGGCGCCAGCACGGCAAGCGCGGCCAGCAGGATGAAGAACCCCCCGCCCCAGCCGACGAGACCGCGCCACAGGTGGATCGACGGCGCCAGCCGTTGCGGCTGGTAGACGGTCGCGCCCGTGGTGGTGAAATCCGACACCATTTCGAACCAGGCGTTGACGAAGGTGGTATCTGGCACGGCCTCGGAAAACGGAAAGGCCATCAGCACCGGCAGCAAGAGGTAGGCGCCGAGCAGCGCGAAAAGGTGGCTGCGCGCGGCGTTCCGCGGCCGGTAGTTCGAGGTGGCGATACCGATCACCGCCGTGAGGATCATGAACATCACGGCGGAATAGAAGAAGGCGCGCGAGGTGGAATAGTCGCGCAGCATGTAGCCGTGGAAGGCCGGCACGAACATCGCCGCCGACGTGATCCCCATCAGGATCACCAGGAGCGGCAGATCGAGGATCCGGCGCATCGTCAGAAGAAGTCGACCGAGACCTGCAGGAGGCGCTCGACCTCGGGCACGTCGGCGGCCATGGCGAAGAGCGTGATGATGTCGCCCTCGTCGATCCGGAGAGTGCCGAGCGGCTTGACCACCTTGTCGTCCTTCAGCACGGCACCGACCAGGACGCCCTCGGGAAAGTCGATCTCGCGCACCAGCTTGCCCGCGATGGGCGAGGTCGACAGCACCTGCGCCTCGATGACCTCGGCCTCGGCGTCGCCGATGGAATAGATCGCCCGCACCCGGCCGTGGCGGATGTGGCGCAGGATCGAGCTGACGGTGGTGGCGCGCGGGTTGATGTAGGCGTCGATGTCCAGGGGGCCCATCATCGGCGCCAGCGTCGGATCGTTGACCAGCGCGATCGCCATCGGGCAACCGGCCTGCTTGGCCCGGACCGAGACGAGGAGGTTCGTCTTGTCGTCGTCGGTCACCGCCAGCACGGCATCCGCCCGCTCGATATTGGCCTCCATCAGGAGATCCATGTCCATGCCGTCGCCGTTGAGTACGATGGTGCGTTCCAGCGCATCGGCGGCCCGTTCGGCCCGGGCGCGGTTCTTCTCGATGATCTTGGCGCGCACCCGGTCCGCCCGGTTCTCCAGCGCGCGGGCCACGGCAAGGCCCACGTTGCCGCCGCCGATGATGACGATCCGCTCCTGCTTCTTCGCGACCTTGCCAAAGATCTCGATCGTGCGGTTCACGTCTTCGGTATGGGCGAAGACATAGATCTGGTCGCCCGCGAACAATTGATCGCCCGGCTCCGGCGCGAACAGCGTCCCCTCGCGGCGCACCCCCACCACGATGGCGCGCAAGGTGGAAAAGAGGTCGGTGAGCTGCCTGAGCGGCGTGTTCAGCACCGGGCAATCCTCGTCCAGCGCAATGCCCAGAAGCTGCGCCCGCCCGTCGAGGAAACTTTCCGTATCGAACGCCGCCGGCGCCGACAGGCGCTGCAACGCGGCGTCGGCCACCTCGCGCTCGGGCGAGATGACCACGTCGATCGGCAGGTGATCGCGACGGTAGAGATCGGCGTAAATCGCGTTGAGATAGCTTTGCGACCGCAGCCGCGCGATCTTGCGCGGTATGTCGAAGACCGAATGGGCCACCTGGCAGGTGACCATGTTCACCTCGTCCGAATGGGTGGCCGCGATGATCATGTCGGCATCCGAGGCCCCTGCCCGCTCCAGCACGTCGGGGTAGGAGGCGAACCCCGCCACCCCCTGCACATCCAACGTGTCGGTGGCCCGGCGCACCAGGTCGGCATTCGAGTCGACCACGGTCACGTCGTTGCGCTCGCCCGAAAGATGCCGGGCGATCTGCCAGCCGACCTGGCCCGCGCCACAGATGATGACCTTCATGCTGGTTCCCTGCTTGGTCTCGCGGCCCGATCATTGGCAGAAGCCGCCCCAGGGGTCAATCTGGGGCGCCGCCCCATGCCCGACCGGCCCTGCGCCTTCGGCGCCGGGGGTTTCACACCCCCGGACCCCCGTGGAGTATTTCGGCAAGAAAGAAACAAGACGCGCTTTCAGTCTTTCTTGCCGAAATACTCCGGGGGTGCAGGGGGCAGCGCCCCCGCCGGCCCGCCATCGCCACACCGCGCCCGATCAGAGGTCTTCGTCGTCCTCTTCACCCAGCCGCGCCACGCGGGCGCCGGCCTTGGCGGTGGTGACCACGCCCAGCGACTTCAGCTTGCGGTGCAGCGCCGAACGCTCCATGCCCACGAAATTCGCGGTGCGCGAGATGTTGCCCCCGAAGCGGTTGATCTGGGTCAGAAGGTATTCCCGTTCGAACAATTCGCGTGCCTCGCGCAACGGCAGCGTGGCCAGCCCGCCGGACAGGATCACCCGGCCGTCGTCCTTCGGCCCGTCGTCCTGGCCCGGCAATTCGCGCGGCTCGATCGGGCCGGTGCCTTCGCCCAGGATCAGCACGCGTTCGATCACGTTCCTCAGCTGGCGCACGTTGCCCGGCCAGCGCATGGTCTGCAAAAGCGCCGTCGCCTCGTCCGAGACCTCGCGTAGCGGCAACCCCTGGGTCTTGTTGAACATCTCGATGAAATGCGCGGCAAGCTCGGGTATGTCCTCGCGCCGCTCCTCGAGTGAAGGGACTGCGATCGGCACCACGTTCAGCCGGTCGTAAAGCTCCTGCCGGAAGCGGCCCGCCGCGATCTCCGCGCCCAGGTCGCGCGTGGTGGAGGAGATTACCCGCAGGTCGACCCGCACCTTGTCGGTGCCGCCCGCGCGCATGAACTGCTGGTCCACCAGCACGCGCAGGATCTTCGACTGGGTGCCCAGCGGCATGTCGCCCACCTCGTCGAAATAGATCACCCCGCCGTGCGCCTGTTCCAGAAGGCCCTTCTCCAGCCCGCGATCGCTGGTTTCGCGGCCGAACAGCACCTCCTCCATCCGCTCGGGTTCGACCGACGCGGAGGAGACGGTGATGAAGGGGGCCGCGGCGCGGTTCGATTCCGCGTGTATGAAACGCGCGGCCACTTCCTTGCCCGCCCCCGCGGGGCCGGTCAGCATCACCCGCCCGTTCGACCGCGTCACCTTGTCGAGCTGCGCCTTCAGCGCCTTGAAGGCGGGCGACGAGCCGACCATGTCGGAGGAGGTCACATCGCGGCGCCTGAGGTCCGAGTTCTCGCGGCGCAGGCGCGAGGTTTCCATCGCGCGGCGTACCACCACCATCAGCTGGTCGATGTTGAACGGCTTCTCGATGAAGTCGTAGGCACCCTGCTTGATCGCCGCCACCGCAATCTCGATGTTGCCGTGGCCCGAGATGATCACCACCGGCACGTCGGGGTTGTCGCGCTTGACGTGCTTGAGGATGTCGATCCCGTCCATCTTGCTGTCCTTCAGCCAGATGTCGAGGATCATCAGCGCCGGTGGTTCGGCGTTGAGCTCGGCCATGCAATCGTCCGAGGTGCCGGCCAGCCGGGTCTCGAACCCCTCGTCGCGCAGGATGTCCGAGATCAGCTCGCGGATGTCGCGCTCGTCGTCGACGATCAGAATCCCAGTCATGTCACCTCATCTTCCCGGCCCGATCCGGCCGTTTCTTGGTCTTGTCCTGTCGTGTCCGGCTCGGCGCCGCCACCCGACGTGTCCGGGGCGTCCGGGGCGTCCGTCCCGTGCCCCGAGAGCGGCAGCCGGATCTCGGCCAGTGCCCCCCGGCGCGCGCCGGTGGCGAAGGCGGGCGCATCAACCAGCGCCAGCGTGCCGCCATGTTCCTCGATGATCTTCTTGACGATGGGAAGACCCAGGCCTGTGCCTTTCTCCCGCGTCGTCACGTAAGGCTCGAACAGGCGGGTGCGGTCCTCGGGCAGGCCGATGCCGTTGTCGGCAATGGTGATCATCGCGACGCCATGATCCTCGGACAGGCGCACCCGGACCTCTGGCACATAGCCATCGGGTACACCTTTTTCCTGCAGCGTTTCAATTGCTTCGCCCGCGTTCTTGATCAAGTTCGTGAGCGCCTGGGAAATCATCGTCGCGTCGATCTCGGCCATCAGCGCGCCCTCGGGCAGGTCGGCCGAGATCCGGATTCCCGGCAGGCCGCTTTCCTGCAACACCACCGCGTCGCGCACCAGTCTGACCAGATCGTGACGGCGCCGCTCCGGCTCCGGCATCCGGGCGAAGCGCGAAAATTCATCGACAATGCGTCGCAGGTCGCCGGTCTGGCGCACGATCACGTCGGTGTACTGGTCCAGCGCCTCGGCGTCCTCGCCGGCCAGAGCACGGAACTTGCGCTTGATGCGCTCGGCCGAAAGCTGGATCGGGGTGAGCGGGTTCTTGATCTCGTGCGCGATGCGGCGGGCCACGTCGCCCCAGGCCGCCATCCGCTGCGCCGAGACCAGCTCGGTCACGTCGTCGAAGGCCACGACGTAGCCCTCCAGCTGCCCCTCGGCGTTGCGGCGGCGCGCCACCCGCACAAGCAGGCTTTCCACCCGCCCCATGCGCGAGACCCGAATCTCCTCCTGCGTCACCTCGGACGTGCCCTGCATGGCGCGCGCGAAGAGGCCGGCGAACTCCGGCACCGCCTCGGCCAGCGCCGCCCCCCCCTGCGCCGCCGCCGCCTCCAGATCGAGGTGCCTCAGCGCGGAGCGGTTGACGAAGTCGATCCGACCCGTCGCGTCCAGCCCCACCACGCCCGAGGTGATCGAGGACAGCACGCTGTCGAACTGGCGCCGGCGCTGTTCGGTCTGGCTGTGGCTGTCCATCAGCGCCTCGCGCTGGCCCTTCAACTGGCGGGTCATCTGATTGAAGATGCGGCCGAGCATGGCGATTTCGTCATCGCCCTCCTCTTCGCGCACCTGCACCTCCAGGTCGCCACCGCCGATCCGCTGCGCCGCACCGGCCAGCCGCCCCACCGGCCGCGCCAGTCGTTCGGCGAACCACAGGCCCAGCCAGGTCGCCGCCAGGATCAGAATCAGCGCGAACCCGAGGTAGAGCAGCCCGAATTCGAACAGCAGGCGGCCGCGGTCACGCTCCAGCTGCTGGTAGAGCTGCACGGTCTGCTTGGTCTCATCGAGCAGCTTGATCAGCCCGCCGTCGACCACGCGGGTGACATAGAGATAGCGGTCGGGATAGGGTTTCAACTCGACCAGCGCGCGGAATTCGTTGTGCTTGAGATCCTCGATGATCACGGTCTTGCCGGTGCGCGCCTCGGTCAGGTCCTTGGCCGAGGGAGCGGTGTAGTTGAACAGGTACGAGCGGTCGCCACGGGCCTTGATCTCGCCCGTGCCGTTGATCACGAAGGCCGCGCGCAACCCCCGCTGGATCCGCGCCTGTCCCTGGGTCAGAAGCTGGCGCACCTCGCCGTCGTCGATGAAGAAGTTCTGCAGCTTCGCCGCGTCGAGGAAATTCGCCAGCGCATCGGCATCCTGCGTGATGTCCTGGCGGTGCTCCCCCTCGTAGGCCTGCGCCGCGGCGAGGGAGGCCCCGACGGCCGAACGCACCCGGGTGGAGAACCAGCCCTCGAGGCCGATGTTGATGGTCAGCCCCGCGAATACCGCGACCAGCACGGTAGGGATCAGCGCGATCAGAGCGAAGACGCCCGTCAGCCGCAGGTGCAGCCGCGACCCTGCCGAATGCGACCGCCGGTCGGACACCATCCGCGCCACCCGGCCCGCCACCATCGTGGCCACCGCCAGCACGTAGATCAGGTCGCCCAGCAGCGTCAGCCGCAGCAGCGGCGATTGCGCCCCCTCGTTCAGGGGCCCCAGCGCGACAAAGGTCAGCAGCGCCAGGATCGGCCCAAGCGCAACCAGCGCGAAGGTCGCGGCTGTCTGGACCCGGCGCTGCCGGCGGAGCCGGCTGAATCGCTGGAATGTTGTGGTGCGCGCTGCCCGCTGCACAGGGTTGACCCCCGATTCCGGGGATCTTGATGTCCCCAACCGCCATATTTCGTGGGCTTCCGAAGGTCTATAGCCGAAGCGCCACGCCTCTGTTGCGGTTTTACATCAACTTGCGGCGGCGTGTCACGCGAATATCCAGATCGGTGATCTTCTTGCGCAGGGTATTGCGATTGATGCCGAGGAGATCGGCACATTTCGCCTGATTACCCGCCGTCGCATCCAGCGCGATCTCGATCAGCGGAAGTTCGACCTCCTTCAGCACGCGCTGATAGACGCCCGGCGGCGGCAGCGTTCCGCCATGCAGATCGAAGTAGCGCCGCAGGTGTTTGGCGACCGAGGCCGACAGCTTGTCGGAATCGCCGCCGCCCTTCAGCGGCTCCATCGCCGGCTGGCTGCCCAGCACGGCCTCGACCTCTGCGCGGGAGATCTCCTCCTCGGGCGAGGTGACCGACAGGCGGCGCAGCGTGTTCTCCAGCTGCCGCACGTTGCCCGGCCAGGAATAGGCACGCACCAGTTCCATCGCGTCGTTCGACAGGCGGCGGACAAGGCCGGTCTCGCGTTCCGTCCGGGTCAGGAAATGCTCGGCCAGAAGCGGGATGTCGTCGACCCGCTCGCGCAGGCTCGGCACCGCGATCGAGACCCCGCCGAGACGGTAGAACAGATCCTGCCGGAAGCGGCCCGCATCGATCTCGGACATCAGATCCGCCTGACTGGTGGCCATCACCCGGGGCGCGGTGTCGCCAAGCGCGTCGAGCATCCGCACGATCCGGGCCTGGGTCTCCATGTCGAAATCGGACACCTCATCGAACACGATCGACCCGCCCTTGGCGCGCGACAGCACGGTCGAGGGCCCGTCCATCCCCTGAAGCTCGGCCCCGGTCGCCACCACAAAGGGCAGCGTGCGGCGGTCCGAGAAATCGTGGATCGCCCGGGCGATCAGCGACTTGCCCGTGCCGCTTTCGCCGACGATCAGCACCGCCAGATCGGTGTTCATCACCCGCGCGACAAGACGATAGAGCGCCTGCATCTGGGCGGTGCGGCCGACAAGCGGCAGATCCTCGCCCTCGCCGTCACCGCGGGCGGGTGCGTTGCTCTTGCGCGGGGTCACCTTGCGCTTCTGGTCCAGCGCCCGGGCCGCCCGCTTCATCAGGTCGGGCAGGTCGAAGGGCTTGGGCAGGTAGTCGTAGGCCTCGGCCTCGGCGGCCTGGATCGCCGTCATGATGGTATTCTGGGCCGAGATCACGATCACCGGCAGGCCGGGCCGTTCCTGGCCGATCTTCGGCAGCATCTCCAGCCCGTTTCCGTCGGGCATCATGACGTCCGAGATCACCAGGTCTCCCTTGCCCTCCTCGACCCAGCGCATCAGCGTCGTAAGGCTCGACGTCGCATGCACCTTGCAGCCGGCGCGGGTCAGTGCCTGGGTCAGCACGGTGCGGATCGTGCGGTCGTCATCGGCAACGAGGACTGTGCCGTCCATCAGGTATTCTCCGTCTCTTTGGCGTCTTTGGGGGCGACCGGCAGCGAGATCTTGAAGACGGTGCGCCCGGGCACCGAATCCACCGCG
Organism: Acidimangrovimonas sediminis; assembly: GCF_002871005.1. Classification (GTDB taxonomy): domain Bacteria; phylum Pseudomonadota; class Alphaproteobacteria; order Rhodobacterales; family Rhodobacteraceae; genus Acidimangrovimonas; species Acidimangrovimonas sediminis. The sequence goes on from NZ_PHSN01000004.1 coordinate 370,948, forward strand.
ATCCAGCCGTCGTGGTCGGATATGATCTTCGACACCAGCGCGAGGCCGAGGCCGGTGCCGTTCTCGCGGCCCGACACGAAGGGTTCGAAGATCTGTTCGGCAATCTCAGCGGGCAGGCCGGGGCCGTCGTCGATGATCTCGACCTGCAGCGGCAGCGCGTTGCCCGGCCCGTCCTTGCGGCGCAGGCGCAGCGAATGCTCATAGAAGGTGTGCAGGCGGATCACCCCGCCTTTCGGCCCGGCCGCCTCGGCCGCGTTCTTCAGGAGGTTGAGGAAGACCTGAAGCAACTGGTCGCCATCGGCGAAGGTCGGCGGCAGCGAGGGGTCGTAATCCTCGACGATCAGCATGTTGGCGGCAAAGCCGACCAGCGCAGAGCGTCGCGCCCTGTCGAGCAGGTCGTGAATGTTCACGGCCTTGCGTTCGGGAGGGCGAAGATTGCCGAACTGCTCCACCTGCTCCAGCAGCGCGACGATGCGCCGGGTCTCGGCGACGATCAGGTCGGTCAGTTCGCGGTCCTGCGCGTTCAACCCCATCGACAGAAGCTGCGCAGCCCCCGCGATCCCCGCAAGCGGGTTCTTGATCTCATGCGCCAGCATCTCGGCCATGCCGATGGCCGAGCGCGCGGCGGATTTCACGTTCATCGCCCGGCCCAGGCGGTCGGCAATATCGCGCGGCGAGATCAGGAGGAGCATCACGTCGCTCTCGTCCGACAGCGGTGCGATCTGGATGTTGCACTGCACCGGCGGCCGGTCCCCGGTGCCGACGTCGACATCGTGGATGAACAGCGCGGCCTGGTTCTTCTTGACCCGCTCGAAGGCTTCCTCGAGCGGTGCGTCGATCGCCAGCTTCTCGAAGGCGAGCTGGCCACGCATCGACTTGGCCGAGGTGTTGAGGAACGACTCGGCCGCCGGATTGATATCCTCCATCCGCCCGTCGGGCTGGATCAGGACGGCGGGCAGCGGCAGCGATTGCCACACCACGCCCTTGATCGGCGACTTGGTGACGGGCGTGGCATCCCCGCCGGGGGGCTTCGACTCGCTCATGCCGCGACCCTTTCCGCGCTGCCGAAGGCGAGCCGCAGCAGGCGCAACACACAGGGCGTGCAGGTCGCAGTCAGGATCTCGCGCCGCAGCGCCGGGTCGACAGTCACATCGTCCATGTACCAGCCAAGGTGTTTTCGCGCCATCCGCCCTCCGAGTTCGCTGCCGTAAAACTTCAACATCGACTCGTAATGCGTTACTATCATTTCATAAAGACGATCCCCTATGGGGATCTCCGGGGCCGTCGCGCCAAACTGTGCATGGGCGATCCGGGCCAGCGCCCAGGGCCGGCCCTGGGCCCCGCGCCCGACCATCACCCCATCGGCGCCCGATGCCGTCAGCGCCCGCCCCGCGGTTGCGGCATCGGTGATGTCGCCATTGGCGATCACCGGAATCCGCACCGCCTGCTTCACCGCGCGTATCGCGGCCCAATCGGCCCGGCCCTTGTAGAACTGGCACCGCGTGCGGCCGTGGATCGTGACCATCGCCACCCCCGCGCCCTCGGCCCGCCGCGCCAGCTCCGGCGCGTTCAGAAGATCGTCGTCCCAGCCAAGCCGGGTCTTCAGCGTCACCGGAACCGAAACCGCGCCCACCACCGCCTCGATCAGCGTCAGCGCATGATCGAGGTCGCGCATCAGCGCCGAGCCGGAATACCCGTTCGTCACCTTTCGCGCGGGACAGCCCATGTTGATGTCGATGATCCGCGCGCCCTGCCCCTCGGCATAGCGCGCGGCTTCGGCCATCCAGTAGGCCTCGCGTCCGGCCAGCTGCACCGCCGTCGCCTGCTCGCCGAACCCCAGCTCGGCCCGCGCGCGGGCCATGGGTTTCGCCTGCACGACCTCCTGGCTCGCGACCATCTCGCTGACCACGAGGCCCGCGCCGAACGAGGCCACCAGCCGCCGGAACGGCAGGTCGGTGATCCCGGCCAGCGGTGCAAGCAGCACCGGCGGATCTATCGTGATGTCTGCCAATGGAATGGCCACCTGCCTAATCCTTAAGCGCCCTATCCTTTCGAGCTACCGACTCCGCCCGCAGATTACAATCGAGTGTCCCCCGGCCTTCGGTCAAAAACCGCCCAATGCACGTTTTTTGGGCAAAAGGCTCTGAGGACGAGCCGGATTGTCACCCGCAGCACGATCCCATAGACAAGCGGCGACAGGAGACCGCATGAGCCACGCCCCGCGCACCGCCTCTGGCCAGCCCCCGCCCCCCGGCCTGACTGCCGCCGTCATCGTCGCCGCAGGGCGCGGCATACGCGCGGGCGGCGGACTGCCCAAGCAGTGGCGCGATCTGGCCGGGCGGCCGGTCCTGGCCCATACCCTCGACGCCTTCCGCGACGCCCCCGGCATCGACCGGATCGTTCTGGTGATCCATCCCGAGGACGCGCCGCGAGCCCAAGCGATGCTGACCCCGGGAGAGACCCTCGTCACGGGCGGCGCCAGTCGCGACGCCTCAGTGAAGAACGCCCTGGAAGCTATTGAAGAAGATGATATATCCCGCGTCTTGATCCATGACGGCGCGCGCCCGCTTGTGTCGCCGCGGCTGATTGCCGAGATGATCGCGGCGCTTGACGATGCCCCCGCCGCGGCGCCCGCACTGGCGGTGACGGACGCGCTCTGGCGGGGCGAGGCCGGGTTGGTCGCCGGCGTCGTCGGTCGCGAGGGGCTCTATCGTGCGCAGACGCCGCAGGCGTTCCGCTTCGCGGCCATCCTCGCCGCGCATCGCGCCCATCCCGGCGGCGCTGCCGACGATGTCGCGGTGGCCCGGGCCGCGGGCCTTGACGTCGCCATCGTCGAGGGCGACGAAGACAATCTGAAACTGACGGTCGCGGCGGATTTCGCCCGCGCCGAGGCGATCCTGAGGGGGCGCGCGATGGATATTCGGCTGGGCAACGGTTACGACGTGCATGCGTTCGGAGACGGCGACCACGTCTGGCTTTGTGGCGTGAAAATTCCGCATTCCCGGGGGCTTGTGGGGCATTCCGATGCCGACGTGGGCATGCATGCCCTGACCGACGCGATCTATGGCGCGCTGGCCGAGGGCGACATCGGCCGCCACTTCCCGCCCTCGGATCCCCAGTGGAAGGGCGCGGCATCGGAGATCTTCCTCGCCCATGCCATCGGCCTTGCGCGCCGCAAGGGTTTCAGGCTGGCGAACTGCGATGTGACGCTGGTCTGCGAACACCCGAAGATCGGCCCGCATGCCTCTGATATGCAAATGGAACTTGCCAGAATAATGGAGGTCGACATGGATCGGGTCAGCGTCAAGGCCACGACGTCCGAGAAGCTCGGGTTCACCGGACGCGAAGAAGGGATCGCGGCGATCGCCACCGCCGCGCTGGTGGCCGCATGAGCGGGCCCGCGAGCCGCGCCGTCGCGGTCGGGTTCGGCCTGGGGCTGCTGAAACCCGCGCCGGGAACCTGGGCTTCCCTCGCCGCCATGCTTGTGGGCTGGGCGATCGAGCATTGGCTGGGCTTCACCGCACTTGTGATCGCCACTCTCGTCGCCACCATCGCCGGCTTCTGGGCCTGTTGGGCGGAGCTGAACGACCGCCCCGGCGAGGACCCCTCCGAGATCGTCATCGACGAGATCGCGGCGCAATGGCTGACCCTGCTGTTCCCCGCCTTCGGCTTCTGGATGCGCGACATGCACATGGTCTGGCCCGGCCCGGTTGCCGCATTCCTGCTGTTTCGCCTGTTCGACATCTGGAAACCCTGGATCATCGGTCGTGCCGACCGCCGGGGCGATCCGGCGGGGGTGATGCTCGATGACCTGCTGGCAGGGCTCTTTGCCGGGGTGGCGACGATCCTGGCCGCCATCGCCTTCCACGGCCCGATCATCCTTCAGCACATGTTCGGCGGATGAGCCGCGCCGACCGCCTTCTTGCCGCAGCCCGGGCGCGCGGCGCGCTGCTGGCCACGGCGGAAAGCTGCACCGCCGGGCTGATTGCCGGGGCGATCACCGAGGTGGCGGGATCCTCCGACATCTTCGACCGCGGGTTCGTGACCTATTCCAACGTGGCCAAGCGCGACATGCTGGGGGTGAAGGCGGCCACGCTGGAAGCCCACGGCGCGGTCTCGGAGGAGGTCGCGCGGGAGATGGCCGAGGGCGCGCTTGCCCGGTCCGGGGCGACGCTGGCCGTCGCGGTCACCGGCATCGCGGGTCCGGGCGGATCCGAGCACAAACCCGAGGGGCGGGTGTGCTTCGGCCTCGCCGCGGACGGCCTGCCGACGCAGACGGAAACGGTGGAGTTCGGGGCGATCGGGCGGTCACAGGTGCGGGCGGCGACCGTCGATCACGCCCTGGACCTGCTGATCGCCGCGCTCCAGGCCTGATCCTCCCCTGATCCTCCGGCGCCGTTCCGCGCCGGAGCATACCGTATCATGCCCCCGAAGGCGCGCACCCCGACCCTGTGGTCGGCGCGTCTTATTCCTCCTCCTCGTCCACCACGGCGAAGAGCGCGGGCACGGCGGGGCACGGGCGCATCTCGTTGAAGATCACGTCCGACAGCCGGGTCGAATGCAGGAAGACGTAGACATGGGCCGAGAGCCCTTCCCAAAGGCGGTTGGTCATCGACTGCGCCCGCGTGCCCGACAGCCCACCCGAGGCCCCGGCGCCGGATTCCATCGCGCTCACCGTCTCGTCCACCGCTTCGAGGATCTCGCTCACCCGGATCTCGGCCGGACGCCGGGCCAGCCGGTAACCGCCCCCGGGCCCGCGGACCGATTCCACCAGCCCTGCACGGCGCAGCTTGACGAAAAGTTGCTCCAGGTACGGCAACGAGATGTTCTGGCGCTTCGAGATCGCGGCGAGCGACACGAGGTCCTCGTCCTTCGCGGTGGCAAGATCCGCCAGCGCGACCATCGCGTACCGCCCCTTCGTCGAGAGTTTCATGGCTTTCCCCTGCCAAAGACATTGACGCCGACGGGCTGCGCGCTTAACTCGGTCAGCACCCGTCCGGCCACGCCGGAATTTGGAACGGTTCTAGATTGCCCGGGGGTGCCCGTCAACGACGCACCGCCCGGCCGCCAAGGAAAGCAGGCTGGTCTATGCCCGAAGTGATTTTTCCCGGTCCCGAAGGCCGGCTTGAAGGGCGCTATCACCCTCAGAAGGAAAAAGACTCCCCGATCGCGATCGTGTTGCATCCGCACCCCCAGTTCGGCGGGACGATGAACAACAAGGTGGTCTACAACCTCCACTACGCCTTTTATAACATGGGCTTCACCGTCCTGCGGTTCAATTTCCGCGGCGTCGGGCGCAGCCAGGGCGAATACGATCAGGGGATCGGCGAGCTGTCGGATGCCGCGTCGGCGCTCGACTACCTCCAGTCGATGAATCAGAACGCCAAGCACTGCTGGGTCGCGGGATTCTCGTTCGGCGCCTGGATCGGGATGCAGCTGCTGATGCGCCGCCCCGAGATCACCGGCTTCATCTCGGTCGCCCCGCCGGCGAACATGTACGATTTCTCGTTCCTCGCGCCCTGCCCGGCCTCCGGCCTGATCATCAACGGCACCAACGACCGCGTGGCGCCGCCGAAGGATACGGATGCGCTTGTCTCCAAGCTGCACGAGCAGAAGGGGATCACGATCACCCACAGCCAGATCGAGGGCGCCGACCACTTCTTCAAGGACGAAGAGGCGCATATGAAACCGATGATCGAGACGGTCAGCAGCTATGTGAAGCGCCGCCTGACCGAGGGGACGCGCTAGGCGATGTCGCTGGTCGAGGAGCTTGCCGACGCGCTGTCCGACGACACGATGAAGGCGATGCTGGAGAATGGCGACGACCGTTTCTACGAGAAGGTCGCCAAGGTGATCGGCATCTCCTCGCCGACGCTGGAAGAGGCCTACCTCACCTCGATCAGGATCCGCCTTGCCGAACAACGCGCGCGTCGCTTCCTCGAAAGCGAACGCGCCAAGGCGACCCGGCCGCCGACCGCCTCGTGACCGACTGCCTGTCATGACCGACCGCCTCGACGCACAATTCGCCTTCCTGACCGAGGCCGACCGCCTGAAATCGATCCTGCGCGGCACGACGCTGGCAGATGCCTCGCGACGCGAGAATTCCGGCGAACACTCCTGGCACCTCGCGCTCTACGCCATGGTGCTGGCCGACCAGGCTGGCGACGGGGTGCGGATCGACCGGGTGATCCGGATGCTGATCCTGCACGACATCGTCGAGATCGACGCCGGCGACACCCCGATCCACGGCGCCCACGACCCGTCCGAGCAGGCGGCGCGGGAACAGGCGGCGGCCGATCGCATTTTCGGGCTTCTTCCCAAGGACCTGGAGGCCGACTTTCGCGCCCTGTGGGATGAGTTCGAGGCCGCCGAAAGCGCCGACGCCGTGTTTGCCAAGTCGCTCGACCGGACCCAGCCGGTGGTGCAGAACCTCGCCTCCTCCGGCGGAACCTGGAACGAGTATGCGGTGACCTGGCCGCAACTGCAGACGCGCGTGGGCAGCAAGATCGAACGCGGCGCGCCCGTCGTCTGGACATGGCTCCGCGCCCGGCTGAAGGCGTTCTTCCCCGAAGCCTAGGCCGCCTGCCCGGTATACCACCGCATACAGCTTTCCCTCTCCTGCGGAATGCGGTATCACCCGCCCGACCGAATCCCGAAAAGAGAGGGCCCCATGAGCAAGATCAAAGTGGAAAACCCCGTCGTCGAGCTCGACGGCGACGAGATGACCCGGATCATCTGGGACTTCATCAAGAAAAAGCTGATCCTGCCCTATCTCGATGTCGACCTGAAATACTACGACCTCGGCATCGAAGCCCGGGACGAGACCGACGACCAGATCACCGTCGACGCGGCCAACGCCATCAAGCAATACGGCGTCGGCGTGAAATGCGCGACCATCACGCCCGACGAGGCCCGGGTCGAGGAATTCGGCCTGAAGAAGATGTGGCGCTCGCCCAACGGGACGATCCGCAACATCCTCGGCGGCGTGATCTTCCGCGAGCCGATCATCTGCTCGAACGTGCCGCGGCTGGTGCCGGGCTGGACCCAGCCGATCGTCGTCGGCCGCCACGCCTTCGGCGACCAGTACCGCGCGACCGACTTCCGCTTCCCCGGCAAGGGCACGCTGACGATCAAGTTCGTGGGCGAGGACGGCGAGACGATCGAGCACGAGGTCTTCCAGGCCCCGGGCGCCGGCGTCACCATGGCGATGTACAACCTCGACGAGTCGATCCGCGATTTCGCCCGCGCCTCGATGAACTACGGCCTGATGAAGGGCTGGCCGGTCTACCTGTCGACCAAGAACACCATCCTCAAGGCCTATGACGGCCGCTTCAAGGACCTGTTCCAGGAGATCTTCGACGCTGAATTCGCCGACAAGTTCAAGGCCGCCGGCATCACCTACGAACACCGCCTGATCGACGACATGGTTGCCTCCGCGTTGAAATGGTCGGGCGGCTATGTCTGGGCCTGCAAGAACTACGACGGCGACGTCCAGTCGGACACCGTGGCGCAGGGCTTCGGCTCGCTCGGCCTGATGACGAGCGTTCTGATGACGCCGGACGGGAAGACGGTCGAAGCCGAGGCAGCGCACGGCACGGTGACCCGTCACTACCGCCAGCACCAGGCCGGCAAGGAGACCTCGACCAACTCGATCGCGTCGATCTTCGCCTGGACCGGTGGCCTCAAGCACCGCGCCAAGCTCGATGACAATGCGGCGCTCCTGAACTTCGCCCAGACGCTCGAGAAGGTCTGCGTCCAGACCGTCGAGGACGGCTTCATGACCAAGGACCTCGCCCTCCTCGTCGGCCCGGACCAGAAGTGGCTGACCACGATGGGCTACCTCGAGAAGGTCGACGAGTATCTGAACAAGGCGCTCGCCTGAACCATCGCTCGGAAGAAACGGAAAAGGCGGGGAATTTCCCCGCCTTTTTTCATCTGTGGTGCCCAGCGTCCGCCGTCGCATCCGCGGGGGTTTCACACCCCCGCACCCCCGTGGAGTATTTCAGCAAGAAAGAAGCAACTTGCGTTTCTTTCTTGTCCAAATACTCCGGGGGTGTGGGGGCAGCGCCCCCACGGCACGGCCTTATTTAACGGCCTTCTGCACCAGGTTCAGCGCGAGGTCCGTGGCGCGGCTCATGTCCTGCACCGAGATCCATTCCAGCGGTCCGTGGATGTTCTGCATCCCGGTAAAGAGGTTCGGACAGGGCACGCCGAACTCGGTCAGGCGCGAGCCGTCGGTGCCGCCGCGGATCGGGTCGGTGACGGGGTCGAGGCCGATCTCGCGCGCTGCCTCGAGGGCGAGGTTGACCGGTGTCATGTCCTCTTCAAGCCAGTAGCGCATGTTGCGGTATTGCGGGCGGATCTTGCAGGTGATGCGGGCGCGCGGTTCGGTCGCGGCCACCGCGTCGCAGACCTGTTGCAGCATGCGGCCCTTTTCCTCCAGCCCCTCGCGCTCGAAGTCACGCAGGATCAACCGGATCGTCATCTCGGCAGCGCTGCCCATCATCTCGGTCGCGTGGAGGAAGCCCTCGCGGCCCGACGTCGTCTCGGGCGTCATCGTCGCCAGCGGCAGCGCCGACATGATCTTGGAGGCGAGGTGGATCGCGTTCACCAGCCTGCCCGTCGCATAGCCCGGGTGGATCGAGACTCCCTCGATCTTCACCTCGGCGGCGTCGGCCGAAAAGGTCTCGTATTCGATCTCGCCCACCGCGCCGCCGTCGAAAGTATAGGCGAAGTCGGCCTTCAGATCCTTCGACAGCTCGGGCCCCACACCGCGGCCGATCTCCTCATCCGGGGTGAAGGCGATGCGGATCGGGCCGTGCTTGATCTCGGGGTTGGTCAGCAGGTGGCGCGCGGCGGTCATGATGATCGCGACGCCCGCCTTGTCGTCGGCGCCCAGAAGGGTCGTGCCCGAGGCGGTGATCAGGTCATGGCCCGCCTTGGTGGCGAGGTAGGGGTAATCCGAGGGCGAGAGCACGAGGTCCGGCGCATCCGGATAGGTGATGTCGTCGCCGTTCCAGCCACGGATCACCCGGGGCTTCACCCCCGTCGCGTTGAACTGCGGTGCGGTGTCGACATGGGCCAGAAGGCCGATCGTCGGCCCCTCGGCCGTGCCGGGAATGGTGGCGAGGACGACGCCGTATTCGGTCAGCTCGACCTCGGTCGCGCCGATCTCCTTCAGCTCGGCCTCGAGCATGCGCAAGAGGTCGAGCTGGATCGCGGTCGAGGGGGCCGAGGGGCTGTCCTCGTCGCTTTGCGTGTCGACGGCGGCATAGCGCACCAGCCGGGTTTCCAGTTCCTCGTCAAAGTTCTCTGCCATCTGGGCCTCCTGTTCGTCGGCCCAGAGAAGGGCGCCGTGCGGCGGGCATGTCAAGGGCGGGCGCGGCGCGCGAGGCGGCCGCCGGCCCCGACGATGAGGCGCCGCAGGCGGGCGAAGAGGGTCCGCCGCGCGCCCTTCCCTTTTTTGCGGCCGTCGGGCATAGCTCGGGCCATGACCCATACCCTCACAGACCCGTCAGAGCGGTCCGTCCGCCACAGCCCGGCAGAGGATGCCCAGGGCATCGTCTACGGCAGCCTGATGGCGGCCTTCGCGATGCAGATCCTGACGTATCTGGGCCTGACCACGGGCCAGACGGCGGGGCTTGCCGTGTTGATCTCATATGCCACGGGCTGGCATTTCGGCCCGGTGTTCTTCGTCGTGAACCTGCCGTTCTACTGGCTGGGCTACCGACGCATGGGCCTGCGCTTCACGCTGAAGACGCTGCTGGCCGTGGCGCTTCTGTCCGGGCTGACCATGGTGCTGCCGGGCTGGGTCGGCTTTGCCCATCTCAACCCGATCCTGGGCGCGCTTCTCTTCGGGGCGATCACCGGCTCGGCGCTGCTCGCGCTCTTTCGTCACGGCGCCTCGCTGGGCGGGATCGGCATCCTTGCGCTTTACCTGCAGGACCGCACTGGCTTTCGCGCCGGGATGACGCAGCTGATCTTCGACGGCTGCCTGTTTCTCGTGGCCTTCGCGCTGCTAGATCCGAAGAAGGTGGTGATCTCGCTCCTCGGCGCGGTGATCGTCAACCTGGTGATCGCGGTGAACCACCGCCGTGACCGCTACGTCGCGACCTGAGGCCCGGCGATGAAACCCTATCTCATCCTCCTCGTGGCCGTCGCGTTCGAGACCTTCGGATCCACCTGCCTGCAGGCCAGCCAGCAGTTCACAAGGCTCTGGCCCTCGCTGGGCGTGGTCCTGGGCTTCGGCGCGGCTTTCTATTGCTTCACCCATATCCTGCGCTACCTGCCGCTGGGCGTGACCTATGCGCTGTGGTCCGGGATCGGGATCGTGGTGATCGCCGTTTCGGGCTGGCTGGTGTTCGGCCAGAAGCTGGACCTCGGCGCGGTCGCCGGCATCGGCCTGATCGTCGCCGGGATCGCGGTGATCAACCTGTTCTCCGGCGTCGGCACGCATTAAAGCGCCACAAAGCCCCAAGAACCCCAATCCCTGCCGCCAAGACCTCTGGCCAAACGTCCCGTTTGCCTGTATCGCGGCGGCGCAGCATTCACGGACGGACCTATGGATCTTCGCAACATCGCGATCATCGCGCACGTCGACCACGGCAAGACGACACTGGTGGACGAGCTTCTGAAACAATCGGGCACCTACCGCGAGAACCAGGCGGTGACCGAACGCGCGATGGATTCGAACGACATCGAACGCGAGCGCGGGATCACCATTCTCGCCAAGGCGACCTCGGTCGAGTGGCAGGGCCATCGCATCAACATCGTCGACACCCCCGGCCACGCCGATTTCGGCGGCGAGGTGGAACGTATCCTGAGCATGGTCGACGGCGTCGTCCTTCTGGTGGACGCGGCCGAAGGGCCGATGCCGCAGACCAAGTTCGTCACCTCCAAGGCGCTGGCGCTGGGGCTGCGGCCCATCGTGGTGCTGAACAAGGTCGACAAGCCGGATGCGGAACCCGACCGCGCGCTGGACGAGGTGTTCGACCTCTTCGCCAACCTCGGTGCCGATGACGATCAGCTTGATTTCCCGCATCTTTACGCCTCGGGCCGCGCCGGCTGGGCCGATGCCGATCTGGACGGTCCGCGCAAGGATCTCTCGGCGCTGTTCGACCTGATCGTCAAGCACGTCCCCGCCCCGAAGCAGCTCGACCACCGGGATGAACCGTTCCGCATGCTGGCGACCACGCTGTCGGCCGACCCGTTCATCGGGCGCATCCTGACCGGCCGCGTCGAAAGCGGCACGCTCAAGGCCGGCGACACGATCAAGGCGCTCAGCCGGACCGGCGATCGGATCGAACAGTTCCGCGTCTCTAAGATCCTGGCGTTCCGCGGCCTGTCGCAGCAGCCGATCGACCTGGCCGAGGCCGGCGACATCGTCACCATCGCGGGCATGACCAAGGCCACCGTGGCCGACACGCTGTGCGCCACCGATGTCGACACGCCGATCCCGGCCCAGCCGATCGACCCGCCGACCATCACCGTGACCTTCGGGATCAACGATTCTCCGCTTGCCGGCCGCGACGGCCAGAAGGTGCAGAGCCGCGTGATCCGCGAGCGGCTGATGAAGGAAGCCGAGCAGAACGTCGCGATCAAGATCGCCGACACTCCCGGCGGCGAGGCCTTCGAGGTATCGGGCCGTGGCGAACTTCAGATGGGCGTGCTGATCGAGAACATGCGCCGCGAAGGGTTCGAACTTTCGATCTCCCGCCCCCGCGTGATCATGCGCGAGGAAGACGGCCAGCGGATGGAGCCGGTCGAAGAGGTCACGATCGACGTCGATGACGAATACACCGGCGCGGTGATCGAAAAGCTGACCGGCCCGCGCAAGGGCGACATGGTCGACATGCGCCCCGCCGGCGCCGGCAAGACCCGGATCGTCGCCCATGTCCCGTCGCGCGGCCTGATCGGCTATCACGGCGAATTCCTGACCGACACGCGCGGTTCGGGCGTGCTCAACCGCATCTTCCACGGCTGGACCCCGCACAAGGGCCCGATCCAGGGCCGTCGCCAGGGCGTGCTGATCTCGATGGAGAACGGTACCTCGGTGGCCTACGCGCTCTGGAACCTCGAAGAGCGTGGCAAGCTGTTCATCGGCGCGCAGGAAGACGTCTACGAGGGCATGGTGATCGGCGAGCACTCGCGCGACAATGACCTCGAGGTGAACCCGCTCAAGGGCAAGAAGCTGACCAACGTCCGCGCCTCGGGCACGGACGAGGCAGTGCGCCTGACGACGCCGGTGCGCCTGTCGCTGGAAGAGGCCATCGCCTATATCGACGATGACGAGCTGGTCGAGGTGACGCCCAAGGTCATCCGCCTGCGCAAGCGCTTCCTCGACCCGCATGAGCGCAAGCGCCAGGCCCGCGCAAGCTGACACGGCACATGTTGTGATTGCCCCCGGCACGGCCACATGGCACGCTGGGAGCAATCAACCACAAGGCGAAACGGGTGGAGGACAGGGGCCGTGCGCCGGGCCAGCATCGACAGCTACCTGACGCTTGCGGGACGGATCAGCGCCGCAGCCCTTGATTCTGCCGCTTGGGACGATGTCCTCATCCAGATGTCACGAATGGTCGATGGGGTGCGCGCGCACCTGATCTCCCTCGATCTGACGACCGGTGGCGAAGGCGCCCGCCGCTTTTCCCACGGCTACGATCCCGAATACATGGACCTGTACCGGACGCGCTTTGCCGCCTCCAATCCGTGGACTCCGGTCCTGAGCAAGTCGACGCCGGGCGCCATGCACACGGCGCAGCAGATGTACCCCACCGATCTTCTCCGCCGATCCGAATTCTACGACGAATGGCTCCGCCCGCAGGAAGACCTCATCGCCGGCGGCGGCGGCCTCGTGATGCGCGACCCTCATCGCGTGGTGGTGATCGGCGGCAACATCCGCGCCCGCGATGCAGAGCGCCACGAGGCGGCCTGGATCCAGCTGCTCAGCGACGTCACACCGCTGATCGCCCAGGCGATCCAGATCAACCGTCAGCTCGCGGATCAGGCGCTGTGGCACCGGCTGCAATCGGGGGCCGTCGGGCAGGAAGGCGCGGCCGTGCTGCTCCTCGGCCCGGGACGCAGGATCGTCATGCTCGACGAGCGGGCGGCCGGGATGGTCGAGACGGGCAAGATCCTGCGCCTGGATGCGCTGGGACAGCTCAGCGTGACCGACCCGGCGGTACAGGCAAGGGTGGAAAGGCTGATGGCCAACAGCGCGGGCGCCACCCTGCCTGGCCCGATCAGCCTGCCCTTGCGGACCTGCGGGCGCACCGACTGGCAATGCCACCTGCTTGCGCTCGGATCCGAGGACATGCTTGCCAAGCTGCTGGCGAATGCGCATTTCGCCGTGCCGCCGCTTCTGGTGATCGTTCTGACCCCGCTTGCGCCCGCCTCTACCACGCGGGAGGCGCTGAGCCCCTCGCTTGGCCTCAGCCCGGCCGAGGCGGAGGTGGCAGGCCTTCTTGCCGACGGGCTCACCCCGGCCGAGATCGCCGCGCGCCGTGGCAGCGCCCTGGTCACCGTGCGCAACCAGATCAAGCAGGCCATGGTGAAGACGGGGTCCAGCCGGCAGCTGGATCTGGTGCGGCTGGTCCTCGCGGCCCGTTAAGCCGCCCATTATACCCCGAGACCTGTGACGTGCAGCCAGAGCCATACACCCGACAGCACCACACGGGGCGCTGCCGGGGCACAGGCTACGTCACCTACCCTTACCCAAATCACTGGTAACGACACCGCGATACGCGACTTGGCTCTGCTTCGCATGATCCATTTGGATCATGTTTCTTGCGGCTGCGATCCTCAGGCCGTGACCGCTTGCAAGACGGGGGTGAAGGGCTCGGTCCACACCTCCTCGCCCTCGAACACGGCAAAGGTGCCAGGCGCCAACATGTCCCACAATTCGCCCCCCTCCAGCGGCTCGGAGACGACGGCGCGACCGCCCCGGCTCTCGCTCCAGCGGTGGTAGAGGGTCGGCGCCTGGTCGTCAGATGCGTAACGCACGGCATAAAGGCGCTGGCCGTCGGAAAAGGCCGCGGTAAGCCTGCAGTGCGGCGTCGTGCCCTTCGCCCGCGACAGCGCCTCAAGCCGCGCCACGGCCCGTTCCAGCGCGCCCCTGGGGTCATCCTCCAGCCCTTCGCCAAGCGCCACGAGGAACAGCGCCTCGCTGTCGGTCGCACCCTTGCGGTGGGGGTAATGCCTGTCGTCGATCATCATCTCGGCATCCCGGCGGAACCGCTCGTACCCGCCGAACTGGCCATTGTGCATGAACGACCAGCGCCCCACCGCGAAGGGGTGGCAATTGTTGCGGCTGGTCGCCGTCCCGGTCGAGGCCCGCACATGCCCCATGAACAGCCCCGAACGCACCTGCCGGGTCAGCGAGCGAAGGTTCGGATCCGACCAAGCGGGGTAGATGTCGCGGAACAGCCCCGGCTCCTCCCGCTCGCCATACCAGGCCAGGCCGAAACCGTCGGCATTGATCTCGGTCTTCGATTCCGTCGCATGCAGCGACTGGGCGATCAGCGAATGGCCCGGCCGGATCACCACATCCTCGAGGAAGACCGGCGCTCCGATATAGGCGGCCCAGCGACACATGGCGGCATCTCCTTGCTGCGTTGGGCCACCCATAGCGCAGCCCGGCCTGTCTTGCATCCCCCCGAAATGGCGATCACGAGGCTTTCAGCGGGGAGAACTTCCCACTATGATGACCAATATGGAGATAAAAGACCCCCTCGACCGCAAGATCCTGATCGCCCTGCAACAGAACGCGGACCTCGCGCTCGAGGATCTGGGCGCCCGCGTGGGCCTGTCGCGCAACGCCGTCTGGCGCCGGGTCAAGGCGCTGGAGGCGTCAGGCGTGATCCGCCGCCGCGTGGCGCTGCTGGATGCGGAAAAGCTGGGCCTGGGGCTGACGGTCTTCATGATGATCCGCACCGACCGACATGCGCCGGACTGGCTGGAGCGTTTCGCCGAGGCGACGCGCGACATGCCCGAGATCCTGGGCGCCTACCGCATGACGGGCGAACTCGACTACCTGATCCGCGCCCGGGTGGCGGATGTAAAGGCCTATGACCGGCTTTACCAGCAACTGGTCTCGCGGGTCGAACTGGCCGATGTCTCGGCCAGCTTCGTGATGGAAGAGATCAAGGAAACGACCGAACTGCCGATCTGAGGCTCCGTGTCGGAGGAAGTCCCGATCAGACCTCTTCGACCACGACCAGATCACGCTCCGACGCACCCTTGGCGTGGCTCAGCGCCTCCTGGTAGCGGGGCGAGTTGTAGCAGGCCACCGCCGCCTCGACCGTCGGGAACCGCGCCACCACGTTACGCGCGCGATCGCGCCCCTCAAGCTGCACGTGATGCCCGCCGCGGGCGAGGAAGACCCCACCGTGTTCGGCGATCGCCTCGGTCGCGATGGCGGCATACTTCTTGTACGCCGCCTCGTCGGTCACATGCACATTCGCGATCCACAAGGCCATGGCCTACCCTCCGATCATCGCTTCGACCGCGGCGATGGCCTCATCGGCCTTCCCCGCATCCGCGCCGCCGCCCTGCGCCATGTCGGCGCGGCCGCCGCCGCCCTTGCCGCCCAGCACCGGCACCGCCGCGCGCACCATCTCGACCGCCGAAACGCGGCCGGTCATGTCCTCAGTCACGCCCGCAGCCACCGCCGCCTTGCCGCCGGTGTCGGCGATCAGCAGCACGGCCCCGGATCCCACGCGCGACTTCATCTCGTCGATCAGCGCCGGAAGATCCTTGCCGGACACCCCGGAAAGCACCTGAGCAATGAGCTTCACCCCGTTGATTTCCTTGGCTTCCGGACCGGCAGCCCCGCCGCCGCCCATGGCCAGCTCTCGCCGCAGCTGCGCCACCTCGTTCGACAGCGCTCGGCGCTCGTCCAGCAGCGCCTGCACCCGGTCGACCGCCTCGGCGCCATGCGCCTTCAGCACGCCCTCAATCCGGCTCAACACGCTGTCGCGGCCCCGCAGCTCGGCCATCGCGGCCTCACCCGTCAGCGCCTCGATCCGGCGCACGCCCGCCGAGGACGCGGTTTCCGAGGTCAGCGCAAAAGTCCCGATCTCACCCAGCCGGCCGACATGGGTGCCACCGCACAGCTCGATCGAATAGGTCTTGCCGTCCGTCCCCTTGCCGGAACCGTCCAGCGCGCCCATCGACACGACGCGCACCTCGTCGCCGTATTTCTCGCCAAAGAGCGCCTGCGCCCCCAACTCCCGCGCCTCGTCCGGCGCCATGATCCGGGTGGTCACCGCGCCATTCTGACGGATCAGCGCGTTCACCTCACGCTCGACCTGCGCAATCTCCTCCGCGCTCAGCGCCTTGCCATGCGAAAAGTCGAACCGCAGCCGATCGGGCGCGTTCAGCGACCCGCGCTGCGCAATGTGATCGCCCAGCGTCCGGCGCAGCGCCTCGTTCAGAAGGTGCGTGGCGGAATGGTTGGCCCGGATCGCGCCACGGCGGGCATGATCCACCACCAGTTCGGCGCCCTGCCCGGTGGTGATCTTGCCCTCGGTCACCTCGGCGAAGTGGATGAACACGCCCTGTACCTTCTTGGTGTCGGTGATCTCGGCCCGACCCGTGTCGGTCCGGAGCACACCGGCATCGCCAACCTGCCCGCCCGATTCCGCGTAGAACGGCGTCTGGTTCAGCACGACCTGAACCGACTGGCCCTTGGTCGCCTCGCCCACCTTGTCGCCGTCCACGACCAGCGCAAGCACGGCGCCCTCGGCCTGCTCGGTGTCGTAGCCCAGGAACTCGGTCGCGCCGGTGTCCTCGGCGATGTCGAACCAGATCGTCGCGTCCTTGGTCTCGCCCGAGCCGGCCCAGCTGGCCCGCGCCTTGGCCTTCTGTTCGGCCATCGCGGCATCGAAACCACCCACGTCGACACTCCGCCCCATCTCGCGCAGCGCATCCTGCGTCAGGTCCAGCGGGAAACCGTAGGTGTCGTAGAGCTTGAACGCCGCCTCGCCCGGCAGCGGCGCGCCCGAGGCGATCTTGCCCAGCTCATCGTCCAGCAGCCGCAGCCCGCGGGCCAGCGTCTGGCGGAATCGGGTCTCCTCCAGCTTCAGCGTCTCTTCGATCAGCGGCTGCGCCTGGCCAAGCTCCGGATAGGCCTCGCCCATCTGGCGCACCAGTGCGGGCACCAGTTTGTACATCACGGGTTCATCGACGCCCAGTTGATGTGCATGCCGCATGGCCCGACGCATGATCCGCCGCAGCACGTAGCCGCGCCCGTCGTTCGAGGGCATCACACCGTCGGCGATCAGGAACGAGGTGGAGCGCAGGTGATCGGCGATCACCCGGTGATGGGTCTTGCCCGGCCCGTCCGGATCGGAATCGGTCGCATGCGCCGAAGCCTCGATCAGGCTGCGCATCAGGTCGGTGTCGTAATTGTCATGCTTGCCCTGCAACAGCGCGCCGATCCGCTCCAGCCCCATGCCGGTGTCGATCGACTGCGCCTTGAGGTCGGTCATCGAGCCGTCCTCGAACTGCTCGTTCTGCATGAAGACGAGGTTCCAGATCTCGATGAAGCGATCGCCATCCTCATCCGGGCTGCCGGGCGGGCCGCCGGCGATATGTTCGCCGTGATCAAAGAAGATCTCGGTGCACGGACCACACGGCCCGGTCGGCCCCATCTGCCAGAAGTTGTCCGAGGTCGGGATGCGGATGATCCGCTCGTCCGGCAGGCCCGCGACCTTCTTCCAGATGTTCGCCGCCTCGTCGTCGGTGTGGTAGACCGTGACAAGAAGCTTGTCTTTCGGAATGCCGAAATCCTTGGTCAGCAGTTCCCAGGCGAAGGGGATCGCGCCTTCCTTGAAGTAATCGCCGAAGGAGAAATTCCCCAGCATTTCAAAGAAGGTATGGTGGCGCGCGGTATAGCCCACGTTGTCGAGGTCGTTGTGCTTGCCGCCGGCGCGCACGCATTTCTGCGCGGTGGTGGCGCGGGAATAATCGCGGTGCTCGACCCCGGTGAAGACGTTCTTGAACTGGACCATGCCCGAGTTGGTGAACATCAGCGTGGGGTCGTTGCGCGGGACCAGCGGGCTCGACGCCACCACCTCGTGTCCGTTGCGGCGGAAGTAATCGAGGAAGGTCGAGCGGATATCGTTGAGCGAAGGCATCTGGATCTCTTGAAACGCGGTTTCGGACGGGTTTATCCCCCCGAGCCCCCGATTGTCCATCACGCTGTTGCGCGGAGGTCAGGCCAGCAGCAGATGGGCGAACCTTTCGGGGTTCTCCCGCAGCAGACGGGGGAAATCCGGCCCGATCTCGCGCCGGGCAAAACCTTCGCGGCCCTCGCGCGCCGTCTCGACCGCGCCCTGCTCGGCATCGGCCGAGCCGATCCCAGGGGTACCCGCCTCGCCCGAATTGTGATGTGGCAACGCCTCACTCTTGACCGAGAGGCTGTCGCCGTTGGCCAGCCACGAGAAATGCCAGCCCGCGTTCCTGATCAGACGGCGGCGGATCGGGCGGCCCATGGCGCGTGCGGCCTTCCACAGCCGCACCTTGTCGCGCAGCCAGCCGTCGGCCGGGCCGCGCACCATGCGCAGGGCACGGATGCTGGGCACGTCGGCGCGCCGCGCCGCCCGGGGGGCGCCCCGCAGATAGGTCTCGTCCCGCTCGAGGTTGAGGTAGTAGTTGAACCAACGCAGTTCCAGCTGGACCACCTCGCCCACTCGCGGCGGCGCCGCGCGCACCGCCCGCATCGCCTCGGCACTGGGGATCTCGTCTGCGTCGGTGGCGAGGATCAGATCGTCCGGGTTCGCGTCGGTGATCGCGGCAAGCGTCTGGTCGAACTGGTAATATTCGCGCTGCCAGTCGGTCAGCTCCTCGGGGAAGCGGTCGATCTCCACCCGCTGGATCCGGTCCGCGAACCGCGCGAACCTGTCCATGTTCTCTTTCAGGAACAGGGGCTTCGGTTGCCCGCTGAAGGTGCGCGCAGCCTCCACGATGACGTAGCGATCGACCAGCCCGTCAAGCTCGACCAGCCGCATCTCCAGCAGGTCGAGCTCGTTGAAGAAGGGAAAGCAATTGTAGATCCGCAAAGTGGCACCCCCGCTGTCCGCGCGTCACCGGCTTACCGCCGCGGGGGACGCGCCGCAATGTGCGGATCACTCCTCGACGAGGTTGTCCTCGCCACCGCTGCCGGGGAATTCCAGCCCGTGCGCCGCGCGGATCTTGTCCTCGATATCGGAGGCGATGGCCGGGTTCGAGCGCAGGAAGTTCTTGGCGTTCTCGCGCCCCTGGCCGATCCGCTCGTCGCCGTAGCTGTACCAGGCCCCCGACTTGTCGACTACGCCGGCCTTGACGCCGAGGTCCAGAACCTCGCCCATCTTCGAGATCCCCTCGCCGTACATGATGTCGAACTCGACCTCGCGGAACGGAGGGGCGACCTTGTTCTTCACCACCTTCACCCGGGTCGAGTTGCCGATCACCTCGTCGCGATCCTTGATCGCGCCGGTGCGGCGGATGTCGAGGCGCACGCTGGCGTAGAACTTCAGCGCGTTGCCGCCCGTCGTGGTTTCGGGGTTGCCGAACATCACGCCGATCTTCATGCGGATCTGGTTGATGAAGATCACCATGCAGTTCGACCGTCCGATGGAGGCCGTCAGCTTGCGCATCGCCTGGCTCATCAGCCGGGCCTGGGCGCCCATCTGGTGTTCGCCCATGTCTCCCTCAAGCTCCGCCTTGGGCGTCAGCGCGGCAACCGAGTCGACCACAACCATGCTGACCGCGCCCGAACGCACCAGCGTGTCGACGATCTCCAGCGCCTGCTCGCCCGTGTCGGGCTGCGAGATCAGCAGCTCGTCGAGGTTCACGCCCAGCTTGCGCGCATAGATGGGATCGAGCGCGTGTTCGGCGTCGACGAAGGCGCAGACGCCGCCCTTCTTCTGTTCCTCGGCTACGCAATGCAGGGTCAGCGTGGTCTTGCCCGAGCTTTCGGGCCCATAGATCTCGATGATCCGGCCCTTCGGCAGGCCACCGATTCCCAGCGCGATGTCGAGACCCAGCGAGCCGGTCGACGTCGCCTCGATCTCGGCCACCGGCTTGTCGCCGCCGAGCTTCATGATCGAGCCCTTGCCGAATTGCCGCTCAATCTGCGCGAGCGCCGAATCGAGCGCCTTCTGCTTGTCCATGCCCTGCTTTCCTTCGAAGTCGAGGAGAGTTGCCGTCGCCATCTTCCGCTCCTTATTTCACAGCCCGCGCCTTGCGGCAATCCTGGGTTTGTTCCCGCCTTGTTCCTGTATTTATGAGATCAAAAGGAGAACATTTCAAGGTATTTTTCCCTTGCCCAGCTTTTGCCGGTTTTGGTTAATCTAAGGTTAGCGCCCGGGGCGGAAGTGTGTGGGCCAAGGCGGCGGCAGGTCGCGGGACGTAACGTCGGAAAGGCGAAAAAGACAGGCATGTTGGTATTCTGGGAGCAGAGGCTGGTGTTTCTCGCCACGCCCAAGACGGGGTCGACCGCGATACAGGCGGCGCTCGAATCGATGGCGGAGATCTCGGTGCAGCGGCCGCCGGCGCTGAAACACACCACGGTCGGGCGCTACCGCCGCTTCCTCGGGCCCTGGCTCGAGAAATCCTCGGGGCACGAGTTCGAGGTGGTGGCGCTGATGCGCGAGCCCGTCAGCTGGCTGGGCAGCTGGTTCCGCTACCGCGGGCGGGACGGCATCGAGGGATCGAAACGCTCGACCAAGGGGATGTCTTTCGACGATTTCGTCGCCGCCTACCTGTCGAAACCGGTGGCGGACTTTGCCAATGTCGGCAGCCAGGCCCGGTTCCTCGGGGCGGGCAAGCCCGGCGGGGTCGACCGGGTGTTCCGCTATGAGGAAATCGGCACCTTCGTCGACTTCCTCGAGGACAGGCTGGGATGCGAGATCATCCTCCCCCGGCTCAACGTCTCGCCCGAGGGGGCGACACCGCTCTCCGCCCCGCTGCTCGATCGGCTAAAGCGGGAACGCGCCGAAGATTTCACGCTTTACGAGTCGCTTCAGCGCAGCTGACGGATCCTCGCGGGCGGAATCGCCGGGCGATGTTCTTTCGGGGCCGTCGGCTCGAGCTGCCGCGATGCCCGTCGCGGCCATTGCTCCATCGTCGCGGCCAAGGGACCCTCGCCCCGACCCGCGCTCGGAACTGCTTCGGCGCTCAGGCAACGTGGCGTTCTGGGCTGTCACGGCTCGTTCCCACCCCCTTGCTGAGGCCTGCGCCCTGGCTCAGCCTCCGTCTTCCTGCCGCTCCGGGCGCCGGCAGGTCGATCCTTGCTTCGCGTCCTTTCCCTCTGGCTCCCACGACACGTCGGGCGACGTCCGGGCAGCGGCGCGTTCTACGCTCGTCGGCGCCGGACCGGGCGCCGCACCCGCGCTTCAATGGATCTGTCGCTGCACCGTTCGGGTCAGATCGGTCAGCGAAAACGGCTTGGGCAGGAAAACGGAATTCGGAATCCGCGCCTGGCTGTCGGCAAAGCTGTCCTCCGCGTAGCCGGAGACGAAGACGACCCGGGTGTCCGGCCGCGCCTTCAGCGCCTCCCGCACCCAGCTCGGCCCATCCATCCCCGGCATGATCACATCGGTGACGAAGACGTCCACGGCAAGGTCCGGGTCCTGCAGGACCTCCAGCGCCTCCTCGGCACTCTCTGCCTCGAGGACGGTATACCCCCGCATCCTCAGCGCTCTGGAGGCGAACGCGCGCACTGGCGCCTCGTCCTCCACCAGAAGAACCACGCCGCCATGCGCCTGGGCAACCGGGGCCTCGATCTGCGGGGCAAGCGCCGGCATGGCGGCGGCCAGGTCGTGCGCCGGGAAATAGAGGGTGAAGGTCGTGCCCGCCCCGACCACGGAGTCGGCGAAGATGAAGCCGCCGGTCTGCTTGATGATGCCGTAGGCGGTCGACAGACCCAGGCCCGTGCCCTCGCCCGTCCGCTTGGTCGTGTAGAAAGGTTCGAAGATCTTCGCGAGAGCTTCGGGCGTGATCCCGATCCCCTCGTCGCGGACCCGCACCACGACGTAATCGCCCACCGGCACCGTCGCCCGGTCCCGCACGAGTTCCACGTCGAGGTGGCGGTTCTCGGTTTCGATCCAGATCGCGCCGCCCTCGGGCATCGCGTCGCGCGCATTGACCACGAGGTTCATCAGCACCTGCTCAAGCTGCCGGCGGTCGGCGCGCACCGCGCGCAGGCCGACATCGTGCGACAGGCTGAGGGTGACCTTCTCGCCGACGAGGCGGTTGAGCAGATGGGTCAGGTCCGACAGCGCCTCGCGCAGATCGACGACCTCGGGCTTCAGCGTCTGCTTTCGGGAAAAGGCCAGCAGCTGCCCGACCAGGCTGGCCGCACGGTTGGCGTTCTGATGGATCTGAACGAGGTCGCCGTAATCCGGATCACCCTTCTCGTGACGCAGCAACAACAGGTCGCAATGCCCTGAAATCGCAGTCAGAAGATTATTGAAGTCATGCGCGACGCCGCCGGCGAGCTGGCCGATCGCCTGCATCTTCTGGCTTTGCACGAACTGTGCCTCCAGCGTCTTCAGCTCGGTCGCGTCGTTGAGCACCACGACGACCCCGGGACGGCCCATCTCGACCGTGCGGCGCAGGGTGATCTGAAGGTAACGGTCCTCTTCGGCCCGGGTCGCGCGCAACACCTCCGACCGGTTGGAGCCACGCCCGGCGAGCACGTCGTCGACCCAGTCGGCGACCGGACGGCCCAGCCCCTCTACCAGATCCTGAAACCCGGCGGTCTCGGACTCGTCGAGGCCCAGCAGCTCCCGCGCCATGCGGTTCGCGCCCGCCAACTGCCCGTCGCCGCCCACGCGGCCGAGTGCGACCGGCAGATCCTCGAACCCCAATGCCTCGTGTCGCGGGGCCTCCTCACTGGTCGGCAGAAGGTAGATCTCGCGCCGTTCGCCTGGCCCCTCGACCTCGGCCACGATGGCGCGCAGCGGGCCGTCGGCGCCCGACAGCTCCGCCTCCTCCCCCGAATGCAGCGGCAGCCGCACGAACACCCGGTCCAGCGACTTCGGGCGCGCCCCGAGGATCCGCCGCAACGCCTCGTTCATGAACAGGATCGCACCGGATTTCGACGCGATCAGCATCGGCAAGCTGAGCGCCTCGCCCCCGCGCGAGGCGCCCAACTTGTCGATGACCTCCTCCAGCCGCCAGAGATAGCGGCCTTGGGCGATCCGGTGCACCGAAAGACGGACATGGCCGCGGCGCGTCACCACGTCTTCGCTGGCCTGGCCGGCATTCGCGGCGCGCGACTGCAACCGGTAGAGCACCGCCGACGGGTTGGCGAAGAGATCCTTCATCGCGCGGACGATGGTCTGCCCGCCTTGCGTTCCGAATCGGGTCTCGGCAGCGCGGTTCTGGAATTCCACCCGCCCCTCGGCATCCGTGCCGAAGGTCGGCGCGACATCTTCAGCCACGAGCGCAAGCACCTGCGCGCGAAGTCGCGTGGCGGCCCGCGCATGGCGCGCGGCAAGCAGGCGGATCAGCGCGGCGGCGGCGATCAGGCTCATCCCCGCGAACATCAGGCCGTACCGCATGTATTCCGGCGTCTGCAGGCCGGAGCCAATCAGCAGGACGAAGGCCATCACCACCAGCAGACCCGATTTCTGCTGCAGGTTGAGAGCGGTGCGCGTTACAGGGTTCGCGGCCGGATGGGACAAGGCGTCCTCCGTAAGGGAATCGTTACCCCCGCATTCGGCGCAAAATTCGTTAATCGCCTCTTAATCAAAACCATTTCCTCGCCGTGGCGCCGCGGAAACTCGCTAAAATTGTTTAAGGTTAGGTTTACTTTCGCGTCAAGAGTGCGAGGTAGAAGCCGTCCCCGCCGTCGCGCGGCGTGAACCGGTGCTCAGCCGTCATCTTCCACTCGGGATGCGCGGCAAGGAATCCCTCGATCTGCGCCCCGTTCTCGGCCTCGATCAAAGAGCAGGTCGCGTAGGCAAGATACCCGAACTTTGCCACATAATATACTGTATCTTCAAGGATTTCACGCTGGATACTGCATAGATCGTCGAGCCGTCCTCGGGTCAGGCGCCACTTCGCTTCGGGCGCGCGCCGCCAAGAGCCGGAACCCGAACATGGAACGTCCAGCAGCACCAGGTCAAAGGGGGCCGCGCGGGCCACATCGGCGGTGTCGAGACGGCCGATCCGCGCCCCAGCGCGAGCGGCGCGAGCGAGCAGATCCTGCATCCGCGCAGGATCGGCGTCATGGGCGAAGACCTCCAGCCCGCCGCGCGCTGCCAGCGCCAACGACTTGCCCCCACCGCCCGCACAGTAATCCAAGACGCGCTGTCCCGACGCCGCGGGCAAGGCAGCGACCAACGCCTGCGACGCCGCGTCCTGCAATTCGACCAGCCCCTCGCGGAAGGCCGCAGAATTGCGGATCTTTCGTTCGTTTTCCGTGACTTCCAGCGCAGTGTTGGCCAAGGGACCAGGGCGCGTCGCGATCCCCTCGGTGGCCAGCGACGCCGCGGCCTCGTCGACACTGGCACGCGCCGTGTTGACCCGGAGGAAGACCGGCGCGCGGTGGCGCAGCGCCTCCATCACCGGGGCGAAATCGTCGCCGAGGCTTTCCTTCAGCACCGGCGCCAACCAGTCGGGACAATCGAGCGCGGCCAGCGGCGGAAGCTCGGGCGAATGTGCCAGATGCGTGCGCTCCGCCTCGGTCAGCGGTGCTGGGGCGTGGCCCTCTCCGGTGAACAAAGCCTCGGGGTCGCGACCGGCGGCACGAAGGCCACCGAGGACCAGGGCACGGCCGCTTCCCCCCCCGCCAAGCACCGCATGGGACCGCAGGCAGCGCAGCGCGGTGAAGACATGATCGCGCACCGCCGCGCGGTCGCCGGACCCCGCGAAACGGCTGGCCCGAGACCATTGCGTCAGCGCCTGTTCAGCATTGGCCCCGGCCTGCACCCGGTCGAGCACATCCATCGCCGCGGCCAGCCGGGCGGCGGGGGTCATGCCCCCTTCCCCGCGGCCTGGATTGACCTGAATATCGGCGCTGATCCCATTGCCATGAAACGCAAATCAGCCGATCCGATAGTTGGGGCTCTCGCGCGTGATCTGGACATCGTGGACATGGCTTTCCTTAAGCCCGGCGCCAGTGATGCGGACGAAATTGCAGTTCTTGCGCATCTCCTCGACGGTGCCGTTGCCGGTATAGCCCATCGCCGCGCGCAGACCGCCCACCAGCTGGTGGATCACCGCCCCGGCCGAGCCCTTGTAGGGCACCTGGCCCTCGATCCCCTCGGGAACCAGCTTGTCCGAGGCCGCGTCCTTCTGGAAATACCGGTCGGCCGAGCCGCGCGCCATGGCGCCAAGACTGCCCATGCCACGGTAGAACTTGTAGCTGCGGCCCTGGTAGAGGATGACCTCGCCCGGGCTTTCCTCGGTCCCCGCGATGGCCGAACCGACCATGGCGCAGGAGGCCCCCGCCGCGATCGCCTTGGCGAAATCGCCCGAGAGCTTGATGCCGCCATCGGCGATCACCGGCACATCGCCCGCCGCCGCCGCCGCATCCATGATCGCCGTCAGCTGGGGCACGCCCACGCCCGCCACCATTCGCGTGGTGCAGATCGAGCCCGGCCCGATCCCCACTTTCACCGCGTCGGCACCGGCGTCGATCAGGGCACGCGTGGCCTCGGCGGTGGCGACGTTACCGGCCACCACCTGAACCTCGTTCGACAGCATCTTCGCCCGCTCGACCGCCTTGGCAACCCCTTCGGAATGGCCATGCGCGGTGTCGATCACGATCAGGTCGCAGCCGGCATCCACGAGCGCCTGCGACCGCTCGAACCCGGCGTCGCCCACAGTGGTTGCCGCCGCCACCCGGAGGCGGCCCAGCTGGTCCTTGCAGGCCTGCGGGTTCAGCACCGCCATCTCGGTGTCCTTGAGCGTCAGCAGACCGGTGAGCTTGCCCTCGGCATCGGTGACCAGAAGCTTCTCGATCCGCCGCGCCTTCATCAGGCTCTTCGCCTCGTCCCGGTCGGCGGGTTCCTGCAGGATCGCCAGGTTGTCCGAGGTCATCATCACCCGGACCGGGGTCTTGTCGTCGCTGGCGAACCGCATGTCGCGGTTGGTGACGATGCCGACCACCCGGCCGCTTTCGTCGACCACCGGAAAGCCGGTGACGTTGTAACGCGCCTGCAGCTCCTTGGCATCGGCCAGGGTCTGGTCGGCGCGCAGGGTGATCGGGTTGTAGACGATCCCGCTTTCAAAGCGTTTCACCCGGCTCACCTCGTCGGCCTGCTGCTCGACCGTCAGGTTGCGGTGGATGACGCCGATCCCGCCCGCCTGCGCCATGGCAATCGCCATGCGCGCCTCGGTCACCGTGTCCATGGCCGAGGACAACAGCGGAATGTTCATCCGCACCTGGCGGGTGACATAGGTCGAGGTGTCTGCGGTCGAGGGCAGTACCGAGGAGGCAGCCGGGACCAGAAGGACGTCGTCGAAGGTGAGGGCCTCGCGAATCTCCATGGGTCTCTCCTGGGAGGTTTTCGTTTGGCGGTTCCCTATTTCACGCCCCGGGCGGAATGAAAAGGGCAAAAGACCGCGAAGGCCGGCCTGCGTCGGATCGTCCATTGCCCGCGGCCGCGCCACACGCCACTCTGCCTCCGACCAAAGGAGGGCCGGCATGGCGGGACATGGATACGAGAGCGGGCGGCTGAACCTGCCCTTCGTGGGAATCGCGACCTTCGGCAAGCGTCCCTACGTCGCCGACTGGCAAAGGATCGAGGCGGATGTGGCGATCCTTGGCGCGCCGTTCGACTTCGGCACCCAGTACCGCCCCGGCGCCCGCTTCGGACCGCGCGCGGTCCGCGAGGCCTCGACGCTGTTTTCCTTCGGCCACGCAGGGGCCTACGACCACGAGGACGATCGCACCTACCTCGGCCCCGAGATCCGGATCGTCGACATCGGCGACGCCGATATCGTCCATACCGATACGGAGGCGAGCCACGCCAGCATCGAGACAGGCGTGCGCGCGATACTCGAGGCGGGCGCGCTGCCGGTGGTGATCGGGGGCGACCACTCGATCAACATCCCCTGCCTGCGGTCCTTCGACGGCGCCTCGGGCGCGGGCGGCCCGATCCACATCCTACAGATCGACGCGCATCTCGATTTCGTCGACGAACGCCACGGGGTCAGGAACGGCCACGGCAACCCGATGCGGCGCGCGGCGGAACTTCCCTTCGTCACCGGGCTGACGCAACTGGGGATCCGCAACGTCTCCTCCACCGCGAAGGAAGGCTATGCGGCCGCCCGCGAGATGGGGTCCGACATCCTGTCGGTCAGACAGGTGCGCGCCCTGGGAACGGAAGGGGTCCTGGCGCGCATCCCCAAGGGCGCGCGGCTTTACGTGACCATCGACATCGACGGCTTCTGCCCATCGATCGCCCCCGGCACCGGCACGCCCTCGCACGGCGGATTCGTCTATTACGAAGTGCTGGAGATCCTGCAAGGCGTGGCACGCGGGCATGAGATCGTCGGCGTCGACCTGGTCGAGGTCGCCCCCGACTACGATGCTACCGGATCCACCGCGATCCTGGCCGCCCAGCTGCTGCTGAACTTTCTCGGCTTCATCTTCGACGCCCGGAAAGGATGACAAGGCCGGGGGCCATCTGCCCCCGGACCCCCGAGGATATTTTCGCTCAGAAGAAGAACTGGGGCATGCCTCCCCCTTCTTTCTGCTCGAAAATATCCCGGGGGCGCAGGGGGCAGCGCCCCCGCCGGCGCGGCGGCGGGCTCAGCCCTGCCGCCGGCCTTTCTGGAACAACCGCCCCGCCCCGATCTCGTCGAGCATCCGCCGGCCCGCCTCGGTGCCGAAATGCTGGTTCTGGTCGAGGCCGGGAAAGCGCGCGCGGACCTCGGTCGCAAGGTCGTCCGGCAGGTGGGTGAGTGTGGCGTCGTTGACCATCAGGCTTTCGGCCGGGATACCCTCGGCATAGATGATCTCGTGCCGATCGAAGACCAGGCTGAAGTAGTCGACGAAGCCGCCCTCGCGCAGGAACACCCGGTCGCCGTCGACGAGGTGCTTTGCCTGAACCAGCAGTTCGGCGGTATCGGTCACGCGGTCACGCTCGCGCTGGTAGAGGAACATGCGGTGGTGCTGGCCGACGATCAGGTCGCCCGCGTTGCCAAGCGTGCCGGAAGAGATCACCACGGGCGCGAAACTGCCGACGGCGCGCAGCGTGGCCTGCCCCATCCAGCGCAGGGGTTGCCCGCCGTGATCGCGGGTCAGCACCCGGTCGCCGATCTCCAGCTGTTCGATCCGGACCTGCCGGCCGTCGGCCAGCGCGATCCGCGTGCCGCGGGCGAAGGAGATGCAGACGATATCGGCCAGCCGCGCCTCGCCCGGGTTCGAATTGGCGCGCACCAGGGTGTAATCGGTACGCGGCGC
This sequence comes from Acidimangrovimonas sediminis, assembly GCF_002871005.1. Classification (GTDB taxonomy): domain Bacteria; phylum Pseudomonadota; class Alphaproteobacteria; order Rhodobacterales; family Rhodobacteraceae; genus Acidimangrovimonas; species Acidimangrovimonas sediminis. The sequence continues at coordinate 399,353 of NZ_PHSN01000004.1, forward strand.
GATCGGCGACAGCGGCAACGCGAAGGCTTCGGACATCGAGGTCCGCCCCTGCGTGCGGTGCCGCAGCATCAGCATTTCCACCGTGTCGCCATCGGGCGCGATCAGCGTCAGCCGCGAGGACAGGGTGACCGGATCCCCCGGTGTCCCGACTTCGGACCCCGGGGCCACTGTCAGGCCTCGACCGGTGTTGCCGGCATCGGGCAGCAGATAGAGACGCCAGGCGACCGCGTCGGGCTCGAGATTGTAGATATCGCCCTCGCAGACCTCATCGGCATCGCCGATCGCATCGCCGAGATTTGCCCCTATCTGGACGAAGAGGTCTTCGGTCCGGAAGACGTGGCAGGCGAAATGCGGCGGCGGCTTGTGCCGTCCGTTGCCCGCAGCGCCGGCCGCTGCCGTATCCTTTCCCGCCGCGTCTTTTCCCGCCGTATCTTTTCCTGACGTGTCTGGGCCCGAAGTGGTTTGGGTCGAGGTATCTGGGGTCGAAGCGCCCGGTCCGTTCATGAGAAGTGCCTGAAAGCCTGTCGTTTCCTGCTCCTTCTAAGGATTGAATGGGGCACCAAGAAGTCAATGCGTGGACCAGATTGCGCCCCCTTGGTTACCAAATCGTTTCGATATGACAGACAATCCGGGCCGGAAGGATCGCGCGCCCCCATCGGCGGAAACGGCCCGGGGCGACTTCGCGTTCTCCCGCGGTCGCGGCCGCCGCGCGCGCTGGCGCGATGGCGGGGGTCTTTCCGGACCCGTCCCCGGGTGCTACGTCTTTCACCGAACAGGAGGATCTGACGATGGACATGGGAATTCGCGGCAAGAAGGCGCTGGTCTGCGCCTCATCCAAGGGCCTGGGCAAGGGCTGCGCGGCGGCGCTTGCGGCCGAGGGGGTCGACCTCGTGCTGAACGCGCGCGGCGCCGAGGCGCTGGAGGCGACCGCGGCCGAGCTGCGCGACACCTACGGCGTGACGGTCACCGCGGTCGCCGCCGACATCACCACCGAAGAGGGCCGCAAGAAGGTGCTCGACGCCGCGGGGCCGGTGGACATCCTCGTCACCAATGCCGGCGGGCCGCCGCCCGGCACCTGGACCGACTGGAACCGTGACGACTTCATCGCCGCGCTCGACGCCAACATGCTCACCCCCATCGCGCTGATGCAGGCCTGTGTGCCCGGCATGATGGACAGGGGCTGGGGCCGCGTCGTCAACATCACCTCGCAATCGGTCAAGGCGCCGATCGCGGTGCTCGGGCTGTCGAATTCGGCCCGCGCGGGTCTGACCGGCTTTGTCGCGGGCACCTCGCGGCAGGTCGCGGGCAAGGGCGTGGTCATCAACAACCTCCTGCCCGGGATCCACGCGACCGACCGGGCGGATTCGCTCGACGGCGGGGCCGCCAAGGCCCAGGGGATCAGCCTTGACGAGGCGCGCGCACGCCGGGCAAAGACGATCCCCGCCGGGCGTTACGGCACGGCCGAGGAATTCGGCGCGACCTGCGCGTTCCTGTGTTCGCAGCACGCCGGTTACATGATCGGGCAGAACGTCCTGCTCGACGGCGGCGCCAACAACCAGACGATGTGACGCGCTTCCCCGGCGGCCATCTCTGGTGCGTCAGCCACCCCGAGGTCGCGATCGACCCCGGGGTGCCGGTGCCGGACTGGCCGCTGTCGGACCAGGGCCGCGCGCGGGCCATGGCCCTGGCGTCCACCGGCTGGCCGGGGCCGATGACGCGCATCGTCTCCAGCCCAGAACGGAAGGCGCGAGAGACGGCGGAGATCCTCGCCCGCGGTGCCCCGGTGGAGGGTCATCCACACCTGGCGGAGATCGACCGCTCCTCGACCGGATACGTGCCCCATGCCCGGCACGAGGCGCTGGCGGATGCACTTTTTGCCGATCCGGATATCAGCGCCGCGGGGTGGGAAACCGCGCGCGCGGCCCAGGCCAGGGCCGTGGCCGCGCTGGAGGACCTGCTGCAAGAGCCCTGCCCCGCGGATCTGGTGATCGTCGGCCATGGTGGTGTCGGCACGCTGCTGTGGTGTCACCTTGCCGGACGTCCGATCTCGCGCGTCGAGGATCAGCCCACGGGCGGCTGCGTCTGGGCCACCACCCTGCCCAGCCTGCAGCCTGTCCATCCCTGGCGGCGGTTCGAGGCCCTGGCCCCCGCCATGCCGCATCCGAAGTGATTCGCCCTGATTCGGTCAAAACGGCCGAATCCGCACCGAATCAGCGATTCGGGCTTTGCTCCCCCCCCGTGACCCAATAAACCGGGGATCGAAACAAACAACTGCGCGGCCCCGTGGCGGGTCGCGGAAGGGAGATGACATGCTCAACAACATCGGCGTTCCCGGCCTGCTGCTGATCGCGGTCGTGGTGCTCGTGCTCTTCGGGCGCGGCAAGGTGTCGAACCTCATGGGCGAGGTCGGCAAGGGGATCACCGCCTTCAAGAAGGGGATGAACGACAGCGAGAAGGAGGCCGAGAACGAGAAGGTCACCCAGGCGCGCGACGTCACCCCCCAGCAGGAAAAAGAGCCCGAGAAGCACAAGGCCTGAGCTGCGACCGGCCCCGGCCGGCGCCACCCGCGAACCGGCGGGCAAGGTGTTGCGGCGCCATCCGTCCGGCGGCCCCCGAGGGCCGCGACGGACATGGCGCGACGGCGACGGGGCCATGCAGCGATGACAAGGGTTTCAGACGGGTTTCAGAAATGGCCGGGGCGTGACAGCCCGGCCTAGGCAGGCGGGAGAGGCATGTTCGATATCGGCGGCTCCGAGCTTCTGGTGATCGGCGTCGTGGCGCTGATCGTGGTGGGTCCAAAGGATCTTCCCAAGATGTTCCACGCGCTCGGCCAGTTCACCGCGAAGGCGCGGCAGATGGCGCGGGAGTTTCAGCGCGCGATGGAAAACGCGGCGGAAGAGGCGGGCGCGGGCGATGTGGCGCGCGACCTCAAGTCACTGAATTCCATGCGCAACATAGGCTCCAACGCGCTTTCCGAAGCGACCAAGAGGCTGGAAAGCTGGGACGAGGTGAAGCGCGGCGGCGCGGCCGGGCTGCAGCCCGACCCCGATGCCCCCCTGCCCGGCGATCAAACGGCCTCCGGCGATGCGGCCACGCCCGCGGCCGAGCCGTCCTCGGAGCCGGGCCCAACACCGCCCCCGGAACCGGGGCCCGAGACCAAGGCGCTTGCGGAGCAACGCAAGGCGCAGGCCGCCGAGCGCGCCGAAGCCGCCGCCAAGGCTCGCGAGGCGTCGGCCCCGGCAGAAGCCACTCCCCCGAAGACCACACGCGCCCGCAAGTCCACCGCGAAGGCATCCAGCCCCGAGGCCGCGCCCGACACGGCCGGCGCGAAGCCCGCCGCAAAGACCGCGGCGAAGCCGAAAGCGGCTTCCAAGACGGCGGCCAAGACCGGGAAGACCGCCACCAAGTCCACCACGAAGACGGCAACCGGCAAGACGGCGGCCAAGACCGCGGCGGCCAAGGCCCCGGCTGGCAAGACCGCGACCAAATCGGCGACCAAGACAACGACCAAGTCCGGCACGCGCGCCGCCAAATCCGCGAAGCCCGACTCCCCCAAGCAGGGTGACGCATGAGCTCCGAAGACATCGACGATTCCAGCGCCCCGCTGCTGGAACACCTGGCCGAGCTGCGCACGCGGCTGATCTATTCCGTGCTGGCGTTCCTCGTGGGCGTCGTCATCTGCTATTCGATCGCCAACCCGATCTTCAACTTCCTGACCCACCCGATCTGCGTGGCGCTGGCCGACCGTGGCCAGGACTGCTCGCTCACCATGATCAAGCTGCAGGAAGGCTTCTTCGTGGCGATCCGGATCTCGGCGCTCGGCGGCTTCGTGCTGGCCTTCCCGGTGATCTCCTACCAGCTCTGGCGCTTCGTCGCGCCTGGTCTCTACAAGAATGAACGCAACGCCTTCCTGCCGTTCCTCGTGGCCTCGCCCGGGATGTTCCTCGCCGGGGCCGCGTTCGCCTATTACGTCATCCTGCCGATGGCGTTCTCGTTCTTCCTGAGCTTCCAGCAGGGCAAACCCCAACCGATCGGCGAGAACCCCGGCACGGCGCCCGGCGCCGCAACGACGGCGGCAGGCGACGCGACCGGTGCGGCAGGCCATGCCGCCAACGGTGCCGCGAACAGCGCGGGCCATATGCTGGAAACCGCAGGCATCACCTTCCACGGGTCGATCGCCGAATACCTCGCGCTTACGACCAAGTTCATCGTGGCCTTCGGGCTCTGCTTCCAGCTGCCGGTGCTGCTCACGCTCATGGGCAAGGCCGGGCTGGTCACGGCCGAGGGGCTGGCGAGCGTGCGCAAATATGCCGTCGTCGCGATCCTCATCCTCGCCGCAGTGGTGACCCCGCCCGACGTGGTCAGCCAGGGGATCCTCTTCGTCGTGGTCTACGGCCTCTACGAGATCTCGATCTGGCTCGTCCGCCGCGTCCAGAAGAAGCGCGAGGAAGAGCTGAAGGAACAGGGCCTGTGGTTCGAGGAAGACGAGGCGGAAGCCGCCGCCGAGGAGACCTCCTCTGATGACGCCACCTCCGAGGAGGCCAGGTCCGAAGAAGCGCCCGCCGCCGAGGACGACCCGGCCGACGACGGTGACGCGGCGAAACGCAGGCGCGACGGCCGCGATCCGGCGGACGACTGGGAATGACCGATCCCATGATCCGGATCGCTGAGGCGCTGGAGCGCCTCAGCCCGCCGCCGGGGGGCACGCCGGACCTGTCGGGCGCCGACGCCTTCGTCTGGCATGTCTCGCCCGACCGCCTCGTCCCGGTGCCGCAGGTCAGCCGGGTCGAGATCGGCCTGCTGATCGGAATCAACCGCGCCCGCGACATCCTTCTGGAGAACACGCGCCAGTTCGCTCGCGGCCACGCGGCGAACAACGCGCTTCTCTGGGGCGCCCGCGGCATGGGCAAGTCGAGCCTGACCAAGGCCGTGCACGCCCAGGTGATCTCCGAGGGGCTGCCCCTCAAGATCGTCGAGATCCAGCGCGAGGACCTGCCCTCGGTCACCCGCCTCCTCGCCCTGCTGCGCGACAGCGCCGAGCGGTTCCTCTTGTTCTGCGACGACCTGTCGTTCAGCCACGACGACCAGCATTACAAGTCCCTCAAGGCGGTGCTCGACGGCGGCATCGAGGGCCGGCCCGAGAACGTGCTGTTCTACGCCACCTCGAACCGCCGCCACCTGATGCCCCGCGACATGATCGAGAACGAGCGCTCCACCGCGATCTCTCCCTCCGAGGCGACCGAGGAAAAGGTCTCGCTGTCGGACCGCTTCGGCCTCTGGCTGGGCTTCCACCCCTGCAGTCAGGATGAATACCTCGACATGATCCGCGGCTATTGCGACAGCTACGGGGTGGAAATCGACGCGGACACCCTGCGCGCCGAGGCGATCGAATGGCAGGCCACCCGCGGCGCGCGCTCCGGCCGGGTCGCGTGGCAATATTTTACCGACCTCGCCGGACGGCGCGGCGTGGCGATCTGACGGCGGGCGGGGGCGCTGCCCCCTGCACCCCCGGGATATTTCCGCTCAGAAGAAGAACACAACCCTCTCTGTTCTTCTGAGGAAAAATATCCCACGGGGGTCCGGGGGTGTGAAACCCCCGGCCTCGACGCCCAAGCAACGCTTGCTCACAGCGCCGAAAACGCCTATTTCCCCGCGCTGAACGCAAAGGGTCTGTCATGAAATTCCTCGATTACGCCAAGGTCTACATCCGCTCGGGCGGGGGCGGCTCGGGCTGCGTCTCTTTCCGGCGAGAGAAATTCGTGGAATTCGGCGGGCCGGATGGCGGCGACGGCGGCAATGGCGGCTCGGTCTGGGCCGAGGCGGTCGACAATCTCAACACGCTGATCGACTTCCGCTACCAGCAGCATTTCTTCGCCAAGTCCGGCCAGCCCGGCATGGGCAGCCAGCGCACCGGCAAGACCGGCGACGACATCGTCCTTCGCGTGCCCATGGGCACCGAGATCCTCGACGAGGACGAGGAGACGCTGATCGCCGATCTGACGACCCCGGGCGAGCGTGTCCTGCTTGCCCGCGGCGGCAATGGCGGCTGGGGCAACCTGCATTTCAAATCGGCCACCAACCAGGCCCCGCGCCGCGCCAACCCGGGTCAGCCGGGGGTTGAGCGTACGCTCTGGCTGCGGCTGAAGCTCATTGCCGACGCGGGCCTTCTGGGTCTGCCGAATGCCGGCAAGTCGACCTTCCTCGCCGCCACCTCGAACGCACGGCCGAAGATCGCGGATTACCCCTTCACCACTCTGGTGCCGAACCTCGGCGTGGTCGGCGTCGACGGGCGCGAATTCGTCATCGCCGACATCCCCGGCCTGATCGAGGGTGCTTCGGAGGGCAAGGGTCTGGGCGACCTCTTCCTCGGCCATGTGGAGCGGTGCGCCGTTCTCCTGCACCTCGTCGACGGGACCTCCGAGACGGTGGCCGAGGATTGCGAGACGATCCTGCACGAGCTGGAGGCCTATTCGCCCGAGCTTGCCGCCAAGCCGCGGATCACCGCGCTCAACAAGATCGACGCGCTGGACGACGAGACGCTGGCCGAGCGCCGCGCGGCGCTGGAAGAGGTCGCCGGCGGAAAGGTCTTCGCGATCTCGGGCGTCACCGGCAAGGGCGTGACCGAGGTGCTGCGTGCACTGCAGGCGACCATCGGGGCCGCGCGCGAAGCCCCCGAGGAGCCGGAACCGTGGCAACCCTGACCTCCCTCGCGGCGCAGCCCCCCCGCATTGCCGAGGCCCGCCGCCTCGTCGTCAAGATCGGGTCGGCACTGCTGGTCGAAGGCTCTTCGGCCGCGCGCGAGGCCGGGGGGCTGCGGGCCGAATGGCTGCACTCGCTGGCCCGGGACGTAGCGGCCCTGGCCGCACGCGGCACCCAGGTGATCCTGGTGTCCTCCGGCTCGATCGCGCTGGGGCGCGGCCTTCTGCACCTGCCGCAGGGCGTCCTGCCGCTGGAACAGAACCAGGCGGCGGCGGCGGTGGGACAGATCCGCCTCGCCCGCGCCTACGAGGAGGCGCTCGCCCCCCACGGCATCACCGCAGCGCAGGTGCTGATGACGCTCGAGGATACGGCGGATCGGCGGCGCTACCTCAATGCCCGCGCCACGCTGGAGACGCTCCTGTCGCTCGGCACGGTGCCGATCGTGAACGAGAACGACACGGTGGCCACCGACGAGATCCGCTTCGGCGACAACGACCGCCTCGCCGCCCAGATCGCGGTGACGGTGGGGGCGGACCAGCTCGTCCTCCTCTCCGATGTCGACGGGCTCTACACGGCGAACCCGCAGACCGACCCCACGGCGCGTCACCTCCCCCTCGTCCCCGAGATCACGCCGGAGATCGAGGCGATGGCGGGCGACCCGGTCTCGGGCCTCTCCAAGGGCGGGATGAAGACGAAGCTGATGGCCGCCCGGGTGGCCGTCGCCGGAGGCTGCGCCATGGCGATCGCCACCGGCCAGGTCCCGCGCCCCCTGAAGGCGATCGAGGACGGGGCCCGCGTCACCTGGTTTGCCGCGCAGGACGACCCCCAGGCCGCCCGCAAGCGCTGGATCGCCGCGATGAAACCCCGCGGCAGCCTGACGGTCGACGCCGGCGCCGCACAGGCCCTGGCGCGCGGCAAGTCGCTCCTCCCTGCGGGCGTCACCGCCGTCTCCGGCCGCTTCGGCCGCGGCGAGCCGGTCACGGTACATGCGCCGGACGGCACCACAATCGCCAAGGGCCTCACCCGCTATACCGCCGACGAGGCGCGCCAGCTTCTCGGCCACCGCTCGGACGAGATCGAGACGATCCTGGGCTACCCGGGCCGCGCCGCGCTGATCCACCGCGACGACATGGTGGTGTGACGGGGCGTTCCGCGCTATATCCCCCTCACCACGCGTGGAGACGTGGGGATGCCTCCGGCGGGGATACTTGAAAGCAGAAAGAGAGAAGGGTCTTTCCTCCCCTTTCTGCTCGGAAATATCCCGGGGGGTCCAAGGGGGGCAGCGCCCCCCTTTCGCTGCAACAGAAGGAAGCGCAAGATGAAGGACTTGGACGACGTGGCGGGCCTGATGGCCGGGATCGGGGCGCGGGCGAAGGCCGCGGCAGCCGAGCTCGCCTTCGCGCCAGCCCCGGCCAAGCGGCTTGCGCTGGAGGCCGCCGCCGACGCGATCGAGGCGCGGCGGGACGAGATCGTCGCGGCCAATGCGCAGGACATGGATTTCGGGCGCGAGAAGGGGCTGAGCACCGCAATGCTCGACCGGCTCATGCTGGACGACTCCAGGATTGCGGGGATCGCTGCCGGGTTGCGCGCGGTGGCCGCGCAGGAGGATCCGGTGGGTGCCGTGATGGCGGAGTGGGACAGGCCCTCGGGCCTGCACATCCGGCGCGTGCGCACACCGCTGGGCGTCGTCGGGGTCATCTTCGAGAGCCGGCCGAACGTCACCGCCGATGCCGGCGCGCTGTGCCTCAAGGCCGGCAACGCGGCGATCCTGCGCGGCGGGTCGGAGAGCTTTCACTCCTCGCGGGCGATCCATGCCTGTCTCGTCGCGGGGCTGGAGGCCGCGGGCCTGCCTGCTGACGCGATCCAGCTGGTGCCCACGCGCGACCGGGCCGCGGTGGCCGAGATGCTGCGGATGACCGAGTACATCGATGTCATCGTGCCGCGGGGTGGCAAGGGTCTGGTCGGTCTCGTCCAGCGCGAGGCGCGGGTGCCGGTCTTTGCCCATCTCGAGGGGATCGTGCACATCTACGTCGACGCCGCCGCCGATCCGCGCAAGGCCTTCGAGGTGGTGTTGAACGCCAAGACCCGGCGCACTGGGATCTGCGGCGCAGCCGAGTGCCTGCTGATCGACCGACCGCTGGCCGGGGGGCTAGGGGCAGACCTCGTCGCCATGCTGGTCGAGGCCGGGGTGCGCGTTCATGCCGATGCCGAGCTGGGCGCCCTGCCCGGCACGGTGCCTGCGACGGAAGACGACTGGGGCCGCGAATACCTCGACATGGACATCGCGGTGAAGCTGGTCGACGGCGTGGACGGTGCGATCGCGCATATCCGGACGTTCGGGTCGAACCACACCGACGCGATCCTGACCGAGGATGACGCGGTGGCCGAGCGATTCTTTGCCCGGCTCGATTCGGCGATCCTGATGCGCAACGCCTCGACCCAGTTTGCCGATGGCGGCGAATTCGGCATGGGCGCCGAGATCGGCATCGCCACCGGCAAGATGCACGCCCGGGGCCCGGTGGGCGCCGAGCAGCTGACCAGCTTCAAGTACATCGTGACCGGTGACGGCACGATCCGGCACTGACCAGCACTCCCGCCGCGTGATCCGCGCGGCGGGCCTCCGCCCCTCACCAGGTCACGACGATTTCCTGATCGGTCAGAACGGCCCGCAGCTGGCGTCCCTGCCGCGCGGCCTCTGCCGGAGCGAGGAGGAATTGCGCCTGCGCGGCCGTCACGCCGACCGCCGCCGCCCCATCCGCCCCGCCAAGCAGCGCCCAGAGCGAGGGCTCGGCCCGCAGTCGGTCATGGCGGGCACGAGCGTGCCAGGCGCTTCCATCGTGCGAGACCTCGATCCTTCCGCCGAAGGCCAGCGCGCTTTCGAAGCAGAGGACAAGCAGGAAGGCGAGCTTCACCTCGTCGCGCGCGACATCGCCTGCGACGCGCCAATCCACCGCGATCCGCCCGCCCCGTGTCAGGTCCGCCAGGATCTCCTCGACCTCCGGGCGGCCCATGCTGGCCCCCGGCGAGGCGTGCCCGAAGGCCACGCGGAAGAAGCGCACGCGCGCCGTGGCATTCGCCACGCTTTCCTCGATCAGCGCGATTTCGGGGCCGGTTTCGCCCCCACCTGCCATCGCCAGAAGCTCCACCCCGTTGCAGACAGCGCCGAGCGGGCTGATAAGGTCGTGACAGATGCGCGAGCCGACGAGGGCCGCAAGGTCGGTTGATGCAGGCCCGGGCGCGCCATGAGAGGGCGCGGCGAGATCAGTCGCGTCGGGATCGGTGTCGTCTGGCTGAGGGCCGGCCGGGCCCTCCGTCGATCGGAACTTTGACATACCGCCAACTTTCACAGGAAATAGGTAAATGAGTGGTTTAAACGATCTTCTAGAACCGGGGATGCTGGTTCGTCACCCCGATCGCCCCGACTGGGGCCTCGGACAGGTGCAATCCCGCATTGGAGAGCGCATCACCGTGACTTTCGAACATGCCGGAAAGGTGGTGATTGATGGCCGACAGGTCCAGCTTGTGCCAGATTTCGAGGCCTGAAGCAACTTTCGGTTGATCCTGCGTCAGGCGTGCGCCCCTTCCTCTCCCGCACGCCGCCTCCCATGATCATTGGGCGCCCGATCACGCGGCGGGCCAGCGGGCGGGGCGCCGACCCGGCCCATCCCCGCCATCACCTGCGCGCTTTTGGTTGCAATGGAACCGCTCTGCGCCTACAACCCGGCGACACCACGCGCGGCCGGGCACCGGCCCCGCGGCTGCCCTTCCCTGCCCGGCCATGCCGGCCAAAGGCCCCGATGCGACCCGACGCCGCTCTGCCCCCCATGATCTCTGATGACCCACATTTCGAGCTCCGCCTTGCCCGCGACGAAGAGGACGTCCTCTCCGCGCAACGGCTCCGCTACCGGGTCTTCGTCGAGGAACTGGGCGGGTCCGGCGCGATGGTGGACCACGTCAACCGGCTTGAGCGCGACGCCTTCGACCCGGTCTTCGATCACCTGATCCTCGTCGACCGGCGGCGCGACCGCAAAAGCCTCGACCATGTCGTCGGCGTCTACAGGCTGTTGCGGTCGGACGTGGCCGAGCGTCACGGCAGCTACTATTCCGAAACCGAGTACGACCTCTCCGCGCTCAAGGCCAGCGGCCGACGGATGCTGGAACTGGGCCGGTCCTGCGTCGACGCCGAACACCGCGGCGGCACGGCGATGTTCCACCTCTGGAACGGGCTGGCCGATTACGTCCTCGACCACGAGATCGAGGTGATGTTCGGGGTGGCAAGCTTTCACGGCACCGACCTCGATGCCCTGAAACTGCCGCTGGCCTACCTGCACCACCATCACCTCGCCCCCGAGACGATCCGCGTGCGCGCCCAACCCGCGCACTTCCAGCGGATGGACCTGGTCACGGCCGAGCAGATCGACCGCAAGGCGGCGATGGTTGCGACGCCGGCGCTGATCAAAGCCTACCTGCGGCTGGGTGGCTTCGTCGGCGAAGGCGCCTTCGTCGACCACGATTTCAACACCACCGATGTCTGCCTGCTGATGGACACCGAGAAGATGTCTCAGCGCCACAAGGGCTTCTACACCCGCAAGTTCGCCGCCGCCCGCGGGATCGCCGAAGGCGCCCCCGGCAGGCGGACGGCCCCGCATGCGGTTGACGGTGCGGCTTCGGGTACAGATGCAGACTCCGGCACAGACAGGGGCACGGGCCGCAGCTACGCGCCCGCCCGGCTGGACGGGGACAAGGCGTGACCTGGACCGAAGGGGACGAACCCGCCCCCGCCCGGATCGGCGCCGCGGGCTGGCTTCGCGCCGGATTGCGCGGGCTCGCACTGGGGGTGGTGACCTACGGCTGCCTCGCGCTCCTGCTGCTGATCCGGCTGGCCGAGCGCCCGCTCTGCGGGATGGACCGCCCGGTGACGCCGCATATCACACAGTTCGTCTGCCGCACGGCCTTTCGCATTCTCGGCATCCGGCTGCGCGTCACCGGCAGGCCGATGGCCCTCAAGGGCGCCGTGATCGCGAACCACGGCTCATGGCTCGACATCTTCACGCTGAACGCGCCGCAACGGATCTACTTCGTCTCGAAATCCGAGGTTGCGGCCTGGCCGGGCATCGGCTGGCTCGCCCGCGCCACCGGCACCGTCTTCATCAACCGCCGGGGCCGCGAGGCGAAGGCGCAGAAGGAGATGTTCGAGGCCCGCCTGCGCCATGGCCACAAGCTCCTGTTCTTCCCGGAAGGCACCTCGACCGACAGCCGCCGCGTGCTGCCGTTCAAGTCGACGCTGTTCGAGGCCTTCTTTACCCACGGGCTGGAGCACGTGCTGCACCTTCAGCCAGTCACCGTGATCTACCGCGCCCCCGAGGGCGAGGACCCGCGGTTCTACGGCTGGTGGGGCGACATGGATTTCGGCCCGCATCTCCTCAAGGTGCTGGCGTCCGCGCGGCAGGGATCGGTCGAGGTTGTGTTCCACCCGCCGGTGGCCGTCGATGCCTTCGAAGGCCGCAAGGCGCTTGCCCGGCATTGCGAACAGGTCGTGAGGGGGGCCCTGCCGGTCGAGGCGCGGCTCTGAAACGGCGGCCGGACGCGGGCTGCACCGTCGGCTGGCGGGGGCGCTGCCCCCTGCACCCCCCGGATATTTTCGAGCAGAAAGTGGGAGAAGGCCCGTCTTCTTCTGAGTGGAAATATCCCACGGGGGTGCGGGGGTGTGAAACCCCCGCGGCGCGCCGTCAGCCCAGGGGCGCCATCAGTTGGGCAAGGGCGGCGAGTGCGTCTTCCTCGCGCCAGATCTCTTCGCCCACGGCGAAGAAGTCGGTCACGGGGGCCAATTCGGCGATCTTCTCGGGGGTCAGACCGCCTTCGGCGACGACGGGCACCTCGATCACCTCGGACCACCAGGCGAAAAGCTCGTTCGGGGCCACCGTGCCGTCGCCGAGGGCCACCTCGCCCACAGGGCCGAAGGACACGTAATCGGCCCCTGCCTCGCCCGCGTTCAGGCCATCGTGGCGCGAGGATCCGCAGAAGGCGCCGACGATGGCGTCGTCGCCGAGTTCCTTGCGGGCCTTTCGCAGGTTGCGCGCGCCGTCGGTGAGGTGCACGCCGTCGAGGCCGTGGCGTTGGGCCAGCAGCAGGTGCCGGTCGATCACCAGCGCCACGTCGCGGGCATGGGCCACTTCGCGCAGCGCATCGGCGGCGCGGCCCAGGATGTCCTCGTCCGACGTGGCGAGTGCCAGCCGGATGCAGGCGACCTCGGTCCCGTCGAGCACTTCGGCGAGGCGGTCGGGAAATACCTCCAGTTCGAAGGCGGGCGGGGTGACGAGGTAAAGCTGCGGGCGCTCGGTATCGGCCATCTGGAAACTCCTGCCGGGATTTGCGCCGGATTAGCGGGTTTCGCGGCGCTTGGCTACCGGGTGCGCACGATGCGGCCCCAGCGGGGCACCCGATATCGTCGCGCGCCGCCGTCGCCCCGTGTTCCCGACGCGGTGTGGTCCCAAAACCGAACCCCCTGAATCCGAACCCCCTAAATCCGAAACCTCTAAATCCTAAACCCGTGACCTAGTGATCCCGAAGCGCGGAGATCAGCGCGTCCTTCGTCATGCGCGACCGTCCGTCGATCCCGATCTCCTGCGCGCGGGCGTAGAGATCCGCTTTGGTCCACTCCTCGTATGGCGGCTGCTTTCCCCCCTTCCGCGACGGGTGCATGTCGGGGTTTGCCTTCGCATTGGCGATCCGGGCGGCCTTTTCCTCGGAATAGCCCTTGTCGCGCAGGGTTTCGTAAAGGTCGTCATCCTTGATCGCGGGTCCGTGGTCGGCCATCGTCTTTCTCCTTCCGGGGGATGAAGGAAAAACAATCCCGCCGGCCCCGCGGTTCCGCCCCGTTTCCCCACGCGCCCCATGGACAGGGGCCACGCCGGGCCTTATGAGGCGGCCCATGCCTGACACCAACCGCCCCACCCTGCCCCCCGAGATCGGCCGCCGCCGGACCTTTGCGATCATCTCGCACCCGGATGCCGGCAAGACCACGCTGACCGAAAAGTTCCTGCTCTACGGTGGCGCGATCCAGATGGCGGGCCAGGTCCGCGCCAAGGGCGAGGCGCGGCGGACCCGGTCGGATTACATGAAGATGGAGCAGGACCGGGGGATCTCGGTCTCGGCCTCGGCCATGTCGTTCGATTACCACTCGGGCGACAAGGACTACCGCTTCAACCTCGTCGACACGCCCGGCCACTCGGATTTTTCCGAGGATACCTATCGCACGCTGACGGCGGTCGATGCCGCGATCATGGTGATCGACGGGGCCAAGGGGGTGGAAAGCCAGACGCGGAAGCTGTTCGAGGTCTGCCGCCTGCGCGACCTGCCGATCCTGACCTTCTGCAACAAGATGGACCGCGAGAGCCGGGACACCTTCGAGATCATCGACGAGATCCAGGAGAACCTGGCGATCGACGTCTCGCCCGCCTCTTGGCCGATCGGCGTGGGGCGCGAGTTCCTGGGTTGCTACGACATGCTGCGCAACCGGCTGGAGCTGATGGACCGCGCCGACCGCAACAAGGTGGCCGAGTCGATCAAGATCGAGGGGCTGGACGACCCCAAGCTGGCCGAGCACGTGCCCGCCGACCTGCTGGCGCGCTTGCGCGAAGAGGTCGAGATGGCGCGCGAGCTGCTGCCGCCGTTCGATCCGCAAAGCTTTCTCGAGGGGCACCTGACGCCGATCTGGTTCGGCTCGGCGATCAACTCCTTCGGTGTGCGCGAGCTGATGGACGGGATGGGGACCTATGGCCCCCCGCCCCAGATCCAGAACGCCGACGGCCGCCAGATCGCGCCGGAAGAGAGCAAGGTCACCGGCTTCGTCTTCAAGGTGCAGGCCAACATGGACCCCAAGCACCGCGACCGGGTGGCCTTTGTCCGCCTTGCCTCGGGGCATTTCGAGCGGGGCATGAAGTTGACGCATGTGCGGACCAAGAAGCCGATGGCCGTCAGTAACCCCGTCCTCTTCCTCGCGGCCGACCGCGAGCTGGCGGAAGAGGCCTGGGCGGGTGACATCATCGGCATTCCGAACCACGGGCAGCTGCGCATCGGCGATGCGCTGACCGAGGGCGAGGCGCTGCGGTTCACCGGCATCCCGTCCTTCGCGCCCGAGCTTCTGCAGGGCATCCGCGCAACCGACCCGATGAAGGCCAAGCATCTGGAAAAGGCGCTGATGCAGTTTGCCGAGGAAGGCGCCGCGAAGGTGTTCAAGCCGATGATCGGCTCGGGCTTCATCGTGGGCGTCGTGGGCGCGCTGCAGTTCGAGGTGCTGGCGAGCCGGATCGAGCAGGAATATTCGCTGCCCGTGCGGTTCGAGCCGTCGCAATTCACCTCGGCCCGCTGGGTGTCGGGGCCGAAGGCGGAGCTTGAGAAATTCACCAACGTGAACAAGGGGCACATCGCCACCGATCACGATGGCGACCCGGTGTACCTGACGCGCCTGCAATGGGACATCGACCGGATCGAGCGCGACTATCCCGAACTGAAGCTGAGCGCGACCAAGGAAATGATGGCCTAGCCGCCGCCAAGAGCAGGAACAGCACCGCCGAAAGACACCAGGGCCCGGCCCGCGCTGTCCGCGCGGCCGGGCCTTTCTCTTGCGAAGGTCGCCCCTCAGCCCACCGTCACGTCGAGCGTCTTCTCGCAATTGAGAAGCTTGGATATCGGGCAGCCCTCCTTGGCCTGCTCGGCCAGCGACTGGATCTTGTCGCTGTCGCCCTTGGCCTCGATCCGCACGGTCAGCGCGGCCTTGACCACGGTGGGCGATCCGTCCGTCTCCGGATCGAGCGAGATCACCGACGAGGCCTCGATCTTGTCGGGCACGATATCCGCATCGCCCATCAGCGCCGAGAGAAACATCGCGTAGCAAGCGGCATGAGCCGCGCCGATCAGCTCTTCGGGGTTGGTGCCGGGCTGGCCCTCGAACCGGGCGCCGAAGCCGTAGGGCACGGCATCCAGCGCGCCGCTCTTGGTCGAAATCGTGCCGCGGCCGTCCTTCAGACCACCGCCCCAGATCGCGGAACCTGTTTTCTTGATCATGGAATCCTCCTTTGGCGTCCTTGATCACAACAGGGGCCGGGCGGCCCGGGTTCCCTTTCCAATCCCCCAGCGGCGCCCCATCTCCATCAAAGGGGGAGGAGAGCCATGACAGCCAAGCCGCAAGACCGGGACGGCCCCGGCATCGTGCAGCGGATGGGGCGCCGCATCGGGCGGCGGATCGCGCGCTATCTCGAGGCGCCGACGGCGCGCTATGTGCCCTTCAACGCCATCCCGCCCGAGGCGCTTCGCGATGCGCTCCGCCCCGGCGACGTGCTGCTGGTCGAGGGCGACAGGCGGATCTCGGCGGCGATCAAGTACCTGACCCATTCGACCTGGTCGCACGCCGCCTTCTACACCGGCGGACCGGAGGGCGCCGAGCTGATCGAGGCCGACCTCGAGGCCGGGGTGCGGCGGATCGCGCTGGAGGCCTATGCCGGGCTGAACACCCGGATCTGCCGCCCGCGGCTGATCGCGCCCGAGGATCGCGAGGCGGTGATCGGCTACATGCAGGCAGGGCTTGGCCGCAGCTACGACCTGAAGAACGTGATCGACCTTGCGCGCTACCTCATGCCGATGCCGCCGGTTCCTGCGCGGATGCGCCGGCGCATGCTGGCGCTGGGATCGGGCGATCCGACCCGGGCGATCTGTTCCACCCTGATCGCCGAGGCGTTCCAGTCGGTGGGCTACCCTATCCTGCCCGAGCGTCCGACGCCCCGCGCCTCCACCCCCGGCGATCCCCGGTCGGACAGCCGGGCCGCGGCCGAGGCGGACGCACGGCGCGAGCTTATGCATATCCGCCACCACTCGCTCTTCACCCCGCGCGATTTCGATCTCTCGCCGTATTTCGAGGTGGTCAAGCCGACGCTGATCCGGGGGTTCGACTACCGCGCGCACCGCTGGACGGACTGGACCCCCGCGCCCGGCCCGGGCGACGGTGGCAATCCCTCGGATGCGGACGAGCCGGACCGGCCGGACGCGCGGGGCGCTACAATCGCGCGACCGTCCCCTTGACCAGCACCGGCCCGGTCGGCTTGCCCACGCGCGAGCCGCCCGCCGGCTCAAGGCTGACAGCCAGCACCGAGCCCGGCAGCAAGGCCGGAACCACGGTGCGGGTCTGCGCCCCGCGCAGAACACCCAGCGACATCGGGATCCCGCCGTCGCGGATCAGCCACAGTTCGTAGGACTTGCCATCCGCGGGCGCCGGGCCCGAGGTGCGAGAGACCACCAGCGCGCCGTCCGCGGCATCCCAGTCGGCCGAGAAGGTCAGCTTCTCGCCCTGCCCCTCCAGCGTGGCCGCGTAATGCGCGGGCGGCGGGCGGATCCCCCCGGTCTCGCCCAGGATGATGAAGAAGAAGGCAAAGGCGGCCGCCACCCCCAACGACAGGATCCCCATCATGCGGATGAAATACCGCCCCTGCACCCGGCCCGGCGTTCCGAACAGCCGCCGTTCGATCCGCGGCATCAGGTCGGGCACCGGCAGCGGCACATATTCGACGTTGAGGGATGCAAAGTGAACCTCCCATTCCGTGACCCGCACGCGAAAGGCCGGATCCGAACGCAGGCGCGCCTCGACCGCGATACGTTCCTCGCGGTCCAGCGTGCCGAGGACGAATTCCGCGGCCAGCAGGTCGTCCTCGCCGCCGCTTCCGGGGCCGATCTGTCTGGGAAAGTCGGTCATCGGTCGAGACACTCACGAAGCTTGATCAGGCTGCGCCGCAGCCAGGTCCGGACGGTATTGAGCGGGATCTCGTGCCGCTGGGCAAGCTGCGCATAGCTCAGCCCGTCGAGATAGGCACCCTTGATCGCGGCGGCCCGCTCGGGCTCCAGCGTGTCGATGCAATCGCCGATCCGCCGGATCTCGGCCGCGGCGACGGTCTGCTGCTCGGGGCCCGGGCCGTGATCGGGCACCCGTGCGATGGCCTCGTCGATCGCCCGGGTCCGTTCCGGCCGCGCCCTCAGGCGGTCGATCGCGTGGTTGCGGGCGATCGCTATGAGCCAGGTCATCGCCCGCGCCCGGGTGGGATCGTAGCGGTTCGCGCGCAGCCAGATCCGGGTGAATACCTCCTGCAGCGCGTCTTCTGCCTCGGCCCGGTCGCCGAGGATCCGCATCGTCACAGCGAAAAGCTTGCCCGCCGCCGCATCGTACAGCTCGCGCAGCGCGTCGCGGTCCTGCACGGCAAGCCGTGCCATCAGGTCGGCCAAAGGATCGGGGGTCATGCGGACTCCACCCCTCGGGCCAGACCTCCGCGCGTGCTCCGCTCCGGCAGACCGGCCCGGCGTCGTGGCCGGCCGCCTGCATCCAGGCGCACCCACATGCGCACGGCGGGGCGCGCTGCGGACGGCACAGGTACGCCGGACGCAGGCACGCCCGGGGCGAACCGGTCATCACGCCTGAATCCGGCGAACGAGAGGTCGAACTGCGACCGGCCGGCCCTCATACCCGTCCTTCCCGGCAGGTCCCGGTCGGGGACCCGCCCGAGGCGCGGGGACCGCCGCCCGCCCGCGCCGTTACAACCTGACCACCTGGCCCTTCACCAGCATCGGGCCCGAAGGCTCGGACGGCTGGTTGCCGGTGGCTTCCTGGGTCACCCCCAGCTGCGCCCCCTCGGGGATCCGCGACACCAGCGTGACCGTCTCTTCCTCCCGCAATACCAGAAGCGGGCTGGCCTTGCCATCCATACCCAGCAGCCAGAGGTTGTAGGCCTTGCCGGGGTCCGCCTTCGCCCCTGCCGTGTGCAGCACCTCGAGCTTGCGCGAGCTGGAATCCCAGGCCGCGGCAAAGACCAGAGGCTGCCCCTCCGCGTCCAGCGTCGCCGCGTAGATCCGCGGCGCCGGCGTCATGTCGCGCACTGCGATCACAGTGACCGCGGCCACAAGGATCACCGCCGCCACGCCGCCCGCGATCGCCATGCCCAGCCGCTTGAGGTTGGTCTGCTGCACCCGGGCAGGCGTGCCGAAGATCCAGGCCTCGATCTGGGTTGTCAGATCCGGGGCCGAAACCGCGACATAGGAGGCATTGAGCGGCGAGAACCGCGCCCGCCACGTGGAGACATGGGCCCGGAAGCGGGTTTCGGCCGGGTTCGCCAGCCGACGCTCCGCCTCGCGACGGGCATCGTGATCGAGCGAGCCGAGCACGAATTCCGCCGCGAAAAGGCCATCCTCGGACCCGTCGTCATCGGGCGGCACGACGCCGTGCATCTGCGCCGCGCCGACGCAATCCTTCAGAGAGCTCAGGCAGCCGTGCAGGAAACTTCGCATCTCGGCCTCGGGCTTGCCGGTCACGGCGGCCAGTTCGGCATAGGACAACCCGCCCAGATACCCCGAGCGCAGCGCCGCGGAGCAGGCTCCGTCAAGCTTCTGCATGCAGGGGGTGACCCGCATCTCCTCCTCATGTTTCATGAAGCTCGCTTCCGGGCCGGCGGGACCGGCGCGGTCGGGACGCGCACGGCGCCGGTCGATGGCGCAATCCCGCGTCAACCCGATCAGGAAGTCGATCCCGCGCTCGTGGTCGGGGTCGAACCAGGCCGGGTGCACCCACATCCGGGTGAACACGTCCTGCAGCGTCAGCTCGGCCTCGGCCCGGTTCCCGAGGATGCGCAGCGCAACCCCGTAAAGCCTGGCGGATACCGCGCGATAAAGCCCACCGAAAGCCTCCCGATCCTGGTGGGCAACCTGTGTCAGCAGGCCCGCAATGGGGCCGGTTTCGTCAGTCATCAGCGCCTCCTCCTGCGACCTCCCTCGCGGTCGCTGCCGATGTTGAACGAGACATCAGGCAGGGGCGCTATCGCGGTCAGGTGGGGGAACGGATCAGTCGCGTGCGGCAGCGCATTGGCGTTGACGAAATGCTCCTGAAACCTCGGTTCGATCGCCGTCTCCACCTTGTGTATGCCGCGCACCACGGCCTCGATCTCGCTACGGGCGCCGTTATTGCAAAGCGCAATTCTTGCACCCGTCCCAGCAGCATTGCCTGCCGAGATCACTTTTTCAAGAGGAACGTCGGGAATCATGCCGATAACCATTGCATGTTTCGGCGAAATGTGTGCGCCAAACGCCCCCGCAAGCACTACCCGATCGACGTGATCGATTCCCAATTCGTCCATCAGAAGCCGGGCGCCGGCATAGAGCGCGGACTTGGCCAGCTGGATCGCCCGGATGTCGCCCTGGGTCACGCTAATCCGCGGCCCGCCCGTCGCGGTGCCGTCGTGGATCAGGTAGGAATGGGTTCGCCCCTCGGGCAGCATCCGCGGCGTTCCGACCTGCTCGGCAGAACCGATCAGCCCCTTGGAATCGACGATACCGGCCATCCGCATCTCGGCCACCGCCTCGATGATGCCAGATCCACAAATTCCAGTGATTCCCGTATCTTGCGTGGCGTCTTTAAAGCCATCTTCGTCGGACCAGAGGTCACAGCCGATCACTTTGAAGCGCGGCTCCTTCGTTGCCGGGTCGATCGTCAGCCGCTCGATCGCACCCGGCGCCGCGCGCTGCCCGGAGGAGATCTGCGCCCCCTCGAAGGCCGGTCCGGTGGGCGAGGAACAGGCCAGCACCTTGTCCTTGTTGCCCAGCAGGATCTCGGCATTGGTGCCGACATCGACGATCAGCACCATGTCCTCGGATTTCTGCGGCTGCTCGGCCAGCGCCACGGCCGCGCAATCGGCCCCCACATGGCCCGCGATGCAGGGCAGGATGTAGATCCCGGCCCGCGGGTTGATCGCGGTAAGATCAAGGTCGGGCGCGGTCAGGTTGAGCGCCTCGGACACCGCCAGCGCAAAGGGCGCCTGACCCAGCTCCACCGGGTCGATGCCCAGAAGAAGGTGGTGCATCACCGGGTTGCAGACGAAGACCGCCTCCATGATCTGCCCCGGCTCGATGCCCGCCTCGCCCGCCAAGCCGGTGGCGAGGTCGTTCAGCGCGCCGCGCACCGCCGCGGTCATCTCGACATCCCCGCCTGGGTTCATCATGGCATAGCTCACCCGGCTCATCAGGTCCTCGCCGAAGCGGATCTGCGGGTTCATGACGCCCGCCGAGGCGCTGACCTGCCCGTTGCGCAGGTCGACCAGATGCGCCGCGATGGTGGTGGAGCCGAGGTCGATCGCAAGACCGTAAAGCCGCCCCTCGTGGAAGCCCGGCCAGATCTGAAGAAGCCGCGGAACATCGTCGTGATGCCCTCGGCTCAGCGCCACCGTGACCTTCCATTCCCCCTTGCGCAGCACCGTCTGAAGCTCACGCAGAAGATCAAGAGAGGCGCTCAGGTCCTTGATTTTCCACTGATCTGACAGTGCGCGCTTGAGCCTCTCGAAATCTCCTGAAGGCTCATGCATGTCGGGCTCGGCCACTTCGACGTAGTAAAGCCGTGTCGCCGGATCCATGACGATCTCGCGCGTGTCGGCGGCCTTGCGGACGACCTGCTTGTGCACCTGACTCTCGGGCGGCACGTCGATCACCACGTCGCCCTCGATCCGCGCCTGACAGCCAAGCCGGCGGCCGGGCTTCAGCCCGCGCACCCGGTCATAGCGCTCCTCGACCGCGTTGATCGGGCTCAGCGCGTCAGAGGCCACCGTTACCCCGTGTTTCGGGAAGGCGCCGTAGCCCGGGCTGACCTGGCACTTGGAACAGATCCCCCGCATCCCGCAGACGCTGTCGAGATCGACGCCCAGCTGCCGCGCGGCGGCGAGGACGGGCGTGCCCTTCGGCACCCGCCCACGCTTGCCCGAGGGGGTGAAGATCACCAATGCGTCGTCACGGGCCGCGCTGTCGTCCGCCATGGGTCGCTCCTGTCCTGTCCCCTCCGTTCTAGGCGGGACCGGGCGCCCCGCCATGGCGGAAAGCGACACGGCGGCGGCGCATGGCGGCGTAGGGTGCGTTTCCACGTACCCCCGGAACATCAGCCGCGCAGGTAGTCCAGCAGCATGCGGGTAGAGCCGTCCTTGGCGCTGGCATCCGCGCCGTTCTCCAGCATCGGCACCAGCGTCTGCGCCAGCTCCTTGCCCAGCTCGACCCCCCATTGATCGAAGCTGTTGATGCCGAGGATCACCCCCTCGACGAACACCCGGTGCTCGTAGAGCGCGATGATCTGGCCCAGCACGAAGGGCGTGAGCTTGGGGTAAAGCAGCGTGGTCGACGGCCGGTTGCCCGGGAACACCCGGTGGCGCGCCTGACGTTCCAGCTCATCGCCCTCCAGCCCCTTGGCTTCCATCATCTTCCGCGCGGTCTCCAGGCTGCGGCCCTTCATCAGCGCCTCGGATTGGGCCAGGCAATTCGCCGCCAGCAGACGGTGCATCGGCGCCAGCTCCGGCTCATGCCCTTCGCGGCCCAGCAGGAACTCGCAGGGGATCACGCGGGTGCCCTGGTGGATCAACTGGTAGAAGGCGTGCTGGCCGTTCGTGCCGGGTTCGCCCCAGACCACGGGCCCCGAGTCGCGCGCCAGCGTCTCGCCGTCCATCGCCACGCTCTTGCCGTTCGATTCCATCTCCAGTTGCTGAAGATAGGCAGGCAGGCGGGACAGGTGCTGATCGTAGGGCAGCACGGCGCGGGTTGCATGGCCGCAGACCTGGTTGTGCCAGATCCCCACCAGCGCCAGCAGCACCGGCAGGTTGTCGACGAAGGGGGTGGACAGGAAATGCTCGTCCATCGCGCGGCCGCCGGCGAGGAACTCGTCGAAATGTTCCGGCCCCACGGCCAGCATCAGGCTGAGCCCGATCGGCCCCCACATCGAATAGCGCCCGCCCACCCAGTCGGCAAAGCCGAAGACACGCTCCTCGGCGATGCCGAAGGCCGAGGTCTTGTCGAGCGCGGTCGAGACGGCCGCGAACTGCGCCGCGGGATCCTTGACCCCGGCCGCCATCCAGTCGCGGGCGGCATCGGCATTGGCCATCGTCTCCTGCGTAGTGAAGGTCTTCGAGGCCACGATCACCAGTGTCGTCGCCGGATCGAGCGGCCCGAGGATGTCATGCACATGCGCCGGATCGACGTTCGAGACGAAATGCGTGCGCGGACCATCGGCATAGGGCGCCAGCGCGATCGCCCCCATCGCGGGCCCAAGGTCGGACCCGCCGATGCCGATATTGACCACGTCGGTGATCTTGCCACCCTGCCCGGCAAAGCTGCCGTCGCGCACCGCACGGGCAAAGTCGGACATCTGGTCGTGGACGCGGCGCACCGCGGACATCACGTCCTCGCCATCGACGGTCACGCTGCCCTCGAGGTTGCGCAGCGCCGTATGCAGCACGGCCCGCCCCTCGGTCTCATTGATCTTCGCGCCGGCGAACATCGCGTCGCGTCGCGCTGCGACGCCCGCATCCTCGGCCAGCCGGACCAGCAGGCCCCGCGCGGTGGCGTCGATATTGGTCTTCGAGTAGTCGAACAGCAAGCCGTCGGCATGGGCGGAAAATTCCGCCGACCGGCTGCGGTTTTCGAACAGTTCCGCCAGAGTGCGGCGCTTCACGCCCGCGTGGTGCGCGGCGAGATCATCCCAGCTGCCCATAGGCGCTCATCCCTTCTATTCGGCCCAGTGTACGGTCGCGTCGTCGAGTATCACCCGGATCGGCGCCTCGGCGAGAGACATCTTGTCGGCGCGTTCCAGCGCCGCGCGCTTCTCGGGCCCGACGATCACCACGTGCACCCGCATCGCCTGCCGCAGCACCGGCGCCGAAAGCGTGATCCGCGCCTCGGAGGCGCCGGGCACCTGGATCGGCACCAGCACCGGCGCGTCGGCGGCAAGCGCGGCCTCCGCCCCTTCGGCCCCCGGGATGATCGAGGCGGTGTGCAGATCGCCCCCCATGCCCAACAGCAGCACGTGAATCGGCAGGTGAACGCGCACCTGCTCGATGAGCTCGTCGATCTTGTCGCCCGGGTTCTCGGTCCCGTTGTAGAGCGGCACGAACTGGGCCGCCGCGGCCTTGTCCTGCAGAAGCCGGTTCTTGACCAACCGCGCGTTGGAGCGCGGCGCATCCTCGGGCAGCCAGCGTTCATCCGACGGCAGGATCGAGACCCGGCCCCAGTCGAGGTCGATATCGCCCAGCACGTCGAAGATCGGGCCGGGCGTGGTGCCGCCCGGCACGCAGAAGGTGGCCCGCGGCTCGCGCCGCAGGAAGTCGCCCAGCTCGCTGGTCAGGCGGTCGGCAAGCGACAGGAACATCATGTCCCGGTCGGGGTATTCTACGAACTTCATCCGCGCAGCTCCCTCCATCTGCGGCCATCCCGGTGCAGAAGCATCAACGCATCCTCCGGCCCCGAGGATCCCGGATCATAGCCTCGCGGCCGGTCGCCCCGTTCCTCCCATCCCTCGATGATCGGGTCGGTCCAGGCCCAGGCCGCCTCGACCTCGTCGCCACGCATGAAGAGCGTCTGGTTGCCGCGGATCACGTCCATGATCAGCCGCTCGTAGGCATCGGGAATGTCGGTGCCGTCTTCCCCCAGCGCATCGGCGAAGGTCATGTCAAGCGGCACCTCGGTCAGGCGCATGCCGCCCGGCCCCGGCTCCTTGATCATCACCGAAAGGGTCATCCCCTCGTCGGGCTGCAACCGGATCGCCAGGACGTTCTCGCGCCATTCGTCCTCTTCGCCGAAGATCGAGTGCGGCGGCTCCTTGAAGATGATCGCGATCTCGGAGGTCCGGGCACGCAGCTTCTTTCCGGTGCGCAGGTAGAACGGCACCCCCTGCCAGCGCCAGTTGGCGATCCCCACCTTCAGGGCGATGTAGCTTTCGGTCCGCGAGTGCGGATCCTCGACATCGTCGAGGTAGGAGGGTTCGGCCTTCACCCCCTGCGCCGCGGGCCGCCCGCGGTACTGGCCGCGCACGATATCCTCGTGCGGCACGGGCGAGAGCGCGCGGATCACCTTGAGCTTCTCGTCGCGCACGGCATCGGGTTCGAACTTGTAGGGCGGCTCCATCGCGATCAGGCACAGAAGCTGCATCATGTGGTTCTGCACCATGTCCCGCATGGCGCCCGACTTGTCGTAGTACCCACCGCGGCCGCCGACGCCCACGGTTTCCGCCACGGTAATCTGCACGTGGTCGACGTGCTGGGCATTCCACAGCGGCTCGAACAACGAGTTGGCGAAGCGCACCGCCATCAGGTTCTGGACGGTTTCCTTGCCGAGATAATGGTCGATCCGGTAGATCTGCGTCTCGTCGAAATGCTCGGCGAGGGTCTTGTTCAGCGCCCGCGCCGAGGCGAGGTCGCGGCCGAAGGGCTTTTCCACCACGATCCGGCTGTCGGCATCGGCGATCCCGTATTCGTTGAGCTTCTCGGCCAGCGCGCCAAACAGCGACGGCCCGACCGAGAAGTAGAACGCCCGCACCACGCCGTCGCGCATCAGGCCCTTGAGGGTTTCCCACCCGCCCTCGGCCTGGGCGTCGGTGGCGACATAGGAAAGGCGCGCGAGGAATTCCTTGATCTGCGCCTTGTCATGCTTCGACTTCGGGATGAACTCCTCGATCGCGTCCGAGACGAACTTGCGATAGGCGTCATCGTCCATCTCGGACCGGGCCGCGCCGATGATCCGTGCCTCGTCGGGCATCTGCCCGGCCAGGAACCGCCGGTAGAGACCGGGAAGGATCTTGCGGCGCGCCAGATCGCCGGTGCCCCCGAAGATGACCAGATCGAACGGGTCGACCGGAATGACTCGCGATACCATCTGCCCTCGCTTTCATGCCGCGCCGTGCCTCGCCGCGGATTTTCGTTAGCGCTAACGGGCCTCGTTCTAGCCCCGCTCTCGGGGGGAGTCTAGCACCCGGCGCCGGGGTCGCAAGGGTGGTCCCGCCGGGTCGGCGGCAGGCGGTGCTATGAAAGGCCCCCTACAGCTGGCGCCCGGTCTTCGAGGTGCGCCTCAACGCACACAGAAACCGGCCGCCCGCGCGGCAGGTGCGACGCGCCGGCCGTTCCGGCGTCACGCCTCCAGTTCGGCATCCCAGTAAAGGAAATCCACCCAGCTCTCGTGCAGGTATCCCGGCGGGAAGCGGCGCCCGATGGTCAGCATGTCCGCCGCCGTGGGCTGGCGCGGCGGCTTGCGCAGGTTCATCCCCACCTGCCGCAGGCTTTTCGACCCCTTGCGCAGGTTGCAAGGCGAACAGGCGGCGACCACGTTTTCCCAGCTGGTCACCCCGCCCCGCGCCCGCGGCACCACGTGATCGAAGGTCAGATCGCCCCGGGCGCCGCAGTACTGACAGCGGAATTCGTCCCTCAGAAAAAGATTGAAGCGCGTGAAGGCCACGCGCTTCTGCGGTTTGACGAATTCCTTGAGCACGACGACGGAGGGTATTCGGATCTCCGTCGTCGGGCTTCGCACGATCGTGTCGTATTCCGCGAGGATCGTCACCCGGTCCAGGAAGGCCGCCTTCACCGCCTCCTGCCAGGGCCAGAGCGACAGCGGATAATACGACAGCGGCCGGTAATCCGCGTTCAGGACCAGCGCCGGATAATGCTTCAAAGCCGCCGGCTCGCGCACGAATGTCGTCCTGAAATCGCCGTCCATGGGCACACCCTCTCGCCGTCCGGCCCCGAAGCCTGCGGCGGGGTCGCGGGTTTTAGGGGCGGGCCGCTCCGCCCCGCTGAGATCAACTATATCTGGCGTTTCACGCCTGACAAGCCCCGCAGATGCGGTAGCCACGCGCATGTGGATAAACCGCCCGCGTCACAGCAGGATGACAGATAGCGCGCCGACCGGAAAAGTCAGCGGCGAGAGGGCGGCCGCGGTGGGCTACCCGCGGGCAACGAGCGGACAACGCGGGGCAACAAGGAGCCGTCGGGCGTGCCTCAGCCCGGCAGCCGTTCCTTGAGGAACTGCAGCGCCACGCCCAGCCCGTCGGGGGCGATCCCGTGGCCCGTACCCTTCATGACGTGGCCGTAGACGTCGAACCCCGCCGCCTGAAGCGCCACCCCCGCGCGGTTCATGTCCTCGAAGGGCACCACCTGATCATCGTCGCCATGGATCAGCACCACCGGCGGCTTCGACACCGCCTCTGCCGCCAGGGTCTCGGGCGACAGAAGCCGCCCCGAGAAGGCCACCACCCCGGCAAAGGGCGCGGGCCAGCGCGGCGCAAGGTGCAGCGACATCATCGTCCCCTGCGAGAAGCCCACAAGCGCGGTCTCGGCGGGGGTCACCCCCTCTTCGTCCATCCGCTGCTGCAGGAACGCCCTGAGATCCTCCTGCGCGGCCGCCATGCCCTGCTTTGCCGCCTCCTCGCTGGAACCGTCGAGCCAGGGGATCGGGAACCACTGGCGCCCGAAGGGATTGCCGGCGCAGGGCTCGGGCGCGTCGGGGGCGATGAAGACAGTGTTCGGCAGATGGGTATCCATCACGTCGGCCAGCCCCAGCAGGTCGGCGCCATCGGCTCCGTAGCCATGCAGCAGCACCACCAGCGAGGTGCCCTTCGCCGGCCCCTTGCGCCCGAAGTCGAGGGTCCGCGTCGCCCCGCCCGTCCGGGCCCCCGTCTGGGTTCCCGTCTGGGCACCCGTCGCGCCCCCCGTCGTGCCAGTCGTCATGCGATGCCCTCCCGTCTGCGTTGCGCCGCGTAATACGCCCACATCAGCCGCGCCGCAACGCCCCGCCACGGCGACCACGCCTCGGCCATCGCGCGCAGCGCCTTCTCGCCGGGTCGCGCCTCGAGGCCGAAGATCCCCCGCGCCGCCTCCTGCAAGGCAAGATCCCCCGGCGCGAACACGTCGGCCCGCCCGAGCGAGAGCATGGCATAGACCTCGGCCGTCCAGCGCCCGATGCCCGGCAACGCGACAAGGGTGGCGATCACCTCCTCGTCCGGCAGGCTGCGCAACGCCTCGAACGGAACCCCGGCCCCGGCCAGCCCCCGCAGGTAGCGCATCTTCGGCCGCGACAACCCGCAAGCCCGCAGATCCTCATCGCGCGCGGCCGCGATCGCGGCGGCCTCGACCAGCCCCGCCGCCTGCAGGCGCCCGTGGATCGCCCGGGCCGAGGCAACGCTCACCTGCTGGCTGACGATCGCATCGACCAGCGCGGCGAAGCCGTCAGGACGCCGTCGCACCGGCACCGGGCCCGCGACGCCCCGCGCCTGCGCGAATTCCGGCACCCGGGCAGTGAGCCAGTCCAGCCCCTCGGCGATGCACGCCTCCCCCTCGACGATCCGCCCGACCACGTCAGCCCTCCTCCTCAGCTCTCCACCGCCGCGATCAGCCGGCCGAGCGTCGACCAGTTCCGCGCCGTGCCGGTCACGCCGAAGATCCGCTCCAGCCGCGGGGCGGTCAGCTTCGACCGGCCGATCCCCTCAACGTAATCTATGAACACCTCGCGCCCAGACGGCACTACCGCTTCGGGCCCGGCATAGCCTGCCAGCCGCGCCTCATGCCCAGCGGCGGGCAGCTCCGCCAGAAAATGCACGAGCACATGCGCCGGGCGTAGTCTGGCGGCTTCCGCGAACGGGTTCGCCCCGGCAATAGCCCCGAGCGCCGCACCGTCGCGCAGGATCACCGCGTTCGTCAGCCCGTGATCGGCCACCACCGCCTCCAGCGCGGACCGGATCGCGGCCTCGGGACGCGCCGAGGCGAAGACCAGGTTCCCGGTCGCCAGCACCGTGCGCACCTCTTCGAACCCCGCCGCCGTGGCTGCATGGCGCAGGTCTGCCATCGACATGCGGGCATGCGTCGCCCCGCCGATGCCGCGCAGAAGTGCCACCCATGTCCGCCGCTCCGTCATGCCGGCACCCTACCGCGTGGCGCTGACGCACCGCCATCCCCTCTTTCTTGCCGAAATACTCCCGCCGGAGGCTCCGACCTTTCCACTCCGTCCCCCGCCGGGCGCCAAGGTTTGCCACCGCCACGACTTTTCCCTCTTCACAGCACCGCGCGCGGCCGTTACCGCTTCCGCCATGAACACGACCGCTTCCACGCCCCCTGCCCGGGCCGACCGCCGCGCCAAGCGCAACGTGACCGTGCTGGTGATGGCGCAAGCCGTCCTCGGCGCGCAGATGCCGATGAACTTCACCATCGGCGGGCTGGCGGGTCAGAGCCTTGCACCGAACCCCTGTCTCGCCACGCTGCCGATCTCGATGATCGTGGTCGGATCCATGCTGGCCGCGACGCCGAACTCGGCCTTCATGCAGCGCTTCGGGCGGCGCGCCGGGTTCATGATGGGATCGACCGGGGGGATGCTGGGTGCGGTGATCCAGTCCTACGCACTCTATGCCGGGTCCTTCGCGATCTTCCTGATCGGCGCGCTCTTCACCGGGATCTACATGTCGGCGCAGGGCTTCTACCGCTTCGCCGCCGCCGACACTGCCTCCGATGCGTTCCGGCCCAAGGCGATCTCCTATGTCATGGCGGGGGGGCTGGCCTCGGCGATCATCGGGCCGCAGCTGGTGAAGCTCACCGTGGGTGCCTATGTCGTGCCCTTCCTCGGCACCTACCTCGCGGTGATCGCGCTCAACTTCCTCGGCATGTGGCTGTTTCTCTTTCTCGACATCCCGAAGCCGCCAACCCCGCACCATGACGCGCCCCGGGGCCGCACCCGGGCCGAGCTGATCACCACGCCCCGGATCGCGGTCGCGGTGATCTGCGCGACGGTGTCCTATGCGCTGATGAACCTCGTGATGACCTCGACGCCGCTCGCCGTGGTGGGCTGCGGCTACCACACGTCGGATGCGGCAAACATCGTCACGGCGCATGTGCTGGCGATGTTCGTGCCGTCCTTCTTCACCGGCCACCTGATCGCGCGGTTCGGGGTGGAGCGGATCATCGCGACCGGCCTCGTCATCCTTGCCGGGGCGGGAATGGTTGCGATGATGGGCGTCGATCTGATGAATTTCTTCGGCGCGCTGGTCCTGCTGGGGCTTGGCTGGAACTTCGGCTTCATCGGCGCCACAACGATGCTCGCCGGTGCCCATGCCCCGGAAGAGCGCGGCCGGATGCAGGGGCTGAACGACCTGATCGTATTTGGCGGCGTCACCTTCGCCTCGCTCGCCTCGGGCGGGCTGATGAACTGCTCGGGCGGCACGCCGCAGGCCGGGTGGGAAATGGTGAACATCGCCATGACGCCCTTCCTCGTGCTGGCGGGCGGCGCGCTGATCTGGCTGGCGCTGCGGCCGAAGGAGGCGTGAGCCAAAATCCTTCTCAAAGGATTTTGCCAAGAAAATTCGAATTTTCTTGGGCGCGGGTGGTCGTCGATCTCTGCTCTGCGGGCCGCCCGCGCGTGGCGACGTCGCATGAGTATTTGGACAAGAAAGAAGTCTGAGAGCGCGCCCTTACCAGCGTCCCGAGACGGCCCGGGCGGCGAGGCCCGCGCGCCTGCGAAACTCGGCCCGCTCCAACCCGTTCTCGATGACCCGCGAGGGATCGGCCGCGGCGCGGGTAAGCAGGCCCGAGGCCTCCCACCCCGCCAGCATCGCGGGCAGGGCCGCAGGGGGCACCGTGGTGCGCCGGGCACGGGCGCGCGCCAGACGGTCCAGCCCCTCGCGCGCCAGCGCCGCGATCTCCGCCCCTTCGGGCAGCGGCGCCCGGCCCAGGGCCACGAGTTTCGGCACCGCGCGGAACCAGAGCGCAAGGCCTGTGCCCGTCCCGAATTCCACCACCGCCGCGCGCGCCGTGCCGGGCGCCCCCAATGCCTGCGCCGCGGCCCACATCAACCCGCCCGAAGTTGCCTCGAGATAGGCCCAGAGGTCATCCGCCGTCGCAAAGGGCGCGCGTTCCAGGTCCATCCTGCGGGCGTCGATCATCGCGTGCAGCGGGGCGGGATCCATCCCGGTGTCGCGCAGGACATCGGCCAGGGGCGCCACCACCTCATGCGCCCGCGGCGGCGTGCCTGACGCGATCTCGTCCAGCGCCTCGTGCCACCATGTCAGCCGCATCTCGGCGATCATCGGCTCCTGCGTGACCCAGGGCGCGCGGGCGATTTCCAGGTTGAATGCATAGAGCGGCAGCAGACGCTCCGCCCCCGGCCCCCGGGCCGTCAGGAACCGGTCCGGATCGCCGCGTTCGACCAGCTGCGCGCAGGCGTCGAGTGTCATGCCGCCCCCTCTTCCGCAACCACCTGCAGGTAGCCGTAGCTGCCGCCGTGCAGGCGCCAGAGCGCGATCTCGGCCCGGGCCTGCGCGATCGCCGCGGCAAGATCCGGGTCGCCCCCCTGTTCGAGGGCATCGCAGCGCGCGGCCAGCGGGTCGTAATAGGCGCACCATGCGGCGGAGGGCAGCCAGCGGCTCGCGATGACCCGGAACCCCGCGGCCTCGGTCGCCCCGACGATGCCCGCGGTATCGGTCATCGCGGGATAGGCCTCGGCCCAGAAGGTCCGGGGCGTCTCAGGCACCGCACGATGTCGCCAGGCGAGTTCGGAAAACGCCACCTTCCCGCCGGGGGCCAGCCGGTCGCGCCACCTCCGCAAGCCCGCCTCGACCCCGAGGAAATAGAGCGCGCCGGCCGACCAGATCAGCCCGAATTCCCCCCCGGGCGCCGCCATGTCGCCCAGCCGCACCATGACCCCCGGGTCGCCGGGGCAGCGCCGCGCCGCCCGGTCCACCAGGGCCGCGTGCTTGTCGAGCCCCAGAACCGCGCCTGCGGGCACCCAGGCGCGAAGCCCGGCCAGATCGGCGCCGGAGCCGCATCCCGCATCCAGCACTCGCGCGTCGGGGGCGAGCTTTGCCACACCGAGCGCCCAGTCGAGGCTTTCGCGATCCCCCGGCCCTTCGCGGTCGAGACCGCCGTAAAGCGTGAGGAACGCGCTCATGCGGCGGACCCGGCGGTCCCCGTGACCGGAGCGCGCCCGCTGTCCCCCTCCGGCACCGCGCCGTCGCGCACCAGCTTCCAGTTGATCGCGTCGAGCAACGCCTCGAACGAGGCATCGACGATGTTGGGCGAGACACCGACCGTCGACCAGCGCCGCCCCTGCCCGTCCTCGCTGTCGATGATGACGCGGGTCACGGCCTCGGTCCCGCCCTGGGTGATCCGCACCTTGAAATCGACGAGGCGCAGATCGTCGATATGGCACTGGTACGGCCCCAGATCCTTGGCCAGCGCCTTCGACAGCGCGTTGACGGGCCCGCGGTCGGATCCGGCCTCGTCCATGCTCTCGCTCACCGACAGGCGCTTTTCGTCGCCGATCTTCACCACGACGACGGCCTCGGAGAGGCTCACCATCCGGTCGTACTTGTTCTTGCGCCGCTCCACCGTGACCCGGTAGCGCTTCACCTCGAAGAACGTGGGCATCAGGCCCAGTTCGGCCCGCGCCACCAGCTCGAACGAGGCCTGCGCGCCGTCATAGGCATAACCCTGATCCTCGCGCTGCTTGATGGTCTCGAGGATCCGGCCGAGCGCCGGGTCGCCCGGGGCCACCTCGATCCCGGCGTCCTTGAGGCGCGCGCGAAGGTTCGACTGCCCGGCCTGGTTCGACATCGGGATGACGCGCTCGTTCCCCACCGCCTCGGGCGGGATATGTTCGTAGGTCGACGGATCCTTGACGATCGCGCTGGCATGCAGCCCGGCCTTGTGCGCGAAGGCCGACGACCCGACATAGGCCGCGCCCCGCTGCGGCACCCGGTTGAGGATGTCGTCCAGCTTGCGGCTGGTGCGGGTCAGCCCTTCCAGCGCCGCGCGCGAGACGCCGATCTCGAAGCGGCTGGCATAGGGTTCCTTGAGCATCAGCGTCGGGATCAGCGCGGTCAGGTTGGCGTTGCCGCAGCGCTCCCCCAGACCGTTCAACGTTCCCTGCACCTGCCGCACCCCGGCCTCGACGGCGGCAAGGCTGGCGGCCACCGCCATCTCGGTGTCGTTATGGGTGTGGATGCCGAGGATCTCGCCGGGGATCCCCTCGGCGATGACCTCGGCCACGATCCGGCGCACCTCGGCGGGCAGCGTGCCCCCATTGGTGTCGCACAGCACGATCCAGCGCGCACCGGCATCCTGCGCGGCCTTCAGACAGGCCAGTGCATAGGGGCGGTTCGCCTTCCAGCCATCGAAGAAGTGCTCCGCATCGAACAGCGCCTCGCGCCCCTCGGCGACCATGTGGGCGACCGAGGCGCCGATGTTCTCGAGGTTCTCGTCGAGCGTGATGCCCAGCGCCGTGGTGACATGGAAATCATGAGTTTTGCCCACCAGGCAGACGGCCGGCGTGCGCGCGTTCATCACCGCCGCCAGCACATCGTCATTGGCGGCCGAGCGCCCCGCCCGCTTCGTCATCCCGAAGGCGGTGAAGGTGGCGCGGGTCTCGGGGCGGGCCTCGAAGAACTCGCTGTCCGTGGGGTTCGCCCCGGGCCAGCCGCCCTCGATGTAATCCACGCCCAGCGCGTCGAGCATCTCGGCGATCTGCACCTTTTCGGGGGTCGAGAACTGCACGCCCTGGGTCTGCTGCCCGTCGCGCAATGTCGTGTCGTAGAGGTAGAGGCGTTCCCTAGTCATGGCGACCCTCCCTGCCTTCATCTTGGCGAAAATACTCCACGGAGGTCCGGGGGTGTGCCCCCCCCGGGCGCACCGCCGTGGGCGTCACGGGCGTCACGGGAGAGACTGCGGCCCCCATCACAAGCCCTCCAGCTTCGCGGCGTCGAACTCAGGCCCCGGCAGCAGCTCCACCCCCGCCTTCGACATCCGCACTTCGACCCCGGCGGCCAGCAACCCGGCCTTGAGGTGATCCACGCGGGAGAAATCCTTACTCTCCATCGCCGCCGCCCGCGCCTCGGCCAGCGTCTCCGCCCAGCCGGACAGGTCGGCCGCGGGCGCCTCGGCCCAGTTGCCCATCCCGTCCTCCAGAAGCCCCAGCATCGCCGCCGACGCCTTCAGCCCCGCCGCGTCCCCCGCCCCCGCAAGACGGTGGAGCTCCGCGATGGCGCCCGCCGTGTTCAGGTCGTCGGCCAGCGCCGCCACCACCGCGGGCGCCGGGCTCGGCGCGGGCTCGATGCCCGCGACGAGACCGCGCCACTTGCGCAGCGTGGCCTCCGCCTGTGCGGCCTTCTCCGCCGTCCAATCCATCGGCTTGGAATAATGCGTGCCCATGAAGACGAAGCGTATCACCTCGCCCGGCACGCCCTGATCGAGAAGATCGCGCACGGTGAAGAAATTCCCCAGGCTCTTGGACATCTTCCTGCCCTCGACCTGAAGCATTTCGTTGTGCATCCAGACATTGGCGAACCCCGCCCCGGGATGGGCGCAGCACGATTGCGCCAGCTCGTTCTCATGATGCGGGAACTGCAGGTCGATGCCGCCGCCGTGGATGTCAAAGCTCTCCCCCAACAGCTCATAGGACATGGCCGAGCATTCGATGTGCCACCCCGGACGCCCGCGCCCCCAGGGGCTGTCCCAGCCCGGCAGGTCGTCGGTCGAGGGCTTCCAGAGGACGAAATCCATCGGGTCTTCCTTGAACGGCGCCACCTCGACCCGGGCGCCGGCGATCATGTCGTCGACCGACCGGCCCGACAGCGCACCGTAATCGCGATAGGAACGAACCCGGAACAGAACATGGCCGTCCTTGGCATAGGCATGCCCCTTGGCGACCAGCGCCTCAATCATGCCGATCATCGCGCCGATCCATTCGGTCGCGCGCGGCTCCAGCGTGGGGCGCAGCGCGCCCAGCGCATCCATGTCGGCGTGATACCAGCCGATCGTCTCGTCCGTCAGGTGCCGGATGATCGCCTCGAGCGGGCGGGTGTCGCCGTCCGACACCATCTTCGCCGCCCGCGCGTTGATCTTGTCGTCGACGTCGGTGAAATTCCGGACGTAGGTGACGTGGTCCTCGCCATAGACATGGCGCAACAGGCGGAAGAGCGTGTCGAAAACGACCACGGGCCGCGCGTTGCCCAGGTGCGCGCGGTCATAGACCGTCGGCCCACAGACATACATCCGCACGTCGTCCTCCCGGATCGGCCGGAAGATGTCCTTCTTGCGGGTCTTTGTGTTCGTCAGGCGGATCTCGACCATGGTCTCCTCGCAGGCTGGCGCCGGCGGGCGTATCAGGTTCGGTCTGGCTTTGGAACAGAGGAACGGGCCCGCGCGACGGATGTCAGCGGGTAATGCAGCAGATGATGAGGGCGGCGTTCGTTCTCATGGCACCGTCGCTAACACGCCACACCGCGCCAAGGCAAGGGACAAGCGCCCACGCACGCCCCGCCGTTCCCCCGGCACCGGCTACACGCCGGCCGAGGGCCTGCGCTTGGGATGGCGCGCCCACCCCTCAATGCTGGTGCTTTACACAGACCAAATCCGCATGCCGCATGTCCCGATCGCGCGGGCGCACAGGACGCCGCCACGCAGCGACGAGCAAATACGCGACCGGCGCTCGTTCAGGCGACCGCGCAGGTGGCAACGGTGCCCCGAGTTCGGGGGTTGGGACCGGCCCCCAAGGCAAGGGCGGCCGTTCAGGGTGCCCGCATCGGACACGCGGTGGCAGGCATGCGCGCCGAGGTGGCCTCAGCCTCCCCTCAGGCCGGACCCCACGCCTGCCGCCCGAGGCTCAGCCGTAGCTGACGACCTCGTATTCCACCCCGTCTCGGTCATGGAAATAGAACCGCCGTCCGGGCTCGTAATCGGCGTGGTTCATCGGCTCCAGCCCCTCGGCCCGGACCTGCGCCTCGGTGGCGTCGAGGTCGTCGACCACCACCCCCACGTGGTTCAACCCGCCCAGCTGGCGGTAATTGTCCTGTGCGGGCACCTGCGCCCCGGCGCCGCCCGGCCCGGTGTAAAGCGCAAGGTACTGGTCCCCCGTGCCCACGTGCACGGTGTAGCCGTTGCCAAGCGCCGGGCCCTCCCAGCGCAGCTCCCAGCCGAAGAGCCGCCCCATCAGAGCCGCCGTCGCCTTCGGGTCGCGCACCGTCAGGTTCACATGTTCGATCTTCGCCATCCTCTCGATCTCCCTCGATTCGCTTCGGATGGCTCCCTGATAATTCCTCAAGTCTCCTTCAGGTCCAGCGCGAATGTGCCTGCTGCCGCGAACCCCTCGCCGCGCGCGGAGAGTTTTCGCCGAAAACTCTCTCCACCCCGGCCTTTCCGCACCCGGCCTCACGCGCCACACCTTCTCCCCCGTCCCTCTTGCCTTTCCCCGGCCCCTGTGGTCCCCCTCTCGGCACAACACAGCGGAGTGACGGGCATGAAGATCGCGAACCGGATCGGGCATATCACGCAGGGTGCCGGCGACGGCTGGGAGATCTACTACCGCACCCGCGAGATGATCGCGGCCGGAGAGCGCGTGCTGACCCTGACCATCGGCGAGCACGACATCCGCACCGATCCGTCGATCCTGAACGCGATGCACGACAGCGCCATGGCGGGCAACACCGGCTATGCCTTCGGTCCCGGCAACCGCGACCTGCGCGAGGAGGTGGCGGCCCGCGTCGCCGCGCGCACCGGTGCGGAGACCTCTTGGCGAAACGTCGTCATCACCCCCGGCGGGCAGGCCGCCCTCTTCGCGACCCACATGGCCCTGCTCGATCAGGGCGACCGGGCCCTGCACTGCGACCCCTATTACGCCACCTACCCCGGCACGATCCGTGCGACCGGCGCCGATGCGGCCGTGGTGGCGACCCGCTCGTCCGAGGATTTCCTGCCGCAGGAACGGGCGATCCACGACGCGGTTGCCGCCGATCCGCGCGGGGCGAAGACCCTGCTGATCAACACGCCGAACAATCCCACCGGCGTGATCTACCCCCGCGCCACGCTGGAGGGGATCGCCCGCGCGGTGACCGACGCGGACCTGTGGCTGATCTCGGACGAGGTCTACGACAGCCAGGTCTGGCAGGGCGAACACCTCAGCCCCCGCGCGCTTCCCGGCATGGCCGGGCGCACCATCGCCGTGGGGTCGATGTCGAAGAGCCACGCGATGACCGGGTCGCGCCTCGGCTGGGTGGTGGCGCCCGAGCCGGTGGCCGAGGCGATCGCGACGCTGGCCACGAACACTACCTATGGCGTGCCCGCCTTCATCCAGGACGCGGCCCTCTTCGCGCTGCGCCAGGGCCCGGCGTTCGAGGAAAAGATCGCCGCCCCCTTCCGCCGCCGGCGCGAGATCGCGATGCGGGTGCTCACGGGGCACAACGCGATACGGGTGATCCCCTCGTCCGGGGCGATGTACGTGATGCTCGACATCCGGGCCACCGGCCTGACCGGGACGGGCTTTGCCAACCGGTTGCTCGACGAGGAGAAGATCGCGGTGATGCCGGGTGAAAGCTTTGGCGCGGCCTCGGCCGGGCACGTCCGGGTGGCCCTGACCATCGCCGACGACCTGTTCGAAGAGGCGATCGGACGCCTCGCCTCCTTCGCCGATCGGCAGATGGACGCCTGACCCCGAACCTCTCCCCAAACTTCTCCCTGCCGCCGCCCGCGCCCTCCGCGCGCAGGGCCTCGGCGCCAGGCGTCTCCCGGGATCTGACGATCCGGCCGGAACCCGCCGACCTCCGCCCCCGTTGCCATAGGTGACAGGCCCCGCCGCAACGGATCGGCGGAGGCGCGAGCAGGGGGGGAAGAGCGGCGTGCGAGCATGGCTGGCAGGAAACCGGATCGGTGCGGTCCTGATGATGGCGGCGCTGGCCGCGTTGGCGGGTTGCGGCGGCCCCGGGCCGATCAAGGGGCGGCTGGCCGCACCGCGCGATCTCGAGGCCGCGGATTACCGGGCCGACGGCATTCCGGGAAGCTTCGGCGACACCAGCCCGATCGACTGGGGACCGATGGCACCCGACCGCTACCCGGTGCACGGGATCGACGCCTCGCGCTTCCAGGGCCGGATCGACTGGTCCCGCGCCCGCGCCGCGGGGGTCAGCTTCGCCTGGCTCAAGGCCACCGAGGGCGGTGACCGCGTCGATCCGGGGATCGAGGCCAACATGGGCGCGGCCCGGGCCGCGGGGGTCGCAGTCGGGCTCTACCACTTCTATTACTTCTGCCGTACCGCGCGCGAACAGGCCGAATGGTTCATCGCGCATGCGCCGCGCCACCCGGGCGACCTGCCCCCGGTGCTCGACATGGAATGGAACCACGCATCGCGCACCTGCCCACGCCGGCCCTCGCCCGCACGGGTGAAAGCCGACATCCGCACCTTCTCGGCCCTGGTCACGCGGCACTTCGGCACCGCTCCGGTGATCTACACCACGCCCGACTTCTACGCCGACAACGACCTCGGCAGCCTCAACACCGCGGATATCTGGCTGCGCTCGGTCGCGGCGCATCCGTCCGAGATCTATCCAGACGAGCGCTGGACCTTCTGGCAATACAGCGGCACCGGCGTGGTGCCCGGCGTCGGCGGCGTGGTCGACCTTGACACCTTCGCGGGGTCGGCGGGGGATTGGGTGACCTGGCTGCTCAGGCGGCGCCAGCCCTGAGGTGGGCGGCCCGTTCCTTCAGCGTTCGGATTGACACGATCGGACTGGCACGATCGGCGAAGCGCGACCGGCGGAGCGCCCAGACCGCCGGTCCCGGCTCAGGCCCCGATGCGGGTGAAGGAATTGCGCGCATCCGGACCGACGCCCAGCCAGCCCGCGACCACGGCCCGGACATGGGCGATGATCTCGGTCTTCTGGGTCTGGCCGCGGGCGCTGGCCTCCTCAGCCGCCTTGCCCGTCAGGCCGGGCAGCGCGGCCTGGATCGGGGTCGGCGGCACCAGAACCTTGCCGCTCCTGGCGTCCACCACCGCGATGGTGAAATCGACGTTCAGCACCCCCACGTTCTGCATCGAGAGCGCCTCCGCCCGGGGCGTCAGGGCGTGGAAGCGCTGCAGGAACACCTCGATCACCACCGGCTGCCGGCCGGGCAGACCCCGCGCACCGGCGGCAACCGCGGTCCGAAGGATCGCCGCCACCTGCGCCCGCCGGTCACCCGGACCGTCACCGTGCCAGACGATATCGGCATCCGGCACCAGGGTGTTGGCGTCGGACACGGTCAGGTTCGGCGGAACGGCCACGTCGACCCGGGCGAGGTGCCAGTTGCGCGACTCGGACGGTGGCACCGCGCTGGGATAGCTGGTGGCAAAGCGCGTGGCGCAGGCGCCGAGCGCGGTGGCCCCGAGCAGGACGAGAAGGGTACGGCGGGCGATCATGGCGGGCTCCGTCAGGGAAGGTCATCCCGGATGTGCCACCCGCCCCCGCCCCTGCGCAACGCCCAAGGCCCCGCCCGCGCATCATGAGCCCGGGCCTGTGCCCTGATACGCGCAGTTTCGGCGCGCGCCGCAGGGGGATACCCGCCGCTGCATCCGCCCGGCCAGTGCCGGTTCGACCACGGCAGGGCGGCGCCGCCCCCTGCCCGCCGAAGCTGCCGGTCCGGCTGCGGCCCCATGGCTGATGTCGAGCCCGTCGCGGGCCCCACGGGAAACCGCAGCGCGGAGATGGGCAATGAGCCGAGGCGGTCCGGGCCTGGCCGCGGTCGAGCGCCCTGAGCGGCGGCGCCCGGTCAGTAATCGCCCGCCCCGCCACCGGGCCGCGCGACGGCAGCTTCGGGCAATGGGTCGCGCCCGTCAGGCTCCCAGGGGATCGGCGCAAGTTCCTGCAACGCCGGCCCAAAGCACGGGAAGGGGACGGCGGGTGATCGAAAGGCATGACCAAGCTGTGGCGCCACAGCTCCAATCCGATCATCGGGCCACGCGATGCCGGCATAGGACGACGTGCGCCGACGTCAGGCTTCCGGGCACACGGCGCCAACCTCGAAACGCAGGACCAGACAAGCGCGGGAGGGGCACGGCGGGCGACAGGAAAGGCACCGGACGGGATGGTGTGCCAGAGCGCCCGACCCGCTGCGATGTCGTGCAACGGCGATCGCCCGCCCGGCTTGTGGCGCCACCGGCTCTGTGCCTTGATGCGGGCGGATGAACATGAAGCGGAGAGCCAGCAATGAACCACGACGAGCTGCGCGACTGGTCGAAACGGGCGGCTGACTGGGGCCACGCCTATCACGCGGGGCTGCGCGACCGCCCGGTCCGTGCCGCCACGACGCCGGGAGAGATCGCGGCGATGCTCCCCCCCGCCCCGCCCGAGCAAGCCGAGGCGATGGAGACGATCTTCGCCGATTTCGAACGGATCGTGCCGCCGGGCCTGACCCATTGGCAGCACCCCCGCTTCTTCGCCTATTTCCCCGCGAACGCGGCGCCCGCCTCGATGCTGGCAGAACAGCTGGCCAACACGATCGCCGCGCAGGGAATGCTGTGGCAGACCTCGCCCGCGCTGACCGAGATCGAACAGGTGATGATGGTCTGGCTGCGCGAGGCCCTCGGTCTCGGCCCCGGTTTCACCGGCACGATCCACGACAGCGCCACCACCGCCACCCTCTCGGCCGTGCTGACGATGCGCGAGCGCGCGCTTGACTGGAAGGGGATCGAGACCGGCCTGTCGGGCCAGCCGCCGGTCAGGATCTACGTCAGCCCCGAGGCGCATTCCTCGGTCGACAAGGCGGTGCGGGTGGCGGGGATCGGGCAGGCCAACCTCGTCCGCATCCCGACCGACGCCCACAACGCGATGAAGCCCGGGGCGCTGGCTGGCGCGATCGCGGCCGACCGCGCCGCGGGGTTCCTTCCCGCAGGGATCGTGCTGGTTGCGGGCGGCACCTCGATCGGCGCCTTCGACGGGATCCGCGACTGCCTCCAGGTCGCGCAGGCCGAGGGGCTGTATACCCATGTCGATGCCGCCTGGGCCGGCTCTGCGATGATCTGCCCCGAGTTCCGGCCGCTCTGGGACGGGGTCGAGGGGGCGGATTCGGTCGTCTTCAACCCGCACAAGTGGCTGGGCGCACAGTTCGACTGCGCGGTTCAATTCCTCGCCGATCCCGCGCCGCAGGTGCGAACGCTGGGCCTCAGGCCGGTCTTCCTCGAGACGCTGGAACACGAGGAGGTGGTGAATTTCAACGAGTGGACGGTGCCCATGGGCCGGCGCTTTCGCGCCCTGAAGCTGTGGTTCCTGATCCGCGCCTATGGCCTTGACGGATTGCGCGCGCGGATCCGCGACCACGTCGCCTGGGCAGAGGCGCTGTGCACTGACCTGGCCGGGATCGAGGGGGTCGAGATCGTCACCGGGCCGTCGCTGTCGCTCTTCACCTTCGCGCTTACGGCGGGGGATGCGGCGACCGAGGCGCTGCTGACCCGGATCAACGAGGACGGCCGGGTCTACCTGACCCAGACGCGGCACGACGGACGCTTCGTGATCCGCGTGCAGGTGGGCCAGTTCGACTGCACCCGCGAGGACGTGATGACCGTGGCCGCCGTGGTGCGCGAGCTGCTGGCCTGAGCGAGCAGGGCGCGAGCGGAGGGTCCTGAGCGGAACGCCCCCCGACCCCGGAAACGAAAGAAGCGGGCCACAGGGGCCCGCTTCTCCGTCTCCAGTCCTGGGGAACAGGATCAGAAGTGGTACGACACGTCGATCTGAGCGGTCGTCGGCTTGAGCGTGACGCCGGTGTGGTCCACGTCGCCGTAACGGCCGGTCAGGATCTGACCGCCGACCGACCAGTTGTTGGCCAGCATGTAGTCCATGCCGATGCCGCCGAAGTAGCCGGTGTCGCTGTGGCTGTCGCCCATGATGTCGGCGTTGATCGACCCGACACCCAGAGCGAGGTAGTAGAAGCCACGGCCGTATTTCGGACCGATCTTGCCTTCGATGGTGGTGTAGTTCTTCACCTTGCTGGCGGTGCCGCTCAGGTCCATGTTCGACTGGTCATAGGCGATCTGACCGCCGTAGACCCAGGAGCCCATGTCCTGCAGGTAGCCGAGCTGCACGCCGCCGAGCGAACCGCTGCCGCCGTGCGAGCCGTTGCCGTCGGCCTTGGTGTGGCCGAAGCCGAGGTTCACACCGCCGTAGAAGCCGGTCCAGTTGGGCATCGCCGGGGCCGGCGGGGTCACGACGACCGGGGCCGCCGGCTGAACCGGCTCGGCCATGCCGCCGGCAAAGGCCGCGGTGCTGCCCATGAGAATGGTGGTTGCGCTGATTGCCACGAATTTCTTCATCTTCGTCTCCATTAATTCCGACCGTCACTGCCCGGACGGCGCGGGGCGCTGCAGCGTTGTGCAACGTTGTCCGGAAACGTGGGTAGAACGCGGTCGGTTCCAAGGGGGGATCACCGTTGAGTGACAGACAGCGAGTTTTCCGTGACGAAAAGCGGCGAAAAGTTGCTTGTTTTTCACTGGACTACGCGGAAACACGCCAAAAAACTGGACTTCACGGTTCAGTCATGGCCTTTCTGTCGCAGGTTCCGTCACCAGGGAGGGGAAAATGCGGATCGGGGAAAGCGCGGCGATCGTCACGGGCGGCGCATCGGGACTCGGGGCGGCGACCGTGCGGGCGTTGCGCGCAGCCGGGGCGGCGGTGACCATCTTCGATCTGGACCGCGACCGCGGCCAGGCCCTTGCCGCCGAGACCGGCGCGCAATTCGCTGAGGTCGACGTGACCGACGCGGGCTCGGTCGCGGCGGGGGTCGAGCGCGCGCGTACCGCCATGGGCGGGCTGAACGCGGCAATCAACTGCGCGGGAATCGCGATCGCGGAAAAGACCTTGGGGCGCGACGGGCCGCACGACCTTGGACGCTTCCGCAAGGTGATCGACATCAACCTGGTGGGATCGTTCAACGTGCTGCGCCTCGCCGCCGCCGCGATGGCGGACAATGCACCGGGCGACGCGGGCGAACGCGGCGTGATCGTCAACACCGCCTCGGTCGCGGCCTTCGACGGGCAGAAGGGCCAGGCCGCCTATGCCGCCTCGAAGGCCGGAATCGCCGGGATGACCCTGCCGCTCGCCCGCGACCTCGCGGGCCAGGGCATCCGGGTCTGCGCCATCGCGCCGGGGGTGTTCCTCACCCCGATGCTCGAAGGGCTGGGCGAAGAGGTGCAGAACGGCCTTGCCGCCGAGGTGACCTTTCCCAGGCGCCTGGGCCGGCCGGAGGAATACGCGGCGCTGGTGT
The DNA here is from genome assembly GCF_002871005.1 of Acidimangrovimonas sediminis. Classification (GTDB taxonomy): domain Bacteria; phylum Pseudomonadota; class Alphaproteobacteria; order Rhodobacterales; family Rhodobacteraceae; genus Acidimangrovimonas; species Acidimangrovimonas sediminis. The sequence goes on from NZ_PHSN01000004.1 coordinate 441,916, forward strand.
GCTTCATCCTCGAATGCGGCTATCTCAACGGCGAGGTGATCCGTCTCGACGGCGCGCTCAGGATGCGATGAGCCTTGCCGCGGCGATAGATCCGGCACGCAGGCCCCCGCACCCACCGCATCTGCGGGGGGTTCACACCCCCGCACCCACCGCATCTGCGGGGGTTTCACACCCCCGCACCCCCGTGGGATATTTTCGAGCAGAAAGTGGGAGCGGGAAGGCGTTTTCGCGCCGGCGCGGCATGTGTCGGGGGCGTGGGGGGCCGAGGCCGCCGCCGGGCGGGGGTCTTGCACGAAGGACGCAGCCTCAAATCCTTTGTGCGGCGGGTTTACGCCCGGGTCCGGCTCCTCTAATCAAGGCGCAGGACAAGGGGGTCTGGATGCGCATTCTCATCACCAACGACGACGGGATCAACGCGCCGGGGTTGGCGGTCCTGCACGATATCGCGACCGAGATCGCGGGCGCCGGAGGCGAGGTCTGGACCGTCGCCCCGGCCTTCGAGCAATCGGGCGTCGGGCATTGCATCAGCTACACCAAGCCGATGATGATCGCCGAACTGGGAGAACGCCGCTTCGCCGCGGAGGGCTCGCCCGCCGATTGCGTGCTTGCGGGGCTGCACGACGTGCTGGCCGAGGCGCCGCCCGACCTCGTTCTGTCGGGCGTCAACCGCGGCAACAACTCGGCCGAGAACACGCTCTATTCCGGCACCATCGGCGGGGCGATGGAGGCGGCGCTGCAGGGCGTGCCCTCGATCGCGCTGTCGCAATTCCTCGGGCCCGGCACCGAGGGGCTGGAAAACCCGTTCGAGGCCGCGGCGCGGCATGGCGCGGGCGTCGTGCGGTCGCTGATCGAGCACGCCCGGTGGCAGGTCGGCCCCTACCGGACCTTCTTCAACGTGAACTTCCCGCCCTGTGCCGCCGCCGCGGTGAAGGGGACACGCGTCGCCACGCAGGGCTTTCGCGACGACACCCGCTTCTCGGTCGAGCCGCACCGCTCGCCCGCGGGGCGGCGGTTCCTGTGGATCAAGGGCGGGCCGCAGCACCGCCCGACCGCGCCCGGCACCGATGCCGCGCTGAACCTGGAGGGCTACGTCTCGGTCACGCCGATGCGCGCCGACCTGACCGCGCATGACCTTGTGGCCGACCTCAGGGAGAAGCTGGGATGAGCGGCGAGGACGACCTTCCGCCCGGCGACCGCCCAACCGGTGACCGCCCAGCCGGTGACCGCGCGCCCGAGCCTTCCGAGAGCGAGGCCGAGCGCAAGATGCGCTTTCTCTACGCGATCCGCTCCAAGGGGGTCACCGACGCCCGGGTGCTGACGGCGATGGAACGGATCGACCGGGCGGCCTTCGTCAAGGGGCTGTTCTCGAACCGCGCCTATGAGGACATGCCGCTGCCGATCGCCTGCGGCCAGACCATCAGCCAGCCCTCGGTCGTGGGCCTCATGACCCAGGCGCTGCAGATCGGGCCGCGCGACAAGGTCCTCGAGGTGGGCACCGGGTCGGGTTACCAGGCCGCGATCCTCAGCCAGCTGTGCCGCCGCGTCTATACCGTCGACCGCCACCGCCGGCTGGTGCGCGAGGCGCAGGATGTGTTCGACCGGCTGGGGCTGACCAACATCACCGCGATGACCTCGGACGGCAGCTTCGGCCTGCCCGATCAGGCACCGTTTGATCGCATCCTCGTGACGGCCGCGGCCGAGGACCCGCCGGGCCCCCTCTTGGCCCAGTTGCGCGAGGGCGGTATCATGGTGCTGCCCGTCGGCCAGTCCGACGCGGTGCAAAGCCTGATCCGGGTGGTACGGACGCCCGCCGGGCTGGAATACGACGAACTTCGCCCGGTGCGCTTCGTGCCGCTGGTCGAGGGGCTCGGGCAGGAGTGACACGGGCCACGGCGCCCGACGCCCCTTCGCCCGCAGAGCAATTGAACCGCCGGGCACGACCCGGCACCGAAGGCAGAGGCGGCCCGGAGGGACCCGGGCGATAGGCAAGAGGCTGATTGATGACGAAGCGTTTTGGGGCGGCCCGCCCGCTGGTCCTGTGTCTGGCCGTCGCCGGCCTGTCCGCATGTGCGACCACCAACGACTGGGACCTGCGCGGCCCGCAGCAGGGGTTCGGCACGACCTCGGCGGTGCAACGCGCGATGGCGAGCCGGCCGCAGCCCGACAGCCGCGGCATCATCTCCTACCCCGATTACCAGGTCGCGGTGGCGCGGCAGGGCGACACGGTCAACGCCGTCGCCGCCCGCATCGGCATGAATCCGGCAGAGCTGGCCCGCTACAACGGTGTCGCCCCGAACGTGGCGCTGCGCGAGGGTGAGGTGCTCGCCCTGCCCGGCCGCGTGGCCGAACCCTCGGCGGCGACTGGCGCCTATGCCGGCGGCGGCAGCCAGGTGGGCAACCAGGTCGGTGGCAGCGGACAGATCGACATCTCGTCGCTCGCCAATTCGGCGATCGACCGCTCGCAGGGGCAGAACCCGCCCTCTTCGGGACCCGCGCCGTCAGGGATCCAGCAGGGTCAACAGCCGCTGCGCCACAAGGTCCAGCCCGGCGAGACCGCCTATTCCATCGCGCGGCTCTACAACGTTCCCGTCAAGTCGCTGGCCGACTGGAACGGCCTCGACAGCAACCTCGACGTGCGCGTCGGGCAGATCCTGCTGATCCCGGTGCCGAAGGCGGGCACGTCTCCCGCGCCGCAATCCTCGGGCGCCGGGGCCGCCGCCGCCGCCGGCGCGGGCGGCGCGATCTCGACCACCGCGGTGTCGCCGCCCGGCCGGCAGTCCCCGGTGGCCGAGCCGCCCTCGGCCTCCAAGCCGCTGCCGACCAAGACGCCGCCCGCCGCGGCCTCGACGCAGAAGGACATTCCCGCCTCGCCCGATCTGGGCAAGGACCGGACCGCCGCGTCGAACGCGCAATTCGCGATGCCGGTGCAGGGCAAGATCATCCGCGGCTACAACAAGGGCAAGTCCGACGGGATCGACATCGGCGCCCCTGCCGGCACCGCGGTGCATGCGGCGGACAGCGGCACCGTGGCCGCGATCACCCAGGATGTCGACCGCGTTCCGGTCATGGTGGTGCGCCACGCCAGCGGCGTGCTGACAGTCTATGCCAACATTGCCGACATCAAGGTGAAGAAGGGCGACAAGATCAAGCGCGGCCAGACCATCGCCGCCGTGCGCAAGGGTTCCCCCTCCTTCGTCCACTTCGAGGTGCGCAAGGGCTTCGACAGCGTCGACCCGATGCCCTATCTCCAGTGACGCGCCCTCCAGCGGTGCGCCTTGCGGTGACGGCCCGGCTTCGCTGACCGGGTCACCACCACCCTACCGGCCGGCGGCGCATTCCGGCCCATTCCCCGGGCCCCCGGCCCCGCGGCACAGTTTTGCAGAAAGGTCTCCCCATGCGGTTCATCATCCACGGTGTCGGCGCGGTCGGCGGCACGATCGCGGCAGAGCTTTCCCGGGCCGGGCATGAGGTTCTGGGGATCGCCCGGGGCGCCCAGCTCGAGGCCCTGCGCAGCGGCGGGCTGACTCTGCGCACGCCCGACGGCACCAGCCACGCCCGCTTTCCCTGCGTCGCGGCGCCCGACGAGATCGCGTTCCGCCCCGACGACGCGATCTTCCTTTGCATGAAGACGCAGGACACCATGGCCGCGCTGCAAAGCCTGCGCGCCGCGGGCGTGACCGATCAGCCGGTGTTCTGCACCCAGAACGGGATCGAGAACGAGCGGATGGCGCAACGGATCTTTCCCGACGTGCACGGCATCACGGTCCTGCTGCCGGCGCAGTTCCTGGTACCCGGGGAGGTGGCCTGCTTCGGCACGCCCAAGGTCGGCCTTCTCGACATCGGGCGCTTTCCCTCGGGTATCGACGATACCGACCGCGCCGTCGCCGCGGCCTTTGCCGGCACCGGGATCGAGGCGCAGACGCTCGACGACGTGATGCGTGCCAAGAACGGCAAGCTTCTGGTGAACCTCGCCAATATCGTCGGCGCGGCGTTCGGGGACGGGGCCGACACCAAGAAGATCAAGGCGCGGGTCCAGGCCGAGGGCGAGGCCGTTCTGACCGCCGCGGGCTTTGGCTGGGACGACGTGATGAACGACCCCCGGCGCGAGACGCACCTGCGCTTCGGCGAGGTGGCGGGGGTGGACCGCGCCGGGAGTTCCTCTGCCCAGAGCCTGGCGCGTGCCGCCGGGTCGATCGAGACGGATTACCTGAACGGCGAGATTGCCCTGCTCGGCCGTCTTCATGGCGTGCCGACCCCGGCCAACTCCTGGCTTGCGGCGCTTGCCGCGCGGCTGGTGCGCGAGGGGTCGGGCCCCGGCTCGGTGCCGGTGGAGGCCTTCACCAGCGCCATGCGCGGCGCCTGACGCCCGGCCTTTCCTCGCCGCAGACCCCGCTGGAAGGTCGTGCGCCTGGCGTGCAAACGGTGCGCCGCCGCCTCGTCGTTCCGGCCGAATCCTGCTGGCGGGCACTGTCCGGCGCGGCGCCCGCAACGCCCGACCGCCAGTTTTTTCCGAAATCCGATCCCACGCTGCCGGGCGATGCAACCCGCCCCGCGGCAGTTGAAACAGCAAACCCCTTCGCGCGCGAACGCGTAACGATGCGTTCCGGTTCCCCTCACCCGTGACCAAATCATTGTGAGCGGCAGACGGTTGCCGACCGGGGCACGAGCTTGTTACTCACCCGCCCGATGGCCGGGAGAGATCACATCAACTCGACCGTGTCCGCGCCTCGGGCGCCGGACACCAGAACGGGCGGCGCGCGCCTTACCCCTTGCGGGTGCGGTGCGGACGACGCGCCCGATCCCGACCGATCCGTCTGCAACGACAAGAAGGAATTCGACATGCGGAAGATCACGCTTCTCGCAGCCGCCGGCGCGGCTGCCCTGTTCTCGGGCGTCTCGGCCCAGGCACAGGATGCAAAGCCTGCCGAATGCGGCGACATCTCGATCGCCCAGATGAACTGGGCCGCCGCCGAGGTCACCACCAACATCGCCAAGTTCATGCTGGAACAGGGCTATGGCTGCCACGTCAGCCTGGTCAAGTCCGACACGATCCCGGCGATCACTTCGGTGGCCGAGAACGGCCGCCCGGACGTGGTGACGAACCTCTGGCTGAACTCCGCCGGCGACGCCTACAAGAAGCTTGAAAAATCCGGCAAGATCAAGCGCGTGGCGCAAGTTCTTAAACCCGGCGGCGTCGAGGGGTGGTGGATCCCCGCCTACCTCGCCAAGGAGCATCCGGAACTCAAGACGATCAAGGGCGTGATGGCGCACCCCGACTGGGTCGGCGGGCGGTTCAACAACTGCCCCGACGGCTGGGGCTGCCGCGTGGTGAACGACAACCTGATCAAGGCGCTCGACCTCGAGAAATCGGGTATCAAGGTGTTCAACCACGGCTCGGGTCAGACGCTGGCCTCGTCGCTGGGCGCCGCCTACACCGACAAGAAGCCGTGGTTCGGCTACTACTGGGGCCCGACTGTCGTGATGGGCAAGTACAAGATGGTCCGCGTGAAGCTGGGCGATTTTGACAAGGCCGAGTTCGCCAAGCTGCAGAACAAGGACACCAAGGATCCCAAGGTCTCGGACTTCCCGGCCGCGCCGATCCTGACCGCGGTGACCTCCAAGTTCGCCAAGTCGCACCCGGGCATCACCGACTTCTTCTCGAAGATGACCTTCAAGACCGACACCATGTCGAAGCTTCTCGCCTGGCAGGACAAGAACAAGGCCAACGCGCAGGAGACCGCGGTGCACTTCATCACCAGCTACCAGGACACCTGGAAAAGCTGGCTGTCGCCGGAGGCCGCGAAGAAGCTGGCCAAGATCTCCAACGGGTGAGGACCCGCGTGCGCCGCAACGAGGCGCACACCCTCGGGACGGGGCCGGATGCCGGCCTCGTCCCTCTCTCATTTGAAACAACATGGACGGGACCGCAGCCGCGGTAACCCGCAAGGCGGATGGCAGCTTACGAATCCCTCTTCGCAACCCTCGGACTGAAAGGCTGGTGCCACGCCGGCGAAAGCGGCAGCGGCATGATGTCGATGGCCGACCTCATCGCCAAGACCGACGGCACCCACGCCACGGGCCCCTCGGCCTGGAACTGGCCGTTCCCGTCGCTCGACGTGCTGAACAAGGCCTGTCCGGCGATCCCGCCCTCGCGCGACGTGACGCAGGGGCTGGAACAGGGGTTCCTGGCGATCCGGGGCGGCCTGCGGCTGATCATCGACCCGCTGACACAGCCGCTCAGCTGGATGCTGCGCGACATGCTTTGGGTGATGACCCAGACGCCGTGGTGGATCGTGATCCCCGTGCTGATGCTGATCACCTGGGTCGTGACGCGGTCGTGGCGGCTGGTGGCGTTCGTGCTGATCTCGATCGGCATCCTCGCCTTCATCAACCATTACACCGCAGCGATGGAGACGCTGGCGATCATCTTCGTCTGCGCCTTCATATGCGTGCTGTTCGGCGTGCCGATTGGCATCGCCATGTCCCGCAGCGACCGGTTGCAGCGCATCGTGATCCCGATCCTCGACATGCTGCAGACGCTGCCGCCCTTCGTCTACCTGATCCCGCTGATCTTCCTGTTCTCGGTGACGGAGCCCAAGCTCTACGGCATCGCGATCATTCTCTACGCCATCGTGCCGGTGGTGCGGCTGACCGACCTTGGCATCCGCCTCGTCGACAAGGACGTGATCGAGGCGGCCGACGCCTTCGGCATGACGGCGCGGCAAAAGCTGTTCGGGGTGCAGATCCCGCTGGCGCTGCCCAACATCATGGCCGGCGTGAACCAGACGATCATGATGAGCCTCGCCATGGTGGTGATCGCCTCGCTGGTCTCGGCTCCGGGTCTCGGCGTCCTCGTCCTGCGCGGCATCCGCTCGCTGGAACTGGGCGTGGGTCTGGTCGCGGGCTTCGGCATCGTGATCCTCGCGATCCTGCTGGACCGCGTGACGAAGGCCTCGCTCGCCCGCATCGACAACAGCCAGAGCCGGCGCTGAGGAGATGGTCATGACCAAGCAAGAAAAAGACATCAAGGTCTCGATCCGCCATCTTTACAAGATCTTCGGCGACGATCCTCAAGCGGCGATGGAAGATGTGAAGGCCGGCATGGGCAAGCCGGAACTGCTTGAGACCCGGCAGCACGTGCTGGGCCTCAACGACATCAACACCGACATGCGGCGGGGCGAGATCACAGTGATCATGGGCCTGTCCGGCTCGGGCAAGTCGACGCTGATCCGCCACCTCAACCGGCTGATCGAGCCCACGGCGGGCGAGGTTCTGGTGGATGGCGAGAACATCCTCGACTGGAACGAGACGCGGCTGAGGAAGCTGCGCCGCGAGCAGATGTCGATGGTGTTCCAGAAGTTCGCCCTGCTGCCGCACCGCACCGTGCTGGAGAATGCGGGCATGGCGCTTGCGACCCGCGGCATCTCGAAGGCGGATTTCGAGACCGAGGCGAACAAGTGGCTCGACCGGGTGGGCCTTGGCGGCTACGGCGGGCAGTACCCGCACCAGCTGTCGGGGGGCATGCAGCAGCGGGTGGGCATCGCCCGGGCGCTGACGTCGAATTCCGACATCATGCTGATGGACGAGGCGTTCTCCGCGCTCGATCCGCTGATCCGCACCGATATGCAGGATCTGCTGCTCGAGTTGCAGGGAGAGCTGCACAAGACCATCATCTTCATCACCCACGACCTGGACGAGGCGCTGAAGCTGGCCGATCACCTGGTGATCCTGAACGACGGGCGCGTCGTGCAGCAGGGCGAGCCGCAGCACATCCTGCTGAACCCGGCCGATCCCTACATCGAGGACTTCGTGGCCGACATCAATCGCGCGCGGGTGCTCCGGGTGCGGTCGGTGATGACCGAGGGCGCGCCGGAGGGCGACATCTCGGGCGAGGTGGACGAGAACGACAACCTCGAAAGCGTCATCGCCAAGGCCGAGGGCGCGCTGGATCGCCACTTCCGCGTGATGCGCGAGGGGGCGCCTGTCGGCAGCCTTGCCATGCCCGCTATCATGCGCGCGCTGGTGCCCGCGCGATCCTCGGGCGAGACGGCCAAGCGCTGACATGCCCGCGGCCCCGGGCACCTCGCCCGGGGCCGCGCTTTTCCATCCCTCCGGCCCCGGTCTACCGGGGGTTAGGGGCGGGAACGGCCCGGCCGCGGCGGTGGGATCGGGCGCCTACCCCTCCTCCGACCCTTCGGCCGTCCACTCGGGCACGACCGACGCGGCGATGCTGGCGTCCAGCGCCTCGACCTCGTTGAGGCCGATCAGGTCGTACAGCTCCTGCCGCGTCTGCATCTCGCCGATCATCGCGCCGACTTCTCCGTCGCGCGCAAGCGCCGAATAAAGCCGCTCCTGCGCCTTGTTCGCCACCCGAAGCGACGAGACCGGCCAGATCACCATGTCATAGCCCAGCTCCTCGAACGCCGCCGCGCTCAGCGCCGGGGTGCGGCCGAATTCGGTCATGTTCGCCAGAAGCCTGACGCCCGGAAGCGCGGCCCGCACCTCGCGGAACATCTCGACGGAGGTCAGCGCCTCGGGAAAGATCGCGTCCGCCCCGGCCTCGAGGTAAAGCCGCGCGCGCGCCACCGCGCCCTCGATCCCCTCCGAGGCCGCCGCATCGGTGCGCGCGATCACCACGAGGTCGCGCGCCGCACGACGTGCCGCGGCCACCTTCGCCGCCATCTCGCCGGGCGCAACAAGGCGCTTGTCGTTCAGGTGGCCGCATTTCTTGGGCAGGTGCTGATCTTCCAGATGCACGGCGCCCGCCCCCGCCTCCTCGAAGCTGCGCACCATGTGCATGACGTTCAGTGCCTCGCCATAGCCCGTGTCGCCGTCGATCAGCACCGGCAGGCCAGAGGCCCGGGCGATCTGGCGCAGGAAGAAACAGGCTTCGTCCACCGTCAGAATGCCGAGATCGGGGATCCCCATCGAGGCCGTCATCGCAGCGCCCGAAAGGTAGAGCGCGTCGAACCCCGCGGCCCGGGCCTGCAGCGCCGCCATGCCGTTCTGAGCGCCGGGCAGCCGCAGGATCCCCGGCTGGTCGAACAGCGCGCGAAAGCGTCGACCCGCGGTCTCATGGGGAAGATCATCGGCGAGGAGGTAGGTCATGACAGGCTCCGCTCTGACCGGGCGGCGGCCCCGGCAACCGGGACAGGAGCTAGCGCCCCGTCCGGCCCCGGCGACCGCCCACCGCACCCCTCGCGCTTTCGTGTGCCATGGCCGCCGCTGCCGCGGGCGCCGGGGGTGCCGCGCGTTCAGGCCGGAAGCACATCGACCGGAAGCATGTCGGACGGCACCGGCGCAGACTGCCACAGCCCGGCCAGAAGCACGGCCCAGCCGTCGCGCGTGGCAACCTCCGGCTCCGCGCCCGCGCCCCCGCCGGTGTCGGTGTCGGTGTCGGAAGTGGCGACGGAGTGGCTCTGCGCCAGTCCGGCGATCGCCTCGCTCCATTGCCCGACCGAAAGGCCCGCGACCCGCGTAGCGCCCGGGCCAAGCGGCCCCCGCAGCCCGTCGGTGGCCGAGACCACCAGCCTGCGGCCCGCCACCAGCGCCTCGCGCGCGACAAGACCGAAGGGCTCCCAGCGCGAGGGCATCAGCACCACATCCGCCGCCGCATAGGCCGCGTTCGGCGCAGGCGCGTGGCCCTCGAAGGTGATCCGCGCATCCCCGGCAGCCAGCGCCCGCAGGGCAGCGCCCTCGGGGCCCTCGCCGAAGATCTTCAGGCGCAGGTCCGGCCCTTCCACCGCGCGGAAGGCGGCAATCGCCACGTCGAAGCCCTTCTGCCGGTCGAGGCGCCCGATCAGCGCGAAGGTCCGCGCCGGGTCCGCGGCCGCGTCAACCGCCCGGAACGGCGCGAAATCGACGCTCGGCGGCACCACCGACAGCACACCCGGGGCGACCAGCCCGTGCCGGTCCATCCATCCGGCCTGCTCCGCGCTCACCGCCGCGACCCGGTCGAAGAGCGCATAGCCCGCGCGCAGGAGGGTGAGAAAGCGCCGCCGTGCGCGGACGTTCGCCGCGACGAAACCCTCGCAATAGCTGTGCTCGACATGGATGAGCGGGGTGCCGGCATGCCGCGCGCGCAGCGCCATCAGCCCCGGCAGGCCGCGCCAGGTGATCGTCAGGTGCGACACGATGATGTCGGCCTCCACGCTCACCGATGCAGGGCGGCTGCGCGGCACCGGCACGATCCGATGCGTGCCGAGCGCGGCCATGCCCGTGTCGGCGGCGATGAACGCGAGGTAGCGCGAGACACCGCCGGGCGTGGTGTCGTCGACCAGGTGGGCGATGCGGGGAAGACGGGCGGCGGGGGTGCGGATCTGGAAGGTCATGTCAGGCGCCTTTCGGACGATGGGTGGCTTGGGCAAAGCGGGGCAGCCCGCCGGTGACGGCGACCACGGCCGAGGCCGCGAGGGTCGCGAGGGTCTTCACGGGTTCCTCGGCCAGCGGACGGCGCGACGCCGCCATGGCACGGGCCGAGAGCGCCAACGCGCGGCGCCCGTCGCCCGCGCTGACCGCCCGACGGGCGAGGTAGCGCAGCTGGTAGGCACGGGCCGCCGGGGTGTTACGGGCAAAGAACGCGGGCGCGACCGGGGTCAGCTTGGCAACCATCCGTTCCCAGCTTTCGTATTGCCGCGCGGTGCCGGCCGACAGCCCGCCGCCTGCGATGCGGTAGCGCGTCAGAAGGCCCGGGATCCCCGCGACCTCCCAGTCCGTGGTCAGCATCAGGCGCAGCCAGCACTCGACATCCTCGGACTGACGGAAGCTCTCGTCGAACCACCAGTCGCGCAGGCTCTCGCCCGCCGGCCGCCAGGCGATCGCGTCCAGCGCCGCGCGCCGCATGACCGGAGCGGAACCGTTGCCGACCGGGTTGCGCCGGAACAGGTGCGCGGCGGTGACGCCCGACAGCCGCGGCTTCTGCGCAAGGCCCAGCGGGCGGCCCACCTCGTCGATCAACTCCGAGCCGGAATAGCTCAGCCCGACCTCCGGCGCCGCGGTGAGGTGCTCGACATGGCGGGCAAGCTTGGCCGGGCGCCACAGGTCGTCGGCGTCGCAAAAGCCGATGAACTCGCCCCGGGCGGCGGCGATGCCGCTGTTGCGCGCCCCTGCAAGGCCGCGGTTCGGCTGCTGGACCAGGCGGATGCGGCGGTCGCCGATGCCGCGTACGACCGCGGCGGTGCGGTCGGTCGCGCCGTCGTCGACCACGACGATCTCGAAATCCGCATGGGTCTGGGCACAGAGGCTGCGCAGGGTGACGCCGATGGTACCGGCGGCGTTGTAGGCGGGAACGATGATGGAAGCCTGGGGCATGGGGGAAACCTTTCGGGAAGATCAGGAGGAGAACAGCCGCCGGCGCAGCCGCGCGGGCATCAACGGGGCGGACAGCGCCGCGGCCAGGGTCGGCACCCCGCGCCGTGCGGGAGAGAGGAAGCCGCGCGGGCTGGTCAGCAGGCCACCAAGCGCCAGCGAAAGCGCCTCGCGCGCGGGGGCGCCGACGCGCAGCGCACGCCGCGCGAGGTAGCGCAGGTGGATCGCCTCGTCGCGCGGCAGCGGCCGGTGACCGAAGCGCGCGGCACTGGCCAGCGCCGCCGCCCTGCCCCGGCGCATCGCGGACAGGTCGGAGGACAGCCCGCCGACACTGGTGCGGTACATCACCACGAGGGTATCCAGGCCGACGACGCGGTGCCCCGCGCCCACCAGACGGATCAGCCAATCGAGATCCTCGTTATGCACGATCGCCGGATCGAAGCCGCCGGTCCGGGCAAAGACCTCGCGCCGGACGCAAAGGTTCGACAGCGTGCAGACCGGGTTCTCGCCCAGCAGTTGGGCGACCGTCAGATCACCCGCCCGGACGGTCGAGGTCGCGGTGCTGCGGGCGCCATCGAAGAAGGCGATCCTGCCGAAGCACCCCGCGACCTCCGACGCCGCCATGGTGCGGTGGGCGAGGTCAAGCTTGCCGGGCAGCCACAGGTCGTCGGCATCGCAGAAGGCGAGGATCTCGCCCCGGGCCGCGCCGATCGCAAGGTTGCGCGCCGTGCTAGGCCCCTTGCCGGGGTTGGCAAGGGCGCGGAACCGCGGGTCGGCCGCAGCGGCCCCGGCGATCAGCGCGGGCGTCGCGTCGGTGCTGCCGTCGTCGACCAGCAGGCATTCCCAATCGGCGAAGCTCTGGCGGCGGAAGCTTTCCAGCGTGGCGGCCAGGGTCGCGGCGGCGTTGTAGCACGGCACGACGATGGTGAAGCGGGGGGCGGACATCTCAGGCAATCCTCCGGGTCGGGCCGCGCAGCAGCGGCAGAAGCGTGGGCAGGGCGGCACCGGTCTGCACGATCAGGCTGACGCCAAGGTAGCCCCAGGCCACGGCGGCAAGGCCGTGCGGCGCCATCAGCGCGGTGTTCGCGGCAAGCGCGGTGGTAAGCATCACGGTCAGGCCGAATTCCACCCCCGGGCGGTCCTCGGCCCGCAGCCATTGCGCGGCGGCCGACCAGATCACGCCGGGGATCGCGGCGAGGCAGAGGATCGCGACGATCTCCTCGACGCCCGACCAGCGCGGCCCCAGCAGAAGCGGCACGTAGATCGGCGCGGCCAGCGCTTGCAGGATCACGACGGGGGTGATCAGGGCGACGCTCGCCCCCAGCGCGCGGCGCAGCGCGGCGGCGCGGTCACGGGCGGCGCACAGATGCGGAAAGAGCGCGACCGAGAAAGCCTGTGCGAACGAGGTTGCAAGCCCCAGCCCCGCGTTGAAGGCCATGAAGTAGAGCCCCAGCGCCTCGGGCCCCATCAGCGCGCCGACGACCAGCTTGTCGAGCTGCATCCGGAACGCCTTGACCACCTCGACGCCCAGCACCGGCGCACCGAAGCGCAGGAACGGCGCGTAGGGCGCGGGCGCCACGCTGGGGTCGGGCCGCCAGGGCATCAGGCGACGCATCGCGACAAGCCAGATCGGCGCGGCCAGCAGGCGCGGCGCCACCAGCGCGAGCGGCCCGGGCATGACCAGCACCAGCAGCGCCGACATCACGTTCGCGCCGACCACCTGGCCCCCGGCGATCGCCGCCGTCTCGCGCATCCGGCCCGCCCGCATCGCCAGCGCGCATTGCACAAGGCCCGCAGGCATGAACAGGTATTCCGCCGCCAGGATCACCAGCAGCGCCAGGAACAGCGCGTCGCCCCAGATGGCATAGGCAACCAGCCCGACACCGACCTGCAGCGCGAAGAGGCCCAGGCACCAGGCCCAGAAGATCCGGTGCGCGCTGCGCGCGACCGCGGCCAGCCGATCCGCCGGGGCGGCGATGATGCGCTGCCCGACGCCATTCTCGGTCAACGCCTTGAGGATGTCGGCGGCGGCAAGGGCGGCGGCGGCAAGGCCGATCTCGGCGGCGTTCATCGACCGCGCCACCGCCAGCACCACCAGGAGACGCGAGGCCTTGGCGGCCACTTCCGACACCGCATAGGCCGTGAGGCTGCGGGCGAAGCTCTGTCTTTGCGGGGTCGGGTCCATTTCGGCCTCCGGTTGTGCCGGGGCGTTCCCCGGCGGTCGGGTTCGTTGATAGCGCCCGTGCCGGGGGCCTGTCGTGGTCGCGGGGGGATGTCGGGGATGCCCGGTTGTCCCGCCCCCTACCCGAACGGATTAGGCGGGTCTCCGCAGGAACCGCTATCTGTCGGGGCCAAAAACGCGTTACACATCCTTCAGTTGTCCTGCGAAACCCGGAGACCCCGCATGATCCGTCGCCGCTCCGGCAGCCCCCGCACCGCGGTCCTGAGCGCCAGCCTGCTGGCCCTGACCGCCGGCTGCGCGCCGCTGCCCCACGCCGCCAATGTCGAGCCGGTCGCCCGGGGTCGGGCCTACGAGGCCCAGTACCGCGACATCCCGACATCGGGCGAGGTCGCACCGGTCGGCAGTTCCCACATGCTCAACCTGGCGCAGTGCAAACCCTATTCGGAGGGCAGCAAGGCGCCGGGCCGCCTGCCCTCGGCCCTGGCCAGCGAGACGCTGTCGCCCGACGACCTGCTCAGCCTGCGTCTACACGGCGACGACACGTTCACCGGCGATTACGTGGTGTCGCGCGACGGCACGCTGAAACTGCCCTATCTGCCGTCGATCCCCGCGCGGGGCCGCAGCACCGATGCGGTGCGCCGGGATATCGTCGCGGCGCTGGAAAAGGGCGGCTTCTATGATGCCGAGACACCACCGCGGGTCTCGCTGCTGGTGAAGGATTTCGCCCCCGCCTCGGTTGCCGTTTCGGGCGCGGTGTTCGAACCCCATGTGGCCGAGATCGGCGGCGTCTCCTCCGACCAGCGCGACACGCTGCGCGAGAATGCGCTTGGCGCCTCGACGCGGGGGCGCGACCTGTCTGTCGCCCTGCGCGCCGCGGGCGGGGTGCGCCCGGATGCCGACCTGTCCGACGTGACGGTGATCCGCGGCGGGCACCGCTACCGGCTGGACCTGCGTGGCGCGATCACCGGCCGCGGCTTCGACGATGCCATGCTGGCGACCGGCGACAAGGTGATCGTGCCCTCGCGCGGCTGCTTCCAAGAAGACCTCATGCAGCCCAGCCCGATAAGCCCGCCGGGCATCCGGCTGTTCCTGTCGAACCTGACCGCCCCCGCCACGGGCAACGCCCCCTCGGCCATTGGCCGCGAGGTCCGCGAGGTGCCCTATGGCACCCGCTTCCTGCAGGCCGTCGTCAACGCGAACTGCGTTGGCGGCGCGCGTGCGACCAGCGCCGACCGCTCCGCCGCCCTGTTCACGCGCAACCCGATCACCAAGGTCTCGGCCGTGATCGAGCGCAAGGTCGAGGTGATGCGCAGCCGCGCCGACCGTGACGAGTTCGATCCCTACCTGCTGCCGGGTGATGCCATCGCCTGCTACGACAGCGGCGCCACCAACCTGTTCGAGATCGGCCGCCTGATCGGTGTGTTCCGCTAGAGCCGCCGGCGTTTCCTCAGGCGCCATCCGTTCTGGCGCCATCCGTTCTGGCGCCGCCCGTCAGGCGGCGCAGCGGCGGCGCAGGCCGGTCACGCTGTCGGACCAGAGCGCGGGCAACCGCCGGAGCCGCTGGCGATCCAGCGGTTGGCCGCGTTTCAGGGCGGTCTCGATCTCGACCAGCTCGGCCCTGAGCGCGGAAAGACCGAAATTCCCCGCGCTGCCCGCAAGATGGTGCACATCGCCCCGCAGGTCCGTATCGCCAAGGTCCCTGCCCTCGCCCAGCCGAGCGACCAGAGCATCGGCCTCGGCGACCAGCATGTCCAGAAGCCGCAGCCGCTCGGGCCGGGGCAGGATCTCGCACAGCGCGGCAATGCGGGCGTCGTCGATCAGCGGCAGCCGCACCTCCGGGGGTGCCGTTCGCCCCTCGTCGGGCACGGTCCCGGCCCCGGGCGCGCCGGGCATCAGGGCGGCAAGCTCGTTGCGCAGGTCCTCGCGGTCGAGCGGCTTGCTGACGTGACGCTCCATCCCGGCGGCTTGATAGCGGGCGATCTCCTCGGGCAGCGCATGGGCGGTGACGGCGATGATCGGCACGTCGACCGAGGCGCCCCCGTTCAGGCGGATCTGGCGCGCCGCCTCGTGCCCGTCCATCACCGGCATGGAGATATCCATCAGGATCACGTCGAACCGTTTCAGCCTTGCCCAGTCGACACCGGCCCGGCCGTCGGCGGCCTCGGTCACGACATGGCCGTCGGCCTCGAGCATCTCGCGCGCGATGGCGCGGTTGATCTCGTTGTCCTCGACCAGCAGAACTTCCAGCGGCCCGACCGGTGCGCGCGGACCGGCAACGCCCCGCCCCGCCGGCCCGCCGTCGCCCGCCACGGTGCCCGCAACCGCCCCCTCCGCGACATGGTCGAGCGGAAGCCGAAGCCAGAACAGGCTACCCTCGCCCAGTTCGCTCTCGACCCCGATCTCGCCGCCCATCAGGTGGGCAAGACGGCGCGAGATGCCGAGGCCCAGGCCGGTGCCGCCGGATTGCCGCGAATAAGAGGAATCGAGAGTTTCGAAGTCGCTGAAGATCCGGTCCTGATCCTCGGGCGCGATGCCGATTCCGGTGTCGATCACCCGGAACTCGATCTCGGCGCCCTTGCGGCCCAGCCACTCCACTTCGATCGTCACCGTGCCGCCCCAGGTGAACTTCAGCGCGTTTCCGACGAGGTTGATCAGCACCTGCTTGAGGCGGCGCGGATCGCCGATCGCGGCGTCGATGCGGCGGCCCACCCAGACCCATTCCAGCTCGTTCCGGCGCTCGCCCGCCAGCGCGGCGGTGGTCTCGACTACACCATCGAGAAGCGCGGTCAGCCGGAACGACCGGTGTTCCACCTCCAGCTTTCCGGCCTCGTATTTCGACAGGTCGAGCACGTCGTTGACCAGCCCCAGCAGCAATTGCCCCGAGGCCTGCATCCGGCCCAGAAGTTCGCTTTGCCGCGGCGGCATCTCGACGTCGCGCATCAGCTGCATCGACCCCAGAAGCCCATTCAGCGGCGTGCGCATCTCGTGGCTCATCACCGCAAGGAAATCGGCCTTCGCCCGTTCGCTGGCGAGAGCGCGGTCGCGCGCGTCGGTAAGATTTTCCTCGGCCGCCTTGCGGTGCGAGATGTCGCGGATGAAGGCCACGAAGACCTCGTCCTCGCCGATCGTCACCCGGTCCACCGCAACCTCGGCGGGAAAGGACCGTCCGCTGCGGTCCACCGCCGTCAGCTCGATCAGGCCGCGCGGCCCCGCCCCGCCGTCGCGGCGCCTGAGGTAGGACGCGAGCGCGGCGCGCGCCCTGTCGTCGCGCAGCAGGATCTCGGGCGCGCGGGCGCCGATCGCCTCCTCCGGGCGGTAGCCGAAGATCCGTTCGGCCGCCGGGTTGAATTCGCGGATCGTGCCGTCGCGGGTGGTCAGGACGATCGCATCGATCGAGGTTTCGACGATGCTGCGCATGCGGGTGGCGGAGGCCTGCACCTCACGGGCGCGAGCCTCGGCCAGCCCGGCGACCCGACGGAAGGCCGCGGCCAGCATCACCAGCCCGGCGACCAGAAGCAGCAGAAGGCCGGTCACCACCAGCAGCTTGTTCACCACCTGGCCGCGCCGGATGTCGGTCTTCTCGGCGAAGGCCATCAGCCCCGCCAGCGCGAGGTCATGCACCGGAACGGCCGCCGCCTCGGCCTGCCGCGCCAGCTGC
Organism: Acidimangrovimonas sediminis; assembly: GCF_002871005.1. Lineage (GTDB taxonomy): Bacteria > Pseudomonadota > Alphaproteobacteria > Rhodobacterales > Rhodobacteraceae > Acidimangrovimonas > Acidimangrovimonas sediminis. Next base: position 459,063 of record NZ_PHSN01000004.1, read on the forward strand.
GGCAGCCCGGCCCGGAGCGCCGCATCGCTGCCGTCGATCAGCGGCAGCGCCCCGTCGAGGAACGCCGAGACCTTCCGGCGCGGGGTCTCGAACGCCTCGCGCGCGCGCAGCAGCTCGAACGACTGGCCCTGCGCGAAGGTCTGGATCCGGCTGTAGAACACGTCGAAGTCACGCCTGAGCTCATCGAGAGTGTCCCGCCCGGCCTCCGCCCCCTCGATCGCCAGCCGCAGCCGCAGGAATTCGACATCGGCCTGCGCGATCGTCCACTGCACGTTGTCGGACTTGGCGGTGGAGATCGCGTCGATCTCCTGCAGCAGGATCCACGCCATGCCGACGATCAGCGCGAAGCAGACCGCCAGCGCGGTGATCGTGACGGCAACCCCCCGGCGCGAGGCCGCGATGGCCGCGCGGCTCCGGCCGGGGCCGGCAGCCGGGGACGCGGGGGAGGAGGAGGCAGCAGGCATCGCGGCGTCTTTCGTCTACTCCACCCGCAGCCTGTGCAATTGCCAGATCGAACGGGCATAGGTCAGTTCGGACTGAAAGCGCGGGGCGGAATCGTAGGGATAGATGATCCAGAGCGGTCCCTTGTCGCGCACCGACATGTCCTTGCCATCGCGCTGGAACGCGATGAGCGCTGCATCTTTCTGCCAGTCTTCCGGCGGAATTTCCACGGTGTAATCGTTCAGCGCGATCGCCTTGAGGTTGGTGCCATCGGCTTTCACCGCCTCCATCAGCCGATGAAGGCTGACGCCGGTGAAGGTGGGCGTGCCCTCGGTCCAGATCGTGCTGGTGCGGATCTTGGTGATGCCCAGCCCCTCGAGCATGGCGCGGTCGAACCGGGCGGTGCCGGCCCCGTTGGTGACGCCGATCTTGCCCGAGACGACCAGGATGACCGGGCCGGTCGGCTCGGGCAGGTCGGCGGCCCGTGCGGGGCCGGACAGTCCGGTCGCGGCAAGGCCGAGACCGAGGCAGAGGGCGGCGAGAAAGCGGCGCATGGGATCGTCCTTTGCTAGGAAGCGCGAGAGTTCGCGAATGAATGCCACGACCGCGGGCGCAGGTCTCGCCCGCGGTCGGATCGGGGACCTACCCGATCGGGTAGTCCGGGTGGGCGTGCCGGCGGGTCAGTGCCGGTCGGTCAGTGCAGGCGGGTCAGTGCCGGGGGTCAGTGCCGGCGCCAGTGGCCTGCGCGCGGCGGCTCAGTAGGCACCGCGCCCGCCAATGACCGCACGGAAGGTCAGCAAGATCAGCATCAGGTCCAGCAGGATGGTGCGCGACCGGGCATAGGCGATATCCATGTCGACCATCTTGTCGAAGCCGATGTCGGCGCGGCCGGACACCTGCCAGATCCCGGTCAGCCCCGGGCGCACCGCCAGCCGCGCCATCGCACGCTCGGGATAGGCGGCGACTTCCTCGGGCAGTGCCGGACGGGGCCCCACGATCGACATCTCGCCGCGCAGCACGTTGAGGATCTGCGGCAGCTCGTCGATCGACAGCCGGCGCAGGACGCGACCGATCCGCGTGACGCGGGGATCCTGGCGCGACTTGAAACACACCCCCTCGCGGTCGGAGGTCGCAAGCAGCGCGGCGCGGCGCGCCTCGGCGTCGGCATACATGGAGCGGAACTTGTAGAGCGTGAAGGTCTTGCCATCGCGCCCGACCCGGGTCTGGCGGAACAGGACCGGCCCGCGGCTCTCGGCCCGGATGGCCACCGCCAGGAGCAGGGCGAAGGGCGCAAGCGCCAACAGGGCGCCACCGGACAGCGCGATGTCCAGCGTCCGGCGCATCACCGCGGTGCCGTCGACCGGGGTCAGCGCATGGCGCGCGGCGCGGGCAAGGAAGATCCCGTTGCCCCAGAGGTAGCGCCCGGCCATGCGCCGCGGCTCCATCGCCAGGCGCCAGACCCATTCGCCGCGCAGCCGCCGCACCGTGGCCGGCGCGCGCCGCACCCGGCCCGACAGGAAATCGAACAGCGCACCGACGCCGAGGCAGATCCGGGCGTTGAGGCGGTCGGCATTGCGCGCCAGCCACAGATCCTGCTGCGGCACCCCGAGGGCGACCAGCACGATGTCGGGACGCGCCCGGTTGATCGCCGCGATCGCCACCGCTTCGTTACGCAGGCCGTCGTAGCCATCGCGGGTGCCCGCGATGCGCAGCCCAGGGATGTCGCGCGCCAGCTTTTCGGCCGCGGCCTCGGCCACGCCGGGTCGCGCGCCCAGCAGATAGACGCTGAGCCCGCGCTCGGCCGCGGTGGCAAGCAACGCCGGGGTGAAGTCGGTGCCGTTCAGGTTCGCCTCGAGCGGGGTGCCGCGCATCCGCGCCGCCAGCTCCACCCCGATGCCGTCGGGCAGCACCAGGTCGGCGGTGGCCAGCGCGTCGGCATAGGCGCTGTCACGCACCGCGACATTCGCGCAATGCGCGTTCAGAAAAGCCACGCGGCTGCGCTGGCCGGGGGTCAGCAGCTGCGCGATCACCGCATCCGCGCTGGCCGACACGAGGTCGATCCCGAACAGCCGCACACGCGGCAGAGTCACAGGTGCGGACGGCGCCGGAAGCCGCGTGCGCTGCGCCAGACGCAGCGGGGCATGGTCGCGGTTGGCGCCGGCGGTCGGCCGGGGGTCGAGCGCGGAAGGGCTAGTGGCCGAAGGGCCCGTGGTCGAAGGAATTGCGGCGGACGGGACTGTGGCGGAAGCGGGGCGGTTGGCAAGCGTGTGGGGCATCGGAACATCCATTTGTTGATGGACCGAGCATCACGACGCGGTGATTTCCGCTCAATATATCGGCAGGACAGGTATCGGGCGCGGCTGGGGCTGCCTGCGGCGCAACCAGGGCGCCACCCCGCCCGAGCGGCGCCGCATTCCCGCCCGAGAGAACAGGCCACCTACCCGATCGGATGGGCGCCATCTCCCGTCGCCGCCATTCTTTCGCCAGAAATGAAATGTTAAACTATAGGTTGTCCGGCCGGCGACGACTCTGTCGCCCGGGCGGATTCGTGCCCAACGGATTGTCTGCCTAACGGATTGCCAGCGACCGCCATGACGATGACGATGCGAACCATGACTGACCAGAACGCCGATTCGGGACGCCCGGCACGCGCGCTTGCGGGCTGTCGCGTGCTGATCGCCGACGATCATGACCTGTTCCGCGAGACGCTTTCGCTTTACCTTCAGATCGAGGGCAAGATGGAGGCCGTCCTGGCCGGGTCTCTCTCAGAGGCGCGCGAGATCCTTGACCGCGACACCGATTTCGACGTCGTTCTTCTTGATTACATGATGCCCGGGATGACCGGTCTTGACGGGCTGGTGGCGCTGCAGTCCGATTATCCCGGCCCGCGCTACGCGATCATCTCCGGCACCGCCTCGCGCGAGATCGCCGAGGAGGCGCTGGCCTGCGGCGCGGCCGGGTTTCTGCCCAAGACGCTGTCGGCCCGTACCCTGGTGAACGCGGTGCGGTTCATCGAGATGGGCGAGCAATACGCCCCGCTCGAATTCATGCGCGCCGAGGAGGCGCCCCATCCGCTGGCCGAGCAGCTGTCGCAACGCGAGATGGAAGTGCTGCGCTGCCTGACCGAGGGCAAGTCGAACAAGGAGATCGCCCGCGATCTCGACATCCGCGAACCCACGGTCAAGCTTCACCTCAAGACGCTGTTTCGCAAGATCGGCGCGAGCAACCGCACCATCGCGGCGATGATCGCGCGCGAACAGGGCCTGTTCTGACCTACCCGATCGGCTAGGGCCCTGGCGCGAACGTCCCTGCCGGGTAGCCCGCGGCGCGCCCCATTCCCCCGCAGCTTCGCGCTATGGAACCGGGGAAAGGAGCCCCCGATGCCGAAACTGCCGTTCCCCCGCCGCCTTCGCCTGCCGCACCTGCCCCGGCTGCTGCGCCTTCCGATCCGTGCCCTGACCTTCGCGCGCCTGCTGCGCGGCGGGCGGGTCGGCGACGGCGGGCGCCTGCCGCGCTACCTCGGGGTGTTCGTGCTGTCGGCCGGCGCGATCTGGGGCGCGATCGGCGGCTACCTGGCCACCGCACCGCTGCGCTACACTTCGGATCTGTCGTTGATCCTGCCCGGCACCGGCGCCACCGCCTCGGTCAATCTCGACCGGATCGGGCAGGCCTCGACCTCGGCCAACTCGCCCTACACCAACAGCTCGATCAGCCCGACGGAGACCTACAAGCGCCTGCTGGGGGCCACCCGCATCCTCGACACCGCCGCCGCGGCAATGCACATGCAGACCCGCGACTTCGGCAAGCCCCGGATCGAGCTGGTCGATCAGACCGGCCTCATGCACATCAAGCTTACCGGCAACAGCCCCGAGGACGCCCGCGACCGCGCGCGCGCCCTGCTCGACGCCTTCTTCGCCGAGGTCGACGCGCTGCGGTCGGACGAGGCCGAGGTGCGGGCCACCGGCAGCGGCGCCTCGATCGACGAATACCGCAAGTCGGTACAGTCGACGCGAGAACGTATCGCCGAGCTGCAGCACGAAAGCGGCCTGCTTTCGAGCGATCAGTTCGACGCGCTGATCACCGAGACCGAGCGCATGGCCGAGACGCTCCGGACCCAGGCCGCCGAACTTGCCGGGAAGGGCCGCACCGTCACCGCGCTGGAGGCCTCTCTCGGAACGACGCCGGACCTCGCCGCCGCCGCACTGAAGCTGCATGCCGACAGCGAGTTCGGCGCGCTGGCCGGCGCGCTGGCCGAGGCGACCGCCGCGCTGACCAACGCGCAGGCATCCTTTGGCCCCGGCCATCCCCGGGTGCAGGCCGCCGCGGCCGCCAAGCGCACCGCCCGCAAGGCCCTCGAACGCCGGGCCGCCGCGCTGACCGGGCTGCCGGGCGAGGCGCTGGCCCGCCTCGACCTGAGCGACGTCGGCCGCCGGGCGCCGCTTCTCAGCCAGCTGGTCACGCTGGCGGCGGAGCGTACCGGCCTCATGCGCCGGCAGGAGGCGCTTCAGCGGCAATACGACGAGGCGACCGCCCGGCGCGACCGGCTGCTGGGCCCGGCGACCCGGCTCAAGGACCTGCAACGCGACTTCGCCGTTGCCGAGGCCGTGTTCGCCTCGGCCATCGCCCGCGGCCAGACCTCGCGCGCCGACCGCTTCGCCTCCTACCCGCTGGTGCAGGTGCTCGAGGATCCCTCGCTCCCCGAGCGCCCCTCGTCGCCGCGGCGCAAGCTGGCGATCGCGGCCGGCGGGGCGGCGACAATCTTCCTGCTGATAGGCCTTGGCATGGGCTGGCTGCGGCGCCCTCTGATCGACCGGCTGCTGGCCGGGTCCGAGGCCCCGCCCCCCCGGTTCATGGCGGCCGCGGAATGAGCGCCTCCGTCACCCCCCTGCACGGCGCGTCCGCCCGCATGGCGCAGGCGGCCCCCCTGCCCGTCACGGCCCACCTGCCCCCCGCGGCTGCGGTGCTGCCGGCGAACCCGGCCGAGCGGCTGGCCTACGGCGCGATCACCCGGACCTGGCTGTTCTACGCCTTCGGCGCGCTTTACGTCGTCGGGCCGGTGCTGGGCTGGATGCTGGCCGGGCTGGCCGCGCTCGTCCTTTATCTTGGCCCGGCGATCCGGCCCGATCTGCGCGCGCGGGGCCCGGTGCCCCGGCTGGTCTGGGTCTGGTGGGCGGGCATGCTGGTGATGCTGCTGGCGCTCTGGGCCGCGCATCTGGGCTGGGACCTCGGGCTGAAGCAGACCATCAAGTCCTCGGTCGGCTGGGCCAAGGGCTGGGCCCTCCTGCCGCTGTTCATCTTTGCCGGCGCGGTGCTGCCGATCCGGCAGGAGGTGCTGGTGCGGGCGCAATGCCGGCTGGGGCTGTGGACCCTTCTGATCACCCCGATCCTGTTCGCCGCGCCCTATGCCGGGCTGCCCGAGCGGATCTTCACCTCGCCGCTCAAGGCGATCGGCGGCCCGGGGCCGGAGTATTTCTCGGTCTTCCTGTTCACCTGGGATCCGGAAAGCTGGACCCCGCGCTGGCAGTTCTTCGCCCCGTGGTCGCCCTTCGCGGCGCTGCTGGGCGTGATCCAGGTTTCCTTCGCGCTGGAGGAGCGCGACCGCCGCTGGCGCGCCGCCGGGGTCGCCGCCGGGGTCACCATGATCCTGCTGTCGAAATCGCGCATGGGGCTGGTCGGTCTCGTGGCCTGCACCGTGGTGCCGCGCCTTCTGCCGCTGGTGATGCGCGGCTGGGCGTGGAAGGCGCTGGCCGCGGCGACCGCATCGCTTGCCGTCGTGGGCAGCCGGCTGATCGAGGCGCTGCAGGATGCGGTGGCGGCCTTCAAGGGCGCCCGCGCCGACAGCACCCGGGTGCGCGAGGCGCTGCAACGGATCGCCGGCGAGCGCTGGCGCGGCGAGGCCTACTGGTTCGGTCACGGCACGGTGCAGCCCGGCCCGCACATGGTGGAGTTCATGCCGATCGGCAGTCATCACACGTGGTGGGGTCTGCTGTTCGTCAAGGGGCTGGTCGGCTTCCTGGCGCTTCTGGTGCCGCTGGGCTGGCACGTCCTCGTCGTCATGGCCGATGCCGCGCGGGGGCCCCGCGGGCGCCTGCCGCTCAGCATCCTGATGACGATCGTGCTGCTGACCTTCGGCGAGAACCTCGAGATCGAGAGCTACATGATCTGGCCAGGCCTCGTCGTCCTCGGCGCCCACCTGTCCGAGATGGACCGGTCCCGGCGTGCCGCCGCCCGAAAGGCCGCCTAGGGAACGGAGGCCGGCGCCGTCCAACTTGATCAGGCTCAATGACACCGGGCGCGCGGGGTGCGAGCCTGCCCCCGTCGCCAGCGGAAACGGGATCATGACCGGACAGGAGGAAACCCTCGCCTTCCTCGCCACCCCCCGCGCCTTCGGTGGCGCGGCGGGGCCGGTCACGCGGATCGACACCCACGGCGCCGCGATCTTCCTTCATGGCGACACCGCGCTGAAGCTCAAGCGGGCGGTGCGCTACGATTACATGGACCTCTCCACCCCGGAACGCCGGCACGAGATGCTGGCGCGTGAGCTGGCCCTCAACGCCCCCGCCGCCCCCGGGATCTACCGCGACGTCCTGCCGGTGCTGCGCGGCCCGGACGGGTTGCGGCTGGGCCGCGCGGAGGAGACGGGTGATGCGGTCGACTGGGTTCTCAGGATGCACCGCTTCCCCGCCAGCGACGAGCTTGAGGCGGTGGCGGAACGCGGCGCCCTCGACGACGCGCTGGCCGCCGAGACCGGGCGCATGGTGCAGCGCTACCACGCCGCCGCGCCGGTCCGCCCCGGTCGCGGCGCGGCCCTGATCGGCGCGATCCTGGACGAGCTGGACCGCGTCTTCGCCGAGTTCCCACAGGCGGCGGGGACACAAGAAGCGGGGGCACAAGCGGCGGGGGCATGGTCCGTCGAGGCCCGCACCGCGCTGCACCGTGTCGCCCCGCTTCTCGACGCGCGCGCCGCGGCGGGCCACGTGCGGCGCGGCCACGGCGATCTGCACCTGCGCAACATCGTGTTGATCAGCGGCAAGCCCACGCCCTTCGACGCGCTCGAGTTCAGTGAGGAGCTGGGCACCTGCGACGTCCTCTACGACCTCGCTTTCCTGCTCATGGATCTCGGGCACCGGGGGCTGGGTCGCGCCGCAACACAGGCGCTGTCGGCCTATCTCGCCGCGGCCCGGGGCGACGAGGATGCCGGGCTGGCCGCGCTGCCGCTGTTCCTGTCGGTGCGGGCGGCGATCCGGGCGATGGTGCTGTTGCAGACCGATGCCGCGACCGGCACGCCGGGCCGATCTTCCGATGACATCGCCGCCTATCTCGCGCAGGCGCGGGCCGCCCTGGCCCCCGCCCCAGCCCGGCTGGTCGCGGTGGGCGGATTGTCGGGCACCGGCAAGTCGGTGCTGGCGCGCGCGCTCGCGCCGGGGATCGGCCCCGCCCCGGGCGCGGTCATCCTGTCGTCGGACGAGGCGCGCAAGATCGCCGCGGGCGCGGCCGCCGCCACCGCCCTGCCCGGCACCGCCTATGCGCCCGGCGCGCGCGGTGCCGTCTATGCCGGGCTGATGCAACGTGCCGGCGCTATCCTCGCGGCGGGGCATGGCGTGCTGGTCGATGCAACCTTCCTCGACCCCGCGCGGCGCGCGGAGCTGGCCGCGCTCGCCGCCGAGAGCGGGATCCGGGCCGAAGCGCTGTGGCTGACCGCCCCGGCCGAGGTCCTCCATGCCCGGGTCGCCGCGCGCCATGGCGATTGGTCGGATGCCGGGACGGAGGTGCTGGAGCGTCAACTTGCGCAGGCCTCCGCCCCCACAGACTGGTGCAACGTCGATGCCTCCGGCACGCCCGAAACCACCCTTGCCGCCGCCCGCGCCGCACTGGCAGGGCGCTGATCTCCGCCTCCGGCCCGAAGGCTCCTCTTGCCACCCTCTCCCACTTTCGCCCCATGGGACGGCGAAAAGGTGCCGTCCCATGGGGCCACGTTGCGCGCGGTCAACGGAAGGTGCCCGGGGCTTCGCAAGGATGGCCCCGCGACCCGCAGACAGGAGCCTTCGCCATGCCCTCGACACCCCTTCGTGACGCCGTCCATGTCCAGGCCTCGCCGGTGCGCCCGGCCTACCCCGATATCCTCGGCCCCATGCCCGAGCTGACGCTGGCCTGCTGGATCGACCTCGGGCTGAGCGACGCCGAGATCGCGCGATACTTCGGCCTCGATGAACGCTGCGTCTCGGTCCTTACACGACCGGCGCGGATGCGGGCACGTTGGGCCACGCCGTCGATGCCCAGGGCCGCTAAGCTCTGACCGCGCGGGGCCGTTTCGGGGGATCCTGCGCACAGGGCGCCCGATACACTCCGGCGCAATTCGATTCCGAAACGCCATCCTGCCACCGGCCCTTCATGCGAAACTGATCCCGGGGGACAGCCGGTCCCCGGGGGGAGAACGCCGCAGACCGCGTCGAGCGGAGCGGGCAGCGGTGGTCCGATCCCCCCTGCACGACACTGGGGAGGCTGCAATGAACGTCAGGATGGAGAACGCTGACGCCTTGCTGGAAGGCAAACGCCCTGCCACAGCAGTGCCAGGCGTCGCAACAGAAGCACTCTGCCCGGGCGCGCCGACCCACGGGGCACGCCCCCGCCGCGTCGACCTGGCGGCCAGGGCCTGCCGCAATTGCCCGGCCCGGTCGGGGGGATTCTGCGGCAACCTTCCCGCGCACCTTCTGCCGCGCCTCTCGCGGCTTGCGGCCCCCGCGACCCATACCGCCGAACACTGGCTTTGGGATCTCGACGGCGAGGGCCGGTTCGTGACGGTGGTACGCGCGGGCTACCTGCGCCTGCTGCGCTATTCCAGCGGCGGGCGGCGGCTGGTCCTCGGCATCGCCGGCCCGGGCGCCATGGTCGGTGAGATCCTGCCCCACCGCGGCCGCTACGGCGTCGAATGCGCCACCGACGTGACACTTTGCACCTTCGGTCGGGCCGCACTGGAGCGGCTGGAGCACGAGGACGCGGGCTTTCGCCGCACGCTCCATGCCGAGCGCCGCCGGGCGCTGGGGGCGCTGCAGGACCATATCTGGATGCGCGGGCTGCAGACGCCCGAGGAGCGGCTGGCCTCCTTCCTGTCCCGCGCGACCCAGATGCTGCCCTACCAGACGTTGCCGGACGGCGGCGGGGTGCTGACCCTCGAGATTCCGCGCGCCGACATCGCCGATCTGGTCGGCACCAGCCGCGAGACCATCAGCCGCATCACGCACCGCTGGCAGGACGAGGGGCTGATCGCCATCCCCGACGGCGGCCATCTCGTCATCCGTGACCCCGCGCAACTGGCACGCCGCGGCGGCCTGTCCCCGACCCGGCGCCGCGGGCCGACGACCGGAAGACCGGTGCATCTGCACTACCTCTAACGGCCCGGCGAAAACGGGGGCTGCCCCCCCCCTTCGCCCGGCCTCCCCACATCCCTTCGAACAGGCGGACAGCACGCTTTGGCGCGCCAGGCAAGCTATGGTTTCTCATAGATTGCCGAAGTTTGCCCATGAGGCTCATCTTCCCGTGATCGGTCCGTGAAGGGCCGGCATCTCGTTGACGACTGAATTCGGGGATTCTCATGCGGTACAAACTTCAGATCATGGCCAGCGCGGCGTGCCTTGCCCTTGCGGCCTGCGGCGGCAGCAGCAGCACACCGAGCAGTACGGCAAGCGGGGCGGCAAGCGCCTCGGCCAGCGGATCGACCAGCGCCTCGTCGAGCGGATCGAGCCTGAGCGCCGCCGACGCGCAGACGGTCGTGGCCTCCTACGACGATAACCAGGCGCGGATCGACAGCGGTGCGCTGACTACCACCAGCCCGACCGGGCAGGCGGACATGTCGGGCTATGTCGGCGTCACCGACAACGCAGGCACCATGGCCGTCGGCGACCTGAACATGAGCGTCGACTTCGACGGCGGCAAGGTGACGGGGACCGCGTCGAACTTCGGGCTTTACGACGACACCGACGCCATGACGAAGCAAGGGGATGCCAGCGGATCGCTGGGCGTGACGGGCACCGTCTCGGGCTCGTCGATGACCGCGAAGGCCAGCGGCACGCTGAGCGACGGCTCGACCCCTGCGGACGTCTCGCTCGGCATGAACGGCAAATTCTACGACGACAACGGAACGCTCCTCGTGCAGGGCACCGCCTCGGGCACGGTCACCAATTCGGACGGGACCAGCGCACTCGACGGCGGCTTCTTCGCCACCAAGAACTGAGCCGTCGGACCGGCAGCTGAAGGCCGGGGGAGACCCCGGCCTTTTCCATCCCGAATTTCCAGTTCCATGGTGGTGCAACGCGATGCGCGCATGCCTTTCCATGGCCCGGCTTGCCGTTGCCGCGGCCTGCCTCTGGGCCGGCGCCGGCAGCCTGCACGCCCGGCCCGCAGATCCCCCGCGCACGGCATCCGATCTGGTCGCGCTGGCGGACAGGGCCCTGGCGCAGGGCAAGGTCGGGCCCGCGCTGGTGATGTACGGCGACGTCGTCTCTCAGGTACCGCGCTACGCGCCGGCGCGGGCCGGCCTGCGCCGGGCGCTGGCCCGGCTGGGATCGCCGCGCCGCGCCGAGGGCGTGCTGCGCTATTTCCTGGCCGAGAACCCCACGCGCGAGGCGGCCCTGCTTGCGGCGTGGCAGACCCTCGACCGGGTCGCGCCGTTCCGGGTCTCGGCCACGGCGGCGCTGCTGCCCTCGACCAATGTCGACCGCGTGGCCTCGGAACGCTATCTGGTGACCGGCTACGGCACGTTCCGGATCCGGGACGGCGGGCAGCAGAAGTCGGGGATGGGCGCGGCCTTCGGCGTCAACCTCGACTGGTACATCCACCCGCGACCGGGCCATCGCTTCCGACTGAGCGCGATGCTCTCGGGGGCGTGGTTCAGCCGCGCCCACCTGCGGTTCGCCGAACCCGGGGTGTCGGTCGGCTACGAACACCTGCGCGGCCGGGCGCCCTGGTCGGCGCAGATCTACCTGCGGCGGCGGGCCTATGACGGCACCGAGGGCGACGTGACCGGCGACCGGCTCACCCTCGGCGCCGGTTTCGTCAAGACCTGGCGGGTGAAGCGGGGCGACCGGGTGACCCTGCGCCTGAGCAGCGAATACCAGCGGTTTTCCGAACAGCCCTATTTTTCCGGGCCCCGCCATCACATTGGCCTGGACCGGAGCCAGCCGGTCGGAAAGACCGGGCGGCTGAGCTACGGGATCAGCCTCGACCGTGCGCGGCCGGCGAAGGATTACCACCGCTACACCGGGATCGCCATCAGCGCAGGCTACGAGCGCCGGCTGATGAAAGGCCTGCGCGGCGGGATCTGGATCGCGCTGGGAGAACAGCGCTACGATGCGCCCTTCCCGCTGGTCGGGGTCCGGCGCCACGACCGTATCGCCTCGATCGGGATCAGTGCCCAGCTTACCCGGGTGCGGATCTGGGGGCAGAAACCGCGGCTCTACTGCGGGGTGCGGCGCAACCGGTCGAATGTCGCACTTTATACCACGCGGTCGATCGACTGCAGCATGTCGCTGACGGTGGACTTCTGACCCGCATGCCGGGATCGGGGCCAGTGGATCGGGGCCCGAACCTCAGGCCCGAACCTCAGGCCCGCACACTCAGACCCGCAGACTCAGGCCCGCACACTCAGGAATCCGTCGCCCGCCTGCCGGGCAGCGCGGCAACGTGGGCCGCGAGGGCCGGAAAATGCTGACTCATCACGAAATGCCCGGCGTTCTCGATGCGCAGGAACTCGGCCCCCGGCAGGCTTGCGGCCAGGGTTTCGATCTCGTCGGCGGGGCTGATCGTGTCCTCGGCCCCGTGGATGAAGGTGACGTCGCCGTCAAGCGCCCTCAGGTCGGCCACCCAGTTGCGCTGAAGGCCGCGGATTTCGTCCATCGAGCTGCGGGTCGCGACGTTGGCGATCAGGCGCAGCCAATCGAAGAAATGCGGTTGCGCGCACATCTCCTCGACCGTCGCCAGATCCGGCGGCGAGTGGCGGTAGAGGTGGCGCAGCCCCTTGCGCGCCAGCGTCGGCACGCGGGCCAGCGCGTTGTAGACCCGCGCCAGACCGGCAGTCACCCGGACGTCGCGCCGCAGCTTGTCGGAGATCTCGGCATAGATCGTCGGGCGGTGCTCGGCGCCAGGCATCGCCATCGGCTGCGGCGTCGCCGTCAGCATCAGGTGATCGACCAGCCCCGGGTTGTGACGTGCGAAGTGGATCGCCCAGGACACGCCCGCGCTTTCGCCCAGGCAGATCACCGGCGCCTCGGCGAGGTAGTCGACGGTATCGGCCAGCGCCCGCATCAGGCGTGTCATCCTGCGGTCGCTGTCACCCGGCATCCCGGCACCGTCGAGGAAGTGGCGCGGCACGACAAGCCAGCGCAGGCCATTGCGCCGCAGCACTTCGGCCATGTCGTCGCGGAAGACCAGCGGGGTCAGCATGTTGTGGAAATACAGGATCGGCCGGCCGTGACGCGCGCCGAATTCCCAGATCGGCAGATCCAGATCGTCGCCGGCCGTGATCGTGTTGACGACCACATCGCCGCCGAACTGGCGCTTGACCAGCGCCGCCTCCGGCCGCCGTTGCAGCGTGGGCAGCAGGCCGTCCATCACCATCGCCGTGATCTCAAGCGTCAGCCCGCGCAGGAGCGCGGTCTGGCTGTCGGCACCGAACTTGTCGAGCACGACCTGCACCTGCTTGCGCTTGGTGTCGTAGGATGCGCCAAGCGCCGCGGCCGCCGCCTTGAGATTACGCCCGGCGAGAAGCTGCGCCAACAGCTGGTATTCGCTGTTCGACAGATCCGGCCCCTGGGGCGCAATGGCAGAGAGGCCCGGAAGCCCGCCGGGCCCGATCTGCACCGCGACAAAGGCAAGGTGTTGCGGTGCGTCGTCCCATTGCTCGATCCTGTCGTAGAGGAAATAGAGCCGCCCCTCGGCCACCACGAAGGCGCAGCCGCTGGCCGAATGGCGCGGCATCAGTAGGGTTGCGGGAAAGCCCGCCTCCTGATCGGGCAGGAACGGCTCGATCTGCCTCAGCCCGCCTGTATCGTAGAGGTTCACCGGAAACCCGGACCGCGCGAAATGGCGGTGAAAGAACCTTTCGCTTTCACTCTCGCGCTCCGGCCGGGTCAGCAGTTCCTCTTCCGGCGGAAGGTTCAGCGCGTGGGAACGCGGCAGAACCGAAATCAGCGTCTCTACGAATTGCGACCCGCGCCCGCGCGGCGGCACTCTGGACATCACGCACATTCCCCATCTTGCGGGGGGAGTTAAGCGGGCCCTGCGTCTCACGACAAGATCACGGCGCGGATATTCCTCCGTGATCGCCCCCAACACCGAATTTTCCCTGCATTCGTTGCCATACCCCCCCAAAGGGGGGCGAAGCGGGGCCCCGCCCGCCCCTAGCCTTTCGCCTTGAGCCGCCTTCGGGCGCGATCGCCTCGCAGAGGGACGCACCGGGACACAGGCGACGGATGACACAGGCGACGGATGGGGAACGCAGGAATGGCGGGCATACCGATGATCAGCACGCGCCGGGACGCGGCGGGGTCGCAGGCGGCGGGGTCACAGGCAGCGCAGGGAACGCCGATGCTTCTCTGGCTCGACGTGGCGCCGGATGGCCGCGTGCTGTCTGCCGACCCGGTCACGCGAGAGGTCGTGGGCCCCGCCGTGCATGACGGCGGGGTCTTCCTCGTAGAACCCCGGCGCGCCTTTCTCGCGGCACTCGACCGCGCCGACGATTGCGAGGATCCGGTGCCCAGCGTGCTGCACCCCGATACCGGCGGCGACCCGGCCCTCGTGCAGGTCAACATCCTGCCATTCAAGCCGGGCCGGATCCGGATCGTGCTGTTCGTGGAGCCGGAGGCCCTGGCGGATCCGGAACCGACCGCATCCCCCCTGACCCGCCGCGAGCACGCGGTGCTCGAACTGCTGGCGGCCGGGTACAGGCGCGACCGGATCGCGTGGGAGCTGAACATCTCGCTGCCCACGGTGGACCTGCATGCGCGCAACCTGAGGCGCAAGCTCTCTGCGCTGACCACCTCCGAGGCGGTGGCTACCGCCACCCGGATCGGCCTTGTACGACGGTAGCCCCGGCACCGGGCGCAGGCGCCCGCTACTCAGCCATAGATCAGATGCGGGATGAACAGGGAGATCTGCGGGATGTAGGTGATCAGCATCAGCACGATCAGGTTGACCAGCACGAAGGGCCAGACACCGCGGATGATCTCGTTCACCGGCTTGCCCAGTGTCGAGGAGGCGACGAAGATATCCAGCCCGAACGGTGGCGTGATCATCCCGAGGCAGACGTTCAGCGTGACGATCATGCCGAAATGCACGGGGTCCACGCCAAAGCTCATCGCCACCGGATAGAGCGGCGGCACGAGGACCAGCACGGTCGAGTTCGGATCGACGAACATCCCCGCGATGAAGAAGCAGAGGTTCACCACGATCAGGAAGGTGATCCGCCCGGCATCGGCACTTTGCAAAAGCGCGATGATCTCGTTCGGCACCTGTGCCAGCGTCACGAAGAACGAGATCAGCCCGCCCATCGCCAGCAGCACGAAGATGATCGCGGTGTTGATCGCGCTCTGCTCGGTGATCTCCACCAGCCCCTTCCAGCCGAGCGAGCGGAACACCACCATCTCGACAAGGATCGCGTAGACCACGCTGACGGCGGCGGCCTCGGTCGGGGTGATGATGCCGGAGTAGATTCCGACCAGGATGATCACCGGCATGCCAAGCGCCCACTTTGCCTGCCAGAGCGTCCGCAACCGCACGCCCCAAGGCATGCGCGGGCTGAGGGTGACGCCGTCGCGCGCCGCCTGGATCCGGACGAAGACCGCGAAGGCCAGCCCCAGCACCACGCCGACGGCCAGCCCGCCGGCGAACAGCTTGGCGATCGAGGTGCCGGTGATCCAGCCGTAGACGATCAGCGTGATCGAGGGCGGGATCAGCAGCGCCGTCTCGGCCGAGGCGACCAGCAGGCCGAGGCTGAACTTTTCCGAATACCCCGCCGCGCGCATCTCGGGATAGACCATCCGGCCCATCGCGGCGACGGTCGCGGGCGCCGAGCCGGAGACCGACCCGAAGGCCATCGACCCGCCGACGACGACATGGCCGATGCCGCCCCGCGTGTGGCCCACCAGCGCGGTGACGACGCCCAGAAGCTGCCGCGCGATCTGGCCCGAACCCATCAGGTTCGCCGCGAAGATGAAGAACGGGATCGCCAGCAGCGTGGCGTGGTCGACGCCCCCCACCATCTTCTGCACCACCGCCGCATCGGGCAGGCTGCCCCAGAAACCCGCCTTGTAGGCAAGCGCCGGCACACCCAGCACCAGAAGCATCTCGAATCCGGCGAACAGCAGCGCGACGGCCAGCAGGAGGATCAGCGCCAGAAGCATCACACGGCCTCCTCTTGCGTGGCGTAGCGGTCGATGACGCCGAAGAGGCTTAGCCCGTAGCGCAGCGCCAGCAGGACGAACCCGGCGACGGGCGCGAGGTAGATGATCCCCATCGGCACCCCCAGCGTCGGCGAGGTCTGCCCCGAGCGCAGCACGAACTGCACGAGTTCCAGCGCCAGCCATGCGACGTAGAGCGAAAAGGCCAGCCCCACCACGTCGATCACCTTGAGCAGCCCCAGCAGCAGCGGCCGGGGCAGCCGCGCGCGCATGTTGGTGATGCCCACGTGCTTGCCCCGTTCCAGCGCCAGCCCGAGGGCCAGGAATACGAGGAACAGGTTCATCATGCGCACCGCCTCCTCGATCCAGGCGAAGTCGCTGGCGAAGGTGCCGCCGATCTCTCGCGTGACGACAGAGCCGGTATAGAGCAGAACCATCGTCAGGAAGAGCACGACCAGCACGGCCCTTTCGATCTTCCTCAGCAGGGTGAGGGCTTTCATCGCGATGTCCTTGACTGGGAACGGGCCGATAACGAGAGGGGCCTATAACGAATGGGGCCCATAAGGAAAGGGCCCGCCACAGGCGAGCCCCGGAAGCCTGCCCGCGCCGCCAGCCCGGCGCGGGCTCTCGGTGCGCGGGCCGCCGATGCGCGGCGCGCCGGGTCTACTGCAGCTTGGCCATCTGCTGCTTGTAGACATCCATCAGCTTCTTGCCGGCATCGCCCGTTTTCGAGAGATAGGCATCGACCGAGGGCTGGAACATCACCTCGCGCAGCGCCGCGCGTTCCTTGGCATCGGCCACGCGGACGTTGGTGCCACTGGCCTCGATCTTGGCAAGCGCCTCCTTCACCGCGGCGGCCTTGTGCGCGGTCAGCGCGGGGACCTGCTCGGCAAAGGTGTCGCGGATGATCTTCTGGTAATCCTTGGGCAGCTTGTTCCACCATGCCGGATTGAACAGGATCACATCCTCCATCGCACCATGGTCCGAGACCAGCAGGTATTTCTGCACCTCGTAGAACTTCATCGACACGATCGTGTCGAGCGGGTTCTCCTCGCCGTCGACCACCCCGGTCTGAAGCGAGGTATACAGCTCCCCGAAGGGCAGCGCGATCGCCGAGGCGCCAAGGGAATCGAACTGCTTGATCAGGATCGCGCTGTCCATCACCCGGAATTTCTGGCCCTTGAAATCGGCGATGTTGGCGATCGGCTTGTTCGAGGTGAATTCCTTCTTGCCGTTGGGCCAGAGGCCGACGGCCACCATCCCCTTGTCGGCAAAGCTGGCCAGCAGGTCCTGCCCGAACGGCCCCTCGCGCAGCGCCTCGGCCTTCTTCGGATCGGCCGGCAGCAGGTAGGGAATGTCGAGGATCGACACCAGCGGGTTGAACCCTCCGAGGAAGGCCGCGGGCGCGACGGTGCCCTCGATCGTGCCCAGCTGCACGCCCTCGTTCATCTCGCGCTGGCTGCCCAGCTGGCCCTGCGGAAAGATCTTGAAGGTGACATGGCCGTCGGTCCGCTCATGCACCAGCTTCGCCACCTTCTCCAGATAGATGTTGCGGGTCTGCTGGGCGCTTTCGAGATGGCCGATCTTGGCCACGTAATCCTGCGCCATGGCCGGCGCCGCAAGGCCGAGGCCAAGCGCGGCCAGCGCGGAAACAAGCAGCGAACTCCTGAGCATGAAACACTCCCCGTGATCTTTCTTGATTGCTACGGGCGGAGAATCGGCCGCCCGGCGGGGATCGTCAACACGGAAAATCTAAAAATTGAGACCTGCGGAACCCTTAGCGACCGTTCGGTATTTCGCGCTGAAAAATTACGCAGTCCCCGCCCCGTGGCGTTCGATCAGTGTCTCGACATGATCCGCCGCCTCGCGCCCCTTGAGCGACGAGGACCAGAGCCCCTGCGCGATTCCCTCGTGCAGCTCCAGGGCCTCCGGGGCCGCAGTGATCATCCCGACGCCGACCCGGATATTGGGGTTCGGCCCCAGCCGGAACGGGCTGATGCAGAGGGTGGCCTCGCCGCCCCTGCGCACGATCTGGAACGAGGTCGCGGGGATCGGCTCGCACGCGATGCCGATCTGGATACCGATATCGGGTTCACGCAGCATGGCGGCGATGTTGCGGGCCTCGCGCAGGGCCATGCGGCGGCGCATCTCACGCACGTCCGGTGGAAGGTCGCCGCGACCCACCATCCCCTCGCGCAGGAGGCGCGCGATATCCGCATCCGACATGATCGACGCCAGCAAGGGCCGCCGGCTGGCAAACCGCGCCTTGCGCCGGGCCAGGATCGAGAGGATCCGCGACACATCATCGGCGCGCTCGGGGCCGCTCCCCTCGTGCAGGACATCGGCCAGGTCCGCGTCGTACCCCCCGGTCGTGACGAGGTAGGAGATCGGGGTGAAGAGCCCGATGATCTGGTCGCTGTCCTCCTCGATCTGACGCAGGCGTTCGAAAAAGCTGACGGGGTCGGCGAGGTATTCGATCCCCACCCCCAGAAGTGACGGCAGCGAGACGTGCAACTCCTCGGCGATGGCGTTGAGCATCTCGATCTTGGCAATCTCGCCCTTTTCCGCGCGGTAGAGCGCCGCCCGGGAAATCCCCAGACGGCGGGCGAGGTCTTCCGGCGACAGGCCGCGGCCAAGCCTGTAGCCGCGCAGCCGCGCGCCGACCTCCACGAAACTCCCCCTGCTGGAACCCGCCATGTCCGTCCTTGCCGCCCGATGTCCGTTTGCCGCAGTCTTTCCGGCGTCTCGGGATTGATCAAGCTGTCCACGATCCGACGCAGGATCGGCCAGCGGCAGACCAATTCCACGCCAAACCATTGAAACCAAAACGGTAAAGCCAGCACCTCTGAATCATTCTGGAAATACAAAATTTTGGACCCACGCGCATTTCCGCCCGTTTTTCAGGCGAAATCCTGGGGGCCGTCGAAATCAGCCACCACCGTCGACAAATTGCGACAGAAGACGTCCGGCGGCACGTGTGCGCCGTTGTCCCCGCCCTCAGACAACGGTCCGGAAGAAGGGAACGCCCCCGCGACCCGAGCCTTCAGGGTTCGTCGCCCCTAGGGTTCGCCGCCACCATAGGCATCGATGAGCGATTGCAGCGCGGCCTCCAGCGCTGCGAACTGCGGCCCCAGTTCGGCCTGGATCCGGGCCTGGAACGACGTGGCCATCGGCAGGACATCGGTCATCATCGCCTCCCCCGCCTCGGTCAGCGATAGCAGAAGCAGGCGCCGGTCCTTCGGATTCTCGCGCTTGCTGACGACGCCGCGCTCCTCCAGCCGCGAGACGGTCCGGCTGATCGTCGACTTGTCCATCACCACCCGGTTCTGGATGTCACGCACCGAGGCCTTCCCGGCATAGGCGAGGTGCACGAGCACCCGCCAGTCGGCGACCGATATGCCGTAACGCTCGCGGTACTGGGCCGCCAGCGTCTCGCTCAGCAACTGTGCCGCGAGGGCCATGCGATAGGGCGTGAAATGCGCCAGGTCGAACGCGGGATAGCGCCCGCCCCCGCCCGTCTTGTCGGCTTGCTCGTTCATCGCGCCATTTCGCTCCGAAGCCCGGGATCTTGCAAGACACCAATCGTTGCGCTCGCAACAATCTCTTGACTTCGTTGCAGCCGCAACGATATTTCGTCGCAGGGAATGGAGCTGCGCACGACTCGGATCGACGGCCTCGGAAGGCCTGGTCAGCCGAACGGCGCCTGCAGGGACTGGAGGGCATTATGACGCGTCATTCTTTGCCGGAG
>NZ_PHSN01000040.1 GCF_002871005.1 Acidimangrovimonas sediminis
ACGCCATATTCAGGGATCGCATGAGGGCCAGGTCTTCCCATAAGGGCTCCTCGTCCTCGTAGCAGCGCTGCCAACGCACCAAGAGCCCTGCAAGGAGTGGCTGATCAACATCAGATACTCTGAGAGCTGTTCGAAAAATTGCCGGGGACGAGTGACCCTTGAACTTCTCCAGGAGGTGCAACCCGAGAATTGCCGGTGTGCGCCCGATCATGTGCTCGTAGTGTCGGTCGATCATCCAAGGGTAGATTGCGAAGGCCTCAGCGAAGAGCACTCGGTGTCCACGCGGATATCGAAGGTCAAGGGATCTTGTCCGCGTAAGCACCGAAATCGCAATCAGATCACGAAAGCTGGCCACACCGGCCGAGGAGCGGAACGCGTCTGGCGCGTCGGCTCGAACAAGCAGGACGTTGGGCTCGAACCGCACCCCGAAACCGTCGGAGAAACGGCCCAAAAACGCTTGAAAGTGGGATGAGCCCGCTTGAGCTGCATGACGCGGAGGTCGTGCGCAGGCGCGAGCGCTGCCAAGTCACACTCGATCGCCGTCTCCATCGGGACGTTCGGAAGAACACAGATTGGAAACCAATCGTCGTCAGCAGGCATGTGAGGATCGTCTCCGTTATCGGCCTGCTCATGATGCCAAGCTAACATTTTGTATTCACGATATTAATCCCATAATGAATTCGCGCAACAGAACCCGTATGCACGGTCACGTGCAAATAGCGCGCAAACTCTTGGGCGAAATGCCGGGACCATTTTCATCGATCCAAGTGCGGATCGCGAAGAATGTCGCCGCAGCCGACACTCATTCATAGATCCCCTGTCGTCGCAGATGCTCGTACAGGCTCAGTCCTTCCGCCGCGGCGCTCCGCTCCATCTCCATCAGTGTGGCATCGACAAAGGTGCGATACCAGTAGGCCTGAAGAAAGTGGAAGAAGAACCCCGCCCGCCCGTCGAGAAAGCCGCGTCCGATCACATACCGGTAGAAGAAATAGAGCGAACTGCGTAGCGACGTGGGCAGCTTTGCATAAACCTTTTCCTTCAGCCAGCGCTTGCGCCGTGCCTGGCCAGACAGCTTTGACAGATCCTCGTGGTCACGCTTCTCGCGGCTGGCCACAATGTCATAGACCTCGCGCCGGGCGTAGCCCACATGCTTGGCCGTCCACCAGGCGAGGTCGTTGAGATTGGCGTCAACCAGATCACCGCCCTCAAGGCTGCGCGTCACCGGCGCCTCGACAACGACATGTTCGTCCATCCAGCGCGCCTCCATCCGCCCCTGTCCGGAGCGCCAGATCCGCAGCATCATCGCCGGATAGAAGAAGCCGTGCGTGATCGGCTGCCCAAGGAAGACCATCTTGCGCCGGACATAGACGGCATTGGCCTCTCCGGGGGTCGCAAGGAAGCCGCGGATCGCCTGCTGCAACCCGGGCTCGAGATATTCGTCAGCGTCGATGCGCATCGTCCAGAGAGTGTCGATGCGGGCATTGTCGATGCCCCACTGGAACTGGGTGGCGTAGTTCTTCCACGGGTTCTGGAAGACCTCCGCGCCGAGTTCGCGGGCGATCTCCGCCGTGCGATCAGTCGAGAAGCTGTCGATCACGCAGATCCGGGCAACGACCGGCTTCAGGCTCTCGATGCAGCGCGCGATATGCTTCTCTTCGTTGAAGGTAAGGATGAGGGCGGTAAGTCGCGTCACGGCATCGGTCTTTCGAAGCGGGTACGCCCCTTGATTAGTTTAGCAGGATTGCCTTGATAGACACTCCATGCTTCAAGATCTTGGAAGGCGACTCCTCGTGCGCCTAGCACAGCGCCTTCACCCACGTTAACCCCTGGACCTACAAAAGCATCTGCGCAAATCCAAGCGTTAGCACCGATGTTGATTGGTCGAGTGTAAAGCTGGAAATCGGGATGATGAATGTCGTGCGTTCCGGTGCAGAGATAGGCTCCCTGAGATACAACTGCGTACGCACCGATGGTGATTTGACCTTGGCAATAACAATCAACTTGAGGGCCCAATGAGGAATAAGGCCCCATCTTCAGATGGGGAGGATACCAAATTCGAACCGAACCACGAACGCCAGCTGTAGAGTGAATATGAGCGCCAAAGCTACGCAGCAGAAACCGTCGCCACCCTCGCAGTTGTGGCGGTGTCCAGCTGGCAAGCAACTTCCAAACTATCAACCACAGCAATCGAAACAGCCTATTGCGACGACTAAATGTCGCCCTTCCCCCAAATCCGGAGTTTTTGATCGACCTCTCCAGCTCAGTGCTCATTTCATCCTCCTTAGGCGAGCTCGTATCCAAAATATGAGAGGCTATCTCCAGCAATTTTTTGATATACTGATACTTGTTTTTTGCTCATTTCTGTTTTCCAGCGCCCCACGGTAGCAGGAGTGATAGGGCGGGCTAAGCGTTGGAACTCTGCTTTATGTGCGCGATCATCAGAACTCACCGCCCGCCTGGATAGCTGAAAATCTTCTTCTCCAGATAATTTGAGAAACTTCATTATCCTTCCCACCTCTCCTCGTGGCGTTCTTGTAAAATCCTCATACTTCACCATGCAGACACGACTATGATACATATCATGCAAAGCAATGAGTGGCGCAACGCAAGATTGGAAGTATCGAGCGTGTTTTTCTACATGCCGAGCCTGAGGAATATTGCCCGCAGAAAACCCAGAACAAAAGGTATCGCGAGGATCGCGCAGCGCAAAGATAAACTGAGCCTGCGGAAACCGAGACATCAAATAGGACAAATAAATTGCGTGCTGAGGTGTCTTTTCAACAAATCGCCCGCCAGCGGGCAAATCTAGTGACAACTTATGAAATTCCGAAAAAAAACCAGCCATCGAGCTTGTGGTAGCCAGCGCCTTCGTATGAGCATCTTTGTTTAGAAAGTGCTTAAACCTCTCGTAATCATACACAGATCGTGGCGAAAATGAACCGGTCTCTTCGGAGAATCCAACAATTTTCGAATGATTTAGTAAAATTCGATGCAGCAACGTAGTGCCACTTCTCGGAGGACCCAAAACAAATATAAATGGAAATTGATCAACTTGTGGGCTTTTCCACCTCCGAATATTTGCCAAGATTTGGCTTGGATTCTTTGCATACTGCAGCAAAGGTTTTATGTGCTCAGGGATCATCAAGACCTCTCTTCCAGAAGAATTATCAAATGCCCGCTTAAGCGAGCAATGACGAAATGCAATTTCGTCGGGAGGATATAAGCGGTGATCATATTCATACTTGATTTTGAGATGCATTACCCCTGCATGCCTGCACCTGAGCATAGACATCCTTATACTGACCGACGCCGCTCTCGCAAACATTAGGACCTCCAACGCACCTCAGTCGCCGCGATCGGGTGCGAGCACGGAGGCTCCATCCGGTGCAACGTGCCCTAGGAGATATAGGCCCATTGATTCTCGATCGCGAGCTTCATTTCCTTGTAAACGATCATCTTTGCGATGCACTCCACTTCAATGCGGTGCTTCGCGCGGCGGGGATGGATCTGCAGCGAAAGTGTGGCACCTGGATGCAATGTCGCCTTCAAAAGTCGCACGTTTGGCATGGTGCTTGGGCGGGTGCCAGATTAGCA
>NZ_PHSN01000041.1 GCF_002871005.1 Acidimangrovimonas sediminis
TGAACGTCCTGGACGACTTCAACCGTGAGGGCCTGGGCATTGAGATCGACTTCTCCGATCGTCGGGAAAACGATCCACTGGATCGTTTTCTGATCCTCCTCACACCTGCCGAACGCGTCGTTCGGGCGCTGAACCAGATCATCGAATGGCGAGGCGCACCGAAGACGATCAGGGTCGATAACGGCCCGGAATACATCAGCGGCACCTTGATGGAATGGGCTGAACACAAGGGCATCGCTCTGGCCCACATCCAGCCCGGAAAACCGCAGCAGAACGCCTATGTCGAGCGATACAACCGAACGGTCCGGCACGAATGGCTGGACCTTCATATCTTCAAAAGCATTGACGAGGTGCAGCAGATTGCCACCGAGTGGCTGTGGTCCTACAACAACGAGCGTCCGAACATGGGCA
>NZ_PHSN01000042.1 GCF_002871005.1 Acidimangrovimonas sediminis
TATCGACATTCTCGCACGTGGTGTTTGGCGCGACGCACCGCAACCTCCCCTTTGGTCACCCTTTTGCCGGGAGTGTACAGCGCATATTCGCGCAGGATCAATGTGCGTAACATGCTGGGGACATTTCCGCCGAAGCGGCAGACAAGAAGTCGGCTGCGGAAGGGCAGCTTTCTGCTTAGATGCCGTGTAGTCCCGATAGTCCGGTTACGGCCCGAAGCCGACCTTCGCCTTGATCACCGTCACCGCAGTGGAGCTTCCCCATTCGGGACTTTCATGGCGCCGCGCAGCATCGTCCGGGGCCCCAAGGTCAGCAGCGCGGACTTTGTTAGCTTTCACGGCGGTCGGTCCGAAGGCCAGGTTTTGTCTGGCTATACGCCCGGTGACTTTACCCGACCCATATGCGATATGGTCGCCATGGCGATCCAAAACCGCTCAAACGCAGAACACTACAAATGGGGCGACGCTTGCGACGGCTGGCGCTTGCTCGACAACGAAGATCTGAGCGTGATCGAGGAGCGGATGCCACCCGGCACTGCGGAGGTCATGCACCTGCATGATCGCGCAAATCAGGTATTCTATGTTCTTGAAGGCATGTTGACCCTATTGGTCGGCGGTGAAATTGAACGCTTGTCCGCAAGCGACAGTTTGAACGTTCGATCAGGCACGCCGCACCAAGCACGCAACGAGAGCGAGACGGACAGCGTCCGCTTCCTCGTGATCTCCGCTCCGACCACCAAGGGGGATCGGCGTTCCGCTTAAGTGCGCTCTGACAAGACGCCGAAGTGCAACAGTTTCTCGGATGCGATGGGGGCCATGTTACACCCATGCTGCCGGAATTGCTCGATCAGATCCCATCCGAACAGGAGATCGGTAGCGTCACCGCAGACGGCGCCTATGACACGCGCAAGTGCCATGATGCCATTGCGGATCGAGGCGCTGCCGCCGTCATCCCACCCCGCTTCCTTGCGAGCGACGGATCGACAATCGACTACGCTTTACGCTGAGACGGAAACAAGACCTCGCTTGCTCCCCTGCTGCGTCAGGCACCATGAACCTCTGCACAGCTCGTCAACCAAGGCGAGCGATTCGCGTCCTGCCTGAGACCTGCCGTTAGCGAGGCACAGAGATTGCGAAGATCTCACATAGCCAATTTAACCTTACGTCACCCTTCTGAGCCGGCCGCATTCCTGAGCAAGAAACCGAGTCCTCCCGAAACAACGTTCGAAAGCGCTACGAACACCGCCGTCGAACGTTGCAGGCGGGCGATCGTTCGGGCGCCTTCTGCCGACGCTACCACTGCACTCGCGGTTGATGAGGCTTGCGCGTTCGAGAAACCGCAGTCGAGGAAGTGTCCCGCGATGATCTCGGTGGACTCGGTGAAACCGCGGGCGACCCTCGCGGTCAGGTCGGCATCCAGCGAGGGCAGTTCGTTTGCCAGGTTTTGCATCAGGCAGCCATACTGAAAGTCAGAGGCAATCATTTCGGCTGCGAAAGCCCCGAAAAGGTCTCGAACAAAGCCTGCTGCGTCGCCCTTCCTGCGCGATGAGATCTCGCGTAGCACATCCTTTCTGGTGGCGACGTAGTGATCGATCGCCTCTTCCGCGAGCTGCGCCTTGCCACGCGGAAAGTGAAAGTAGAACGACCCTTTGGGTGCACCGCTTTCCTTGAGAATCTCCGTCAATCCGGTCGCGGTATAGCCCTGAATCCGAAACAATCTCTCTGCAGTTGAGATCGCACGGGACCGGGCGTCAGTCTTACCTGCCATGGGTCAATCCTTTCTGACTGCGCACAGCCACATTATGGCGATTGACATACTATGTCGATCACCCTAGTATGGCGATCACCATATCGGAGGCTGACAATGCCTTATGGCAAGACTTCATCCAAGATCTCAAGGCGGACCATGCTGATCACGGCGGCGGCCAGTTCCATTGCCATGTCGTTTCGACCGGCCCGCGCAACCCCTGCAGGAGGACCCGATTTGACCGCGCCAACCTATGTCCCCGGGTCTCTTCCCGACGGGGTCCGTTCCCGCATGATCCAGGGTGTCAACTGCCTCAACGTGCACGTTCTCGAAGCCGGCTACGAGCGCCCCGGCCGGCCGCTCGTCGTGCTTCTGCACGGCTTTCCGGACCTGGCCTATGGCTGGCGCCATGTGATCCCAATCCTGGCCGCGTCCGGATATCACGTCGTGGCCCCCGACTTGCGCGGATATGGTCGCACGACAGGCTGGGTTAATGCCTATGACACCCCGCTGGAACCCTTCAGCCTTCTGAACATGGCGCGTGACACCTTCGGCTTGGTGTCGGCATTGGGCTATCGGCACGTGGCCGCGGTCGTCGGGCATGACATAGGCTCGCCGGTCGCGGCCTATTGTGCACTCACACGGCCGGATGTGTTCTCGTCGGTGGTGCTGATGAGCGCTCCCTTCCCAGGGGTGCCGGCATTTCCGTTTGATACTGCGGAAAGCGTCCCGGCCTCACAGCCCGCAGGAAACGACGGCCAGAAACTTGCCGCAGCCCTGGCAGCACTCCATCCACCGAGGGAGTATTACCAGCAATACCTGAGCTCACGCGCGGCCAACTCGGACATGTGGCATCCGCCACAGGGGCTGCATGCCTTCCTTAGGGCATTCTACTACGTCAAGAGCGCGGACTGGCCGGGAAACAATCCGCATCCGCTGAAGGCTCGAACCGCGCAAGACCTGGCTCAGATGCCGACCTATTACGTCATGGATTTGGGCAAGACGATGCCCGAGACGGTTGCCCCGTTTCACCCGTCGGCCGCCGAGGTGAAGGCCTGCGGTTGGCTCACCGAAGCAGAGCTTGGTGTCTATGTGGAAGAATATGGCCGCACCGGATTTCAGGGCGCCCTGCAGGCCTACCGTGTTCTTTCCGACCCCGGCCTCACCGACGAACTGCGCCTGTTCTCGGGGAGGACGATTGATGTCCCGTCGCTTTTCATCGGCGGCGAAAAGGATTGGGGCAGCTACTCAGCACCGGGAGCCCTCGACCTCATGCAGACTAAGGCCACCACAGGACTGGTCGGCGTGGAGATGATCAGCGGCGCCGGCCACTGGATACAGCAGGAGCAGCCGGTCCGTCTGAGCGAGCACCTGATCGCGTTTATGAAGGAAGCAGGCGCTCGACAGGCTTCTCCATAAGAGCCGCGGTTCACCTCCGGTGTCTTATGATCGAAGCAGCGCCTCGCTGATCTCCCAGAGCTTGCTGGCAGAGACGGGATTGATCGCGTGCGGCGCGACCTCGGCGATGATCTCTTCGGAAGCGGGGTCGAAGCTGCGATCGTCAACGGGGGAGATGTCATTATCCTTCAGATAGACCCCGCCGATGCCGGAGAGAAGTGGGCTGCCTGCCGCGAAGACGATTGTGCTCGCCGCCTGCTGCGTGGTCTTCTTCCCCGACTGAGGATCTATGATCGGGTTTCCCCGCTCATCGACCAGCCCCATCTCCTGCAACACTGTATTTGAGACGCGACCACTCATGCCGGTGCCGACCACGACCCCGGGGTGGACAGCATAGCTGCGGATTTTCTGATCCTTCCATCTCCGATCCAACTCGACGGCAAACAGTACATTGGCGGTTTTCGACTGAGCGTAGCCGACGATCGGTGCGTGGTCGCCCGCAAGGTGCAAGTCGTCCCACTGGATGTCGGAGGCGCGATGGGCACCGGAAGTCACGTTCACCACCCTCGCCCCGCCTGCCGCGCATAAGGCGTCGTGCAGGCCGAGCGTCAATTGGAAGTGGCCAAGATGATTGGTCGCAAACTGTGTGTCATAGCCACGTGTATCGCGAGCAGGCTCTCCCGACGCACCGGCATTATTGACCAGGATATGCAGCGGTTGCCCTGACACGCGCCACCGACGGACAAAGGCATCGATTGATGCAGGATCGATCAGGTCGAGCGGCTCGACCTCGACCCCCCGCAGATGCTCGAGCCGCGCAGCCCCCTTCTCGGCGTCCCGCGCAGCGACCGTCACACGCGCGCCGGCCTTGGCCAGCGCGCGCGTTACCTCAATCCCTATACCGCCATGGCCGCCGGTCACAACTGCGTTGCTGCCTGACAGATCGAGTCCGTCCAGGACATGGTCGGCTGTCGCGTCAGACCCGGATGGCGTTCCGACGGGGATTTGTTTATGCATGCGGCAGCGCTCCTGGAAGAGAGGAACGATGTCTGTCGAAAGACAACATCATGTCGTACAAATCCAGCTTTACTTGCATTCGAGCCTTCCCTCGGAAGCGGATTCAGTTTGCGCGGCGGTGTGCTCCTCGCTCCAGGCTCCATCATCCCCGTTCAGGGCGTGACGCAGGAATGCAGTCGTGACGCGTTGGATAGCGGCAACACGCGTCCGACTGTAGTCGGGTAGTTGCTCGGCTTCATAAGTATGGATACCGCCGAGCGAATGTTCCGCGCCGAACGCTGTGAACAGTGCCTTCCCACCCGGCGCCAGATCGTAGGCTTCACGCCACCATTCCGGGCCGCGGACACTCAACGGGCTCTGATCCTTATCGCCGCCGATTATGAGGGACGGCGTGGTCATGCCGGTAAAATCCGGGTTCATGAAAGGAAAGTAGTCCTTTGCCAATTGCGAAAGGTTTTCGCCTCCCGTGCCTGGAATGCACAGCAAGACGCCCGCCTTCACCCGGTCGTCGGCCATGCTCACGGTGCTGCCGTCTCTCGGGTCCGGATGGGTCGCGCCGAGCAGGGTGCTCGCAGTCTGCGCGCCCCAGGAATGGCCCGCCACCGCGATTTTCGACCGGTCGATACGGCCACGGATGTGCGAAGCCGCCTGCTCGATCTCGTCGAGACGGTCGAGCAACAGCAGCAAGTCTTCCTCCCGGTATCGCCAGAAGTCCGGCGCTCGGGGATCGGTCGGAGCTAGACCGCAGCGCCAGGAATCGAGATGGTCGGGTTGGATCACCGCGAAGCCCTGCGAGGCCCAATAGTCGACAAGAGGAGCATAGGCGCGACAGGATTGCGTGAAACCATGGGAAAACAGGATCACCGGCAGGCCCTCGCCGCGGGCTGGCGCGGTGACACGGAATTCGAAGTCCTTGCCACGCTCAGGGGTAGAAACCGTCATCGGTGCGACGGCCACCACCGGCTGCGCGGAGGATTGGGATGTTTCGGGTTTTTGGGCTTCCATGCTTGCTCCTTTCAACATTGGGCGGTGGGCTTGGCCGCCGTGGACAATGCGGTCTAATCGCCGTATATGGATCAACGATCCGATTGCGAGCGATATGTGGATCAATGATCCATTTGTCAATGGAGAGATGTACGGAATGTCCACAAGCGAGCACGAAGACGCCATGTCCGATGGCACTTCCCGCCCCCTCCGCGCCGACGCGCAGCGTAACGAGGAGGCGATCCTTGAGGCTGCGAAGCGTGTCTTCGCAACAACCGGGGTCGATGCGCCGATCCGGGAAATCGCAAAGGAAGCCGGCGTCGGGCTGGCGACGCTGTACCGCAGATTCCCCAAACGGGCCGATTTGATCGCCGCCATCTATCGCCGCGAGATAGACGCCTGCACCGCTGAGGCCGAGCAACTGAGCCGTGACCTGCCCCCAAGGGAGGCACTACAGGCCTGGCTTATCCGCTATTCGGAGGTGATCGCCACCAAGCGCGGCCTAGCGACAGCACTTCATTCCGGCGACCCTGCCTTTGAAGGCTTACCCGCCTATTTCCGCGACAAGTTTGAGCCGACGCTTCAGGGGTTGCTCGACAGCGCCGCCGCAGCAGGAGCAATGCGCAAGGATATCAAAGCCTATGACCTGTTGCGCGCGATAGGAAACCTTTCGGTGGCCAGCGGCGAAGGTAGTTTGCAGCACGTCCAGCTAATGGTCGGATTACTTATTGATGGATTGCTGCAACCGTAAGGCCTCCGTCGCGGGCCTTTGTTGTGCAATTCGCCCTCTCAGTCGCCGGCCGGGCGCCTGACGGCAAAGCCCGGCCAACGCAAGGGCGACGTCCGCTCAAAGCGGTGCGAGTGTTAGCGGCGTCCCGCCCAGAGCCGCTGCGATCTTCTGCTGCATCAGCACCACAGAGGGCAGCGGACGCCAAGTGATGGTCATGCTGCGGATCAGCCCCTGGGCATCCAGCCGGACGTCATCAACTCCCTCGATCTGCGCCTCCCCCGAGGTGATTTCCAGAAACACGATGACACGCCGATCAAGCTCGACCGTATCGCGGACATGGAATGTTCCCGCCGCGCCGAGCAGGACCTTCAACACTCGGACCGTATCCGCCTTTCCGGAAATCGGATCGACCAGAACCGGGCTTTTCAGAACGACATCCTCCGCCAAATGCGGCGAGAGGGCGTCGCCATCCTTTCGCTCCATCGCGTCGAGAAACTGGGTGACATGAGACATCTGAGGCTCCACTTGCAGAAGTAAGGTTACAAGGAGGTATTCATCCGTCCCCCCATTTGCAGTCGCTCCCGGATCAAGTTACTCTTGATCAAATGTCAACGAATGTAGACTCTCTGTCCATTGCGCAGCTGCGCTGTTTTCTGGCGGTGATCGAGGCAGGGTCCTTCGTCGGCGCGGCCCAGAGGCTGGCCATGACGACCTCTGGCGTCTCACGCACCATGTCACGCCTCGAGGCGGCGCAGGGCGTCAGCCTGCTCCATCGCTCCACGCATTCCGTCTCTCCGACCGAGGCGGGCGAGGTGCTGATCGGGCCTGCCCGCACCGCGCTGGCCGAATTCGCCATCGCAGCGGCCACTTTACGGGATCTTGGAACGCAGTCCGCGGTGGGGCGGGTCAGGATCGGCGCCCCGCCGGCCTTCATTCGCCATTGCCTCGTGCCACAGTTGCCGGCCTTCCATGAGAGCCACCCCAAGATCTTGCTTGATCTCAGGGCCAGCGATGCCCTCGCGGATCTGGCAAGCACAGGCCTCGACCTTGCAATCAGAAGCGGGCCGCTGGATGGACTGCCCGGGCATGTCCGGGTTCAGTGGTTCAGTTTTCCCTGGGTCATCTGTGCCGCGCCGACCTATTTCGACCAGCGGGGCGTGCCCCAATCCCCTGAAGATCTGCGCGTTCACGATCTCATCGGCTTTCGCAATAGCCGCACGGGTGTCGTCGACAGCTGGCGCCTGCGCGACGGCCGCACGATTGACGCGGCACAAGCGTGGAGCCTTGTTATCGATGACGCCGAAACCGCTTTTCAAGCCGCGTTGGCAGGACTGGGGCTCATCTGGGCGCCTTACTGGCTGGTGTCCGAAGCGCTCCGCGATGGCACTGTG
Source organism: Acidimangrovimonas sediminis (assembly GCF_002871005.1). Classification (GTDB taxonomy): domain Bacteria; phylum Pseudomonadota; class Alphaproteobacteria; order Rhodobacterales; family Rhodobacteraceae; genus Acidimangrovimonas; species Acidimangrovimonas sediminis. The sequence goes on from NZ_PHSN01000042.1 coordinate 7,265, forward strand.
ACAGAGGTTCTGAAAGACTGGCGCGGCATACCGAGCCCGTTTTCGCTGCTGCGGCGGGATGAATCGATCCTCCCGAAACGCACCGAAATCGTGAAGACGTTTCTGCGCGATCACCCAGCCAAACGCGAGTGGAGCGACTTGGTGGTCCCCTGAGCTGAGGTCGGTATCTTCGGACGGACCCGCACAGGTACCGGTTCTAGCCGCTCAGAGCCGCGATGGACGGAATGACATTGCCAACACCATCTCTATGGCCGGCTCCACCCTGCGGGACACGGCAGTGGTCTACGGGATGGAGCAGTCCGAAAGGGTATGCGAGGAGGTGTTCATGCTTACGCGCCAGCGGACCGCCCCACAGGCCGCAGGCGGAGGTGGCTATCTGCAGCCGGTTGGGCTCATCCGGCTGTCGACTCGTTCCGCTTGAAGTAAGCGCCGGAAACAGTTTTGCACGCCTGTTCGCCACCACCTGTCGGAAGCAAACAGTCTTCCCCAAAACAACAGAAACGACATGCGATGCGCTTCACCCCTTGGGACGAGCCGGCCCCCATCAAAGAGGTGGAGCAAGGACCGTGGCGAACAGCACCCGCTTGAATTGCTCGATCGGCTGAGGAGAGCGATCAACTTTCATCCGCATCATCGCGCCCTCCCAAGCGGCGAGCAGAAATGTCGCGACGTCATCGGCATCAAGGTCAAGGCGTATCTCACCCTGCGCCTGGCCGATCCGCACGACATCAGCGAAAGCATCCGTAAGGGACCGGCACACTTCGATCAGATGGCCCCGCAGCAACTCGCTATGCTCGGGCATTTCAAGGCTCAGGTTTCCGACGAGGCAACCATACCGCCAACCGGCCTCTTCCAACCATCGGGTTATCTCATCGAAATAGGCGCGTATCCGGTCGATCGCAGGCAGGCGCTCGTCGCGCAGAGTTGCGTCCATGAGGGCCTGTGTACGCAGATGATAGCGGTCGAGGACCACGCCCGCGAAGGCTTCCTTGGATCGGAAATGGTTCGTGAAACAGCCTTGCGGAACACCGGCATCGGCGGTGATCTCACGCACGCCGGCGCCAGAATATCCACGCTCGTGCAGCGTCTGCACGCCGGACTCGATGATTTTTTCGCGAAGAGAAAGTCTTGCCATTGCTAATAAATACAGATGTACGTATTGAATGACAATGGCAAATGTGGAGACACCCGATCCGCATCGGGGATCTCCCGCAAAGCGAGGACGCAAGATGACCAGAACTGACTACGAGAACGCTGCGATCGAGACTGCGGCGGAAGCACTGGCGGACGCGGGCCCAGTCTACATGATCAACATGGTGCGCTACCGTGACGATGCAGCCTATGAAGCCACCAGCGATCTCCCCCCCTGCTCGGGCCGCGAGGCCTATTTTCAGCGGTATGCCCCCGCCTTCAACACGGTCGGCCAGGGAGAGGATTTTTCCGTCTTCTGGGTCGGAAACGTCCGTGGCGTTCTGGTTGGACAGGACGGCGAAGCCTGGGACGATATCGTCATTGTTCGTTATGCGAGCTTCGACGTGCTGCGTAAGATTCTTCAGAGCCCAGCCTACGCGGAACAGGCCGCGCCGCATCGGCATGCCGCGCTTGCGGACTGGAAATTCATCGTCACGACACAACCCAATCTGCCGCGGTGAGCGCCGTGAACCTCGCTCAACGTAGCGTCGAGACGCATCGGCACCGGAGCGCGTGGTTAGAAGCGGGACCCGCCGACGGTCCGTTGATGATCTTCCTCCATGGCTGGCCCGAAATCGGGCTGGTCTGGCGCGGTCAGATGGAACATTTTTCCGCTCTTGGCTGGCGCTGTATCGCACCGGACATGCGCGGCTACGGGGACTCATCGAGGCCAGGGTCCACCTCGGCCTATACGGTTCGCGAACTGGTCGCCGACATGGTCGAACTACACGATGCGCTTGGCAGCACCCCGGCGATATGGGTCGGACACGATTGGGGAAGCGCGGTTGCCTGGTCAATGGCCTCGCATCATGCCGGGCGATGCCGGGGCGTCGTCAACTTGTGCGTGCCCTATCTCGCGCGTGGTTTTGCCCTACCGAATCTGGTGCCGCTGGTTGATCGTGACGTATATCCGGAAGCCCGCTTCCCGGTCGGACAATGGGACTATTGGCTATTCTATCGACAGCATTTCTCCCGTGCTTCCCGTGAATTCGAAGTGGATGTCATCGGTACGTTGGCCATGCTTTATCGGAGGGCGCCCACGCGTCAGCCGAGGACCCCTGCCTTTACGGCACATATCCGCCTTCAGGACGGCTGGTTCGGCGCTGCCCACCGTCCGCCGCACACATCGCAGGAGGAAACCTTGCTATCGCAGGAAGATTTCGATCGATTTGCAGCAGCATTTATGAAAACTGGATTCTCTGGCGCCGACGCCTGGTACATGAACGACGAGGCAAACATCGCCTATGCAGCGGAAGCGCCAAACTTCGGCAGACTTTCCGTACCCGCTCTGTTCATCCACGCAACCAACGATTTGGTCTGCGACACAACCGGCAGCCGACTAGCAGAGCCAATGCGAGAGGATTGCGAAAGCCTCAGCGAAATGACGATCGAAGGCGGGCATGAAATCATGCTCGAGCAGCCGGGCAAAGTGAGCAAAGCGATTTCCGACTGGCTTGCTTCTCAACCGTTTTTCTAACCGGGGTCCGCCTTACTCCGAGTCTCTGCCGCTTCAGGTTTGGGCTTCGTCGCTCGTTTACGAACGTGCCCCTTCCACCTCGCAAACGCCCTGCTCTACCCAGTGTCTTATGGCTCGGGCCGTTTCTTCTGGCAGTTCCGGCGGGAACAGATGCTCGTTGATCCTCCACGCCTGCGCCGCCCGGGCAGGACGCCTGCGAAGTGTTTTCTGCAGCTGTACGCGGAAGCCGCGGGTCTTATGGCGAGATCACGACGAGGATTGGAGTTGCGGGCTGCGCTTTGGACGCGAAGACCAAAGGCGGGGGGCCTCATGGCTCAGGCGCGCAGACCCAGGACGCGGACCACCATGGCGGCGGCGGAGGCGCGGTTCTCGACCCCGAGCTTGTTGTAGATCTGCTCAAGATGCTTGTCGACGGTGCGAGAACTGATACCGAGGATATCGCTGATCGAGCGGTTCGACTTGCCCCGGGCAAGCCAGAGCAGCACCTCGGCCTCGCGCGCGGTGACGGCGAGAGCTTCGCGCAGCTGGCCTTCTTCGTCGCCTGGCCCGGCCTCGGTCAGGCGCAGGAGGTATTCGTCGGTGCCGGTGCGGCAAAGGTAGGACAGTTCAACCCGCTGGTCGCCAAGCTGCAGCGCAAGGCCCGCCACCGCGGCGCCGCCCTCGGCGCTGGCACGGCGAAGCCAGGGCGCGATCTCTCCGGCCAGGCCAGCGGCGGGCGGGGTTCCTGTCCCCCCCCTGCCCTCCGCCGCGCCCAGGCCCAGCACCTGCATCACCTGCGGCGTGCTCCAGAGCGCCCTGCCCCGCCCGTCGACTGCCAGAAGCGCCCGCCCCGCCGCGTCGAGCGCAACCCGGGCACTTTGCACCTGTCGCGCATTGGCGAGGTGGGAGTGCATGCGGGCGATCAGCTCCTCGACCACCACCGGCTTGGTCACGTAGTCGATGCCGCCCACCTGAAACCCACGGATCACGTGGTCGGTGTCGCTGAGCCCGGTCATAAAGATCACCGGGATATGAGAGATGGTGGGCAGAGCCTTCAGACGGCGACAGGTCTCGAACCCGTCGGTGCCGGGCATTACCGCGTCGAGAAGGATGATATCCGGGATTACCCGTTCGGTCACCGCCAGCGCACTTTCGCCGTCGAGTGCGACCAGAACCGTCAGGTCGGCTTCGCGCAGCGCCGTCGTCAGGAGGCTGAGCGCCTCCGGGCTGTCATCGACCACCAGAACGGTATCGCGTTGCCTGCCGTCAGCCATGGCCGCGCAACGCCCCTTCCAGAACCGAGGCATAGCGCCTCAGCTCCATGTCTCGGATCAGGGCGCGCAGGACACCGACGAAGGCGGCGCTGTCCGGCTCGGCCGCCTCGATCTCGGTGAGCTTGGCCTCGATCCCCTCGATATAGCCGATCTCGCCCAGCCGCTTGAGGTCGTCAAGGTGCCGAGCGGCGGGCAGGCGCAGGCCCGCGACGCTGCCCGTCATCGCCCCGGCCCGCGCCCGCCCGGGGTTGAGGTGTAGGGGCCGGACCAGCCCCGCGCCACGCGCCGTGTGAGGACGTGCAGGATGGGCGGGGGGCGGCAGCGGCGGGAGGTCGGGCACTGGCGCGCGGCGGCGGTCCCCGGGCACCGACGCCGCACCTTCCGGATCAGCACCGGAAAGACCCACGCCTTGCGCAACGGGGTGGTGCGCAGGCGGCCCGTAGCGCCCGGCGCCGGGCCGGTTTCCCGTGCCCAGTGCATCGCCGGTAAGCCGCCCCCCGTGCAGGGGGGCGGGCGCCTCGAGCCAGCTCAGGTCCAAAAGACTGCCGATACGCTCGATCAACTGGTCGATGTCCAGCGGCTTGGGCAGGAATGCGTCATAAAGGGCGCGGTCGTCGCCACTGTCGAGGTCCTCAGCATTGGCCGAGACCACCACGATCACCAACCCCGAGCCCTCCTCCGCCATGCCGTGATCGGCCCTAAGGCGCCGCATGACCTCCCAGCCCGACATGCCGGGCATCGACAGGTCGAGGAGCACAAGATCGGGCCGGCAGCGCGCCGCCGCCTCGAGGCCCAACGAGCCATTCGAGGCCGAGACCATCTCGAACCCCAAGGGCGAGAGGATGCGGCGGATGAGCACGAGGTATTCGCTGTCGTCGTCGACCACCAGCACCGTGCGCCGCCGGCCACGGTAACCCACCGGGCGCAGCCGGGCCGGCAGCGCGTGGCTGGCCGGAACGAGCGCGGGCAGGAACAGCCGAACGCGAAAGGTGCTGCCCTCGCCCACAGTGCTGCTCAGCGCAATCTCGCCGCCCATGATCTCGGTCAGGAGCTTGGTGATGGTCAGGCCAAGGCCGGTGCCCGGCGAGGCCCCCAGAGGCGCCAGGCGGCCGCGCTCGAAGGGTTCGAAGATCCGGTCGAGATCCTGCGGGTCGATCCCCATACCGGTGTCCTTCACCACGAATTCCGCGACCTGGCTACGGTAGCGCAGCGACAGGGTGACGCCGCCATTCTCGGTGTATTTCAGCGCGTTGGAGACGAGGTTGGACAGGATCTGCCACAGCCGGTTGCCGTCGGCGCGCACCAGCTCTGGGGCGTTGGGCGAACGGTCCACGCGGAATTCCAGCCCCTTTTCCTCGGCATGCATGCGGAAGATGTCGGCGATCTGGTCGAGCAACTCGTGCAGGCGGACCTCTTCCCGCGCGAGCTGGAGGCGCCCGGCCTCGATCTTCGAGAGGTCGAGCAGGCCATCGACCAGATGGGCAAGGTGCTGGGCACTGCGCTTGATCACCCGCGCCGCGTCGCGCTGCGCGGCTCCACCCTCTCGGGTCGTCTCCCCGAGCTGGGTCGCGCCGTCCAGAAGCTGGGCATAGCCGAAGATCGCGTTCAGCGGCGTGCGGATCTCGTGGCTGATGCCCAGCAGGTAGTTGCTCTTGGCGAGGTTGGCGGCCTCGGCTTCCTCCTTGGCCTTGTGCAGCTCGGCATCGGTGATCTTGTGCGCCTCGATCTCCTCGAACAGCATAGTGGTCTGACGTTCGGATTCCTCCTCGGCCACCTGCCGGCTTTCCTGCGCCAAAACCAGAAGCCAAGCCAGCACGCCCGAGATGATCAGCAGCACGAAGAACGCCATCAGCAGCGAATGCGACACCGCGTGGCGCGCGATCTCGGGCGCGTCGCCCTGTTGGGAATCGATTAGCGTGAGCGAGACCGCCAGCACCAGTCCCATCAGCAGCACAGCACCCACGAAACGCGCGATCCGGGGATGGGGATCGCGCGGCACCCAGCGCGGGAGCCAGCGCCGCATCAGTGTCATCAGGCGGCGGCCGAGGGTGGGAAAGAACTCCTCCTCAGGCTTGCACAGGTCGTGGCAGCGCGCGTCCAGCGTGCAGCAGAGCGAGCAGATCGGTCCGTCGTAGGCGGGGCAGAAGCTCATGTCCGCAGGCTCGAACCGGTGGGTGCAGATGCAACACTCCACCTCCTTGCGGTCGGCCCAGCGCAGGTCCGGCGGGCGGGCGACGTAGTAACGCCCGCGGGTGAGCGCCGCGATCGCTGGCGCCGCGGCGAAGGCGGCGACCAAACCGATCAGTGGTGCCATCGACTGCGCCACCGCGCCAAACCAACCCAGAAGCGCAAGGCTCGACAGGATCAGCGAAACCGCCATCGCTCCGATGCCTACCGGGTTGATGTCATAGAGATGGGCTCGGCGGAACTCGGTATAGGCGGGACTGAGGCCGAGTGGCTTCGACACCACGAGGTCGCCCACCAGCGCGCCGATCCAGGCCACCGCGAAGACCGCGTAGAGGCCCAGGATATGGCCAAGCGCCGACAGCACGCTCAGTTCCATCAGCAGGAGCGCGAGGCCGACGTTGAAGATCAGCCAGACCACGCGACCTGGATGACTGTGGGTCAGCCGCGAGAAAAAGTTCGACCAGGCGATAGAGCCGGCATAGGAGTTCGTGACGTTGATCTTGATCTGCGAGACGATGACGAAGATGCCCACCAACGTCAGCGCCGCCTTCGGCGAGCCGGTGAGGGTGAGGAAGGCGACGCGGTAGAGCTCCGTCGGGTTGACCGCACCCGCAGCGCTGAGGCCGTAGCTGAGGTCGAGGATCGCGAGGAAAGAACCGGCAATGACCTTTGCCGCCCCCAGCACGATCCAGCCCGGCCCGGCGGCGACCACCGCAGCCCACCAATGCAAGCGGTGGCCGGGCTCGGGTGGCGGCAGGAAGCGCAGGAAATCGGCCTGCTCACCGATCTGCGCGATGAGCGACAACAACACCGAGGTCGCCGCGCCGAACATCAGCAGATTGGCCCCGCCCGCGGGCGCCCCCGGCGTCGCATCAAAGGCCAGCCAACGCGTCATCACCTGCGGCTGGCTGAGCGCAATATAGGCCAGCGGCACCGCCTGCATCACCAGCCAAAGCGGCAGGGTCCAGAGCTGCAGCCAGCTGATCATACGGATGCCATGGGTCACCACCGGGATCACCACCAGCGCGGACACCAGGTAGCCCAGCGGCATCGGCAGACCCAGCCACAGGTTCAGCGCGGTGGCCATGATCGCCGCCTCGATGGCGAAGAAGATGAAGGTGAAAGAGGCATAGACCAGCGAGGTGATGGTCGACCCAAGGTAGCCGAAGCCCGACCCCCGCGTCAGAAGGTCGATGTCGACCCCGTGGCGCGCGGCGTAATAGGCAATCGGCAGTGCGGTGACGAAGATCACCGCAGCGCTGGCCAGCGTCGCCAGCAGCGCGTTTTCCATGCCGAAGTTCAGCGTGATCGTCGCCCCGATCGCCTCGCAGGCCAGAAAGGAAATCGCGCCTAGCGCCGTGTTGGCGACCCTCAGCGTCGACCAGCGGCGGGCGCCCAGCGCGGTGAAGCGCAGAGCGTAATCCTCCAGCGTCTGGTCGGCCACCCACTGGTTGTAGCGCCGCCGGACCCTCACAATTCTCTGGCGCTTCGTCATCCTGTGTTCGGTCAGCCTGCGGTTGCGGTCTGAAGCTCCCCGGCGGGTCTCACATCTCTCTGAGAACCGGGCCGCCGGCGCCGGGAACGCAGGCGACGCGAAGGGTCTCAGACGCACTCGCATCCCGCCGATGCTGACGCTGGCACGGGCGCCGCGCAGCAAGAATACGCAAAACTCCGTAGGCGCTGTCCGCGATAGGCGTATTTGTGAAGCAGAAAATCCTTCCGATGATGACGCCCTCGCCACTCGACAAAAGGACAGGGAGCGCCATGCCGACCAAGCTAATCGAGATCGATCTCGGGAAATCCCCTTACGACCACGACAATGTCCACAACCGCTGGCACCCGGACATCCCGATGGTCGCGACGGTCAAGCCGGGTGACGATTTCGTCGTCGAATGCTTCGACTGGACCGGCGGCTGGGTGAAGAACGACGAAAGCGCCGACGACGTGCGCGACATCGACCTGACGACCGTACATTACCTCTCCGGCCCGATCGGCGTCGAGGGGGCGGAGCCGGGCGACCTGCTGGTCGTGGACCTTCTGGACATCGGCGCCTTCGAAGAAAGCTCCTGGGGTTTCAACGGCTTCTTCGCCAAGAAGAACGGCGGCGGCTTCCTGACCGAGCATTTCCCGCAGGCACAGAAGTCGATCTGGGATTTCGAGGGGATGTTCACCACCTCGCGGCACATCCCCCGGGTGCGTTTTCCCGGGCTGATCCACCCCGGCCTGATCGGCTGCCTGCCCTCGCGCGAGATGCTGGACACCTGGAACCGTCGCGAGCAGGCGCTGATCGACACCGACCCCACGCGGGTGCCGCCGCTGGCCAACCCGCCCTCGGCCGGGACCGCGCACATGGGCCGGATGAAGGGCGACGCCGCCAAGCAGGCCGCGGCCGAGGGTGCCCGCACCGTGCCGCCGCGCGAACACGGTGGGAATTGCGACATCAAGGACCTGTCGCGCGGCAGCCGGATCTACTTCCCGGTCTACGTGCCGGGCGGCGGCCTCTCGATGGGCGACCTGCACTTCAGCCAAGGCGACGGCGAGATCACATTCTGCGGCGCGATCGAGATGGCCGGCTGGATCCACCTGCGCGTCAACGTGATCAAGAACGGCATGACGAAATACGCCATCCGCAACCCGATCTTCAAACCCAGTCCGATCGCGCCCAATTTCAACGACTACCTGATCTTCGAGGGGATCTCGGTCGACGAGGACGGCGGGCAGCATTACCTCGACGTGCAGGTCGCCTATCGCCAGGCCTGCCTGAACGCGATCGAGTATCTCAAGAAGTTCGGCTATTCCGGCGCGCAGGCCTATTCGATCCTCGGCACAGCGCCGGTACAGGGCCATATCAGCGGCGTGGTCGACATCCCCAACGCCTGCGCCACGCTCTACCTGCCGACCGAGATCTTCGATTTCGACATCATGCCGTCGAACGCGGGGCCCACCAAGATGATCACCGGCGGGGCGGATGTGCTGCTCTCGCCCGACCTGTGAGGCGCACCATGCCGGTCTACGATTACCGCTGCGCCGATTGCGGCCCCTTCACCCTACTGAGTCCGATGGCCGAGGCGAGCGCGGCACAGAGCTGCCCGGCCTGCGGCGCCCAAGCGCCCCGCGCGATCCTGACGGCGCCGCGGCTGGCGACAATGCCGGGGGCCACCCGCCGTGCGCACGAGACCAACGAGAAGAGCCGGCACGCCCCCGGCTTCACCTCGACCAAGGGGCATGTCCACGGCCCGGGCTGCGGCTGCGGCGGCCCGGGCAAGCCCGCGGCGGCGAACGGCGCGCCGCCTCCAGCAAAGGGCTTCCCGTCGAAGCGTCCGTGGATGATCTCGCACTGAGCGTCGCGCGGCGCCGTCCGCCGGAGGGCCGGGCCATCCCCGAGGGGGCGGTCCGGCCCTTTTCCTTCGCCGCGCTCTGCAAGCCGCCTCTGCCAGCCGCCTCGGGCATTGGGGCGGCGCAGCGAAAAGGGGGCGCTCTACCGCACGCCCCCCGCTCTGCCTTTCCGGTGCCGAAACCTATTCCGCGGGCAGCCCCTCGATCGGGCATTCAGGCGTGCCCACCGTGGGCCGTGTCAGCGCCTCGACCCGCTTGCGCGTGCCCTCCGGGTCCTCGACCCACTGGCGATAGAAATCATAGGGGCACTCGGCCTTGCCCTGCTCGTTCTCGCGTGAATTGATCATGCCCGTGTAGCCCCGGTGCAGAAGCTTGAAGAGATGATTTTCCGACTGCATGTTGCGCCGGGCGTCGCGGATCAGGTGCTTGGACAGCTGGGCGTACTGGATGCCCATCTCCTCCTCGCCGCATTCTCCGAGGGTACGGCCGTCGAAGCCCACGATGGCGGAGTGGCCGAAGTAGGAATAGACCCCGTCGAAACCCGCCGCATTGGCCACGGCGACATAGGAATTGTTGGCCCAGGCCATCGCCTTCGCCATCAGCACCTGCTGGTCCTTGGCCGGGTACATGTAGCCCTGGCAGCGCACGATCAGCTCGGCCCCCTTCATCGCGCAGTCGCGCCAGATCTCGGGGTAATTGCCGTCGTCGCAGATGATCAGGCTGACCTTCATTCCCTTCGGCCCGTCCGAGACATAGGTGCAGTTGCCGGGATACCAGCCCTCGATCGGGGTCCAGGGCATGATCTTGCGATACTTCTGCACGATCTCGCCCTTGTCGTTCATCAGGATCAGCGTGTTGTAGGGCGCCTTGTTGGGATGCTCCTCGTGGCGCTCTCCGGTCAGCGAGAAGATCCCCCAGACGCCGGCATCGCGGCAGGCGGCGGCGAAGATATCGGTCTCCTCGCCCGGCACCTGCGAGGCAGTCTCGTACATCTCGGCCGCGTCGTACATGATGCCGTGGCTGGAATATTCGGGAAAGATCACCAGGTCCATGCCCGGCAGGCCGCGCTTCATGCCGCGCACCATCTCGCCGATCGCGCGGCAGTTCTCGAGCACCTCGGCGCGGGTGTGCAGCCGCGGCATCTTGTAGTTCACGACGGCCACGCCGACGGTGTCGTCGCTGCTCGAAATATCTCCGTGAATCATGATGTTCCTCGTTTGGAAGAATGGCTGGAGCGGGGCGCCCGGCCGTCAGGGTCCGGCGCCCCGCGTGGGTGCACTATTCCGCCGGGCTCGGCGCCGGCACGACGGTCTTGCAGATGTCGGCGCAGCTCTTCTCCAGCGAGCAGCAGAGCGAACAGATCGGCCCGGTGTGGAACGGGCATTCGGTCATGTCCGCGCGCTCGTATTCGAAACCGCAGCTGATGCATTCCAGCGTGTGCTCATGGTCGTGGGCATGACCCATGCCCAGCATCGGCACATCGTCCAGCGTGGTCCCCGCCGCGGGTTCGCGGGCGATGTAGTACTTGCCTTTCGTGGCGATCGCGATGATCGGCGACAGGATGAAGGCCAGCCCCAGCGCGATGAAGCAGGAGAACGCGCTGGCCACCGCCCCGAAGGCGCCGAAGAAGGCCGCGATCGAGATCACCGAGGCGATCACCATCGAGCCGAAGCCCACCGGGTTGAAGTTGTAGAGATGGGCGCGCTTGAACTCGACATAGGAGGGCGAAAGCTTCAGGATCGGCTTGTTGATCACCAGATCGGCAACCACCGCCCCAATCCACGCCACCGCGGTGTTGGAGTAGAAACCGAGGATCTTGTCCAGCACGCTGAACATGTTGAGCTCCATCATCGTCAGCGAGATGCCGACGTTGAAGAAGATCCAGACCACGCGGCCGGGGTGGTAATGCAACACGCGCGAGAAGAAGTTCGACCACGAGAGTGAGCCGGAATAGGCGTTGGTCACGTTGATCTTCACCTGCGAAAGGATGACGAAGAACGTGGCGACGCCCAGGGCCGCAAAGGGCACGATGTAGCCGAATCCCGCGATGTACATCTGAATCGGCTCGTTGGCATTGGCCATCGGCGTGCCATGCGCCACCGCGACCGAGGCGAAGAACGACCCCATCAGCTGCTTCGCCCCGCCGAGGACGACCCAGCCCGGGCCCGCCGCCAGCACCGCGACCCACCACTTGAAGCGGTTGGCATCGGTCTTGTCGGGCATGAAGCGCAGATAATCCGCCTGTTCGCCGATCTGCGCGATAAGCGACAGCGCGATCCCCGCCGCAGTGCCCACCAAGAGCGGGTCGATCGCTGCGCCGCTGGGCGAGTTGCCCTTGAAGCTGACCCAGTTGGCGATGGCGTTCGGATCGCCGATCAGCACCGCGATGGGCGGCGAGAACAGCAGAAGCAGCCAGATCGGCTGGGTCCAGACCTGAAGCTTCGAAAGCAGTGTCATGCCGAAGACCACCAGCGGGATGATCATCAGTGACCCGAGTGCATAACCGATGGGCAGCGGAATACCGAAGTAGATGTTGAACGCCTGGGCCATGATCGACCCTTCCAGCGCGAAGAAGATGAAGGTGAAGGAGGCGTAGATCACCGAGGTGATGGTGGAGCCGAGGTAGCCGAAGCCCGCGCCGCGGGTCAGCAGGTCCACGTCGACATTGTACTTGGCCGAATAGTAAGCGATCGGGATGCCGGTGAGAAAAATCACCACCGCCGCAAGCAGGATGCCCCAGAAGGCATTGGCAAAACCGAACTGCACCGCCAGCGAGCCGCCGATCGCCTGGTCCGCGAGATAGGCAATGCCGCCAAGCGCGGCTGAGGCCACGGCATATTCCGACCAGCGCCGGAAGCTCTTGGGTGCGTAGCGCAGCGAGTAATCCTCGAGCACCGGGTTGTTGACGAGCTTGTTGTAGGATCTCCGGGATTTTGGCGGAGTGGACCCGCCGAAGGTACTGTCTGTCATGATGCGTCCCCGTTGGTTGGCGTCGGACCGGACCGGGGCATGTCTTGGCGACCTGCTTCGGCGGCCACGCCGCCGGGACCCCTGCCCGCACGATCAGGCTATGGGCGACGCGGACGGCGGAGTATTGGGGTTCCTACGCATATTCGGGCACGGATCTACGTGGTGCGGATACGTAAGGGCTACGTATCCATGCAGGAGGCCCTGCCCGTCGGTTCTCGGAGACTGTGCGAAATTTTCGCGCCTGATGCGTTTTACGCCATTGGGAAGCCGTTTCCTGCAAGTGCCGCGCCTCGAATCCAGCGACTGCTTCCATCACGCATTTTGTCCGCCGGCTTAAGGAGCGTCAGCCGCGATGCAGGGCACGCCGCAGCGCTAGGCCTCCGCGGCGGGTCTGTGCGAGTGATGGCGGGCGCAAGACTCCGGCGCGGCGTCGACAAAGGCTCGAACGCGGGTCGCGACTTCGGCGGTGGCGGGCGTGTAGACCATCATCGTCAGGTCCGGGCGGCTGCGTACCGAGAAGGTCGCGAAGTCCAGCTCGATCAGGCCGAGCCTTGCGTGATGCAGCCGCTTGACACCGTCGTCGCGGTCGCCGAACTCGTTCGTCTGCCAGAGAGCGGCGAACTCGGCGCTGGCCTGGGACAGTTCGGCGACCAGCAGGGTGATCTCGTCGGACCAGCTTTTGCATCCGCGCCGTGCGGCGTCCCCAGGGCCTGGCTACGTCAGGCCTGAGACGCTCGGAAAATATCGACTGATGGCAGCGGGGAGAGCAGCACCGAAAGCGGCGAACATCGACCACCAGGACAACTTCGAAACCATGCGCCGGCAAATCCGCCAGATGGCGACGGTAATGGCTGTGGACATGCCGGGACCGCGACCCGCAGCAGGGACAGGATGCGGAAGCGCTGGTCGAGCGGGCCAAGACCTGAATAGCGTCATCGTTGGTGCTGACGTCATCAACGACAAGGCCAGCCGGGAGCAAGCTTCTCAAATCTAACTGCCGCATCCTGCACATCCCTCTGATATCACGTCAGAAAAGGCAGCTATCTCCGCGATCGGCCCGCATCAAAAGTGAGTCAGAGCCAATATTCGGTGCCGATTGACAGTCGAAGTCGTTTTATTGCGATCTCCTTGGTTTCGAATGCGCCTATGAGCGTGTGGAGGAAGGGTTTTGTTATCTCCGCTTGGGGGAGGCGGAGTTGATGATCGACCAAATTGGACAAGGCCGCACCTTCGACGCCGGGCACCTCCCTGCCGGCTACCCCTTTGGGAAGGGCTTGAATGTCCAGATCCGTGTACCCTCGATCGCGCCGCTCGTCGAAGCCCTTGCCCGGAGCAACTACCACCTTTTCCTCCCCGTCGAGGATAAGTGGTATCGAGTCGGTGCCGAAGAGAGCGGGAACAGGCAGTTCGTCGTGGCCGACCCTGATGGCTACCTTTTGCGGTTTTTCCAGGAACTTGGTTTGCGACCCGTGCAGGGGTGCTTCCAGTAGCGAAAACTCAGCGTCCCCTTCGTCCGCATAGCTGACCAACACGGTTTGCGGACACCCCCAATTTATTAATGATCGCTCATCGCGGTCTAATATCTAGACAGATAGCTTTCCAAGCCAATGCCGCACCATAAGCAACTGAAAAACCGAGAAACATTGCCCCGCCACTCGCGACAACGGCAATCGCGGCTGTAAAAATATTTGGAAAATAACATAAAAGCGCTGACGCTTTGCCTGGTGTGGCACGATCAAGGAATATTATTGAGTTGGGGAACGCGATCTCAGAAAGCAAAAACACTGACAATAGCAAGCTAAATATCGAGCCCCTAATTACGCTTTTGTTTCCATATACGCGCTCGCCGCCGGGCTTTATCTCTGCCGCACTTTTTAACATAAATTCATATCGAAGTCGTTGTGAAAATAATGGTATGAACGGCAAGGCAAACACAAGGATCGCAACGGGAAATGAAATTCGATCGAGCACCAGGAGTGTTGCGACAACGTTCGGTGCTGGACACTGGTTGGCTTGAAACCAATTCAGCGCATCAGGCGAAAAAGAAAACCAAAATATCGAGGATGAGAGACTGTGGGTCCAAATATGCGAAAAAAAGTAACCCACGAAAAATGTGAAGGCTCCGATGTAAAGCGGCAATCGGTACGTAAACACAATTAGCTTTTTTCTTGCTTTTCGGTTAACTTCGGGAGCCGATCCAGCGCTACTGTCAATCTGCATATGGGCACCTCGAAAGGAAAAGCCGCTTCGCGTGGCTATTTCCTGAAATCTATACTAACAAGCTAGGCACTGGAAATTGAACGGTACTGGCAATCCTACTATTTTCCCAATCTAAAGTTGTAACGGCGGGGTCATCTATTCGTGATCTACGGTCAGCAGCTGCTAGCAACAGTATCTGTTAGGTTGCCAGGGCGGCCCATTTCTGACCATTTTTGCATAGTGCGTTTGCGATGGTGACGAGCTTTCTGGCAACGGCGGTGAAGACCGCGGTGATCGGCGAAGACGAGGCCGGAGGTGTGAGTGCTGGACGCAATCTCCCCAAAAGCGCTGGATGAAATTTCCTCAGTTTGGTGCTGGTGCCGACGGTCCGGGGGGGGGGGCATGCCCGCCGGACCATCGGCGGCGCAGAATTACCCCTGCTGATGCCAAGGGAAGGACGCGCAGGTGGTGGAACTGAGGGAGATCGTAATGATCTTGGAATTGAAGCGGCCGGGCCTCGGCGTCAGCGCGATCGCGCGACAGACTGGGCTGGATCGCAAGACGGTTAGGAAATACCTCGATCGCGGGCTCGAGGAGCCGGCCTACGGGCCACGCGAGCCGGAAGAGGGCCTGGGGGAGAACTACCGCAACTACCTGGTCGACAGGTTGGCGGCCTAGCCGGGACTTTCGGCCCGGCGGCTGCACCGGGAGATTAAGGCGATGGGCTTCGAGGGGGCCTAGCCAGCAACTTTCAGCTTAGAGAGTGCGCACAGGCACTATGCTCACGTCTTGTCGCGACCCGTTCTCAAGCAGCACATCCGAGTTCGCAAATTTTTCGGTAAATCTTTTCCCGTAAACTTGACGCATGAGTCGCCGCCGGTCTATAAACTCTGTAACGACACTTCCGAGGACACCTTCCATGGCGACGAAAGGGGAAATGGTGCGGGCGCTCGCCCAGCAGTTCAAACTCAACCCCAACAAGGTCGATGCGATGACGCGTGCCATGGCGCGCGCCGGACTTCGCACTCCGGGGGGGCGGGGACGAGCCGCGGCAGATATGACGGGTGAAGATATCTTTCACCTCACCCTTGCCTTGGTCATGGGGCTCGAAACCAAGGACGCGCCTGAAACCGTGCGAGAGCTTTCGCTGCTGCGCTTCGAAGACGGGCACCTTAGTCGCGGCGACGATCTTCTTTGGGTCGCCGAATTCGATTCAGGGATGGGAAGCAAGCTGTTCCGCGGCCTGAACCGGGTTCCTGCCGGTGACCTCGAATTGTTCCGCACGTTTGGGGCGTTCTGTGGGCACTGGCTCGAAGTAGGGTTCGGCGGACCTGAAGGTGATTTCAACTCTGCCAAGGTCTCGGTTGAGGTCAGTTCACATGGCCCACATGCGGTATTCTCGCATCATTCCGGCGATGGGGATCTGACGGTTCGGTTCGGCCGCCCCCCAAACTCCTGGGAGGAGCCGGGGTGGGAGCGGCGCGCAATCATATCGGACGCGCTGTTCATACGGCTTGCCCAGCTCACCGGAAGCGGCGCGACCTGACGGAATGTGGTCGCCTTCCAGGCCCGCCGGACCGAATCACAGGCGAAATCTGCTTCTCTGAATCAGAGAAATTTCAAAACTTGCTCAGCCAAATCGGGCGGCTTTCTCGACTATCCACAGAGTTATCCAGATGAAAATGAAAAAACATCATCATCTTGAGGGAAAAATCGCCCGTATTTCGCGAGATAACGAACACACGGAATCCGATTTTTCGCAAGGCCTCGACCTGACGCGAAAAATGGGAGTCCGGCGCATTCCAGATCTTGAGGCCAGAATTTGCGAAAATTCAGGCCTCGAAATCCCGCAATCCCGGCGGTCTGGACACCCTGTGCAGACAGCGCCTATGGGCAGTTCCCGAATATGCGGCTGATCTCCTGATCTGGTTCTGATCACTCAGTTCCAACCAGGATACAGGCGCTCATCGGAAGAAACTGTCCAAAGAGGCTCGAACACCCAAAACCAGATCGAGGCGCTTGGCGCCCAGATGAATCGTGCGAAAGCCCGATCCCTGTATTGCACCTGCCGGTTAGCATTTCGCTATCCTCAGGACAAGGACGGCACTCCGCAAACTTCAAAGATTGTCATAGCCCGAGACAGCCATGTTCTCGGGGCGGGAGAAATCATGTCTGACCTTTCCATCGGCGGCGGCGTCCGCCTTCCCGAATTCAGCCTCGGCGACCGTGCCACCCAGGTCGGTTCGACCCAACACTTCACCGGAGGTATCGTCTTGAATTCCGGCCCCGGCAGCGATGGCCCTGGCCGTCGCGTGGGAGTCGAAAGCCACCACGAAGCAAACGCTAGCCTACTGCTGGCGGCGCGGCCCGAAGTAATCGACCTCGTTGAACAGGTGCGCTTCGACTGGTTCGATCAAGACGGCGAAATCCACAAGCACTACATCGACCTCGTGGCCACCGAGCGCGACGGGACCGTTGTCGGCTATGCCGTGCGGCCTCTGGCGCGGGTGAAAGACGCATATCTGGCCCAATTGGTCAGGGTAAAGGAACAGGCCATTGACCAAGGTGTCCTGCATGACTTCCGCCTGTTCACTGAGCGGGACATCTGCCCTGCCGAACTCTACAACGCGAAGCTTTTCCATTCCGTTCGGCGACCGGACTGCTTCGCAGATCCCGTTGCCAAGGACGTCGTCGGTCAGATGACCGGTGTCGTCGCGATCGGCCGGCTTGTCGAGCAGACCCGTCTCGACGGCATGGGCTTCCGTGCACTCGTTCGGCTGATCAGGTCCGGGCATCTCCAGACGCTGCACCACGAGCGCATCACCCACAGCAGCCTGGTCTTCAAAACAAAGGAGTTCTCCGCATGACCGCGCCGGGCTCAGGGGCCGGAAGCGACGTTCTACGACTGAGGTACTGAAGGCAAAAGCGCCGCCCCCCCCCCCCTGACGACACATCCCTCACCAACCACCCAGACGGTGCCCTTCGGCCACCGCATTCTCTCCTGCTGCCTTTTGCAGCTCCAATCACCGATAAAGGACTTTCAAAATGGACCTCTCCTTCAGTTCTCAGAACGCCCGCTACGCCTTCCGCCCCTTCGACCGTGTTACCATCGACGGCATGGCTTTCCGCCTCCACATGGAAACCGAAGTCGGGGTCGCCCTGACGCGAGACGACGAGACGGGTTTTTGCCAGCAGTTCTCGCATAGCGATCTCGCCCGCCTGGGAAGCCTTGGCCGTATCCGTGTCGAGCGTGATTATTTCGACCCGGAGGCCTCGCGGAAGCGCCAGTTGAGGCAATCCGCTCCGCTCACGACGCTCTCGGGGCGGCCGCTGCGGCGGTTTGTGCGCAAGGATGCCTATTGCGAGGCTGCAATCGAGCTGAACCGCGAAAATCTGATGAAATTCACAGATGACTCCATCGCAGCCTCCATGGACACTCTGGTTGGCCGTGCGGCGCAACTGGCGTCCAAGCGCGCCCCCTCCGGAGCAATGGGCATTCTGCCCTCCGAGAACTTGGGTGAGGCGCCGAGCCCCCGCACGCTGCGTAGGTGGCTTGCAGAGCGCAACGATCTGAACCTGATCGGCCATCTGGATACTATGGACCAGCGCGGATGGCGGGGGACACGGCTCGATCCCGAAGCCACTGCAATCATGCGGAAGGAAGTGCAGAAGTATCTGTCGCGCGACAAACCGACGATGCAGCACGTCTATGAGAACGTGCGGATGGCAATTGATCAGCGTAACGAGGGATGCGCCAAAGAAGACCGTCTGAACGTGCCAAGCCGCGAGACTGTTCGCAGAGCAATCCGGGCCCTGGACCCGTTTCGCGTGGAAGTCGCCCGCAATGGCGAAGCCGCCGCGCGCAAGAAGTTCCGGCCCGTGCTGAATGGCGTCAGCGCGACCCGTCCGCTCGAACGCGTCGAGATCGACGAATGGACGGTAGACGTCTCGACGCTCCTCGAGAGCACCGAGATCTATGGCATCTTGACCGAGGAAGAGAGGCGCCAAATCGGCCTTTACATCAAGGGCGACGAGAAAGACCCGCGCCACAAGGAGAAGGTCAAGCGTAAGGATCGCTGGACGCTGACAGCAGCAATCTGCTGCGCCACGCGCTGCATCGTTGGCATGGTCCTGAGCCGTTCCGCAAATTCCGAGGCGGCCGTTCAGCTCTTGCAGATGATCACGACCGACAAAGGAGCGTGGGCCGATGCCGTCGGATCGCTGACGCCTTGGGACATGCACGGCACGCCCGAGCTGATCGTCTTCGATGGCGGGGCTGCCTTCAAGTCGCTGCGCTTTCGCATGGCCGCTGAGGACCTCGGCGTGATGTGGGAAATGGCGATGAACGGAGTGCCGGAAAACCGCGGGACGATTGAGCGGGCCTTCGGTAGCTTCTCGAGTGACTTCGCTCCGCGTCTGTCTGGCCACACGTTCTCAAGCATCATGGAAAAGGGCGATGCCGATCCCGAGAAGCGCGCCGCTCTGACCTTGGATGACTTCACCTTCGCATTGCTGCGCTGGGTAATCGACATCTACCACAACACGCCTCACCACGGGCTGGGGGGGGAAACGCCGGTCAAGGCCTGGCGCCGGATGTCCAAGCATCAAGGTGTCACCCCTCCCCCGGACGCAGAGATGACGCGGCTGTGCTTCGGTCACCAACGGGAATATCGCCTGGACAAAAACGGCATCACCATCCTGGGCGTGCGTTACCAGTCCGAGGTGATCCAAGATTACCTGCGCCGCGAGGCCCCCGGAAAGGTTGCGGTGCGCTGGCACCCCAAGGACGTCGGCGCCATCTCGGTCCTGTGGGGCAAGGCTTGGTACGAGGTCCCCGCTCTGGATCCGACGCTGCGGGGCGTTGCGGCTCAGACCTGGCTGACGGCTGTGCGTCATGTCCGCGATGGCAACCCGAAGGCAAACCGCCTGGACAATGCAGCCGTCCGTGAGGCCATCAAGGCCATCAAGGCGCGGAACGATGCAGCGATGGCCAACGCTGGTCTCAATCTGGAGGACTGGTCCGAGCAGCGTTTTGCAAGGGACGAGAAAAAGCTTCTGGCAAGCATCGAGTTCGTTGAACCCAAGGAGCTGCGTTCGGCGGAAGGGGGCCTTGGTACTGAGATCCCCAGCTCCTCCGAACTGACCATGGCACCTGAGAAAACCACCAAACCTGCGAAGGCGGCCAAGATGGAGCGCGGCACCTCGCCCAAGTCCAACATGACGATCGAGGAGGACTGATCATGACCACTGCAGAATCCGCCGAGAACGCGCTGGAGCGTGTGCGTCACCTCCACATCGGCTCCGCTCGCGATGCCGAAGCGGCATCCCACCTCACCCGCCTCCTCGCCAAAGACGAACAAGGGCACCTGACTGCTGTCGCCAAACGCTTCACGCGAACCGGGGAAACCCGTGGCGTCATGCTGGTCGGGAGCCCGGGGAGTGGGAAGTCACATCTGATGGATCGCACGCTGGCCAAACTCAGCGTGTTGCAGCACGGGGAGTACGGGCGGCCGCGCTATCTTGGATGTCCGGTGCCAAGCCCGGCAACGTTCAAGGCCATGACGCTCGCGCTGCTGGAGGAAAGTGGTTATCCCGACGCCAATCCGCGGAAGGAGGCTTGGTCGCTCTGGCAGGATCTCCGCCATCGCCTGCAGCTTCTTGGGATCTCGGTTCTCTGGATTGACGAGGCACAGGATCTGTTCTGCGCCGACCGCAAGCTGATCCTCCGCGCGCTGAAGTCACTGATGCAGGGGGAAGATGCCGTAATCGTGGTCCTGTCTGGCACGGAAGATCTCGCCAAGGTCATTCGCACAGACCCCCAGGTGAAGCGCCGGTTCACCGCGATGGTTCTGCCCGATTTGGTTGAGCAGATCGATGGCGACAGTTTCCGTGATGTCATCGCGCAGTATTGTCAGCGCGTTGGTCTAGAGGGGCCGGCCGAAGCGGATCTGATCGGGCGTATCTTCCACGGCGCACGCTATCGTTTCGGGCGAGCCTTGGAACTGCTGCTTCAGGCCGTGGAAATCGCCATCGAGCGCGGCGATGAAGATCTGGACATCGGGCATTTCGCTGCCGCCTACGCGATGAACGAGGCCTGCACAGCCGCCGAGAACGTCTTCTACGCCAAGCACTATTGGCTGCTGAAAACCGATCCTGACGACGAGGACGACCGTCCTCAATCAAAGAAGCGGTGAGGGCAGCCCCATGACCACTCTCTTCCCTATGGTTCCATTTGTCCCCAATGAGACCCCGCTGTCGTGGGCAGCGCGGCAGGCTGCTTTCCACACCCGAGGTCGCGTCATGCCGTTCCTGACCGATCTCGGCATTCCCCTCGCGGAGCTTGCGCGAGGGGAAGGAAATGCCGTGGTGCGCCTCTGCCGCAAGGCGGGATACGATCCTGCACCCGTTTTGCGCAACACGATCAGCGCGATCGGTAGGCGGCGCTACCGGCTGCGAGAGCTCGAGTTCGCAGCCGAGTTCACCACCGGTCCAGTTACCCGGGCCTGCCCAGTCTGCCTCGAAGAAGATCGGACTGGGGCACGCATTCCCGGCGCCACCATCCGTCACCGCCTCATCTGGCGTCTTGCTCCGGTTCGGACTTGCCCGCTCCACGGCTCCCCTCTTCGGGACCTGCGTTCGAAGAGATGGGACGACATTGCTCATGAGCTGCAGGCAATGACCGCCATGATCGCGACTGAGCTGAAGGCGCCATATCACGCGCGCGCCGTTTCTCCCCTTCAGGCCTACACGATGGAGCGTCTGGATGCGCAGTCAGGCCCCGCATGGTTGGACGGTCAGGATATCGATCAAGCGGTTCGCGCGACCGAGATGCTCGGCGCCCTGGAAGCCTTCGGACCGGAGCTGAAAGCGTCCGAAATGACCGAGGACATGTGGGATGCGGCGGGGCGCGCGGGATGGCCGATTGTGTCTCAGGGCGCCTCTGCGATCCGGGAATACCTGATGGCGCGCAGCTCAGTCTCCAAGAGGAAAAGGGCCGCACCGCGGGCCGCCTTTGGCATGCTGCATGCTTGGCTTTCGAGCAGCCGGCTCTCCAAGGACCCCGGGCCCATCCGCGCAATGGTCAGGGACGTGATCATCGAGACAACCCCACTCCGCAAGGGGCATATGCTTTTTGGAGAGCCGGTTATGGATCCCCATCTGTCCAGCGTGGCATCTATCGCCAAAGCCGAGTGTCTTGACGCCAGAACGCTTCGGAACGTCCTCAAGGTGGCAGGCATGTTGAACGAGGAAGAGGTCGCACATGCGAGCAACCGACCCGTAGTCGATTACACTGCCGCTCGCGATCTGATCGACATCGTGAAACATGCCGTTCCGGTGAGCCGCCTACCAGACTTGCTCGGAGCCTCACGTCCGCTGGTCGCAATCCTCATCGAGATCGGAAAGCTGAACCGCGTGCAGGATCACCGCGCCCTCGAAAGCAAGGTTGGCAAGGCCGTGGACGGTCTGGGTGTGCAGTCGATCCTGCGATTTCTCGAGGCAAACTTTCCGGCCATCGACGAAGCGCCCGAAGGCTTCGTCGATCTATCCAAGTCGGCAGAAAAATCCCGGTCGCGGGTAAAGGTCATTCTCGAGCTGATATTTCTCGGCCATCTTAAGCGCGTTTATCGCGTGAGGGGGGAGCACGGTTTCGCGGCGGTGGTCGTCGACCCGGACGAGATCAAGGCTCTGATCGCAACTCCGCCGCCAGGTCTCTCAGAAGACTCCTACTTCCTGATGGACTGACCAGCACGACCTGACCTGCCGCCAAGAACCAGACCATGCCGCCTTCGGGCGGCATTTTTTTGCGAACTTTCGATGGTCATTTTCTCTGGGTGAAATGGTCATCTCTTCGCCTCAGGGTGAGTTCCTGTGATTTCGCCTATTATTTTTCAAAGACTTAGCTAGACCCAAAAGCCGCCAATGGACAAATATTCATGGGTTCGACAGTTGATGTATAGCTAAGCATAAATAGCCCATTCGGGCGTTTTTGGCGCCCATTTTCCAAG
>NZ_PHSN01000043.1 GCF_002871005.1 Acidimangrovimonas sediminis
TCGCGGATCGCCTCAAGACCCCCGGCAGACGCCCCAATACCCACGATGTAGAGCGGACCTTCTGCCGCCCCCGAGCCTGCCGTCATGTCCTGTCCCGATGAGCTGCGCGCGCGCGCCTGTGAGGAGGGAGGGCAGACCCCAGCGGATCGCCCCCCGGTCCGGTTCTATAGGGAGCTACGGACGGCGCAATGTACTGTGACATAGCTATGTGGATTTCCCGGTCAGCTCTGTCGAAACGCCATAGTCGCCAGCATCGAGATGCTGCGCGAGATGACGCCCGCCGAGTCGATCATCGCCATGCCGAAGCCTTTCGATACTGCGTTGATATCGCTTACATTTTTTTCAAGATCGTCGTTGTAATGCACGACCGTGCTGCGCCGCTGCGCCTTGGTCAGGTCGAATTGCGCGCCCAGGAACAGCCGGGTTTCGCCCAGCTCGTCACGCAGTCGTGACATGAAGAGAAAGTTGTCGAACGACGTACCGTCCTTGCGGTGGTTCACGATGCGGAAGCGCTGCGCCTCGATCGTGTCGTCGTGGATGAAGGCGCTGACCTTGGCGCGCTCGTCCTCGCCGGTGTCGGGGCCCTGGAGAAAGCGGCAGTTGCGTTCCAGCACCTCGTCTGCACCGTAGCCGACCAGCCGCAGGAAGGTGTCGTTGGCCAGGACCAGCGGCTGATCCTCGCGCATCGCGTCCGCGACGGTCAGGGCGATTGAGGAGTGTTCGCAGTACTCAATCAGCGTGTCGGGCAGGGCGAAGTTCTTCGAGACCGGCATAGGTTCTCCTTGAGGGCACAGCGAGTGAAGATAGGTCCATCCTGCGGCCTACGCCAGTGCAATGCGCAAGAAGCGGCGTACCGGTGCGGCCCGATCGCCCTTGGCGTGTGGGGGATCGGGCCGGTTCCGCCCTCAGTTGGCCGTAGCCTCGGCCTGAGTGCCGGACGGGGTGCCGGAGGGGGCCGTGGCGGGGGCGAGCGGCCCGAGCCGCCAGCCGCGGCCCACGGCGATCTGCAGCGTCGCCCAGTCGGCTGCCAGCGATTGTTGCGACGAGGCCAGGGTGAGCTGCGCGCTGGACAGGGAGCGCTCGTTGGTCAGCAGGTCGATCAGCGTCGTCGTCCCGGCCTGGTAGGTCTGGCGCGACAGCGCGACCACCCGTTCGTAGGCCTTCACCGCGTCGCGCGCGGTCGAGACCGAGGCGCGCGACTGGATGTAGGAGGTCTCGGCCGACTGCACGTCCTGGACCGCGCTCAGGACGCCGGACTTCCACGTCAGCTCGGCCTGCTTGGCGGCGCTGATCTTGGCGTCGGCGGCGGCGGCCAGCGCCGGCTGGCTGAGGATCGGGGCAAGCAGCGAGGCGCCGAAGCTCCAGGTCGGGTTGGTCGAGGTGGTGATCGTCCCCGACAGGGTGAGCGATGGCAGGCGGTCGGCCTCGGCGATGCCGATCGCGGCGACGGCGGCGGCATAGCTGCGTTCGTCTGCGCGCACGTCGGGGCGGTTGCGCAGAAGGTCTGCGGGCACCCCGGCCGAGGTGTTGGCCCGGGGGGAGGGCTGGCTCGCGCCGCGGTTCATGGTCTTGACCAGCGGCCCCGCCGGTTCGGCCAGCAGCGTGGCCATGGCGTAGACGGCGCCGTAATAGCCCGTCACCAGCGACGGCAGTGAGGCCCGGCTTTGCGCGAGCGCGGCCTCGGCCTGAGCCACGTCAAGTTCGGTCCCGGTACCGGCGTTGAGCTGGGCACGGGTGATACGCAGGGTTTCCTCGCGCGACTTGATCGTCGCCCTCGTGATGGCGATGGCGTTCTGATAGTAGCGCGCGTCGATGTAGTTCGACACCAGCGACGACAGGAAGGTCAGCCGGGCCTCGCCGACGTCGAGTTGATAGGCCTGCAGCTGGGCCAGCGCCTGTTCGCGGGTGCGGGCCTCGCCGCCGAAGAGGTCGATCACCAGCGAGGGGCTGAAGCCCGCGCTTTTCGTTGTGCCGGTCACGCCGGTCGAGCTTTTGGCGCGGGTCTCCGAGGCCGAGGCGCTGCCGCTGATCAGGGCGGCGGCACCGGTGGTCCGCAAGGTGGCCTGAGCCTCGGCGACGCGTTCGATCGCGGTCTGGATCGACAGGTTCTGCGTCAGGCCGCGGGCTACCAGCGTGTTCAGCACCGGGTCGCGGTAGTCACGCCACCAGGCCTGGGTGCCGACGTCGCCGGCCGATCCCTTGCCGCCCTGGACATAGGCGGCGGGCAGGGCGATCGAGGGCGCCTTGTAATCCGGTCCCGCGGCGCAGCCCGCCACGGAAAGGGCGGTCAGAAGGGCGAGGGGGCGGGTCAGCGTCATGGTGTCTCCGGTTTGCGCCTGAACCTGACCGTGGTCAGCTTGCGGATGAGAACATAGAAGGCAGGGACGAGGAAGATGCCGATCACCGTCGAGGCGATCATCCCGCCCAGCACGCCGATGCCGATGGAATTCTGCGCTGCCGCGCCCGCGCCGGACGAGGTGGCCAGCGGCAGCACGCCCAGCATGAAGGCGAAGGAGGTCATCAGGATCGGCCTGAGCCGCAGGCCCGCCGCCTCGATCGCGGCCTCAAGCGTCTCGCGGCCCTGCTTGCGCAGTTGCTCGGCGAATTCGACGATCAGGATGGCGTTGCGCGCGGCGAGGCCGATCGTCGTCAGCACGCCCACCTTGAAGTAGACGTCGTTCGACTGGCCGAGGAAATAGGCCGCCGCCACCGCGCCCAGCATGCCCACCGGCACCGCCAGCATCACCGCGAAGGGGATCGACCAGCTCTCGTAGAGCGCGGCGAGGGCAAGGAACACGACCAGCACCGAAAGCGCGTAGAGCAACGGCGCCTGCGATCCGGACTGGCGTTCCTGGTAGCTGATCCCGGTCCAGGCGGTGCCGTAGCCGCCGGGCATGGCGTCGACCAGCTTGGTCATCTCGTCCATCGCCTCGCCCGAGGAATAGCCCGTGCCGGGCGAGCCCGAGATCTGCACCGCCGAGGTCGCGTCATAGCGTTCCAGCGTCGGGGGCACCGGGCTCCAAGACGTGGTGACGAAGGCGGAGAACGGCACCATCTCGCCGTCCGAGTTGCGCGCGTACCAGTCCTGTATGTCCTTGGGCTGCATCCGGTTGGCGGCCTCGCCCTGCACATAGACCGGCAGAAGCTGGGTGCCGAGCAGGAAGTCGTTCACGTCGTCGCCCGCGAAGATCACCGAGAGCATGGAGTTGATGTCGCTCAGCGTCAGGCCGAAGCTTTCGGCCTTCTGCTGGTCGATGCTGATCTTGAGGGCAGCCTG
Organism: Acidimangrovimonas sediminis; assembly: GCF_002871005.1. GTDB lineage: Bacteria > Pseudomonadota > Alphaproteobacteria > Rhodobacterales > Rhodobacteraceae > Acidimangrovimonas > Acidimangrovimonas sediminis. The sequence goes on from NZ_PHSN01000043.1 coordinate 3,278, forward strand.
GTCCTCGGTCGAATCCGCGCGCACCGACGACAGGATCGGGTCGTCGGCCGCGTCTTCCTGCAACTGCTTGGCCGCTGCCTGCAACGCGACCGATCCCTTGCCGCTCTGGTCGACAAGGTACATCGAGAAGCCGCCGGTGTTGCCGATGCCGTGGATCGCGGGGGGCTGGGTCGCGAAGACCTGTCCCGCGCGGATCGAGCGGAAATAGGCGTTGGCCTTCTGCGCCAGCGCCCCGGCGGCCAGGTCGGCGTGTCCCTCGCGTTCCGAGAAATCCTTGAGCTTCACGAACAGCATCGCGTGGTTCTGCCCGGTGCCGCCGAAGCCGAAGCCGAGCGCGGCGAAGGTCGAGGTGACCGCGTCCTTTTCCTTGGTCAGGTAGAAATTCTCGACCTTCTTCACGACGTCGAGGGTCTGCTGCGTGGTCGCCCCCTCGGGCAGGGTGACGATGGTCATCAGCGTGCCCTGGTCCTCGGTGGGCAGGAAGGACGAGGTCATCCGGCCGTAGATCATCCAGGCGCCGCCGATGATCAGGGCGAAGATCACCGGCAACAGGATGAGCCGCCGCGACAGTCCGCGCGCGGTACCGGTGTAGAAGCCGGTGACCCGCGCGAGGCCGTGGTTGAACCAGCGCGCGGGGGCGAACCGGGGCTCTCCGTGTTGGGGTTTCAGGAGGCGCGCGCAGAGCGCCGGCGACAGGATCACCGCGACCGCCAGAGACAGCGTCATCGCGGTGACGATGGTGATCGAGAACTGGCGGTAGATCACCCCCGTCGCGCCACCGAAGAACGCCATCGGCAGGAACACCGCCGACAGCACCACGTTGATGCCCAAGAGCGCCGAGGTGATCTGTCCCATCGACTTGCGCGTCGCCTCGAACGGGCCGAGGCCCTCTTCATGCATCAGGCGCTCGACGTTCTCGACCACGACGATGGCGTCGTCGACCAGCAGGCCGATCGCCAGCACCATGGCGAACATGGTCAGCGTGTTGATCGAGTAATCGGCGAGGTAGAGCACCGCGAAGGTCCCCATGAGGACCACCGGCACCGCGATCAGCGGCACCAGCGTCGCGCGCCAGGTGTGCAGAAACGCGAGCAGCACGAGGCAGACCAGCACCGCCGCCTCGATCAGGGTGTGGTAGACCTGCTGGATCGAGAGCTCAACGAAGGGAGAGGTGTCGTAGGCGATCTTGAATTCGGTCCCCGCAGGCAGCGCGCCCGACAGCTTGTCGAGCTCGGCCTGAACTGCCTTCGAGGTGGTGATCGCGTTGGCGCCGGTTTCCAGCTGCACGCCGAAGCCCGCCGCCGGCTCGCCGGAAAAGCGCGAGCCGCCGCCATAGCTTTCCTGCCCGATCTCGACGCGGGCGACGTCGCCCAGCCGCACCGTGGCGCCGTCGCTGGTGGTCTTGAGCAGGATGTTCTTGAACTCGTCGACCGTGGTCAGCTGGCTCTGCGCGGTGATGGTCGCGGTGAACTGCTGGCCCTCGGTCGTGGGCTGCGCCCCGAGCGAGCCGACCGAGACGTTGGTGTTCTGCGCCGAGACGGCGTCGACCACGTCGTTGGGGGTAAGCTGATAGCGCGCCAGCGACATCGGGTTGAGCCAGATCCGCATCGCGTAGCCCGACCCGAAGATATGCACCCCGCCGACGCCCGAGACCCGCTCGATCGGGCTTTCCACGACGTTGGTCAGGATGTTGCCAAGCTCTGCCGTGGTGTATTTCCCGTCGGTCGAGATCAGCGAGCCGACCATCAGGATCGACGAGGATTGCCGCCGCACAGAGACACCCGCGGTCTGCACAGACGAGGGCAGCTGTCGCTCGACCTGGCTGACCTGGGTCTGCACATCGCTTTGCGCGGTGACCGGATCGACTGAGTTGTCGAAGGTCACGGTGATCTTGGACGAGCCCTGGGTGGAGCTGCTTTCCATGTAGATCATGCCGTCGAGGCCGGTCAGCCCGTCCTCGATCACCCGGGTGACCGAGTTTTCCACGGTCTGGGCCGAGGCGCCGGAGTAGGTGGCGGAGATGTGGATCTCGGTCGGCGCGATCGACGGGTATTGCGTGACCGGCAGAAGCTGGATCGCCGCCGCGCCGGCAAGCACCGTCATGATGGCGAGGACCCAGGCGAAGACCGGGCGGCCGATGAAGAACGTGCCCATGTCAGTTCCCGGTCTTCTGGGTCGTGGACGTCGCGTCGGCGCCGTCCTTGGTGCTGGCGTCCGTACTGGCGTCCGTACTGTCACCGGTGCTGCCCGCGGCGTCCTTGACCTCGGTCACCACGCCGTCCTTGGAGATCGTCACCGGCACGGTCTTGATCTTTTCCTTGTCGCGCAGGTTGGTCAGCCCGTCGACGATCAGCTTGTCGCCAGCCTTCACCCCGCCGGTCACGATCCAGCTGTTCTGGTAGGTGCCGCTGGTGGTCAGCTTCACCTGGCTGGCCTCGCCGTTCTTGTCGATGAAGGCGGTCAGGTCGCCGTTGCCGTCGCGCGAGGTGGGCCCCTGAGGCACCAGGATCGCGTTGACGGTGCCCAGCGTTACGTCAACCCGCACGAACATGCCGGGCAGGATGCGCCGGTCGGGGTTGTCGAACTGGAACCGGAAGGTGGTGGTGCCGGTCGAGGTGGAGACCGTGGCCCCGGGAGAGACGAGCGTGCCCTTGCCCTTGTAATCGGGGCCGCTGTCGAATTTCAGGCTGACGTCCAGCGTGTCGCCCGCCTTCAGCCGGCCGGCCGCGATCTCGTCGCGGACCTGGTTGATGCGCTGGATCGATTCCTCGACGTCGACATAGACCGGGTCGAGGCGCGTCACCGTGGTCAGTGCCGTGGTCTGGTTCGCCGTCACCAGCGCCCCGACCGAGACACTGGCCACGTCGGGAATGCCGGTGATGGGAGAGCGGATCACCGTGCGGTCAAGGTTCAGGTCCGCGGTGTCGAGGCTGGCCTTGGCCGACAGCAGCGTGGCCTTTGCCTCGGCCACGGCGACCTGCGCGGTGGAGACCTGCTCGGCCGTGATGCCCTTGTTCTCCAGCGACTTGTAGCGGTCGAGCGTCAGTTGCGCGGCCTTCAGCGAGGCCTCGGCCTGTGCGACCGAGGCCTTTGCGGCATCGTCCGTGGCCTGGTAGTCGTCGCGGTTGATGCGGAAGAGCACATCGCCCTTCGCCACCTTGTGTCCGGGCTTGTAGGGGATCTCCTCCACCACGCCCTCGACCCGAGGGCGGATGTCGACCTGCTCGTAGGCCACGGCCCGGCCCGGCAGCGTCACCTGATAGGGGACCTGACCATCCGACAGCGTCACCACCCCGACCGAGGTCGGTCCGGTGGCCTTGCCGCCCGCACGCTGGGCGATCGCGGCCTGTCCCGTGGCGACCGCGATCGCGGCGGCGCAGGCGAGGCATCCCGCCCGCCGTATCGTCCTTGCTCCGGTCACCTGTCCTCCGGTCACCTGTCCCCTGGTCATTCGCTGTCCATCCGTTCTTGGGGCCTGGGGGCCCGTGTCCTGACTTGCGCAGTCTCTGGCTTACGCACGGCCGCGTGCCATCCGTCGAAAAATTATTTCACAAAACGCGTTATCACGAAATCGTGCGGGCTCCACCAGCGTCGGCGGGCGCGTTTCGGCACTGATGTGCGGTCCGGTGCGACGGAACGCGGGATCCTGCCGTCCCCGGACTGCGCAAGATGAAACCGTGCCGACGCGCCCCTATATCCGGCCCTATGCCCGGACGGTGCTCGACCGCAGACCGGAAACGGCAGATCAGGAACGGCAGACCGGAAACGGCAGGCCAGGAAGCGAGGATCAGATGACGATTGCGAAACCTCTCCATCCCGCGCGGCGGGCCGCTCTCGCGGTGCCAGTGCTGGCGGCGCTTCTTTCGGCAGGTCTCTTCGCCGGTCAGCAGGCCGTGGCGCAGACCGCGCCCACCGTGCCGCTGACCAAGAACGCGCATGTCATGGAATCGCTGACCCAGGCACGCATCGCCGATGTCATCCGCCATCAGTGCCCCTCGATCTCCGGGCGCACCATCACCGCCTTCTTCAAGGCGGAGCAGCTGAAATCCTACGCGCTTCAGCAGGGCTACAGCGGCGATCAGATCAAGGCGTTCCTCAAGGACCCCGCGGCCAAGGCCGAGATCCATGCCCGGGCCGACAAGGCGCTGGCCGCCAAGGGCGTCACCCCGGGCGATGCGCAGAGCTACTGCAAGGTCGGCAAGGCCGAGATCGCCTCGGGCACGCTGGCCGGATCGCTGCTGAGCGACTGAGGCCTGTGCAAGGGCAGGGGCCGTGGTGCGGCCCCCGCCTGTCAGGCGGGGCGATGGCTCAGCCCGCGCCCAGGGCCACGGCGATGTTGTAGGTCAGGAAAGACGCCATGTAGGCCAGCACGAACATGTAGCCGAAGGTCAGCCACATCCAGCGCGCGCCGCCTGCCTCGCGCTTGATCACCGCCAGCGTCGAGATGCATTGCGGCGCGAAAATGTACCACGCCAGCAGCGACAGTGCGGTCGCAAGGCTCCATTGCTGGGCCAGCACGTGGCCGATCTGCACGTCGCCCCCGCCCGAGATGGCGTAGACCGTGCCGAGGCTGGCCACCGCCACTTCGCGCGCGGCCATGCCGGGGACGAGGGCCACCGAGATTTCCCAGTTGAACCCCACGGGGGCCAGGATCGGGTGGATCAGGTTGCCGATCATCGCGGCGAAGCTGTAGGTGATCGCGGGTTCCGTCGCGCCGGCGGGCGGGCCGGGGAAGGTGGCCAGCACCCAGATCGCCACGGTGGCGAAGAAGATCGTGGTGCCCGCGCGCTTGACGAAGATCCGCGCCCGCGTCCACAGCCCGATCGCCACGCTCTTGATCCGGGGCATCTTGTAATCCGGCAGCTCCAGCATGAACGGCGGAGAGGGGGCGCGGCGCCAGAACAGGAACTTGGCGACGAAGGACACCGCCAGCGCCGAGAAGATCCCCATGGCATAGAGCCCGAACATCACGAGGCCCTGAAGGCTGAAGATCCCCAGCACCGACTTGTGCGGGATGAAGGCCGAGATGATCAGCGTGTAGACCGGGATCCGCGCCGAGCAGGTCATCAGCGGCGCGACCAGCATCGTCGCCAGCCGGTCGCGGCGGCTGTCGATCACGCGCGCCGCCATGATCCCCGGAATGGCGCAGGCAAATGACGACAACAGCGGGATGAACGCCCGCCCGTGCAGCCCCGCGCCGCCCATGATCCTGTCCATCAGGAAGGCCGCGCGGGCCATGTAGCCCAGGTCTTCCAGAAGCAGGATGAACAGGAACAGGATCAGGATCTGCGGCAGGAACACCAGAACCGAGCCCACCCCCGCGATCACCCCGTTCTGGAGGAAGGATTCCACCAGACCCGGCGGCACGGTCGCGTGCACGAAGGCGCCGAGCGCGTCGAACCCGGCCGAGATCGCATCCATCGCCGGGGTGGCCCAGGTAAAGACCGCCTGGAACATCACGAACAGCAGCGCGAGCAGGATCACCAGCCCGGCCACCGGGTGCAGCAGCACCGCGTCGATCTTCGCGCTCAGGTCGTTGGCCGTCGGCGGTTGCGTGACCGCCCGGGCGATCATCGCGTCGGCCTGCTTCTGGATCGCGCGCAGGTCGAGCGCGCCGGGCTCCGACCACAGGTTCTCGGTGGGGACCGGCACGCCGGAAGCCGCCAGCGCCTCGAGCCGAGCCCAGAGGTCTTCCATGCCCGCGCGGCGCACGGCGGTGGCGGTTAGCACCGGGATCCCCAGTGCCTCCTGCAGTACGGCGGTGTCGATGCCGATGCCGCGGTGGCGGGCGATGTCGATCATGTTGAGGACAAGGACGATCGGTCGCCCGGTCCGTTTCAGCTCGATCACCAGCCGCAGCGCCGAACGCAGGTTGGTCGCGTCGGCCACGGCCAGCAGAAGGTCGGGCAGGGGCTCATCCGGGCGGCGCCCGAGGACGACGTCGCGCGTCACCTCCTCGTCGGGCGAACGGGCGCGCAGGGAATAGGTGCCGGGCAGGTCGACCACGTCGAGCGGATAGCCTGAGGGGGTGCGCGCGCTGCCGGCCTTGCGTTCGACCGTGACGCCGGAATAGTTGCCGACCTTCTGGCGCGAGCCTGTCAGCGCGTTGAAGAGCGCGGTCTTGCCGCAGTTCGGAACGCCGACCAGCGCCAGCCGGCGCAACGGCTGTTGGGATCCGTCAGGCATGATGCGATATCAGCGGGTCAGGATGGCCATCGCCTCGCGGCGGCGCAGCGCCACGGTCGACCCGTTCAGGCGCACGGCGATCGGATCGCGTCCGAACAGCCCCTCGTGCAGGATGGTGACTTGGGCGCCCTCGACAAAGCCCAGTTCGATCAGGCGGCGCTCGATCTCGGCGGCGGGAAGGCCGGGGCAATCCTCGCAGGGGGAGATCCGGTCGATGCAGCCGCAGTAGCCCTTGGAAGCCTTTCCAAGCGGAAAGCTTCCTGTCGTTTCCTGGGTGCGGTCGATCTTCATCTGCCTGCTCCGTCCTGAAGGCCGGCGCCTGGCGCGGCCTGATGTGGTTACATCACCTGCAGTGATACTTGGCAACTGAAAACCGACTTTTCTAGTCAACATTGTGTAACCGGATCTTTCCCGAATGGGGCGCTCGGGCGGCGAAGACCGGAGGGGGGGAACGCCGTGCTTCCCGGGCAACGCGCCGGGGTCTACTTGGGCGAAGTGTCAAGGATGATTCCCTCTCCGAAGGAAAAGTGATAAGCAACTTTCAGGTGCAGGTTTGCGGACTTTCTGCACGGTCCGTTGGTATCAGGTTTTGTCCCGCAAGCGCAGGTTGGCCCGTCAGAGGTGTCCGCGCCTGACGGGGCGAGGCGACAGGCGGCGGGCGGGTGCGGATCCGCGGATGATACAGGTGCCCGGTTGCGGGTGCCGGGCACGGGCAATGTGACGGCTGAGAGAAGCGCAGGCGAACTGGGCACTGGCGAACCGGGCGCGGAAACGCGGAGCCCGGAGGCCGGCGGCGTCAGGACGCGGGGCGGCGGGCCGTCCGGGCGCGCCAAGGCGCCTGCATCCTCCCGGTCGTCCTCTGGGTCAGCCGCAAAGGTCTCGGCGAAATCCTGGTCGCGCAAGTTCGGCCTGTGGGCGGCGCTGCGGGCTTATGGCCTCGTGCTCGTGCCGCTTGCCCTGGTCTCGGGGTTTCTTGTCTGGCATCTCGACGCCTTGCGCAACGCCGGGTACGTCGCCGACGAGCGGGCCGAGGTCGCCTCGCGCATGGATGCCGAGCGTGCCCGTATCGAGGGGCGGCTGACCGGGCTTTCGCTGATGCTGCGCGGGCTGGAGGCGGCGATCGAGGCCGATCCGGCGATGCCGCAGCAGCGCTTTGCCTCGATCGCGCGCTTCCTGATCCGCGACAACCCCGAGATCGTCAACATCGCCGCCGCGCCCGATCTTGTGGTGCGCTATGTCTATCCGCCGGCGGGGAATGCCGGGGTGCTGGGGCTGGATTACCGCAATACGCCCGACCAGTTCGCGGCGGTGGATGCCGCGCGGCGCCTGGGGCGGACGATCATCGCCGGGCCGGTGAAGCTGGTGCAGAACGGCGAGTCCGCTTTCATCGTCCGCCTGCCGGTCTTCCTGAACGCGCCGGATGCCGATTCCGGCGGGGTTAAGGGCGGGGCCGGGCGTTCGGGCGGTGGCGACGCCACCCGCGGGACGCGGTTCTGGGGTATCCTGTCGCTGGTGATCGATGCCCAGGATTTCTACCGCCGGACCGGGCTTGCCGCGGCATCGTCGCCCGAAAGTGGCATCGAGTACGCGCTGCGCGGCCCCGACGGAAGTGGCACGGGCGGGGCGGTGTTCTGGGGCCCGCCCGAGGTCTTCGCAGACCATCCGCTGGTGCAGAAGATCGGTCTGCCGCATGGCAGCTGGGAGCTTGCCGCGATCCCGCGCGGCGGCTGGGCGACGCATGCGCCCGACGCGATGCAGGTCCGGGCCGCGCTGATCGCGCTGGCACTGGGCGCGCTGATCGCCGCGGCGGTGATACAGCACCTGTGGCGCCGCCACCGCAGCGCGCGCGAGCATCTGGCCCGCGCCATCGGGGCGATCGACGACGGTTTCGCATTGTACGACGCCGAGGACCGGCTGGTGATGTGCAACCAGAAGTACCACGAGTTCTATTCGATCTCGAACGACCTGATCCGTCCCGGCGTCACCTTCGAGGAGATGATCCGCGAGGGGGTGCGCCGGGGCCAGTATGCCGATGCCGTGGGGCAGGAGGAGGCCTGGATCGCCCGGCGCATGATCGCCCATCGCCATGCCGACAGCCGCATCGAGCAGAAGCTGGCGGATGGCCGCTGGCTGAGGATCTCGGAGCGGCGCACCGACGACGGCTGGACCGTGGGGTTCCGCGTCGACATCACCGAGCTCAAGCGGGCCAAGGACGTCGCCGAGGAAGCCAATCGCGTGAAGGCGGATTTCCTCAGCGTGCTGAGCCATGAGCTGCGCACGCCCTTAACCGTGATCCTGGGCTTCGCGCGGTTCCTGTCGGATCGGCGGATCTCTCCCGTGCTGCGGCGTCTGGGGCCCGACGGGCAGACGGACGCGCCGATCCCGCCCCAGATGCTCGAGGATTACATCGCCGAGGTCACCCAGCGCGCGGCGAAGATCGAGACGTCGGGCAACCATCTGCTGCTGCTGATCAACGACCTGCTCGACTTTTCCAAGATCGAGGCCGGCAAGATGGAGATGGAGCGGGAGTCGCTGCCGCTCGCGCTGATCGTCGACGACGTCATCGAACAGTTCCGCTCGCAGGCCGAGAGCAAGGGCCTGGCCCTGGCGTCCCTGGTGGGCGGGGATGAGGTCTATGCCGACCCGGTGCGCCTGCGGCAGGTTCTGATCAACCTGGTCGGCAACGCGATCAAGTTCACCGACGCCGGCGGGATCACCCTGTCGGCGAAGACGCGTGACGGCATGGTCACGATCTCGGTGGTCGATACCGGCTGTGGCATTCCGGCCGAGATGACCGAGCGGGTGTTTCGCGAATTCCAGCAGGCCGACAGCTCGTCGACCCGCCGGGCAGGGGGCACGGGCCTCGGGCTTGCCATCGTGCGCCGCATCGTCGAACTGCATGGCGGCAAGGTGACGCTGTGTTCCGTCCCGGGCGAGGGCAGCACCTTCACCTTCACGATCCCCGCAAAGGCCGGCAGCACCGCGGCACGGTCGGCCGCATGACGTCGTGGTTTGCCGGAGCCGCGCGGCTTCGCTGGTCCTTGCTGTTTCTCTACTACGTCGCGGCCGCCGGGTTCGAGATCTGGATGCGGCCCGCCGTGGCGCTGCCCGTCGTCGTGTCCTGGGCGGTGTTCCTGGGCACCGGCCCGGCGCTGGCGGCGGCGCTTCTGGGCGGGGCGGGGGCGTGGATCCCCACCTTCTTCGGGGTGTTCGTGGCGCAGGCGCTGGTGCATGGCACCACAAACCACCCCAATGGCGCCGAGATGATGGTGGTGCAGGGCGACCTGATCGTCGCGGCGATCGCCGCGATCCAGTCCGAGTTGGGGGCGCGGCTGGTCCGGGCGCGGTTCGGCCTGCCGATCCGGTTGCACCGTCGCCGCGAGATCGCGGTGCTGCTGCTCCTGTCCGGGCCGGTGGTCGCGGTCGCGCTTTTGCTGGCGGCCTATGTCGCCGGGCTGATCGACCATCTGCAACCGAATTTCGACATGCTGGCGACCTTGCTGATCGGCTGGCTTGCCGGGGTCGCAAGCGTCTACATCTTCGTGCCTCTCGCGCTGCTTCACCCGTGGCGGGGGCGCAGCCTGATCTTCTGGCGCGGCGCGGCGCTGCCGCAGTTCAGCCCCCGCGCGCTGTTCTACGTGGTGCTGTCGCTGGCGCTGTCGGGGGGAAGCTGGACGCTGGCGAATGAGCTTCTGGCGCGACACAACCGTCAGCAGTTCGCGGCGCTGGCCGATGACGGGCTTGCGGCGCTGCGCGGTCGGCTGGGGACCTATGAGTTCGGCCTCGAGGCAGCGACCGCGCTGATGCGGGCCTCGGACCAGGTGACCGACGGCGACTGGCGCCGCTTCATCGGCGTGCTGCGCAGCCGGGGCCACCTGCCGGGGGTCGCGACCATGGGGTTCGCGCGGCTCGTGCCGCCCGGGCGCATGCAAGAATATCTCGACGAGGTGCACGACCAGGGCGATCCCGCCTACGGGCCGTTCCCGGCCGAGCCCGTGGCGCCCGGTCCGCGCGCGCTGATCCGGCTGGTTGCACCGGAGAGCGAACGCCCCGAACTGGCGGGCATGGATTTCGCGGCGCTGCCAGCGGTGGCACAGGCCGCCGCGCGGGCAGGCAGGAGCGGCGACACCATACTCAGCGCCCGCCTGCCCGCCGACGGGGAGGCCCGGCTTGGGCTGGGGCCGGGGTTCGTGCTGCTGCATCCGGTCTATGCGCCGGGGGTGCCGCTCCTTACCGCTGCCGACCGTGAGGGGGCGCTTGTCGGGTACACCTTCCTGACCTTCACAGCGCGCGGCCTCGCCGAGGGGTTGACGCGCGGCATGGTGCTGACGCTGGCAGACGACGGGCCGCTTGCCGACGCGGGCGCAAGCGTGGATGGCGGGGAGGTGACGACCGACCCCGCGCCCCTGTCCCACAGGCCCTTCTACAGTTCCGCCGTGGGGGAGACCGGCGCGATGGCGGGGCATGCCTACCGCGTCAGCTGGCGCGTGCCGCTGCAGGGCCGGGTCTGGACCGTCAGCTGGGGCTCGACCCCGGAATATGAGCGCGGGCTGCACAGGCTGAGCCCGGCGCTGGTGCTGATCGCTGGGCTGGCCTTCACCCTGCTTCTGGCGACGTTCCTGCTGTCCACCGCCCGCCGGGAGGAGCTGATCCGCGAGACGGTGGCGCGCAAGACGCGCGAGATCGCGCAGCGCGAGACGGAGAACCGGTCGATCCTCGACACTGCGCTGGTGATGATCGCGCTGCTGGATGACGGCGGGCGGATCCTGACCGCGAACGACGCGATCGGGCGGCTGTTCGGCTATCACCGCGAAGACCTTGCGGGGATGAAGCTGACCGATCTGCTGGCCGGGGAAACGGCGGAATACTTCACCCGCTCCGACGATCCGCACGATGTCACCGGCTTCCGCGGCATCGTCCACATGACCGCGCGCAGCGGCGCGCGGCTGGCGCTGGACATCCAGATCCGGCCCTGGCTCACCGAGGAGCGCCAGCGCCGCTATACCGTGGTGATGCGCAACGTGGCCGAGCGGCTGCGGATCGAGGCCCAGCTGCGCGACACCCAGCACCGCCTCGACGTGGCGCTGAAGGGGGCGGAGATCGGCGTCTTCGATGTCGACCTCGTGACCGGGGAATCCATCGTCTCCGACACCTGGCGCGACCTGATGGGGTTCGACCGCGACGCCGCGATCGAGACCCAGATGGAATGGCGTGACCGGATCCACCCCGACGACCGCGCCGCCGTGGAGGCCGCCGACGGCGCCTGCATCGCCGGCGAGAGCGAGACCTCGGTCTGCGATTACCGCCTGCAGACGGCTACGGGCGACTGGCGCTGGATGCGCTCCCATGCCGTGGCGTCCGAGCGCGACGCCTCGGGTCGGGCGCTGCGGCTGATCGGCGTGCAGATGGACGTGACCGAGGAGCGCCGCCTCGATCAGGCCAAGAGCGAATTCGTCTCGACTGTCAGCCACGAGCTGCGCACCCCGCTGACCTCGATCAACGGGTCGATCAGCCTGGTGCTGAACACCACGCCGGCGGGAGAGCTGCCCGAGCGGGTGCTGCGGCTTCTGACGATCGCGCAGAAGAACTGCGACCGCCTGATCCCGCTGGTCAACGACATCCTCGACCTCGAGAAGGTCGCCGCCGGGCAGATCCGCTTTGCCTTCACCGAAGAAGATGTGAAGGCGCTGCTCACCCGGGCGATCGCCGACAACAAGCCCTATGCCGACCAGTTCGGCGTGCGGCTGCGGCTGATCGCGCCGGCGGACCTGCCGCGTGGGCGGCTTGACGTGAACCGGTTCATGCAGGTGATGGCGAACCTCCTGTCGAACGCCTCGAAATTCTCCGAGCGCAACGGGTCCGTCGAGGTCCGGCTGGGCCGGACCGGCGCGGCGCTGCGGGTCTCGGTCACCGACCATGGCAGCGGCATTCCCCCGGCGTTTCACGAACGCATCTTCCGCCCCTTCAGCCAGGCCGACAGCTCGGCCACGCGCGAGAAGGGGGGAACGGGCCTCGGCCTCAACATCTCGAAGCAGATCGTGGAGCGCATGGGCGGCACGATCGGTTTCCGCTCGGACCCCGGGCGCGAGACGGTCTTCTGGTTCACGCTGCCGGTCGCCGGCGATGCCGAGGGTCAGAACGGCGGCGCAGGGAACGGCGGACCGGCGGCTGTGGCCGAGGGGGGCGGGGTGACCGATCCCGCGATGTCGACGCTTTCGCTGCCGGGGCAGACGGGCGGCGCGGCCCGCGGTCAGGGGCCGAGCCTGGTCTATGGCCCGGCGGCGGGGCCTGCCGCCATGCCGCCCCGCCGTCCGCTGATCCTGCATGTCGAGGACGACCACGACTTCGCCGAGATCGTCGCGGCGTCGTTCGGCGCGCAGGCGGACATCGTGCACGCCGACCGGCATTTCAGCCTCGACGCGCTTCGCGCGCGGCGGCGCTATGACCTCGTACTGCTGGAATCGGCCCAGGCCGACGGCTCGGACGCCCTGCTGATCGACGCGGTCGCCCGGTTGCAGCCCGGGGTTCCGATGATCGCGCTGACCGCGTCCGACAAGGCCGACTCGGATCCGCGCATCGCCTGCACCATCATCAAGACCCGCACCCGGTTCGAGGAAATCGTCTCGATCTGCCTTGAAACACTGGGCGGAGGCGCCTCGGGCGGGGCGGCGGAAGGGGCGGCGGAAAGCGGCGACCCGGGCGGGGCAAGGACCGCCGGGGAAGGTGAGGCCGGGGCCGAAGGGGGGCAGCGCCGCCCGGGTGCCGCGGGGACGGGATGGCGGTGACGGCCGCATGAACGATTTATCGGAAATTTTTCTGGTTAAGGCCGCATTGTCGCCACGCATCGTCAGCAAGTTGGCGCCCGACGAGGGAGAATGTACCGACCGCATACCCGGTCGGGCACGCTCCTGCGGAGGACAGTACGATGAATAATGTCAGCGAGAATTTCCTCGACGCGCTCTTGAGACCCGAACTTCCCGGCGGCAACTGGCTGGCGGTGACGCTGCTTGTGGGGGGGCTGCTGGTCGTTCTTCTCCGCGCACTGCTGAAGCTTCGTCGACAGCGACGGATGCTGGATCTGCAGGAAAACGAGCTGGCGCTTCAGCGCACCGCCTCAGACATGCATTCGATGGTAAGCATCTCGAATGCCGCGGGGGCCATCACCTACGTCAACGACAACCTTCTGCGCACCACCGGCTTCGACGCGGCCGAGCTTCTGGGCCGGACCGCCCGCTCGGTGCTGCTGGCCGAGCGCGACAACAACCCCGACGCGGTGGGAGAGGTGCTGCGCCGCGGCCAGGTCTGGTCGGGCGAGAGCAAGCTCAACCATCGCCGCGGCGGCTACCTCTGGACCCGGACAACGATCGTGCCGCTGCTGGACCGCAAGGGGCGGCTGCACAAGGCGATCACGGTGCGCACCGACATCACCGAAAGCAAGCTGCGCCAGGAAGAGGGGCCGCTGCGCGCCATGTTCGACCGGTTGCAGGACGAAGTCTTCGTCTTCTCGGCCGACACGCTGAGGCTGCGCTATCTCAACAAGCGGGCGCGCCAGCGCTATGGCTGGAACGAGGGTGAGTTCTTCGACCGGCCGCTGGCCGATACCGACTTCGATTTCAATGAGGCCGAGTTCCGGGAACGGCTGGCGCCGATGGCCTCGGGCGAGACCGAGGCACTGATCTACGACACCCTGATCTGCGGCCGCCCGGTGGAGGTCAACCTGCAGTTCGAGACGTCGATCCTGGGCGAGAGACGGTTCATCGCCGTGGTCCGCGACATCACCCGCCGCCGCGAGATCGAGGCCGCCCGCGCGGCCTTCGTCGCGACCGTGACGCATGAGCTGCGCGCGCCGCTGACCTCGATCAAGGGGGCGATGAAGCTGGTCGCCTCGGGCGCGACGGGGGAGATCCCGCCGAAGCCGGGCCAGATGATCGACCTCGCGCTGCGTAACGTCGACCGGCTGATCGTGCTGATCAACGACCTGCTCGACCTCGAGAAGCTCGACAATGCACAGACCGAGATCCGCCGCGACCCTGTCGATCTGTCGGAACTGGTCAACGACGCGATCGCCCACAATATGGGCTATGCACAGGAATTCGGCGTCCGTTTCCGGGCCGAGCCCGGCGCGCCCAAGCAACTTCCCGTGACCGGCGACCGCGACCGGCTGATGCAGGTGCTGACCAACCTGATGTCGAACGCGGCCAAGTTTTCCGAAACCGGGGGCGCGGTCGACGTGGGCCTGGCCGACATGGGCACCATCGCCCGGATCACCGTGACTGACCACGGCATCGGTATTCCGCTTGAAGCGCAGGCCCGGCTGTTCGAACGTTTCGTCCAGGCCGACACGCCCGAACACAAGAAACGCACCGGCACGGGCCTTGGCCTGTCGATCGTCAAGACGATCGTGGAACGCCACGGCGGGCGTGTCGGATTTGTAAGCACCCCCGGCCGGGGGACGACCTTCCAGATTGACCTTCCGAAGAATACGGAAGAACTGAGCCGGGCGGCGTGACGATACCCCTGATCCGGGGCAGCGCCGCCTGTTTGAAACGGGGCTGAATTGAGGACTATAAATGGGGGACTTACCGAAGATCTTGCATGTCGAGGACGACCCCGACATTCGCGAGATCGCGCTCATGGCGCTTGAGATCGTGGGCGGGCTTGAGGTTGCGCAATGTGCATCCGGTGCCGAGGCGCTCGAACGTGCGGCGACCGAGGCGCCGGATCTGTTGCTTCTTGACGTGATGATGCCGGGCATGAGCGGTGACGAGACACTCGCTGCACTGCGCCGGCTCGATCAGTTCGCGGAGACGCCGGCGATCTTCATGACCGCCAAGGCGCAGCAATCCGAGGTCGAGCGCCTGCGCCAGATCGGCGCGCGCGACGTGATCACCAAACCGTTCGATCCGATGACGCTGGCCGACGAGATCCTCGCGATCTGGCGGCGCTGCTAGGCCATCGACGGCCCGCCCCGGCCGCAGGGCGGCAGGGGGCATTTTGCAGGACCGGCGCCGCGCGTGTCGCGGTTTTCCCCCGTGCGTCCGGCGCGACGGGGCCCGGGTGTTTGCGGCTGGCCGCATCGCGTGTCTGCCGTTGCCGGGCCCCGCGTCTCCTTCGGGCGACAGACCCCGCCGACGGCCGCTACGGCCAAGGATTGGCGGACCCCATGATTACCAATTCATCGCCAAATTCTTGCCGCTTTCCCCAGTGATTCTCGTAGGGGAAGGTGGCCCCGAATCTACCCTTACGTGAATCCGGGGCCGAACAGGAAAAGGTGTGGCGGGCTATGAAAATTCTTGCTGTCGATGATGACGAACTGATCCTCGAAGTTCTGGTCGAGGCGATGAGCGCCAATGGGCATGAGGATGTCACCACTGCGACTTCGGCAGAAGAAGCGTGCCGAAAGATCGCCGCCTCCGCGGAGCCGTTCGAGCTCTTCCTGCTCGACATCCAGATGCCCGAGGTCACGGGGATCGAACTGTGCCGCGCGATCCGCCGGATGCCGGGCCACGCCACGACCCCGATCATCATGGTCACCGCGATGTCGGAACGTCAGTACGTCACCGCCGCCTTCGCCGCCGGCGCGACCGATTACGTGACCAAGCCCTTCGATGCGCTTGAACTCGGGGCCCGGATCGGCATGGCCGAGCGCCTGGTCAAGGAGCATTCGCGCGCCGAGACCTCCTCCTACGCCATGGCCGACCTGCGCGCCGCTCTGGAGGACCAGCGCAAGGTGTCCTTCGCCGAGCCGATCAACATCGAGGGCGTCGATGGTGTGATCGGCCTCGTGAACCTTGAGAACTATCTGCTGCAGCTGTCGCGCGGTGGTCTCTTCGCGACCAATATCTTCGCGATCAAGCTGGCCGATGCCGAAAAGCTCTATGCCCGCACGAACGCGTCGGATTTCCGCTATGCCCTCGCCGATGCGGCCGAGGCGGTCGCGACGGCGGTCTCGACCCGCGATCACTTCGTGGCCTATGCCGGCGGCGGCATCTTCGTCGCCGCGGTGCATGGCCGCGAGATCGAGAGCCGCGACTATTTCGAGGATCTCGCCAACATCGCACTCTATGAGATGGACCCGGCCGACAGCAGTGGCGCCCGGCTCGATCTGCGGCTCTACTTCGGAGAGCCGGTGCGCGTGGGCATGCTGCGCTCTGGCTCGGCCGCGGTCGAGGCGCTTTACGTGGCGATCGAGCGGATCGAGGATAGCCTGCGTCGCAAGTCGGTGCGCAAGCCGCAGCACGGCAAGGCGCCGTGGCTCAAGATGCTTGTCGGCTGACGGCTGGCAGGGGCTACGGGCAAGGGGGGCAGACATGGGGATGGTGGCACCGGACGCCGCGCAGCGCGCGATGGAAGCCAAGCTGCAGGCAATGCGTCCAAAGTTCGTGGCTCAGGTGACGCAGCGCCTGTTCGCGCTCGAGGATCTGCGCGACATGCACGAGGCCGACCCGGGCGACGAGCGCATCCGTGCCGAGCTCATTCACGGGGCCCACAAGCTTGCCGGGATCGCCGGAATGTTCGGCGAACCCGACCTGGGAGAGCTGGCCCGGGTCACCGAAAACGCCCTCGGGCAGCACGATCCCGAGGCGCTTGACCGGCTTGACGAGCTGCTGGGCGAGATGGCCATCATCGCGACGGAAGAGTGACGCTGGGTCAGGGTCGGGTCAGCGTCGTGTCGCCACGATTTCGCCACTTTGTCATGGCTTTTTCGTGGCACGCTGCGCAGGTCGTCCGAAATCTTCGCTGATCTTCAATTCAGCTCGTAGCTGTGGCGCAGGGCGCCGGTCTTGCCGTCGAACACGAGGATCTTTCCGGCCTCGGTGACCACGGCGATCCAGCCGTTGCCCTGGGTGATCGCCTGCGGCGCGGTGCCTTGTGGCAGTTTCAGGCCCTGGGGCACCACAAGGTCCGCATTTCCGGCCGGGACCCGGATGACAATCAGCGCGACGATCGCTATGAGGCCCGCAATCATGGTGATCATCAGCACGATCACCAGCCCCCTGAGAAGCCGCAGGCTTGGCGGAAGCGCCTGTTGCGGTGCCGGAGTCTCGTTCATGTCGCCTGCTCCCCTGTCGCCTGCGTCCCGTGCCGTCGAATTCCAGATCGGGCCGATGCCCCCGGAGCGCCTTGATAAGGCGCTGGCCCGCGATGTGCCAGAGGCAGCGGCGCTGTCGCGGTCGCGGCTTGCCCGGCTGATCGCCGATGGTGCGGTCGCGGTCAACGGCGCCGTGCAGACCGACCCGCGCGCGAAGGTCGAGGAGGGCGACCGGATCGCCGTCACCGTCGAGGCCGCGGCAGAGGTCGAGACGGCGGCGCAGGAGATCGCGCTCGACGTGGTCTGGGAGGATGCCGACCTGATCGTGGTGAACAAGCCTGCGGGGATGGTGGTGCATCCGGCCCCCGGGTCGCCCGACGGCACGCTTGTGAACGCGCTTCTGCACCATTGCGGCGACAGCCTCTCGGGTATCGGCGGAGAGCGCCGCCCGGGCATCGTGCACCGCATCGACAAGGAAACCTCGGGCCTTCTGGTGGCGGCGAAATCCGACCGGGCGCATCATGGGCTGGCAGCCCAGTTCGAGGCCCATACGACGATGCGGCACTACCTTGCGATGGTCTACGGCTGCCCGAGCGCGGCCGATCCCCGCCTGCGAGGTCTGTCCGGGGTGAGCTTCGAGCCGGGCAACATCCTGAAGGTGGCGACCCACCTCGGCCGGCACCGCACAGAGAGGCAGAAACAGGCGGTCCTTGCCTCGGGCGGACGCCACGCAGTGACCCGCGCCCGGGTGGTCGAGGGGTTCGGTGCGCCCGCTCAGGCCGCGCTGATCGACTGCTGGCTGGAAACCGGGCGGACGCACCAGATCCGGGTGCACATGGCGCATGCCGGACACGGGCTGATCGGCGACCCGACCTATGGCGGGCGGCGCAAGCTGTCGCCGGCGGCACTTCCCCCCGGCGCCCCCGAGGCCGTCGCGGCCTTTCCCCGGCAGGCGCTGCATGCGGCGACGCTGGGGTTCGTTCACCCGGTGACGGGGGAGGAGCTGTCCTTTGAGGCGCCCCTGCCGGACGACATGACGGCGCTGATCGCGGCGCTGCGCGGAGACAGGGCCGCCGAGGGCTGACGCGATTTCTGCCCGGGCTGCCCATGGGCCTGGTGAACCGAAAAGGGCACTTTTCCACCGCGTTACAATGTGGCGTGAAGAGGGAGGTGTGCCCCGCCCTCGGGGTGCCGGTGCTCCCCGCACACCACGGTGTGAAACTTTGCGCGACGGAAAGTGGCGGACCGCGCGTATGATCCTTTGACCGGACCCCGACCCGCGGTTCACGCGTTTGAAGGGTTGAAACGGGCCGAAACGGCCCCTAGGTCAAACTGATTTTTGCCGCCGGACGCGGCGAAGAGGGAGAGGTGAATGGCGAGCTACAACAACCTTCCGGCGCCGTCCCCCGAGCAGGGGATGAACCGTTACCTTCAGGAAATCCGCAAGTTCCCGATGCTGGAGCCTGAGGAAGAATACATGCTGGCCAAGCGGTGGACCGACCATCAGGACACCGACGCGGCGCATCAGCTGGTCACGTCGCACCTGCGGCTGGCGGCCAAGATCGCCATGGGCTATCGCGGCTATGGCCTGCCGCAGGCCGAGGTGATCTCCGAGGCCAACGTGGGCCTGATGCAGGCCGTCAAGCGCTTCGACCCCGAGAAAGGGTTCCGGCTGGCCACCTATGCGATGTGGTGGATCCGCGCCTCGATCCAGGAATACATCCTGCGTTCGTGGTCGCTGGTGAAGCTGGGCACCACCTCGGCGCAGAAGAAGCTGTTCTTCAACCTGCGCAAGGCCAAGGCCCGGATCGGCGCGCTGGAGGAGGGCGACCTGCGCCCCGAGAACGTCAAGCGCATCGCCGACGACCTCAACGTGACCGAGGACGAGGTGGTCGCGATGAACCGCCGGATGTCCGGCTCCGACGCGTCGCTGAACGCGCAGGTGGGGAGCGAGGACGGCTCGGCCCAGTGGCAGGACTGGCTGGAAGACGAAGACGCCGACCAGGCCTCGGCCTATGCCGAACGCGACGAGCTGGAGGCGCGGCGCGAGCTTCTGGTGCAGGCTATGGACGTGCTCAACGAGCGCGAAAAGGACATCCTGCTGCAGCGGCGGCTGAAGGAACAGCCGGTCACGCTCGAGGACCTCTCGTCGCAATACGACGTGAGCCGGGAACGGATCCGCCAGATCGAGGTGCGGGCGTTCGAGAAGCTGCAGAAGCGGATGCGCGACCTGGCGGCCGACAAGGGCATGATGCGCCAGTCCTGAAGCGCGTGCCCCCGGGGGCGGATACAAAACTCTTGGAAGAGTTTTGGCAAATTCCTTCGAAGGAATTTGGGCGTCGCGCTGGCGGTGCGTCGCCCACAACGCTGCGACTATGACTTTGGGGGCGATGGTGTCCGCCGTCGCCGGCCAGACTGCGATCCCTGCACAGGGGCGCTCGGCGTGGCGCCGGACATGGAAAAGGCCGCATCCGGGGATGCGGCCTTTCCTGTCTGACGGTCGGTCGGGCCGATCAGGCCTCTTCCGAGCTGTCCTCGTCCGAGGTGGCGCCCCCGATGTCGTCGAAGAGTTCGGAGATCTCGAACTCTGCGGCGGCTTCCTCTTCGGCGGCCAGCTCCTGGATCGACTTGCCCGAGGCCTGGAGTTCGGCCTCTTCCATCGAGCGGGCGACGTTCAGGGTGATCGTCGCAACCACTTCCGGGTGCAGGGTCACGGTCACGCCGTGCAGGCCCAGATCCTTGATCGGACGGTCGAGGGCGACCTGGCCGCGCTCGACGGTGAAGCCGGCTTCGGTCGCCGCATCGGCCGCGTCACGGGTGGTGACGGAGCCGTAGAGCGCGCCCGAATCCGACGCCTGACGAATCACGATGAAGGTCTGGCCGTCGAGCTTGGCGGAGAGCGCTTCGGCCTCTTTCCGGGTCTCGAGGTTGTGCGCCTCGAGCTGGGCCTTGCGGTCCTCGAACGAGGCGATGTTGGCTTCGGTCGCGCGGAGCGCCTTGCCCTGCGGCAGCAGGAAGTTGCGGCCGTACCCGTCCTTGACGGTGACCACGTCGCCCATCTGGCCGAGCTTGGCCACGCGCTGGAGAAGGATGACTTGCATGTCGGTCTCCTTTCTTACTTCACGGCGTAGGGGAGCAGGGCGAGGAAGCGGGCGCGCTTGATGGCGCGGGCCAGTTCACGCTGCTTCTTCGCCGAGACGGCGGTGATGCGCGAAGGCACGATCTTGCCACGCTCGGAAATGTAGCGCTGCAGCAGACGCGTGTCCTTGTAGTCGATCTTCGGCGCGTTGTCGCCCGAGAAGGGGCAGACCTTGCGACGGCGGAAAAACGGTTTGTTCGCCATGGGTTATGTCCTTTCCTGGGGGCGGTTAGCGGCGCGGGCCGCGGTCGCCGCGCTCGCGCTCGTCGCGCTTTTGCATCTGCACGGAGGGGCCGTCCTCGTGTTTCTCGACCTTGATGGTGAGGACACGCATGACGTCGTCGTGCAGGCGCGCGAGGCGTTCCATCTCCTGCACCGCCGGCGAGGGGGCGTCGGATTTCAGGAAGGCGTAGTGGCCCTTGCGGTTCTTGTTGATCTTGTAGGCCATGGTCTTCACGCCCCAGTACTCGCTGTCGACGACCTTGCCGCCGTTGTCCGCGAGGATGGTGGAGAAGTGTTCGACCAGGCTTTCGGCCTGCGCGTTGGACAGGTCCTGACGCGCGATGAGGACATGCTCGTACAGCGGCATGTAAGCTCCATTTCTGTCGGGCGGCTTCAAAGGACGGGGCAATGCGGCCTTCCGGGCCCGTCCACGAGAGGCTTCGCCGGTTCATGGTTCTTCGGAAGGATGGCGCCTTATACGGGTTTGGGCGCGGGATGCAAGGCGGGAGGGGACGCTGCCCCCGCCGCGCCCGTGGGCGCGCCTCCCCCGGAGTACTTGGGCAAGGTGGCGGGGCCAGAGGGCGCTTTCCGGGGGGAGGGAGCGCGCGGGCGGGGCGTCGTGCCGGCGTGCTGGGGGGGCGCCGGAGAGGGCCTTGCTCCCGGCCCCGGGCTTGCGGAAGGGGCGGCTTCGGGGGCGCGGAAGTATGGGGGAAATGATTGCCATGCCGGGCCGCGGGCGCTATGCGGGGGCCAAACCGCAGATGGAGGAAAGATGAGCCGCGCATTCGTATTCCCGGGACAGGGGGCGCAGACCATCGGCATGGGCCGCGCGCTGGCCGAGGCCTATCCGGCGGCGCAGGCGGTCTTCGACGAGGTCGACGAGGCCCTGGGCGAGAAGCTGAGCGCCCTGATCTGGGAGGGCACGGCCGAGGAGCTGACGCTGACCGCGAATGCGCAGCCGGCGCTGATGACGACCTCGATCGCGGCGCTTCGGGCGCTGGAAGCCGAAGGGGTCGGGATCGAAGCGGCGTCCTTCGTGGCGGGCCATTCGCTGGGGGAATATTCGGCGCTGTGCGCGGCGGGGTCGCTGAGCCTTGCGGATACGGCGCGGCTTCTGCGGGTGCGTGGCCAGGCGATGCAGGAGGCGGTGCCGGTGGGCGTGGGCGCGATGGCGGCGCTCCTGGGTCTCGACTTCGCGACTGCGGCCGAGGTCGCGGCGGAGGCGGCGCAGGGCGAGGTCTGTCAGGCGGCGAACGACAACGATCCGGCGCAGGTGGTGATCTCGGGGCACAAGGCGGCGGTCGAGCGCGCGGTGGAGATCGCCAAGGCGCGCGGCGCCAAGCGGGCGATCGTGCTGCCGGTGAGCGCGCCGTTCCACTGCGCGCTGATGCAGCCCGCCGCGGCGGTGATGGTGAATTCGCTGGCCGGCGTGGTGGTCGAGGCGCCGAAGGTGCCGCTCGTGGCCAATGTGCGTGCCGAGGCGGTCGAGGATTACGCCGAGATCCGGGAATTGCTGGTCGAGCAGGTGACCGGTTCGGTGCGCTGGCGCGAGAGCGTGGCGTGGATGGTACAGGCCGGGGTCACCGAGTTCTGGGAGATCGGCGCGGGCAAGGCATTGTCGGGCATGATCAAGCGGATCGAGCGCGGGGCGGAGACCCGGGCGATCGGGACGCCGGAGGATGTTGCCGCGGCGGCCGAGGCGTATCGGGCCGGGCCGGCCGCGGGCTGAGAGGGCGGAGGCGGGGGGCTGTCTGCCCCCCTGCACCCCCCTGAGGATATTTGCGCTCAGAAGAAGAGCAGGGTTTCGGGAGACATCGGTAGACATGGGCATGTTCGATCTGACGGGCAAGACGGCGCTGGTGACGGGCGCTTCGGGCGGTATCGGCGGCGCGATCGCGCGGGCGCTTCATGGCGCGGGCGCGACGGTGGCGCTGTCGGGGACGCGCGAGGCGCCGCTGACGGAGCTGGCCGGCGAGATGGGGGAGCGGGCGCATGTCGTGACCTGCAACCTGTCGGATCCGGAGGGGGTCGAGGCGCTGCCGAAGCGGGCGGCCGAGGCGATGGGATCGGTCGACATCCTGGTGAACAACGCGGGTATCACTCGCGACGGGTTGATGATGCGGATGTCGGATGCCGACTGGCAGAGCGTGATCGACGTCAACCTGACCTCGGCCTTCCGGTTGTCGCGGGGCGTGCTGCGCGGCATGATGAAGGCGCGCTGGGGGCGGATCGTCAACATCACCTCCGTGGTGGGGACGACCGGCAACGGCGGCCAGGTGAACTATGCCGCGGCGAAGGCGGGCCTCGTGGGCCTTTCCAAGAGCCTGGCGCAGGAGGTGGCGAGCCGCGGCATCACGGTGAACTGCGTCGCGCCGGGCTTCATCGCGACCGCGATGACCGACAAGCTGAACGACGACCAGAAGGCGAGCATCCTGGGGGCGATTCCCGCAGGGAGCATGGGCTCGCCGGAGGACATCGCGGCGGCCGCGCTGTATCTTTCCAGCGCCGAGGCGGGCTATGTCACCGGCGCCACCTTGCATGTGAACGGCGGAATGAGCATGATCTGAGCGCCCGGACCGGCATGGCCCTGCGGGTGGCCGGTCACCGGGGCGAAAGCGTTTGCGTCGGCTGGAGAACGTGCTATTAGCGGCACGGAATCCGACCCGGGGAACGGGCCTTCGGCCCCATGCCGCGGGACAGCCGCTCGGGGCGAGCAACGGGACATAAAGACCGGGTCCGGGACCCGAAACACCATGAGGAAGTGACATGAGCGACATCGCAACCCGCGTGAAGAAGATCGTGGTCGAGCATCTCGGCGTCGAAGAAGACAAGGTCACCGAGAACGCTTCGTTCATCGACGATCTGGGCGCCGACAGCCTCGACACCGTCGAGCTTGTGATGGCGTTCGAGGAGGAGTTCGGCATCGAGATCCCGGACGACGCGGCCGAGACGATCCAGACCTTCGGCGATGCCGTCAAGTTCATCTCGGAAGCGGCCTGAGCCCTTTCGGAACCAAGACGTTTGCAGACGGCGCCCCCCCTCGGGCGCCGTTTTGCTTTGCGGCGACAGCGCGGGCCTGCCGCGGAGGAGGCGAGCGATGGAGATACCCGAGATCGTGACCGCCCGGCTGGTGCTGCGCGGCTGGCGGATCGAGGAGTTCGACCGGCAGGCGGAGATCTACGCCGATCCGGAGGTGACCCGGTTCATCGGCGGACCCAAGCCGCGGTCGGCCGCGTGGGATGCGTTCCTGCGCAATGCCGGAACCTGGGCGTTGTACGGTCTGGGCGGCTGGGCGGTGACCGACCGCGCCGGGGGCGGGGTGCTGGGGGCCGTTGGCTTCCAGATCCGCCAGCGCGGGCTGGGCGAGGATTTCGACGGGGCGCCGGAATGCGGCTGGACGCTGGCGCGTGCGGCGCAGGGCAGGGGGATCGGCACAGAGGCCGCGACGGCGGCGCTGCGTTGGCTCGACGCCCGGACCGAGGGCGCGCGCAGCCATGTCGTGATCGATCGTGACCACGTGGTCTCGCGCCGCCTGGCGGAGCGGCTGGGCTATCGTTTCCGGCGCGAGGCGACCTACGAGGGCGATCCGGTGGTGCTTATGGCGCGGGAGCGCGGCGGAGTGCCGGCCTGAGCGCGGGTCAAGAGCGAACAGCGGGCCGACGGGGCCCGGCGGCACGGCAGGCCGTCGCCACCCGTGTTTCATGGCGTTGCGCGGGCCGCGCCCCCCGTGTATCTGTGCCCGAAAGCTGCGATTGAGTGAGGAGAGCTGATGCGCCGCGTTGTCATTACGGGTCTGGGAATGGTCTCGCCTCTGGCTTGCGGGGTCGACGAGACCTGGAGCCGGCTGATCGAGGGCCGGTCCGGCGCGGGCACGATCACCCGCTTCGACCCGAGCCGCGTGACCACCACCTACGCCTGCGAGATCCCGCGCGGCGACGGAACGGATGGCACCTTCAATCCCGACGACTGGATGGAGCCGAAGGAACAGCGCAAGGTCGACGAGTTCATCCTCTACGGCATGGCCGCCGCGGTGCAGGCAGTGCGCGACGCCGGCTGGGAAGCGCCGTCGGAAGAGGAAAAGCTGCGCACCGGCGTGATGATCGGTTCCGGCATCGGCGGGCTGTCCAACATTGCCGAGACGGCGGTTCTGATCCATGAGCGCGGCCCGCGCCGGGTCAGCCCGTTCTTCATTCCGGGGTCGCTGATCAACCTGATCTCCGGCCAGGTCAGCATCCGCTACGGCTTCAAGGGGCCGAACCACGCTGTGGTGACGGCCTGCTCGACCGGCGCGCATGCGATCGGCGATGCGGCGCGGCTGATCCAGTGGGGCGATGCCGACGTGATGGTGGCGGGCGGTGCCGAAAGCCCGATCAGCGAGATCGGGATCGCCGGCTTCAACGCCTGCAAGGCGCTGTCGACAAAGCGCGGCGACGCGCCCGAGACCGCCAGCCGCCCCTATGACGCGGACCGCGACGGATTCGTCATGGGCGAAGGCGCGGGGGTCGTCGTGCTGGAGGAATACGAGCACGCCAAGGCCCGCGGCGCGACGATCTATGCCGAAGTTCTGGGCTATGGACTGTCGGGCGATGCCTATCACATCACTGCGCCGTCCGAGGATGGCGACGGCGGCTACCGCGCCATGGAAGCCGCGCTGAAGCGGGCGGGCATCGGCGCCGACAAGGTCGATTACATCAATGCGCACGGCACCTCGACCATGGCCGACACGATCGAGCTGGGCGCGGTGGAGCGCCTGATGGGCGACGCGGCCGACCGCGCCACGATGTCGTCGACCAAGTCGTCGATCGGCCACCTTCTGGGCGCGGCTGGCGCGGTCGAGGCGATCTTCTGCACCCTGGCGATCCGCGACCAGGTGGCGCCGCCGACGATCAACCTCGATACCCCGGCGGTGACGCCGCGGCTGGATCTTGCGCCGAACAAGGCGGTGCATCGCAGGATCGACGTGGCATTGTCGAACTCGTTCGGCTTCGGCGGGACCAACGCCAGCCTCGTGCTCGGGAAAGTCGCCGAGTAATGGGCAGGTCCGTCGCCTCGAACGCGCTGACGTTCTTCGTCCTTCTGCTGGTCGCCATCGCGGGCTTCCTCGAGTGGAGCAAGCAGCAATACACCGGTCCCGGCCCGCTGACGCAGCCGATCTGCCTGCGGGTCGAGAAGGGCGAGAGCGTGACCTCGCTCTCGGACAAGCTGATGAAGGACGGGGCGATCTCGCACGCGATGATCTTCCGCGTCGGCGCGAGCTATGCCGACAAGACCGACAAGATCAAGTTCGGCTCCTACCTCGTGCCGGAGCATGCCTCGATGCAGGGGATCCTGGGGATCGTCACCAAGGGCGGGCAGAGCACCTGCGGCACCGAGGTGAACTATCGCATCGGGGTCACCGCCAGCGAGATGGTCGTGCGAGAGCTTGATCCGGTGGAGGGCAAGTACCAGGAGGTCGCCAAGTTCGACCCGGCAAGCAAGGACAAGGCGCCCGCGGAATACGCTAAGGTCGTGGCCGAGCCCGACACCCGCTTCCGGGTGATCCTGGCCGAGGGCGTGACCAGCTACGATGTTTCGAACGCGCTCGGCCACGCCGATTTCCTGTCCGGCAAGATCGCGACGACGCCGAAGGAGGGCAGCCTCGCCCCCGACAGCTACGAGGTCACCAAGGAGGAGGACCGCGCCAAGCTGATCGAGGAGATGCAGGGCCGGCAGGCGAAGATCCTGAAGGACGCCTGGGACCAGCGCGACGAGGATCTGCCCTACAAGACCCCGGAAGAGGCGCTGACCATGGCCTCTCTGGTGGAAAAGGAAACCGGCGTGCCGGGCGAACGGCCCGAGGTGGCCTCTGTCTTCGTCAACCGGCTGAACAAGGGGATGCGGCTGCAGACCGACCCGGCGGTGATCTACGGCATCACCAAGGGCAAGGGCGTGCTGGGCCGCGGCCTGCGTCAGAGCGAGCTCAAGCGCAAGACCCCCTACAACACCTACGAGATCGACGGCCTGCCGCCGACGCCGATCTGCAACCCGGGCAAGAGCGCGATCGAGGCGGCATTGCATCCGGCCGACACGAAATACCTCTACTTCGTGGCAAACGGCACCGGCGGGCACGCCTTCTCGGACACCTTGGCCGCGCACAATGCCAACGTTGCCAAGTGGCGCGCGCTGGAAGCCGAGCGCGCGAAGGAGGGCAAGGCCCCCAGCGCCGACAGCAGCACGGGCACCGGCGTCTCCTCGGGGAACTGAGAAGAGCCGCCGCCCCGCAAAGACGAAGGGGGGAGGGCGCAAACCAGACGCATTCCGGCATCTGGGACACAGCCAACGGAACAATGTGTTTCCACCCCCGA
>NZ_PHSN01000044.1 GCF_002871005.1 Acidimangrovimonas sediminis
ACCAAACTCTGAACAGAGCTAACCTATAAACGCGGACTCCAAGGGGAGCAGGTCACCTTGGTTCGGGTGCGGCCCCACTTCTGGCGTCCCGGGTCGCCGCAGAATGGGCACTTGTGTTCCCGGTTTGTCCGTGCTTCAATTTCCGAGATTGCATCCGACTTCCGCCGGAGATCCGGGATCTTCGTCTGGGCGTCCTCGATCTGGGCTGGATTCAGACTATCGAGGGCATCGAGAAAACGGCGAAAGTCGTGATGTAGCAAGGGCACCCTCCGCGGCAAAAGCGGAGTAAGATAGGCCCTTCCGGGTCAAGACGAAGCGAACCAACACGGTTTGCGGACACTCCCAAATTTTAACGTGAGTTAATTTGATCCCCGACGACAGTCGCAAGACAACAGCAGGCCGCGGTAAGAGCAAAGTGGAAGTACATGTGCCCAAAACTCGGGCAGGTTGATCACTGCGAGGCGATGAAAGAGGACCCGGCACGGGAGAGGAACGGGAAGCAAGTTGCTCGTTGCAGTGGTCTCTGATCTGCCTGCATTAAGGGGTGAGACTGACGGGCAGGCAAGCCTCGAGCGCAATCCCTTGCCGCTAGGTGCGCCCCATTCGCCCGGCCGAGCGTTTCGCGGCAGGAGGACTGATGAAGCCAGCGAGGACAAAGATGCAGGAGCGAACGGTGGGAGAGCAGGGCCTTATGGACACGGTACCTCACATCGGCACGGCGCCCGACTTTCTGATTATCGGCGCCGCAAAGGCGGGCACGACGTCTCTTCATCATTACTTCGATGCCCACCCGGGGATTCACATGTCGAAGGTCAAGGAGACGCGCTACTTCTCAGCGATCGGTCTGCCGCCGTCGCGCTGGTTGAACGGGCATGGCCGGCTCTTCTTCGATATTCCGCAGAAGGCAGAGGCATATTGCGCCATGTTCTCCGGGGCTGCGCCTGGCGCACTTCTGGGTGAGGCGTGTCCAGATTACCTTGCCTCGAGCATCGCTTCGAATGCCATCGCCGAAACGCTGCCAGATGTGAAGTTGATCGCGATCCTCCGACATCCAGTCGAACGGGCTTATTCGAACTGGTCCTATCGCGCCGGCCTTGGCACCGAGGATGGTACCTTTGGCCAAGCAATCGAAGAGGATCTGTCGGGTCAGCGCGACACCTGGATCAGCGGACGGATCGTGCATGAGGGCTTCTATCATGCGCATCTGACGCGCTACTTGGCGCATTTTCCTGTCGAACACCTTAAGGTGGTTCTCTACGAAGATCTGGTGACCGATGGTGCCACACTGGTGTCCGAACTGTTCAGGTTTCTGGGTGTCGATCCGAAGGTTCAGACGGATACCGACACAGTCCACAATCCGCGGAGCAGCCAGATTGTGTCGCGGCGCCCGGGACGGTTGGCTGCGAGGCTTGGCAGCGTCACCAAGCTGCGCCGGCTGGCAAGCCACCTGCCCCCCGGCCTGAAAGACAGGCTTCGCGGCCGTCAGGCCCCTGTTGCCCCGATGAGCGCGGGAGAACGGCAACACCTGCTTGCCCTCTACCGTGACGATACGCTGGCCTTGCAGGAAATGCTTGGGCGCGATCTTTCCGCCTGGATGAGATGAGCCAGGAAACTGGAGGCATCTGAAGCGTAAGGTGTTTCGCAAATTCGGGAGATGCTCTACACAGCCTGATTCACATTACCCAGGATGCGACCAGCGGCAAATCGAGCCGGCCGGAAAAAAGCTCAGATCAATTGCTCGGATGCTTACTCTGGTAAGGAGGAAAACGATGCTGCGACTGGTGGCAGAAGCGAACACCTCGCCTCACACGATCCACCGCCGCAAATCGCGTCAGCCAGCGCTCAGCAGCCGGTCCCGCGCAGCACCACGGTGACGGTCCGGGCGATGAGCTTCACATCGGTGGCAAGCGACATCTCGCGGCGGTAGTCGGCGTCGAATTCGGCGCGTTTCGAGAAGGCGCTGGTGTGGCGATCGGAGACCTGCCACGGGCCGGTGAGACCCGGGCGCAGTTCGAAGTAATCCTCGCCGGGATAGAGTTTCACCTGCTTCGGCATCATCGGGCGCGGCCCGACGATGGACATGTCGCCGCGCAGCACGTTCCACAATTGTGGCAGCTCGTCGATCGAGGTCTTGCGCAGGAGCTGGCCAAGCGGGGTGATCCGCGGATCTTCGGCAAGCTTCTGGTTGCGTTCCCACTCCGCGGCGGCGGCGGGGTTTTCCTCAAGGTACTTGCGCAGCTTGATGTTGGCGCGCGGCACCATCGTCCGCAGCTTCATCATGCGGAATTTCTTGCCGCCGAGGCCGACCCGTCGATCCCAGTAGAAGGGGCTGGCGCCATCGCGCGAGACCATGAAGGCGAAGACGCCGACCACGGGCACAACGACCGGCGCCGCCAGCAGCACGAGGGAGACGTCGATCACCCGCTTGAACACGCTCTGGTAGAGGCCGGACCGTACCCCGTCGTCTGCAGAGGTATCGGTGACAGCCCCGGCCTCGAGATCGGAAGCAGAAAGGAACTGGGAGGCGGTCGGAAACTGCATGTACTAAACCTCTGCTAGATTTCGCGTTACGTTTTCCGCACGTTCGGGCCTGATCGCGACCACTCACGTACCGGAGTTTCAGCGAGCTCCCAGCTCAACAGCGCCACTAAGAAACTTGTTCCGGATACACTGCGGCTGATCAAACATAGCCCTACCTCTAATCAACAATTTTCACACCCTTAATGAAACTTTGACGAAAATCGACCCAAAAGTGGCGGGCCACGGCGGCGCGGTCATGTTTCTGCTCAGTTTTCAGACATCCCGAGTTGTCACTGCCGCCGAACTTCTCTGCATGTGCACACAAGACGCTTGCCGTGGTCAACTCCGGGCGCTCCAACCCGCGGCCTGCGGCAAAAAACCGCTGAGAGCCTGATTCGGTTGCGGTGGGGACACAGCGAGGTCCTCAGCCGCGCAAAGAACCGGTCGGGGAGTGGTCAGGCCCTTTGCATCCGTCTATGCAGATGGGCACGGGCAGGATGCACACGCAGCACGACCGGTGGCGCGAACCACCCTCAAGTTGTGCCAGGAAGACGGGAGCCTTCAGGGCAGAAATGACGACAAGGTCGCAAAACGGACCAAGATCGCGCCAGGGACGCGCCAGGGACGCCGGTCTTGCCACCGGTCTTGCGGTCGTCGGAATCTGCGTGACATGCGCGCCACCGGCCTTCGCCACGGATTGGTATGCCCTTGGCGACAAGCTCGTGATGGATCGTCCGAGCCAGAATTTCTACGGCCTGCCGGGCCTGATCGAAATGCCGACTGCGGAAAGCCTGCACGACGGCGACGTTGCGCTGACCACCAGCCGCAACGGGAAGACGTTTCGCAACACGTTCACCTTCCAGATCACCCCCCGCCTCAGCGGCAGTTTCCGCTATTCGCTGCTCTACAACTACGGCAACGGCGTGAAACCTGGCGGAACGCTGTATGACCGCAGTTTCGACCTGCGCTACCGCTTCGTGGACGAGGGCGACTGGAACCCCGCGGTCGCCGTCGGCCTGCGCGACTTCACCGGGACCGGGGTCTATAGCAGCGAATATGTCGTGGCGACCAAGCACGTGGGGTCGAAATTTGCGCTGACCGGCGGCATCGGCTGGGGCCGGCTGGCCTCGCGCGGCGGGTTCGAGAACCCGCTGGGCCTGATCTCCAATCGGTTCAAGACGCGCCCGGGCGGGGTGAGCGCGGGGAACGTTCTGTCGGGGCGGTTCTTCCGGGGTGACGCCGCCTTCTTCGGCGGCATCGCCTATCGGCCGACCGAGCGGCTGATCCTGAAGCTGGAATATTCCTCGGACGCCCAGGTCAAGGAAACGAACGTGATGGGGGCGCCCTATAATTCGCCCTTCAACCTTTCGGCCACCTACCGGCTCAAGAACGGGGTCGACCTGACCGCGGCCTATCTCTACGGCGGGTCGCTCAGCTTCATGCTGAACTACACTTTCAACCCGAAGCACCCCAAGTATCCCGGCGGGACCGAGCAGGCCGGGCCGCCGGTCATTCCGCGCGACTACGCCGCTGCGGCAAGCTGGGGCCGACTGCCCCAGACCGCACCGGAGGAGGCGTTGTCCGCCTCCGCGGGCAAGGCGCTTGCGGCAGAGGGCCTGCGCCTGATGTCGTTCTCGCGCGATGGCGACACGGTGGTGCTGCACATCTTCAACCCCCGGTTCGACGCGGTGCCCGAGGCATTGGGGCGCGCGGCGCGCGGGCTGACCGCGGTCATGCCGGCGGATATCGACCGCTTCGTGCTGGTGCCGGTGACCGAAACCGGGATGAGCATGTCCGCCGTCACGATCCGGCGCGGTGATCTTGAGCGTCTCGATCACAGCCTCGATCAGAGCTGGCAAAGCTATGGGCTGGCGCGGATCGACGACGCGGCAAACCGGCCGGTGCGGTGGGGCGACGCGCTTCCGGGCAACTTCCCCAAGCTGAACTACAAGTTCAGCGGCTACCTGGACCCGTCCTATTTCGACCCCGACAGCCCGATCCGGGCCAACCTCGGGGTGCAGGCCAAGGCGACCTATGCGCTTGCCCCGGGCTTCAGCATCTCGGGCTCGGTCCGCAAGAAGCTGGCCGGTACGCTCCAGAACTACAGCCGTGCGAACGATTCCGTGCTCCCGCACGTCCGGACGGATTCGTCGCTGTACGACAAGCACAGCCACGCCGACATTCCCTACCTGACCGGCGATTACTTCTTCCGGCCGGGCGCGAACCTTTACGGCCACGTCAGCGCGGGTCTTCTGGAAACCCAATACGCCGGTGTCGCGACCGAGGTCCTCTGGAAGCCGGTTGCCAGCTCCTGGGCCTTTGGCGTCACCATGAACTACGCCCGCAAGCGCGACTACGACATGCTGTTCGGGCTGCGCGACTACAGCACGGTAACGGGCCATGCGACGGCCTATTACAATTTCGGCGGCGGTTACCTCGGCCAGATCTCGGTCGGGCGCTACCTTGCCGGGGACTGGGGCACGACCGTCTCCCTCGACCGGGAATTCGCCAACGGCATCCGCTTCGGCGCCTTCTTCACGCTGACCAACGTCTCGTCCACGGACTTCGGCGAAGGCTCTTTCGACAAGGGCATCCGCTTCACCATCCCGCTGTCCTGGCTTTCCGGGCAGCCGTCGCAGAACGGGTTCGGTCAGACCATCCGCCCGATCACCCGCGATGGGGGCGCGACGCTGAACCTGCGCAACCGGCTGTATGACATCGTGCGCGGCAATCAAGATCCTGACCTGCAGGCCGATTGGGGGAAATTCTGGCGATGAGAGTGCCGCGCGCCCTTGCCGTTCTGGCGGCCCTGACCGCTGCGCTTGCCGGTTGCGGGAACCTCAAGCTTTCGAGCCTGCCGACCTCGGTCACCCCGATCCAGTCGGTCTCGTCCCAGAGCGCGCGGTATCCCGTTCTGGTGAAGGAAGGCGCGCCGGCGATGGAGGCCTACCTCGAGAAGTTCAAGGCGGGAACGATTCTGCGCCTTTCCGTGCTGACCCCCGATGGCGTCGGCACGTGGCTTTCGGCGGACGGGGCCGAGGTGATGGTGCGCGACGGGATGCTGGTCGAAACCCGTGGCCTGATGGAAGACATGATGACATCGGACGTGTCGCAATCCGCGGCGCTTGTTCATGCGCGTAGCGCGGGCCAGGCCAAGCGCTTTCAGTCGCACCTCAACGGGGATCATGACATCCTGATCAGGGCCTATGTCTGCAACATCACGAAGGGCGGCGACGAAGCGCTGAAATTCGGCAAAATTTCCGTCCCGACGCAGAAGATGTTCGAGGATTGCATTGGCGAATATGGTGACAAGTTCCGCAACATCTACTGGGTCGGGCAAGGCGGCAAGATCTACCAGTCGTTGCAATACATAAGCGCGAATGGCGGTCGGCTTGCCCTGCGAAAAGGACCCTGACGCCCAGGACGGAAAATTGATTCGTCGGGTGCCCATGCGGTGCCGGGGGGATCGCCAATCGACGAATTGTTTGACTTAAAGGGTAAAAACCAGTCAAAGCTGTGCGATACCATCGGAAACACAGCGAGTTTCTGCCGCGTTGCGAAATATGTTTGCCCCGAAACCGGCGACTACCTAGAGAAACCTTCAGGAAACTGTTAGCGTTTCTGGGGGATTGTCGTGTGCGAACAGTACAGGAGACTAGACATGCTGATGAAATCAATCGTGGGTGCGGTTGCCGTGACTGTGCTGAGCCTCGGCATGGCCGCTGCTCAGACAGCCCCCGGTCAAGGCGGCGCGGGCCAGGGTGCTAGCGCTGGTCAAGGCGCTGGCGGCTCGGGTGCCGGTGGCGGTGGTGCCGGTGGCGGCGCGGGTGCTGGCGGTGGTGCCGGCGCTGGTGCTGGTGGCGTCGGTACGGGTGCCAGTGCGGCCGGCGGTGTGGCCGGCGCCGGTGCGGCGGGCGCGGGCCTTGCGACCGCGGGCTTTGCCGCGGCGGGCATCGCGGGTGCCGTCGGTCTTGCAGTTGCGGCGGCGGTCGTCGGTGCCAACAACGGCAACGGCAGCACCGGGACCACGACCAGCACCACCGGTACGACGAACTGATCTGACCGGCAGAACGCCTGCTGAAATCTTCGAAAGCCGGGGCATCTTGCCCCGGCTTTCCTAGTTGTAGACTAGCCTAGTCAGAAGTGACGCCTCTTCGCGCGTGACCCCTAGGCGTGGCCTCTAGGCGCCGCACCCGGCGACGGCGCGGCGCCGGGCGAGATTCACATCCGCCCCCTTCGCCGCCGCGATTTCCTTGTTCTTGCCGCCGCCGCTCAGCGGGATCCCGACCAGGAAGACCGTCATCACATCCGCCGCTACCGCGGTCTGCTGGGTTCTGGACAGCTGCGTCAACGCGCTGTCGAGGCGGGATTGTTCCCGGCTCAGGGCCGTACAGCTCCACCCGTCGTAATCGGGCGCCTTGGTGACATCGGGTGCGATCTGCCCGGGCGGCAGGGCGCAGGCCGCCAGCGCCAGCGGCAAAAGCACCGGGATCCAGGAGCGGAGGGAGGGGAGTCTGGTCATGTCGGAAGTCCTCATGCACCGAAAGGTTGTCAGGAGGTCGCGCTGCAGCGCGGCATGCCGAGGCGGATCAGCTCGGATCCGGCCACCCGGTAGACACCGGACATCCGCCATTGCGCCACGTCGAGGAACCAGTGACGGATCGGCTCGGGGTAGAAGCTGGCCATAACGGTGGCCGAATGCGCGTGCACCTCGGGCGCCAGCGGGGTTCGGAACAGCGTTGCCGGCCCGTGAAAGCCGAATTCGGTCCCCGGATCCAGGCAGACATTGCCAAGCCCGAGGAACATCGTGCAGCTCGAATAGCAGTAGCCGCCGCGGATCTCGACGCGCGTGCCTTCCTGGCGATACCGCGCGATCTCGTCGATGCGGCTTTGAATGCGGCCACCGAAATCGTCCACGATGACGACAAGGCCCGGTTCGGAATGCGGGAGAAGATGACGATCGCCCTTCTCGGCCTGCGAGGGCGCAGCCGCGAAACAGGTCACCAGGGCGACCAGGGCAAACACGATCGAACGGGCGGCGCGGAACATCCGCGCCGGGAGGGGCTGGTTGGGAAACATCACTACTCTCGATGGTTGTCGGACCGTTCGGGTCCTGCCGGTCACCTTGGGGGCCGGCCTTGCTGACGTGTCCATCAGACGGTTTAACGTTCAACATTTCCCTAAGTGGAACCGTCCGCTTTGGTCGAATTTGCGGCGAATGCCGCGGAACTTCGCCGCAGTGCGGCAGGACCACTCGACAGCGCGGCCCGGTTTCTCTACCCGTAGCTGAACGAGCTACGGGGGACCGCGCGATGAAGCTGCTCATTCTTGGGATCAACTACAGTCCCGAAATGATCGGAATCGCCGTCTACACCAGCCAGCTTGCCGAAAGCCTTGCGGCACGCGGGCACGAGGTCGAGGTGGTGACAGCGCAGCCCTACTATCCCGCGTGGAAGGTTTCCCAAGGCTGGCCGCGCTTCGGCTACCGCACCGAACGGCCCTGCGAGGGGCTGCGCGTCGTGCATTGTCCGCTCTACGTGCCGGCGGAGCCGTCGGGCGCGAAACGGATGCTGCACTACGCCAGCTTCACGCTGGCCGCTGCGCCACGGATGCTGGCCCGCGCGGTGACGATGCGGCCCGATCACGTGCTGGTGGTCGCACCCTCGCTGGTCTCGGCCCCGCTGGGCCGTCTGGCGGCGCGGCTGACCGGCGCGCAAAGCTGGCTGCATATCCAGGATTACGAGGTCGAGGCCGCCTTCGCGACGGGCCTGCTGAGCCCCGACAGCCGCGCCGGGCGGATGGCCCGAGGGTTCGAGCGGCGTACCCTTGCGGGCTTTGACCGGATAAGCTCCATCTCGCGGCCGATGCTGGCCAAGCTGTCGGAAAAGGGGGTGCCGGCGGATCGGGTGTTCGAACTGCGCAACTGGGCCGATCTGGCGCGCGTCACGCCACAGCCGGGGCCGTCCTCGATGAAGGCGGAGCTGGGGATCACGACGGAACGGGTCGCCCTCTACTCAGGGAACGTGGCGCGCAAGCAGGGGATCGAGATCATCCCCGAAGCGGCCCGGATTCTGAAGGACCGCACCGACCTTACCTTTGCGATCTGTGGCAACGGGCCCTATGTGGCCGACCTGCAGGCGCAGGCGGCGGATTTGCCGAACGTGCGGTTCCTTCCGCTGCAGCCGTTCGAGCGGCTGTCGGATCTCCTCTCGATCGCGGATCTGCACCTGTTGCCGCAGATCGCGGGCGCGGCCGATCTGGTGCTGCCCTCGAAGCTTACGAACATGCTGGCGTCTGGGCGGCCGGTGGTGGCCACCGCGGCCCCCGGCACGGCGCTGGCCGAAGAGGTCGACGGCGTCGGCGCGCTGGTACTACCCGGCGATTCCGCTGCCTTCGCAGCCGCGATCGCCGGGCTTCTCGACGATCCCGAGCGGCTCGCATCCCTTGGACCCGCGGCGCGCAAGCGGGCCGAGGAGCGTTGGGACCGAGAGAGAATCATCGACCATTGCCTTGATCAGCTGGCCCATGGCCGACGCGATGGCGCGATGCCGAACGCTCAGCCGCCGTTCAAAGACCTAGCATCGCAATCAAAGCCCCAAGAATGACCAGCAGAACGATCAGGGCGACTCCGACGGGGAAGAGGTAGATCGGCCATCGATGTGAAAGCGGCTTCTTCTGGTAACAGGCGCCGCATGTGTCAGAGAAGATGCGCGTGTTGTGCCCGCAATATGGACACCGCACGCCGCGAAGCCTGTGACGGCTCCTGCTGTTCAAAAGTTGTAAGGCAACAAGCCTCATCGTGTGCCCCCGGAACTCATCTTTAACAATGTTTTAAACATACCACGGGATAAGGCGTTTCCAAAGGTTGTCGTGTGACATTCGCGCCCGAATCGAACCAATTGGTTCAGTGCGCCGCGATGCAGCGACCTGTCGCAGTTCTGCGGGGCCCCAAACGGGCATCCGTCGGCGTAGCTTTGCTCGGATTGCCTGCTTTTTAGGGGGCATTGGTGATGACGACCTGTGCGGTAGCAGGTCGAATTGAGGTCAGGTGATTCGCGGCGGCGCAGCGCAGCACCTGGATTCGGGGGGGCGTCGGCAGGTTGGCGGGAGGGGTGCCACGCGGTGCGCCCGTCCTCTCACCGCACGGTTTCTGGCACCGATTTACATGGGGCTGCGTCGATGTCTGCCCATGGCCTTACGGCGCGGCATTCAGGGCATGTTCGCCCCAGCCAATCCCCGTTGCGCCCCCCCGCGCCGTGGTTCCGTCCGCGCCCCTGCATGGCGCACAGCGCCCGCCTGACGTTCAGGTTTCTGCCGTCGCGAGGGCGAGACCGTCGACCACGGCGGTGAAGGCCTCGGACCGGTGCTGCGTCGCCGCGGGCAGCACAGCATGTGCCACGTCCGACACAAGGCCCATGAGGCTGGAACCGCCGACCAGAACCACGCTGTCGACCGCATCCGCCGCCACGCCGGCCAGTACCAGCGTCTCGGCCATCGCCCCCCGCAACTGTGCGCGGTAACCCTCCAGCGCGGCCCCCAGGGACCGCGCGTCGATCGGGGCGGACAGGCCCCGCGCGATGAATCCCATGTCGATCATCCCGCGTCCCGAGGCGGCGTTCGCGTCGATCTTGCCGGCCTCGACGGCAAAGGCCAGCTCATGGCCCAGCTCCTCCTCGATCACCGTTGCAAGGCGTCCGATTGCCTCGGGTGCCGTCGCGACGCGGCGCATGTCGGCCACCTCGCGCCGGGTTTCGGGACTGTATAGAAAGGGGATCTTGGCCCAGGTCGAAAGCTCCGCATAGATCGCATTCGGAACCGGCAGAAGGCCCTCGCCGAAGTCGCGGCGCAGCGTGCCGCCGTGGCCGAGCAGCGGCATCGCATGGTGCATCGACACGGCATGGTCGAAATCCGTGCCGCCCAGCCGGATGCCGTGGCTTGCCACGATCTCAATCCCGCGCGCGGCCCCCGGCTCTGCTCCGCGGTAAAGCGAGAAGTCGGAGGTGCCGCCGCCGATGTCGACGATCAGCCCCGTGCCCCCCGCCCGCCCCAGGCCGTGCGTCGCCAGTGCCGCGGCCTCGGGTTCGGGGCGGAAGGCGACCGTCTCGAACCCGGCGGCGTGATAGCAGGCGCGCAGGTCGGCCTCGGCCTGGGCATCGCGGCCCGGGTCGGCGGTGTGGAAATGCACCGGTCGGCCCGACAGCACCGCGTCGAAGCGCTGCCCCGCGGCGGCTTCGGCCCGGGTCTTCAGCGTGACGAGGAAGGCGGTGACGATCTCGGTCAGCGTGCGGCGACGACCGCCGATCAGCCTGGATTCGTGAAGGAGCGCGGTTCCCAGCACGCTTTTCAGCGCCCGCATGTAGCGCCCCTCCTCGCCCGCGATCAGCGCGGCGGTGGCGGCCGATCCGATCCGCATCGCGCCCTTGTCGGCGGGAAAGAAGACGGCGGTCGGCAGGGTTTCAGCCCCGGGCTCGATGGCGAGGCGTCGGATCCGGCCATCCTGCAGGCAGGCGGCGGCGGAGTTCGACGTGCCGAAGTCGACGGCAAGCGTCGCGGGGCGATCTGGGCGGGACATGGGCGCTTTCTCCGGCAGGGAAAGCGCGCGTTTCTATCCGCTGGCGGAAGGGGCGGCAAGAGGCTGTGGCGCAGCGCGGCAGCGCGTCTATGGCGTGACCGCCGCAAGCGCCGCGATCAGACCCTCCAACCCGCTGCTGGGCGCCGCATCGGCGCGCAGCGACACGCCCACCGGGCCGCCGAGAAGCTGGTTCTCGACGGGCAAGGGGGCAAGGGTGCCCGCGTCCATCTCCAGCCGCACCACGCCCTCCGAGATGAACCAGACCGTGTCGGAGGCCATCACCACCCGTCGCCCGAAGGCGAGCGAGACGTTCTCGTAATCCGGCGCGGGTTCGGCGATGCCCACGGAATGCAGCCAAGACCGCACCGGCGCCGCGATCATCGCCCCCGACGGTGGCAGCATCAGCGGATAACGCGCGAGGTCGGCATAGCGCCAGTCCGGGCGCAGGAGCGGGTGGCCGGGGCGCACCACCGGTAGGATCCGCTCCCAGTAGAGCTGTCGAAAGATCAGCCCCTCGGATTGCCCCGCCGGCGGCATCCGCCCGACGACGAGATCCAGCGCGCGTTCCCGCAGTTGCGACAGCAAAAGCCAGTTCGGCCCGGTGAAGACGCGGATCAGGCAGTCCGGACGCTCTTCGCGAAACGCCATCGCGGCGCGGGGGAAAAGCTCCGACGCAGCGGTGGGTAGAAGCCCCACCGCGATCCGCTCGCGCGTCTCGGGCGGGTCGAGGGCGGCGCGCTGCGCCCGCTCCAGCTCGGCCATCGCGGCGCCGGCATGGGCGAGGAAGGCCTGCCCGCCCCGGGTCAACACCAGCCGTCGCCCACCCCGGTCGAACAGCGCGACGCCAAGGATCTCCTCAAGATCCCGGATCGTCTTGGAGGCGGCGGGCTGGCTGACATGCAGCGCCTCGGCCGCGGCCGAAAGACTGCCGAGACGGGCGGTTTCCAGAAAGCAACGCAGGTGGCGCAGGCGTAGCTGGGGCGTCAGCATCGGGGCCTCTCATAATCCTGAGGTTATGAATAATTCCGAAAGTTATAATTTTCCGGGCCGTTTTTCCATGCCATAAGCGGCGGCGGAGGACCCCATGCAGACACTACAAACTGGCGGCGTGACGCTGCACATCCGCGATGAGGGGCCGAAGGACGGCCGCCCGCTCGTGTTCTCGAATTCCCTCGGTACCGATCTCCGGGTCTGGGATGCGCTGTTGCCCCACCTGCCCGAGGGCCTCCGGCTGGTCCGCTACGACAAGCGTGGTCATGGCCTTTCGGACGCCAGCCCCGCGCCCTACGCGATGGAGACGCTGGTCGCCGATGCCGAAGCGGTCTGCGACGGGCTGGGCCTGAGCGGTGTCACCTTCGTCGGCCTGTCGATCGGCGGCCTGATCGGTCAGGGGCTGGCGGCAAAGCGCCCCGACCTGCTGCGCGCCCTGGTGCTGATGGACACCGCGGCAAAGATCGGCACGGCGGAGATGTGGGACGACCGGATCGCCAAGATAACTGCCGGCGGGGTGTCGGCGCTGGCCGATCCCATCCTGGAGCGCTGGTTTACCAGGGACTTCCGCGAAGCCGCGCCGGAATTCGCGCTGTGGTCCAACATGCTGACCCGGACGAGCGTGGCGGGCTATACGGGCTGCTGCGCCGCGATCGCGGGCGCGGACATGACCGAAAGCACCCGGGCGCTGACGCTGCCTGTGCTTGCCATGGCGGGCGATCAGGACGGGTCGACCCCGCCGGATCTGGTCAAGGCCACGGCGGAGCTGAGCAACGCGGCCTTCCACGTGATCCCCGGCGCGGGCCACCTTCCCTGTATCGAACAGCCCGAGGCCACCGCGGCGCTGATCGCCGCCTTCCTGAAGGACACCGCGGCATGAGCGACGACCGCATCACCCGAGGCGACGCGACGCGCCGGGCCGTGCTGGGCGACGCCCATGTCGACCGGGCAGCGGCAGGTCAGACCGATCTCGACGCGCCTTTCACCGACCTGATCACCGCTTCGGCCTGGGGCACCGTCTGGGCCTCGGACCGGATCACGCGGCGCGAGCGGTCCATGCTGACGCTGGCGCTGCTGGCCGCGACGGGCAATTTCGAGGAGATCCCGATGCACATCCGCGCCACTGCGCGGACCGGGGCCTCCAAGACCGACGTGCTCGAGGCGTTCCAGCACGTGGCGATCTACGCCGGTGTGCCCCGCGCCAACCACGCGCTGAAACTGGCCAAGCAGACCTATGCCGAGATGGAGGCAGACACCGATGAGTAAGACCCCTGACCTCGGCCCGCTGATCCCGCGCAATCGCGCGATCCATCCCGTGCCCTACGACCCCGATTACAAGACCTCGGTCGCACGGTCGCCGAACCTGCCGCTGCTGTCGATGGAATCGACGCCTTCCGAGGAACACGGCCCCACCTTCGGCCACAACGCGCTTGGCGCGCTCGACAACAACCTGATCCTGAACTGGACCAGGGGTGCGGCCCCCGCGGTAGGTGAGCGCATCCTGATGCACGGCCGCGTGCTGGACGAACTGGGCCGCCCGGTGCCCGAGACGCTGATCGAGATCTGGCAGGCAAACGCGGGCGGGCGCTACCGCCACAAGAAGGATACCTACTTCGCCCCGCTCGACCCGAATTTCGGCGGCTGCGGGCGGACGATCACCGATGCCGAGGGGCGATATCAGTTCCTGACGATCCGGCCCGGCGCCTACCCGTGGCCGAACCGCGCCAACGACTGGCGGCCGATGCACATCCACGTCTCTGTTTTCGGGCGCAGCTTCGGCCAGCGACTGATCACCCAGATGTATTTCGAGGGCGATCCGCTGATCGACCATTGCCCGATCGCCGCGACGATCAAGGACCGTGCGCAGCTCGATCGTCTGGTCGCGCCGTTGGACATGGCGCATTCGCGGCCGCTGGATTTCCTCGCCTACAAGTTCGACATCGTGCTGCGCGGCCGCCGCCAGACCATGTTCGAGAACAAGCTGGAGGGCATGTGAGATGGTGCAGAAGCTCGACAATCTGATCGAGACCGCGTCGCAGACCGCAGGGCCCTATGTCCACATCGGCCTGATGCCCACCTATGCCGGAAATGCCGGCGCCTATGAGCAGGAGATCGGCGTTTCCCCGATCGAGGAGGGCGCGCAGGGCGAGGTGATCGAGATCGTCGGATCGGTCTTCGACGGTACCGGCTGGGCGCTGCGCGACGCGATGATCGAAAGCTGGCAGCCGGACGCGGCGGGCAAGTTCCCCGGTCAGCCGGACGCCGACCCCAAGGTCACGGGCCTGTGCCGCTTTGCCGCCGATGCCGAAAGCGGAGAGTTCACCCTGCGCACGGTCAAGCCCGGCCCGGTGCCGCACCGCACCGGCGGGATGCAGGCGCCGCACATCA
Source organism: Acidimangrovimonas sediminis (assembly GCF_002871005.1). Taxonomy (GTDB): domain Bacteria; phylum Pseudomonadota; class Alphaproteobacteria; order Rhodobacterales; family Rhodobacteraceae; genus Acidimangrovimonas; species Acidimangrovimonas sediminis. The sequence goes on from NZ_PHSN01000044.1 coordinate 14,471, forward strand.
CCCTGTGGATCGTCGCGCGCGGCATCAACATCGGCCTCAACACCCGGATCTACTTCGAAGACGAGGACAATTCCGCCGACCCGCTGCTTGCCCGCATCGAGCAGAAGCCCCGCGTCGACACGCTGATTGCGAAGAAGACCGGGCCCGGGCAGTATCGTTTCGACATCCGACTTCAGGGCGACGGCGAGACCGTCTTCCTTGACCTCTGAAGCCGCCGGGAGGGCCATGAGCGCATCATGAGCGCAAGCGTCTTCGATCATCCCTGGCTCGGTGGTCTCTTCGCCGATCCGGACATGGCCGCGCTTTGGAGCGCGGAGCGCCAGCTTGCCCACATGCTGGCGTTCGAGGCCGCGTGGTCGCGCGCCCGGGGCGCCTGCGGCCTGTCGCCCGCCGAGGATGCCGAGGCTGCCGCCCGGGCGATCGAGGGCGCGTCCCTCGTTTCCGCGGATCTGGCCAAGGGGATGGGGCGTGACGGGGTGCCCGTGCCGGTGCTGGCAAAGCTTCTGCGCAAGGGGCTGTCCGGGCCGGTGGCGAAGGCTGTCCACAGCGGGGCCACGTCGCAGGACGTGGTGGACACGGCGCTGGCGCTGACCCTGCGGGACACGACCCATCTGCTGCTGCCACGGCTCGAGGCGCTGGACGCCGCGCTCGCCGACCTGTCGGCGCGGTTCGGGACGCGGCCCCTGATGGCGCGCACCCGGATGCAGGCCGCGACCGAGGTGACGGTGGCCGACCGCATCCGCCCCTGGCGCCAGCCGCTCGCGGGGTTGATGGCGCGGCTATCGCAGGCCGGGGCCGAAGCTGCGGTGGTGCAGGTCGGCGGCGCCTCGGGCGACCGCGGCGCGCTTGGGGAACAGGCGCAGCCCATGACCGATCACATCGCGCAGGCGCTGGGGCTGGCCCCGGCGCAGGCGGCGTGGCACGCGACGCGGCAGGGGGTCGTCGGCTATTCCGACGCGCTGTCGCTGATCACCGGGTCGCTGGGCAAGATGGGTCAGGACGTGGCCCTTATGGCGCAGCAGGGGATCGGCACGATCGCGATGTCCGGGGGCGGCGGATCTTCGGCCATGCCGCACAAGCAGAACCCGGTCGCGGCAGAGCTTCTGGTGACGCTGGCAAGGTTCAATGCGGTGCAGGTGTCGGCGATGCACCATGCGCTGGTGCATGAACAGGAACGCTCGGGCAGTGCCTGGGCCCTGGAATGGATGGTCCTGCCGCAGATGGCGCAGGCCGCGGGGCGGGCTTTGACGGCGGCGCTGACCCTCATCGAAAGTGTCGAGAGCATGGGCGATCCGGGCTGACAATCCGGAATGATCCGAGGCAGGGGAGGGCCGGAGGATGCAGGACCACGAGAAGGCAGAGGGCGCGATCACCGCGGGCGGCGCGCTGTTCGGCAAGCTCAAGGCGCTTGGCGTCGATTATGTCTTCACCAATTCCGGCACCGATTTTCCGCCGATCATCGAAGGGCTGATCGCGGCGCGCGAGGCCGGGGTGGACCTGCCGCAGGCGCTGGTGATTCCGCATGAACACGTCGCCGTCGGCATGGCGCACGGGCACTATCTGGTTTCGGGCAGGGCGCAGGCGGTGATGCTGCACACCAACGTGGGCCTGTCGAACGGTGCGACCGGTGCGATCAACGCGGCCTGCGACCAGATCCCGATGCTTCTGATGTCGGGCCGCACCCCGGTGATGGAGGGCGGCCGCTTCGGCGCACGCACCGTGCCGATTGGCTGGGGGCAGGAGATGCGCGACCAGACCGCGCTGGTGCGCGAGGCCTGCAAGTGGGATTACGAGCTGCGGTTTCCCGAGCAGCTGCCCGAGATGCTGGATCGCGGCTGGGCGATCGCCAATTCCACGCCCACTGGCCCGGTCTACATGTCGCTCCCGCGCGAGGTGCTGTGCGAGGCCTGCCCGCCCGCCGCGATCGCGGCGCCGTCCCGCATGGCGCCGGTCAGGACCGCCCCCGATCCCGCCGCGCTGGCCGAGGCCGCGAACCTTCTGGCACGCGCCGAGCGGCCGCTGATCATCGCCCAGCGTGGAACGGGCTGCGGTGCCGTAAGCGACGACGCCTTCCACGCGCTGGCACGGTTCGTCGAGGCGCGGGCGATCCCGGTTTCGCATTACTGGGCGAACCGGATCGCGATCCCGATGTCCTCTCCCTGCCATGTCGAATGGGTGCCTGCGGACCTGCTGGCCGAGGCGGATGTCGTCCTCGTCCTCGATGCGCTGGCGCCGTGGTGGCCCGACCGGATGGGGCCGCCCGCCGATGCCAAGGTGATCCACGCGGGGCCGGATCCGCTGTTCGCCCGCTCGACGCCGATGCGCAACTTCCGCGCCGACGTGACGCTTGCGGGGGACACGGCCGGGGTCGTGCACGCGCTGATCGCCGCGGTCGAAGGGCTGCCGCGCGACACTGCCGCGATCGCGCGGAGGCTGTCGTCGCTGACCTCGCGTGCCGAGGCCAATCGCGAGGCGGTCACGGCCACGGCCGAGCGCGGCAACGGCGCACCGATGAGCAAGGAATGGGTCAGCCTCTGTCTCGGCCGGGCAGTCCGCAAGCTGCAACAGGAGATGGGCCGCGCGGCCTCGGTCTTCCATGAGCTGGGCGCGCCGCTGGCGGCACTCGGCCTCGACCAGCCCCGCAGCTACTTCCAGGAACCGCATTCCGGCGGCCTTGGCTGGGGGCTTCCCGCCGCGCTGGGGGCGCAGCTGGCAGAGCCCGAGCGCGTGGTGTTCGCGACCATGGGGGACGGCTCCTACATGTTCGCCAATCCCACCGCCTGCCACCAGGTGGCCGAGGCGCTTTCGCTGCCGGTGATCACGCTGGTCCTGAACAATGCCGAATGGGGCGCGGTGCGGCACGCGGTGCAGGGCCTCTACCCCGATGGGTTGGCGGCGAAGGCCAACGACGTGCCGCTGACCGCGCTGACCCCCAGCCCGGATTTCACCCTGACCGCACAGGCCAGCCGCGCCTGGACCGAACGGGTCGAGGACGGCGCGGCGCTTCCCGCCGCGCTCGACCGTGCGATCCGGGTGGCGGTGGAGGAACGGCGGCAGGTCCTGCTGGATATCGCCATCGCCCGCGCGGGATGAGGACGCGGATAACGGAATGTTGACCGCGGGGCACCCCCGGGCTCTAAGAAGAAAAACCAACGCATAGGGAGGAGAAACCAATGCAGAGACGGCACTTCCTGACGATGGCCGGGGCGACGGCGGGGGCCGCGGTGGCCTCGCCCTTCGTGGTGCGGCGCGCCTGGGCGGCCAGCCCCGAGGTGACGCTGAAGTTCCACCACTTTCTCGGGCCGAAGTCGCCCGCGCAGGTGGAGATGATTGAACCCTGGTGCAAGCGGATCGAGGAGGACAGCAAGGGCCGGGTCAAGATCGACATCTATCCGTCGATGAGCCTTGGCGGCGCGCCGCCGCAGCTGTTCCGCCAGGTCGCGACCGGCGTGGTCGACATCATCTGGGCGGTGAACGGCTACACCCCCGGCCTCTTCCCGCATTGCGAGGTGTTCGAGCTTCCGACCGTCTTCACCAACGACATCGCGGCCACGAACCTGGCCATGCGGGCGATGTACAAGGACCATATCGAGAAGGATTACGGCGCGGTCCACCTGCTCTTCAACCATGTCCACGCCGGGCAGGCGATCCACATGGCGAAGAAGCCGGTGCACAAGGTCGAGGATCTGAACGGCACCCGCCTGCGCGTGCCGGGGCCGACCGGTGTCGACGTGGTCAAGGCGGTGGGGGCGGCGCCCGTCACCATGCCCGTGCCCGACCTGCCGCAGGCGCTTTCGACCAACGTGGTCGACGGCGCGCTGATCCCGTGGGAGATCATCCCCGCGCTGCAGCTGCAGGACGTGACCAAGTACCAGATCGAGGGGCCGGAGAAGAAGCGCCTCGGCACCACCACCTTCCAGGTGTCGATGAACAAGGACAAGTGGGCGGCGCTGCCCGACGACCTCAAGCAGGTGTTCGACAAGAACTGCGGTGAGGAGTGGCTGCGCGAGGTCGCCAAGATCTGGCGGATGGACGACGACAACGGGATTGCCGTCGCGGTCAAGCACGGCAACGAGCATATCACCCTGACCGACGAGGCCTGGGACGGCTTCAACAAGGTGCTTTCGCCCGTGGTCGACAGCTGGGCCAAGGCGCATGAGAAGATCGGCGGGCAGGATTACGTGAAGACCGCGCGCGACACGATCGGGAAATACGCCTCGTGAGCGGTGCCGCGAACAAGGCGCCGGGGTCCGCCCCCGGCGCCGCCTCTCTGCCGGCGCGGGTTGCGCGCGGGCTTGCCGTGGTGATCCGGGGATGGGCCGTGCTGGGCGGGCTGATCGTCTGCGGCCTTGCCGTGATGACCGCTTACAGCGCCACCGCGCAGGTGGTGGCGCACGCACCGTTTTCGCCCTCTTACGAATTGACCAAGCTGTTGATCGCGGTCGCGATCTTCGCCTTCCTGCCCTATTGCCAGCTGACCGGCGCGAACGTCACCGTCGACATCTTCACCGAGGGGCTGGGCCCCGGGAAGAAGGCGCTGATGGCGATCCTCTCGGCGCTTTTCGCGCTGGGGTTCTCGGCCCTCCTGCTGCGGCAGATGTGGCTGGGCTTCGGCGATTACATGGCCTTCCCCGAGGTGACACCGGTGCTGCAACTGCCGCTCTGGACTGCCTTTCCGCCGATCCTCGTCTCGCTTGCCCTCTGGGTCGCGGCGGCGCTGATCTCCCTTGTCGACGCGCTGCGGGTGGCGCGCGGGCGTTCCCCCTTCGTCGCCGCCGACGGCATCCAGATCAGCGAATAAGCCATGATGGACAGTTTCTCCCTCGGCCTCATCGGCCTTGTCGTGATGATCGGTCTGATCGTCATCCGCGTGCCCGTGGCCTACACGATGATCCTCGTGGGGATCGGCGGCACCATGCTGACCTCGGGGCCTGCGGTCCTGCTCAGCCAGCTGCGCGACCTCGCCTTCTCGCAATATTCCAGCTACGAGCTCAGCGTCCTGCCGATGTTCATCCTGATGGGGGGACTCGCCGCCCGCTCGGGGTTGTCGCGCGACCTGTTCCGCGCGGGCAACGCACTCCTCGGCCGCTTCCGAGGCGGGGTCGCCATGGCCGCGATCGCCGCCTGCGCGGGGTTCGGCGCGCTTTCGGGCTCCTCCACCGCGACCGCCTCGACCATGGCGCGGGTGGCGTTGCCGGAACTGAAGCGCTACCGCTTCTCGCCCTCGCTCGCCACCGGCGCGATCGCCGCGGGGGGCACGCTGGGTATCCTGATCCCGCCCTCGGTCGTGCTGATCGTCTACGCCGTGATCGTCGAGGTGAACATCGTGACGATGTTCGCCGCCGCCCTCGTGCCCGGGATCCTTGCCACGTTGTTCTTCCTTGCCGCCATCGCGATCTATGTCCGTCTCGTGCCGGGGTCCGGGCCCGAGGGGCAGGCGGTCAGCGCGCGCGAGTTCGGCGCGGCGATGCTGGGCGTGCTTCCGGTCGTGGCGATCTTTGCCGTGGTGATCGGCGGCATCTACGCGGGCATCTACAACCCGACCCCCGCCGCCGGGGTGGGGGTCTTCCTCGTGGCGCTTTTCGGCTTCACCACCGGGCGGCTGCACTGGCGCGAGGCGCTGGAGGCGATCCTGGAAACCGCGCGTACCTCGGGGATGATCTTCCTCATTCTGCTGGGCGCGGAGCTTCTGAAGATCTTCATGGCGCGGGCCGGCGTGCCGCAGGCGGCGGCCAGCGGGTTACAGCATTCGGGCCTGCCGCCCTATGCGATCCTCGTGCTGATCATCGTGATCTTCCTGATCTTCGGTTGCCTGATGGACAGCCTGTCGATGGTGATCCTTGCGATCCCGTTCTTCTGGCCGGTTGTCGCGGGGCTGGACTTCGGCCTTGACCCCAACGACCTGAAGGTCTGGTTCGGGATCATCATCCTCGTGGTGGTGGAGCTGGGGCTGATCACACCGCCGGTGGGCCTCAATGTCTTCATCATCAACGCGATGGATCCCGAGGTGCCGATGCGCGAGACGTTCAAGGGCGTCATGCCCTTCCTCGGGGTCGAGGCGTTGCGCGTCACGCTTCTCGTGCTGTTCCCGGTGCTGAGCCTCGGGTTGCCGCACCTGCTGGCGGGATAGGGCTATCCCGCCAGCCGCGCGCGGTAGGCACCGGGGCTTTCGCCGCAGACCGCGCGGAACCGGCGCGAGAAATAGGACGGATCGGCAAAGCCAAGGCTGTAGCCGATCTCGGCCACCGGAATGCGGGTGAAGGCCAGAAGCCGCCGCGCCTCGGTGATCCGCGCCGTTTCGACATGGTGGCCGGCGGTCTCGCCGGTCGCGGCGCGGCAAAGCCGGTTCAGGTGCCCCGGCGTCAGCGCCAGCGCGCGGGCGTAATCGGCCACGCGCCACCCTTCGGCCAGGTGTTGCGCGATCAGCGTCTCGAAGGCGGCAAGCCGCGGATCTCCGGCCACCGGAGCGGGGGCGGCGCGCGCGGCCTCCTCTGCCGCCAGCCCGGCCAGAAGCGCATGGCTGAGCGCGACCAGAAGCTCGGCCCGAAGCGGCGCCCGGTTCTGGAATGCCGTCTCCAACTGGTCGATCAGCGCCACCGCCCCATCCCCGACAGGCCCCGCGAAGGGCCGCGCCAGCCGCCCCGCCAAGGCGCGCGAACTGCGCCCGATCGCCGCTGTCACTGCGGCGGGAAAGGACAGCACGTGCCCCTCGGCCCCCCGCGCAAAGACGAAGCCATGCACCGCCTGCGGCGGCACGAACAGCACCTGGCCGGAGGTCAACGCGATCTCGCGCCCGTCGACGCGCACGTCGGCGGCGCCCCGCAGCATGTGAAACACCTGCGCCATCTCGCGATGCCGGTGGGGCGCGATCTTCCAGTCATGCAGCCGCGCGCGGTCGCGGATCCGCTCCACATGGATCACGTCGGGAAAGGCCCCGGTCTCGCCGAACAGGTTGAAGACCGGGATCCCGGAAAGCAAGGGCGTGGCAAGGGGCTCCATGCACGAATAGTGCCAGCGATTGCCGCGTTCGTCCATTCTGAGTGGTCTTTCGGGCCGCTAAAGTGCCGCTCAGGGGGAAGGAGACCCATCATGGATACTCAGGTCGTCATCATCGGCGGGGGCCCTGCCGGCCTTCTGCTGTCGCAGCTTCTGAACCGCGCCGGGGTCGAGACGGTGATCCTCGAACGTTCCACCCGCGCGCATGTGCTGGAGAGGATCCGCGCCGGTATCCTGGAATGGGGCACGGTGGAATTGCTGCGCGAGGCGGGCGTCGGCGCCCGGATGGAGGCCGAGGGGATCCCCCATGACGGCTGCTACATGACCGACAGCGATCTGATGGTACATATCGACTTCAAGGGTCTTACCGGCAAGCAGGTCATGGTTTACGGCCAGACCGAGGTGACGCACGACCTTTACGACGCGCAGGATGCGATGGGCACGATCATCCACCACGGGGTGGAGGATGTGCGGATCACCGGCCTCGACGACGCGCAGGCAGTGGTGGAATTCACCCTGAACGGCGAGGCGCGGCGCCTGACCTGCGCCTATGTCGCGGGCTGCGACGGATTCCACGGCGTCAGCCGCCAGAGCATCCCCAAGGAGAAGCGGCAGGAATTCGAGCGGGTCTACCCCTTCGGCTGGCTGGGCATCCTGTCGCGCACGCCGCCGGTGAACGACGAACTGATCTACGCCAACTCGCCCCACGGTTTCGCGCTGGCCTCGATGCGGTCGGAAACCCTGGTGCGCTATTACGTGCAGGTGCCGCTGACCGACAAGGTGGAAGACTGGTCCGACGACCGCTTCTGGACCGAGTTCCGCCGTCGTATCCCGGCGCAGGCTGCCGAGCGGCTGGTGAAGGGCCCATCGATCGAGAAATCCATTGCCCCCCTGCGCAGCTTTGCCTCGGAACCCATGCGCTGGGGCCGGCTGTTCCTTGCAGGCGACGCGGCGCATATCGTGCCGCCGACGGGGGCGAAGGGGCTGAACCTTGCGGTATCTGACGTCTTCTATCTGCACCAGGCGCTGATCGACATGCTCAAGCGTGGCGATGCGCGGGGGATCGACGGCTATTCGCAGCGCGCGCTGGCCCGGGTGTGGAAGGCGATGCGGTTTTCCTGGCAGATGACCATGATGCTGCACCGCTTCGACGGAGAGGACGGTTTCGCCGCCCAGATGCGGCGCGCGACGATGGCCCATCTGGCGGGGTCCGAAACGGCCCGCAAGGACCTGGCGGAGAACTACATCGGCCTGCCTTACTAGGGCCGCCTCGCCGGCGCCACCAACGACTTTCGCGGCCCCCGATCTTCTCCCCCTGTTCCTTACCCCCGGTTCTGGGCTACTCCGGCGGGATCCAAGCCGCGGAGTGCCCGTCATGACCCAGCCCTGCCCCTCCGGCGCCGACATTGCCGAGGCCGAGGCCTTCCTCGCCGCCCATCCCGAGATCGAGGCGATCGACATCGTGCTTCACGACAGCGCGGGCATCGGACGTGGCAAGATCATCCGCCGTCACGAGCTTTTGCCGCTCTACCGCTCGGGCCGGCATATCCCGATCTCCATCCTCGGGCTGGACGTCTGCGGTGAGGACGTGCACGAGACCGGGCTGATCTGGGATCAGGGCGACGGCGACCTGCGCGCCTGGCCGGTGCCCGGCACCCTGAAGCCCCTGCACAACACCCAACCCGCGCGGGCCGAGGTGTTCCTGTCGCTCTACGAACTCGACGGACGGCCGATGACATCGGACCCGCGCCACGCTCTGGCCCGCCAGATTGCGGCCTTCGCCGAGCGCGGCCTGAAGCCCGCGGGTGCGTTCGAACTGGAATTCTTCCTCCTCGACAACGAGCGCGGCCCCGACGGCAAGGTTCGCCCGGCGCGCGACGTCCTCGACGGGCGCGCCAGCAGCAAGACAGAGGTCTACTCGCTCGACCACCTGCACGGGATGCTGCCGCTCTTTTCCGACATCTACGCCGGGGCCGAGAAGGCGGGGATCGTGGCAGAGACGCTGATCTCGGAATACGCGCCGGGACAATACGAGCTCACGCTGCATTACCGCGAGGACGTGATGCAGGCCGCCGACGATATCGTGCGACTGAAACGCATCGTGCGGCAGCAGGCCCGCGCCCATGGTGTCACCGCCTGCTTCATGGCCAAGCCGATCGAGGATTACGCGGGCTCGGGCATGCATTTTCACGTCTCGCTGATGGACAGCGATGGCCGGAACGTGCTGGCAGAGGCGCCGGGCGAGGGCTGGACCGAGACCTTGCTGCATGCACTGGGGGGCCTGAAGACGACGATGGCGGAATCGATGCTGATCTTTGCGCCGCACCTGAATTCCTGGCGACGTTTCGCGAACCAGAGCTATGCGCCGGTCTCGACCGCCTGGGGGGTGAACAACCGCTCGGTCGCGCTGCGCATCCCGGAAGGCGAGGTGAGGGCCCGCCGGATCGAGCATCGTCCCTCGGGGGTCGACGCCAACCCCTACCTCGTGGGCGCGACGGTGCTGGCAGGGATGCTGCATGGCATCGACAACCGCATCGACCCGGGGCCCGAGACCACCGGGAACGCCTATGAAGAAGACAGCGATGACCCGGCGATCCCGCGCGACTGGCTGTCGGCGATCCGACTGGCCGAGGGGTCGGACTTCCTGAAGAAGGCGCTGGGACCGGACATGCATTGCACCTTCACCGCAATCCGCGCCGCCGAATACGCCCGCGTCGCCCGCACCATCGCGGACGTGGATTACCAGCTTTACCTGCACACGATCTGATGGGACGGGCGGGGGAGGGCGCGGATCTGAGCGTTCGTGGGTGATCAGGAATGCCCCGGGGCGGGGAGACGACTTCTGCGCTAGGCTCAGGACCGATTGGTCGGCTTGCATCGCCCTTGGTGGCGTGATTCATGCTCTCCCACATTGGTGGAGTACGATGAGCAATCTTTTCTGGCTGACTGACGAGCAAATGGCGCGCCTTCGGCTATTCTTTCCGTAGAGCCATGGCCGCCCGCGGGTCGATGACCGGCGGGGCTTGAGAGGTATAATCTTCATTAATCGCAATGGCTTGCTATGGCATGGCGTCCCTGGGGAATAGGGCCCGCGCAAGACGCTCTACAACCGTTGGAAGCGCGGGAGCGAGATGGGCGTGTTTGCCAGGATCTTCGAAAGTCTGGCGGCGGGCGCGGCGGAGCCAAGTACGGTCATGATCGATGCGACCTATCTGGAAGCGTACCGCACGGCCTCGAGCCTGCGGAGTAAAAAGGGGAACGTGGACGATCTATCGGCGGCACCAAGGGTGGGATGAAGACCAAACTCCATGCGATGACCGGCGCAAGGGGACGCCTGATCCGGTTCTACAGGTCTGCCGGACAGGTCAGCGATTAGACTGGGGCAGCGGCTCTTATGGGCGGTCTGCCTGCCGCGCAGTGGTCGCTCGCCGACCGAGGCTACGACGCCGACTGTTTCCGAGATGCCCTGCAATACAATGGGATCAGTGCCTGCATTCCTGGCCGCAAGGCGCGCAGGATCCCCGTCAAATATGGCAAGCGCCGCTACATAAGCCGTGGCAGGTCAGCCGCAACCGTAGCGAGATAATGTTCGGCAGGCTCACGAACTGACGACGCGTCGCGACCCAGTATGACAGGTGCCCAAAAGTGTTCTTCTCAGCCGTCGCGCTCGCCGCGAAAGTGCTGTTCTGGTTAGGAGGTCTGAGGCTAAGAAGCTTGGAGCAAATGAGTCTGCATTCCAAAATGCGCGCTCATTCCGGGCCGCTTTGGGTGGCCGCGGCTTCCGTCAGGACCCTCTCCAGGTCTTCCGCTGCTCGTCCGACCGAGAAATTTCCATCGTAGCAAGGCCGCGCCGCGGCTTGGAGCGCGGCGGAGGCGGAAGGGTCGAGGCTGAGGAAGCGGGCAAGCAGCTGCTCGGTGCCCTCCAACGTGTCCGGGGCGACGAGGCCGGCGCCCGCGGCTTCGACCTCGCGCCAGATGTTGACCTTGTCGGAGATCAGGACCGGGGTGCCGGCGGCCAGGGCCTCGGCGACGGCGATGCCGAAATTCTCCTGATGCGAGGGCAGTACGAAGGCCCGGGCGCTACGCAGGGCCCCTGCCTTGGCATCGCCTGTCAGCATGCCGGGCCAATGAATCCGCCCGGCGACTCCGGCCTTTTCGGCGCGGGCACGCAGTTGCGGCACCAGCCCGGTATGATCTGGACCGGCCATGACGAGCTGCAGATCGCCGGCTGTCACCGCGACCTTTCCGAAGGCATCAATCAGAAGATCGCAGCCCTTCTTCTCGTGAATCCGACTGAGATACAGCAGGTAAGGCCGCCCCGCGAGGCCAGGCACGGCTGCCGCTGCCGCGACCCGGCTGCGCTCAAGGCTGGCCGGGTCATCGGCAGAGGGCGCCACACCATAGGCGATGACCTGTCCGCGGAAACGGTAGCCGAAGAACACAGGTTCGGACAGGCGCCGCTCCTCTTCCGAGGTGAAAAGCACCCGATGTGCATCGCGCAGGGCCCGACCCTGCAGCAGCCAGAAGGCCTGCTTGGCCCAGTGTTTCGCCGGATAGGCCTGACGAAACCAGGGATCCATCATCCCGTGACTAAAGAGCACATAGGGTAGCCCCGCCTGAGTCAGTGCACGCCAGCCTCCGACCGAGGCGAAGTTCCATAGTCCATGGATCACCGCGACATCAAAGCGATGCGCATTCTGTCGGATCCATTCGAGGAAGGCAGCGCTATAGGTGAGCTTCGGCAGAACCTTGCGCGCGCCGCAGGCGGCGACCGGGAAGGGGCAGGCGGCGAGGAAGGGCGCATCCGGTGGATCGAGGGTCACCGCCTCTGTCTCGTGGCCCCGCTGTGCGAGCTCGGCAGTGGAGCTCAGCAGACCCGCGACGGGGCCGCCCGATTCCGGGTTCATGCCCGCGATGACACGAAGGATCCTCATGCCGCCATCCGCTCTTCGCCACCACAGGACGTCAGAAGATCCCCGAGATTGGCCTCGAGATTGGGACGCAGATAGTGCTCAGCAAGTTTGCGCGCCCCGGCCTGACCGAGGCGGCGAGCCAGGTCGTAATCGCCGAGCAAAGCGGCGAGCCGCCTGGCCAGGAGGGCGTGATCCGTGGGATCTACCGCGTAGCCGTCGAGCCCGTCGGTGACGATCTCGGTTGAGGCCCCGCGGGTCGAACAGATAACCGGAAGCGCATAGCGCCAGGCCTCGAGATAAACGATGCCGAAGCCTTCCTTGGCCGAAGGCAGGGCAAATACCCGTGCGCCCTCGTAGGCGGCAAGCAGGGCCGCGTCGTCGACCCGACCGTGGAAGGTAATGCGGTGGCTTTGTCCGAGCTCGGCGCAGAGCGTCTCGAGTTCGGGGCGCAGCACCCCGTCGCCGATGATGTCGAGCCGAGCCCCGGCAAGCTCGGTCGGCAGCTCCGCCATCGCCCGGATCAGCGTGTCGAGATGCTTGGCCCGGTCGTGACCCGCCATGCGCGATACGGCGAGGATCCGCGGCGCCTCCGCCGGGGTACGGGCGGTATCGACGGGCCCGTCGACAGTGTTCGGGAAGAGTGCGAATTTCGACGGCGGGACATCGAATTTCATAGCCATGATCCGCGCGGTATAGTCGCTGACCGAAGCAATCCGGTCGACCGACCGGAGCATGAATGGTTCGTAGCGGCGCTTCACCCGGTAAATGGGATCGTCCCAGGCCTCGGCACCATGCACGAACATCACCAGCTTCAGCCGAGGGTTCAGGCGTTTCAGGCCCCAGGCGACGGGCAAGAGGTTGATGTGCCCCACGATCAGGATGTCATGACGCCGGGCGGCGGCGAAGCTGCGCCGCAGGAAGCCAAACCGGTCGGGCCCGAAGGCGGTGACGAAGGGGGCAAGCCCTGCCGGTATGTCGGCGGCGGTGTCGCGCATGACGTGGCACGAAACGTGGCAAAGCCCGGCCGCGCGGCGCTTGTCCAGCGTCTCGAGGATCCGCTGGTTGAAGCGCTGGATCCCCCCCATCTGGCTGAAGGTGTCGAGCGCGAGGAAGAGGATGCGCGGCTGTCCGGTCATCACGCGGCGACACCCTCGGCCCTGAGGAAATGGCGGTAGGCGTCGGCGATGCCTTCCTCGAGGCTGCGCCCCCGGTTCCAGCCCATGCCATGCAGCCGCGAACTGTCCATCAGCTTGCGCGGCGTGCCGTCGGGCTTGGTCGCGTCGAAGGTCAGCCGCGCATCGTAGCCCACCACCTTGGCGATAGTCTCCGCGAGTTCGCGGATCGTGACCTCGACGCCCGAGCCGACGTTCACATGCTCGTACCCGGAATATTCCTTGAGCAGGAAGACCAGCGCATCGGCCAGATCGTCGCAATGCAGGAACTCGCGCAGCGGCGTACCCGAGCCCCAGACCACGACCTCCTTCGCACCGGTCTGCTTGGCCTCGTGGAACTTGCGCAGGAGCGCGGGCAACACGTGGCTCGACTGCAGGTCGTAATTGTCGCCAGGGCCATACAGGTTTGTGGGCATGGCCGAGATCCAGTCGCGCCCATATTGCTTGCGGTAGGCCTGGCAGAGCCTGATGCCCGCGATCTTGGCGATCGCGTACCATTCGTTGGTCGGCTCGAGCGGGCCGGTCAGCAGGCTGTCCTCGGGGATCGGCTGCGGGGCGAGCTTGGGGTAGATGCAGGAGGAGCCGAGAAACAGGAAGCGCCCGACATCGTTCTCATGTGCGGCATGGGCGATGTTGGTCTCGATCACCAGGTTGTCGTAGAGGAAATCGACCGGGTTGCTGTTGTTCGCCAGGATCCCCCCCACCTTCGCCGCGGCCATGACGATGGCATCGGGCCTCGTCTGCGCCATCCAGGCATGAACCGCCTTCTGGTCGGTCAGATCCACCACGTCGCGGCCGGCGGTGATCACCTCGCACTCCTCCGAGGCGAGGCGACGCACCACGGCGCCGCCAACCATGCCGCGGTGCCCCGCCACCCAGATGCGCTTGCCGGTGAGGTCATAGGTCATGTTGTCTCTCCTTCGCCCCGCCGATCACTCCACGCTGACCGGCAGCGCGAGCCCGTGTTCGTTGAGGAGCTTCAGGCGGCGTGCGGCCTTGTGGTCGGCGGCGACCATCTCGGCGCACATTTCCCGCGCGGTGATCTCGGGCACCCAGCCGAGCTTCTGCTTGGCCTTGGAGGGATCTCCCAGAAGGGTGTCGACCTCCGCGGGGCGGAAATAGCGCGGATCGATCCGCACGATCACGTCGCCCGGCTTCACCGCCGGGGCGAGATCGCCCTCGACCGCGGCCACGGTCGCGACCTCCTCGACGCCTTCGCCTGAGAATTCCAGCGTGATGCCGAGCTCGGCCGCCGACCAGGTGATGAACTCGCGCACCGAATACTGCACGCCGGTCGCGATCACGAAATCCTCTGGCTCTTCCTGCTGCAGCATCATCCACTGCATGCGCACGTAATCCTTCGCATGGCCCCAGTCGCGCAGGCTGTCGATGTTGCCCATGTAGAGGCAGGGCTCGAGGCCCATCGCGATGTTCGACAGGCCGCGGGTGATCTTGCGGGTGACGAAGGTTTCGCCCCGGCGCGGGCTCTCGTGGTTGAAGAGGATGCCGTTGCAGGCATAGATCCCGTAGGCCTCGCGGTAGTTCACGGTGATCCAGTAGGCATACATCTTGGCCACGGCATAGGGTGAGCGCGGATGGAAGGGCGTGGTCTCGCGCTGCGGGATCTCCTGGACGAGGCCATAGAGTTCCGAGGTCGAGGCCTGGTAGAACCGGCTCTTCTTCTCAAGCCCGAGGAAGCGGATCGCCTCCAGCAGCCGCAGCGTACCGATCCCGTCGACATCGGCGGTGTATTCCGGTGCCTCGAAGGAGACGGCGACATGGGACTGGGCGCCGAGGTTGTAAACCTCGTCCGGCTCGATGTCGCGCAAGAGCCGGGTGAGGTTTGAGGTGTCGGTCAGATCGCCGTAATGGAGTTTCAGCCGCGCATTGTCGATGTGGGGATCCTGGTAGAGGTGATCGACCCGCTGGGTGTTGAAGAGCGAGGCGCGGCGCTTGATGCCGTGAACCTCGTAGCCTTTCCCGAGCAGGAACTCGGTCAGGTAGGAGCCGTCCTGACCGGTGATGCCGGTGATCAGTGCCTTTTTCATTCTGTCCCTTTTCCGTCTGGCAAAGCCCGCGCGAGAGACTGCCTGGCGGGAATATCTTTCACGTCATACCTGGACGTGATCGGCGGGCAGGAGGAGCGCGGCGCCGTCTCACGTCGTCGGCCAGTCTAGTCGAGGCGTCGGGTCCGGTCGAGATGCGATCCCGTTCAGGTTGATCCTGTCGATCCTTTTTACAAAATCTTCAAAAGCTTATGGCTCGGGCGGGAAGAATGCTCAAGAATTGGGCCGATGTTATGCGCGGGAATATGCCAGGCGTGTTTCGATCGCCTTCAAAAGTCGCACGTTTGGCATGGTGCTTGGGCGGGTGCCAGATTAGCA
>NZ_PHSN01000045.1 GCF_002871005.1 Acidimangrovimonas sediminis
ACGGTTCACGCACAGAACCCGCAAGCCCCCTTTTCATAAAATCAGCATCTTTTTTCCAAAAGGAACAAAACGCTCTTGTTTACAAGAGGTTCCGGAAGAAGCCGGAGGGACGGACGACCGCCAGCACGCCCCGTCTCGGACCGGCGGAACAGAATCGGGCGGCCCGAACGGAGCCTCCGGCGGCGCGTCGGGGCGGTTCAGTCCTCTGCCAGCGGCAGATCTATGAAGAAGGTGGTGCCTGGCCCCGCGTTCCTGCGGTAATCGACCGTGCCGCCATGCGCCTCCACGATCTGCCGGGAGATGTTCATGCCCAGCCCGGTGCCGCCGATCCGGCGGTTGTCAGAGGAATCGATCTGGCTGAACTTGTCGAACACGAGGTCGCGCTTGTCCTCGGACAGCCCGACGCCGCGGTCGATCACCTCGATCCGTGCCCGCGCTCCGTGAACCGACAGCCCCACCGTCACGACCTGCCCCGAGCCCGAGAACTTGGCCGCGTTCGACAGGAGATTGGACATCACCTGATCGAGGCGCTGCTCATCCCCCCTGACGACGACGCGCCGCCCCGGAATTGCCGAGGCCGTCTCGTAGCCGACGTTCAGGGAATTCGCGTAGTAGCGGTTCACCGCGCAGGACTTTTCGAGAAAGGCGTGAAGCTCGATCGGGTCGGCCCGGAAATCCATCCTGCCCGCCTCGATCTTCTGCAGGTCGAGGATGTCGTTGATCAGGTTCGACAGGCGCCGGCAGTTCGACTGGGCGATGCGCAGCAGGTTCTCGAGCCCCGGGGTCAGCGGCCCGGCCGTCCCGGAGGCGGCAAGCCCGACCGCCCCGTTGATCGACGTCATCGGCGTGCGCAGCTCATGGCTCATGACCGAGAGGAACTCGGACTTGGCCCGCGACGCCACCTTCGCCTTCTCGGCCTGGTCGCGCAGGTCCACCATCTGGCGCAGCTGCAGGCGGTAGATGCGCACGAAGGCGCGCGAGATCTCGGTGATGAAGAACAGGACGAAGACGCTGGTGAACAGCTCGTTCCATTCCGGCGAATGCACCCCGGCGCCGGTTCGGACGATGTCGAGGATCGGGATCGCGAGAAAGGTCGCGCCATAGAGCGCAAGGCGCGTTCGCAGCAGAAAGAGGACCTGGTTGTCGTTCAGCGCCGAGAAGATCGAGCCCGCGAAGAGGAAGAAGAACGGCATGAAATGCGTGGCCGGCTTTTCCACAAGGGCGATCGACATCGCGTAGAACACCACGTTCGACGACCCCAGCACCGTCGAGACGAAAAGCAGCGCAAAGTTCCGCCGCACCGTCGCCATGTCCGTCGCCGTGTTCCTGAAAACCGCCTTGTGGATGAAGATGTCGAGGGTCTCGCTGAAGGCGATCAGGGCCAGGCAGACGATCGAGATCAGGGGATCGTAATAATAGGACGCAAGGGCCAGCGCCGCGGCGTAGATCACGACACGCTGCCCGAGATGGGCGTCGCCGCTTCGGGAATAGTCGCGCATCTGCACCTGAAGGACGGCCGGGGACTCGCCCATGAACCGGACGGCCGCGGTCTCGTCCAGGTTTTCGGGAGAAAGCTCATCGTAGGATGCAAGGGAGTTTTCGGCAGTGGCGGCGAGCATCTTGAGACCCTTCAGGGTGTTTGGGGCGCGAGCATACCTGGCGTGGCAAGCCTCGCGTGGCAGGACAGCGATGGCCCGGGCGGGGATGCTGCGACGCACGACGCCCGGAGCGGAGGGACACGATACGTCGGTTGTAGCGGCTGGCAGCGCGGGCCGGACAGGGCGCGCCACAATCCATCGGCGGAGTGTCCGGGAGGACACAATCGCCCGGTCGCGGGGGGGCGCGCCGGGCCCGCAGGTCCCCAGACGCAGGTCCCCAGACCCAGGTCCCCAGGCGCCGGGCCTCAGGCCCCCTTCTTGAGGCGGCTCTCGATCAGCATCCCCTCCTCGTCGAGGATCGGGTAGGCGACCGAGAAGATGTGCGCGTTGATCCGCTTGAGGTCGCGCAGCATGTCGAGATGCAGCGACGACGTCTCCAGGCTTTCGGCAAAGCCGTCGCGCAGGCGGTCGAAGTGCCGCGTCGCCGAGTTGCGTTCCATCCGGCGCAGATCGACCTTGGTTTCCATCAGCTGCCGCGCCAGGTCGGTGTCGCCGCTCATGAAGATCGTCTGCGCGATCCGGATGCTGTCGAGCGTCAGCAGGTAGAGCGCGTTCAGCTCGTGATACCCTTCCTCGGAAAAGCGCAGGTCGGCGCTGATCTTCTTGGACACCTGCGGCAGCAGGTTCTTCTCGATGATGTCGCCCGCATGTTCGAGGTTGATCACGTAGTCGAGGATCAGGATAGACCGCCGACGCTCCGCCTCGGTGGTGTCCCGGCCCAGGCGGGAGAGGTAGAATTTCACCGCCTGCTGCGTCACGTCGACCTTCTCTTCCAGCCGGCTGATCTCGGCCAGCGGCGCCGGATCGCTGTGTTTGAAGGCGCGCAGGCTCAGGCGCATCATCTGCTCGACCATGTCGCCGATCGCCAGGGTCTCGCGGCTGGCCCCGGCAAGGGCCAGCGCCGGCGTCTCGAGCAGGCTGTCGTCAAGCCAATGCGTCTCCGGCACGTTCTCGCCATTCCTGCGCTCGGGAATAAGCGCCTGCATGCCGCGGGCGATGCGGCCCGACAGCGGCCACGCGATGGCGGCAAGCAGCAGGTTGAAGCCCAGATGCGCCTCTACCGGCAGATCGGCGGTTCCGGGCGCCAGTCCGGCCAGCAGATGCGCCGCGGGTTCGGCCAGCGGCATCGCGACGAGGCAGCCCGCCCCCCGCACCAGCAGATTGCCCAGCGTCACCCGCCGCGCGGCGATCCCGGCGCCGGCGGTGGCGATCACCGGCGGGATCGCCCCGCCGAAGTTCGCGCCGAGAACAAGGACGATGGCAAGCCCCGGCGGAATCGCCCCCGACGCCCCCAGCGACACCACAAGCATGACCGTCGCCAGGGAGGAAGAGCATGCCACCGCAAGGATCGCGGAGGCCAGGAAGGCGACCGGCCGCGCGGCATCGAGCAGCGCAAGAAAGGCGCGCAACGCCTCCGACTCGCGCAGCGGCGCCGACGCCTGGGACAGCAGGGTCAGCGACAGCAGCGTCAGCCCCACCCCGATCAGCGCAAGCCCGATCCCGCCGGCGGTCGCCCCCCTGCGCCGGCGCAGGATGAACCCGGCAAGAATGAGAAGGGGCGAGATCTGCTCGATCCCGAGCGAGACGATCCAGGCCGTCAGGGCGGTGCCGACATTCGCGCCAAGAAGAACGACCTGCGCCATGCGCTGACGGATCATCTCGCGCTCCACGAAATCCGCCGTCATCAGCGCCGTCGCGGTAGAGCTTTGCAGTCCGAGCGTCGCCACCAGCCCCGCGAAGAAGGCCCGCCCCCGGGTCCGCGTTCCAAGGCCGAGCGCAACCTTCAACCGCACGCCGAAGGCCTGCGAGATGCCCTCGCGGACCTCGCGCAGGCCGAAAAGCAGCAGCGCGACCGCACCTGCGATCTGCATGAGGATGAGCAGCGACTCCACTCGGTTTCCTTTCGCCCCGATCCCCGAACCATCATGTGCCCGAACCGACTTGTGTCCGAACCGTCATCAGATTGTTACATGCGGCACGCCGGAAGCCCAGAGCCGCCGACGGGCACGGGCCTGCACGGGGCCAACCCCCGACCGGCCCCGGGCCCGCCCCGGCCGGCGGCAGGACCGGAACCCCCGGCCCTCAGGAAAAGCGCAGCTCCACGGTCAGGCCCGGGGCCCCGTCGCCCAGCGACAGCCGCGCGCCGTGCAATGCGGCCACGGCCTCGACCAGGCTCAGCCCAAGCCCCGAGCCGGGGGTCGAGCGGCTCGCCTCAAGCCGGTAGAGCCGGCGCAGCACCTTCGTGCGCTCGCCCTCGGGGATGCCCGGGCCGTCATCGGCGACGCGCAGGAACGGGCCGTCCGCCCCCTGCCCCGCGGCGCAGCGGATCCGCGTGCCGGGCGGGCAATGCCGGATCGCATTCTCGACGAGGTTCACCAGCGCCTGGGTCAGAAGCTCGGCATCGCCCTGCACCACGATCTCGCCGGCGGGCACCTCGACCGAAAGGCTCTGGCCCGCGTCCTCGGCGACATCGGCAAAGACCTCCTCGATCATCCGCACCAGCTCCGCAAGGTCGACCCGCCCGAACTTCGACCGCCGCAGACCGCTTTCGATCTGGGCAATCCGCAAGAGCGCCGTGAAGGTGGCCCCGATCCGGTCGCTTTCGCGCAGCGCGGTGTCAAGCGCAAGCTGCGGGTCGGCGCCCTTGCGGACCAGCCCCTGCGCCTCGGAGATCTGCAGTCGTAGCCGGTTCAGGGGCGTGCGCAGGTCGTGCGCGATGTCGGTGCTGACCTGGCGCATCCCCTCGACCAGCGCGGCCAGCCGGCGCAGCGCCGCGTTCACCTGCTGCGAGACCTGGTCGATGTCGTCCTCCTTGCCCGAGACCGGAAGCCGCGCGGTCAGGTCGCCCTCGGCCACGCGCGCCATCGTCCGCTCGATCTCGGACAGGCGCCGCTGCACCCCCAGCGCGATCGCCGTGCCGCCCCCCAGCGCCAGCACCAGCGCCAGCACCGAGGACCACAGCATCGTATCCTCGATCGTGCGCCTGAGCGCCTCCAGCTCGTGGTAATCTTCACCCACGGCGATGGTCGCCCCCGCCGCCTTGCCGAAATAGATGCGGTAGGGGCTGCTGCCGTGACGGCCCAGCATGGCGGGCGGCACCGTCGACCAGCCGTCGTCCAGCGCGATCCTGGGCATGTTGGCGGCCAGCACCGCCCCCTTGTCCGATTGCAGCAGAAAGACGTAGCGCCGGGCCCGCGAGGCGGCGATCTGCGTCTTCACCGCCTTCACCAGGTCTTCCGCGTCGTCGGGATCGGCGGTCGCCGACAACAGCGAGAACATCTCGTAAAGGCGCTGGTCCTGCTGCTCCACCAGTTGCAGGCGGATCAGCTCATACGCGAAGGCCGCCGCGGCGAGGTAGGCGGCGGCCACCACCACCGCCAGGGACAGCGCCAGCCGCACCGGCGTGCGCTTGAGCAGGCTACCGCGCCGGGCGGAGGCAGTATCCGGCATTCTTCACCGTGTGGAGCATGGGCTGCGGAAAGGGCCGGTCCAGCTTGGCGCGCAGGCGGCTGATATGGGTCTCCACCACGCTGGTCTGCGGGTCGAAGTGGAAATCCCACACCCGTTCGAGAAGCATGCTGCGGGTCACGATCCGGCCCTGATTGCGCATCAGCACCTCGAGCAGGCGGAATTCCTTGGCCAGCAGGGCGATCGGCGTGCCGCCCCGCCGCGCCGTGCGCTGCACGAGGTCAAGCTCCAGATCGCCGACGCGCAGCACGGTATCGACCGGCTGGTGCTGCGGCCGCCGGCCGAGGGCGTTCACCCGCGCCAGCAGCTCGGACAGGGCGAAGGGCTTGACGAGGTAGTCGTCGCCGCCCGCCTCCAGCCCCTCGACCCGGTCGTCGACCCCGTCGATCGCGGTCAGGAACAGGATCGGGGTGCGATTGTCGGTAGCCCGGAGCGCGCGCACCAGAGCCAGGCCGTCGAGGCCCGGCAGCATGCGGTCGACGACAAGCACGTCATAGCGTTCGCGGCTGGCGTGGAACAGGCCGTCATGCCCGTCCGACAGCACGTCGCAGACATGCCCCGACTCTTCCAGCGCCCGCTTGACGTAGCGCGCCGCGCTCTCGTCGTCCTCGATCAGCAGAACCCGCATCCGGCCGTCCTGTCTCCTCGTCCCAGATTGCTATCGGCCGCCGCTGGCGACTTGTCCAGTGTCTCGTGCGCCGCCGCCCTTCGTGCAGGCCCGCAGCCCCGCGACCTGCGTCACCCGGTAGTTGCGGATCCGCGACCGCTCCGAAAAGCGGGCCAGGCCGATTGCCCGGCCGACCGTGTGGAAAAGCGCCCCGGGGTCCGGCCCGCCCGCGTCGAGCGCCGACACGAGAAGACCGGGCCGGGGGCAGAGACCGCGCGGCACCGGGCCGCGGAAGAGATAGCGCTGCGGCTCGGTCACCTGCCAGACCGGCAAGCCGGGCAGGCGCAGCGCCAGCTCTCCCGTCGTGCCGTAATCGGTGGTCGCGATCCATGCCGCGCCGTCGCGCTCGGCCACCGCGGCCAGCGTCTCGGTGAAGGCGTCCCAACCCTTGGTCTGGTTGGCGGGATTGTCGCCGGGAAAGAACGGCACCCCGGGCCAGAGCGCCAGCGCAAGGCACAGCGCGGAAAAGCCCCCGCCCGCCGCGGCGATCAGCCCGATCAGCGCGGGGGTGGGCCTGCGCAGCCCCAGCGCCGCGAGGACGGCAAGCGCCGGGGTGACCGGCACGATCCAGTTCGCCTGAATCCGCGCATGCAGCGCGTGATAGGCAAGGAACATAAGGAACGGCGCGGTCGTCGCGACCAGGATCAGCCCCTCCCCCCGGGCGCGCCGCGCCGCGCGCCAGACCGGCCAGGCCAGCAGCGGCATCGTCGACAGCAGCGTCGTCGCCAGATATTCGGCCAGATGATCGCCCTGCGTCGCCGCGCCGCCAAGGCGGCCGAACTGCCGCGCGAAACCGTACCAGCCGTGGATCGCGTTCCAGTCGACGAACGGCGCCAGCACCGCCGCCGCCGCGACGGCCATCACCCAGGGCCCGCTGTCATCCAGCAGCCGCCGGCCGCGACGGGTGCCGATGAACCACACGAAAAGGCCGGCGATCAGGAAGAGGTTGGTGAATTTCGACAGCACCCCCGCCCCGGCGGCCAGCCCGGCCAGCGCCCAGATCCAGGTTGCCCCCCGCTCTGTCGCCACCTCTGTCGCCACCGCGCGCAGCATCAGCCACAGCGTCAGCGCCCAGAAGAAGACCGACGGCGCATCCGGTGTCGCCGCGAACCCGAGCGCCGCCGGCAGCAGCATGACGTTGAAGAACAGCCCCGCCGCGACCGCCCGGCGCCCGTCCGCGCCCAGAAGCCGCGCGATGTCGCAGGTCAGCGCGGTCGTCGCGGCAAACCCCAGAACGCAGAGAAAGCGGATGCCCTCGGGGCCTGGACCGAACATCTCCTCCCCCGCCCGGATCCAAAGCGCGATCATCGGCGGGTGATCATAGTAGTCCGGCGCAAGGCGGGTGGCCCACAGCGCATAATAGGCCTCGTCCTGGAACACCGGGATCAGCCCCGCCATCGCAAGGTGGATCAGCGCGAAGACCAGCGTCAGCGCCGCAACCGCCAGCCCCTCGGGGCGGGCCAGCGTTTCCTGTTCGCTCAGTGCGGTCATCGGGCACGCCACGTGACGATGAGGCTGGCCCAGAAGTTCCAGACCGCCCCGGCGACGGCGCCGCCCGTGCTGGCGATCCACCAGACCGGAAGCAGCCGGTAAAGCGCGCCCGCCGCCGCAAGGTTGGCCAGCGCGCCAAGGCTGCAGACAAGGTAGAACAGCATCAGCCCGCGCAGCATGGCACCCCCCTTCAGCCGCCGCTCGCGCCAGGTCAGCCGGTTGTTGAGCAGGAAGTTCGTCGTCATCGCCACGACGATGCCCCCGGCCTGCGCCGCGCCGAAATCGGGACCGGCCACGAGAAGAAGCGCGCGTACCACGGCAAGCTGCACCACGACGCCGGTCGCGCCGACAAGGCCGAACAGCAGGAACCGGACCGGCAGCAGCCCGCCGCTCAGCCGCGACAGCAGGAGTGCGGCGAATTCCAGCGTCACGGCCAGGTCCATCTTGGACCGTCCGGCGGCCCGCGGACGAAAGTGATACGGGATCTCGGCGACCTGCCAGCGGCTGCGCGCCGCGGCCAGCATATCCGCCAGAAGCTTGAAGCCGTGGGGTTGCAGGCCGCAAGCCACCTCGGCCAGCGCGCTGCGGCGCAGCATGAAGAAACCGCTCATCGGGTCGCGCGCCTCGATCCCCAGCAGCCGGCGCGCCAGCCGGTTGGCGCGGTCCGACCCCCAGCGGCGCAGGCGCGAGAACCCGCCATCGGCCCCGCCGCCCGGCGCGTGCCGCGACCCGATGACAAGGTGCAGATCCGCATTCGCCGCGAGACGGCGGAACATCTCGGACAGCAGGCGCTCGTCGTGCTGCAGATCGGCGTCGATCACCGCGACCAGCGGCGCGACCGCGGTCAGCATCCCCTCTATACAGGCGCCCGCAAGACCGCGCCGCCCGGTCCGGCACAGCAGGTGAACACGCGGATCCTCCGCCGCCGCGGCGCGAATTTCGTCCTGCGTGCCATCGCCGCTCATGTCGTCGACGAAGATCACGTCCCAGGCGATGCCGTTCAGCGCCGCGTCGAGCCGCGCCAGCAGCGGGCGAATGTTGGCACGCTCCTCGAAGGTCGGCACGACGACCGTCAGGTCGGGGAGGAAGTGGTGCATCATGACGGCGGGGCTCCACAAAGGGACAGGACCGGCGCCGCGCCGTCGAAAGGCCTCCCCGGGTGGCTTGGGACTCCCCGGGGAGGCAACCGGGGCCCTGGCTGGTGAGTGCGTACCCCGGATCCGACGGCTGCGGACCGCCTGTCTATCCGCGGGGCATGTCACACCAGCTTTGCGCCAGACTTACTTGGATGTAAGGCGGAACACGGTCGCGGTGTCCCCAGCCGGGCGCGGCCTCTCTGCAACTTAGCGCAGCCGCCCCTACCCTTCTGTTTTTCTTTCCTTATTGGACCTATCGGAAATTATATCAGGGGATTTTTCCCCTGTCTTCGCACCGGCGCGACACCGCGCCTTGCCCCACGCCGCCCGCGAAGACCCCGATCCGCCGCCAAGATACCGCCGGACGGCAACCGAACGCCCCGAAAAATGCGCCGCCCCACATTTCCGGGCTTTTCCTGTGGCCCCCCTGCCCTCCTCCGCCCTCGGGATCCGCGGCCCGACATCTCTCACCTATGTATTCAACTGACCATTTGACTACGACTTCTCGAATTGCAAAATACCCGCACCGCGCCCCGCACCGAAAGCCCCACCCATGCCCCTGATCGGTTATGCCCGCGTTTCCACCGGCGAACAGACCACCGCCGGGCAGGTCGAGGTGTTGCGGGTCGCGGGTTGCGGGCAGGTGGTCGAGGAACAGGGATCCGGGGGCAGCCGCCTGCGGCCCGCGCTGAACCGCCTCCTCGACCGGATCCGCCCCGGCGATACGCTGGTCGTGGTGCGCATCGACCGGCTCGCCCGCTCGCTCTCGCACCTGCTGGAGGTGATCGAGGGGCTTGAGGCGCGCGGCGCGCATTTCCGCTCGCTCAACGATCCGATCGACACCGCCAGCCCGCAAGGAAAGTTCACGCTGCAGATCCTGGGCGCCACGGCGGAGTTCGAACGCGCCCTGATCCGCGAGCGTACCGTCGCCGGCCTGCGCACTGCCCGGGCCGCGGGCCGGGTCGGCGGCAATCCCGGGGTGCGCGACGGCGACCCGGCCGCGCTGCGCAAGGTCGCCCGTGCCCGCGACGAGGCGTTCTTTCGCAAGCTCGAGGACAGCGCGCCGCATTGGGTGCCCGAGGTCCGCCGCCTGCGCCCCGACATGCCGTGGGAAGACCTGGTGCGGCACATTAACGCCCGCCTGCCCGCCGGCGCCCGCCCCTGGACACAGGCCCGGCTGGTACGCGCCGCGCGCCGCTATGTCCGCGAGGGCCTGCTGGAGCCGCGCGTTCTTGAACGGGCCGGGCGGCGTGAGGGTGACGACCGGCTGCTGACCATCGTCGCCGCCATCGCCGGCGCCGATCCCGGGATCACGCTGCAGGCTATCGCCGACCGCCTGGAGGCGTTGCGCGAACGCACGCCGCGGGGTCGGACACGGTGGCAGGTCTCGTCGGTGAAGATGCTGCTGGACCGGGCGCGGGCCCGCGGCCTGATCGACGGCTGAGGCCCGCGTGGAGGCTGGATCGGCCACGGCGCCCCTGCCCGGTCACGCCCTGCCCCCACTCCCTGTCTCGCTCCCACGGGAAAAGTTGACAGCCGTCAACACCGGTCATCCGCCCGATAGCCGCCGTTAAGCGCCCCCACCATGACACGAAGCGCGGCCGCCCGCCCCGCACCCCGACCGCTCCCAGTCCGATCCACCCGGTTGACGGCTGTCAACTTTCCAATCCCGCCGTGCACCTGTTGCGCGAGATCAATGACCCGCCCCTCAACCAGGGCCACGCTCATCCGACCGCGCCGATAATGGGGCGAGAGATGACGGCCGATATCTTGTGGATCCTGGTAATGAATACCTCCCGGGCTCAGATCCTGCGCGGCATAGCCGGGAACGGGCCGGGACGGCCCCGCCGGCTTGTGCTGCGCGCGGAACAGCGGCGGATGGCCGCCCTGCTCGGCGCCCCCGAGATAAGCCTGCCGGTCAGCCCGCCGCGCCCCGCCACGGGCCGACCCATCTGGCTTCGGGCGATCGAGGCCGACCAGATCTCGTTCATGAAGCGGGTGATCGACCTGCTCGAGACCCATCGCGTCGCGGGGGATTTCAACCGGCTGGCAATTTTCGCGGCACCGAAGGTCCTTCAACGCCTGCGCAGCGCGATGCCGCGCCGCCTGCGCGCGCTGGTGGTGGCCGAGATCGCCGAGAACGTGGTCGACCTGTCCTATCTCGCAATGCGCCTGCGCGTCGCGGCGCGCCTGAGGGAGCGGGGCATTTCGGAAGATCAGGGGAGTTGACAGCCGGCGCCGGCCCGACCGGCGGACATCACGACACACGTCACGCAAGACTTTGGAGGGGGCCATGGGCGAAAACCAACCAGGAGACCGGGAGGAAACCCCCGGGATCGGAACCGAACCGGACGGCAAGCTGGCCCGCCTCCTCCGATCCCTCGCACCGGAGCTGCGCGCCGAGCTGGAACCGATCTGGCGACGGCGCCATCACGAACGCGGCGACGTTCTGCTGAGCGAGGACGAAGACGGCGGCATCGTCGGCTACGTGATCGAGGGGTTACTGGGGATGGTGAAGCAGCTGCCAGACGGGCGGCGCCACATCATCGGCCTGCTTGTCCCGTCCGACATGTTCGGCCGCGCCTTCGACGGCAGCTCGGGCTATCAGATCGAGGCGCTGGCCGATTCCACCGTGCAGATCTGCGACCGCGCCCGATTCGAGGAGATTGTCAGCCGGTCGCCCGAGGCCGAGCACCTCTTCCTCGTCAACGTGCTGGATGAGCTGGACGCGGCGCGGGAATGGGTGATCGTTCTGGGCGGGCAGAAGATCGTTCAGCGGCTGGCCTCGTTCCTGTTCATCCTGTGCCGGCGCAAGCGGCGCGCGGACAGCCCGGATGGCTACGACGCCCCGATCAACCTGCGCCTCGTGATCCGGCGCCGCGATCTGGCGCATTACCTGGGGTCGCGCCCGGAATCGGTGAGCCGCGCATTTCATGAGCTGGAGGATGCCGGTCTCGTCCGCATGAACACGCCTTACGACATCGACGTGCTGGATCTGCCCGGCCTGGTGGAGGCCGCGGGCGATGACCTCGTGCTGGACGACGATCCATAACAGCGGGGTCGCGTGCCAGTCGGCCGGGGCGCGCCCCGGCCGGAGGGGTTCGGCGCGCGGCCTCAGGCGGCCTTCACCTCGATCCGCTTCTCGCTCGCCCTGGCTTTCTCGGTCTTGGGCAGGGTGACGGTCAGCACGCCGTTGGCAAAGGCGGCCTCGATACGGTCGGGATCCACACTGTCGGGCAGTGTGAAGCTGCGCTGGAACGCGCCATAGCGACGCTCGCTCAGGCGGTAGTCGGCGTTCTCCTCGTCGGTCGCCTCCTTCTTCTCGCCGCGGATGGTCAGGATGCCGTCTGTCAACTTGACCTCGATCGCCTCGGGGTCGATGCCGGGCAGCTCGGCCGTGATGTCATAGGTCCCATCACGCTCGCGCAGGTCGACGGCGGGCAGCATCGGCCAGCCCCCGGCGCGCGGCATCATGGCCTGCGGCCCCATGGAAGGACGGCGCCAGAACGAGGGGGTGAAATCCTCGAACAGGCGGTCGACCTCGCGGCGCAACGTGTCGAACGGGGCCCAGCGTTCCGCCGCCGGAAGATCGGGCGCCGCATCCTTGTTGACGGTGAGCGTGGTTGTTTTCTGGTTCATCTGTCAGTCCTCATGTCGCGTGTCTGCTTCCAAACAGGTGCCATCGGCGGCGTCAGGGGCGCCCGGTCGCCCGGGCGGAAGACCATCGCGCCCCATGCCCGGACGGGGGGCCAGGTGGGGGCCTCGCGTGTGACCCGGTGGCCGCCGAAGGCCGGTTCAGATGATCCATCGCCGGGCCGAGTCGCGTTGATTGCTCTCAATGGCCGGGGCGGGCGCCGGGCGGCCCTAAATGCCGGTCACTCCCACAGTTCGCGCAGCGACTTGCGCATGGAATGGGCCACCTGGCCCAGCTCTCCCGCCGAAAGCTTGCGGCGCAGCAGATCGAACACCCCGGCAACCGCCACCTCGGGGTTTTCGAGCGGACGTTCGGTAAACCCCGCCGCGACACGGGCAAGGAAATCGGCCTTGGAGCGCGGACGCGCCGGGGTGCGCGACGGTACCCAGCCTTCGAAATAGACACCCCGGATCAGGAGCGGCAGCTGCGCGGCAAGATCCGCCGCCTCGTCGGGGCCGAGGAAATCCCGCACCGCGTGCAGCGTCTCGCGCAGAAGCGCATAGACCCGAGCGCGGTCGTTCGGCCAGTCGACGATCTCGGCCAGCTCGTTCAGCCACTCGGCGGCGACCTGCGGCGCATGGTCGAGCGAGGTGATCCCCGTGATTTTCATGGCGTGATCCTTCATGGCATGGCCTTTCGCGTTTCGGTTCGGTGCAGGGAAGGGCGGGGCCGGGCACCCGCGGCCACCCTGGGGCGCGGCCGGCGGGCCAACATTGACAGCTGTCAACAACCGGCCGGGCAGGGCGCAGCAGGGCAGGGGGCACCAGCAGGGCAGGGGGCACCAGCAGGGCAGGGGGCCGCACCGCCCCGCGTTGCGAGGCGTCAATGTACGGGCGGGGCAGGGGGCGCAGGCTGCGCTCCGGATCACCGCGAGGAGAGATGCGATGGACATATCCAAGGCAATGCACATGAGGGCGAGCTGGGTCAGCACCGACACGCCGGTGGCCGAGATCGCGAAGATGATGGCGCAGGACGACATCGGCGCCGTACCGGTGGGCCGCGACGACAGGCTGGTGGGCATGATCACCGACCGCGACATCGCTATGCGGGTGGTGGCCGAGGGCCGCGACCCCAAGACCACCACGGCCGAGGACGTGATGACCAAGGGCATCGTCTATTGCCGCACGCATGAGACGGTCGAGGACGCGATCCACCTGATGGATCAGCGCAAGGTCCGCCGGCTGCCTGTGCTGGACGCGGAGAAGCGGCTGGTGGGGATGCTCAGCCTCGGCGACATCTCGCATTCCGTGGCGCGCGAGATGTCGGGCGAACTGTTGCAGGCGGTGTCGGACCATCACCGCTGACGGCTGGGCTGCGGCGTCGCCACGGTACCTACCATCACGGTACCATCGGGGTGGCACCAGGGCGGCGTCACAACGGAAGGGCAGGGGAGGGGGGCGCGCGGCGGCCGCTGGTCACGGCCAGTCGCGCGCCATCTCCTCGCGCAGGATCTCGTGCAGGAGCGGCGGATCGAGACCGGCGAGGTTGCGCGGCACCTCGCGGCTGATCACGCCGCGCAGCGCCTCGGGCATCGCCTCGCGCAGCAGGCCGAGGACGCGGGGCGCGGCAAAGACCGCCAGGCGGTCGAACTCTCCGGCGTCGTGGGCGTGCTCGACCATCTCGATCACCCGCTTCACGAAAGCCTTCTCGGCATCGCGCACCGGATCGCCGGCATAGCTCATGGCCGAGCGCCGCCCCGCCGCCCCGGAGGAAAAGCTGCGCCCGGGCTTGTCGGACATCACCTCGGACAGTTTTGCCGCCTCGGCCTCGAGCACCCGCTCGGGCGAGGCCGCGCTGCGCGGCGGGGCAAGCCCCTCGACCAGTCGCGCGTGGTGGGCGTTGAGAACGAGAATCCATTCCTTCGGGCGTGTCATCACGGCCTCCATCGTTGCGGGCGGAGCATCGGGGGCCGGACCGCCCCGCGCGATGACGGCTGTCAACGAACCGCGCCGCCCGAGGCGGGGTGCGACGATATTCTCCGCCGTCCGCCCCGGCGGGCCGCGCGGGGCGGCGATCGGGGCGTCGCGCGAGGATCCGGAGCCCGGTGAACGGCCAGTCCGGGGCGCGGCCCCTGGGGTCCTAGCCCTCCCCCGGGCGCAGGCTTTTCAGGAACAGTTCCAGCGTCGGGTTCTCGTTGTCGCGCCGGTAGATGAGGACGATCGGCGCCTCCACCTTCAGATCGCGCAAGGGCCTGTAGACGACGCCGGGCAGGCCCGCGCGCTGCATCGAATCGGGGACCAGCGCGACCCCCAGCCCCGCCGCCACCAGCGAGATGACCGCCGAGAACTGCGGCGCGCGATGGGTGATGTTCGGGGTGATCCCGGCCTTGGCCCAGGCCTGGTGCGCCGCGGCGGAAAAGCCCACGTTCGGCGGCAGGTGGGTCGCGATGAAATCGGCGCCATCGAATTGCGACAGGTCGACCGCGTCCTCCTCGGCCGCGGGATGACCGGCGGGCAGGGTGATCCAAAGCTCGTCGTGATGCAGGACATGGGCGTTCAGCGCGTCCGACATCTCGGGGTAGGGCAGGCGGGCGAGACCGACGTCGAGGTTGCCGGCGGTCACCTCGGGAAACTGCTTGTCGAGGTCCATCATCGCGAGCTTGAGGTCGACCTGCTGCGCGAAGGGGCGAAAGTTCGACAGGATCCGGGTCAGCACGCCGTTGTACGAAACCGCGCCGATATAGGCCAGCGACAGCTCTCCCAGCAGGCCGCGCCCGGCCTGAAGGGCCACGCTTTCGGCCCTGTAGGCCTGCCGCAGAACCGCGCGGGCCTCGGGCAGCACCTGCTTTGCCGCCGGGGTGATCGACACCCGCCGACGGTTGCGGTCGAAAAGCAGCGTCCCGACGATCTCTTCCATCTGCTTGAGCTGCTGCGTCAGCATCGGCTGCGAGATGCCAAGCCGCTGCGACGCTCGGCCGAAGTGCAGCTCCTCTGCCAGGGTCACCAGAAGCTCGTAGTGCTTGAGGGTCAGCAAGGGGTTCTCCGAGGCTGCTTGCACAGATGCCGGCTACGCGGCGCCGGCGTCCGCGTAGCATAGCTGCCTGCCGCGACGGGGCAACGCGCAAGCGCCGCCCCGTCAGGAGCCGGCGAGCCCCACGGTGACGCCGCCGCAGACGAACATCGTCTGACCCGTCACGAACCCCGATTCGGGCTGGCAGAAGAACGAGACGGCATTGGCCACATCCTCGGCCGTGCCCATCCGGCGCAGGGGGACCTGTTCGATGATCGCGCGGGTGCGCGGGGCGTCGGGCGGGTTGTTGCGCCAGAAGGCATCGGTGCCGATCGGGCCGGGGGCCACGCAGTTCACCGTGACGCCGTGCGGGGCAAGCTCCAGCGCCCAGGTGCGCGCCATCGCCTGCGCCGCACCCTTGGTCCCGCTGTAGAGCGTGCGCAGCTCCTTGCCCAGCGTCACCCGACTGGTGTTCATGACGATGCGTCCGTGCCCGGCCGCCTTCATCGCGGGCAGGAAGGCCTGCGCGCAGATCAGAGAGGGGCGCAGGTTGACGTGGAACAGCCGGTCGAAATCGGCCAGCTCCACCTCCTCCAGCGGGGCAGGGCGGACCACGCCCACGTTGTTGACGAGGCAGGTGACGGCCTCGTCCGCGGCAATCCGGGCGCAGGCCGCCCGTGCCGCCTCGGCATCGGACAGGTCGGTCTCGAGGAACCGGTCGCAGGCCCCGTCCTCCGGCGTTTCGATATCCAGCACGACAACCCGGTAACCGTCCCGGCGCAGGCGGGCGGTGATCGCCGCGCCGATGCCGCGGGCCCCGCCGGTGACGACAGCTGTCGCCCCGCTCACCGGTCGTCCTCCCGGATCGAGGAGGGATGCCGGCACAGCGGCGTCACCTTGATCTCCATCCACGGAAACAGCGGCAGGCCGCTGAGCACCTCGTGCAGGTGCTCGTTGTCGCGGCAGTCGAGAATCGACAGATTCCGGTACTCGCCGACGATCCGCCAGAGGTGGCGCCAGATGCCTTGGCGCTGCAGGTCCTGCGAATAGGCCTTTTCCTTCGCCTTGATCTCGCTGGCAACCTCCGGCGGCATGTCGTTCGGAAGAAGCACTGTCATTTCAACCTGATACAGCATTCATACCTCTCATTGGCCGGCCGGTTCGGGGCAGCGGCGGCAGGGTGACCCGACGCCATCTTGCCCTCGTTCTTATTTCTATTGCTTATCTTTTGCCAGAACTTATTGTAAATGCGCATCAGCTACGGAGGGGGGATGCGCAATCGAGTCGTCATATTGGGAGCGGGGGTCATGGGCGTCGGCCTGGCCCGCCACTTCGACCGCGGGGGCTTCGACGTCGCCATCGTGGACCCCTCGGCCACCTCGCGCGACCGGGCGCGGGCGGGTTTGGCCGAAACGCGGGGAAGTGGGGCGCCAGATAACGGGGCGCCAGATAGCGGGGCGGGCGGAGCCTTCGCCTGCGCCGCGCAGGTCGGCGACCTCGACGACGCGTGGCGCGATTGCGTCCTTGCCATCGAGGCGGTGCCGGAAAAGCTTTCCCTCAAGCGGCAGGCGATCGCCGCGCTGGAGGACTGGCTTCCGGCCGGGACGGTGATTGCGTCGAACACCTCGGGGCTGACGACCGTGCAGCTGACCGAGGCGATGCGCGTCCCCGGCCGTCTTGCGATCACGCATTTCTTCAACCCCGCCGACGTGATCCCGGTGGTCGAGGTTGTGCCGGGGCCGGAGATGCAGCCCGCGCCCCTGGCCGCGCTGGTGGAAACCTTGCGCGCCTCGGGCAAGCTGCCCGCCGTCCTGCGCAAGGAGGTTCCCGGCTTCGTCGCCAACCGGATCCAGCACGCGATGATGCGCGAGGCGTTCCACCTGCTGGAGGAGGGCGTCGCCGATGCCGAGACCCTCGACGAGATCGTGCGCTGGACGATCGGCGTGCGGCTCGCCTTCTTCGGGCCGTTCCTGCAACGGGATCTGAACGGCCTCGATACGCATCTGTCGATCGCCGAATACCTTTACGGCGATCTTTCCGCGGCCACGGAGCCGAGCGCGCCGTTGCGCGAAAAGGTCGCCGCCGGACGAACCGGCCGCAAGGCGGGGGCGGGATTTTACGATTGGGACACGGGGCGCGAGGATGCGCAGGCCGACGCGGAAAGAGCACTGTCCGCGCTGATCACGGACATGACCTTGCGTGAGGGTCTTCGGCACGATCCGTCACGCCCCCCTGAGGAGGACAACTGACATGCAGAGATGGAAACACAAGCCGGAAGGGTCGAACTGGGGCCGCTTCGGCGAAGACGACGAGCTGGGCACGCTCAACTTCATCGGCGCCGAGGAACGCCGCGCCGCCGCGGCCGAGATCCGCGAGGGTGCGGCGTTCTGCCTGTCGCTGCCGCTCGACATTCCCGGCACCGTCAACATCCACCCGCGCCGCAAGCCGCCGCGCCTGTCGCCCACCTGCCTTGGTGACACACCCTATATCAACTACCCGCTCGATGCCGTCGACCCGGGCCTGCAGGACGTGCTGAGCGACGATCAGGTGCTGCTGTCGACGCAATATTCCACCCAGTGGGATTCGCTGGCGCATGTCGGCGCACTGTTCGATGCCGACGGCGATGGAGAGGCCGAAGCGGTCTATTACAACGGCTTCCGCGCCGGCGTGGATATCGAGGGCCCGACCGAGGGCGGCGTGCACGGATCCTACGCGCGCAGGCTGTCGGTCGCAGGCATGGCCGCAAGCGCGGTGCAGGGGCGCGGCGTGCTGGTCGACCTCGTGCGCGCCTTCGGGACGGGGCGCACGATCGTCGGCCTCGACGCGCTGCGCGAGGCGATGACGGCGCAGCGCGTCGAGCTGCGTCAGGGCGACGTGCTGATGCTGCGCACGGGCTATGCCGAGGCACTGCTGGAAATGCAGGACCGGCCCGACCCCGACGCGATGGATCGCACCGGCGCCGTGCTGGACGGCAGCGATCCCGCGCTGCTCGACTGGCTGACGGAAAGCCGGATCGCCGCCATCGCCGCCGACAATTACGCGGTGGAAAATCCGCATGCCGACCGCAGCACGTGCTGCTTTCGCCTGCCGATGCACCACCACTGCCTGTTCAAGCTTGGCATGCCGCTCGCAGAGCTGTGGTACCTGCGCGACCTTGCCGAGGCGCTTGCCGCGCGCGGGCGGCACGCGGTCTTCCTGACCGCACCGCCGCTGCGCCTGCCCGGCGCGATCGGATCCCCGGTCACGCCGGTCGCGACGATCTGAGGCGCACACGCCAGCCGGAACATGCCGCGCAACAGCCGCGGCAGGAGGAAAGGGAGCGCCACGCGCGTCACCCTTTGAAGAAGAGGGGCACGGTCGCGGGTGGAAACGCCCCGCGACCGTGACAATTGAGGGGACATAATGAACGGAATCGTAAACTTTTTCACGTCGCTGATACGGCGATACATGCCGGATTCCTTTGCCATCGTCATCTTGCTGACCTGCCTGGTGATGATCCTGGCGATCGGGGTCGAGGGCAATTCGCCGGTCGCGGTGGTCGACGCCTGGGGCAACGGGTTCTGGGGGCTTCTGTCGTTCACGACGCAGATGTCGGTGATCCTGGCGATGGGTTACGTGCTTGCGACGGCGCCGATCGTCACCCGCGGGATCGACCGGATCGTCGCCCGCGTCACCACGCCGGGCGCGGCCATCGTGGTCGCGACGCTGGCCGGCGGGATCGGCAGCTACCTGAACTGGGGCTTCGGTCTCGTGCTGGGCGGGATCGTCGCGCGCAAGCTGGCGGTCAAGGTGCGCGGGCTGCACTATCCGCTGGTGATCGCGGCGGCCTACAGCGGCTTCACGCTTTACGGCTATGGCCTGTCGTCGAGCGTGCCGCTGCTGATCTCGACCCCCGGCCATCCGATGGAATCGGCGATGGGGATCATCCCGCTGTCCGAGACGATCTTTGCGCCGCCCGTATTGCTGTGCGCGCTGGCAATCCTGATCGTGCTGCCCATCGTCAACGTCATGCTGCACCCGCGCAACCCCGCGGAGGTCGTCGAGATCTCGCCCGAGCTGCGCGACGAGGACGATGCGCAGAAGAACCGTGCCGCGGCGACGGAAAAGACGATCGCCGAGACGATCAACAACAGCCGCCTGGTAAGCCTGGTGATCGGGGTGATCGGCCTTTGCTACGTGGTCTCGCACTTCGTGCAGGGCGGGTCGCTCGACCTGAACATGATCAACTTCATCATCCTGTTCCTCGGCATCCTGCTGCACCGCACGCCCGCGGCCTATGTCGCGCAGCTGACGCAGGGGATCTCGACGATCTCGGGGATCATCCTGCAATTCCCGTTCTATGCCGGGATCATGGCGGTGATGCATGCCTCGGGGCTGGTGCAGTCGATCTCTCACCTGTTCATCGAGATTTCCACGGCGCAGACGCTGCCGTTCTGGGGGCTCGTCAGTTCCTTCGTGATCAACTTCTTCGCGCCCTCGGGCGGCGGGCACTGGGTCATCCAGGGGCCGTTCATGATCGACGCGGCGAAATCGCTGGGCAGCGCGCTGAACCAGAACGCGATGGCGGTGCAGCTTGGCAACGCGTGGAACGACCTGGTGCAGCCGTTCTGGATCCTGCCCGCGCTGGCGCTGTCCAAGCTGCGGCTGCGCGACATCATGGGCTACACCGTGATCCTGATGTTCATCGTCGGTGCCATCACCATCGCGATGATGCTGCTCTGGGGATATTTCGGCCAGTAGGGCAGGGCGCCTTCCCGGCGGCATGGCCCGCCGGGAAGGCCAACCGATGCGCCGCCCGTCGCGGCGCCCCACATGACCCAAACAAGGAAGGCGCAGATGCCCTATTTCATCGAGACCTGGGACAAGCCCGGCCATGCGGCGGTGCGCCAGGCCCATCGCCCCGAACACCTGGAATTCCTCGAGGCGCACAAGGCCATCCTGCTGGCCTGCGGTGCGAAGCTGCAGGACGACGGCACCGATGCCGGCGGCGGGGTCTACATCGTCGCCCTCGACACCCGGGCCGAGGCCGAGGCCTTCATCGCCGCCGATCCGTTCCACAAGGCGGACCTCTTCGCGCGGGTCAACATCACCAACTGGCGCAAGGCCTATGTCGACGGGCAGTGCCTGCTCTGACACCGCGCCCGGACCGGATGCCGCGCCGGCCCCCACGCCGCACCCGACACTGATTGCCGAAACTTCAAGGACCCCCTGAGATGCCCTTTCTCGACCTGGCCGATGCCCGGCTCTACTACACCGTCGACGGCCCGCAGGATGCGCCGCCCCTCGTTCTGTCCAACTCGCTGGGGACGCATTCGGGGATGTGGGCCTTTCAGGTCGCGGCCCTCGCGCAGGACTACAGGATCATCCGCTACGATACGCGCGGGCACGGCCTTTCATCGGCCGCGCCGGGCGAATATTCCTTCGCGCTTCTGGCCGGGGATGTGGCCGCGTTGCTGGCCCACCTCGGGGTGCGACGGGCAAGCTTCTGCGGCATCTCAATGGGGGGCATGACCGGCCTGCAACTGGCGCTGTCGCGGCCCGGTCTGGTCGACCGGCTGGTGCTGTGCAACACCGCCGCCCGCATCGGATCTGCCGAATCGTGGAGCACGCGGATCGACGCGGTCCGCGCCGGAACCCTTGCCGCGATGTCGGCCGACCTCGTGTCGCGCTGGCTGTCGGATCCGTTCCGCGCGGCAGAGCCCGGCCTTGTACAGGTGCTGTGCGACATGCTCGCCCGGACCCCGGACGAGGGCTACATCGCGAATTGCGCGGCGCTGCGCGACGGCGACCTGCGCGCCCGGCTGGGAGAGATCGCCCAGCCCACGCTGATCATCTCGGGGTCCGAGGATCAGGCCGCGACAACGGCCCAGGCCCGCGAGATGGCGCAGGCGATGCCCGAGGCGCGCCACGTCGACCTGCCCACCTCGCATATCTCGAACTGGGAACAGCCCGCGCTGTTCACCGAGACGCTGCGCGGGTTCCTTGCCCCCTGAGGACCGGCCAGGCCAGGCTCCACTAGGCCCAACTAGGCAGGGACACGCACGCTCTTGCGCCAGACCATCCGGACGGGAAGCTGCACCACCCGGGTTTCGCCGTCCGGATCCGACAGCCAGTCGATCGCGGTGGCGGCGATCTCTCCGGTCGGCTGGGCAAAGGTGTTGAGGGCGTAACTTTCCCAACCCGCCTGCGCAATGTCGTCGAAGCCGATCACCGAAAGGTCCGCCGGCACGCCAAGGCCGAAGCGGCACCGCGCCGCGTCCAGCACGCCACAGGCGAGCAGATCGGTAACGCAGAAGATCCCGTCCGGCGGCGTGGTGGAGGAGAGCAGGTCCGTCCCGATCTCCAGACCGGTCTGGTACGAGGTCGCGCCGGTCGACCGCTCCTGAATCGTCACGCCCGCCGCCTCGGCCGCGTGGCGGAAACCGGCGATCCGCCCGGCAAGGCTGGGCGTGCCCGCCGCCGACGAGACGAGGGCGAGGGCCGCGCATCCGGCGCGACGCAGCGTGTTGAACGCCGTCACCCCGGCCTCGTGATCGTCGAGGCGGATCTGCAACGTGCCCTTGCGCGCCTCGTCGCGGTTGACGAGGACAAGGCGCATGCCGTTGCGCAGGCAGATGTCGCACAGCGCGCTGTCGGGCATGCCCGACAATATCACCGCCGCCTCGGTCCGGTAGCTGATCGCATGTTGCAGCGCCTGCCTGACGCTGTCGTCGGATCGGTCGGTCGCGATCAGAATCGGGGTCTTGCCCGCCGCCAGCAGCCCCTGCGCCAGCTGCGACAGCAGGGCGGAGCGATAGGGCGTCTCGATCTCGGCGGCGATCAGCGCGACAAGGCCGCTTTCCGACCGGATCAGCCCCCGCGCAAGGTGGTTGACCTGGTACCCGAGCGCCTCGGCCGCCCTTTGCACCTTGGCCCGCGTTTCCGCCGAGACGCTGGCGCCGGGGGTGAAGGCGCGCGACACCGCCGTGCGCGAAACGCCGGCGTAATCGGCAACATCCTGCGCTGTGACGGGCGCTCGCTTCATCAGTTGGCCTTCCGCTTTGGGCACGTGTGCATTTTCATTATAGACGATCATGTTTCAACAAAAAAGAACCAGATGACTTTCTATCCATTGACTCGATCAACGGCTCGTGGCTATCAATGCACACGTGTGCAGAGGAGGCACATCGCCAGGGAGGATATCATGGCACATAACGTCGCGCGGCTTGCCGCGCTCGCGGTTGGCGCGATTTGTCTGGGTGGCGCCGCGCAGGCGGCAGAGCTGAACCTGATCTGCTCCGCCGACATCGAGGTCTGCGGCAAGATGGTTCAGAACTTCGAAGCCAGCCACAAGGACATCCACGTCAATTCGGTGCGTCTGTCGGCGGGGGAGGCCTATGCCAAGATCCGCGCCGAGGCGCGCAATCCGCAGGCCGACCTGTGGTGGTCCGGCTCGGGCGATGCCCATCTTCAGGCCGCCGAGGACAAGCTGACGATGGTCTACAAGAGCCCGCATCTCGACCAGCTGAAGCCCTGGGCGCAGAAGCAGGCGAAGATCTCGGGCTACCGGACGGTGGGCGTCTATGCCGGGGTTCTCGGCTGGGGCTACAACACCAAGATCTTCGACGAGAAGCACATCAAGGCGCCCAAGTGCTGGGCCGACCTGCTCGACCCGTCGCTGAAGGGCGAGATCCAGATTGCCGACCCGAACAGCTCGGGCACCGCCTATACCGCGCTGGCGACCCTCGTGCAGCTGATGGGCGAGGACAAGGCCTTCGACTACCTGCACAAGCTGGGCAGCAACGTTTCGCAATACACCAAGTCGGGCTCCGCCCCGATCAAGGCGGCGGCGCGGGGCGAGGCCGGCCTGGGCATCGTGTTCCAGCATGACGCGGTGACCGAGAAGGTACAGGGCTTCCCGATCGCCATCGTCTCGCCCTGCGAGGGTACGGGGTACGAGGTGGGCTCGATGTCGATCATCGACGGGGCGCAGAACCTCAAGACCGCCAAGGTGTTCTACGAATGGGCGCTGAGCGCCAAGGCGCAGAACATGATGCCTGCGGCCGGGTCGTACCAGATCCCGTCGAACAAGGACGCGACCACCTCGGACAAGGCGCCGCGGCTCGATGACGTCAAGCTGATCGACTACGATTTCGCGAAATACGGCAGCGGCAAGATGCGCGAGCATCTGCTGTCGCGCTGGACCCGCGAGATCGGCAACGGCAGCTAAACCGCAACGGTCCCGTGCGGCGGCAAACCGGCGCGGGGCCCGCACATCCGGCAAGAGGGGAGGGGCGCATGACAGGCGAAACGCGCCGCATCGACGTCGCGCTCGCGGCAGGCGGGGCAGGGCTCCTTGTCCTGCCGTGGTATCACATCCGGTCCGGCTTCTGGGAGTTCGACTGGCTTGGCGCGTTCCTGTCCGACGACAGGCTGTGGCCCGCGGTGGCCCAGCTGGGGCAGGGGCGCTGGCAGCTTCTGCCGGTGCTTGCCCTGTGGCTCGTCGCGCTTGCGCTCAGGCTCAGGCAGCCGTCGGCCGCGCGGGGAAAGGCCTTCGTCGTGCTGGGGCTGGCGGGGCTTGCCTGGCTTGCCTTCGAAGGGATGGCGATCGGTCTGCGCGGCTGGGCCATCCCCGGCGCCGACCGCCTGATCGCGCTGGCGGGACAGCCGGCCTGGGGCGCGGGCGCGATCCTTGCGCTGGCCATGTTCGCCGCGCTCTTCGCCTTCGGACTGGCCGAGCGCGGGGTACTCAAGGGCGATGCCTTCGTGCTGGGCGCGATCACCGCGCTGGTGCTGCTGGTAATCGCCTTCGTGGGCTACCCGCTCTACGCGATGTTCCTGTCCGCATTCCAGGATTTCCGCGGCAACTTCACGCTCGACGGTGTCAGCCAGAACATCGCCGACCCCGCTATCTGGCGGCTCGACTGTCTTGTCGGCGGACGCTGCGGGGTGGCCTGGCGGACGCTCTTCCTCGCGCTCTGCACGGCAAGCGGGTCCACCCTCATGGGGCTTGTCTTCGCGCTTGCCGCGACGCGGACGAACACGCGGTTCAAGGCCGGGCTCCGGTTGCTCACCGTGCTGCCGATCATCACCCCGCCCTTCGTCATCGGGCTGGCGCTGATCATGATCATGGGGCGCGCGGGCTTTGTCACCCAGGGGATCGAGGCGATCACCGGCTGGCACCTCGGCCGCTGGATCTATGGCCTTCCGGGGATCTGGCTGGCGCAGGTCCTCAGCTTCACCCCGATCTCGTTCCTCGTGCTGATCGGCGTCGTCCAGGGGGTGAGCCCCTCGATGGAGGAGGCCAGCCAGACCCTGCGCTCGGACCGCTGGCGAACGTTCACCAAGGTCAGCCTGCCGCTGATGGCGCCGGGCCTCGCCAATGCCTTCCTGATCGGGTTCATCGAATCGATGGCCGATTTCGGCAACCCGCTCATCCTGGGCGGCAATGGGGGCGTTCTGTCGACCGACATCTTCTTTGCGGTGGTCGGCGCCCAGCACAACCCGGCGCGGGCGGCGATCCTGGCGCTGATCCTGCTGTGCTTCACCCTCAGCGCCTTCCTGGCACAGCGCTTCTGGCTGAGCGGGCGCAACTTCTCGACCGTGTCGGGCAAGGGTGACGGGGGCAGCCACGCGCGCCTGCCGCGCGGCCTGGAAATCGCGGTGCTGACGCTGGCCGGGGTCTGGTCCGCCTTCACCCTGTTCCTCTACGGCATGATCTTCTTCGGCAGCTTCGTGAAGGTCTGGGGCCTCGACAACACGCTGACGCTTGCGCATTACCACGCGGCCTTCGGGTTCAGCCTGGCGGGCGGCTTCACCGGGGTTGCGTGGAACAGCTTCTGGACGACGATGGGCATCGCCATCCTGGCCGCCCCGCTGACCGCCTTCGTGGGCCTGCTGACGGCCTGGCTGATCGTGCGCCAGCGCTTCCCTGGCAAGGCCCTATTCGAATTCGCGATCATGCTGAGCTTTGCCATCCCCGGCACGGTGATCGGCATCAGCTACGTCTCCGCCTTCAACCTGCCGCCGCTGCAGATGACCGGGACGGCGATGATCCTGATCATGTGCTTCGTCTTCCGCAACATGCCGGTCGGCGTTCGGGGCGGGATCGCCGCGATGAGCCAGATCGACGGCAGCCTCGACGAGGCCTCGCTGATGCTGGGGGGCAGCTCCGCCCGCACCCTGCGCAAGGTGATCCTGCCGCTGCTGCGGCCCGCGATCCTTGCCGCGCTGGTCTACAGCTTCGTGCGGGCGATCACCTCGATCTCGGCCGTCATCTTCCTGGTCAGCGCACAGTACAACATGGCCACGGCCTATATCGTCGGCCTGGTCGAGAACGGCGAATACGGCGTCGCCATCGCCTACAGCTCGGTCCTGATCGTCGTCATGATGGTCGTGATCGGCGGCTTCCAGCTTCTGGTCGGGGAACGGCGGATCGGGCGGCGCGATGCGCGCGGCCCCGCCACGCCCCGGCCCGTTGCCCCCATCAAAGAGGAGATCGCGACATGAGCGCGAGGGAAAAGCGCGGGGCCGTCGTGTTCGACGACATCCGCAAGGATTACGGCTCCTTCACCGCCATTCCGCAGCTGAACCTGAGTGTCGAACCCGGCGAGCTGGTGACCCTGCTGGGCCCGTCGGGCTGCGGCAAGACGACGACGCTGCGGATGCTGGCCGGGCTGGAGACGCCGACCAGCGGCCGCATCCTGATCGGCGGGACGGATGTCAGCCGGCTGCCGCCGAACCGGCGCGACGTGGCGATGGTGTTCCAGTCCTACGCCCTCTTTCCGCACATGAGCGTGGCCGCCAACGTGGCCTACGGG
Source organism: Acidimangrovimonas sediminis (assembly GCF_002871005.1). GTDB lineage: Bacteria > Pseudomonadota > Alphaproteobacteria > Rhodobacterales > Rhodobacteraceae > Acidimangrovimonas > Acidimangrovimonas sediminis. Next base: position 25,863 of record NZ_PHSN01000045.1, read on the forward strand.
CTCGAGGCCGGGGGGCTGGGGCGGCGCGCGGCGCGGGCGCAGGCCGAGAAGGGCCTCGACCTCGTGGGGCTGTCGGCGATGGGCGACCGGCTCCCGGCCGAGCTTTCGGGCGGCCAACAGCAGCGCGTGGCGGTCGCCCGCGCGCTGGTCCTCGAACCGCAGGTGCTCCTGCTGGACGAGCCGCTCTCCAACCTCGACGCGCGGCTTCGGCGCAAGGTGCGCACCGAGATCCGCGAATTGCAGCAGCGGCTGGGCTTCACCGCGGTCTACGTCACGCACGACCAGGACGAGGCGCTGGCGGTGTCCGACCGCGTCGTGGTGATGCGCGAGGGCCGGATCGAGCAGGCAGGCACCCCGAGGGAGCTTTACGAGGCCCCGGCGTCCGAGTTCATCGCGGATTTCATCGGCGAGTCGAACATCGTCGACTGCACGGTCGAGAAGGTCGGTGACGGGCTGGCCGAGATCCGCCTGGGCGGGCAGCGCATCACCGTGCCGACCCGCAGTACCGCGACCGGCCCCGCGCGGCTTTCCGTCCGGGCCAACGCCATTTCCCTGTCCGGCCCCGCCGCGGGACAGGACGGCGCCAGCGGCCGCGTCCGCAGCGCCGCCTATCTCGGGGATCACGTGGAATACGAGATCGAGAGCGACCTCGGCCAGCTCTTCGCGATCGACCACGCGAACGCCACGCCCTACGCGGTCGGCAGCGACCTTGCGCTGACCTTCCGCGCGGCAGGTCTTGCCCTGCTGCCCTGACCTTCCAGAAAGATTGCGAGAGACCCCATGATCGAAACTGACCGGACCGCGACCCCCGACACCGTGGCGGCACGCGCGCGCTTTGCGAAGGAGCTGGCGGTGCGTGCCGGGGCCCTCGCGCGGTCCTACTTCCTGCGCCGGTCCGAGCTCGACATCGAGACCAAGCGCACCGCCCATGACCTCGTCTCCGAGGCGGACCGGGAGGTGGAGCGCACGATCCGCGCCGCCATCGCCGAGCGCTATCCCAACGACGCGCTCGTGGGCGAGGAAGACGGGCGCACGCCGGGAACCTCCGGCTACACCTGGATCATCGACCCGATCGACGGCACCGCACCGTTTCTCGCCGGGATGCCGGGGTGGTGCGTCTCGATCGGGCTGGTGGACGGGCAGGGGCCGCTGGTCGGCGCGATCGAGGTACCGATGCTGTCGGAGACCTACCTCGCCGCGCGCGGGCAGGGGGCCACGCTGAACGACCGGCCGATCCGTGTCGCGGGCGCGCAGACCTTGGCCGACGGGCTTGTGGGCATCGGCGCCAACGACCGCATCTCGAACCAGAGCTTCGGCACCTTCCTCGCCGCGTTCGGCGATGCCGGCGGCGCCTGGGTGCGCTACGGGTCCGGCGCGCTCATGCTCGCCTGGGTCGCTGCGGGCCGGCTGATCGCCTATCTCGAACCGCGGATGAACGTATGGGATTGCATCGCCGCCCATTGCCTGATCGAGGAAGCCGGGGGCAGGGTGCGGCCGTTCGACCTGGGCGAAGGGATCATGACCCCCGCGCCCGTGCTCGGCACCAGCCCCGGCGTGTTCGACGCGCTCCATACCATCGGGCGACTGGACGACGACGCCTTCTGGGTGCCCCACGCCACCCGGGGCTGACCCGCACCCTGCGAAACGCCCGGGGGGAAGGAACGGGGCAGGCATTCAAGGGAGGCGACGGATGGCCCGACGTCCGACAATCAAGGACCTGGCACGCGAGGCCGGGGTCAGCGCGGCCACCGTCGACCGCGTGCTCAACGGCCGCTCGCGCGTGCGCGACGAGACGATCCGCAAGGTCGCCGGCGCGGCGCACCGGATCGGCTTTCACGCGCAGGCGCTGATCGACCGCAGACTCGGCCAGTCGCTGGACGAGGTCACCCTCGGCTTCGTGCTGCACAAGGAACGTCAGGAATTCTACCAGAACTTCGCGCGCGAGATCGACCGCGCGGTGCAGGCGCGAACCGACGTGCGGGGCCGCGCGATCATCCGCTTCGCCCCCTCGCAATCGCCCGGAGATTTCGCCGGCCAGCTGCGCGACATGGGCCGGCGCGCACAGGCGGTCGCCGGCTCGGCCGTCAACCACCCGGAGCTGACCCGCGCGGTGCAGGAGCTGAAGGACGGCGGGATCGCCACCTTCGCGGTGCTCAACGATTTCGCGCTGGGGGTGCGGCAGAACTACCTCGGCCTCAACAACATCAAGGTCGGACGCATCGCGGCCTGGCAGCTTGCCACCCAGATCCATGCGCCGGGCAAGCTTGCCGTCTTCGTGGGCGGCAGCCGCTGGCACGGGCACGAGCTGCGCGAGACCGGCTTCCGCAGCTACTTCCGCGAATATGCCCCCGCCTTCGAGGTGCTGGACACGCTGGTCAACCTCGAGACCCGGCAACTGACCTACGAGGCGACCCTGGCCCTGCTTGCCCGCCACCCGGACCTGCGCGGCATCTACGTCGCCGGCGGCGGCATGGAGGGCGCGATCGCCGCGCTGCGCGAGGCGCGCCCCCCGGGCAAGGTGGCGCTGGTCGTGAACGAGCTGACCGCCGCCTCGCAGGCCGCCCTTTCGGAACGTTACGTCAGCATGGCGATCAGCACCCCCTTGCCCGAGCTGTGCCGGACGCTCGTCGACCTGATGATCGCCTCGGTGCTGACCCCCACGCCGGGCATCGTCGGGCAATCCTTTGTGGAGCCCCAGATCCACGTCCCGGAATCCGTCTGAATGACGGTCTTGAGGCAATCGCATCGGCGGAAGACCTCAGGAATGCAACAATCCGCCTCGTGCGCCGTTGATCGACTCGCCGCTTGCCGCGAGTGTCGCGCAGGTCCCCGGCGCACAGCCCGGGGCGACGTATCCGGGCCCGGAGGGGGCCCGAGGGAGGACATCAATGACGCTTCGCATCGCGATCCTCGGCGCAGGCCGGATCGGTCAGGTACACGCACGCGCGGTCGCATCCGAACCGCGCGCCCGCCTCGCAGCCATCGCCGAACCCGCGCCCGAGGCGGCCCGGGCCATTGCCGAACGCTACGGCTGCGCGATCCGCAGCATCGACGAGATCGCCGCGGCGGATGACATCGACGCGGTCATCATCTGCACCCCCACCGACACCCACGCCGACCTGATCGAGCGGTTCGCCCGCGCGGGCAAGGCGGTGTTCTGCGAAAAGCCCGTCGACCTCGACGTCGCGCGCGCCCGGCGCTGCATCGCCACGGTCGACGAGGTCGGCGGAACCCTGATGCTGGGCTTCCAGCGCCGCTTCGACCCCGATTTCATGGCGCTGAAACAGACGATCGACGCGGGCACCATCGGCAAGGTCGAGATGATCACCCTCACCTCGCGCGACCCCGGCCCGCCGCCGCATGACTACATCCGCCGCTCGGGCGGGATCTTCCGCGACATGACAATCCACGATTTCGACGTCGCGCGCTGGCTTCTGGGCGAAGAGGTGACCCGGGTGCAGGCCTCGGCCTCGGTGCTGACGGATCCGGAGATCGCCGCGCTCGGCGACTACGACAGCGCCAACGTGATCCTGACCACGGCCTCGGGCACGCAATGCACGATCACCAACACCCGCCGCGCGACCTATGGCTACGACCAGCGGATCGAGGTGCACGGCAGTCTCGGCGCCGTCTCGGCCCGCAACCAGCACAGGGCCGAGATCGAGGTCGCGACCGCCGGGGGCTACCTGCGGCCGCCGCTGCTCGACTTCTTCATGACCCGCTACACCGCCGCCTATGCCGGCGAGATCGCGGCCTTCGTCGCCGCCGTGTCCGAGGGGCGGCGTCCGCCGACCACGGGCGCCGACGGCCTGCGCGCGCTGGAGCTGGCCGAGGCCGCGCTCGAAGCCGCACGGACGGGCAATGCCGTCACGCCCGGCTGATCGCCCGCGCATGAACTGGAGACATGATGACCCGCGCCTTTCCACCTTTCGGTCCCGCCGGCGGCCCCGCCGCATCCCTCACCATCCCGGCCGCTCCGGCGCCCGCACCTGCGGGAGGCGCCCGTGAAACCGCTTGATGTCATCACGATCGGTCGGGCTGGAGTTGACCTTTACGGCGCGCAGGTCG
>NZ_PHSN01000046.1 GCF_002871005.1 Acidimangrovimonas sediminis
TCAAGGACAAGGATGCGGAATGGAACCGTGGCGCCTTCCTGGTGCAGGGGCCGGGTCATTGCGGCAGCTGCCACACCCCGCGCGGGCCCGCCTTCAACGAGAAGGGGATGGACCAGTCGAGCAAGCTGTTCCTGTCTGGCGGGCTGCTGGACGGCTGGTACGCGCCGAGCCTGCGTCAGGATCCCAACACCGGCCTCGGCCGGTGGAGCGAGGATGACATCTACGCCTTCCTCAAGACCGGGCGGAACGGGCACGGCGTGGTCTTCGGGTCGATGGCGGATGCCTTCAACAACTCGACCCAGTTCCTGACCGACGACGACCTGCACGCGATCGCGCATTACCTCAAGGCGCTGCCCGGCGATCCGTCGCGCGACGGCA
>NZ_PHSN01000047.1 GCF_002871005.1 Acidimangrovimonas sediminis
CGTTCCGACGAGAGGCGCAAAGGCGGGCCAGGCACGGCCCGCCTTCTTCGCTCGGGCGACCGTCGAGTGGGTCGGTGATGAACTGCGATCATGACTGGCAGTGATCGGCAGGCATTAAGTGCGGCCTGTTCGTCGCCATATAGTGCAGCGAGGGAACGAGGAGGCATCGCGATGCGCCTGATCATGATCGGGGGCCTGACGGCGTCGTTGTTCTGCGCGGGCCAGATACCGGCGTAAACACCGATGCAGAAAGGAGTGGGAACGATTTCCATGCGGGTCACCCAGAGCGAGACGGTGTTGCCCGCCCGGCTGAGCGACACGGTGGCCGGGGACATCACCCTCTACGCGCCCCGGGGTAACCTCGCGATCTTCGTGAAGGAATTTCAGAGTTCCTCGGGCCTCGTGCCGCTTGGCAAATTCGACAGCCCTCTCGACGGCTGCCTGAAGGACGGGTCGGCGCGGATCGAGCGGGCGGAGTGACAGCAAGAAACGAAAGGACGGACGATGTTACTGCAAGAGACCTATACCCTTCCCAATGGCGTCGAGATCCCCAAGCTGGGCCTCGGCACCTGGATGATCGACGACGACAAGGTGGCTGATGCGGTCAAGGCCGCGGCCGAGATGGGCTATCGCCATATCGACACCGCCCAAGCCTATGGCAACGAGCGTGGCGTGGGCGAAGGCGTGCGCGACTGCGGCGTCGCCCGGGACGCGTTGTTCGTGACGACCAAGCTGGATGCCGGCATCAAGGATTACGAGGGCGCGAAGGCGGCGATCGATGGTTCGCTCGAAACGCTCGGGCTGGACGCGATCGACCTGATGATCATCCACAGCCCGCAGCCCTGGGGCGATTTCGGCGGCAAGGACCGCTATTTCGAAGGCAACCTCGCTGCCTGGAAGGCGCTGGAAGAGGCCTACGAGGTCGGCAAGCTGCGTGCCATCGGCGTGTCGAACTTCCAGAAGGAAGACCTCGCCAACCTGCTCGACAACGCCTCGGTCAAACCGATGCTGAACCAGATCCTCGCGCATGTCAGCAACACGCCGTTCGATCTTATCGACTATACCAAGTCCAACGGACTTCTGGTCGAGGCCTATTCGCCGGTGGGGCATGGCAAGATCCTCGACAATGCCGAGATCAAGGCGATGGCGCAGAAGTACGGCGTCAGTGTGCCTCAACTGTGCATCCGCTACGTGCTGCAACTCGGGCTGCTACCGCTGCCGAAGACAGCAAACCCCGACCACATGCGCAACAACGCCGACGTCGATTTCGAGATCTCGGATGCCGACATGGACGCGCTGAAGAACGCCAAGCCGATCGAGGATTACGGCGACGCCAGCGTCTTCCCCGTCTACAGCGGAAAGAACTGACGCCGCCCCCAGGCCTGCCCCCGCGCCGGGACTGGGGCGCAGCTTCGGATTTCGAACTGGCTTGGGCATTTGCCCGGGCCTTTCGTCTATGGACCCATGTTGTTTGCGAGGTCCTAGGCAAGCCGGCCCGGGCCCAGAGCAGGCCGTGGATCAGGTCCGACGCCCCAGCACCCATGTAAGGTACTACTCGGCTTTTCAGGTCCGGGTACATCGCCGAAAGGGCGGGGCCCGGGACTGGCTTCGCCGCCATCTATCAAGAAGAGGAGAGACTTATATGCCCCACGTCATCGTGAAGGCCCTGCCCAAGAGCGAAGAACAGAAAAAGCGCTTGGCCGAGGCCATCACCCGCAGCGTGACGGAAATCTTCGATTACGAGCGGGACCAGGTCTCTGTCGCGATCGAGGACGTGCCGCAGGAGCGCTGGAAAGAAGACGTTTACCTGCCGGAGATCGCGCAAGCTGATCCGTCCACGCTTTACAAGACGCCCGGCTACGAATTGTAGAGCGTCCACCTCGCAACATATTCCGTGGCTTCGAACTATACCGTCGCTGCGGCCGCCTGGGTTGCGGTGCAGCCCGTATAGGGGGTGACGGATTGGTAGGTTGCCCCGCTTTCGGAGGGCGTCGAGCGCCCTCCGATGAAGAGGGATTGCTCGGCGATGGTCGTCAATCGCTCCCCGTTCTCGTGTCGGATTTCCGGGTCAGGCAGAATGGGTCGCCGCGAAACGGCCGGCAATTTCTGCGATGCGAGCGCCGTAGAGGCGCGCTGTTTCAAGGTCGCCCACCGACATCTCCTCGGGGGCGGCGTCCGCGTCGGACTGCGCCATCGCACCGATGTAGGAGCCAATCCGGTTCGGATCGTCGCGCTTCGAGGCCTTCACGTTCGACGGCTTGATCGCGAGGCTCACCCAGATGCCGCCGTGCTGCCCCGCGAGCAGGACAAAGTATTGCAGCGTATTGAGTTTGTCGCCGTTCAGGGTCGCGCTGTTGGTGAAGCCGCCGAAAATCTTGTCCTTCCACTTCTCGGCGAACCAGGGTTTCGAGCTGTCGTCGGCGAACTTTTTGAACTGCCAGCTTGGGCCGCCCATGTAGGTCGGCGACCCGAAGACGATGGCATCCGCGGCAAGGAGGGTTTCCCAAGCGCTTTCGGGGATGTTGCCCTCGGAGTCGATTGCGATGAGCGTGCCCGCCGCCCCTTCCGCGACCGCCTCGGCGACGCGATGGGTGTGGCCGTAGCCTGAGTGGTAGACGATGGCGGTGGTGATGGTTTCCTGAGTCATATCGATATCCTGAGGTTTGAGGTTTGGTTGCCTTGAGATTGCACGCGGCCGGTAGATATGTGCCGGTCGGCTCACTGGCGGATCGGCAGAAGCGCGCGGAGGCGCCGGTCGCGCAGGCAAAGGCCGCCCCAGGCCAGCAGGCCCAGAAGCAGAGAGATGAGTTCCGGCGGCGATCCGATCTCGCCAAGCCGGACATGCGCGCAGATTGCCCCGCCCAGGAACCCCGTCGCGAGGATCGCACCGAGGAAAGCGGTTGCCGGGATGGCATAGAGGAGTGCGCAGGCGGCCATGATCGCGCCCAGAACCGGGGCGATGGCCGGGGTGAACCCCGCGTCCCGCAACATGCTCGCGGCCAGCTCCGGGACGAAGAATTGTACCGAAGCGTCCATGAGCAGCGCCGCGACGACCAGGGCGCTTGCGACCCGTCCGATCCAATGCTGGCGATGCGGCCTTCCTGTCTCCATCATGCTTGTCCTCGTCTGAAATGCCTTTCCGACCCCCTATCTATCGTGCCATATTGGGGTAATAAATTATGTCAAACTGAACGCATTGTTATTTTTATAAGAAACAGACAGAGACAGACCATGCACAATCTCGAGCATCTCCTGATCTTCATCCGGGTTGCCGAAATGCGCAGCTTCAGCCGCGCGGCCGAGAGCATGGGCATTCAGAAGGGACGCGCCTCGACCGTCGTGCGTCAGCTTGAGGAAGACCTTGGCGTCAGGCTTCTGCACCGGACGACGCGCAGTGTTCAGTTGACCGAAGACGGGAGAAGCTTTCAGGAACGCGCGCGGGAACTGCTGACCGATTTTGACGACCTTCAGTCGATGTTTGCGGAGGATGGCGTCGCGCTGCGGGGGCGCCTTCGGGTCGATCTGCCGACCGAACTGGCCCGTACGACGATTGTGCCGGCCTTGCCCGACTTCATGACCGCCTATCCCGAACTGGAATTGGAAATGTCGAGCACAGATCGACAGGTGGACCTGGTGGAGGAAGGGTTCGACTGCGTGTTGCGGCTCGGGCCGATCGGGGACGAGACGTTGATCGCCCGCCCGCTGGGCCGGCTGCGCATGGTGAACGCCGCCAGCCCCGCCTATCTCGCGCGGCACGGCACCCCTAGGGCGCTAGAGGATCTGCATCGGCAAGGCCACCGGGCGGTCCATTACGGCCGGACGCTCGGCGCCCGGCCGTATGGCTGGGAATACCCCACCGGCGAAGCTTACGCCACGTTGCCGCTGCCCGGCGCGCTGCATGTGAACAGCGTCCAGACCTACGAGGCCGCCGGTCTCGCCGGCCTCGGCCTGATCCAGGCCGCCTTCACGGGCATACACCGGCATCTGGAAAGCGGAGCCCTGGTCGAGATCCTGCCCGATCTCCGCCCCGAACCGCTCGACGTGTCCCTGGTCGTGGCGCATCGGCGGAACTTGTCGCGCCGCGTCCGCATCTTCATGAAATGGATCGAGGAGGTGCTAACGCCCTACCTCGAATGAGAATCCAGTCCGCGTCGCTTTCATAGAGGCGTTGCTGGTCCGTCGTCAGATGACTTGGGCTGCGATGGCCTGATCCTGCGTGGAGGGCTTCCCATCAGGAAAATGTTCGGCCAGCGCTCGGCGTATTTGCGGTTAAATTCGACCCAGCCTTCGGCGTTTTTGTCGGTATCGGGAAAGATCGCGGAGATGGGACATTCGATCTCGCAAACGCCGCAGTCGATGCATTCGTCAGGGTGGATCACCAGCATGTTTTCGCCCTCGTAGAAACAATCCACGGGGCAGACTTCGACGCAATCCATGTGTTTGCAGGCGATGCAGTCTTCAGTGACTACGTAGGTCATTGGGAAGCTTTCGTGGGATCCGCCCCCGCCGGAACGGAGGGGGCGAATAAGGGGGTCAGAAGAGGTTGGCTTCCGCGAATTCGTAATTCGCCAGGGTGTCGAGGAAATTCGTGACGTAATCGGGCCGGCGGTTGCGGAAGTCGAGGTAATAGCTGTGTTCCCACACATCGAGACCCAGAATGACCTTGCCCTCGCCCGTGGCGATCGGGTTCGTGCCATTGGCCGTCTTGGTCACCGCCAAGGTGCCGTCGGAGCGCTGGATCAACCAGGCCCAGCCCGACCCGAACTGCCCGACTGCCGCCGCCTTGAAGGCCTCCTTGAACTGTCCGACGGAACCGAAATCCGCGACCAGTTCCTCCTCGAGCCTGCCCGGCATCCTGCCGCCGGTCGGTGACAGGGCTTGCCAGAAATGAATGTGGTTCCAATGCTGTCCGGCGTTGTTGAGAACCGGCGCCATGTCGGGGTTGCCTGCCGAGATCCTGATGATTTCTTCGAGCGGCAGGCTTCGAAGGTGCGGATCGGACTCGACGAAACCATTCAGTGCGGTGACGTAGGCCTGGTGATGTTTGTCGTGGTGAAGTTCCAGCGTCTCTTGACACATGCCGCGTGCGGCGAGGGCCGAGTGGCCATAGTTCAGGTTTGGCAGTTCGAACGCCATGATGTCTGTCCTTCCAGATCGAAGCTTGCGCCTTGAAGCGCGACTCGCTAATTTAGCAAGCATATGCTTTGAAAAGTCCTGCGGGTAATATGTCAAGTCAATACTTGGAAAATGATGAGGGATCGCCGAAAACCCCTTCCGAGCGCGTTCTGATGACGCTGAAGATGTACGGGACGCTGACGGCCTCGGAGATAGGGCGCAGGTTGGGTATTTCGGGCGAGGCGGCGCGTCAGCAGCTTGTCCGGTTGGCGGAGAGCGGGATGGTCGCCGAGGAACGGCGCGCGGCCGGGCGTGGCCGGCCTGCAAGCTATTTTCAGCTGACCGGCAAGGGGCAGGCAAACTTTCCCGACACGCATGCGGCGCTTACCGTCGAGATCCTCGCAAGCGTCCGTGATGTGTTCGGGCCCGAAGCGCTCGACCGGATCATCGCCAAGCGCGAGCAAGGGACGGAGGAACTTTACCGACGGGAGCTGGCCTCTTTCCAAAGCCTGCGGGAGCGGGTCGACCGACTGGCCGAGCTGCGCAGCGCGGAGGGCTACATGGCAACGACCGAAGCCGCCGGAGAGGGCGACATCCTGCTGATCGAGAACCATTGTCCGATTTGCGCCGCCGCCAGCTTCTGCCAAGGCTTCTGTCGCTCCGAACTGGCCGTGTTCCAGCGGGTGCTGGGGCCGCAGGTCGAGATCGAGCGGGTGGAGCATGTCGTCGGCGGAGGGCGGCGCTGTTCCTACCTCATCCGGGAAGCCATCTGATGCCGATCGAACGGGAGCGGCTTATCCCGATCTGCGAAGCCGTGAGGCGGAGGGAGTCATTGGCGCCTCTGCATTTCCGCAAGGGGGAAGGAGGACTGCTTCGAACGAAATCTGGATGGACGGTGGCGATCTCGGCCCCGAACGCTTGATCTCTTTCATACCGTCCACATCGGGCGGAGGCTGGGCTTCTCGCTTTCCCAACGCGGATTGTACGGCGTGCCGGACTCTACCTATCCGGCACGCTGCATCGTCGGTGGCCCTGTCAGGTCCGGGGCCCGGGTAGCCACAGGCTTGCCAGTCCGGCGAGGACAATCAGACCGCCGACCAGCGGCACGGCTGTGTATCCCAGGCCCCATCCGATTGTCGCTCCGCCGACACCCGCACCGACAGCGTTGCCTAGGTTGAAGGCGGCGATGTTGAATGAGGCCGCAAGCCCTGGCGCGCCCTTGGCCGCGCGCATGGCACGGACCTGCAAGGCCGGGGTACAGGAGAAGGCCGCCACCGCCCAGAGCATGAAACCGATTACCGCGCCGGTCTTCGATGTCACCAGAAACGGCAGCAGGACAGTCGTTATTGCGAGGGCCAGCATTGCGATACGCCCGCCCTTTTCGATCGACCAATCGGCGAGGCGCCCCCCGATCCAGTTGCCTGCGGTCAGTCCCGTGCCGATCAGCGCCAGAACCAGAACGACGAAATTGTCGCCCGTCCCGGCCAGGATGTGCAGCAGCGGGGCGACGTAGGTGTAGACCACGAAGAAGCCGCCCGCGAATAGCACGGTTGCCGCAAAGGTCGCCGCCATGCCGGGGCGGAGGAGGGCGCGCAACTCGTCCCGGGCACGGGGGCGGGCGGCCCGCTCATCCCTCGGCAGTGCCAATGCCATCGCGAGGGTTGCCACGGCGCCAAGCCCGACCATGCCTGCGAAGGCCATCCGCCAGCCGACATGCGACCCGAGCCAGGCCGAGCCGGGAACACCACCGATATTGGCGATGCTCAGCCCCATGAACATGACGGCGACGGCGCTAGCCTGGCGCTCGGGTCGCACGAGACTGGTGGCCATCACCGCACCAAGGCCGAAGAACGCGCCTTGACAGAGGCTGGTGATCAGCCGCCCCGCGAGCAGCGTCCAGTAACCGGGCGCGATCGACGAGATGATGTTTCCGACCATGAAGATAGCCATCATCCCCAGAAGCGCGGCCTTCTTGTCGAAGCGGGTGAGAAACAGGGTCATCACGGGGGCGCTCAGCATCACGCCAACGGCGTAGGCGGTGACCAGCTGGCCCGCTGCAGGTATCGAGATGCCGGTGCCCGAGGCGATGGCCGGCAGCAGCCCCATCGGGGCGAACTCGGTCGTGCCGATGCTGAATGCGCCCATACCGAGGACTAGCAGGGGCAAGGTCGGGGATACGGGCGAGGCGGCGGTGGAGGAGGTTTGCACGTCGGTCGTCCTGTCTGGGGCAGTTCTGTCGGGGTTCGACAGCACGGTTTGGTGAGTAGCGAGAGCGGCAGGCCCACGCGTGGATCAGGTTGTGGCAGGTGGTCTTGCAGGGGCATACGACCCCGGGGCGGTATCGCGGGGCACGTGGCTCCGGGCCGGAAGCATCTGGCGGATATCCGATGTATTTCACGCAAGCCTAGCTTCGCCTTGACGGGGGCGTGTTCTCATTCAATGAGATGCCGACCGCCAGCATGCACCTGGATCAAGGTCTCGACGACGCTGCAGCAGGCTGGGCAGGAGGTGCCAGAGAAAACGTCGGTCGCGGCGAGACTACTCGCCGCGACCTTTTGCGTGCCTCTGAGCAGGCGCTTACCAGGGCTGGTTTGCGGGCCCGACGGTGAACTCATTGACCGTGGTGTCGGCGGGCAGTGACAGGGCAAAGGCCACGACGTCCGCGATCCGCTGGGGCGCGATGCCGAACTGGTCGTAAAGCGCCTTCATGCCGGCTGCTGTGTCCTCGTCACTGATCGTGCCCAGAAGCTCGGTATTGATGGCGGCGGGGTAGAGGGTCGCGGTGCGGATGTTGGTGCCCTCCATCGCGGATTCCATGCGCAGCACCTCCATGAAGTTCTTCACGAACCACTTGGTGCCGCCGTAGACCGCCGCGCCCGGGTAGGCCTTCAGCCCGGCGACCGAAGAGGTCGCGAGGATGTGGCCGGATTTCTGCCCAAGGAATTCGGGCATCACCGCCGCGACTCCGTTCAGCACACCCTTGATGTTGACGTCGACCATCTGGTCCCATTCGTCCGTCTTCAGCGCCGAGACCGGAGAGGAGGGCATCAGCCCGGCGTTCAGGAAGATCACGTCGACCTTGCCGAAGCTGTCCTTGGCCAGCTTCACGATCGCCGCGTTGTCCGCGGGGGCCGTGACGTCGAGCGCCTGGGCAATGGCCTCTCCGCCCGCCGCGGTGATCTCTTCCACGATACGGTCGAGCTTGTCGGTACGGCGGGCGCCCAGCACGACCTTGGCGCCGCGGGCGGCGAGGGTCTTGGCGGTGGCCTCGCCGATGCCGCTGGAGGCGCCGGTGATGATGACGACCTTTCCGGTGATGTTGTCGGTCATGTCCTTGTCCTTTCGTCTCTCATTGGAAATGCCCGGACCGCCCGCCGAAGCGGGGGAAGGCCCGGTCCTGTGCGTTGTTCTCAGTCGGCCCGTTCGATGCGGACGGGGCCGTCGTTCAGTTTCGCGACATCGCCTTCGGCGAAGCTGCCGAGCGGCACGAGGCCGCGAGAGCTCTCGAAGGGCTTCACGAAGATCGCGAGGTTGCCCCAGGGCGCATAAAGCGTGATGTCGCCCGTCGTCGGCGCATAGCTTGCGGGCGCGCCCGTGGTGTCGAGCTTGCGCGGCAGATCGGCGATCTTTTCGATCCCGTGGTAGTCGCGCAATGTCAGCTCGAGCGGCAGGAGCGATGCGAAGTCGCGGGCTGCCGGGCTGTCGTTCAGTGTCGCGGACAAGACGGTCTTTCCCGCGATTACGCGTATGCTGGTCATGGCGGCTCCTTCCGTTTGCCCCGTTTCGGCCCCGACAGGGATGGCGAACGCCGCGAGCGCAATCGCCGCGAGCATCGGCAGCGGGGGGGTGCGCATCACGGGCCTCCTTTCGTGGGGTGCCGCCAATATGCGCCCGGATGCCGAACAGGATTAGCCCCGGCGTCCCACTGCCACCCATGATCGGAATTCATCAATCCGGCGTCCTTGCGCAGTCATGCCCTGTGTGCACAATCGCTGGCTCCATGAGGCTGGCGCATATATCATGGGCGCATTCAACACCTCGGCCACGCCAAGGACGGGATTCCATGCTTCGTGAGAACATCAACGACCTGATCGCGCTGGCCGCCGTGGCCGAGGAGCGCAGCTTCACCCGCGCGGCCGCGCGGCTCAACGTCTCGCAATCGGCGCTGAGCCACACGATCAAGGGGCTTGAACAACGTCTCGGCCTGCGGCTGCTGACGCGCACCACACGCTCGGTCGCGCCGACGCTGGAGGGCGAGGATCTGCTTGCCACGCTCAACCCCTGCTTCGAGATGATCGAGAACCGCCTTCGCGCGCTGAACGACCACCGCGACCAGCCGACCGGCACGGTGCGGATCGTCGGCGTCGAATACGCGATCGAGTCGCTGCTCTGGCCCAAGCTCTCGCCGGTGCTCAAGCAATACCCCGCGGTCAACGTCGAGTTCGTGATGGATTACGGCTACACCGACCTTGCGCAGGCGCAGTGCGACGCCGGGGTCCGTTATGGCGATCAGGTGAGCGAGGGGATGATCGCGGTGCGGATCGGCCCGGACGAGCGGATGGCCTGCGTCGGTTCGCCCGAGTATTTCGCAAGCGCGGGCCGGCCCGAAACCCCGCAGGACCTGTCCGGCCACCGCTGCATCAACCTGCGGCTTTCGACCCATGGCGGGCTCTATGCATGGGAATTCGAGGACAAGGATGGTCACGAGATCAACGTCAAGGTGACCGGCCAGGCCTGTTTCAACACGGTCAATCCGGTGATGCGGGCGGCGGTGGATGGGCACGGCCTTGCGCTGATCCCCGAGCGGCTTGCGGCCGAGCATGTGGCGGCCGGCCGCCTGCAGGTCTGCCTTGCGGATTATTCTCCGTCCTTCCCCGGCTTTCACCTTTATTACCCCAGCCGCCAGCGCCCGTCTTCGGCGTTCGAGGTGGTGCTCGAGGCGCTGCGCGAGCGCGGGTGAAGGATTGATGAACCTCCCTCATGGGTGACTTGTTCATCCAGGGCATTAAGGTTTCGGTCCCGGGGCGCCATCTCTGTCGCGGCAACAGCCGACCGTTCTGGCCGGCAGGAGGGTGACGTGAAGATCGGCATTCTGGGATCGGGCCTGATGGGGGCCAAGCTGGGGCGGCTTTGGGCCGCCTGCGGGCACGACGTCACCTTTGCCTATGCGCGCAGCGCGGCAAAGCTGGCCCGGCTGGCGCAGGAGACCGGCGGAATGCACGGCTCCGTCGCCGAGGCGGTGGCGGGGGCCGATACGCTCCTGCTGGCCGTGCATTGGTCACGGGTCGACGACGTTCTGGAACAGGCGGGTGACATGGCCGGCAAGGTCGTGCTGACCTGCTGCGTGCCGCTGGACGAGACCGACACCGACCTCGTCGTCGGCACCACCACCTCGGGCGCCGAGGAACTGGCCCGGATGCGGCCCCGGGCGCGCTGGGTCTCGTGCTTCACCACCAGCCCGTCCGAAAGCTTCGCCCCGGTCTTTGCCCGCAAGGGCACGGATCCCGCGCCGCAGCTTCTGGTCTGTGGCGACGATGCCGAGGCCAAGGAGATCGCGGGCGGCCTGATCCGCGATATCGGGTTCGCGCCGCTGGACGCCGGGCCGCTGCGCAACGCCCGGTTCGTCGAACCGTTCGCGATGGTCACGGCCGAACTTGCCTATGGCCAGCCGGGCGGGCCGGCCCTGACCTACCGTTTCGAGAAACTGCGCGGCTGAGCCCGCGCCAAACCGAAGGAGAGAGACCATGAAAATCATCCGCTCCGGCACCGCGCCGTCGAACAAGGGTCCCGAGGACTGGTTCACCGGCACCGTTCGTGTCGACCCGCTGTTCGCCGCCGAAGAGCCGGGCCGCACCTCGGGCGCGCATGTCACCTTCGAGCCCGGCGCGCGCACGGCCTGGCACACGCACCCGGCGGGCCAGACCCTGATCGTCACCTTCGGCCGCGGCCGCGTCCAGCGCGAGGGCGGCCCGGTCGAGGAGATCCGCCAGGGCGACGTCGTCTGGTTCCCGGCGGGCGAAAAGCACTGGCACGGTGCCTCGCCCGAGACCGCGATGAGCCACATCGCGATTCAGGAAAGCATCGACGGCAGCCCCGTCACCTGGATGGAAAAGGTCGAGGACGCCGATTACAACGGCTGACCTTGTCCCATGAAACGAACCGCCGGGCCCCCGGGGCCCGGCGGTTTCTGTCCTGACGATCCCGGAGGCCACATGTCCCCGCGCCGCCCAGACATCATCTGTCACGTGGTTACCTCGCTCGACGGCCGGCGTCTGGCCGAGCGCAAGGGAGGCGCTGGAAGGCGGCACGTTCCGGCTGCGCCACCGCATCGAGGGCAGGTAACCGCATGACCTTTCGCCCGCAAACCGCGGCGCCGGCCGCGCCGCTCGTCCTGATCGCGCTGGCGACCTTCCTGGCCCTTGTCGTCTTCACGCAGCCCCTGACGACGCTGCAGGCGATGACCGCGGGGCTTGCGCTGACCCCGGGCCAGCAGGCCTGGATCATGAGCGGCATGCCGCTGGGCGCCGCCTGCGGATTGCTGACCGCCGGGGCGCTTGGCGACACGCTGGGCCGGCGTTGGACCTTTGCGGGCGGGCTCTGGCTGACGGCGCTGGCCTCGGTGGGCGCGGCGGCCGCGCCCGAGGGCTGGTTCCTTGTCGGGATGCGGGTCCTTCAGGGCCTCGGCGGCGCCGGGATCATGGCCTGCGGGCTGGGCCTGCTGGGCCAGATCTACGACGGCGCACCGCGCCGCCGCGCCACCGCGATCTGGGCGGCGGCCCTGGGTGGCGGGGTCGCGGCGGGGCCGATCCTCGCGGCGCTTCTTCTGCCGCTTGGCGGCTGGCGGGCCGATCACTGGCTGATCGCCGTTTCCTCCGCGGTGCTGGCCCTGCTGGCGCAACTGCGCCTGCCCGAAAGCCCGCGAACGGGCGAACGTGTCGACGTTCTGGGCAGCGTGCTGCTGATCCTCGGCCTCGGCTGCCTGCTGTCGGCCCTGACCGAGGCGCGGCTGGCATCGGGTGCGGTGGTCGCCATGCTGGTGGCGGCGGGGGCGCTGCTGCTGGGTCTCTTCGCGGTACGCGAAGTCCGGGTTGCCAACCCCATCCTGCAGCTGGGTATGTTCCGCGAGGCCGGCTTTGCCGGGGCGACACTCGCGGCCTTTGCGTCGGGCGCCGGGGTGCTGGCGCTGATGTCGATGGTGCCGACGCTCCTGGAACGCGGCCTCGGGATCGCCCCGCTCCGCGCCGCGGTGATCCTTCTGGCGTGGTCCGGCGTGACGGTTCTTGCCGCGCTCGCGGCCCACCGGTTGCCCGAGCGCATCACGTCGCGGCACAGGGTGATCGTCTCGCTCGCGGGCTGTGCGCTGGGTCAGGCGCTCATGCTCCTGGCCCACGACGGGGCAAGCTGGATCGCGGTCCTGCCGGGCCTCTTCGTCGCCGGCGTCTCGAACGGTGTGCTGAACGCGTCGCTGGGTCACGAGGCGATCCAGACCGTCGCCCCCGAACGGGCCGCCATGGGATCCGCCGCGAACAACACCGCCCGCTATCTCGGCTCTGCCCTCGGGATCGCGCTGATCTCGGTGCTGCTGGCCGGGAAGGAGGGGGCCGGGCTTTTCGCAGGCTGGCATGATGCCGTCTGGGCAAGCTCGGCCATCGGCCTCGTGGGCGTCGCGGCGATGTCGGCTCTTTCGGGACGGCGGGAGGGTGCTGTACAGTAGAGAGCATCCGTGATCGCTGGCGTCTGACGCCGCCTCGCATGCTCTCGCAAACTCGCGAGTTGAGTTGCATCGTTGAACATTCGCGCACACCCGTGACCGGCAATCTTTCCGAAAGGCTTCCGGACAAGGCGCCGAATAGGGTCTTCGCACTTGACGCCGAAGCGGACTAAAGGGCTTCGCGCCAGAGACGGGCATAGCTGCGGAAGACACTGTCCGGGGGACAGTGGGCCATCCTCGGCGTCCGTGCCAGTTTCTCGTGTGTGATTGATGACGGCTGTTTGGAAGCCAGCATGGCTGCACCTACTGAAGTGCCGGTCTGTGAACGCGTGCTGAGGATCTCGGACCCAGTTGCCACTCCCAGCATCTGCAGGTAGGGCGTGTTGCGCGCAAATGGCCCCTCGACGATCACCGGGCCGACAGAGCCTGCGAGATCGAGGCATTCTGCGGTCATCATCGCGAGATAGAAGGCTATTGCGGCGGCACGTGTGTCCGGGTTCAGACTCGACTCCGGTTCCGACCAGTGCATCCGCCGCCCCGCAAACGGCCCGCTTTCGGGCACCACGGCGGGCCAGAGCATCACTGGCTACGTCAGCGCAGCAGCAATGCCCTGAGGTGTCGTCCCGGCCGGCGCGCCAAGCGCCTCGTATTCCCGTCCGCCCATGAAGCGCGCCGAAGGCACAGGCGCGCCGAGGGCGTTGACATTGACCAGGGTGTCGCGGGCTTCGTCCAGGTTGCCGATATTCCTGCTCATGCGGCCGCCGATGGCCATTGCGATGACCCATGTCCCCGTTGAGACGACGGCGAAGGGTGCCTCATGACCTTTCAGATAGGGCAGCAGCGAAGCGTTGGAATCGTGAATGCCACAGTTCACCGGCGTCCCGGGCCACGGGCCGCCCATGTGCCCCTGACCTTCGATCCGGGCGAGGCCTACCAGTTCGACTGGAGCCACGAGATCGTGGTGATCGACGGGACGACGACCACCGTGAAGGTGGCGCACGTCCGCCTGCCCGGGTTTCTCCTGTGATCTCGCGCTTCTGGCCGAGGCCGGCGCCAGCCCGGTTGCGGTGCTGGAACGACGTTTCGGACCTGCCGTCAAAGGTGGCCTTGTGCGGATCGAGGAGGGCAGCCTGCGGTTCCGGCACGACGCGGTGCGCGAACACCTTTTGCATGCACTCGATGGCCTCCAGCGCCGGCTTCGAGGCTTCGAGGCTTCGAGGCTTCGGGGGCGGTGTCGGGGGTGTATTTCGTAAAGCGGGTCATCTTGTCGTCCTCTCAGGTGGTGTGGTTCCGATGAGAGGAAGGTGCGCCCGATCTGGCCCGCCCTGTAGCCGCAGCTTTCGACTATTGGTTATTCCCCGTTGGAATGGGCAATTGCGGCAGAGCGCGGGGTTCGGCCCTTCGTTCGGCGAAAGGCGGCCCCGAAGGCGCTTCGCGACCCATAGCCAAGGCGGGCGGCGACGCGGCCCACGCTTTCGCCCTGGCGCAGCAGATCCTCGGCCAGCTGCATCCGCCAGCCTTGCAGATAGGCCATCGGCGCCATGCCGATCCGCGACTGGAAGGCCGCCGCAAAGCTGGAACGCGACATGCCTGCCACGGCGGCCAGGGCAGAGACGGTCCAGTTGCGCTCGGGCTCTGCATGAAGCGCATCCAGCGCCGCCCCCAGCCGTGGATCGGCCAGCGCACCGATCCAGCCACCCCGTTGCGGGGCCGCGCTTTCACGCGCGGCAAAGGCGCGCAGAAGTTGGATCAGCAGCATGTCGGTCAGATGCCGGCGCATCAGTTCGGCCCCGAGCTCCGTCGTGTCGAACTCGGCGGCCATGATCTCCAGCGTGCGGCGAAGCGCGGGGGCCTCGGCCGTGGCCGCGGGGATCAGCATGAAGCGCGGCAAGGCCCCCAGCAGCAGCGCGCGGTGCTGCGCGCTGGCCGAGAAGCTGCCTGCGATCATCACGACCTCGTCGCCCCGGTGACGTCCCGTGCTGGCACCCCCGGCGAAGAGGCGACGCCCATCCTCGGCCGGCAGCGCGGGATCGCTGGCCAGCGCATAGGCTGGGCTCTCGGCCAGCAGGAAGACATCGCCTGCCGACAGGGGCTGCGGCGCCTCCCCCTCGCGCAGCATGAAGCAGCTGCCGCGCAGCACGGCGGCGAATTTCAGCGCCTCGCGCGCAGGAAAGCGAAAGGCCCAGTCGCCTGCCGCCTCGAACCGATGGGTTCGGGCGCTTTGCAGGTCGAGCAAGCGGAAGACGGAGCTGAGCGTGTCGGTCATCTTCGGACGATTGCGATACTAATTGAGACGCCAGGCTATCGAAGCGCCAACCCTTCGCCAATAGCTCTGTCCCCTGACCAGAAGGAGACGGGATATGGACGGGATCAACGGCAAGGTGGTGGCCCTGACCGGGGCAAGCAGTGGCATCGGCCGGGCAGTCGCGCTGGACCTTGCGGCACAGGGGGCGGCGCTGGTTCTGGCCGCGCGGCGGCGCGAGCGGCTGGAGGCGCTGGTGGCCGAGATTACCGCGGCCGGGGGCCGGGCGATCGCGATTGAAACCGATGTGCGCGACCGCGCCGCGGTGGGGGCGCTGGTCGAGGCGGCGATCGCCACCTATGGCCGGCTCGACGTGATGATCGCCAATGCCGGCGTCGGGCCGATCTCGCGGCTCGACAAGCTGCGCGAGGATGACTGGGAGGCGATGGTCGACGTGAATTTCAAGGGCGTGCTGCATTGCGTCGGCGCGGCCCTGCCGGTGTTCCGCTCACAGGGCGACGGGCATTTCATCGCCACCGTCTCGACCGCCGGGCTGAAGGTGCTGCCCACGATGGCGGTCTATGCCGCGACGAAGAACGCGGTACGCACGCTGATGGAGGGGCTGCGGCAGGAGGCCGGGCCGGATCTGCGTGTGACCGAGGTCTCGCCCGGCTACGTCGGCACCGAATTCGGCGATGGCATCACCGACCCCGAGGTGCTGTCCGCGGTTCCCGAGGCGATGAAGTCGATGGCGCTGCCGCCCGAGTCGGTGGCCCGCGCCATCCGCTTCGCGATCGCCCAGCCGCGCGAGGTCGATATCGGTTCCATCGTCGTCCGGCCGACCGCGCAGGGGTGAAAAACCCGCCGGAGCGGCTCAGGCGGGGAGCAGCGCCGTCACCGCCCCGGTGCCGCGCTGCACGGCAGAGCGGGCCTCGACCGCCGCATACCAGCGGCGGATATTGGCATAGGGATCAAGGCTGACCATCGCGAACTCCCGCCGCCAGAGCCAGCCGAAATGGGTGATGTCGGCGACGGTGTAATCCTCGCCGGCGACGAAACGGCGCTGGCCGAGGATCCCATCGAGGAGGGTCAATGTTCGCGCCGTCTCGGCCTCGAACAGCGAGATGGCGGCGGGTAGCCGGTCTTCCGCCCGGCGGAAATTGCCAAGCTGGCCAAGCGCCGGACTGATGCCGGTCAGGTGAAACAGCATCTGCTCGATCACTCGCGCGCGGTCGAAGGCATCCGTGGGGATCAGCTTCCCGGTCTTCTCGGCGAGATAGAGCAGGATCGCGCCGGACTCCGTCAGGGTGAAGGGCGCGCCATCCGGCCCCTCGTTGTCGATCAGCACCGGCACCTTGCCATTGGGATTGCGGGCGAGGTGCTCGGGCGATTTCTGCGCGCCCTTGCGAAGGTTCACGGCATGCAGGCGATAGTCAAGCCCCATCTCCTCCAACGCGATGGGGATGCGGACGGAGTTCGGGGTGGAGAAGGCGTAAAGATCAAGCATGGGCCGGGTTTCCTGGTGCTGTGAAGGGCGGGGCGTCGGGGTCGGCGCCCGTTTGCAACTCCTTTCTCGCCTCGCCGGCCGGATGCTGGTGGCCGGAGCTTTGGGATAGAGCTTATTCCACGGAGGAATGGCGATGCAGCGTTTCGCGGCGATGGAATGCTTGGTGCGGGTGATCGAGGCGGGCTCCTTCTCGGGGGCTGCCGGATGCTCAGGGTCGCCCAGCCCGCCGTGTCGAAGACTGTCGCACAGCTTGAGGAGCATCTGGGCGTGCGGCTTCTGCTGCGCTCGACCCACGGGCTGATCGCGACCGAGGCGGGGCGCAACTACTACGACCGCCCCCGCCGCGCGCTGGAGGAGGCCGAGCTTGCCGCGCGCGGCGCGGGCACCGCATTGACCGACAGGCTTCGGATCTCGGCCGCGCCCACTTTCGCACGGATCCATGTCATGCCGCATCTGGGCAGCTTCCTGCGCCATCACCCGGCGCTGGAGATCGACGTGATCCTCGACGATCGCAACATCGACCTGATCGCGGAAGGTGTCGACGTGGCCCTGCGGATGGGGCAGCTGCCGGAAACTCTCCGGCGATCGGGGAGGTGCTCAGCTGCACGCGGGGCGGTCAGGGCAACGCACCGGAGGGCGGGTTGCGGCGCGGGGGCGGTCACGTGCTCGTCAAGGAACCGAGGTTTGCAGCGGCCTGTTTGATCAAAGGGATGCGGCGAGGCCCCGCATCCATCCATTCAAGCCTGCGGGAAAAGGGTGAAGCGCATGTCCGATGACCTCCGGCCGCGACGTTCCGGCACGTATTCTTCGGCGACGTCCGTGCTGAAGCGGGGCTACCGGCCGATCGGGGATTACGCGCTGATCGGGGACACGCGCACCGCCGCGCTTGTCGCGCTGGACGGGTCCATCGACTGGTTCTGCGGCCCGGATTTCGACGGTAATGCCGTGTTCTCGCGCCTGATCGACCAGTATCGGGGCGGATATTTCGAGGTGTCGCTGGCCGGGGACGACCCGGCGCCGGACGCCACGCCCACGCGCCGCTACGATCCGGATGCCCCGGTACTGACCACGCGGCACGCCTGTGATGGCAATTGCGTCGAGGTGACGGACTTCATGATCCTGCCCGGCGACCTCGACGAGGCCGGGAGCTTCGGGCGCACCATCGTTCGGCTGATCGAGGGGATCGAGGGGCGATCGCGTCTGCGCGTGGCCCTGACGCCGCGCGGGGAATACGGTGCCGAGATCCCAAAGCTCGACCGCGACGGGACGGGCCGCTGGTGGTTTCGCCACGATGGGGACGTGGTGGTGATCGACGCGAGCATGGAGCTTTCGCACATCCGGCGGGGGCATCTCGAGACCGAGATCGATGTCGCCGCGGGCGAGCGCCATTACGTGACCCTGTCGGTGACCCAGGGCGGTGAGGGCTATGTCTCGAACCTGGACGAGGCCTGGCGCAGCCTAGACGATACCCGCGCCGGCTGGGCCGCCAAGCGGCTGGGCGAGCGCTACGATGGGCCCTTCGCGGCCGAGATGAAGGCCAGCCTGATGACGCTGTCGCTGTTGGTGCATGCGCCGACGGGGGCGGTCATCGCGGCGCCCACCATGGGCCTGCCCGAGGATTTCGGCGGCATCCGCAATTATGACTACCGCTATTGCTGGCTGCGCGATTCCTACTTCGTGCTCAACGCCTTCCTCGACCAGGGCATGACGGATCAGGCCGGCGCGTTCTTTCGCTGGCTGATGGCCGCAAGCCGATCCTCGGCCCCGCTGCTCGAGACGCTCTATACCGTGCACCGCGACAGCGACATCGGGCTGGTCAACCTGCGCACGGCCGAGGGCTATCGCGGATCCGCGCCGGTGCAGCTTGGCAACGGGGCCGCCACGCAGCTGCAACTCGACGCCTACGGGTCGATCCTGATGACGGCGCGGTCCTACGTCGCGAAGGGCGGTCGGCTGCATCCGGGCGAGGCCCTGCGCATGGTGCGCTTCGGCGAGGTCGTGCTGGACCAGTGGACCCTTCCCGACAACGGCATCTGGGAAATGCCGGATCCGCGCCTGCACCACACCTATTCCAAGGCGATGTGCTGGGCCGCGCTCGATTGCCTCATGGATCTGGGCGAAATGGGCGCGATCGACGACGACCTGAGCCGCTTCCGCGCCGACCGCGACCGGATCCGAGAGCTGGTGCTGACGCGTGCCTGGAACGACGAGATCGGCGCCTTCGCCGGGGCGCTGGGGGCGGATTGGCTGGATGCCGCGGTGCTTTTGATGCCGCGCATGGGGATGATCGAGGCGGATGACCCGCGCATGGTCGCGACCTATCAGAAGATCCGCGAGCGGCTGGGCAACGGCGCGCATCTGAGGCGCTATGCCGACGGTGTCGACGGCCTTGAGGGGCGCGAGGCGACGTTCAACGTCTGCGGTTTCTGGGCCGCCGATTACCTGATCCGCGCGGGGCGCGTCGACGAGGCGGAGGCGCAGATCCGCGACATGCTGGTCGGGGCCAACGACCTTGGCCTGATGTCCGAGGAATACGATCCCGAGGTTGGCCTGCAACTTGGAAATTTCCCGCAGGGCCTGTCGCATGCCGGGATGATCGCCGCGAGCTCGGCGCTGGCCGAAGCGCGGCGCGGTCAGGCGAACGAGGGGAAGGATACCCGGGCGGGGTAGGGCGCCGGGCAGGGGGCGCAGATGTCGCGCCCCTCCGGTCGATGCGCGCTGGGGCGGGCACGGCCGCGGGGCGCGGCACGATTGCGCCGCCGGGTCGGGGCGTTGGGTCGGGGCGTTGGGTCCGGCGGTCAGATCCAGTAGCGTGGCCACTTCTCCGCGCCGCGCGCATTGTTCACGGCATAGGCGATCAGTACCAGCGCGACGGCGCCCGCCAGCACCGGGGTGATCAGGAAGGTCCATGGCAGGACGTGCCCCTTGAGCATGATCACCAGCGGATCGGCCCCCGCCGGCGCATGCAGCGTGCGCGTCACTTGCATCAGGACGATCGCCACCGCGACCACCAGCGCCATCAGTACCGCGGCCTGGGGTGCGAACAGGTGCATCGCCGCAAGCCCCACGCCGGAGGCCAGGAGATGCCCACCGACGACGTTGCGCGGCTGGGCAAGCGGCGTGTCCGGCGTGGCAAACAGCAGAAGGCACGTCGCCCCGAAGGACGCCATCAGCAGGTCGACCCCGGCGTGGTGGGCAAGCGCGCCGAGAAGGGAGAGCCCGACGAAGCTTCCGATCGCTGCCGCGGCGATCTTGCGCAGGCCCGGCCGATCCGGCAGCCCGTGGGGATGCCGGTGCCGGTGAAGCCATTGGTCGAGCATTGCGGTCTCCGTTCCGCCGGCCCCGGGATCAACCTCGCCGCCCCCGTGTCAGCGCAAAGGCCCCGAGGGCGACCACCGCCGCGGTGGCAAGCGTCGCGCCGCCGACAAGCCGCGATCCGCCATGCTCGCTGGTCCAGATCGCGGCGGAGCTTTCGCTGGCCTCGTCGCCGAACCGGCCTTCGGCGGCCCAGTCACCCTCCACCGTCTCGAACAGGTTGTCGGGGCGGGTCGGATCCTCGGGCTCGTCCGTCTGCTGGCCGGAATAGCCGGTGCGCGCCAGGTACTTGTCGCCTGCGGCGGGCGACATCTTCTCGGACATGATCGCCTTGACAGACGAGAAGCCCAGCCAGAATTCGCGCTTGGGGTGAAACGCGGCATGGTGGATGCCGTTGGCGATCAGCTCGGGGTCGAACACCGGGGCGACGGGGCGGGGCCGGTGCGGCATCTTGTTGCGCGCCCAGTCGAATTGCGGCGTGTTCACCGCGGGCAGGTGGCAGACCGTGATCTTGACGTCCGACTTGTCGTGCAAAAGCTCGGTGCGCAGGCTGTCTGTGAACCCCACGATCGCCGCCTTGGCTGCGCAATAGGCCGATTGCAACGGCACCGCGCGATAGGCCAGCGCGGAACCGGTCTGCACGATGGTGCCGCGCCCCCGCCGGTTGAACCGCTTGAGCGCCGAGAGCGTGCCGTTCACCGTGCCGAGATAGGTCACCTCGGTCACGCGGCGGTATTCCTCGGCCGTCATCTTGCCGACGGGCGAGATCACCGTGACCATCGCCACGTTGATCCAGATGTCGATGGGACCAAAGGCCTTCTCGGCCTCCTCCGCCGCGGTCTCGACCGCATCGGCATCGGCGACGTCCAGCGCCATGACCAGCGCTTTGCCCCCGGCCTTGCGGATTTCCCCGGCGGCGTCTTCCAGCCGTTTCCTGTTGCGGGCGATCAGGGTCACGTTGTTGCCCGGCGTGCCGAAGCGGCGTGCGACCGCCCGGCCGACGCCGGCCGAAGCCCCGGTGATCACGACGTTGGTCATTCTCGTCTCCTCTCTTGCTCAAATGTCGGTTGAAGGGTCGTTGCGGTCCCGATGCCGCCCTTCCCAGGTCGGTGCTCAGCCGTTTCGTGCGGCGACGATGCGGTCTGCGATGCGCGCGGCATTGGCGAGGATGGTCATCGCCGGGTTCACCCCGCCCGCCGTGGGCATCAGCGAGCCGTCGCAGATCCACAGGTTGTCGATGTCCCAGCTGCGGCCCATGTCGTCGGTGACCGAGGTTTCCGGGTCGTCGCCCATCGCACAGCCGCCCATCAGGTGCGCGGTGCTCGACGTTTCCAGCAGGTTCCGCCCACCCGCGGCGCCCAGCATCTTCGACATGAAATCCAGCGAGTGACGCTGCAGCCGCTTGTCGTTGTCGCTGAAGGCATAGGTGACCCTGGCCCGCGGCAGGCCGAGGGGGTCGCTCTCATCGGCCAGGGTGACGCGGTTGTCGGGGGCGGGCATCGTTTCGCCCACGATCTTCAGCCCCGCCATGCGATTGTACTTGCCCATCGCGGTCAGCAACTCATCGCCGAACATGCCCGTGGCCCCGGTCAGCGTGCCCGCGAAATCGCCCGGCAAGGGGCCCTGGCTCATGAACGAATACCCGCCGTCGAAATCCTTGGTCGGGTCGTCGTCGACATAATTCCAGTGCTCGCAGGTCGCCATCGAGGGCGGGCCCTTGTACCAGCGGATCTCGTCCTCGAACTCGCCCCAGACAGCGTGGTTGGAATGCACCATCAGGTTGCGCCCGACCATGCCGTTCGAATTGCCAAGACCCTGCGGATGCCGCGAGGTGGCAGAGTTCAGCATCAGCCGCGGTGTTTCGATCGAATAGCCCGCGAGGACCACGTTGCGCGCCTTCTGGTGGCGCCATTCGCCGCCGCGATGGTAGGAAACGCCGGTCGCGCGGCCATCCTGGCCGGTCTCGACCCGGCCCACCATGGCAAGGTCGCGCACCTCGGCCCCGGCCCGGATCGCACGGGGGACGTAGGTGATCAGCATGGATTGCTTGGCGTTCACCGAACAGCCGATCTTGCACATCCCGCGATAGGCGCAGGGCGGGGATTTTCCGCGCGGGGCCGAGACGGTGCACAGCGGGGTGGGCGCCCAGTCGACCCCCAGCGCCTCGGCGCCGCGGGCAAGGACGAGGCCCGCCTCGTTCACCTCATGCGCGCGGTAGGGGTAGCGGCCACGCTTGGGCCCCCAAGGGTAGCGGATCGGGCCCGAGATCTTCAGCGCGTTCTCGACCTCGGCGTAATATTTCCACATCTCCTGCCAGTCGACCGGCCAGTCCCTGGCGTAGCCAAGCTTGGTGCGCGACTTGAACCATTCGGGGCGAAAGCGCAGCGACACCATCTGGAAATGCACGGTCGACCCACCCACTGCCTGGCCCGAATTGTTCGCGCCAAGCTCGATCGGGTCGTCGCCGTCCGAGACCCGGGGGTCGAGCCAGTAGAGCTTTTCCTGCTCGTATTCGTCCGAGGCGAAATCCGACAGCGGGCGAAAGAACGGGCCCGCGTCGAACAGGACCACCGACATCCCGGCCTCGGCCAGCTTCGCGGCCAGCACCGAGCCGCCGCAGCCTGCGCCGACGATGACGAAATCGACCTCCTCGCTCTCGGGGAATTCCCGCATCGGCACGGTGCCGTCGCGGCTGAAGACATCGGGGGCGCAGCCGTTCACCGCGCGGGGGTCGGTTTCGGCCTCTGCGGCGCGGCGTCCGATCGGGCGGGTCATGCGTCAGTCTCCTTCCACTGGCCGTAGGGGGCCTCCCACGGGTCGATGCCCTGCGCGTTCAGGCGCACGTAGCCGCGGGGCGAGGCCGGGCCGCCGTAGCCGATCTCGCTCATCGCGGCGGGCTGGGAATAGTAGAACTGCGCGATCTGCTTGAGCACGAGCGCGCGGAAGAACTTCTGCGCCGGCATGTCCTGCCATGCGTCAGGGGCGCGCAGACGCTCCGCGTCGATCTCTTTCAGCACAAGCGTGCGCTCGGGGCGGGCGAGATCGGCAAAGCCGGTGCCATCGTGATGCGCCTTCGCTTCGGCGTCGATCGCGTCGAGGCCAAGCGGCCAGGCGTCGCGGTCCGGCGGCATCACTGCAAAGCGCGTGCCGGTGCCGCGGTCGTCGTGCAGTGCGGCGTTGAGGAAGGGAGCGATCTGCACGGGCCGGGCGCGGGGCTGCGGGATCACCGTGTCGCAAAGCGCGGCCAGCACGGCAAAGCGCGCCTCGGACAGAAAGCGGCGGGGTGGTGGCGTGGTGCGGGCGCGCAGCACCTCGCGCGTCGCATCGTCGTAGGAGGGGCTGTCCCATTTATCCAGCACGTCGTAGCCGGGGTAGGGAGTGCGGAACGGGCCGGTCATTTGCTGTCCTCCCCAAGGCGGTCGTCGGCGATGTCGAGAAGGTCCAGCGCGGCGCGGCCCGATTTGCCAAGGCCCGCAAAGCTGATGGGCGCCGGCATCGGCGGACCGGCCATCGTGGTTTGTCGCCAGTTCCGCCACCCCCCCGAATTGCGCGCGACGCCAAGCGCGTGAAACGCGGTGCCGATGTATCCCAGCGCCTCGACCCCCCGCAGCAGCAGGCGCAGCGGCCCGCGGCGCCTGCGGCGGGGACGGGCGGCTTCCAGCAGAAGGCCCGCGGCGGCCATGGGGGGAAGGGTCACGGGCAGGTACATCGCCGGGTCATGATAGGCGCCGCGGTAATGCAGAAGCGCGACCTCGGCCGTCTCGGCCAGCATGGCGCCCGCGCTCAGCGCGGCCAGCTGGCGCCCGTGGCGCCGTTCCTGCCCGGAAGAGCGCGCCATGCGGTGCGTGGCCATCCCGATCAGTCCGCTCATGATCAGCGCACCGGGCGCGCCCAGCGGCGCCGCGTAGAACAGGTTGTCCCACGACAGGCCGCCCGGCCGCCGCAGCACGTTGCCGAGGTGGAACCCCATCCCCGCCATCCCGGTCGCGACGGCGCCCACATGCACCCCCTCGATCAACTTGCCCGGGCTGCCCGTGCGCGGCTCGGCCATGGACGCAGCCATCGACGCCGCCCCGGCGAGCGGGGCCGCGTACATCGCGTCGCGGCGGTAATCGCCGCGCAGATGTTCCATCCCGCTGTCCAGAAGCACACTGCTGCCCATGATCGCCGCCCCGTCGCGTGACAGGCGCAACGCCTCGCGCTTGCGTGGCGAGGTGGCGGAGGGCGTGTGGGGGCCGCCCGAGGGCCTGCGCGCGGCCAGCCCGGCGGCCAGGAACCCCAGGCCCGCGGTTGCGACGATCAGCGACATGCCCTTGCCGCCCACGGGCCGGCCGGTTTCCCTGACCAGAAGTTCCGAGATCCTGCCTTGCGTCATGGCGCGCGCCTCCCTTGTCTCGCGTGGGGAATGCCTGTTGGTCGGGTCGCGGATCGTGGCACCTCGGCCCGGGTCGGTTCGCGTGGTGTCCCGGCGCCGCATCCCATCCGCGCGAGCAATGCTTGACCCGGCGCAAGGTCGGGATCCCGGAGCCCGGCCCCGCCGGGCGGGTTCGCCCTGCAGCAGCAAGCCGGGAGGGCATTTTCATGGATCCGATAGGATACCGCCGCTGGGCGATCGCAGACGGCTATCTTCCGGCCTGGAGCAACGGGCCCGAGCCCGAGATGCTCAGCCACGGTTCGATCAACATCCTCAATACCGGGTCTGCCGGCGTCCGGGTCGAGCTGATGATCTAATTCGAGGACCGCGCATCCGCCGGGCCCTACCGGCTCGACGCTCCAGCTGAGCGGACGGTGCACCGGCGGATCAACGACCTCGACCCGCCGGTGCCGACCAATCTGGGCTGTTCCTGCGCGATCACGGCGGATGCGCCCGTGGCGGTGCAGCACGCGCGGCTGGATTCCCGGAAGGCCGAGAACGCGGTGTTCAGCACGCTCGCCGCCCTGTGCTGAGGAGGCGCGCGCCGCCGGGGAGGTGTGGATCTCAACCCGCATGATGGCGGTCCGCGACATCGGGCCTGACGGTCAGCCCGAACCCGGGCGCGCCGGAGTCGCGCAGCTTTCCGGCCCGGGGCACCGGGGCACCATCGAACAGCATGCTTTCGATCCGGACATGGTCGTGGAACCATTCCAGGTGCACGGCGGGCAGCGCGGCAAGGCAGGCGTGAAGGTGCAGCGCGGGGGCGCAATGGGCCGAAAGGGGCGTCTGATGTGCCGCCGACAGCGCGGCCACCCCCATGAAGCCGGTGATGCCCGCGCAGCGCGTGGCGTCGGCCTGGAGGACGTCCACCGCCCCGGCTTCCAGCATGCGGCGGAAGTAGGTGATGTCGTAGCCGTATTCCCCGGCCGCGATGTCCATCACGGCGGGCGCGCGGTCCCGCATCAGCCGCAACCCCGCCAGATCGTCCGACGAGACCGGCTCCTCGTCCCAGACCACGCCGTGTTCCGCGGCCTGCTCGGCAAGCGCCAGCGCCTCCTTGCGGTTCTGCGCCCCGTTCGCATCCATGAAGAGGGCAACATCCGGCCCGATCACCTCGCGCGACAGACGCAGGCGCTCGGGGTCCTTCCGGGGATCGCGGCCGACCTTGATCTTGACCATGGCAAAGCCGTCGCGTGCCCAACCGCCAAGCTGCTCGCGCATCTGCTGCGCGTCATACGAGGTGAAGCCACCCGATCCATAGGCGGGGATCTCGTCCCGCGCGCGGCCAAGGAGGGCGGCGACCGGCTGGTTCAGCAGCTTGCCCTTGAGGTCCCACAAAGCGGTGTCGATGGCGGCGATGGCCATGGCGATCGGCCCGTCTCGGCCGTTGTTGCGCATCGCGTGGACAAGCGACAGCCAGATTGCCGCGATGTCGATCGGATTGCGCCCGACGACCAGCGGTGTCAGCGCGTCCCGCACGATGTCGCCGACCGCCGGCATTCCGTAGCTGTAGCCGAGGCCCGTCACGCCGCCTGCCGAGATCTCGACCAGGATCATCGTGGTCGAAGTCCATTCCAGGGTGCCGTCGGATTCCGGCGCGTCGGTGGGGAAGGTCAGGACGCGGGTCCTGACCTCCTCGATACGGGGGGGAGCCGAAAGTGCCATCTCAGCGATCCGAGACGCGCTTGATCGCCTGCTTGATGATCCCGCCGGATTCGGAATCGCCCTGCAGCACCGCGCTCATGAACGACTTGGCCTGGTCCATCGTGATGTGCGGCGGCAGCGTCGGCACGTCGGGGTCGACCACGGCGTGGATCACCGTCGGGCACTGGGCCGCGAAGGCGCGGTCCCAGGCGGGGCCGATATCCTCGGTCTTCTCGACCCGGATCCCCTGCAGCCCCAGCAGCTCGGCATAGGCGGCCATGTCGACGTCGGGCACGTCCTGGGTCTTGGCCACGCGCGGCGAATCCGCCATTGCGCGCAATTCCCAGGTCACCTGGTTGAGGTCCTGGTTCGCCAGCACGCAGATCACGAGGCGCGGCTCGGACCACTGCCGCCAGTACTTGGCCACTGTGATCAGGTCGGTGATCCCCAGCATCTGCATCGCCCCGTCGCCGACGAAGGCCACGGCCGCCCGGTCGGGGTAACAGAACTTGGCCGCCACCGCGTAGGGCACGCCGGGGCACATCGTCGCCAGGGTGCCCGAAAGCGAGGCCTTCATGCCGCTGCGGATCTTGATCGCCCGCGCCAGCCAGTTGGCCGAGCTGCCGCTGTCCGCGCTCAGGATCGCGCGGTCGGGCAGGCGCGAGGAGGCCTCCCAGAACAGCCGTTCGGGGTTCACCGGGTCGGCGCTTTCCTTGGCGCGTTCCTCGACGCCGTCCCACCACTCCTTGACGTGGCCCTCGATCTTGCCGCGCCAGTCCTTGTCTGTCTTCTGCTCGACATGCGGCAGCAGCGCTTCGATCGTGTCGGCGGCGTCGCCTGCAAGGTTCACGTCCATCGGGTAGCGCATCGACATCATCGTGGGATCAAGGTCGATCTGAACCGCCTTCACCTTCCCCTCTTCGGGCAGGAATTCGGAATAGGGAAAGCGCGAGCCGATCATCAGCAGGGTGTCGCAATGGCGGATCATCCAGTCGGTCGCCTTGGTTCCCAGCAGCCCGATCGAGCCGGTCACGTAGGGCAGGTCATCGGGCATCGCGGCCTTGCCGAGCAGCGCCTTGGCCACCCCCGCGCCCAGCTTGTCGGCAAGCCGGGCGACCTGGTCCTGCGCGCCGGCCGCGCCGGCGCCCACGAGGATCGCGACCTTCTCGCCCGCGTTCAGGATGTCGGCCGCGTCCTTCAGGTCCGCCTCGGCCGGCAGCAGGCGCGGGGCCTGGTAGCCGACGCCGCTGTGCACCGTGCCGTGGGCGTGGGGCGGGGTCTCGACCGCGGGGCTTTCCTGCACGTCGTTCGGCGCGATGACGCAGGTCACGCTGCGCCGCGCCTTGGCGATCCGCAGGCCCCGGTCGATCAGGTGGCGCGCCTGTCCCGGGGCCATCATCGTCTGGACGAAATCGCTGGCGACGTCCTTGAAGAGGCTCTGCAGGTCGACCTCCTGCTGGTAGTTGCCGCCAAGCGCGTTGCGCCCCTGCTGGCCGACGATGGCCATCACCGGCTGGTGGTCGAGCTTGGCGTCGTACAGGCCGTTCAGCAGATGGATCGCGCCCGGCCCCGAGGTCGCGAGGCAGACGCCCACCTCGCCCGTCCACTTGGCATGGGCGGCGGCCATGAAGGCCGCGCTTTCCTCGTGCCGGGCCTGCACGAACTCGATCTCGTCGTCGCGGCCGAGGGCGGCAACCAGTCCGCTGATCCCGTCTCCGGGAAATCCGTAGATGCGAGTGATCCCCCAGGCCTTGAGCCGCGTAAGAATGAAGTCGGCGACAGTATCGGACATCGGAAAATCCTCCGTGTATCGTGTTTGCGCACGACGACGGAAGGACAGCGCCCGGGTCAGAGTTCCTGCAATTGAAAGTGACGTGCCCGCGAGAATGGCGGTGCGCGCCCATGTCCCATGACATTTTCGCTTGAAAATTCCACCGCGACTCAGCGCCTTCGCAAGATCGCGGCGTGCTCAGGCTGCTCACTAACCTCAGGTTTATTTAGTTGCCGTCACGCAAATGCGATCAGACATCCTTGGAACCGGCCAAAACAGGGGCCGTATCACGCTCGGACATCGCCGTCCTTCGCCGGACCGGCTGTTCCTGCCGATGATCTGCGGCGTGGGGTTCCTGTTCTGAATCGGCGGTATGGCGGGATCCTGCTCGACCTCTCCGTCCGGATGTACGATCACTCCTCCGTGTAGACCAGAATGTTCCTGCGTGCCGTTTCGGTCTGTTCCACTTCGATCCGTCCGCCAAGCTGCGCCGCGGAGAGGCCGAGAAGGGTGGTGCCGAAGCCGCGGCCCTCAGGCGTTGCGGGGGTGGGAAGCGGGCGGTCGAAATGCTCGGCCCACGAAACCCGGATCATCCTTGCCGGCGTATCGCCCGCCGTGTCGCCTTCGGGTGCCGCATCAAACCCCCACGTGATATCGAGCTTGCCGCCGACATCCCCCAGCACCCCGTACTTGGCCGAGTTGGTCGCCCATTCGTGGAAGATCAGCGCGAGCGACGTAAGCTGGTCTTGCGAGATCGGCACGGGGGGGCCCGAAAGCGAGATTTCGCGCCCTTCGCTGTAGGGATCGATCGCGACGGCGATCGCTTCGCCCAGGCGCGAGCTTTGCCCGATCGTCTGCGTCAGCTCATGCGAGCGGGCGAGCGCGGTGATGCGGCGCGACATGTCCGCGACGAGTTCCTTGGGCGTCTGCGCGTCGCGTGCGGCAAGGCGCATCAGACCGGCGATCACCGTGAACAGGTTCTTCACCCTGTGGTTCATCTCGCGCAGCATCAGTTCGCGCATCTGCGCGACCTCGGCTTCCGCCGTCACGTCGAGGTTGACGCCAAGCAGGCTCGCGCCGCGGCCCGGCATCGAGCTCAGGCGTTTCCGGGCAACCGCGCGCACCACGCGATCGGTCCCGTCGGGCGGCGTGATCCTGTATTCCTCGTCGAACCGGCCGCCTTCGGCAAAGGTCGTCTCTATCGCGTCCCTGACCCGAAGGGCATCCGTCTCGGTCATGCGCGCGAAGAAGGTGCCTGCCGGGTAGCGCCCCTCGTTCTCAAGGCCGAACTGTTCCGCGACCCGCCGGTCCACCTTCGTGAGCCCCCGCTGCGGGTCGAGTTCCCAGACGCCGATTCTTGCGACGTCGAGGGCGAGTTTGA
>NZ_PHSN01000048.1 GCF_002871005.1 Acidimangrovimonas sediminis
GCCTTCCTCGAGGCTTGCGAGAAAGGCTTCCATTTCCCCGAAGCGGTCAGATTGCGAGGTCATCTTTGCCCATGCCTCAAAAATGAAGTGCTGCGACAAGCTCTAATCCCGGGACCCGAGTTCGTCCAGTTTGCCGTGAACGCAGACATCGGGTGTCAGGTCGGCACCCAGAGACATACGAAAGACGACAGAATGAAGCTAAATCCTGCCCTTGCGGCACTCTCCCTCGGCTCATTTGCGATCGGATTGACGGAATTCTCTCCCATGGGCCTTCTGCCCGTGATCGCGAACGACCTTGAAATTTCCATCCCCACCGCGGGTCTGATCGTGACGGCTTATGCCTTCGGCGTGATGGTCTTTGCGCCGATTGTCACGCTCGCGGCGGGCCGTATGGCGCGCAACCGGTTGCTGATCCTGCTGGCCGTTATCCTTGCCGCGGGCAACGTTATGGCCGCGGTTGCGCCGAGCTATGAGGTCCTGCTCGCGGCGCGGGTCATGACGGCTCTCTGCCAGGGCACGTTCTTCGGTGTCGGCGCCATCGTGGCCGCTGGTCTCGTCGCGCCGGGCCGCCAGGCCGGCGCCGTGGCGGCGGTCTTCATGGGCCTCACCATGGCGAACGTCGCCGGGGTTCCCGCGCTGACCTACCTCGGCGATGTGGCCGGCTGGCGCATGCCCTTCATGTTCATCGCCGCCCTGGGGCTCGCCACGGCCTTCGCCTTGATGAAAGCGCTGCCGCATCTGCCGGCCTCTGGCGACACCAACGCCAAGGCCGAGATCCGGGTCATGTTGTGCCGGCCTGTGCTTGCCGCCCTGGGCATGACGGTGCTGACCTCGACCGGTCAGTTCACCGTCTTCACCTATGTCGCTCCGATGCTGCAGGACGGGGTCGGCGCCTCTGCCGCCCTGGTGACGATCGCGCTGATCGTCGTTGGCCTCGGCATGACGGTGGGCAATCATTTCGGCGGGATCGCTGCGGACAAGTCGCTGCGCGGCACCTTGACCGGCACGCTTGTGGCCCTGATCGTGCTCCTTGGCGCCATGTCGGTGCTTCACACCTATCTGATCGCCATGCTGGTGCTGCTGTTTATCTGGGGCGGGCTTTGCTTTGCCCTGGTGCCGACGATGCAGATGCGGGTGATGGGCGCGGCGCAAGACGCCCCGAGCCTCGCCTCTTCGGTCAACATCGGCGCCTTTAACCTCGGCAACGGTCTTGGTGCCGTGGCGGGCGGTGCGGTGATCCGGGCGGGGTATGACTACGCCGCGGTGCCGCTGGCCAGCGCGGTGGTCTTCGCAATTCCCCTTGCCCTCGTGCTCCTTCAGGGGCGCCGCAGGATGGAGGCCGTGCGCGCCTGACCAAGGCGTCCGCGGGACGAGACGGTCGAGGCTCCGCAGTGGAGAGGAGCACGTCGATCTCCCAATCAAGAGCGCGGCTCAGGATTCATAACCAATAGATGACGAGAGCCGCGAGCGCGATGGCGGAGAGCCGTCCTCCGACCGCGATCAGAGCTCGGAGATGCCACGAACGGCAACTCTGGCTGGCCGCACTGCAGCAAGGTGAACCAGAGCTGAATGGCGGCAAAGGGCCGAGAGTGCCGCGGACCTGGCCACCTCAGGCGTGGGGCCCGCCGCGCCGCCGCAAGTCGGCTTCGAGCCCACACCAGACCTTTCTGTTTGCTGCCAGTACAACCTGCTATCTTGTCGTTGGGATCAGGAGAGACGTCATGACCGAAGGCAACCGAGACAGCTCAACACTTCCTCACGCCGAGGCTGAGGGCATTGTGGACGTGCTGTCCCTAGCTGAAAGCCTGAAGACCGAGATGCGCCATAGCTGGCTGTCGAATGGCAGGCAGGAAAGTGTCGCTGAACACACGTGGATGATGTCAGTGGCGGCGGTTCTGATGGCCCCTCACCTTCAGCATTCCGTTGATCTGGGGCAAACCCTGAAACTGATTGCGCTTCATGACATTGCAGAGGCCATCACCGGGGACATTCCGTATTTTGAAGTAAGCGCACGGAAAGATACCAAACTTGCGGATGAAGCCGAAGCGATGGAGACAATCCGCAAAATGCTTCCTGAGGGTTCGGGGAAACTGCTTCTAGAGCTATGGCGAGAATACGAGGACTGCGAGACCCCCGAAGCGAAGTTTGCACGCGCACTCGACAAGCTTGAGGTGCAGCACCAACACAACCTTGCAGAGCTGCAAACCTGGACAGAACAAGAGCTGGATCTCGTCTACACTAAGATGGACCGCGAATGCGCCCACGATACCGCACTGATGACCCTTCTTGCCGTCATCAGGTCTAGGGCGGAGAAGAAGATGCGGGACGGGGGCGTTGACCCAACCGCAATCAAAACGCGCGCGCTCTGACCGACCGCTTTGTCCGCTCTGCTGACTTAGGAGCGTTCAAAATGCTGCGGCCTGCATGAAGGACCGGTTCGGGGAAGCTGCGGCGCAGCGATGGCCACCCTGACGAAGGTCGGCTTCGGGCCGTCCTCGACGGCGCACATCGTTCCCGTGGATGTCGGCTTCCTCAGGCTGATCGCTGGAACCTTCCAGTCCGCTACCGGCCCCAAACCCGCCACTTCGCCGAGCCGCAGCCAGTCGAACGCCGCCCGCCTGGCTCAGTCTTCGGAGATTGCGCGTGGACCCGTTACTCTTCTTTGTTGTCTCCGGGCGTCTCGAGCCACTGCGCGAGGGCGCGCCGTATCATCTCCGGCCTTGTGGGCAGGTCCGGCTCCTGCCTGCGTCGATCATCGATCGCCGCGATCATCTCGCGCGGGAGACGCAGAGTGACGGCCTCTGTATCAACTGTGGGGCGTCCGATTTTTTTCATGCCCGTCGCATTGACTTTCTGACTTTATAGCATTATTTATTCTCCATCCGGCCAAAGCAAGAGGTTCCAGCTCTCGCCTTGGCCTAACCACAACCGATCTAAATCCTTGGAAGGAGATCGCTCATGGCTATCGTGACACGTAGCACGCCGCACCTGGCGGATAAAGCACCGACGAAGTTCACCCACACGCCCATCTCGTCGTTGTTCTCGAAGCTCGTCGTGGCGCTGACAGGCTTCATCGAAGCCGAACGCGACATCGAAGACGTCGACATCTGGGAGCCCGCCTTTGCAATCTGGCTGAGCACTGCGGAGCAGGCCCAGACGCGGGTGACAACGCTGATCTCGGCGATCCGCGCCACGGCGCCGGCCCGGCTGGCAGACCGCCCCCTCCAGCGGATGACCCTTCTTATTGACGGGATCTTGCAGGCAGAGAGCCAGCACGGCCTGCGCCAACACTACCAGCTCCTCGAGCGTTTCGGGCCCCTGTTCCAGGTCGAGGGCAATGACGTGGTGGCTTACCGTGCGAACCAGCTGCTGCAGGCCGCAAGGCAGCGCGTCGATGACATGGTCGACCTCGAGTGCCTTTCCGACATGGAGGATTGCCCGGCTTACGGCGCCCCTGTCGGACCGGAGATCTGCGGCCTGACACTGCGCGCCTGATCCGCCTCCCCCAACTTACCCGCGCACGATTGCGCCGCTGATCGGCGGAAGTATCCCGCACGTGCCGCACGCCCCGGATGCGTGCGGGGTGCGCCCAGCTGT
The DNA here is from genome assembly GCF_002871005.1 of Acidimangrovimonas sediminis. GTDB lineage: Bacteria > Pseudomonadota > Alphaproteobacteria > Rhodobacterales > Rhodobacteraceae > Acidimangrovimonas > Acidimangrovimonas sediminis. Next base: position 3,598 of record NZ_PHSN01000048.1, read on the forward strand.
CCTCCGATCCGTCCCCGACCTCCTCCGGCCCTCGCCGCCGCGTGCTCGACGCGGCGGTGCCCTCGTGCGGCTGCGCGATCCATTCCTTCCGCTTGGAGACCTGCGATGACGTTTCCCGATACCCTTTTCGGCCCCGAGACGATCACCCTGATGCATGAAGAGTACCTGCTCTATCCCGGGGAGATCCATGACCACTGGAAGGAGACCGCGCGCGCCAAGGGCTTCGATATCCTCGCGCGCGTCAAGGATCGCTACCACTTTGCGCTCCGCTGCCAGGAATGTGACCAACCGCACATCTCCAAGTTGTTCGTCGTGATGAACCACCAGCCTTTGTGCCCCCACTGCCTGCGCGAGAGGCGCATCACGACGGCAGTTGCAGCCGGGCTGAGATTCCTCGGCCAGGCGGATGACAACCGCCATTACGGCATCTTCCGCGCCCCCTGCAGCCACAAATTGCGCCGCCAGTTCGCACTTATCGAGCGGGCTGCACGCGGAGAGACCGGGATCCGCTGCGAGACCTGTCACGCCCACCGCGAAGCGAGCGAGGCGAGGGAGCGCGGCTGGGAGCTTGTCGGCCCGGATCCTGCCGGCAATCCCAACTTCCGCCTCTACCGCCACACGAGCGGATGCGGGGCGACCCGGCGGCTCGCGCGTGCAAATATGCAGACAGGCAGATTCGACTGCCTGGAATGCGGCGAGAGCTGGACCGCTGCGCCGAGCTACGTTTACGCCATGCGCTTCGTGCACCCAACGGACGCGGTGTTTTACAAGCTCGGCTACAGCCGAGATCCTGCCTCTCGCCTGCGATATCAGCTTGGCCTGCCAACCCAGGTCCATGGCGAGATCCTGAGGGCGGTTCCATTCGACACAGGCCATGCCGCGCTCTGCGCCGAGAAGAAGATGCACAAGATCCTGCAAACCACCCTGCCCCACGCGGTCGTCCCACCCGCCAAATTCTCAGACTGGCTGAACGTGGTGAGCGAGATCTACACGCCTGAGGCCGAGAACCTGATCCATCACCTGCTCGACGCCGCGGAGAACGGCACGCTGGACGGAGTCTAGCGCCGGGCCGACCGCCTTCTGCTCTCTCTGCGACCCAATAAGGAGCCAGCTTATGGCCCATCGAATGACGACTCCCACTGCGCCGGCCTGGCTTGCGCTCGCCGACACGCTGCTCAACCACCTCGCCACGGCCCGCACGCCGGATATTTCATATGACGATGAGATCGCGGCGGCGGCTCCCTTCCATGAGCGCCCGAAAGCCCGCGGCCTCGCCGCAAACCTGCAGCGGATCGCGCGCGCAGAGGCGTTTCCGCCAGAGACTTCTGAGGCTCCGACCGCATCTTCGGAGGTCCCCAATGACCTCTCGCAGGTGGGCAAGACGGCGGAGCCTCTGCCTCCCCCGTTGCACTTTTTCGAAGGACTGGCGGCGGTCCGCTTGGCTCGGACCTTGGAGGAAGACGCGTGTTTGGCTCGCCTGGCGGCTCCGAGGGCGCTGCATGTCTTCGAGACCTCGGACTCCCTTGTCCTCGACTATGTCCAGCAGCTGCTGCGGCATGCGTTCCGTGGCGGTAGCGCTGGCGGCCAGCAGGGCGAAGCGGGCCAGCAAATTCCTCGCATCCAGCGATATCCCTCGCGCGAGCGGGATCAGCAGGCTTGGGCCGAGAAGTTCCAGATTTCTCTCGGCGGGGCCGATCCAATCGTCATTCTGGCCACCTCGGCGGAAGACCTTCCCCCAGAGGCCAAGGACAGCGCCACAGCCATCCTGTCCCTCGCCCCGCTAACATGCGATGGCGTGCTATTCCTCCTCGAACGCACACATTCCGTGACGGGCGACGTCGCGCTGGCCGACCTTCGGTGCCGCATGCCAAGCGGCTCCTTCCTGGCGCGCCTGCCGGCCCTGACGCTCGCCGCCGCCTTCCGGGCCCAAAACAGCTTCGAGGTCATCGAGCGCCTGCGCGCGGCCTGCCAGCCTCCGATCCCGACAGGTGACCTGGAACTCCTTGAGGGGATGGGCAACCTCGAGAGTGCGGCGCGGGATCTGGTCAATGACATGGTCGCCCACCAGTCCGGGAGGACCGCATGGCGCGACATGACGCGCTCACTCCTGCTTCACGGCGCGCCGGGCTGTGGCAAGACCTTCGCCGCGCGCGTCATCGCCGACGCCGCCGGCGCGCAACTCTTCACCGCCTCGCTCGGGGTATGGCAGGCACGCGGACATCTCGGTGATCTTCTCAAGGCCATGCGCGCCGCTTTCGCTGAGGCGCGCGCGGCGTCACCCTCAATCTTGTTCGTCGACGAGGTCGACGGCTTCGGCACGCGCGCCACCGACGGAGATCATAACAAGAACTATCGGCGGCAGGTGGTGAACGAATTTCTGAACCAGCTCAACGGGCTGCAAGAGGCGGAAGGCTGCGTGGTCATCGCGGCGACCAACGATCTCTCCGCGCTCGACCCGGCGATCATCCGCCCCGGCCGGTTCGATCAGATTGTGGAGGTTGGACTTCCCGGTCCAAAGTCCGTGGCGGCCATGCTGCGCCACCATCTGCGCGGCGATCTCGGCGCAACCGAGGTCGACGCCCTCGCGGTACAGGCCCGGGGTCAGACCGCGGCCGAGATCGAAGCGGCCGTGCGCCGTGCCCGCGGCGCCGCCCGCCGGGATGGTGTCGCACTGACCCGCCAGCATCTGGCCCGGGCCCTCTCACCCTCAACCGAGATCCCGGAGGATCTGTCCTGGCGGATCGCCATCCACGAAGCCGGTCACGCACTCGTCGGCGCGCACCTGCGGGTCGGCCAGATCCGAGCCATCCGCCTGACACCGCAGGGCGGGCTGACCGAGATCGTCCTCAGGCAATCCGCCGGCCTCCCCCAGGACATCGAGGACGCCCTCGCCTATCAACTCGCCGGCCGCGCCGCCGAGCGGCTGGTCTTCGGTGTGGCGGGATCGGGCTCGGGCGGACCCGCGCACAGCGACCTCGGGCGCGCGACGGAGGCCGCGCTTGAAGCGGAGCTCTCGCTCGGGGCGGGAGCGACCGGCCTGGTCTGGCTGGCCGCGGACCCGCGACACCTCGCCAACCCCGAGCTGCGCGCCCGGATCTCGGACCGTCTGGACGCAGCCGAGGCCCGCGCCCATGCCCTGCTCTCCGACGCCCGCGAGACCCTGCACGCCCTGGCGCGCGCCCTTCTGCGGGAGCGCGTGATCGAGGGCTGGGCGCTCCAACTTATGCTCACCCTCGAACCGGAGGATCAGGAAGACGGGGATCGCCGCGCCACCGGAACCGATACTTCATCAAAACAGCCGATCTCTGAAGAAGCACAGGAGGTCTTTCCCGCCAACACGCAGAGCTGAGACGATTGTGGAGACCTTTCTGGCCGCCGGGCGTGCCCGGCGGTTCTTCTCCGGTTCTTTTCCTTTCGGCCTGCAGCCTGGTGTTTTCTGTTTTCTGCAGTTTTCGCGCGTGAGGATGAGGTCTTTGGATTTTCGCCATCTTCCTCGATCCTGTCTTCAGGGCGGCGGGCACCGCCTTTCCCGGACCTTTCCATATTTCTCTTGTTTTACGGTGATTTGAGTATGGGTTATCCACATTATTCGACCTCTGGACACGACTCGCGGCCTCCGTCCCCCCGCGCTCTCGGCTATGATGTTTGCATCAGCGGCAGGTCCCGAACCCGCCCGAGCATTCCGCCAGTCGAGACCCGCATCGCCCCCGAACGATGCGGGCCAGGAGAACACGGCCAATGGCACGTGCCGATACAGCACGACAAGGCGCCGGGCGAAGAGGCAGAAACTCCCTCTGGCGTGGCGCGAAAGGTGCCTACCCAGCATCGCGTAATCTTTCACAATTCCGGATCGGCGTTGAAGAAGTTTGCCGCGCGGCGTTGCGGGCGCGCCAACGTGGCCGACACCAGGAGAGCCTGGGAGAGCTCTCGCGCCGTCTCCAGCAGATCCGGGATCAGGATGTTCCGCTTCTCCTCGGTCAGCCGCATGCTCGGCCCGGCGACGACCAGCGTGCCGATCGTCTCTCCGGTGTTGGGGCTCGGGATCGGGGCGGCGATCGAGCTCATCCAATCGTAATAGGTCTGCACAGTCTCGCTGTAACCGCGGCGGCGGGTGAGACGCAGCAGCTCCAGCAGCTCCGCGCGCGTCTGCGGGGCGTTCGGGCCGTATTGTTCGCGCGAACCGAACCCCTGCTTCTCGACCAGCGAAATCGCCTCGTCCTCGTCAAGCGTTGAAAGCCACGCCAGGCCGCTGGCGGAACACGACAGCCGCGCGACCTGCCCGGTCTCCGGGTCATAGCGCAATCCATGCGGAGACCCCTGCGCCTTGGCCACCCAGGTCAATTGGTCGCCATCGACGATCGCCAGGCGCACCAGCTCCCCCGCCCGCTGTGCGAGTTGATCGATGATCGGCTGGGCGAGATCGGTGATGCCGCTGCCCGACAGAAACGTGAAGGCCAGCGAGACGATCCGCGCCGTCAGCAGATAGGCACCGTGCTCTCGCTCCTGCTTGACATAGCCATGCTCGACCAGGCTGGTCAGCAGCCTGTGGGTCGCACTGCGCGGAATGCCCAGGGTGTCGGCAATCTCGAAGATCTGCAGGCCCCGCGCGTTGCGCGCCAGCAGCTCCAGGATGCTGAGCGTCCGCTCCAGCACCCCGCTGGGCGCCTTGTCTTTCTCAGCCGCTTCCCCGCGGCCGTCGGCCAAGCTCTTCATGTCGTCTCCATTTCGCCCTGCATGCGGCCGCCGACCTCTGCCGCCGGTCGAGAAAGCGGCAGATGACCGCCGGGCCGACCCTACCCGAGCCGAGCCCGAGGTATCAACGCGGCCCCTCGCCTCCCCGTCAGCAAACCCGGCAGATGCCCGGCACATGCCCGGTCACGCCGAACCCATGTCGCGCATGTCTTTGAAAAAATGTAACCCTTTTCGACGCCGGAATCCAATTCCATTTTTCGCGTCAAAAAACTGGACTCCGATTCCAGAATCGAATAGCCCTTGAGAAGCGAAGAGCAGGAACTGCCGCGAGGGAGGTCGCGGGCAAGGCACGCAAGTGCCCCGAAGATCGCCTTCACGTCATGAACAGCGTTCTGGGAGGAGAACATCATGGACGACACCAAGACAGGAAACGCGCGCGGGCTGAGCCGCCGCCAACTGCTGACCACGGCCGCCGGCGTCGGCGCCGCGGGGATCGGGGCACAGCTGCTTGGCGCGCCCTTCGTCAACCGGGCCTGGGCCGCGGACCCGATCCGCATCGGCATGCTCTGGGCCAAGACCGGCAGCATCGTCGATCAGGCCGAGTATCTCGCGCAGGGCTGCCAGCTCGCGCTGGAGCAGCGTGGCAACAAGATCCTCGACCGTCCGGTCGATCTGGTCTGGCTGGACGAGCCGAGCCCCCAGGGCGCCCAGCAGAACGCCGAGCGGCTGATCTCGGAGCAGGGCGCGGTCGCGCTGATCGGCGGCGCCATGAGCTCGCTCGCGCTGGCGGAATCGGCGGTGGCGAACAAGCACAAGGTGCCGTTCATCGCGCCCAACGCGGCCGCGGATTCGCTGACCGGAAGCGCCTGCAATCCTTACACCTTCCGCGGCCAGCCGCCTGTCAGCGTACACACCAAGGTGCTTGCCCCCTACTGCGCCGGCATCGGCAAGAAGTGGTATCTGCTGACCGCAGCCTACGCCTTCGGCCAGGACATCGCCGACAACTTCCGCCACTACATCGAGGCCAACGGCGGCGAAGTGGTGGGTGCCGATTCCGTGCCGATCGGAACGCCGGACTACAGCTCCTACATCCTCAAGATCCGCGCGGCGCAGCCCGATGTCGTGATCGGCGGCATCTCCGCCAGCGACCTGACCACGTTCCTCAAGCAGTGGAAGGAACTGGGCATGTCCAGCAAGATCCCCTTCGCCGAGATCGCGGTCGGCAACACCGACCTCTGGGGGGTCGGCGCGCAGGCCGCGGCGGGTCTCTACACGCTGACCTGGTATTACAAGAACCCCGACAACCCGGCCGACGAACAGGAAATGGCCGAGCAATACCAAAAGAAATACAACCGCCCCGCCGCTGACAAGACCTGGATGGGCTGGTTCGGCATGCGCTCTTTGCTGTCGTCGATCGAGGCCGCGGGGTCGACCGAGTCAGGCAAGCTGGTCAAGGCGCTGACCGAGTGGAAGGTCAGGCGCAACGGCATCGACGTCACCTATCGGGACTTCGACCACCAGATGATCAACCGTCTTCTGGTCGCCGGGATCAAGCCGAAGATCACCGACAAGTGGGACTTCTTCGACGTCAAGGCCGAGCTTCCCAAGACCCCGGCGGACATCGAGGCCGCCTACGGCACCGAGGCGCAGAGCGCCTGCAAGATGCCCACGATCTGATCCCTCTCCAAGCCCGGTCCGCGCCTCGGTGCGCGGACCGGCGCGCGCAACGAACAACGGAGGCCCGCAGACCTGCTGCGCGGCCCCAGGGGGTTTGTCATGCTCTCCATGATCCTTTCCCAGGCAGCCAACGGGCTCGTTCTCGGGTTCCTCTACGTGCTGATCGCGGTCGGCCTGTCGATCATCTTCGGCATGCTCGGCATCGTGAATTTCGCGCACGGCGCGTTCTTCGCGATCGGCTGCTATCTGGCGCTGACGCTGGGCGACATGTTCGGTTGGTGGGGGGTGCTGCTGGCGCCGATCGCCACCGGCGCGATCGGGATGATCGTCGAGTTCGTGCTGATCCGACGATTGTACGACAAGGACCCCCTCGTCAGCCTGATCATCACCTTTGCGCTGGCGCTGTTCCTCGAGGCAAGCCTGCGCGCGCTCTACGGTGCGGCGCCCCAGGCCTACAACGTGCCCGACATGCTGACCGGCTTCGTGATCTTCGGCCCGGTCCTGCTGACCAAGTACCGCCTGTTCGTGCTGGCGGTGACCGTGCTGGCGCTGGCCGCCTTCTGGCTGTTCCTGAACTTCACCCCCTTCGGACGGATCATCCGGGCCGGATCGCGCGACGGCGAGATGGTGGGCCTTCTGGGCATCAACCTTCCGGTGGTCTTCAGCTTCGTCTTCGGCATCGGGTGCCTGCTGGCCGGTCTTGCCGGGATGCTGGCCGGGCCGCTCTGGACGGTGAACCCGTCGATGGCCGGGGCGGCGATCATGCCGGCCTTCGTCATCGTGGTGATCGGCGGCCTCGGCTCCTTCGCCGGCGCGATCCTCTCGGGCCTGCTGGTCGGCCTTACCACCGCGATGACGATCCAGTTCGCCCCGCAATGGTCGGGGGCGGCGATGTACATCCTGATGGCCGTGGTGCTGCTGGTGCGCCCGCGCGGCCTGCTCGGCGAACGCTGGGAGAGGTTCGAATGACCCTGGAACGTCTCGTGAAACACCCCGTCCTGTGGATGGCGCTCACCTTCGCCGTCCTGACCGCGGTATGGAGCGCGATGGGCGCGCCGTTGAACCTGATCACCCAGATCGCGATCTACACGCTCTACGCGCTGGCGGTGAACCTGCTGGTCGGCTACGCGGGCCTCGTGCCCTTCGGCGCCTCGGTCTTCTTCGGCACCGCCAGCTACGCCACCGCCTTCCTGATCCTCCATCATGTCAGCAACGACCTTGTGGGGATCGTCCTGACCATCGCCTTCTCGGCCCTGCTCGGCCTCGCGCTGGGGGCGCTGATCCTGCGCCGCACCGGTCTCTACTTCTCGCTGCTGACGCTCGCCTGTTCGCAGATCGCCTTCGAGGTCGCCTATCGCTGGACCGACGTCACAGGCGGCGAGAACGGCCTTCAGGGCGTGGCGCGCGCCAGCTTTCCGACCGACGGGACCTACCATTACTTCGTCCTCGCCGCAGTGCTCGCGGGCGGCTGGTTCCTCTGGGCGCTCGCGCATGCGCCGTTCGGCCGGGCGCTGCAGGCGGTGCGCGACAACGAGCAGCGCGCACGTTCGCTGGGCTTCAATGTCTACCGCATCCGCCTTATCGCCTTCACCCTGATGGCTGCGCTGGTCGGCGGCGCCGGGGCGCTGCTGACGCTGCTCCTGCAGGGCGCCTATGCCAACAACCTGAACTGGCAGCATGCCGGCGACGCGCTGATGATGTCGGTGCTGGGCGGCGTGCATCAGTTCCTCGGCCCGCTCTGGGGCGCGATCTTGTTCATCCTGCTCGAGAACCGCCTGTCCGCGGTGTACGAGAACTGGTGGCTGCTGTTCGCACCGATCCTGATCGTGCTGCCGCTGGTTTCGCCCGAAGGGGTGCAGGGCCTCTGGCAGATGCTCTCCCGGCGCAAGCACTGGACGCTGGTGCGCCCGACCATCCCGCCCCGCCCGGCGAGGATCACCCCCTACGAGCCGGTGGCGACAGGCGTCGACCCCGACAGGGCGGTGGTCGAGGTGCGCAACCTGTCCAAGAGCTTCGGCAAGCTGGTCACCGCCGAGGGGATCGACTTCGACATCCACCCGCGCGTGCTGCACTCAATCATCGGGCCGAACGGCGCTGGCAAGACCACGATGTTCAACATGCTGACCGGCGTGCTGCCGCCCACCGGCGGGACGATCCACCTCGAAGGGCGCGACGTGACCAAGCTGTCGATGCATGCCCGGGCGCGGCTGGGGATGGGGCGGTCGTTTCAGATCCTGTCGATCTTTCCCAATCTCACGGTGTTCGAGAACATCCGCATCGCGCTGCAGTCGCAGCGCATCGGCTGCCGCGGCCTGCTGCGCGACGCCCACCGCGACGCCCCCACCAACGATCGCGCCTGGTCGATCCTCGACGCGATCGGCCTTGCCGACAAGGCGCCCCTGCTGGCCGCCGACCTGCCCCACGGGGCAAAGCGGCTGCTCGAAATCGGCGTGACCCTGGCGCTCGAATCGCGCGTCCTGCTGCTCGACGAGCCGCTCGCGGGTCTCGCCGAGGCTGACCGCATCGTTGTCGCCGCGCTGATCAAGAAGCTCTCGCAAAGCCATGCGGTGCTGCTGGTGGAACACGACATCGACCGGCTACTTGCGATCTCCGATCGTGTGTCGGTGCTCTACCAGGGCAAGCTGATCGCCGACGGCAAGCCCGAGGATGTTGCCCGCGATCCCGCGGTCGTCGCCGCCTACCTCGGAGAGGAGAGGGACGACCGCCGCGAAAGCGCGCTACCGCGCATCCCCCATGCCGCCGCGCGCGCGGACGGCAAACCCCTGGCCGAGATCCGCGACATCGAGGTCGGCTACGGCGGTTCGACCGTGTTGTCGGACGTCTCTCTCAGTGTGCGCGAGGGCGAGATCGTCGCGCTGCTGGGGCGCAACGGCGTGGGTAAGACCACGACCCTTCGTGCGTTGACAGGCATCCTGCCGCTGAAGCGGGGCGAGATGACCTTTGCCGGCGGGTCGATCGCCGGGCTCAAGCCCTACCAGATCAACCGCCGGGGCATCTCGCTGGTGCCGGAGGGACGGCGGCTGTTCCCGAACCTCACCGTCACCGAGAACCTGCAGCTTGCCGCGCGCGATGGCGGCATCGGGATCGACGAGGTGTTCGATCTCTTCCCCCGGCTGCGCACCCGTCAGCACGCCAAGGCCGACAACCTCTCGGGGGGCGAGCGCCAGATGGTCGCCATTGCCCGCGCCCTGATGGTGCCAAGCCGGCTGATTCTTCTGGATGAACCCTTCGAGGGGCTCGCCCCGGCGGTGGTCAAGGAGGTGATGGACGCGCTGGTCAAGCTGCGCGGCAAAGTCGCCATGGTGATCGTGGAGCACCACGCGGACGCGGTGCTGGCCCTGTCCGACTGGGCCTATGTGCTGGTCAACGGGCAAATCGCCTATGACGGCGCCGCGGTCGAGCTGGAGGGCGACGAGGAATTGCAGACGCGGCTGCTGGGCCTCGTCGAACAGGAAACGCCCGCGCAGGCGGATGTCGCCACCAAGGCGACGGCGACAGCGGGCTGAACAGGAGCACGAAACATGGATATCACCCTGACCGGCGCAACCCGCCTCAACATCATCGTCGGCGACCCGATCGCTCAGGTGCGCTCTCCCGGCGGCATGACCACGGCCTTCACCGGGCGCGGCCATGACGGCATCGTCGCACCGGTCTGCGTCGCGGTCGAGGACCTAGGCGCCCTACTCGAGAGCGCGGACAAGCTTAAGAACCTTGACGGTATCATCGTCACCGTGCCGCACAAGTTCGCCTGTTACCAGCACTGCACCAGCGCCACCGAGCGGTCCGACTTCGTCTCGGCGTCAAGCATCATGCGCCGCAAACCAGACGGCACCTGGCACGGCGACATGATCGACGGCTACGGCTTCGTCCAGGCGATGCGGCAGAACGGCTGTGAGCCGAAGGGCAAGCGCGCACTGCTGATCGGCGCCGGCGGCGCGGGGTCGGCGATCGCCTACGAGTTGGTCACGTCCGGCGTGGCCGAGCTGGCGATCCACGACGGCGACGCGGCGCGGCGCGACCGGCTGATCGCGCGCCTCACCGGCCGCGGCGGGGTGCGCGTCTTTGCGGGCTCCCCCGACCCGACCGGGTTCACGCTTGTCTGCAACGCCACGCCCGCGGGCATGAAGGACGGCGATCCGCTGCCCGTGGAGGCGGACAAGCTGACGCCGGAAATGTTCGTCGGCTGCGTCATCACCAAGCCGGCGGTTTCTCCCCTGGTCGTGGCGGCCCGGGCGAAAGGCTGCGCCACCTCGACCGGCGGCGAGATGTACGAGGCGCTGCAAGCCGCGATGGTCGACTTCCTCATGGTCGGCGCCCGCGCGGGCTGATCCCGCGCCCTCCCCTCCTTCGTGGCAGCTGAGAAAGACATGGAACAGACAGCAAGCGAAGACTGGACCTGCGACCTGCTCGTCGTCGGCTCGGGTGCCGGCGGCCTGTCGACGGCGGTCACCGCAGCCTGGCTTGGGCTCGACGTGCTGGTGGTCGAGAAAGAGCGCCACTTCGGCGGCACCACCGCCTGGTCGGGCGGCTGGATGTGGATCCCGCGCAACCCCCTGGCGATCGCCGCCGGGATTGAGGAAGACCCGGCGGAGCCGCTGGCCTACCTCCGAGGCGAGCTGGGCGAGGGCTTTGATCCGGCGCTGGTCGGGCGGTTCCTTCAGCAGGGGCCGCGCATGGTTTCCTTCTTCCGCGATCACACCAGCCTCGACTTCGTCGACGGCAATGCGGTCCCCGACTTCCACGCCGAGGCGCCGGGCGGCCGCCGCGGCGGGCGCTCGCTCTGCGCCGCGCCCTTCGACGGGCGGAAGATGGGCGCGCGGGTCCACGACCTGCGCCCGCCGCTGGCCGAGATCGCGCCCTTCGGCATGAACATCGCTTCGGGGCGCGACATCGCCCAATTCCTGAACGCGACCCGCAAGCCCGGGGCATTCGTGCATGTCGCGCGCCGGATGCTTCGCCATTTCGCAGACCTCGCCCGCCACGGCCGCGGGATGCACCTGGTCAACGGCAATGCGCTGGTGGCGCGGCTACTGAAATCTGCCGACGATCTGGGCGTGCGGCTGGCGCATTCCGCCCCGGTCAGCGCTCTCGAAATCGACGATGCAGGCCGCGTCACCGGCGCCACGATCGTCCACGACGGTCGTCCGATCCGCATCGCGGCGCGCAGCGGCGTCGTGCTGGCGGCGGGCGGCTTTCCCCATGACACCGCCCGCAAGGCGCGGCTTTTCGCACATGCGCCCGGCGGGACCGAACATCACTCCGCCGCGCCGCTTGCCAATACCGGCGACGGTCTGCGGCTGGGCGAGCGCGCGGGCGGCGCGGTGCGGCGTGATCTTGCCAACGCGGGCGCCTGGGCGCCGGTCTCGCTGCCCCCACGCAGGGGAGGCGGAAACGGCCGCTACCCGCATCTCTTGGAGCGCGCCAAGCCCGGTCTGATCATGGTGCGCCGCACCGGCCGCCGTTTCACCGACGAGGCGGATTCCTACCACGACGTCATGCAGGCGCTCTTTGCCGCGACGCCGCCCGGAGAGCGAGCCGAGGCCTGGCTGATCTGCGACCGCCGCTTCCTGCGCCGCTACGGCCTCGGCCGGGTGCGTCCCCGCCCTTTCCCGACCGGTCCCTGGCTGCGGAACGGCTATCTCTTCCGCGGCCGCACACCGGAGGCTCTGGCCCGTGCCGCGGGGATCGACCCTTGGGGCCTTGCCGAGACGCTGGCGCGCTACAACCCCGAGGCCGCCGAGGGCCGCGACCCCGAGTTCCATCGCGGCGAGAGCGCCTACAACCGGATCCAGGGCGACCCCAACCACGGGCCAAATCCCTGCGTCGCGCCGATCACCCGCGCGCCCTTCTACGCGGTCAAGATCGTGCCCGGCAGCCTGGGCACCTTCGCCGGGCTGCGCACCGATGCGGATGCACGCGTACTGGGGCCGGACGGCGCCCCGGTCGCGGGGCTTTTCGCCGCCGGAAACGACATGTCCTCGATGATGGCCGGCCGCTATCCCGCCGGCGGCATCACGCTGGGACCCGCGATGACCTTCGGCTATGTCGCCGCCCATGCGGCCGCGGGCGTGCCGCTGGCCAACAACCATTCCCCCACTCCAGAGAAAGAGAAAGAGGATCCGGATGCTTTACGACATCACGACGCTGTCCATCAGGCTCGGCACGGCCGCTGAGGTCAACAAGGGCGTCGAGGCCTTCACCGCCTCGGACGCGGCGAAAGGCCGGCTGCTGGGCTGCTGGCACACCGAGATCGGGGCGCTGAACCGCTGCCTGATCCTGCGCGGCTACGAGGACTTCGCGGCGCTGGAGGCGGAACGCGGCCGCATTCTCGACACCGTCGATCCCTTCGGCTGCGGCGACGCCATCACCGAGATGAGTTTCGACAGCTACAAGCCCTTTCCGTTCCTGCCCGAGGTGACCCCCGGCAGCTACGGCACGACCTACGAGATCCGCACCTATCGGCTGAAGCACGGCGGCGTGCCGAAGACGATCGAGGCGTGGAAGGCCGCCATGCCCGAGCGGTCGAAACTCTCGCCGCTGTCGATCGCGATGTATGCGCTGGACGGCGCGCCGCGCTTTACCCACATCTGGCCGTATCAGGGCCTCGACCACCGCGCCAAGGTGCGCGGCGACAGCGTGGCCCAGGGGGTCTGGCCACCGAAGGGCGGACCGGCCTGGCTGACCGGCGAGATGGCCTCGCAGATCGGCCTGCCCACCGCCTTCTCGCCGCTGGCATGAGGGCCGGGGGATGAACCGGAAGCTGCCGCCGATCTCGATGGCCTATCTGACCTGCCAGACCCTGCCGCCCCCCGGGGCGGTCGGGCTGGCCGAGGATCTGGGATACGACGCCGTCGGCCTGCGCATCCGCCCGGCGGCGCCGGGCGGCGCCTTCTCGCCGCTGATCGAGGATCCCGCGCTGCTGCGCGAGACGCGGGCGCGGCTGGACGGCAGCCCGGTCACAGTCTTCGACGTCGAGATAATCCGCCTCGACCCCGGGTTCCGCGCCGCCTCGGTTACGCCGTTCCTCGAGGTCTGCGCGGCGCTCGGCGCCCGTGCCGTGCTGGTGGCGGGCGACGACGCCGACCGCGGGCGCCTGACCGCCTCCTTCGCCGCGTTCTGCGAGGCCGCGGCGCCGTTCGGCCTGAAGGCGGGGCTGGAGTTCATGCCCTGGACCGCGCTGAAGACCGCACGCGACGCGCTTGGTGTGGTCGAGGCGGCGGGCCTGCCGAACGGCACCGTGCTGGTCGACGCGCTGCATCAGGCGCGGTCGGACAGCCCCTTGCCGGACATCGCGGCGATCCCGCCCGAAAGGTTGTGCTACGCGCAGATCTGCGATGCCCCGCCCGGCATCCCCGACACGGCGGAAGAGATGATCTTCACCGCCCGCTCCGAACGCCTTCTGCCCGGCGAGGGCGGGATCGACCTGCCCGCGCTCTTCGCCCGGCTGCCCTGGGATCTGCCGGTCAGCGTCGAGATCCCGAGCGACAGCCGCGTCCCGAAATTGGGTGCGCGGGAGTGGGCGCGCCGGGCGCTGGAGACGACGCGCGAGAGCCTGACCATCCGGCATGCGCTGGCCGGCGCGGCGCGGCTGGGATGATGCCGCCACGCCCCTTCTCCCGCGCCACCTGCGCCGCCCGCTCAGGCCGGGCGCAGCGGCACATGGCCGAGGACGCTGTCGCTCAGCCCGCCATCGGCCAGGATGTTCTGACCGGTGATGTAGCCCGCCCCCGGCCCGGCGAGAAAGGCGATCGTCGCGGCGATATCCTCGGGCGTGCCGATACGGCCCAGCGGCACAAGGGCACGGCGTGTCTGCGCGGTCTCCTCGTGGTGGTAGGTCCGCTCCGTCAGCGGCGTGCGGATCATCCCCGGCGAGACCGCGTTGACCCGGATCCCGTCCGCCGCCCACTCCTGCGCGAGGTTGCGGCAGAGCGACAACAGCGCCGCCTTCGCCGGCGCGTAGGCCCCCTGCCCGGGATGCGCCTGCATGCCGGACATCGAGGCCACCGCGACGATCGTGCCCCGGCTTTCGCGCAGCGCGACATGGAGTTCCTGCGCGAGGATCAGCGTCGGGCGGACGTTGAGCGCGAATTGCCGGTCCCAGGTTTCCAGCGTGACCTCGGCCAGCGGCGCCGGCGCCCCACCCCCGGCGTTCGACACGAAGATGTCGAGGCCGCCGCAAAAGGCCAGCGTCTCGGCGGCGATGCGGCGGCAGGTCCCGGCGTCGGTCAGATCCCCGGCAAGGGTCAGGCAGCGCGCGCCGGTCGCTTCCAGCTCGGTCGCGAGCCGGTCGGGCGGACCATTGCGCCCGGTCGTGGTCAGCACCATCGTCGCCTGCCGCCCCGCCTCCGCCGCCTCGCGCGCCAGCTGGCGGCAGACCGCCCCGCCGATCCCGTCGCTCGCCCCGGTCACCAGAATACGCATCGCTTTCCTCCTCCGACTCGATGGTTCAGCCCGGGTCTAGCACGGACTTTCACCATTTTGGAATCCAATTCCATTTTAAGGCAGGCCGAAGGAGGCTCCATGACAAGCCTTGCGAAATCATCCTCCCCGGGCGCGCCGCGATGAGCCGCGTACTTGTCACCGGTGGCAACGGCTTTCTGGGGCGCAGGGTCGGGCTGGCGCTACTCGCTTCCGGGCACTCGGTGCGCGTCTTCGACCGGATCGCCGCGGCGCCCGACCGACAGGATCCGGGACAAATCGAAGAGGTCGTCGGCGACATCACCGACGCCGCGGCAGTGGCCCGCGCGGCGGAGGGATGCGACGCGCTGATCCACCTCGCCGGCCTGCTGACCGTCGCCTGCCGTGCCGATCCGATCGCCTCGGCGGCGGTCAACGTACTGGGCGGTCTCCACGCCTTCGAAGCGGCGCGACAGTCAGGCATCGACCGCATCGCCTACGTCAGCTCGGCCGGCGTGTTCGGCCCCGAGGACGGCGAGGTTCCCCGCCCCGTGACGCATTACGGTGCCCACAAGTTGGCGCTGGAAGGCATCGCCCGCGCCTATCACGCCGACCATGCGATGGGCGCGACAGGGTTCCGACCCTACATCGTCTACGGCCCCGGCGAAGGCTCCGGCATCAGCGCGGGCCCGTCGAGCGCCTGTCGCGCCGCGGTCGAGGGTCGCCCGTTCCGGATCGGCTTTACCGGCACCGTCGGCTTCGTCCATGTCGACGACGTCGCCCGGGCATTCGCCGAGGCGATCGCCCAGCCGCGCGACCGCGCCGGGCTCTATACGCTCCAGGGAGAGACCGCGCGCATCGACACGTTCATTGCCGAGCTTGACCGCCAGCAGCCTGGCGCGGTGATCACCGCCGACGGGCCACCGATGCCGATCGCGCCCCAGCTGGGGGGCGACCCCTGGCCCGGCTGGCTGTCCGCGCTGCCGGTCACGCCGCTTGCGGAGGGCATTGCCCGAACCCTGGCCGAGCTGCGCGCCGGCCCCTCGACGCCCTGACCAGCTCAAGAAGGAGACCATCATGAAGATCGCCGTGATCGGCGCGGGGGCCATCGGCCTGACCCATTGCACCGCCATCCACGCCACCGACGGCGTGTCCCTCGCCGGCATTTCGGACCCTTCGGACGCAGCCGCCGAGATCGCCGCGCGGTTCGCGACGCGGCACCACCGCGACCACCGCGCCCTGATCGCGGCCGAGCGCCCGGACGGCGCGGTGATCGCCACGCCGAACTCCTGGCACGTGCCGATCGCAGTCGACTTTCTCGAGGCCGGAATTCCGGTGCTGGTCGAGAAGCCGGTCGCCAATACCTCGACCGAAGCGCTGGCGCTGCTCGAGACCGAGGCGCGCACCGGGGTGCCGGTGCTGGTCGGTCACCACCGCCGCCATCATCCCTTCGTCGCCAAGGCGCATGCGCTGGTGACCCAGGGCGCGCTCGGCCGCATGGTGATGGCCAATGTCAGCTACAACCTGATGAAGCCCGACAGCTATTTCGAGGCCGACTGGCGCCGCCGCCCCGGCATCGGCGGGCCGTTCCTGATCAACGCGATCCACGAGATCGACCTGCTGCGTCACGTTATGGGAGAGATCGTGACAGTGCAGGCCATGGCCGCGAACGCGGTGCGCGGCTTTGCGGTCGAGGACACGGGGGCGGTGCTGTTCCGCTTCGCCTCCGGCGCGCTGGCGGCCCTTACCGTTTCCGACACCGCATCCGCCCCCTGGAGCTGGGACCTCGCCTCGGGCGACGTGCCGCGCTTTCCGCGCCACGATGTCGTTTCGCACCGGTTCTCGGGCACCGAGGCCGCGCTGACGCTGCCAAGGCTGGAGCTGTGGCGTCACGACGGAGAACGGTCCTGGACGACACCGATGCGGGCCGAGCCGGTGCCCTGCACGCCGGCCGATCCGTTCCTGCGCCAGCTGGGCAATTTCACCGAGGTGATCGCGGGGCGTGCCGCGCCACTGGTCAGCGCCCGCGAAGGGGTGCTGGACCTTGCGGTGATGGAGGCGCTGCTGGGCGCCGCGCGGAGCCGCCGGGAAGAAGAGGTTGCCACTGCTGTCTAGGCCCGCCGGCATTTCTGGCCCCGCTCCTAGCGCTCCGGTTGCCAGGCCGGGCCTGCATCGTTGAAGGCGGCCCAACCGCCGTCGACGGACAGGCAGCTGCCGGTGATAAACCCCGCCCGCGGACTGCAAAGGAACAGCGCCGCCTGCCCGATCTCCTCGGGCCGGCCCAGTCGGCCCATCGGCACGCGCGACACCATCCGGTCCCGGTCAATACGTCCGGCGCCGATCAGCTTTGCCACCAGCGCCGTCTCGACGTATCCCGGCGCGATCGCGTTGACGCGAACCCCGCGCGCCGCCCATTCGCAGGCCAGTGCTTCGGTCATCGCGACGATGCCGGCCTTTGCCGCGCTGTAGGCATTGCGCCGCGGCATCCCCGTCAGCCCGGCGATGGAGCTGACATTGACGATGGATCCCGCACCGCGGGCGATCATCCCCCGCCCGGCCTCGCGCGCGACGAGGTAGCTGCCGGCGAGATGCACGTCGAGGACCTTGCGGAAGGCGGCGAAGTCCTGCTCCAGCGTGGGCAGGTGGCTGTCGCCGATCCCGGCATTGTTGACGACGGCGTCGATCCGGCCAAAGCGGCGCTCCACCGCAAAAACCGTCTCGCGCACGACGGTCTCATCCGCCACGTCGAGGCCAAAGCCCGCGTGCTCCGGCCCGAGGGACGCTGCCGCCGCCTCTGCCGCGAGACCTTCGAGATCCGCGATCGCGACCCGGTATCCCGCCCCGGCGAAGACCCCCGCCATACCGGCACCGATCCCCTGCGCCGCGCCGGTGATCAAAACCACCGGGCGCGGCGTCGGGCCCGCCGCCTGCTCTGCCAGATCACTCATAGCCAGGCCTCGGGATCTGGCCCATGAGGGTCTGGCCGTAGCCGCCGTCGACCACGAGGTCGTGGCCGTTGACATAGCCCGCCCGGTCGCTGGCGAGGAACAGGCAGGCCTGTGCGATATCCGCCGGCAGACCGATCCGCCGCGTCGGGATCACCGCCGCACGGCGCGCCCTCACGTCCCCTGTCGCATAGAAACCGGCGGTGAGCGGGGTCTCGATCATCCCCGGGCTCACGCTGTTCGAGCGCAGGCCAGCCGGCCCCCATTCGTAGGCGATCTGCCGGGCCAGCATCACCACGCCAGCCTTCGCCGCGCTGTAGGCGCCGCTGTTGGGCTGGGGCGAGACACCCGAGATCGAGGCGACATGCACCAGCGCGCCGCGACCGCGCAGCCGCATCCCCCGCCCGAAGGCGCGGGCACAGCGCAGGTAGCCGGTCAGGTTGATGTCGAGCACCTGCTGCCAGTCCTCCAGCGCCAGATCGTCGAGCCGCCCGGGCCGCATCACCGCGGCGTTGTTGACCAGTATGTCGCTCGGGCCGAGCCGCGCCTCGACCTCGGCGCAGGCCGCGGACACGCTGTCCTCGTCGGCGACGTCCAGCGCGACCGCCCGGGCGCGGCCGCCCGCTGTCGCGATCATCGATGCCGTCTGCTCCGCCCCGTCGCGGTCGTGGTCGAGCACGGCGACCGCCGCCCCCTCGGCCGCGAAGGCCCGGGCGATGGCGCGGCCGATCCCGCCCGCCGCCCCGGTGACGACGCAGACCCGCCCGTAGAGGCCCAGCCAGCTCTCGCAATTCGTGCTGGCGCTCATGTCAGCGCCCCCGCCAGATGCAATCCGGTGACATAGCCGAAGGTCATGTTCGGGCCCAGCGTGATCCCAGCGCCCGGATAGGCCCCGCCCATCATGCTTGCCCGGTCGTTGCCGACGGCATAGAGCCCCGGCACCGGCGCGCCCTCTGCGAGGACCCGCCCGACCAGATCGGTCTGCAGCCCGTCGAAGGTGCCGAGGTCGCCCATCACGATCTCCAGCGCGTAGAACGGCCCCTTGCGGATCGGACCCACTGCCGGGTTGGGCTTGTGCGCCGGATCCGCGAGATAGCGGTTGAATGCGGTAGAGCCGCGCCCGAAGGCCGGGTCTTCGCCGTTCACCGCGTCGCGGTTGTAGGCCTCGACCGTGGCGGTCAGGCCCTCCGGGTCGATCCCGGCGGCACGGGCGAGGTCCGCCAGCGTGCGGCCGCGCTTGAGATAACCGTTGCGCAGGTAGATCCCGGTCGGCACCGGCGCGGGCTTGGCATGCCCCAGGCCGTATTTGCGCAAGGTTGGATGGTCGCAGATCAGCCAGGCGCGGGTTTCCTGCTGCCCCTCGCAGGCGGCGATCATCGCCTCGCCGACGTCGTGGTAGGAGTTCGACTCGTTGGTGAAGCGCCGGCCCGAGGAGACCACCCCGATCACGCCGGGCTTGTAGCGGTCGACGAGATGCGGGAAGGCGCCGTAGCGCCCGCCGCCCTGCGGCACCCGCGAGACCGGCATCCAGGCCGAGGCGTTGGGATAATCCAGCGGACATGCGGCCCCCAGCCCCTCCGCCAGCCGGATTCCGTCGCCGGTATTCTCGGCCGGCGTGGGCGAGAAATGCGTGCCGCCGCGGCGCAGATGCGGATAGGCCTTCGCGACCCTCGCGGGGTCGTGCGGAAACCCGCCCGAGGCCAGCACGACCGCCCGCCGCGCCCGGATCGTGCCCGGCTTGCCGCCGTGCGTCACCTCGGCGCCGACCACCCTTTCGCCGTCCCGCACCAGGGCTGTCACCGGCGTGCCGGTCAGGATCGGGATGCCGAGATCGAGCGCCGATTTCGCCAGCCGCGCCGCCAGCGCGTTGCCGCTGGTCACCTGCACCCCCCGGCGATAGAGCGCGAGGTCCTTCAGATGGTTCATCAGCCGCCGCGCGACATAGGCCGCCGAGGTCAGCGAGCGGGTGGCGTTGAAGAAGTGTTTCAGATCGGCATTGGAGGAATTGAACATCATGCCGATGAAGGTGATCGTCTTCAGCGGCGGCCGCAGCCGCGCCAGATCCTTGCCCAGACGCCGCGCATCGTAGGGCGCGGCAGTCACCGAGCGGCCGGCCTGCGCCCCGCCGGGCGCGTCGGGATGGTAGTCGGGATAGGCGGACGCGACGAACTTCACCTCGGTCTCGCGCTCGAAGAAGGCCAGCATCTCCGGGCCGCGGCGCAGGTAGGTATCGACCACCTGCTCGTCATAGAAATTCCCGGCCTCGTGCTTGAGGTAGGTCTTGGCGGCCTCGACCGTGTCGCCCTCGTTCGCGGGCCTGCAATGGGGGTTGCCGGGGACCCACAGAACCCCCCCGGAGAACGCGGTCGTGCCGCCGAAGACCGGCGCCTTCTCGACGACGACTACGTCGAGGCCGTGTTTCCTGGCGGTGATCGCAAGCGACAGCCCGCCCGCCCCGGAGCCCACGACGAGCACATCGCATTCGGCCGGTATGGCCCTTTCCTCCGACATTTCTTCCTCCCGGCGGCGGGGCCGCCTCTCCACGCCTCTTCCGGGCCGAGACTACGCCTCCGCCCGCCGGGCGCGGAATGGACGAACGGGAGAAAGGATTGTACAGATCGTCAGAACTGGAACGCGCCCGAGACGCGCGTTCCCCAAGGAGGAGGCCGCATCATGGAGAGGATTTCGCATTATTTTCTTTATGGTGAAGATCAGCAGACCGCCGAGTCGGACTTTCTTCACGTTGAAGCGATCCCCGTGCGCAGCGGTGCACACGATTGGACTATTCGGCCTCATTCGCATCCGGAACACAGCCAGATCCTGCTCGTCTCCGCAGGAGGGGGAGAGCTGGACATCGAGGGGCAGCGGATGCCGGTCGAGCCTCCCTGCCTGATGGTTCTGCCGGCGGGAACGGTGCATGCCATCGCCTTCGCGCCGGCGACCGAGGGGCAGGTCGCGACCGTCGCCACCAGCTACAGCCGGCCGCTGATCGCCGGGGATCCGCAGATCGCCGCGGCGCTGGCGACCCCCGCGGTCTACCCGCTCGACCACGAGACCATCGACGCGCTGGGAATCGCCTCGTCCTTCGAGTGGCTGCAACGGGAATTCGTACGCGCCTATCCCGGGCGGCATCTGGCGGTCCGGGCGCAGGTCGAGCGCCTGCTGGTCGCCCTGCTGCGACTGCATCTTCATAACAGCAGCCGTCTGCCGCCCCGCACGCGCGGCGACCTGCACCTCGTCAACCGCTTCCGCGACCTGCTCGAGGATCATTACCGGGTTGAGAAGCAGCTCGGCTTCTACACCGGGCGGCTGGGCGTCTCGCTGTCCAAGCTGAACGCCGCCTGCCGCGCCCGCACCGGAATGAGCGCATCGAAGCTGTTGCACGCGCGGCTGGTCGTCGAGGCCAAGCGCAGCCTGCTCTATTCGCGCAACACGGTGGCCGAGATCGCGCATTCGCTTGGGTTCGAGGACCCCGCCTATTTCAGCCGCTTCTTCACCAAGCGTGTGGGGGCGGCGCCGGGCACCTTCCGCCAGCAACGCCGCGACGACGGCTAGAGCGGCGAGAAAGAGGTCGGCCGCATCAGCTCGCAGGCGCGTGCCGGGCGGTCGGGGAAGCGCAGGCCGCCGGCCTCGGCGGCGCGCGACAGGACGATACGCGCGCCGGGCGGCGCCTCGCCCACGCCGGACAGGACACGCCAGCAAGCGACCAGCCCTGCGCCGCCGCCCTTCGGTTCCACAGCGCCCTCCTCATCGCCCGTCTTCCCACGCGACGGATCGCGCAACAGCATCGCCCAGCCGGGGCCCGTCACCGGCGCGCTGGCAGCGACGGGGCCATGCGCCCTGCGCGCGGCCTCCTCGGCGCGCCGCAGCGCCTCTGACCCCACCTCCAGCGTCATCAGGCAAGAGGTCTGGCGGCGGATCATCGGAAAGGCCCTCGGGGCAAAGCCTTGCGTCCATCCCTTGTCCCGCGACGCGCCAGCGCGGCAGGCGGCCCGGTCCTCGAGATCGCGGTAGACCCAGAGGTGATGCAGACGGTTCAGCCCGCCGGTCTCGGTCAGCCAATAGCCCAGTAGCGGCAGGTGCCGCGTCACCAGCGGCAGGCCCTCGCTCTGGAACAGCGCAAGATAGCGCGGCGCCCCGGCCGGGTCGAAATCGTAGCTGCGCAACTCGTAGATCATCGGGGGCCCCCTCTTCCCGGGCCCGTCGAGCCCTGCGTGAAAAACCGGACTTTACAATTATGGAATTGGATTCCAATTTCAAGGCGAGTTCGGAGGAGATCACAATGGACCAGAAAACAGAGCCTGCCGCGGCCGGGGCCGACCGCGTCGTGGACCTTCTCGTCTTCGGCGCCGGCGCGGGCGGCATGACCGCAGCCCTTGTCGCCGCGCAGCAGGGGCTGGATGTCCTGTTGTGCGAGAAGACCGCGATGGTGGGCGGCATCACCTCCACCTCGGGCGGGACGATCTGGGTTCCGGGCACTGAACAGAGCCGCCGCGACGGCGTGGCCGACAGCGCCGAGGACGCGCGGCAGTTCCTTCAGGCCGTGGTCGGTGACCGCGGTGGAGACCGCCTGCGCGAGGCCTTCCTGTCCTCGGGCGCCGAGGCGCTCGCCGAGCTGGAGGCGACCTCCGAGGTCAAGCTTGCGGCCGCCAAGGCGCATCCCGACTATGTGCCCGGCCCCGGCGCCGCCTATGGAGGGCGCGCCCTCGCCCCACTCGAATTCGACGGCAGACTGCTGGGCGCCGATTTCGCGCGCGTACGCCCGCCGCGGCCAGAGTTCATGGGACTTGGCGGGATGATGGTCACGAGGACCGAGCTCGCGCCGCTTCTGGCGCCGCTCGCCTCGGCGGCCAACCTCCGGACCGTGTTGTCTCTGCTCTGGCGCTATGGTCGCGACCGCCTGCGGCACAAGCGCGGCACCCGGCTGGTGATGGGCAACGCCCTGGCTGCGCGGCTGCTCTACAGCCTGCGGAAGCAGGGCGTGAAGATCGCCTTCGAGACCGGCGTGGCCGAGCTGGTGCTGGAGGACGGAAACGTGGTCGGCGCGATCGTCAACGGATCCGGGGGGCGCCAGACGATCCACGCCCGTCGCGGCGTCGTGCTGGCAACCGGGGGTATCGCGCAAAACGCGGCCTTGCGGGAACGGCTCTTTCCCGCCGCTGCGCGGGCGACCTCGCTCGCGCCCGAAACGAACACCGGCGACGGCGTTTCCCTGGCCGAGGCGATAGGCGCCGCGGTCGACGACGGCCACGACAGCCCCGCGCTCTGGATGCCGACATCGCGCATGGGCCGCAGTAACGGGCCCGACGCGCTCTGGCCCCACATCATTCTGGATCGCGCCAAACCCGGCCTTTTCGCGGTGAACTCCGCCGGGCGGCGGTTCGTGAACGAGGCCAACTCCTACCATGACTTCGTGATGGGGATGCTGAAAAGCCATGAGACGGTGCCGAGCGTGCCGGCCCACCTGATCTGCGACGCAAGCTTCATCCGCGACTTCGGGCTCGGCCTGGTCCTTCCGGGTGCGCGCGGGCTGAAGGCCATGCTCCGGCACGGCTATATCGTCGAGGCGCCAACACTCGAGGCGCTCGCCGGAAAGATCGGGGTGGACCCGACGGGATTGGCCGACACCGCCGCGGACTACAACCGCTACGCCGCCTCGGGCGTCGACGAGGAGTTCGGCCGCGGCTCGACCGTCGTCAACCGGTTCAACGGCGATCCTGAGTGCAAGCCCAACCCCTGCCTGCGGCCGGTCGGGCCAGGGCCGTTCTACGCGGTGGCGGTCGAGCCGGCGGACCTAGCCTGCAGCGCCGGGCTACGCGGGGACGAGGACGGCCGCGTGCTGGACGCCAAGGGGAACCCGATCCGGGGGCTCTATGCCTGCGGTAACGATCTCACCTCGATTTTCCGGGGCACCTACCCCGGCCCCGGAACGACACTGGGCCCGGCAATCGTGTTCGGCTGGCGCGTGGCGAAAGGCATCGCTGCGGGACAGGCTCTCCCCCAGATCTAGCCTCCGCCGAAGGGTCAAATCGGTCGTAACCGGTATTCCGGTCACACCTTGCCGGAGTAATTCCAGGGCAGCAGTTCTTCGATCCGGCTTTGCATATGGCCGGTCGCGATGGCGCTGAGGGTGGCGGCCAGCCAGGCGTGAGGATCGACGGCATTTAGCTTGCAGGTCTCGATCAGCGAAGCGATGACAGCCCAGTTCTCCGCCCCGGCATCGTGGCCGGCGAAGAGGGCATTCTTCCGGTTCAACGCGATGGGGCGGATTGTCCGCTCGACCGTGTTGTTATCGGGCATGCTGTTGGTGGCGCTTCGGTTCCGCGGTCTGTTCTTCCAT
>NZ_PHSN01000049.1 GCF_002871005.1 Acidimangrovimonas sediminis
TTCAGGGAGGAGGAGGGGCGTCGAAACGCGCGCTACGGGGCGTTGAGCGGAGGGGTGACCCGCCGTCAGCCTGCCTTGGCCACCGGCGCGATTGCCGCGAGGACGTCGCGCGAGACGTCCATCCAGTCCCTGAGCGTGTCATGTGCCGCGGCGATCCGGGCCCTGAGGTCGTCGCGGTAGGCGGTATCGGTCATCAGGCGGTTCACGATGCCGGCCAGCGCCTCGGGGTCGTCCGGGTCGAAATAGAGGCCGAGATCGCCGCAGACCTCGCGGAAGACCGGCGCGGTGGAACAGATCGCGGGGGTTCCCAGCCACAGCGCCTCGCCCGCGGGGAGGCCCCAGCCCTCCATCCGGCTGGCAATCACCAGCGCGAGTGCGCCGCGGTAGAGCGCGACAAGATCGGTCTGGTTGGGGTTCTTGCGGAAGATCACCCGGTCGCGGATCGCCGCGAACCGCTCGTCCTCGAGGTACTTGCGGACGCTGTCGCGCGGTGCGCCGGCAAGGATCAGGAGCGGCACGGGCTTCCCCTCGCCGGCGAGCCGCGCCATCGCGGCGAAGACGACGTCGAGGTTCTTGCGCCCGATCGAGGCACCGACCGCCATCAGGAAAGGTTCCTGCGGCACCTCGCCCTCGGCCGGTTCGGTGCCCTCAGGGCATTCGTGCACCAGCGGGATCGGGATCACCTCGGGCGGGGTCGGCAGGTGGCCGCTCTGGCCGAAGGAGATGATCTCGTCACGGGTGAAGGCGGAGTTGGACAGGACCAGCCGGGCGCGCGAGAGGACGTTGCGGTTGTCGTGGATGAAGTTGCCCTTGAACGACTTGCGCTTGTGATTGAAGTGCTCGTGCAGCGGGATCATGTCGTGCAGCAGCGGGATGAAGGTGACATGGACGCCCTTTCGGTCGAGCGAGGCGAACTGGTCGGCCATCAGCTTGGGGCGCCCACAGGAGACGAGGATCCGCCCCTGCAGGTCGATGCGCGGCATGTCCGCAAGGCCGGCCTCGTCCCAGGCCTTGAGGTTGCGCTTGCGGGCGATCCGGCGCAACGGCACCAGCAGCAGGTCGCGCAGCGGATTGGGGGTGTAGTATTTCTGGCGCAGCCGCAGCTGCTTGACGCCCTGGGGCACCTTCAGGTCGACCTGTCCGTCAGAGTGGAGCTCGGGAAACACCTCGACGAAATCGTCGAGCGCGTAGGAATAGACGCAATAGCGGATCGAGGGGTCGAGCCGGCGCAGCCCGGCGCCGATCTCGGCGACCACCCGTAGGATGCCGTAATATCGCAGCTTTCCCGTCGAGGCGAGGAAGACTTCGGTCAGGTCGTAGACGATTTCAGTCATGTCGGTGCCGGGTCCGTATTTCCCGCGTGCCTATCATCCGGCCGGTAACTGGGCAAGAACGCTGGGGCGGGCGCAGGCGGCCCGCGGAAGAGGGCGGTGAAAATCCGCCCGGGTCCGCCCGGTCCGCGTGGGAGGGGGGCACCTTCGGGCGCGGAGATTTCTGGCGCGTCGGCGGAAAGCGGTGCAACACAGGTGGCAGGACCTGCACAGAGCGGCGCGTGGCCCTTGTGACCCTTGAAGCGCCGGGCGCGCTTGGGGTAACTGGCCTTGAAGGAAGTAAATGGGGCGTGGGGAACGAGCCGATGCAGACCGCAAGCTCCAGCGAGAGGTTCGTCTTCGACATCTCGGCGATCCTCGACTATGTCGAGCGGACCGAGCACTATTCCGGCATCCAGCGGGTGATCGTGAGCCTGCTTG
The DNA here is from genome assembly GCF_002871005.1 of Acidimangrovimonas sediminis. GTDB lineage: Bacteria > Pseudomonadota > Alphaproteobacteria > Rhodobacterales > Rhodobacteraceae > Acidimangrovimonas > Acidimangrovimonas sediminis. Next base: position 1,752 of record NZ_PHSN01000049.1, read on the forward strand.
CGGAGTTCGTTGAACTGGCGCCCGGCGACGACGTGTTGCTGGCCTATGTCGACCGGCGCACCGGAAAGTACATGTGCTTTCCCTATGAACAGCTTGGAAGAGACGCGTTCCTGTCGCCTCGCGCACTGAGGGCACGGTTCTTCCCCGCGCGCAAATGCAAGGTGCAGCTCGAAGCATTCGATCGGTACAAGGCGCGCCCGGGCAAGCTCTGGTATCACCAGACCCGGCTGGATCTTGCGGCGCAGTTGGGACGGGAGCGTCCGTTCCGCCGCTATAATCTGACCGTCGACATGTGGCGCGAGGCACGCGGCATGAAAACTCCCGGCGAAAAGCCGGAGCCGCCGATCGAGAGCGTGCCGTTGAGCGAGGTGGCAAAGCCGGGCGATCACCTGCTTCTGCTGGACTCGAGCTGGGCGCCGCGCCATGCCGAGGCGTTCCTTGCGGCGAAGGAGGCGGGGCTGATCGTCCATACCTTCGTGCACGACCTGATCCCGCTGGTCTCGCCCGACACCGTCGATGTCTCGTTCTCCGAGATCTTCCACGACTGGTTGCTCGGTTCGGCGGCCTATACTTCCAGGTACATCGCCAACTCGCAGTCGACCGGAAACGACCTGCGCTATTTCCTTGACGCCTACGGCATCGACAAGGTGGTGGGCGTGGTGCCGCTGGCGCAGGCCGGGGTGCCGCAGACCGCGCTTGCCCCATGGGAGCGGCAGGACGGCCCGCTGTCGCGCAAGATCAAGGCCGAGGCCTATCCGTACCTTTCGCAGACGGTCGGCATCCGGGCCGATATCCGGCAGACGGTGTCGGTGCCCTATGTCCTTTGCGTCGGCACGATCGAGGCACGCAAGAACACATGGCGGACCATCGCGGCATGGAAGAAGCTGCTCGAGGCGGGGCATTACGACGTGCCGCGGCTTGTCTTCGCCGGGCGCAGGGGGTGGATGCGGTCCGACTTCGACGACATCCTCGCGGGGACCGGCAACCTCTACGGTTGGGTGCGGGTCGTCGAGGGCCCCACCGACCGTGAGCTCGACTACCTCTACCGCCACTGCCAGTTCTCGGTGATGGCCAGCCTCTACGAGGGCTGGGGGCTACCGGTGGGCGAGGCGCTGTCCTATGGCAAGACCTCTGTCGTGGGCACGACGGGGGCGCTGCCCGAGGTGGGTGGCGACCTCGTCGAATATTGCGACCCCGCGTCGATCGAGAGCATCGCCGGCGCGGTGTGGCGGCTGTGTTCGGATCCGGTCCGGCGAACCGAACTGGAGGACAGGATCGCGGCGACGAAGCTCCGGTCCTGGAGCGATGTGGCGGCAGACCTGCGCCGCGCCGTCCTGGACTAGGCCGGGCGCGGTTTCGCCGGCGAAGTCGTGCCGACGCCGACCCGGAGGAAGGCGGTCGCCCGCCATCGGACTTCGTTCGCGAAACTCTATGGGAGAGGCTTGTGAAGTTCCCTTAAATCAATATCTTGAAGTCATATTTTCACCCATAGGATGAGAGCTGTCTGTCGGCTTCGCGCGCCGTCGGGTGGCAGCTTTGCAACGATCCGCCGATATGGGTCGCCGGGGAGGGCCGATATCCCGCGGCAGGTTGCGTGTGCGTTGCGCACCGAGGTAACGATTTAGGGCGATCTCGCGCAGAAATTTGATATCACCGTACCTCGGAGCGGACACCCGATGGCTGCAAGGATGCATGGCCAAGCTATCTGCCCCGAGGCTCGGGGCGGCCTTTTTCGGCCTCGGAGCGGGGCAGGTGCGTGGTTTCCACCGTGCGGGCTGCCGGCGCCATTGGGTGAGGGCCCGTGGTGACGGTGATCTCCTACGCACAGAACTTCGAAGATGTCATGCTTTGGCGTGCATTGAAGGACGTCAAGAAGGGCTTCTACATTGATGTCGGTGCCCATTCGCCCGACGAGATGACAGTGACGCGACTGTTCTACGAACATGGCTGGCATGGCATCAACCTTGAGCCGAGCCCACCATTCTTTGCAGAGCTTGAACGTCGCCGTCCCCATGACCTGAACCTCGCGGTGGCTGTGTCGGACGAGTCCGGCGAGGTCGCGTTCCACAAGATCGAGGAGTCGGGGCTGTCCACCCTGGATGCCGACATCGCCAAGCGTGCGACCGATATCGGCTGGACCGACGACATTCTGCGCGTCCCGATGCTTACGCTCGCCGAGATCTGCGCCGAACACGTGCCCGAGGGGCAGCCGATCCATTTCCTGAAGATCGACGTCGAGGGGCTGGAGGAGAAGGTGATCCGCGGCGCGGATTGGACCCGATGGCGCCCCTGGATCGTGGTGGCCGAGGCGACGATCCCCATGAGCCCCGAGCAGAATTATTCCGGCTGGGATCCGCTGATCCTCGACGCGGGGTACGATTTCGTCTGGTTCGACGGGCTGAACCGCTATTACGTCGCCCGGGAGCATGGCGCCCTGAAGGACGCCTTCCAGGCGCCCCCGAACGTCTACGACCAGTTCCGGCTTGCCGATGACATCAGTCACGAACGCCGAGCGCTCGAGGCGGAGGCGCGTCTTGCTGACGAGGCGGCCCGGCTGGCCGAGACCGAGACTGTGCTGCACGAGCGGCTTGCCGAGACCGAGGGCACCCTGCAAGCAAGTCTCGCCAAGGCGGCCGCCACGATGCGGGCAGAGCTGTGCTCCGAGGGACGCGCCGGCGTCGAGGCCATTGGTGCGCGCATCGACATCTTGCAGCGGGAAACGAGCGCACAGCTGTCCGACCTTCAGCGGACTCAGCAATGGGCGGTCAAGCACCTGCAACGGCGTCTGGAGGAGGAGCTCCTTCCCTTCAGGGGAATGTTGGAAACGCTGGAATGGTCCCGCAAGCCGCTGTGGATCCGGCTGTTCTTTCGCCGGAGCGGAAAGCCGAAGAAGGCGCTGCGCCGTCTGCTGTTCCACGCCAGCGGCAAGCCCCGGGGCATGTTTCGTTCGCTGGTCGTGCATTCGGACGGCCGCCCACATAGTCCTTTCCGCAAGTGGATGGAAAGTTCGGACTATCTGAACCTCCGTTCCGCCGTGCGTTCCCCGTCTACCGCGGCGCGCTCCGATCCGGCGCAGCAGGGTCATGAGCAGGGAAAGAACCTCAGCGCCGGGGCAGATCTTGCGCGGCGGCGGATCCTGGCGCGTCGCGCCCCCGGTTCGAAGGGTAACTAAGTCTTCCATGCGTATCGTCGTAGATCTTCAGTCGCTTCAATCCGGCATGAGTGCGAACCGCGGGATCGGCCGATCTTCTCGGGCCCTCGTGAAGGCAATGATGCGAAATGCGCCGGACGACGCGTTCGTGCTGCTTTTCAATGGCATGATCGGCAAGGAGAATGACCATCTGAGGCGCGAGTTCGAGGCGGAGTTTCCCGAGGCGGAGGTGCGGTTCTGGACCGCTGCCGCGCCTGCCGGTCGCCGCGGGGCCGAAGACCGGCGCCAGGCGGCGGTGGCGATCCGCGAGGCGGCGATCCGCGACTGCGGTGCCGACGCGGTCGTGGTCACCAGCTTCTTCGAGGGGGGCGACGACGACGGCGTGACCGCGGTGGGTGCAACGCCGACCGCCGTTCTGCTTCATGACCTGATCCCGCACCTCTTCCCCGAAATCTACCTCAGGGATCCGCAGGTCAGGGAGTGGTATGCGGGCAAGATCGAGGATCTGCGGCGGGTCGGCTGCCTTCTGGCGATCTCGGACTGCTCGGCACAGGACGGGATCACGCATCTGGGGATCGACGCCGCTCGGGTCGTCAATATCTCTTCGGACGTTGACCCGATGTTCGCCACCCGCCCGGTGAGCGAAAGTGCGCGTGCGGCCCTGGGGCAGGAGTTTGGCCTGACCCGCCCGTTCCTGATGTATACCGGTGGTATTGACCAGCGGAAGAACATCCCGGCTCTGATCTCGGCTTTCGCCGCCCTTCCGGAGGCGATCGTCGCAGACCACCAGCTGGCGATCGTGTGCCAGGCCGGTCCGGGGGAGAAGGAGACGCTGCTGCGTCATGCCCGGGAGGCGGGGCTTGCGGAAGGGGCCGTGGTGCTGACGGGGTTCGTCAGCGACGACACCCTCGTCACCCTCTACAACGACTGCAAGGCGTTCGTCTTTCCGAGCCTCTACGAGGGATTCGGGCTGCCGGCGCTCGAGGCGATGCGCTGCGGCGCGCCGGTGATCGGGGCCGGAGTGTCGAGTGTTCCCGAGGTGATCGGGCGCGCTGATGCGCTGTTCGATCCTGCATCAGTGCCGGAGATGGCGCAGATGATCGAGAAGGTGCTGACCGACGACGGCTTTCGCGAGGATCTGCGCGGTTTCGCCCCGGCGCAGGCGGCGCGGTTCGATTGGAACGAAAGCGCGCGTCTGGCGCTGGCCGCGGTGCGCAGGATGGTGGAAGAGGCCGCATCGCCCGCTGCCGCCAAGCCCCGGGCCGCGGGCAAGCCACGGCTTGCCTTCGTGTCGCCTCTGCCGCCCGAGCGCAGCGGCATCGCCTATTACAGCGCCGAGTTGTTGCCCGCCCTCGCGGCGCATTACGAGATCACGCTTGTCGTCGATCAGCCCGAGGTCGCCCGGGATGCCGGCCTTTCCGGGTTCCCCGTGCGGGACGAAACCTGGCTTCGCGCCCACCCGGAGGCCTACGACCGGGTCGTCTTTCAGTTCGGGAACTCGCATTTTCACGGCTACATGTTCGATCTTCTGGCAGACATCCCGGGTGTCTCGGTGATCCACGACTTCTACCTGTCGGGCATTGCCAACCAGCTTGGCAGCGAGGAGTTCTCGCGCGTGCTCCGTGACGGCCACGGCTATGTCGCGCTGCTGGACCGTTTCGCGGGCGTCGGCGAGGCCGAGGGCAGGCATCGCGCGGTGACCAATTGGCCGGCGAACCAGCGTGCCGCGGCGCCGGCCATGGGGGTCATCGTGCATTCCGAGCATGCGCGCGCGCTGGCCCGCGAAACCTACGCACCCGAAACGGTCGCCGACTGGGCTCTGGTCCCGCACCTGAGGAAGCTGCCCGAGGTAAGCACGGCGCTCCGGGACGAGGCGCGGGCTCGGCTGGGGGTGGCGGAGGACGAGATCCTGATCTGCAGCTTCGGCTACATGTCGTTCAAGAAGCTTGTCGTCGAACTGGTCGATGCCTTCGCGCAAAGCGCCGCGGGAAAGAATGCCAAGGTGCGGCTCGTGTTCGTGGGCGACGGCGGGGAGACCGGGGCCGCGGTCCTGAGGCGGGCGGGGGAGGCGGAGCTGGGCGCGCGGGTCACGATCAACGGCTGGACCTCGCCAGAAGATTACCGCGACTATCTCTCGGCCGCGGATCTCGCGGTACAGCTTCGCAGCGCTTCGCGCGGTGAGAGTTCCGGCGCGGTCCTTGACTGCCAGGCCTATGGCCTTGCCACGATCGTGAACGCGCACGGCAGTTTCGCGGATCTCGACCCGGGAACGGTTCACCAGATCCCGGACGGGTTCGGAGCGCACGACCTCGCCGCGGCGATCGACCGTCTGGTCGGGGATTCCGAACTGCGCGAGAGGCTTGGCGCCGCAGCGCGAGCCAGGATCGAGGCGGACCACGCACCGGAGATCTGTGCACGGGCCTATCACGACGTGATCGAGGATTTCTACGCGCGTCGCGGTCCGGCAATGCAGGATCTGACTGCGTTGCTGGCAGCGATGCCTGCCGACGAAGCGCGCGACGACACGCTTGCGCAAGCGATCGCGGACACGTTCGCGCCGGGCGCACGTGGGCGTCAGCTTCTGATCGACGTGGGCGGGGCGCAGGGCAATGTGCTTCCCGCGATCCGTGACATGATTGGCGATTTGCTGCGGCATCCTCCCCGACACTGGCGGATCCAGCCGGTCTATGCGGACACGCGACTTTGCAGATATAGATATGCGCGGAAATTCTCGTGTGAATTGTTGGGCATTCCCGCCGACTGGTGTGACGATGCGGTCATCGACAATTACCGCGGCGATGTTTTCGTCGGACCCGATATTTCCGGGGGCTCGCTTCAACAGATGGTGCCGCGGCTTTCGGCGATGGCGGCGGCCGGCACCGAGATCGCCTTTCTGCTGGACGAACCAGATGACGCGGAATTGCGGGATTTCGTCGGAGAGGGTCGCAGGGACCGCGCGGTGATCTCCGTCTGCGACACCGTGCTTTGCGCGACCGGCGCGACGGCCGCGCGGCTTGAACCTCATCTTGCCGGCATGGGGGAGGGTATCGCCGCGAGCCCCCGGATTCTGCCGCTGGAGTTGCGCGGCGGCGAGTTGCGGGCTTCCGGGAACTCGGATACCCTAGAAAGTGTTTTCTCAGAAGGTCATTCGGGCCTGTTGCACAGCAGTGGGAGCCTGCTTGCGGCGTTGGGCATCTTGGGAAAGGCAGACGATAGAGAATAGGATTGCGAGTGGTCTCGCGGCAATTTCCGAGGAATTGGGCAGGGTTGGTGCGGTTTCGGGAAATATGCGGAGGCCGGAGAATTTAGGACCCCTGAACGAGACTGGTTCCTTATTGGGGTGTGTTTGCGGAAAGTTTCGGGTGTAGTGGGTGTGTCCGATAATCCGCGAGGCGCGTGAAGATGAAGCGCGTGAAGATCAAAAATTCAATGGTGGGCCGTGGCAAAGATCAAGAAGCAGGATATCTACAGGATCCCGGTACTCGGGTATGTCCTTCATCTCGTCGAGGCATTCTTTCGGCTACCGCGCAATGACGATCGCGTTCGGCAATTGCGCGATGAGATCCGGTCACTGCACGGCAGCTACCTTTCGAGGGCGAGCGAAAGCGTGGCGCCCGCAAGTGCCCCCACGGGCAAGGGCGACTCGGTGCTGGCTCAGCATCTTCCGGCATTTCTCAATGCCGTCGGCACGGTTCCCGCTCTCGCCAACAGGATGGCCGAATTCGACCGCAGGCTGTCCACCGGGCAGCAGGATCGCGATCGGGATCTGCACCGTCTCGATGCCCTTTCGCATGAATTGGCCGAGACAAGGGCTCAGGTAGAGAAGCTGCGCTGCGAGATTGCCGGAGTGCCGGCCGCCATGCCTTCCGATGCGAACTGGCGTCAGGGCACGTCGCAAGCCGTCGTGCGCGATGTTGAAAAAGTCGAAACCGCACGGCAGAGCGGAAAGATCCGGCTGAACCTGGGGGGTGGAGGCGCGCCACTGGACGGCTACGTCAACGTGGATGCCAAGGCCACATCAGGCGTGGATGTCGCGGGACCGCTCGACGCACTGCCGTTCGATGCGGACAGCGTGACGGAAATCCGCCTTGTCCACGTGTTGGAGAAGTTCCCGCACGAGGACCTTGTCGAGCGGTTTCTCCCCCACTGGTTCGGTCTTCTGGCGCCCGGTGGAACCCTCATGGCACGTTGTCTGGACGGCGAGGCGATGGTCGCGTCTGCGGGCGCGGGGCGCATCAGCTATGAAGATTTTCGCAAGGCTCTGTTCGGGGCCCCCGGTGGAAGCTGCCCCCGTAACCTTCTTGCGCCCGATGCGCTGGTCGGGGACCTGCGCGCCTGCGGGTTCGAGAACGTGGAGGTGATCGAGAAAGGGCGGCCACACGGCGACGGTTTCGAGTTCGAGATCATCGCGTCGCGGCCCGGCGCCTGAGCGTGGACTGCGCATGAACATGAAGCCTGAGTCTTCTACCCTGCCGGTCTCCGTTGTGATCTGCACGGACGGCCGCGCAGCGACGCTGGACCGCGTGCTAGGGTGTCTGCAGCATCAGACCTATCCGGTTTTCGAGGTCGTGGTCGTCCGTGGCCCGACCGAGGACGGTATCTCAGAGGTTCTGCAACGCTGGGGGGATCGGATCAAGGTCGCCCACAATGCCGAACGCAACCTGTCGGTGTCACGCAATCTCGGGATTGCGCTGTCGACGGGGGAGGTCGTGGCCTTTCTCGATGATGACGCCTTCCCCGAGGCAGACTGGCTTGCCCGGTTGGCGGCTGTCTACGATGACGAGTGCGTCGGGGCCGCGGGCGGTTTCGTTTTCAATCCCGACGGGTATTCCCTGCAATATCGCTTCGGCACGATCAACCGTATGGGCATCGCGGATCTCAGCTGGCAGCGCGCGGCGCCTGAGCTGTGCTTTCCCTATTCCGCGAACTTTCCCCATCTGCTGGGGGCCAACAGCTCGTTCAGGAGGCGTGCACTGCTCGAGGCCGGTGGTTTCGACGAGGAATACGAATACTTCCTGGACGAGACCGATGTCACGGTGCGGCTGGTCGATGCAGGCTGGAAGGTCATGCAGCTGCACGGCGCCTTCGTGCATCACAAGTATCTGCCATCGGCCCTACGCAACAGCGAGCGTGTCGTCACCAACTGGTATCCGATCCTCAAGAACAAGCTCTACTACAGCGTCCGCTACGGCCTGGACTACTACTCGCTCGAGCAGATCATGGAGAACCAGCATGATTATGAGCGAGGCCTTGAGGGCGAGGTGAGGAAGGCGATCGAGAAGGGCAAGCTTGATCCCTCCATCATGGATGGCCTGTTGGAGCAGGCGCGAAACGCCACGCGTGACGCGCTGCTTCGTGTGCAGGATCCGCCGCGTCATGGCGATTTTCACCTTGCGCCCCCGCCGCTGCTGCCATTCGAGACCAGGCCCGGCCATCAGCCCGATCCGCGCTGCTGGTGCCTCCTGAGCCGCGAGTATCCGCCCGGCAACGTTGGCGGTATCGCCCGTTACACGCATGAGTTGGCCCGCGGGCTCGCCGATCTTGGGCACGAGATCCACGTCATCACCCGCACGGATGGCCCCGACACCATAGATTTCGAGGATGGCGTCTGGGTCCATCGTGTCGCCACCCGTCCGACCGACGCAATCGACAAGGACATCTCGGACCTTCCGGGAGAGATCGCCCGTCCCGCAACCAGGATCCGGCGAGAGGTGGAGATGTTGGCGCGGCGGCGCCGGGTGCATGCCGTTTCTGGCCCGATCTGGGATGTCGAGCCGATCGCCCTTCTGGCGGGGGAGGGGATGCCCGCCGTCGCCGTCAGCCTGCACACATCGCTGAAATCCTACATCGACAGCAATCCGCGCGGGGCATTCGACAAGGACTGGCTGGACAACTTCGCGCCGCCGGTCGTCGCCGGGGAACGCCGGTTGCTGATGACCGCCGATGCCGTGATCGCCAACAGTAACGCGATCGTTGCGGATCTGTCTGCCGCGCACGGGTTGTCGCCCGAGGACGGACGTCTCGTCGTGCAGCCGCATGGGATGATGGACTGGGGCGAGTTGCCGGCGACGCCTCCAGAAGCTCTGCCCGAAGGAGCGCTGCGCATGCTGTTCGTGGGGCGGCTGGAACCGCGCAAGGGCATAGACACGCTGCTTGCGATCGCACCCGAAGTGCTGGCCGCACGGCCGAATGTCGTGCTCGACATCGTGGGCGAGGATCGGGCCCCCTTTGCCGACGGCCCACCGATCCGCGAACGCTTCGAGGCAGAAGGCCTTGCACCCGAGGTGGCGTCGAGGATCCGGTTCCATGGCGGCGTGGCCGACGACGTTCTGCGCGGCTTCTATGCGGCAAGCGATCTGGTGGTCACGCCTTCGCGTTACGAAAGCTTCGGCCTGATGCTGGTCGAGGCGATGATGTATGCAAAACCCGTTATCGCGTGCAGGGCAGGCGGTATGCCGGAAGTGGTTGCCGACGGCGAGACCGGGCTGCTTGCGGAGCCCGGTGACACCGAGACGCTGAAGACCTGCGTCGAGCGTCTTATCGACGATGCGGATCTGCGCGGCCGGATGGGTCGAGCCGGGCGTGCGCGCTATGAAACCCATTTCTCGGCCCGCGTCATGGCGCAGGGGGTTGCACGGGGTCTGATCGACGCCGAGCTGCGGCATGATCGGCGTGTCCAGGAAAGGCAATCGGCGTGATGGATGCGGTGAAGCAGGGGCGCCCTCCTTATCGTGTGGTCGTCTTCATCCCGGTGCTGTCCAGGCACGACGCGACCTCGCAAGAGGCGATCGAGCTTTGGCAGATCATCGACGCCGCGCCGGATTACGAGGCGACGCTTGTCGTCGGGCACAGCAACATGCCGGAAATTCCGGTCCGCCGAGTCGATGGCGTTCTAGGACTTTTGCAGGACGAGGCCTATCTGGCGGCCGACGTCCTGATCTTCGAATTCGCCGTCTACAACGAGATGAACAATGCGATGTTCATTGGCAACGGACACGCGAAGCTGGTGACGCGTTTCCACAATGTCACGCCGGCGCGCTTCCTTCCCGCCAAGGCGGCGCCGCTGATCGAGAAGTCGCTCGAACAGATCCTGCACGTGCGCCAGAGTCAGGAAGTCTGGGCGGTGAGCCAGACCAACATCGACGCGCTGCTGGAGCTTGGGGTCGCGTATCCGGGGGCGCATGTCATTCCGCTCACGGTGGACAGTCCCGCACTTGGAGCGCTCCCATCCGGGCAGGAGCCGGTCGAGGTGCTGTATCTCGGCCGTTTCGTCCAGTCCAAGGGGGTTCTGGAACTGCTCGACGCCTTCGAGGCCGCCGCTTCACGCAGCCGGGTGCGGATGCGCCTGAGGCTGGCCGGGAACGAGAACTATTCGGATCCGGACTACCTCACGCACGTCAAGGCCCGCGTCCGTGAAACGACGGCCGACGTCTCCTATCTGGGAGAGATCCCGAACAAGGCCCGCGACCAGCTCCTCGGAGAGACTTCGATCTTCGCGATTCCATCTTACCATGAGGGGTTCTGCAAGCCGATCGTCGAGGCGCTGCGCGCCGGTGCGCTGATCGCGGGATACGCGAGCTACAACATCCCTCACGTGACGGCAGGCCTCGGGCGCCTGGTGGCCCCGGGTGACGTGGAGGGGCTGGCCGCGGCATTGGTCGAGTTGGCCGAGGCCCTTGGCGATCCATCGGCTGCGCTGCCTCTGGATGCCGGCCCCATGGATCGCTCGGAGTTCCATGCCCGCCGCGATTCCCACGTTGCCGGGTTCGAGCGGATCGACGCGCTTGTGCTTGAGCGTCTGAGGCATGTGATCGGCTCCGACCCCTCCTGACATGCGTCCGCGGCAGGGGCGCCGTGGCGATCAGAATCGTCTCCCGATGCGGGCGTCGGAGGTGGAGATCGGGCCGGTCATCCTTTGACGGCCGGAGGCTGACGCTAGAGGTCTGCGCCGGTTCACATCAGGTTCTGCATCCGCTCCGGTTTCGCATCGGGCAGCGGAGCCATGATTTTTCGCATTTGTTTCAAAATTATTTCTATTGATCGACAGGGATGAACTGTCGAGCGCGTCCTTGACGGAGATGGTCTTCGAACGTCTGGCGGTTTTGGTGCGCAGGGGCGCGAAGCGGTCCCCTGGCTATGAATGCGATCTTGGGCGTCAGGCCCGGCACCAGGCCGAGTTGACATCGTCTGAGTTCTGCGCCGGTGTGGGCGAGGTCATCGCGTCGCATGGCAGCGAATATGCGCTGGCTGGCTCGGCAAATCATGCGCGCGCGTCAGGCGCACAAAAAGCGCACGTGAACAGAACGAGACCAGAACGCGAATCTGATACCGGGAGTGATACCCTATGACGACACAGATTGCTAAGTGCTTGAAAGTAATGGAGGCGAGTACCGGAATCGAACCGGTCTACACGGATTTGCAATCCGTGCATGTCCGTTGATTTTACTTGGTTTTTTTGTAAACTGAACTCGGATCTCTCTGCTCGAAATCAATGACTTACCGCGGAAGTGTAAACCGCCCTGCCGACGCGAAGTCGCCCTTTTCTCTCTTGCTGCACAGGGTATGGTTTGCGGATGGTCGATCATGTGACGCCGGAGCGCCGTTCCTTCATCATGTCGAAGGTAGGGCAGAAAGACACGAAGCCTGAGCTCGCCCTGCGGCGAGCGCTCCACCGTCTTGGCTATCGCTACCGGCTCCATCGTCGCGACCTGCCTGGTACTCCTGATTTGGTGTTTCCTGCGCGACGGAAGGTGATCTTCGTCCACGGTTGCTTCTGGCATGGCCATGGCTGTCGTTGGGGCAGGCTGCCGAAATCCCGGCCAGAATACTGGCTGCCGAAGATTGAAACAAACAGGGAACGTGATAGGAAGGCGGTAACAGCTTTGCGCGAGGCTGGCTGGGAGCCGCTGGTCGTTTGGCAATGCGAGTTGCGCGATCTCGAGGCGGCAGTGGGGCGCGTCGTCGATTTTCTCGAGCGCCCTATTTCGCTGGTCTAACCGTTGGGTGCGCGATATGTTGAGAAAAAAGGAGGATAGGGGCATGGCAAGACCAATCGGAGTCGATCTGTTTTCAGGCGCGGGCGGCATGAGCCTTGGCTTTGAGCAGGCTGGCTTTGATGTCGTTGCCGCTGTCGAGATCGATCCGGTTCATGCGGCGGTTCACAAATATAACTTCCCGAAGTGCGCGGTCATCCCGAGATCCGTGACCGACGTGACCGCCGAAGACATCCGGGAAGCCGCGGGCATCGGAGATCGGGTCGTGGACGTCGTGTTCGGCGGCGCGCCCTGCCAGGGCTTCTCGCTTATCGGGCATCGTGCGCTCGATGACCCGCGGAACTCGCTCGTGAAGGACTTCGTCCGGATCGTGAAGGAACTGGATGCCACTTGTTTCGTCTTTGAAAACGTCAAGGGGCTGACCGTCGGGAAACACCGCAAGTTCCTATTTGAGTTGATCGAGGAATTCGAGGCCCTCGGCTACGCCGTACAGAGAGACTGGCGTGTTCTGAATGCCGCGGATTACGGTGTCCCCCAAGATCGCCAACGATTGATCCTGATGGGCGCGAAACATGGTTTCGATTTGCCGGTCTACCCGGCTGTCGTGTCGAAGCGTCCGACTTGCGAAGATGCTCTGAACGACCTACCGGACGCGGAAGATTTTCCGGAGCTCCGTTCCTCCGATGAAGTTGCGACTTCTACCTTCGACAAGCCCAGCAAATATGCGGAGCCATTGCGCGGACAGGGCAACGACGCTTGGGGGTTCGGACATCCCCGTGAATGGGATTCTGGCAAGCTCACCTCAAGCGCGCGTACGGAACATACGGAAATCTCCAGACGTCGTTTTCGCGAAACCAATCAGGGTCGAGTGGAGCCGATTTCGCGCTTCTTCAAACTGCCGGCGGACGGAGTGTCAAATACGCTTCGTGCCGGCACTGATTCAGCCCGTGGGGCATTCACCAGCCCGAGACCGATCCACTACGCCTATGATCGATGCATAACCGTGCGCGAGATGGCGCGCCTCCATGGATTTCCCGACTGGTTCCGCTTCAACGCAACCAAGTGGCATGGGGCCAGGCAAATCGGCAATGCGGTTCCCCCGCCGTTGGCACGTGCGGTGGCGAGTTCTATCATTTCGTCACTCGGCGTCCGGCCCACCCGTCCATCGAAGGCCCTCGAGCTCGGTGACGAAGCGTTGCTGAAGATGGGCAACAAGGAAGCTGCCGCCCACTTCGGGGTCGCGAACCCTATCGGCAGGCGTGACAAGAAGAGCGGCGCCAAGAAGCGCAAACAACATGAGATCGAGGCATCAGATGCCCTTAACAGAGGGGCGGAGTTCGTAGATGGCGTCGCTGGCTAAAGTCAGCTCTTCGAGTTTCGCGGCCTCGTCGCGTTTCACCGCCTCAAACTCTGTCAGGTAGAAGCCTACGCCCTTGACCGTCCGAAGACCAATAGGGATCACCGTCATGATGCTGGCATCGGCTTCGGCGAAGGCTGCCTGCACCTGATTTATGATCTGGCTCGGAATGAGAGGATCCTTGGCCTGCTTCGCCTCGCAGGTCACCAAGATCGGTTGTGGGTTCTTTTCGTCGCCGGCCTTCCCGAGGAACAGCGCATCGATCTCGGTCGAGCGAAGCTTTATGCCCATCTGCAGGTGCGCGAGCTCGAGCAAGGGAAAGGCTGGCGCCACGGAAAAATGCGTCTCGACGACACGCAGATTGATTGCCGTTTGGATCAGCCAGGTTTCATCGGATCGCCCGAGCGACTTGGTTACGAGCGGGATGCTGATCGATTGGACGGGAAACCGAGGTGCATCATCGCGGACCTTAAAGTCGTCCGGGAACGGTTCTGTCTGCCCAGGCCGATAGGGGATGAACTCGAAACACTCCCCTTCGCCGGTTCGTTGAATGGCCGTAAATCCCTTGGCTGCGACTGGAGCAGGCCAGTTTTTTGAAGCGTTGGCTCCCCGTTGTAGATCCTTCAGAAAGTTTGCGGGGTTTCTATCGCTGAGCGAGGCCCCGCTCATCGCATTGCATTCCCGGATCGCCTGCGCGACGTCATCGAGACTCATCAGGCTCTTAGTCAGGATGCCGCGATCAGCGTCCCAATATTTATCAAACAGGTATTCGATTACACTTGTCTTCAGCGACGCCATCTCTTTTCTTTCGCAATATCAGATCATTACGGCAAGACGATCCACAAGTATCCCGTGACCCAGGTGCCGTGAAGCCAGATTGCCGTGTTCAATCACTTCGCGCCAATGATTTCTTTTCCGGGCCGAGGGCAACCCTCCCATGTACTTCCTGCCGTCCCGTTCCGGGGCGGTAATGGCAGGTAATGACGATACCGACCATTACCATTACCAAGACAGGAGGCAGGTCATGCCGAAAGACGAAAAGAACACCCCGTGGAATGAAAAAGAGCTCAAGCTGGACCGCCGTGTCGAGGCGATGATTCTGGCGTATCAAGAGGCACACGATGGGGCTTTCCCCACCCAGGAAGAGGTCAAGGACGAACTCGGCGGATCGTTCCGTGAACTCAACCCGTCGGTCAAACGGGTCAGGGCCCGACTGCTGACCACGCAGTCGCTGCTCGCCACGATGCCGGAGATGCCTGATCAACTTCGCCAGACCGGTGACCAGTTCATGAAAGAGATCTGGATGGTCGCCCGGGAAAAGGCCGACGCTGATCTCCGAGATGTTCGTCAGGCTCAAGCGGCGAAAGACGAAGATCACCGTCGACAACTGTTGGAAACCGAAGAAGCGCTGTTCCAGATCGAAGAGAAGCTCGAGGCGGCAGTTGTCCGCGCCGAGGCCGGAGAGGAACGCATCAAGAAACTCGAGGCCGAACTTGCGGAGCGGACCCGAGAACTGGACGCGCTCAAGGCTCGCCTCGAAGAGCGGAGCGAACTTTTCGCGCTCCTGGGCCGGGGAAAGAAGGAAGACGGCGACGTGCCCGAAGCGGAAGATAAAGCGAAGGGCCGCGGCAAGGCGGGACGCGGCTCCGAAAAGAATGACGACCCCGAAACCGCTGATCTGCCGATGAACTGAGGTCACCGCCTTGTGCGCTCTCGAGCGCCATTCCGTCGCGTGATGGCGATCTGATCGGGCAGTTGGTCGGTGTATCGGCTGGCCTCTGCCGGATCTGTTGCCTTGGATGGGTCGTGGCGCCCGGTGTCGATGTCGAAACCTCTCCGCTTTGCCGCGTCCTCCAGTACGAAGATGCCGCGCTCAAAATCTCCCCGAAGATCAGGGCGGTCCTCGCAGATCAGCACCGCGTCCGTTGTCGCCCGATGGCATGCGCGCAGGCCGAGGTTGGGAATGCCTCGAAGTCGGGCGAGGACCTTCTCCACCGGCGTCCCGACTTCCACCGCCCACGCGCCCGGGAAATCCTCGGGCCCGTAGTCCGGATCGCGGCCCTCGGCGATGTCGCCAAGGACGGGATCCGGCTTGCGTCCGGCGCGCTCCTCCGCGGCCCGCAGGACGCGCGCTTGGCGACGGTGCTCAGCCTCTTTCCGCTTCTGCCGGTCTTCCTGTTTCCAGACGCCAGCGACCCTCCTGGCAAAGCCCAGGATGTAGTCGTAGGCCGGCTGCACAGCGGCCTTCAGCGTCTCACGCGCCGCTTTGGTTGCGGGGCGGTTCGGCCCGAACCCGAGGCCTTCGCGCCGATCCTCCGTAGCCTCCCGGTACTCGATCTGCCGCGTCAAGACGGCGTCGCTGCCGATTTCAACAGCGTTCTTGTAGGCCTCCGCTTCGGCCTTGGCCCGCACCGCCTCGACCTTGGCGGTGGTCGCGACCTGCTTGTCCACCTTCGCCTTGTGCCAGCGCTCGATGATGTCTCCCTCTTTGACTTTGAGACCAGCCTCCCTCTGGTCCAACCGTTCACGCCGTTCGAGTTCGGCGGCCAGGGATTGGGCCAGGGCCGCGTTCTTGGCATCGAGTTCCGCATTGGTGGCCGCGAGCTCCTTCTGGCGCTTGCGATCCTTCGCCTCCTGCGCCTTCGCTTCCTTCTGCCGATTATACTCGGCCCGGGTCAGTCGTCGGGCCTTCGGACCCAACCTCAGCAGACCCGCCTCATCGAAGACGTTCCTGTGAAAGTCGTCCTGCCACCGGCGCATCGCATCGCAATAGGCCCTGTTCCCGGCGCGGTTGATCTCTTGCTTTGACCCCTTGTCCCGCAGCCTTGCCACCTCGGCCTCCTTGGCAGCATGACCGGGGTGCAGATGATTGACCCGACCGCGCTCTGGATCGATCGCGTAGAAGTGGGCATGAACGTGCTCCTCATCCCAGTGGATCACGCCGAGCATCATCTTGCCGCCGGCAGCCTCGATCCGCGCACGTTCATGGTCCATGGCAGCCCGGATGATGCGGTGGCAGTCTTCGCGCAGCTCGGGTTCGCGCAGCGCATCGACGGTGAGGACCGGTAGCGAGACGACGCAGGTGTAGAGCGTTGGGGCATCGCTCCGCAGCTTCCTGCGGATCTTCTTCTTCGTCCCATCCCTCTGGGTCCGGACATAGCTCTCCGTCTTGGAGGCGGCCTTACTGTGCGCCTCGCGCAACTCAGCGAAACTGTCTACATCCCCGGCCAGAAGCTCGGGCGGCGGTCCGCCCTCCGCAACATGCTGCGATGCCAACGCCTCTCGTTCTGCCTCTTTCATGACATCCGACGCTGACCACTTCCGGTCGCCGTTTCGGCGCTTCTGCCCTCCGCCTGGCCCATTTGGATTGGCCGGTTTGACGGCATAAGTTTCAACGTGAGCGTACTGATAACCTTTCATCCTCGTTCCACCTTTCGCCGTTGAGGTGGAGCGGAAATAGGGAAAGCGGTCCGGCGTCCCAAAAAGCGCCGAGGCGACCCAGAAGACGGACCAGCGATGCAGCCTTGGGGCGGCCCGCGAGGAGGCGGGCAATACTCATAGGGACCGACTATGCGTAGTGCGAGCCGCCCCTCCGGGGCTCAATACGCGCGGCTCTCCGAGGGCGCCTTCGGCGGGACCGAGGGAGGCTCCACCCCCTCTGGACACCCGGGCAGGGAGAGCGCCCGCCGCCTCTCCCTGCACCCTCTCAGGCCGCCTTCCGCGGGACCAGAGGGATCGTTCCGCACTTCCCTCTGGACACCCTCGCGCCGCGGGGGGAGCGTCGTTCCGCACTCCTCCCCCCACGAGCCCCCCACCTGCTCGCACGCCGTGCGGGGTCGAGAGGGGGCGCCCCCTCTCGACGCTCTCCCCCAGGAGTGCCCCCGAAGATTGCACCGGCGGCGCGCTGGTCGTGCCGCACCGCCGGTGCAATCGTCGAAATGACGAAATCCGCGATATCTCCAGGGGTATTTGCAGGATGCCCCGCGGCAATGTCCTGGCGAACATTCATCTACGGAAGGAGCCTCCTGATGGCATTCGCCCCGAAGCCAGAACTTGTCCAGTTCAGCATTCTGTCCGGCCCAGCCCGCCGGCAAACCGTCTGGGTGATCTATCCCGGGCTGCCACCGATTATGCACGCATTCGGCATTCGGAAAACGTTCCTTAGGCCTTCAGGCGAACCTTACGGCATTGAGGATCTGTGTTGGATGATCGCGCTCGAATGCCTGCCGAAGATTTACGGTGCGATGAGCGGTCACGAGAAAATCGCCGTCCACGCCGCCGAGGAAGAGGCGCTACGCGCGCTGCGCGACGCAGGCGAAGAGATCGAAGCTGCACTTGCCGATCCGGCGTCACGATTTTCGTGACGCGCCGCCGGATCGGCCAGCGCGCGTTCGAGAAGGTCCTGGACCAGACCAAAGACTGAGAGGAGGAACCCCAACCCCAGCCGTACGATCATACCTTTTTGCCTGGGGTCGGATCGGACGGTTGGGCCCATCGTGGGAATGGCGGAGCGAGATCTTGACCCGGGCGCGATTGCCCGGCCCTTCCAAGGAGTTCAAATGTATCTTCGCGAAATCTCACCTCGCGCTTCCGCTCGTGCGGACGCGGATCATGGCGATCCGTTGCGCATCTTCATGTCCAACCACCTGAACGGCCTGCGCGACGCTGCGGGCTTGCTGGCTGGACAACGCGGTGTTCGCCTCGTCGAAACGATCGCCGATCGCCTTCACAACGATACGACGAGGATCGCGCGCGCGACGTGGCTCGCCATTCGCGACCTGCTCGGCATTCTCACGCTGGAGCATGTTCACGACGAGCGCCGCCCGGAAGCCGGTTTCTTCGCGCGGATCGATCCTGCAGATCCGGTGGTCGAGGAGGTGTGCCTCCTGACCGACGGCCTCCGCGCGGCCCTCGAGAAGGTGCTCGCCGCCGAGCCCGAGGCCGTGCGCCTCCTCGAGGTCGCCTGATCTGACGACACACCTACGCTGCCGGCCTTCGCCGGCAGTTCTTGACGACGACAGAGATCGGACGCGCGGCAGGGGTCGCGGGCTGCTCGTCGAAGGAGCTCTGAATGAGCAGAAGTGATCAGGCCACTTGGACCACGCGGCGCGATGAAATCCGGGAGCGGGCGGTGATTGAGGTTGCCAAGCATGTTCGCCGACATGGTTTGGGCCTCCACGAGGTCGTTTCGCTGGCGGACGATGGGCACGCCTTGGATCAGACTGAAACGCTGATTGGAGAGGCCGATAGGGCCTTCCCTGACCCCGAGATCCTGAAGCGGGCGCTCACGGAAGTTCTCGGCTGCCTCGAGAACCTCTCCATCGCACGCGTCGACGAGCTATCGCGCGAAGGCGGAGGCCCTCGGGATATCTTCGCTGCCGTCGACTGGCACGGCGCTCGTCTGGCCGACCTCGCGATGAGGTATGGGCCGGTCCTGGCGCCTGCCACGGGGGGGGCGCGTAGGTAGAGAGGCGGGACAGAGGATCGCGGGCTTGAACTTCTCGCGAGAGAGCGCGCCGACAATCTCTCCGTTGCCACACTGAGGTTGGCGCGTCCGCCCTCTGGACCGAAATGATGGATTTCTTTCTTTCCTAATCAATTGGTTGTCAGAAATCTTCTCAATTTCCCTGCTTTTTCTTCCTGCCTCGAATGCATCGTACGCATGTTATCGCGACGAGAAGAACCGAAAGCCCGAAAAGACCCGAAAATGAGCAGTATTCCACAAATCCCAGGCATCGAATTTCCCGTTCTGAATGGGGTGCCCCTCATGTTGATGACCGGAGAAGAACTGGCCGCCGCGATAAAGTTCGGCGGTGTCACCAGCGGATTCCGCTCATGGTGCGCGAAGTTGGGGATCAAGACTGTTCCGGGGCGTAGCAATATCTACGATCCCAAGCATGTCCGCGAGCGGCTCGATGCCGCCCAAGGGATGAATGCGCCGGCGGCTCCCGCGAGCCTGGTCGCTCAAAGGAGGGCGCGCCGTGGTCAAGCCTGATATACAAGGGGTGCATCGTGTTCGGAAGCGGCTGAGCGACGGGACCATTCGCCATTACCACTATGCGTTCCGGGGTGGCCCATGCTTTTGGAATTCGGCAATGTCTTTCGCCCCGCCGCAGCCCGAATATTTTCTCGCCTACAACGATGCCATTCGAGGAGCTTCTCCACGGGGCGTCTCGACGAACCGAGACTCGACGGCGGCTGTGATGACGCGCTACCGGAAGTCCCCGCACTTCACGCAGCTGAAGCCGCGGACGCGCCAAGACTACAAGAAATACCTCGATTCATTCGGGGAGGAATTCGGCAACGAGCCCATCAAGATATTCGAGGAACCGGAATCTCTCGACGAGATCGGAGAGTGGAAGAACCAGTGGGCGCATTCGCCGAGGCAATTCGATTACGCTACGAGCGTCGTGACCCGCTTCCTCAACTGGACGAAGGCCAATGTGGCGGCTCTTTCGATCCATCATCATTTCGACGTCGAACGGCTGTATCGGTCGGACCGCTCCGACATCATCTGGTTGCCGGATGAGCAACGTGCGTTGCTCGACGTTGCCTGCGAACGGGAGAAGCGCGTTGTCGTCGCTGCGTCGGAAGGCGGCCTGACGCCACAGGACATCGGCATCCTCACACGCGAACATGTCCAGAATACGCGACTGGGGCGCCGTCTCTACTTCCGGCGCACCAAGACCACGAAGCCGGTCAGCATACCGGTCACGCCCGCCTTGGGACGCTTGATCGACGAGACGCCGGAGGATCAGGAATATCTCGTTGTCTCTCTGACGGGTCGGCGCCTGACGCCGGAGCGTGCATCCCAGATCGTTCGCGATCTGAAGGAGAGGGTGAACACGATGGCGGAGGGGAACCCCGCAATGATCCGCGTTCGCGACGAGCTCCGGCTCTACGACATGCGCGGAACGGCGGCGACGGAACTACTTCGGGCCGGCTGCTCTCTCAACGAGATCGCCGTCACCATGGGGTGGGGGCTACGTCATGCCGCGAACATCATCGAGAAATACGCCGCGCTGGTCCCCGAAGTGGCGGACGAGGTTTTGGCGAAGCTGACTGCGGCGCGGGAGAGGGCCGAGGTCGAGCGGAAGACCTGAGGAGATCATGGACCTGGTTCAGCGGACAGTGGAGCGCTGATCATCAAGCCAGCCGTCGAGACCGCCAAAATAGTTGGCAATGCCCTCCATGACATCTCGCAAATTCTCAAGGTCTATCATGCGATCCGGTAGCTTGATTTCATGACCGTCTTTTCCCCAGCCATACCGAAGATTCACCCCAGATTTGTCGAGCTCGTGGTAATCCTTGATCACCTGTTCGACAGCATCGTCGACGTCCTTTTCGGTCGGGCCGGTTTCTTCGATAATCCTGCGACATTCTTTCCAAAGCTGCCATAGGTTGTGGCCAACCTGCACCCCGGAAATGCCTGTCCCACCATACATGAGGACCACCCACTTCATGGCGAGTTCCAAACCGTGCCGATAGTTGAAGAGGATCGGATAGATGACGGTGTGCCTCTCGTGCCCGTATCCTTCGGACAAGCACATCTGAACCAACCCGTCGGCAGCGGACAGGTAACCATCCCAAAGCAGGGCGTGCTTGGAAATCGGGTGGGATGTGAAGCCGACGCCAAGGTTCCAGTCATCCGATCGCCGCAGCAGCCGGTCGCCTTTCTTGGGCCACCGGTAATCGCGATCAAGGATGTCGGTGAAGCTGCTTGGTAGTTTTCTCATCTCGGCTACCTCTGTCGATCCGTCCCCTTATGATTAACTTCGGTCAGCCTCCGGCGCTCCATGGCACAACGCGCGCCGGAAGATCGTAGGTTCGGCTTGTCTCTTCTCAGCGGAAGCCCGCCTGAAATGTCGTCGGCGTCAGCGAGACGTGGGCGTCGAGAGGAGGACGAAGTTCGAAGGCGCGAGGCTCACGCGAGAAGTTGTAGAGGCGGAACAGGATCCAGCTCTCCCGGCGTTCGTCGGCGACCGCCAATTCGTTTCGAGAGATGTGGAAGGGCGTCCTATCCCAGCCGTTCGTCGTCTTCACCTCGATCAGGCGCCGGGCGCCGTCGGGCGCGAAGCTGGCGATGTCGAAGCCGGCTCCATCGCCGCGGTCGCGCGAGACCCATTCGATGCGCTTCGCGAGGTCCTCCCGTCCGGCACCCATCAGGATCGACCGCTCGTGATGGTAGACATGCGCCTCTCCAGCCTGGCCGAGCGCCCGGTTCCGCTCGTCGCGGGCGGCGACGTCGAACCTACGGGCCACAGCCTGCATCTGCTCGAGTTCCTTCGGAGGCGGCGCATTACGCATTGTGGGCGCCACGCCGATCCAGATCGGCCTGGGTTCCGCCAGGCCCGGGGGTGGGGAAGGGGGGACGCGCGCCAACCAGCCTCGATGGTTCTGAAGCCATCGTGCCACTGCATCGATCAGCGACGTCTGGAAGTTGAAGGCTGGCTTGTAGCCCTGGATCCAAGTTTCGCCCAGCCCGACCAGGACCGCCGAGATGTTCTGGTGCTTGAACTCGATCGAGCCTTTGGTTCGCCCAGTCGCTTCCTGCAGGGCGCGGTTGTGGGCAGCCTTGTTGTAGGGACGCCCCGCCAGTTCGTTGCCGAGCATGGCGAAGTAATCCGCTACGATCGCGTCGTTCTGGAGATCGGTCCAGTCGTCGCCGCTCATTGGGCGACCGGCTCCAAGAAACGGGCCTCACCCGTCGCCCAGCCGAGGATCAGATTTCCACCGCCTGGCAGCGTCCGCGTCAGGCGCGTGCCCCGGGCGGCATCGACGCCGAGGAAGGCACAGAAGGCGGCGAAATCCTCGAACCAGCGGTGCTCCTGCGAGAACGAGTGTAAGCGTTGCATGTGGCCCACATTTTGCCCCCTGCCCAGGCATTTGGCTGCCGTGATACCTGTAGCTCCACATGAGCACAGGAGGCGAAGATGTCAGACCGCGAGGTGTGGGGCTTCACTATCACGACCAATTCGGCCGGCAAGAACATCTGGCCAAACGCCCTCAAGCGAGAGGCGGTGCGGCGAATGGTGGAAGACGGTGAAGCGCCTGGCGACATAGCTGCGGAGCTTGGCGCGCACGAATGCCTTGTCCGGAAATGGGGTGTTGCCGCGCGCCGCGCGCGTGGCGAACGTATTTCCGTGGCAGAACCGGCCTTTGCCGAGATCAGCGTGGGCGATACGCCGAAAGCCCCGCAGACCTCCGCCGCGGCCGGGGCGACCGTGGGGCGGCTCCACATCGGGGCGCTGTCGCTCGAATTCCCGCTCGACATCGCCGAGGCCGATCTGCTCAAGCTGATCCGTGTCGCGGGGCACGCGTCATGATCGATCCTTCGAGCAAGTACCGGATCTACCTGGCCACAAAGCCTGTCGACTTCCGGAAAGGCATGGACGGGCTGGCCAATTACATCGCCCAGAACTTCGATCTCGATCCGTTTTCCGGGGCCTTCTTCGTGTTCCGCTCCAAGGGGCGCGACAAGATCAAGGTCCTGATGTGGGACGGGACCGGCCTCGTGCTGATCTACAAACGCATCGAGGGCAACGGCTTCTACTGGCCGAAGCTTTCGGAAGGCCGCGTGACGATGACCAAAGCCCAGTTCGAGGCCCTGTTCGAAGGGATCGATTGGCGCAAGGTCACCTCGCCCAAGTATCTCCACCCGCGCAGCGCCTGAGGCAGGTTTCGCCAGCGCCGCAGTTCCACGCCTGAGTGGTCAGCGAGAGCGGAATGCGTCCGCCCCATTTTCATGGAAAACCGGAATGACCAAGATCTCCTTCATCTACGCCCGCTTCTTCGACGGCAACGAAAGCAGTCACGCGATCGAACGCCGCTTGATCACCCACTTGCAGGAGTTGCGGACGGCGAAACTTCCGTCCCCGCCTCCCGGCTCAGAGGATGAAGACGAAGGGATTGAATGGGAGGTCCCTTCCCCGGCAGTCCGGATCACCCCGGCAGAGGGCAAACGCATTCGGCGCAGGGCGGAGAACGTTGTTGAACGGCGAGAAGCGGCGTCAGGTCTGGGACACCTTCGTCGTGAGGATCGGGAGGCTCTAAGGCGCTTGCGTGATGGGGTGCGCCTGGCGCCCATAACCTCGGAGGCGCAGGCTGACGAGATAGCAGCAAGCCTGCATTCCGCAATGCCCTGGATGCAAGCCGCGACCGCTCATCTTTGGCATGCGATGCGGAGGTCAGCGCACCGCGGGGAGACGGGGTTTCGTTTGCCCCCGCTGTTGCTTCACGGACCGCCGGGCATTGGTAAGAGCGTATGGGCGCGAAGGGTCAGCGAGGTGTTGGCAGTGCCTTTGAGAACAGTCGAGGCCAGTGGCGAACAGGCCTCGTTCGGCGTCGTTGGCTCTCAGCGTGGGTGGGGGTCAGCTTTCCCTGGAAAGCCGCTCCAAACCATCCTGCAGCATCTCGTGGCCAACCCGATTATTGTCGTCGATGAAATCGAGAAGGCCGGAGTGGCGACATCCACACGTGGAATGAGATGCAGTCTGACTGAAGCACTGCTGCCCCTTCTCGAACGCGCGACCGCCAAGGAATGGGAATGCCCTTATTATCAGGTGCGCTTCGACATGTCGTGGATCAGTTGGATCATGACGGCCAACGATACCTCATCCTTGCCCGACCCCTTTCTTAGTCGCATCGAAGTGGTTTCGCTTGGGCTGCCTGGCCTTGCTGACCTCAAGCAATTTGCACTTCACCTCGGGGAACGACAGGGACTAGCTGGCCCCGCAATCGAAGCGGTGGTGAAGGCTATTGAGGTAGCCTTCACCCAAGGTCTTTACCCAAATCTCCGAACTGTCATTCGTATGCTGGAGCGCGCCGAAGCCCTGCAACGGCTCCCAGTCGTCCACTGATCCGCAGGGGCGCGAGGCCACGGAGGCGCAACTCAAGAGGTGAGCTAAATGGCCCACTGGTATTCGTCGGACTTGCATCTCGGTCACAGCAGGATCATCGAATTCTGCAATCGTCCGGTAATCCCCCCCGATCTTAAGGGGATGCGGAAGTAGAATTTTCTCGGCAGGAT